>JAGGQZ010000019.1:21670-59726 GCA_018613055.1 Chryseobacterium sp. ISL-80 | reverse complement strand
CATGGAATTTTGACAGGTTGAGCTCGTGAATTGGAAAAGCTGTCAAGAAAAGCATGGAATCTTGACAGGTTGAGTGGGTGAAGCGGAAAAGCTGTCAAGAAAAGCATAGGATTCTGACAGGTTGAGCTGGTGAAGAAGGAAAGCTGTCAAAAAAAGCATGGAATCTTGACAGATTGAGTGGGTGAAGCGGAAAAGCTGTCAAGAAAAGCATAGGATTCTGACAGGTTGAGCTGGTGAAGAAGGAAAGTTGTCAAAAAAAGCATGGAATCTTGACAGGTTGAGCTGGTGGAGCGGAAAAGCTGTCAAAAAAAGCATATGATCTTGACAGGTTGAGTGGGTGAAGCGGAAAAGCAGTCAAGAAAAGTATGGAATCTTGACAGGTTGAGCGGGTGAAGCACAAAAGCTGTCAAAAAAAGCACGGAATTTTGACAGGTTAGACCGGTGGAACAGAAAAGCTGTCAAATTCAGCTTGGCAATTCAAACAGGGATACCAGAAAAGTCATCAGAACTGCAATAAATCTCAATCCCCAACCGTAAACTTCCGTTCCAAGCCTTAAATAAATTCAATCTATCTGCTGGAATTTTATGTTGTAGAAAGATATGCTAAGGGAGGAAGGAAAAGGGGCTGTCTGTATTGAAATAGTTAATGGACAAGGTGGTTTACGTCGCCTTATGCTGGGTAAAATGTACATATGCTAACGGAGGTGTTCAACAGTGGAAATTATTTTGTATTTAAGTGTTGCAGTAATAGCAATTGCATTCTTAGTTTTGGTAGTTTCATTATCCAAAACTCTAAAATCTTTGCAGACAACTTTAGACAGTGTGTCAGGCACGCTTGATGGCCTGGAGAAGCAGTTGGATGGTGTGACTCGTGAAACAACGGAGCTTCTGCACAAAACTAACAATTTGGCGGACGATATTTCCAGAAAATCTGAGAGCTTGAACGGTGTCATAAGTGCTGTGAAGGATGTAGGAAATTCTGTTCAGAGATTCAACCAATCGATCCATAATGTTCAAACTATGGTCGACCTTCAGATTGACAGGAATAAGGACAAGATTTCACAGGTGGTTCAATGGAGCAACGTATTCCTGGAGTTGAAGGACAAATGGCAGTCAAAAAAAACAGCTCGAATTGACCATCAAATGGAAGGCGAAGAGATGGTAGAGAGGCAAAGGGAACGTGTTCGGTATTAATGAAAGGAGGAGATAGTATGAACAGGGAACAAAGCCAATATGATGTAAATGGACCAATGAGGGATAATAACAGTAATAACAGCAACTCAAAGGACTTTGTCACGGGTGCGATTGTTGGTGGCCTTGCAGGGGCACTTGCGGCATTATTGCTCGCTCCTAAGTCTGGGAAGGAATTAAGAGGATCGCTTAATGAGCAATCTTCTACTCTTAAAAACAAGAGTGTTGACCTTGCTTCTGTAGCAAAGGAAAAGGCAAGCGGTCTGAAAGAGACTGTGACACAGCAATCTTCTAATCTGGTGAACAAAGTGAAGGATATGAAGAACCAGAATGGTACATCTTCATCCGTTTCCGAGGAGGACCAGCTGCAGGAAGTGCCAACTTCCATGGCAGAGACAAGCTCCATGGATAATACGCATACTGCCACTGGTGAAGAAATTCAGAAGAAGCTTGAAGAAACACAGAAGGCTTTTGATGAAACAGAAAACAAACTGAATCAGTAAGTTTGTCTTGTAAACGGTGAAGTGGTAAGATTACTTCACCGTTTATTTTTATTTTAAGGGCTTTTTTTCGTATAGGAAAGTTCTCTGAAAAGGTTAATTGGGAATGAAAAAATGAAGCAATCAGAGCCATGAAAAAGGAGAGAGTAGGATGCAACAAATTAATACGATCGAAGAATTTGATAAGCTTGTCGATTCTGGTGAAACGTTCTTCATGCTGAAGCACAGCACAACCTGTCCGATCAGCGCAGCCGGGTATGATGAGTTTGCCAAGTTCGAGCAAAACAGCAACGATCCATTATATTATTTAACTGTACAGGATTCCCGCGATCTATCAAACCATATTGCTGAAAAATTCCATGTTAAGCATGAATCGCCTCAGGCTATTCTATTTGTCAATTCTGATGTCGCATGGCATGCTTCTCATTTTAAAATCACAGCGAAATCACTGGCTGCGGCAAAAGAAGAAAATGTAAAGTGAAAAAAACATCCAGATGGATGTTTTTTTACTTTACACTGACCGGATTTTCAAAGGTGATGCTCAACTCATCTCCTGGTGCAAGACCATCGTCAAATGTTGCTTTTTCACCATTTTTAAGCACCGTGAATCCCCGACTTTCTTTTGGAATGTCGATCTGGGCAAAATTGAAAACATCCTGGAAAATGAATGACTGCATCTCTTTTGGTTTTGTAGTGATCTGGTCTCCGTTAAAGATGTGCTCGTCGATCCCAATCTTGATATCCTCCCTGATGAACGCCGTTACTTCGTGCTCCAGCTGGATTTGCTGTCCATTAAAGGAGATGGGCATGATGTCCATAGCCTGGATGCCTAGAATCTCTATAAGTTTTCTGAGTGTAGGTTCTGTTCCCTTTTCAAAGCGAATACTATCAAGGTGTTCAAATTTATTTTTCAGGCTAGCTGGTAAATTATTCAGATGAATTTTCCCCATGAACTCCGTAATCTTTTGTTCTTTACCGTCAATCTTGATATGAAAAGGTCGTGTATCCATAAGAATTTCTGCCTGATTGAGCTCCTTCAGTGCATCTTCAATAGTGTCAGCCATTTCAAATCTGATTTCGTCCCTGTCTGCTACTTGCTGTGAAATTGGGACACGAAGGCCATTGCAGGTCAGTTTTGAACGGATTTCATGCCTTTGTCCATTGATGATGATCGTTTTGGAAGGAAGCTCTCCAATCAAATCTTCGAGAGTCAGTTCTGTTCTGACCCCGTCCTCACCCTTCACGACAGTCAGCTGATCGCCGCCATTCACCTGGTCATCAAAAGTACATATTGAACCATTTTTCAGCAATACAGGAGGCTGTCCATGTTTGCCAGGAATGGTCGCATTCTTGCCGTTCAGGCTGACAATCATCGCAAGACCAGGCTTTCCGTAGAGTTTATTCATTTTGATCCCGGCAGCCAGCAGACAGTCTCCTACCGTCAATTTATTGACCTCGAAAAGCCTCACCGGCTGTCCATTCACGTAGACAGTATGATACTGGACAGGGGATTGTTTTGCCGCAATCGCAATCCCGATTGGCGTAACAAGTTCGGGACCTTTAGTAATATGGCTCGCAAATGAAACAGATGAGATGGCATCAAGGCCCCTGATGGCAACTCTGTTGTCCGGCAAGTTCAGCTTGCTGGCAATCCTGCTGGTCAAATCAGGCGTAAGACTGCCTCCGCCGACAAGCATGACCGCTTTTGGTGATTTATCATTATTCAATCGAAGGATTTCATCACCAATCGTTTCTGCCAGGCGGTCGATCGCAGGGGTGATCCTATCGATCGCTTCCTGTTTGCTAATGACTGCCTCAAACCCAAGTATGTCTGTAATGGTAATTGATTCATGTTCGAGCAGCTCTCGCTTTGCTTTTTCAGCAAGAGGGAAGTCCAGCAGGAATTCATCGCTGACGGCTTCAGTGATTTCATCTCCGGCAACTGGCACCATTCCATACGCAATAACGGTCCCTGAATCCGTGAGTGCAATATCTGATGTCCCCGCACCGATATCAACAAGGGCAACATTCAATCTTCTCATTGAAGCTGGGATCAATACATTGATTGCGGCAATCGGTTCGAGTGTCAGGGCGTCCATTTCCAGGCCGGCACGGTCCAAAGCGGCAAGCAGTGACTCCACGACAACTTTTGGAAGGAAGGTTGCAATGATTTCAACAGAGGCCTCGGATCCGCGCTGATCGATCAGGCTTCCGATGGCTTCTCCATCAAGCTGGTAATAAAGCACAGAATATCCGACACAATAATAGTGATGGCCTAGCTCATTGCTTTTTTCTCCAGCAACGGAAGCTTGTGCAAGCTGGACAGCACTGAGTTCAAGATGGAGGATATCTTGCTTCGAAAACATCGGTTTGCCGGATATATCGACAACTGCTTTCGAACGTTCGGTTTTAAGGGCACGACCGGCTGCAGCCACACAGACCTTTGTTAAAGGGCCATGTGTACCTTCCAATTCTTCTTTGATTCCAGAAATGATGTCTGATACGGAAAGGACGTCATGGATCTGGCCGTCCAGCATCGCTCGATCCTTATGTTCACGGATAATGATATCGATTGCTTCATATTGTCCATCAGATTCTTCCAGGATGATTCCAACGACGGAACGCGTCCCGATATCTAATGCAAACAGTTTATTATTAACACTCAAATTCGTGCACCCTCTAACTTAAAGTCTCATATGATGCTTTATCGCTTAAAAGCGTTTAATTATTAAAGAAAAATGCGTGACAACCGTATTTTTTTCAGATATAATTACCTTTATTAAATTGTATAGCTTAACCATCAGTAACTCGAGGCCCTTTACAAAAGGCCCTCCTAGTATTATCGGTTCTATGATGCCATTGCTTTAGGTCAGGGCTCCAGAAACGATGATATTAAAAATGTACCATACAAACTCTATTGCTATAAAGAAGATTCAGGTGATCGTTATTTCTCATCCTGGCATAAAAAGGAACCTGGTGTTCTTTTCTTGATGATTCTTATAGTTAGGGCTAAAATGAATTTCGAAAGGACGGGACAGAAAATGACAAAAAATCTTGACCAGCTTAGGAATCGTGTGGATGAATTGAATTTAGAGCTTCTCTCATTAATCAATGAAAGAGCCCTGCTCGTCCAGGAAATTGGCCGTGCAAAAGAAACACAGGGCGTTTATCGTTATGACCCTGTTCGTGAAAGAGAAATGCTCGATTTGATCAAGGAAAGCAATAACGGGCCTTTTGAAAATTCAACGATTGAACATATCTTTAAAGAAATTTTCAAAGCCGGACTTGAACTTCAATCAGATGATCACCGCAAAGCTCTTCTTGTTTCCAGGAAGAAAAAGCCGGATGATACAATTATAGATATTAAAGGATTGAAAATTGGCGATGGAACTCCGGACTTTGTTTTCGGTCCATGTTCAGTTGAGTCATATGAACAAGTAGCCACAGTGGCGGAAGCGGTTAAAGCGAAAGGCTTCAAATTGCTTCGCGGCGGTGCTTTTAAACCAAGGACTTCACCTTATGACTTCCAGGGATTAGGTGTTGAAGGACTTAAGATTTTAAAAAGAGTGGCGGATGAGTACGATCTTGCTGTTATCAGTGAAATCGTCACACCTGCCGACATTGAAATAGCCGTGGACTATCTGGATGTCATCCAAATCGGTGCCCGCAATATGCAAAACTTCGAACTTCTTAAAGCAGCAGGGGCAGTGAATAAGCCTATTTTGTTAAAACGTGGGCTTGCCGCTACAATTGAAGAATTCATCAATGCAGCTGAATACATCATGGCGCAGGGAAATGGCCAGATCATTCTCTGCGAGCGCGGAATCAGGACATATGAAAAAGCTACCCGAAATACGCTTGATATTTCCGCAGTGCCAATTCTGAAAAAGGAAACACATCTGCCGGTCATGGTTGACGTCACCCACTCAACTGGCAGAAGGGATTTATTGCTTCCGGCAGCAAAAGCCGCACTGGCGATCGGAGCAGATGGGGTCATGGCAGAGGTGCATCCAGATCCAGCAGTCGCTTTATCCGACAATGCACAGCAGATGGATCTTAAACAATTTGATGAATTTTTAGAGGGATTAAAATCCACTCCATTCGTAAGAGTCTAAAGTTCTGAAACCTTCCTTTATTGTGGAAGGTTTTTTTTATGTGCATTTAGGGGTAACTACAAAGAAGACGGTGTCCAAATCATAATAAAAATACATAAAAATAAGCTATTCAGATTGCGGGATTGTTGTGGATATCGTATGATTAATAACATAATTAAACTTGTACATATAATCACAAACTTAAAAAATGATTATTGTTTCAATTTTTGCTGTAAACTAAGCGAAAAGTGCCGTTTATTACCTGAAGGAGTGAAATAGATGAATATTACAATATATGATGTTGCACGGGAAGCGAACGTTTCAATGGCAACGGTTTCACGTGTTGTCAATGGAAACCCGAATGTCAAGCCAGCTACAAGAAAGAAAGTCATGGAGGTCATTGACCGTCTTGGCTACCGTCCCAATGCGGTTGCACGCGGACTGGCAAGCAAAAAGACGACAACTGTCGGTGTGATCATTCCTGATATTGCGAGCCCGTTTTTTGCGGAGCTGGCAAGGGGAATTGAAGATATTGCTACAATGTACAAATACAATATTATCTTGAGCAACTCTGACCAGAATATCGAAAAAGAACTGCATTTGCTGAACACAATGCTTGGCAAACAGGTTGATGGAATTGTTTTCATGGGCGGCAATATTAAGACCGAACATGTCGAGGAATTCAAAAAGTCCCCAGTACCAATCGTCTTAGCAGGATCGATTGAGGAATCAGGCGAAATACCATCTGTTAATATCGACTATGAGCAGGCAACATTCGATGCGGTTTCTGCTTTTGTTGAAAAAGGTCATAAAGAGATTGGATTTGTTATTGGGCCAATGCTGGAGCCAATCAACAAGGATAAAAAGCTTGAAGGATATAAGCGCGCATTAAAAGATGCAGGAATTCAGTTTAACGAAGAACTGGTTGTCGAGGGCGATTATACGTATGATTCAGGTCTCGAGGCAATTGAAAGAATCCTCGAGCTCGACAAGAAGCCTACAGCAATCCTTGTCGGGTCGGATGAAATGGCACTTGGAGTCATCCACGGTGCTTTTGACCGCGGATACAGCGTTCCAGAAGATTTCGAAGTAATCGCTTCGGACAATACAAGATTGACTTTAATGGTACGCCCGCAGCTTACAACGGTTGTCCAGCCTTTATACGATATCGGAGCAGTAGCCATGCGCTTGCTGACGAAATACATGAACAAAGAAAAAGTGGATGAAAATATCGTTGTCCTGCCACACCGGATCGAGAACAGAGATTCAACTAAATAATGTGAAAAGCCCCTTGCAGCAGATGCAAGGGGCTTTTTTAAGCAAATCAACCGAAATCCACTTGAAATCCTCTCATTACCTGAAGGAAATCAATGAAAAAATACTGCCCAATCTTCTGATATGGCACTAATCAATGAAATTCCGGCTGCTTATAACCTTAGCGACGAAAATTAAAATTTAGCCCACTGTTTTGGATTTATTCGACCACATTTCAAATTAATTCGACCAGATTTTAAGTTTATTCGACCACATTTCAAATTAAATCGACCAACGATCAAATTCTATCCACCAACTCAATATGCCGAGCTTGCGTGCGGCATATCTCCCTTCCATAAAACAAAAAAACCGGGATACAATCACCCGGTTTCGCACTTAAACAGTTTCTGATTTTTTATTCGAGCGGATGGGATACAATGCTTTTTCAACTGTCTGGGCATTCTTTTCCGTAATTTCCGGTTTTCGTGGGATAGGCGGATATAAGTCTTCTGGATCATCCCATTCTAGCGGCAATTCAACAGGTGCCTGTTCTTTCCATTCATTGATCCATTCCTGCGGCAAACTGCCATAACAGTTTGAGTTTTCAATCATCTCAAGCCAAATCAGTGACCAGGCTCTGGGCACCACGCGCCAGATATCATAGCCTCCGCCGCCAACCGCAATCCACTTGCCGCCGCAATATTTATGGGCAACCTCATGTGCAAGCTTTGGAATCTCCCGATATATCTTCATCGTTGCCGACAAATGGGTCAACGGGTCAAGGTAGTGGGCATCCGCACCATTTTGAGTCAGAATGACATCTGGCTTGAAGAATTCGACTATTTCAATCAGTGATGTTTGATAGGCATCGAGCCATGAGTCATCCTCTGTGAAAGCATCGACCGGGATATTGAAAGAATACCCGTAGCCTTTGCCCTGCCCGCGTTCATTCACATTCCCTGTACCGGGGAAAAGATAACGGCCGGTTTCATGGATTGATAATGTGCATACATTCGGGTCATCATAGAATGACCATTGAACACCATCGCCGTGATGGGCATCGGTATCGATATATAATACCCGTGCATTGTACTTTTCCTGCAGGTACTTGATCGCAACTGAACTGTCATTATAAATACAGAAGCCTGAAGCTTTGCCGCGGAATCCATGGTGAAGGCCTCCGCCTAAGTGTAAGGCATGGTCAGCTTTTCCGTTCATGACATAATCCACTGCAGTCAGTGTGCCGCCAACAAGCAAAGCACTTGCTTCATGCATATTGGCAAAAATCGGGGTGTCTTCCGTCCCCAGACCGTATCCTTCAGCGGTTTCACCTTTAAGCTTTCCCTGGCCAGCAAGCTTAACAGCGTTTACAAAGTTGGGATCATGGACGAGGTGGAGTTCCTCATCCGTGGCCATCCGTGGCGCAACAATCTGACTATCCTCAATTGCACCGATTTTACGCAATAAATCCAGCGTAAGTTTCAACCGCATCTGGTTAAAAGGATGGTTGCTGCTGAACCGGTAGTTCAGCAGCTCGTCTGAAAAGACAAACACAGAGCGGTCGCTCATGATGAAACACCCGGGAGATTAGGCCAGAGTACTTGGTGTCCCGCTTTTTTCAGATCCTCGATCACTGCGATTGGGTTCATTGTCTGAATCCTCACAACAAGGATTTTGTACCGCTCATCTTTTTGGTCAGGGTAGACAAGGACACTTTGGATATTTGCCTTCCGCATGCTGATCACGGATGCGATCTCGCAAAGCATGCCTGCTTTGTTGGGAACCTTTACTTCAATCTGGGAGCCTGGCTGGTGGGCGCCTGTCAGTTCTACAAGCGTATGCAGCAAATCTGTTTCGGTTACGATCCCTACCAGCTTCCTGTCATTAATGATTGGAAGACAGCTGATATTATGTTCATAGAACACCGCTGATATCTCTTCGACGAAATCCAAAGGATGCCCGGTGATCACATTTGTGGTCATAATCGACTTTACCGGATTATCAAGCTCTCCCTTATGTTTGTCCCAGTGGAAAACCGACGGGGCAGCATCCTTGATGTCGCGATCGGAAACGAGCCCGATGACTGCACGGTCTTTATTCACAATGGGAATATGCCGAATTTTATTTTCCGCCATCAGTTTGATCGCGGCTGCAATGGTATCCTCAGGAAAAAGCGTCGTGACGTTCTTCTTCATAATTTCCTCGACGATCATAATTCCTTCCTCCTTGAATGATGAGGTTAAAAACGATCTTAATACATAAAACGGTTCATGAACCGCAGCTGGTCGAATTTCTGTACAGATTCAGGCGGAATCCTTTTACCAATTCGGGCCATCAGGCAGTTTGCTGGATGTGAGCTGATTTCGGGATCATCCGTCGCGTACCAGACAAGACCGCCCGCATTCATCATTTTTTCCATGACTTTTCTGTATTCCCATACATTGAGGCCTGTGCCTTTCAAATCCCAATGCCAATAATATTCTGTCGTGATAATGATGTAATCTTCCATCGCATCATCCATCATGGATACAATCAGCAAATTCTTGCCGACGGAGCTTCCGCGAAATTCAGGTATGACCTCGATTGCACCAAGTTCGATTAAATCTTCCATTTTTCCCTCAGACCATCTCTCAAGCGGGTCTGGGTATAGATAAGTAACATATCCGACGATCATATGGCCTGAACGAGCCACAATGATCCGTCCTTCCGGCAGCCCGGCAATTTCAATCAATGCCTTGTGCTGCTGTGCTGGAGGACGGAATGCCACCAGATCTTCGTGGAATTCATAGCTTGCCAGTTTTTCCGGAGAAATCGGGCCTTCAATGATTAAACGGCCATGGGGAGTCTTCAGTTCTTTAGCGTTATAAGTCTTTTTATGTTCCATTCAGTCACCACCCGTCAACAATTAAAACGATAATTCTATTATACATAAAATCTAACAAATAAAAGCGCTTTCACAAAATTTTCTGTATTTAGAAAGGACTTTTCTGGCAGTAAAAAGCTCGAAGGGAAACAGGACTTTCTTTTCTATTAATATTTTAAAAATTGAGAAAATCGAATTTTTATACTATAATGTATTTTAAATATAAAGCCAAGGGGGATGGATACATGAAAGTGGAAGCGCTACCAGTTACGCAAGGGAATCATAACTTAAAAAATTATGACGAGCTTCATGGACAATTTGATTGGAGTGAAGCTGAAAAAGAGTTTTCCTGGTCTGATACAGGAAGGGTCAACATCGCATATGAAGCAATTGACCGCCATGCAGAAGGATTCAGGAAAAATAAGATTGCGCTATATTATCAGGATGGGGTGCGCAAGGAAAAATATACGTTCAAAGAAATGAAGGAGCTTACCAATAAAGCTGGTAACGTATTCAAAACATACGCGGATGTGGAAAAAGGGGACCGCGTGTTTATCTTCATGCCTCGTTCTCCAGAACTGTATTTCGCTGTTCTCGGGGCGGTAAAACTGGGGGCGATCGTAGGCCCATTATTTGAAGCATTCATGGAAGGGGCTGTCCGGGACAGGCTGCAGGATAGTGGCGCGAAGGTATTGGTCACGACACCTGAGCTTCTCGAGCGCGTCCCTGTCGATGAGCTGCCAGACTTGAAGCATATTCTTCTTGTTGGCGACAACCTGGAAGCAGATGATCAGTATGTTGATTTTAAACAAAAGCTTTCTGAAGCTAGCAATAAACTTGATATCGAATGGGTTGACCGCACGGATGGACTGATTTTGCATTATACTTCCGGCTCGACTGGAAAGCCAAAGGGTGTCCTTCACGTTCATAATGCGATGATCCAGCATTATCAGACTGCTAAATGGGTCCTGGACTTGAAAGAAGAAGATGTCTACTGGTGCACAGCGGATCCAGGCTGGGTAACAGGAACATCATATGGAATCTTTGGGCCATGGCTTGCCGGAACGTCAAACGTGATCATTGGAGGACGTTTCAATCCTGAGACATGGTACAAGATGATTGAACAGTACGGAGTGACTGTCTGGTATAGTGCTCCAACGGCCTTCAGGATGCTGATGGGTGCAGGGGATGAGGTCGTGAAGAAATTCGATCTTAGCTGTCTTCGCCATATCCTGAGTGTTGGTGAACCGCTGAACCCTGAGGTTGTCAGATGGGGAATGAAGGTGTTCAACCTGCGCATCCATGATACTTGGTGGATGACCGAAACTGGCGCACAGCTGATCTGTAATTACCCAAGCATGGAAATCAAACCTGGATCGATGGGTAAGCCAATCCCGGGTGTTCAAGCGGCAATCGTGGATGACCAGGGGAATGAACTGCCTCCATACAGAATGGGCAATCTGGCAATCAAAAAAGGCTGGCCATCGATGATGCACACCATCTGGAACAACCCGCAGAAGTATGAATCATATTTCATGCCTGGCGACTGGTATGTGTCCGGTGACTCTGCATACATGGATGAAGAGGGATACTTCTGGTTCCAGGGACGGATTGATGATGTCATCATGACCTCCGGCGAGCGTGTCGGACCATTTGAAGTCGAAAGCAAGCTTGTTGAACATCCTGCAGTCGCTGAAGCAGGTGTCATCGGCAAGCCGGACCCAGTCCGCGGCGAAATCATCAAGGCGTTCATCGCATTGCGTGACGGCTATGAGCAGTCCGATGAGTTGATCGAGGAAATCCGCCAATTCGTGAAAAAGGGTCTTGCAGCACATGCAGCACCTCGCGAAATTGAATTCCGCGATAAGCTTCCTAAGACACGAAGCGGTAAAATCATGCGCCGCGTGTTGAAGGCATGGGAACTTGACCTTCCAACCGGCGACCTTTCTACAATGGAAGATTAATAAATTTTGTGAAAAAAACAGTCCAATTCGATATCGAATTGGACTGTTTTTTGTTGATTATGATGAGCAGGAGGACGAGGATTGTTGCCCCCAATCTTAATTCGCCAGACAGCTTATCAATTAAGCACATGTTCTTAGCTTCAATTCTTTACTGCATGGATATAGTGAATGTTTTCGAATGCAGACAAATAATCCGAGCGGTTTTTAAAGAACATTTCATTTATGTCAGTTGGGGATAAATGTTCGTAAATAAGTAAACCAGCTTTCTCCAAAAGACTCTCAATTTCAGTATAAGAGAAACATGATTTCATCGGTTCTCCACCTACTGAAGCCATTTTCAGCATATTTTCCACTCTATTAGAAAACCCTTTTTCACTAAAGAGTTTCTCGTCTGCGAAATCAAAAACGATTGAGCTTCCTGATGGCAACCTGGTGAATATATGCGTAAACAGGTTGAATATTTCCTCCTTCGTTAAGTAATACGAGACTCCTAAAAAGCTGAAGAACGTTTTTTGATTAACATCAAAGCCTTTATTCATTAAATCTTGTGTGGAAAACATATTCGTGAAGTCAATTGGGATAAAGTGAAGGTTTTTTGGGATTTGAAGACTTGTTTCATCTAGTCTTTTCTTTTTGAATTCTTGTGTAGCAGGATGATCGATTTCAAATACTTCTATTTTGTTTTCTAGCTCAGGGTGTCTGAAACTAAAAGTGTCTAATCCAGCTCCGAGAATGACATACTGTTTTACTCCCAGGATTATTTCATTGTGTAATACTCTTTCGCAGAACGCAGCGCGGGCCAGGGGTGTAGGGGATAGCTGGACTTGTGTAATCCATTTCAACATCTCATCTGGTTGATCCCGTAAATTTTGCGCGATTTCTTGACTGAAAAAAGAAATGCCCTGAATCATATTCTCTTTAATCATTGAAGATTCTTCTTGGGAGATAAGTTCTTTTGCCATGAAGTCATCAAAAATGGTTGGTGAGTCATATTGACTGTGATAAGCCCGTGCGAAGGCTGAAACCAGGGAAGTCACGCTTGCTTCATTTTGCTTCATATTTTTCCCTCCATAAAAAAAAGATCCTCCCAGGACAGGAGAACCTTATTATAAACACACGGAGTTATTTTGTAAATTATAGCATAAATAGATTTTTTTGTCAAATGTTTATACTCAAATTACACACTAAATCATTGTTCCTCGTACGCATACCAACAACCAAAAATGCCTGGAGTTACATTGAAGTAACTCCAGGCATTTTTTAAATTCAATAAATGATGTTAGTTCCCTGTACCTTCTCCAGTACCTTCACCATTACCATCCCCATCTCCAGGTGGCTCAGGAGGATCATCCGGTTTAGGGTCGGTTGGCGGAGGGTCTTTCGGTTTAGGATCCTTTGGTTTATTTTTATCGTCCTTCGGTTTGTCGTCCTTTGGAGGATCCTTAGGTTCAGGTTTTTTGCCAATTTCAATGATATTCGACGGCGCGGATTCTTTTCCAGCTATATCGACAGCTGTAACATAGAATACGCCGTCTCCTGCATTGAAACTCAGTTTTTCACCAGCTTTGATGCTGCCGACTTTTTTCTTGTTGTTATAGATTCGGTAGCCGACAATATCATTATCAGGGTGCTTGCCCCAGGCAATTGTTTTTCCAGAAAGCTTGATTCCGAGCGCTGCTGGAGTCTTGCCATTTTCACTCAGCTTATCATTGGCAACGAGTATTTTGTTCCAGGCATCCTTATTAGGGATCAACTGTTGCGGGTTCCTGATTTTATGGCCGATGTAGTTTTCCATATATTCCGGGTTCAAAATGACTCCTGAATCCGTAAATTCTGCTGGTGTGGAATCAAGGGCAATATAGCGCTTGTCTCCTACAGTAACGAATTTATTTTCAACCAGGCTGTCATCTACCTTTGTTGGTGCGTATTTCGCAATGAAATAGTCTGACTCCACAAGGCCTGCCTTCGAACATGCACTTGAAGGAAGCAAACCGGAAACGGCACAATAAGATCGCTTGACAATACCGCCAGGCATCTTGAAGCGTTCTTCCGGATCGACCAGCTTAGGATCGACATCATAGGCCGCATTCATCAGGTCAGCCCAGATGTATTGAGTACGCATGCCATAGGAAAGTCCTTTATAGGTTCTTTCGAGTGCTTTAGGTGTATCGTAACCCAACCATACCCCGAAAGAGACATTCGGATTGGTTGCCACAAACCATGAATCAATATATTCATGTCCGGTACCAGTTTTGCCAGCCCAGTCAGAGCCAAATTTCAATCTTCCTTTTACAGCCGTGGCAGTACCACGGTTGATGACATCTCGCATCATATCGATGGTCAGGTATGATGTTTGCGGACTGAAGACATCTACTGGTTCAGATTTATGCTGGAATACGACTTCGCCATTTTTGTCGACGATTTTTTCGATCATATATGCATCGATGAATTTCCCGTTGTTTGCGAATGTACCAAATGCGTTGGTGTTTTCTTCAACAGTAACACCGCCCCGAAGGGAACCAATAGCAGTCGATAAGTTCGAATAGTCATCAGGCTGCAGATTGGAGAATCCCATCTTATCCAGGAAATTAGCAGGTCTCTGGCCGAGGATGCTCTTATAGGCTAGGACAGCCGGTACATTGTAAGATTTCGTCAAAGCATGTCTGGCAGAGGTCAAACCGCTGTATCTCATATCATAGTTGTTTGGCCACGGTTTGCTCTTTCCATATAAAAATACTTGAACATCAGGCAGAACAGTACCGGGATGCAATTTCCCGAGCTCCATTGCAGGAGCATAAACCAGAAGCGGCTTCATCGTCGATCCGTTCTGTCTCGGAGCCCGTGAAGCATGGTTCGTCTGTTCCCGCTTGAAGTTGCGGCCGCCGACAAAGCTGATGATTTTGCCAGTTTTGTTTTCAATCAGTGTCGCGCCGATTTCCACAGGTTCTTTGACTACCATCGTTTTGTCCGGATCGTCAGGATCAGGAACTTCCTGAGGCTTTTCGCTTCCATAGTAAGGGTAATTCTTTGCGGTTTCCTGGAACTTTTCGTATATCTCTTTATTGATGGTTGTATAAATCTTATAGCCGTTCTGGCGAAGATCACGGTTGGCAAGTGCCTCATATTCAGCCATTAAATCATCGTCTTTTTTCAAATCTTCGGCTTCATAGCCATCGCGTTCAGCTAAAAGATTAGCCAAAATATCAATTGAGCGTTTCTCGATTTCAAATGTGAGGAATGGATACTCCTCAATTGTATTATCGCTCGGAACCTCTTTGACAAAGTCCTTCGTAATATCATAGTTGATTGCTTCCTTGAACTCCTTATCCGAAATGAAGCCGGCTCCGTGCATCCTTGTGATGACGGTCTTGTATCTCGTCAGGCCTGGTTCGAGTCCAGCCGCATCTTTAAGCTTGCCGTGATCGCTGCTGAATGGCGTATAGCCAAATGGACTCTGTGGTAGTCCAGCGATAAAAGCAGCTTGAGGCAGGGTCAAGTCTTTCGCTTCTTTACCGAATATCCCGTTTGCTGCGGCCTGGACACCGGCAATATTGCTGCCATTCGCGTTACGGCCGAAGGTAGCGACATTCAAATAGGCTTCGAGAATCTCTTTTTTATCGAAGAATTTTTCGAGGCGGAGGGCGAGAAGAATCTCTTTCGCTTTTCGCTCGAATGAAACTTCATTGGTCAGGATCTGATTCTTGATGAGCTGCTGTGTCAGTGTGCTTCCCCCGGACGATGTCGCCGAGTTTGTGACCTCCTGGAAAAGGGCGCGCATAATCGCTTTAGGCACGACACCGTCATGTTCGTAGAAATACTCATCTTCAGTTGCCACGACCGCATTGACCAAATACTTCGACATATCGTCAAGCTTTACTTCCTCGCGGTATAGGTC
The DNA here is from genome assembly GCA_018613055.1 of Chryseobacterium sp. ISL-80. Classification (GTDB taxonomy): domain Bacteria; phylum Bacillota; class Bacilli; order Bacillales; family Cytobacillaceae; genus Mesobacillus. The sequence goes on along the minus strand of JAGGQZ010000019.1, from coordinate 43,965 downwards.
AGTTCTGAGTTTGCCAAGATAAACATCATTATCAAAATATAAGTCCGACGTCTCTTCATAGTTGTAAATATCTTTCTTCATATTTTCATATGGACGTATTTGTTCATCTTTGACAAGGGATGCAAAATACCCGGCCCCTGTTCCTGCGGCAAAGCCCGCACCGAGGACCAGTACAATAATCAATAAAAGCAACATGTTCCAGACAACCGAGTAAGTAATCCGGGCTCCTTTTACGGTCTTTTTATTCGTAAAAAAAGCACCAAAGGATTTAAGCTTCTCTTTCCAAGCCTGCTTTCCTTCATGCATTCATATCATTCCCCCTAAAATCACATACATTATAGCATAAACAAGCTGTCGAATAGACTGTAATCTTAATTTTTCTGAAAACTTATGTCGAATTTGACAACTTCTATCGCTTTATGGTAAAAATGCTTTATTAACTTTATAGCAAAAAGCTGTGAAGGGAACGAGTAGTGCTTCTGTCCATGTTCCAGAAAGCCGGCGGTCGCTGTGAGCCGGTACAAACAGAAGGATGAATTACCTCCCCGAGCGCCGCAGTGAACTGGATTCATAGTAGCCGCGGACGGTTTAACCGTTATTTTATGGAGTGGAAGACTTTTTTGTTTTAGTTTTCAAGCCGGGTGGTACCGCGCATTTAGCGTCCCTGCATTTATTGCAGGGGCGTTTTTTATTTACGCAAAAATCCGGTTGCGAAATATATTTTTGAATGGAGGAAAGGCAAATGGAATTATTGAAAGACCTCGAGTGGCGCGGGATTATCTACCAGCAAACAGATGAAGAGGGAATGAAGGACCTGCTTTCGAAGGAGAAGATTTCTCTTTACTGTGGTGTCGATCCAACGGCGGACAGCATGCATATCGGCCATCTTCTTCCGTTCCTGACTCTGCGCCGTTTCCAGAATGCGGGCCACCGTCCGATCGTCCTTGTCGGCGGAGCAACCGGTTTGATTGGCGATCCGAGCGGAAAGAGCGAGGAGCGTAAACTGCAAACGCTGGAACAAGTACAGGTTAACGTTGATGGAATTAAGAAGCAGCTTGGTAAAATTTTTGACGTGGAAGGCGAAAATGGCGCGCTGATGGTCAACAACTACGATTGGGCAGGTTCCATGGATGTGGTGACATTCCTGCGTGACTTCGGAAAACATGTCGGTGTCAATTACATGCTGGCAAAAGATACGATTGCTTCAAGACTGGAAACAGGGATCTCGTTCACAGAATTCACTTACACAATCCTGCAGGCAATGGATTTCTTCCATTTATACGAAAATCACGACTGCAAACTGCAGATTGGCGGAAGCGACCAGTGGGGCAATATTACGACCGGTCTTGAGCTGATCCGTAAAATGTCTGCGGAAGGCTCTAAGGCATACGGTATGACGATTCCGCTTGTAACAAAAGCTGACGGCACCAAGTTCGGCAAGTCGGAAAGCGGAGCTGTATGGCTCGACCCTGAGAAAACATCTCCATACGAGTTTTACCAGTTCTGGATCAACACCGCCGATGCGGATGTTGTGAAATACTTGAAGTTCTTCACTTTCCTCGAAAAAGAGGAAATCGAAGCCCTCGAAAAAGCAGTTGAGGAAGAAGCGCACCTGCGCAAAGCACAGAAAGCTCTTGCTGAAGAAATGACTCGCATGATCCATGGTGAAGAAGCCCTTCAACAGGCAATCAGGATTTCCGCAGCACTTTTCAGCGGCGACATCAAAAACCTGAGCGCCGACGAAATCAGGCAGGGATTTAAAGATGTTCCTTCTTTTACAGTAGAAGGAGGAGAAGAACAAGGATTGGTCGACTTGCTGGTTGCTGCTAAAATCTCGCCATCCAAGAGGCAGGCACGTGAAGATGTATCAAACGGAGCAGTATCCCTTAATGGAGAACGTGTAACCGATACAGCATACGTCCTAAGCGATGCAGACAAGATCGAAGGGCAGTTCACAATCGTCCGCCGCGGCAAAAAGAAGTACTTCATGCTTAAATACTAGATGTTTTTTCGCAAACTTTATTTGTTCAAGCGAAAAACATCGTAAAAACAGCCATCCTGGATGCCAGGAGGCTGTTTTTTTAGTGAATTGGATTTTATTATGCGTTTTATTCGCAAAAATGGAGGGTTTGTTTGCAAATATATTCTTTTCTCCGCAAAAAAAGAAGTTTATTCGCTAAAAGCACTAGTTTATTCGCAAACGGTGAATTTTTACACTTTTTCCGCGCAAAAATAAAAACCCCAGCCAAATCGGCTGGGGTTTTGAATGCACTCTATTAACGAGAGTAGAATTCAACGATAAGAGCTTCGTTGATTTCAGCTGGAAGTTCAGAACGCTCAGGCATACGAGTGAAAGTTCCTTCTAGCTTGTCTGCATCGAAAGTCAAGAAGTCAGGTACGAAGTTGTTTACTTCGATTGCTTCTTTAACTACATCAAGATTGCGAGACTTTTCACGAAGTGTGATTGTCTGGCCAGGAGCTACGCGGTAAGATGGGATATCTACGCGTGCGCCATCAACCATGATGTGGCCGTGGTTTACTAACTGGCGAGCTGCACGACGAGTGCGAGCAAGACCTAGACGGTAAACAACGTTGTCAAGGCGAGCTTCAAGAAGAATCATGAAGTTTTCACCGTGCTTACCAGGCATTTTGCCTGCTTTGTCGAACAAGTTACGGAACTGACGCTCAGTAACTCCGTACATGTGGCGAAGCTTTTGCTTCTCTTGAAGTTGCAATCCGTATTCGGAAAGCTTTTTACGCTGGTTAGGACCATGAGGACCTGGTGCGTAAGGGCGTTTTTCTAATTCTTTACCTGTACCGCTTAGTGAAATTCCAAGACGGCGGGATAGTTTCCAGCTTGGGCCGGTATAACGAGCCATGAATGACTCCTCCTTAGTTTTTATTTTGTAAAATAAAAACAGATTGTGACTAACCATTATGGGTATTTTGTTTTCATGTACCTTCGCCCTAGCAGCAGCGGGTTACGAGATACACCATCAAACCAAGTTTGAGGAACAAAATACATACATAATGCAGACCACATAGGCTGCGATATTTTACACAAAGAGTATTATATAATTTCTATTCATATAAAGTCAAGGATATATTTCAATTCATTGTCTTTTTCACCATGAAATTATCCCCGAATCTTTGGCTTTTATATCATACTATTTTACTAGGTCTATGATATAATAAATAGTAATTATTTTTCTTTTTCAAATATTTGGATACTACCTAGCCACGTGATGAATCTCGATCAGGCTGCTGCCTGTAAAACAGCTACTCACAAATCGCTGTGAAGTGATTTTAAAACAGGTGATACATATGGAAGAATTGGTAGAACGGGAAACAATATTGGAACTGAAAAGCAGGTTCTTTGATTTGATCAGCACGGGCAGATTATCTATCACGGACATTCTCTCGCAAATGTTGACTGTGCTAAAAGAATTGCTCCAGGCAACTGAGGTCGATTTATATAGATGTGAGGAATGGAATCAGGGCATGCTTCTTGAGGCTACGACCCGCAGCGATCTGAATGAGGAAATTACGGGTGATTCCCCGGAATGTCTCTTAAGCGAACTGACTGAAACCCCGCAATCATTTATTAAAAAACCAGAATTACTCCCGCAATATGATCTAGTGTTTGTCATGGCTGTAAAAGAAAATATCAAGAGTTTATGTGCTATTCAAATGAATGGCGCTTCACTTGACCGCCTTTCGGACAGCCTTCTGAAAAAGCTTGTTGACGAGTGTACATTGTTTATAAATAAAATCCACACCCTGGCTGAGACAACGGAAGAAGAAAAAAGGTATAAGCAATTATTCAGGGTAACGAAAAAATTCCACTCGACGATGGATATGGATGCTGTGCTTGGTGAAATCATTTCCACACTAAGGGAAGTGTATCCTTCGTTCACCTATTATCTCCTGCTGTCCCATGACCACAAGGGTTACGGAGGACTGCCGGTTAAAGACCTTGAGTATAACAGTGAAAACGAGACTGCCATGCAATCTTATGTGAGCGGTCAAATCCAGTTCGAGGATTTGGTGATTGACAAAAATTCCATCATGTATGCACCTTTAAAAGGAAGACAGGGCGTATATGGAGTGCTGCAGGTCATAGCCCCGAACTCGCTTGTGTTCCCGCAAAACGAAGTGGAATTCATTAAGCTCCTTGCCAATACCGCCGGCAGCGCCCTGGAGAATGCGAAGCTTTACGAGCAATCAAGGAAGCTGGTTGCCGATTTGCAGCTTATTAATGAAGCATCTCATCAATTGAATACCAGCCTGCGCCTGACAGATACAATGAAGTTTATTTGCGGCCGGATCATCAAGTCCTTTGATGCACAGGAAGTCGGTTTCATCATGTTGGATGAAGACAATCATGATTACTCCGTCCTTCAGGGGAGCACCGGTTTCTTCTTTTCAAAAGAGGCTGCCAATTATATATTGAAAATCGCCAAACGGGTAAAGCAGGATCTAGAACCATTGTTCATAGGGGATATCTCTTCTGATATCGAAGGGGCTTCTTCGCATTTCCGCTCAGTAATGTGTGTTCCGATGATCCAGAGCGGTGATTTAAAGGGTTTCGCGCTTGTCATGCATGAGGAGCCATATCACTTTGCGTTTGACACCTTCAAGCTGCTGCAGTCGCTCATCCATCATTCGACTTTAGCTTTCACCAATTCCATGCTTCGTGAAGAATTGGAGAAAATGGTCGTGACCGATCATTTGACAAAGCTGTATTCCCGTGGCTATCTGGATGACAAAATGAATCTGTCGATGCTTGAGGATAGGCAGGGAACCTTCATTTTAATTGATATTGATAATTTTAAATGTGTGAATGACCAGTATGGCCATCAGGTCGGAGACGAGGTTCTCATCCAGCTGGCCCGGCAGATAGCTAAAAATATCCGCGGCACGGATATCGGTGCCAGATGGGGCGGGGAGGAACTCGCGATTTACCTGCCGGGGGCTCCACTGGAAATCGGTGTCATGATTGCCAACAGATTGGTCGATAAAGTCGAAAAACATACGAATCCAAATGTCACGATTTCTTGCGGTGTCTCCACATGGATCAGGGGGCAGGAAGATACGACAAAGACCGTGTTCAAAAGAGCGGATCAGGCTCTATATAAAGCCAAAGGCTCCGGTAAGAATAAAGTGGTGGTCCAGAATGGAAACCAATTTGATTTTAGTGACAAGGTCTGATTTGTCTTTGAATCCAGTTCTTTTTCATCGTGATCATTTTTTAAGCACTCATTTATGAGTGCTTTTTCTGTTTAGCAGACCACAGTGCTTTTTCAATTGCTGTGAGTGAAATCACTTTCCATATCAGGGCAAATATCATATCCTGTTTATGGGGGTATTTTGTAAACGCTTACAAATATATAGGAGGAATCGGAATGGGAGACAAAAGATTCGAAACAGAAGTCATTCATGCAGGATATAAATCGGACGAATTCAGGGGGAGTCTTGCTCCTCCATTATTTCAGACCAGCACGTTCACTTTTGACAGCGCAGAGCAAGGGGAAAGGCGCTTTGCCGGGGAGGAAGAGGGATTAATCTATTCCCGTCTTGGAAACCCGACTGTTGCCATGCTGGAGGAGAGGATGGCAGCAATTGAAAAAGGGGAAAAGGCCCTTGCGTTTGGATCAGGGATGGCTGCTGTCTCTGCGATATTAGTAGCGCTGACAAGATCAGGGGACCATATACTTTGCTCACAGGGTGTATATGGCTGTACATTTGGTCTATTGCAGCTTATGAAAGAAAAATATGATATCAATCATGATTTTTCGATGATGGCGACAAGGGAAGAAGTGCTGGCCGCTATTACCCCGGAGACAAGAGTCATCTATATCGAGACACCAATTAACCCGACGATGAGGCTGGTTGACCTGGAGATGGTCGCGGATGTCGCGAAAGAGAAGGGGATCCCGGTGGTTGTCGATAACACATTCAGTTCACCATATCTGCAGAATCCGCTTGAGCTTGGCTGCGATTTTGTCATCCATAGTGCAACGAAATATATTTGCGGGCATGGAGATGTGATCGCAGGTGTAGCGGTAGGTCCTAAGGAAATCATGTCTAAAATTGCGATGACTACCCAAAAGGATATTGGCGGTGTGATTTCACCTTTCGATGCATGGCTGCTGCTTCGCGGCTTGAAGACGCTGCCTGTGAGGATGGACCGTCACTGTGAAAATGCTGAAAAACTGGCAACCTATCTGTCCGGTCATCCGGCAGTGGAAGAAGTCATTTTCCCTGGCGATCCAAAGCATCCCGACTACGCGATCGCGAAAAAGCAAATGCGTAAACCGGGCGGGCTGATTTCCTTCAACATAAAAGGTGGCAGGAAAGAGGCGCAGGCATTCATCAACAAACTAAAACTCATTAAAATAGCTGTCAGCCTCGGTGATGCAGAAACCTTAATCCAGCATCCGGCGACAATGACCCATGCAGTCGTGCCGAAAGAAGCGAGAGAAAAAATGGGGATCAAAGAAAATATGCTAAGGCTGTCGGTTGGACTGGAAGCGTGGGAAGACTTAAGGGATGACCTAGAGATTGCATTTGAATCAGTAAGGAAAGAGAGCACAATGGAAACAGGATCTATTTAAAAAGCAATTCAAACCCCTCCCGGAGAGCCGGGAGGGGTTCAGTATGTTCTAATTAGATATACTGTGCAAGCACTTCAACGAATTCCTCCAGCTTTTGCTGGTCCAATTCATCAAAACGATTTTTTTCAGGCGAGTCGATATCGAGAACACCAATCACGTTTCCGTTTTTCAGGATTGGTACGACTATTTCAGATTGGGAGGCGGCGTCACAGGCGATATGACCAGGGAAGGCATGGACATCTTCAACCCTTACTGTTTCTTTTTTTGATGCAGCTGTACCGCAAACACCTTTTCCAAGTTTAATCCTTACACAGGCAGGAAGTCCCTGGAACGGTCCGAGGACAAGCTCGCCATCCTCCATCAGGTAAAAGCCGACCCAGTTGATGCGGTCAAGAAACTGGTTTAATAAGGCAGAGGCATTGCTCAGATTGGCAATTGAATTTTTTTCATCCTCAATGAGCGCTTTCAGTTGTTTAATCACCAAGTCGTAATTTTTTTCGGTGCTGGCGCTGTATGTTTCGACGTTAAACATCGTTATTCCCCCTAATTCATGAAGTTTTACTCTACATTGTATCAAAAAACGGCGAAACAATGGAGACTTTGTCGAGCTTTTTATAAAGGAAATTTAAATGATTTCCAGAAAGGTAAACAGTAAGGTTAATTGCGGAAAGCGAGGGGCGGAGCAATGAGAAAAAATTCAAAAGCTGCGATTATTGATGCGGCCATCTACTTATTCAATACGAAGGGGTTCAATGGAACATCAGTGAGGGACATTGCAGCAAAGGCAGACGTGAATGCAGCGAATATCTCATATTACTTCCAGAACAAGAATGGACTCCTCGAAAATTGTTTTACCGTTTTTTTTGAAAACTATCTTAAAGAGCTGGAAAAAGGTTTTTCGTTTCTTGAATACGGTTCAGAGTACTGCCTGAATGCGATGGTTGAAAATATATTGAGATACCAATGCGAAAACATTCAATTGACAAGATTCATATTAAGAGAGATGACGATCGATTCGCAGGTAGTCAGGGAAATCATGTCGACCTACCATGTAAAAGAACGTTATATGTTCAAAAAGGTCCTGGAAACCGGGATTGAGAACGGAGAATTCAAAAAGCATTCAGTCCAGTACAGTATTTTGCAGTTGAAAGGCCTTCTGCAGATGCCTTTTTTGAATACCCATTATGTCACAGAAGTTCTGCATGTACAGCCGCATGAAAAATACTTCGCGGACAAATACAGCGATGAGATTTCACATTGGATCAAAGGAACCCTTTGCACGGAACAGCAGACTCAACAGAAGATGTTGATAAATATATAGGAAACCGGTAAATCTGCCGGTTTCCTTATTTTTTTATCCCCATGGATTCCAGTCCTTGTCCAAGCTCCTTCGCCTGGTGGGCATCAGATCCGTACACAAGCTTGATTCCTCGGTCTCTCGCCTCATTGATTACCCAATCAGGCGGATAAGGTTCACGGCATAATGGCTTTGCCGTACCGGCTCCGTTGTAATCCAGTTCATAGCCAAGCTCTGAAACCTTCTCCAGTATTTCGATGATTTCATCTGTACAATCCTTTTTGAGCGGGTATTTCAGCCGGAATTTATTGGCCAGGGTTATATGCCCGATTCTTTTTGGCTTATATGGCCCCAAATCAGCGAGGATCGATTTCAGTACTGTTTGATAATAATGCCGGTGAACCTTTTCAACAGAACCGTAAGCTTCGGCCATTTTTCCGAAATCGTCGGGACTATAATCCAGGCAATCATATGTACCAGACATGTTCTTTAAAAAATGGACCGACAGAACGCCGTCATCAAGAAGCGGCCCGTACTTATTCAGAAAGGTAGTCGTTTGCCCTTCAAACCCCTCGATAAAATCAACCTCGAATCCGGTATTGATTTTTATTTTTCCCGCGTACCTTTGCTTCGCTTCTGCAATGGCTTGAAAATAGGAATCCAGGTCTTCATGCGCCATTGCACTGTCCTGCAATGGTGTCGGGTCAATGAACCCTTCCGGCAAAGGAGCGTGCTCGGCAAATGTGATTTCAGTGTAGCCAAGCTGGAGGGCCCTTTGAATATAATCATCGATTTTGTCGTTTGTCCCATGAGGGCAAAAAAACGTGTGTACATGTCCGTCTTTCATGAAAATGCACCTCCTGAAGTGAATTCTTTTGCGAGATTTCAAGTTAAATCGGCCTAATTCGGATAATTTCAACAAAAAATATGAATTTAATAGTCAAAAAATGTCGTTTACATGGTAATATAATTACATTATACACGCAATTAACGTTCGTTTTTACATAGAAGGTTTTCAGACTTGTAATATGTGAGGCCAGGGGGATAATAATGGAGTACATAATTGGCGGTATTGCGATACTAATCATTCTTTTTTTAATCGGCTATTTTATGAAACGGAAATATTACAGTGAGGTCGATCGCTATGAATCGTGGAAAATCGATATCATGAACCGTCCTGTACTGGATGAAATGTCAAAAGTTAAGCAGTTGAACATGACCGGGCAAACAGAAGAGCTTTTTGAGCGCTGGCGCCAGGAGTGGGATGAGCTTGTCACTTCCAAGCTTCCGGGCATTGAGGATTATCTGTTTGACGCGGAGGAGTATATCGATAAGTACAGGTTCAAGAAGGCGAAGGAATCTCTGGCAGTCATTGACCGAAAGCTGACTGAAACAGAAGATAAGATCAAGAAGATTCTCGGCGAACTGAATGAACTTGTAGGAAGTGAAGAAAAGAACCGCGAGGAAATCGATGGCCTGAAAGAGCAATATCGGGAGAATAAGAAAAACCTTCTCACCCATCGCCATAGCTATGGAACTGCAGAAGCCAGCCTCGAGGCAGTGCTTGAAGAGATTCAGGCCAAGTTCATCGAGTTTGACGAGAAGACTGAGAACGGAAATTATCTTGAAGCAAGGGAAACGGTTCTGTCCATCCAGTCATTGCTAGATCAGGTTTCAACGAAAATGGAATCCATTCCTGCCCTTCTGCATGATTGCCAGTCGGCCATCCCTGCCCAGGTCAGCGATCTGAAAGACGGTATCAGAGAAATGAAGGAACAGGGCTATGTGTTGGATCATCTGAATGCGGATAGTGAAATCGAGGAAATCAGCAATGAATTGGCGAAATATCTTGGCTCTCTTGAAAAAGGTGATGTCGAGAATGCCGAACAGGGCATCCGCGGTTTGAAGGAGCGGCTCGAAAAACTGTTCGACATGCTTGAAGAGGAAGTTCTGGCTAAACAATATATTACAAACACGGAACATGTTGCAAAAGAAGTACTTGTGAAAGCCATCACTGAAAACAAGACACTCAAGGAAGAAACAAAGCATATCCAGGAAAGTTATCATCTGACTGAAAAAGAGCTTTCAGCACAAACCCATGTTGAGCAGCAGCTCAAGGGCCTGCTGAAGCGCTTTGAACTGATCGATCATAGAATCACGGAAAACGATACAGCACAAAGCATGATCAAATTGGAGCTTCAAGAAGCGAAAGAACAGCTTGATCAGCTGGTCGAAGAGCAAAAAGAATTGATGGAAAAGCTAAGTGCCCTGAGAAAGGATGAATTGGCAGCACGTGATAAAGTAAGGGGGCTTTCTAAAAAGATCACCGAACTGATCCGTACTGTTTCCAAAAGCAATATGCCTGGCCTCTCACAGGAATATAAGTACCTGATGGAAGATGCGCATGAAAGCATCAAGCAGGTCAATGAAAAGCTTGATGAAAAACCGCTGGATATTCCTGCTGTCCAGCAATATCTTGAAATTGCCGTCCTGACAGTGGAAAAGCTGGAAACCTCGACTGAGGAAATCGTCGAGACAGTCATGCTGGCTGAACGTGTCATCCAGTATGGCAACAGATACCGCAGCCGTTACCCATCTGTCGAAAGAGGGTTGCGTGAAGCGGAGGAGCATTTCCGGAATTACGATTACCGCGAAGCACTTGAACAGGCAGCTACTTCCATTGAAGAAGTGGATCCAGGTGCAATGAAGAAAATTGAGCATATGATCTTCAATAAACAGTGATAAAACATGGTCTCCGGCTGGAGGCCTGTTTTTTTGGAGGGCTCTTTTCTCAAACGTTGTTGCGATTGAATACAAAAAAGGAATGAACTCGCTGTATTCCTTCGTAAGATAGACGCTTCTTATGAGAAAAGAGTATGGAAACTCCATAACGACCTCCAAAATAGGTATATATTACGTTGAAATCGGCTTTAGGATTTTAACAACAATCTTTACGAAAACAGCCTTTTGGATGCAGAATTTTAGAATTTTTCATCATTTCTCATTGAAATGTTATTATGATATGATTTTTAGTTAGCAAGGTCTTGGAGCAAGGGGGAATACTGATGATCTATCTTGACAACAGCGCAACGACCAAACCATATAAACAAGTATTGGATTCATTTATAAAAGTCTCAGAGGATTTCTATGGAAACCCATCCTCTCTCCATAAAATCGGCGGGCAGGCAGAAAAGCTGCTGCAGCAGGCAAGGTCCCAGGTGGCCAGGCTGCTGAAGGTCAAAGAGACGGAAATCCTCTTCACCTCAGGAGGAACAGAGAGCAATAACCTTGCCATTAAGGGAATTGCGATGGCTCACCGGGAGAGGGGCAGGCATATCATCACCTCAAGCATCGAACATGCATCTGTCCATAACGCCATGGTACAGCTTGAATCGCTCGGTTATGAAATAACCTATGTGAAACCAGATTCCAGCGGTATTGTCAGTGCGGATTCAATCCAGAAGGAACTTCGGGAGGATACAATCCTTGTGTCTGTCATGCATGTCAATAATGAAGTCGGCACAATCCAGCCAATCGAGGAAATCGGTATGGTATTGAAAAAGTACCCAAAGGCATTTTTTCATGTTGATTTCGTCCAGGGAATAGGGAAGGTGCCATTGGACATTTACAATTCCGGTGTCCATTTAGCGACGATTTCCGGACATAAATTCCACGGGCTGAAAGGGACGGGTGCCCTGTTTATAAAAGAAGGAGTCCGGCTGTCTCCGTTATTATCCGGCGGCAATCAGGAATGGAAGCAGCGGAGCGGAACCGAAAACGTCGCCGGAATGGTAGCCATGGCAAAAGCGCTCAGGATGACGATTGAACTACGTACAGAAAAGCTGAATCAAATGAAGTCAGCGATGGAAAGATTAAGAAATGGCCTCAGCCAAATCAAGGAAATTACCATTCACACTCCGGAGGAAAACAGCGCTCCCCATATCCTGAATTTTTCGATCAGCGGATTGAAGGCCGAAACATTCGTTCATGCCCTAGAAGAGAAGGATATTTATGTTTCGACAACAAGCGCCTGCTCCTCGAAGAAAAAGGCTGCCAGCAAGACGCTGGTGGAAATGGGAGTTCCGGTCGCTGAAGCGGAAAGTGCGATCAGAATCAGCCTGACATACAGCAATACAGCAGAAGAAGCGGAAATAGCGGCAAAAGCAATTGCCGAGACTGTAAAACATTTAAGCGAGGTTATCAAGAAATGATGTATGACCGTATATTGGTTCGTTATGGTGAAATATCGACCAAAGGAAGAAACAGAAATAAATTCATTGACCGCCTAAGAAAAAATATCAAAAGGGCATTGAGCGACTATCCCAACGCGGTCATCAAAGCGGAACGCGACAGGATGTTCATCCTGCTAAATGGTGAGGACAGCGACGGGATTGGGAAGAAGCTCAAGGAAATATTCGGCATCCAGTCCTTCAGCCCGGCCGTTAAAGTGGACAAAGACCTTGAAAAAATGAAGGATGCTGCTCTGGAGCTCTTCAGAAAAATCCACCAGCCAGGACAGACCTTTAAAATATCCGCCAAACGATCTGATAAGACTTTCGAATTGGACACGAACGGAATCAACTCAGAATTCGGCGGCCATATACTGAGGAATATGGAAGGCTTGAAAGTTGATGTGAGGAATCCTGATATCAACCTTCAGATTGAAATCAGAAAAGAAGCAGCGTATATCTCAGCGGAAACGATCAAGGGGGCAGGAGGGCTGCCTGCTGCGTCCGGAGGTAAAGGGATGCTGATGCTTTCCGGCGGGATTGACAGCCCGGTTGCCGGCTACCTGACGATGAAGCGAGGCCTTGAAGTGGAAGGGGTCCATTTTTTCAGTCCTCCTTTCACAAGTGAACGCGCCAAGCAAAAGGTAATCGACCTTTCTGAGAAGCTTGCCGAGGTAAACGGCCATTTTGCGCTTCATATCGTGCCCTTCACTGAAATTCAGCAGGCCATTCACAAGCAAATACCGGAAAACTATACCATGACCACAACAAGACGACTGATGCTGCGTATAACAGACGCCATCAGGGAAAAGCAGGGAGGACTCGCCATCATAACCGGCGAAAGTCTCGGACAGGTTGCCTCCCAGACGCTTGAAAGCATGTATGCCATCAACGAAGTGACAACGACGCCGATCATCCGCCCGTTAATCACAATGGATAAGCTGCAGATCATGGATATCGCCCATGAAATCGATACCCATGACATATCAATCCGCCCATACGAAGATTGCTGCACGGTCTTTGTCCCTTCATCGCCGAAAACAAAGCCAAAGCTGGATAAAGTCCAGAACTTTGAGAGCTTCTTCGACTTTGAAGAACTGATCCAGAAAGCCGTGGAAGGAACAGAGCGGGTCATCGTCAAACCGGCTTCTGAAAGAGAAGATAATCCGGTGGATGACCTATTCTAATTTGTTAAGAAATTGTGAACAATTACCAATTAAAGTTTTGAATTAAGCCATGTGTTTCTACACACTCTATACTCACAAGGAGGTGAAACACATGGCAAACAACAACAGCTCAAATCAACTTCTAGTACCTGGAGTGGCTCAAGCTCTTGACCAAATGAAGTACGAAATCGCTTCTGAATTTGGTGTACAGCTTGGCGGAGAAACTACTTCTCGCGCTAACGGTTCAGTAGGAGGAGAGATCACTAAGCGTTTGGTTCAAATGGCTGAACAACAACTTGGTGGCGGATTCTCTCGCTAATCAAAAAAAGAATAATATGGCTACAAAGAGCAGGGCGAATGCCCTGCTCTTTTTGTTATGGAAAATTATTTCAGAATAACATTGTCGTATAATTTTAAATTTTTTGAATAATTTAGTATAATGGATTGTGGGGATATGAAAGCTTGTTTTCTCATTCAGAGACAAGCCAAAAATAATGATTAGGGGGAAGAGTATGAACAGGGAACAATTGATTGCACCACAAAAGTATAATCTTGTATCAGAAATGGAACGATTCGCCCAGGACCCGGCAAGGAAAGCGATCCTCTGGGAAAATGAAGCAGGAAGTGCGAAAGAAATTACATACCAGACGCTTCTTAAAAACGCCAATAAAATTGGAAACGTTTTCTTGGGAAATGGTTTGGCCAAGGGGGATGTAGTCCTTGTTGTCGTCCCAAGACTAATTGAAGCATATCAGGTTTATATTGCCTCGCTGAAAATGGGTCTTGTAGTCATTCCAAGTTCCGAAATGCTGAGAAAAAAAGATTTTCAATACAGAATTAACCATGGTGATGTAAAAGCCATCGTAAGCTATGCTCCTTTTACCGGTGAGTTCGATGGAATAGACGAAGTGGAAAAGCTGCCTAAATTCATCATTGGAGGAGAAAAGGAAGGCTGGATTCAACTTGATAAAGAAATGGAAGCTGCTTCCGAAGACCTTCACCTTGCCGACACCGAACGTGATGACATGGCATTCCTGAGCTATACTTCCGGCACGACGGGCAATCCGAAAGGTGTTGTCCATACACATGGATGGGCGTACGCTCATTTACGGACAGCGGCAACAAATTGGCTGGGCATAGAGGATGGAGACACTGTCTGGGCTACTGCCGGTCCTGGCTGGCAAAAATGGATCTGGAGTCCGTTCCTTTCCGTCATGGGAACCGGAGCTACCGGCCTCGTATATCAGGGCAAATTCGAGCCGCAAAAATACTTATCGCTTTTGCAAAAGTATCATGTGAATGTTCTTTGCTGCACACCAACTGAATACAGGCTGATGGCCAAAGTCGAGAATATTGGTGATTACAGTTTGCCTGGACTTCACAGCGCGGTATCCGCAGGAGAACCGCTGAACCGTGAAGTAATCGACACATTCAGGAAGCATTTTAATGTTGATGTGCGCGACGGCTATGGCCAGACAGAAAACACACTGCTTGTCGGCGTAACAAAGGGCATGGAGTTAAAGCCTGGATCAATGGGCAAACCTACACCTGGAAACCGGGTTGACATTATCAATGAGAACGGCGAACCATGTGCACCGGGTGAAGTTGGTGATATCGCTGTCCATATAGAAACTCCCGCTTTATTCAAGAACTATTACAAGGATCCAGAGCGGACAGCCATGCAGTTCCGCGGCGATTATTATGTAACAGGCGATAAAGCGAGCAAGGATGAAGAAGGATATTTCTGGTTTGAAGGCCGCGGCGATGACATCATCATCAGTTCAGGCTATACGATTGGACCTTTCGAAGTCGAGGATGCACTCGTTAAGCATCCATATGTAAAAGAGTGCGCCGTTGTCGCGTCACCTGACGAAATCCGCGGACACATCGTCAAGGCTTTTGTCGTCCTGCGTGACGGTGTCAGCCCCGAACAGGAAAATCTAGTTGCTGACCTGCAGCAGCACGTCAAGGAATTGACCGCACCATATAAGTATCCAAGGAAAATCGAGTTCCTTGAAGAACTCCCAAAAACAACTTCTGGTAAAATCCGCCGCATCGAGCTGCGCAAGAAAGAATTAGAAGGCGCTAAATAAAAGAAGGCAAAAGGAGCAGGCCAACTGGTCTGCTTTTTTGTTGTTTAGGAAATTATAAAAGTATTTTTGTGTGGTACTAAATATGGGAGTCTTAATCCAGCTCCAGCGCCTAGCCCCTCGAGACGCATGGCTAGTGTCGCCTCCTAGAAACTCCGAAACTTCAACTCCGCCCGCAGAAGCAAAAAACGCTTCTTTGTCGGAGTCTCCAGTTTCTGCGTTTCTGGGCAGTCGGCTATACTTTTCGATTTCGGTCCTGCCAATGAAGTCAAAGAACGACTTCACTGTCAGGCCCTCCAGCGCTTGTCGGGGCTGAACAAGGCGCTTGCGCTTTTTGTTCTTGGCCCATTTCAAATTTTACTTTTAAGCAGAGCGATGCGTGACACATCAAAACTTGGGTATATTTTTAATAGGAAAGGGTGAAAGAATATGAAAATCGAAATAAAAGAGGCGGCATTGGAAGAGTTAAAAAAAGTCCAATTTGGTGATGGTGAAGGAATAAGAATATTGGCAGAGTTTGTTGGCACCTGTTCCATCGCGACAGATATCCAGCTGCAAATCGAAGGAAAGCAGCCAGATGATGAGGTGATTTCAGCAGCCGGTATCGATTTTTTCGTTCCGAAGAAATCAGTTGAGTCCCTTCCGGGTAAAATTTTTTTGGATTTCAAGCAGGGGCTGGGCTATAAGATTTCTTCCCCGGAAGAAACATTTGGCTACAACTTTAAATTGAACCCGCGAACAGAGGGATAACCCTGCCTTTAAATATATTGTCTTTTATTGGTTCAAAAAAATGATTGTCAGCCCGAAGCATCCCCCTTATAATTGATATTATTTCGAGTCTAGAAAGATTAGGGGGATGTTCGGATGAATAACAGGACCGAACAACAGGCTGGCGTCTGGTACGCAGCCTTTTCATATATTCTGTGGGGAATCCTGCCGGTTTATTGGAAGCTATTGCAGCATGTGAATGCGGATGAAATCCTTGCAAACCGTGTATTTTGGTCATTTTTCGTTGTTGCCTTCATATTGCTCCTGAATAAAAAATGGAGTCTTTTTACAGGGACCCTGCGCGGGCTTTCGCAAAACAAAAAACAGCTGGCGGCACTGACAATCGCGTCAATCCTGATCAGCATCAACTGGTTCATCTATATTTGGGCAGTCAATAGTGATCAAATGATCGAGGCAAGCCTCGGTTATTATATCAATCCGCTTGTCAGTGTACTTTTAGGAATGGTTTTCCTCAAGGAAAGACTGACTGTGCCGCAGTACCTATCATTTCTCCTTGCGGCTATCGGTGTGTTGATTATGACAATTTCTTACGGGAAATTCCCGTGGATCGCTTTATCACTGGCCATTTCATTTGGCCTGTACGGCCTGGCAAAGAAATTGATCAAGGTGGACTCTTCGGTCGGCCTAGCCCTGGAGACGCTGGTCGTGATGCCTCTTTCAGCGATTTACATTGGCTATCTGGTTTTCCAGGGAAGTAATTCGCTGTTCTCAGGTTCATGGACAACAACTTTGCTGCTTGCTGGTGCAGGAGCGGCAACGGCAGTTCCTTTGCTGTTTTTTGCGAAAGGTGCACAAAGAATCCCACTCGCTACTCTTGGGATCCTGCAATATATCGCACCAACTTTGACACTTATTTTAGGGGTGTTCGTTTATCACGAAACATTTTCGGCGGTCCATCTGCTTGCCTTTACCTTTATCTGGTCGGCACTGATCCTGTACTCATTGTCACGGACTAAACTGGCAGCTGCCCTGACGCTCAAGTGGAAAAAAGAAAAAGGAATGCATATGTAAAGGCTGTTTTCGTAAAGATTGTTGTTAAAATCCTAAAGCCGATTTTAACGTGATAATAGCCATTTTGTAGGTCGGTACTAAGTTTGCAAGCTCTTTTCTCATAATAGTCGTGAATTGTGTGAACAATCTTAGGTAATTCAATTCTATTTTGTAGCCAATAGCAACAAAGTTTGAGAAAAGAGCCTATGTAAAAGAAGAGAGCTGCGGAGATCCGCAGCTCTTTCTTAATAGGCTCATATATCTTACAAAAACGTCCTCTTCACTTTTTCCCAGAAAGAATTGTCCTTGAGCTTGATTGTCTTGATGAATTTATTGCTCAATTTCACATCGAATTTTTCAACATGCTGGATGCTCAGCGCTTCGTTATCCATCCCCATGATTGGATAATCATTGCCGTCCTGGGCAACCTTGAAGGTAAGCTTGCGGTCGCCGCTCAGAATGAAGGATGAGCCGAGTGTGCGGTAATGATTATTATTCACAGAGGCAAGCTCGCTCACCTGCATGCACGGCAACAGCGGGTCGACAACTGCTCCGTTCACGGACTTGTTATAGGCGGTGCTCCCTGTTGGGGTTGCGACGATCATTCCGTCACCACGGAAGGTTTCAAAATGCTTGTCATCGATGAATACATCCATCACGAAAGCCTTTATGATCGCGGAACGGACGCTGAACTCGTTCAGGCATTCAAACGATGTTTCTCCGTCGATGGTTACCTCGATTGTCGGGTAGCGCCTAACTTCAATTTCTGAATTTGTGGTGGCCTGAATCATTTTATCAGTGTCTTCAAGATGGAAATCACAGTACATATTGAGGGAGCCAGTGACTGATATACCTGCATACAGGCAGTCATCGCGGAAGCCAGTTTTCCTTACTGCCTGCAAAAAGGTGCCATCGTCGCCAATGCTGACAATGATATTTGCATTCTTGTGGTCAGTGACGATATTGAAGCCATACTTGCGGGCTAGTTCATAGAGTGGCTCTACTTTTTCCAGCATAGTTGTGTCTGGTGTATGGTGAAAGTAAATATTACGGCGATCTGGCATTGCTGATTCCTCCAAACATTATGTATTTCTTCCATATTTTTACCCACATTAAAAAACTTTTGCTAAAATAAAGGTTATTGACATTAGTTTATCATTTTTTCATAAGGTTTTGAAAGTACAAGCAATTTTCAAGGGGGATTCAAAATGAATGGTAAAAGGTGGGCGGCATTAGGAATAGCCGCTGGTTTATTTGTTGCTTCAATTGTGATTAATCTTCTATCAACATTCGCATTCAGCGACGCGGAAAATGCGCTTGAAGATATGTTCGCAGTGTCGGAAGAAATGTTTGCTGAAGAAGTCATCGAAGAGGGTGACGTGATGAGTAAAATTGCGGTATTGTCCATTAACGGAGTCATCCAGGACACGGGGGATGCGCAATCGTTCTTTGAAAGCCCGCTGTATAATCATCGGGTATTCATGGAACAGCTTGATTATGTAAAAGAATCGGATGATGTCAAAGCCATTATCCTCCAGGTGAACTCTCCAGGCGGAGGCGTCGTGGAAAGTGCAGAAATCCATGACAAGATCAAGGAAATCCAGAAAGAAACGAAAAAGCCGATTTATGTATCGATGGGGTCAATGGCAGCATCGGGTGGATATTATGTATCTGCGCCTGCCGATAAAATCTTTGCCAGTCCCGAAACACTGACCGGCTCACTTGGTGTCATCATGCAAGGCGTGAATTATGCAGGGCTTGCAGAAAAGTACGGTGTCGAATTCACGACAATCAAGAGCGGCCCATACAAGGACATCATGAGCCCGACAAGGCCAATGACAGATGAAGAACGTGAAATCCTTCAGTCCATGATCAACAACTCTTATGAAGGATTTGTCAAAGTGATCTCTGAAGGGCGCGGCATGTCTGTCGAGCAGGTCAAAAAAATTGCCGATGGCCGCATCTATGATGGACGCCAGGCCAAGCAGCTGAACTTGATCGATGGATTCGGCTATTTGGAAGATGTCATTGCCAACGTCAGGAAAGATAATAAGCTTGGGGATGCGACCGTTGTAAAGTATACGGAAAGCATGGGCTTCGGTTCGTTTTTCAGCATGGGAGCGCAGAAAATCATGGGGAAAGACGCAGAAATGGCAGGCCTGATGAAACTACTGTCCCAGCCTAATTCTCCACGTCTAATGTACTTATACGCAGAATAAGGGGGGACAAAAAATGAATTCCAAAGAATTTGATAAAGATGAAACGAAAGATTCAGCTGAATTCGAACGGAATGATGTTCAAGAAGATCCTGGCGGCAACCTGGCTGATGCTGATCGTTCAATCCCGACAGACGGTGAACGATTAGATCAAGAACAAGACAGGGTCCTGACAAACGCTGATCGGTTAAGTTATAGAGGACATGAGAGCGTTGCGACAGATGCTGATCGGTTAAATGAAAGAGAACATGAGAGCGTTATGACAGATGCTGATCGGTTAAATAATAAAGAACTTGAAACCATTCCACCCGAAGGCGGCAGTACTCGCTATACAGGACCTGAAAAATCG
This sequence comes from Chryseobacterium sp. ISL-80, assembly GCA_018613055.1. Lineage (GTDB taxonomy): Bacteria > Bacillota > Bacilli > Bacillales > Cytobacillaceae > Mesobacillus. The sequence goes on along the minus strand of JAGGQZ010000019.1, from coordinate 24,222 downwards.
ACACCCCAGGCTGATTATGCATATGCGGTTCATGATGAACTAGGCAGGCCTGCTGCAGAGAATCATTTATTCGCGGGCCAATATGCCGGATTCTGGACGCGTTTCTGGGCCTATTTGCTGGATTTGATTGTCATTGGCAGTATTAACAGGTTAATCATCAATCCTGTTTTCCGGGCATTGGATATCCCATTGCTGGAGGAAGGGATCTTTTCACCAATGACCATTGCCACGGCTGTTGTATTCTATTTGTATTTTGTATTGATGACAAAATACCTCGGCCAGACTCTAGGGAAAATGGTGTTTGGATTGAAAGTGGTGGAACTGGACGGAAAAAGCCTGACATGGGGTACTGTCATTTTCCGCGAGTGGATCGGCCGCTTCATTTCGGCGACCATTTTGGTACTGTATGTTGTCGTTGCTTTTACAAACAAGAAACAAGGATTGCATGACCTGTTCGCAGATACCACTGTAATATATGAACCACGCTAAAATGAACCTGCTGCGGCAGGTTTATTTTTTTGCCTTTTTGTTGATAATAATAGGCTGAAAGGTTGTGGAGGATGATGAAATGGGTGCTGCTTGCCATACTGCTTTTAACAGTACTGGGCATTATAATCCTTTTTACTAGAGTGAAGGTATTTTTGGATTATTTCCACGGCAATGATAATGATCATCTAAAAGTGACTTTAAAAGCCTGGGGTGGACTCATAAAATATAAGATTGACGTCCCAGTCATAAAAATTGATGACAATACCCCGTCTATCGTTGCCGAGAAAAAAACGGAAACAGGTCCTGATGAAACCGTTAAAAAAGATGAAACCACTCAAGTAGACAAAAATGATGTACTGAACAGCATCCATGATATAAGGCAATTCCTTACACATATTGCCGGCTTCCACAAAATCATCAGGGGATTTCTGAAGAAAGTAACAATCCGCAATATAGAATGGCATACAATGGTTGGCGTGGGTGACGCAGCAGCCACGGCGGTGATCACAGGCGCTTTTTGGGCAGCCAAGGGCGGTGTGGTCGGGATTATGAGCCAGTATATGAAACTAAAAGATATGCCGGTCATGACAATCACGCCAAGCTTCCAGCAAACCATTTCAATTACTAGTTTTAAATGTATGTTTCAAGTGAGAGTCGGGCATGCTATTTTAGCAGGAATAAAGCTGGTTAAATATTGGAAAGGCGGCTGGCCTGAATTCAAATCAAAGCAATTGTCCGCACTTTCCGGTGACAATACTAATTCTGTCTAAAATAAGGAGGAAACAGGAATGTCCGACCATCCAATTCAAGGACTAATGACAACTGCCATGGAAAGTTTAAAAGAAATGATTGATGTCAACACAATCATTGGAGACCCTGTAGAAACACCGGATGGAAGTGTAATCCTGACCGTTTCAAAGGTGGGTTTCGGATTTGCGGCAGGAGGCAGTGAATTCGTTTTAGAAAGTTCAAAGGGAGGATCCGGAGGCTCAGGCGGGTCTGGGGGCTCTGGTGGCTCAGGAGGACAGTCAGGAGGTCCGCAGCATCCATTCGGCGGCGGTAGCGGCGGAGGGGTATCCATTACGCCAATCGCATTCCTGATCGTGAGTTCAAGAGGCGTAAAGATGCTCCACCTTGATGAAAGCACGCATCTTTACGAGAAGATTCTTGATCTGGCGCCGCAAGCAGTGGAAAAAATCCAGCAAATGATGTCCAAGAAAGACCAGGGCAATCAGGAAGGCAGCCAGAACAAGAGCCAAAATCAAAACGACTACAACGGACCAAAAACTGACCTTGAGTTCTAAGACCACGCTGCCTTTTCATAGTGAAGAGGCAGCTTGCTTTTGTCAGGAGTATTGGCAGTGGCGACAGCAGTGCATTTTAAAATAATTGCAAAAAAATTCTTTAAAAGATATATTAACACTGTACATAAATTGGACAAGGAGGATGAGCAGGTATGGCATCTATTACATTCAAGGGAAATCCAGTTACATTATTAGGAAACGAAGTAAAGGTTGGGGACCAGGCACCAGATTTCAAAGTGCTTGCAAACGATCTTTCTGAAGTGACTCTCCAGGATTCAAAAGGACAAGTTCGACTAATCAGTGTGGTACCATCACTTGATACAGGCGTTTGTGACGCACAGACACGCCGTTTCAACGAGGAAGCTGCGAACCTTGATAACGTCAAGATTCTTACAGTAAGCGTCGACCTTCCATTCGCCCAAAAGCGCTGGTGCGGAGCAGCTGGAATCGAAAACGTCCAGACTCTATCAGACCACCGCGAGCTTTCATTCGGTGAAGCATATGGAGTAGCAATCAAGGAACTTCGCCTGCTGGCTCGCGCGGTATTTGTTGTTGACTCAAACGACAAAGTAACATACGTTGAGTATGTAAGCGAAGCAACAGACCACCCGAACTACGAAGCAGCAGTAGAAGCTGCTAAACAAGCAAACTAAAACAACCAACCACCATGGAACAAGCCGCAGAATAAAACTGCGGCTTGTTTTGCTATTCTGGTTGGACAAACGGAATGGTTTATTTGGGAAAAGTGTCCGATAGAAG
>JAGGQZ010000019.1:0-21613 GCA_018613055.1 Chryseobacterium sp. ISL-80 | reverse complement strand
GGAATCGAGAAAAGTGTCTGATAGAAAGTCTCTAACGGACAAGTAGAAGGGTGAAATCGAGAAAAGTGTCCGATAGAAAGTCTTTAAATGGATATACAGAAGACGAATCACAGATCCCTCATGACCAACGCTATATGGCTTGAGACATTCCAGCCATATACCTTGTACAGAACACGAAAGATGGCTAAAATAGATAAATATCTATTCAAATCGGGAGGAAGTAAATTGAGTATGACTCCGGTCGAACAATTATTTACCGCATTCAATACTACAGCGGACATTTTAAAAGAAGAACTTTCATGTACATATTTGGAGGCACTGGCTGAAACAGGGGAAAATATTTTCCAGGGCACAATGCTTCAGAACGAATTAGATGAAGTCACAAAGAAGAGGCTTGAAAAAGCATACAAAGAAATCAATCTTGATTCTTTTAGCAAAGAGGAAATCCGCAAAGGCTTTCAGCTGGCCATCCTGAAGGGGATGAAGGAGCATATTCAGCCTAATCACCAGATGACGCCTGATTCTGTCGGAATGTTCATTGGATATCTCGTCAGCAAATTCGTTGAGAAGAAATCGTTCAGACTGCTTGACCCGGCTGTCGGGACGGGGAATCTTCTGGCAACGGTTTTGAACCAGCAGACGAATAAAGAAATCGAATCTGTCGGTGTTGAGATTGATGACCTCCTCATCCGCCTCGCATTCGTCAATGCCAATCTCCAGAAGCATCCGGTTGAATTTTTCAACCAGGACAGCCTTGAGCCATTGTTTGTCGATCCGGCGGATGTCGTCGTTTGTGACCTTCCGGTGGGCTTTTATCCTAATGACCTCAGGGCTGCGGATTATGAAGTCAAAGCAGCAGAAGGGCATACGTATTCCCACCATATGTTCATTGAGCAAAGCACAAGGCACCTAAAAGAGGGCGGCTACATGTTCTTCATGATCCCGAATGGACTTTTTGAAAGCGAACAAGCCCCAATGCTGCATGAATTTATCAAGAACCATCTGATTGTCCAGGGAGTGTTACAGCTTCCAGCTTCTCTGTTCAAAACCAAGCAGGCTGCCAAAAGTATCCTGATCCTTCAGAAAAAAGGTGAGGATGTGAAGCCCCTAAAACAGGCTCTCCTGGCCGAGCTGCCGAAATTCTCGGATGGACCAGCAGTCAATCGAGTTCTGGATAAAATTGACCAATGGTATAAAGAAAATAAAAGTTCAGCAAAATAACGAAAAAGGACCGGTTATGTGCCGGTTCTTTTGTCGTTCAAAAGGGTAAATACACCGTGATAATATTTTTTTCTAATCCTTAGAAGTATCTGAATAAAAACTCATTTTGTGTTTAAGCAAGCTTTTCTTGAAATGTGAAAAAGACAGTGTTTAAATGGGAAATTGAGAGATATATTCACGGCCTGTGGCACACAATAAAGGTGTACTATTTCACTGGATTTTTAATCAGGTTGTTATATAAAAGGAGCGGTACAAAATGGCAAAAATCATTGCAATCAATGCCGGCAGTTCTTCACTTAAGTTCCAACTATTCGAAATGCCGAGCGAAGAAGTTATCACAAAAGGAATCGTCGAAAGGATCGGTCTGAAGGATTCAATTTTTACAATCAGTGTGAATGGTGAAAAAAACAAAGAAGTTACCGATATCCCGAATCATGAGGTTGCAGTAAAAATCCTGCTTGATAAACTGACAACTCTGGGCATCATCAAGTCACTTGATGAAATCGAAGGAATCGGCCATCGTGTTGTTCATGGCGGCGAGGAATTCAGTGATTCAGTCTTGATTACAGAAGAGGTTTTAAAAAAGATCGATCAGCTTTCCGAGCTTGCACCACTTCATAATCCGGCAAACTTAACTGGTATCCGTGCATTCCAGCAGGTGCTGCCGAATGTTCCGGCGATCGCTGTTTTCGATACAGCCTTCCACCAGACTATGCCTGAAAACTCATTCCTATACAGCCTTCCGTATGATTACTATAAAAAGTACGGAATCCGTAAATACGGTTTCCATGGAACTTCACACAAGTATGTTTCCCAGCGTGCTGCGGAAATGCTTGGCCGTCCCGTGGAGCATCTGCGCCTGATTTCTTGCCATCTTGGAAATGGAGCAAGTATTGCTGCGATCGAAGGCGGCAAATCAATCGATACATCAATGGGATTCACACCGCTTGCAGGTGTTACAATGGGGACTCGTTCAGGAAATATTGACCCTGCCTTGATCCCTTACATCATGGAAAAAACAGATAAGAGTGCGGATGAAGTATTGAATGTCCTGAATAAAGAGAGCGGCATGCTAGGTGTATCCGGATTCTCAAGTGATCTTCGCGACATCGAAGAAGAAGCCGAAAAAGGAAATGACCGTGCCGAGCTTGCCTTGAAGGTGTTCGCTGACAGAATCCATAAATACATTGGATCATATGCAGCGCGCATGTGCGGTGTTGACGCCATCATCTTCACAGCTGGTATCGGTGAAAATAGTTCGGCAATCCGTGCCCGCGTATTGCAGGGACTAGAATTCATGGGTATCTACTGGGATCCTGCTTTGAATAAAGTGCGCGGTGAAGAAGCATTTATCAGCTATCCTCACTCACCAGTGAAGGTAATGGTCATCCCGACAGACGAAGAAGTCATGATTGCACGCGATGTTGTGCGCTTGGCGAAATAAAATGATTTCAGGCAGGAGCTGAGTGCTCCTGCCTTTTAATGTTGTGGCAAAAATTATGCTATACTGGAAGAAAATTCACACTGGCTGGAGGGTATTCGATGTCTTTGACTCAACGGGAACAAAAGGTGCTGGATGAATTGAATGCTTGGGAAAACAAGCTGTATGACTATGAACCGAATGACTTTGAACTGGCATATGACCGATACCTTGAACGTTCTTTTACATCATTGCCAGTCGAGGTCCAGGAGCGCTTTTTTACTCTATTCGACAGCTGGCTTTTCCACCTACATTCTTTGATCCAGGGCTCGCAATTGCAAATGGATGCCAAGGAAAGGATTCTTTCTGCGGGACGGGTATACAATCCGGACTTAGATACAATCAAAGACTTAAGAGAGCTGCCTATTGAGCAGCTGGAATTTATCGCAAATCAGCAAATTGCCCGCCATAGACTTTATTCCTTTGTACAGGGAGGAATGTCAGGCAGCGGTGGAAACCTTGTGCTTGGAGTCGATATGCCAGCGATGGCGGTCATCAACCTGCGGATTGTCCAGCTGGTTGCGATGACATACGGTTTCGAGGTGAACACACCGTTCGAGATGATGGTCGCGCTGAAGGTCTTCCATACTGCCACAATGCCTTCGAGGATGCAGAGTGCCGGCTGGGAAGAATTGAAAAATGACCTTGACCAGGCAGAAGACTTCTATTTTTACGAAGGAAATGATGATCTTACAGACGTAACATGGCTTGAACAGCCGATCAAACAAATCTTTAAGGGTATGGCAATCTTGATGTTCCGCAAAAAGCATGTCCAGGGGATGCCGATCATCTCGATGGCAATCGGCGCAGGGGCAAACTATCAATTGACAAGGCGAGTAACCGATTTTGCCCATAAATTTTACCAAATGAGATATTTCAAAGAAAAAGGGGCATTGTAGGAAATGAGCATACAAGAACATAAGCAGGCCGCACCAAGCCAAGTGCGCTGTAAAGTCATAACGGTAAGCGATACAAGGACACCCGAAACCGACAAAAGCGGGAAATTGATGATGGAGTACCTTGAATCAGCGGGCCACAAAATCGTTGATTATGTGATTGTAAAAGACGAAGCAGAACCAATCAGGTCCGAAGTCCTCAGTGGCTCCGCCAATCCAGAGGTGGATTTCATCCTAACAAACGGCGGCACAGGGATTGCCAAACGAGACGTCACAATCGAAACAGTCCAGAGCCTCTTTGAAAAAGAAATCCCGGGATTTGGCGAGATTTTTCGGATGTTAAGCTACCAAGAAGATATTGGCTCAGCGGCATTGCTGTCACGAGCGGCAGCAGGAGTCGTCAACGATCGTGCAGTCTTTTCAACACCAGGTTCAACAGGAGCAGTCCGCCTGGCTATGGAAAAACTGATCATCCCAGAGATTGGACATGTGGTGAGAGAATTGAAGAAGGATTTATAATCACTTAGTGGATGGAATCTTAGCGGATTTCATCTTTTTTTGTGGTGGAAAGGAATTTGGTAAAAATTGTAGAATTAAATTATAGGAGTTTCCAGAGAAAAGGAAGTTGAAGTGTTGATAAAAGGAGACTCTATCCTGACAGTGGTGGGCCACTAGCTGAAAAGTAGAGAGTAATACGATGACGCTGAAAAAAGAGCGTGAATTCTGACAGGTTTAAGGTATTCAGAGTAAAAGCTGTCAAAATAACCGCTGAATTAAGACAGGTTTGGAGGATTCGGAGTAAAAGCTGTCAAAAAAAGCCTTGAATTCTGACAGGTTTAAGGTATTCAAAGGAAAAGCTGTCAAAAAAAGCTCTGGATTCAGACAGGTTTGGGGGATTCGGAGTAAAAGCTGTCAAAAAAATCCCTAAATTGTGACAGGTTTGAAGCGTACGGAGGAAAAGCTGTCAAAATAACCGCTGAATTAAGACAGGTTTGGAGCATTAAGAGGAAAAGCTGTCAAAAAAAGCTCTGAATTCTGACAGGTTTGAAGCATTAGAAGTAAAAGCTGTCAAAAAAAGCCCTGAATTGTGACAGGTTTGAAGTGTTCAGAGGGAAAGCTGTCTAAAAAAGCCCTGGATTCAGACAGGTTTGAAGTGTTCAGAGGAAAAGCTGTCAAAAAAAGTCCGGGATTCAGACAGGTTTAAGGCAAGAGGCATAAAAGCAGTCAAATAAGCTCTTTAAAATAGGTTTGAAGGGAACAAAGGGGATGCTGGAAATGTTTAAGTTTAGAGAAATAAATAAAGATGAAGAGTTATTAAACCAAGTAGCGATCTTATATCAACAAGTCTGGGCTCAGGAGGACCTTTCGATAAAGGAACGAGTTATGAGGCATGCAGTCTATGCTGGCTACAGAGGTTTTGTGGCAATCTCCAGTCAAGGGGAAGTGGCTGGGTATGCATATGGCTATTCTTCTCTGCCGGGTCAGTATTATCATGGATTGCTTTCAGAAGCGTTACATCCAGAAGAGTATCAAACCTGGCTGACAGATTGTTTTGAATTCGTCGAATTGGGAGTGCTTCCGGCATTCAGGAATCAAGGACTGGCAAAAGAGCTGGTAAATCGCTTACTGGATGGAACGGGTCATGAAACAGCAGTATTAACAACACAACTTGATAACAATTCTGCTCGGGGTTTATATAAAACCCTCGGCTGGGAAGTCATAAAACAGCCGTTTTATCCAAGTGAACATGCGCAACCTTATGTCATTATGGGAAAGCATTTGTGATGAAACTAATCATTGCTTTGATTTTTGTCGTAATCGGAAGTATTCTGATTGGTTCCTCTGTCAATGAAATCGGCCAGGTGGGAAATGTCCTTATTAAGGTGTTGGGTGCGATTTTTCTCATTAGCGCGATCAATATAGGCAGAAAACAGAGATACAAAAAATAGCCTGGAGCTCCCAGGCTATTTTTTATGGAATTGAACATGTTATCCGTGCATCTTCGCTGATGTAATATCCTGATGTGTTCGGTACCAGAGCCAGAGGTCGTTGATGACGGATGCGAGCTCGGCAATTTCGCTGTTCAGTTCACATGAAGTGACAAAGTTGCTTTCATTGGAAAGCTGTGCTTGTTTATGGTTGATTGTTTTTTCGAGCTCGGCAATCCGGTCAGGAATGCTTCCGCGTATTTTTTCCCAATGAAGCAGGATGGCGTGCTGTGTATCAAGGTCATATTCTTCCCATTTCTTATTAAACTCAGGCAGGGGTATGCCCAGACGGCTGTTAAAAAGAAAATATTGATCCATTCGTGAAGCCCCCATTCCGATAAACATGCTTACATTCTACTATACTTTTATTTCCTCTTCTACATTAGCCAATCAGAAGTTTTTTGGAAAATTAAAATTAAGCCTTGAAAAGTTCTATAAAACCTGTTAATTTTATAAACATGAATAAAAATTTATATTAATGTATAAATATCCGAAACAGAAAAGGAGCTTTTAAAATGACTGAAAACAAAGTGGTGCTTGCCTACTCTGGCGGGCTTGATACATCTGTAGCGATTAAATGGCTGAAGGATCAAGGATACGCAGTGGTAGCATGCTGCCTAGATGTCGGGGAAGGAAAGGACCTTGATTTTATTAAAGAAAAAGCTTTGAAAGTCGGTGCTGTCCAATCATACGTATTGGATGTAAAAGAAGAATTCGCCACTGAATATGCACTTTTTGCCCTCCAGGCACATGCGTTATACGAAGGGAAATATCCGCTAGTATCGGCACTTTCACGCCCGCTTATTTCTAAGAAACTAGTAGAAGTTGCAGAAATGGAAGGCGCTGTTGCTGTGGCGCATGGCTGCACGGGAAAAGGAAATGACCAGGTTCGCTTCGAAGTATCCATCAAAGCATTGAACCCTGAACTAAAGGTGATCGCTCCAGTTCGTGAGTGGAAATGGTCACGTGAAGAAGAAATTGCTTATGCTGCCAATAATGGTATTCCGATTCCAATCAATCTGGACAGTCCATTCTCAATCGACCAGAACTTATGGGGACGAAGCAATGAGTGTGGGATCCTTGAAGATCCGTGGCAGGCACCTCCAGTCGAGGCTTATGAATTGACTGCAGAGCTGGAAGATACACCTGATACACCTGATATTATTGAGATTGAGTTTGTGGAAGGAGTGCCGACTGCCATTGATGGCAAAGCATATCCTCTTTCAGAATTGATTCTTGAATTAAATGCTATTGCAGGCAAGCACGGCGTCGGAAGGATTGACCATGTGGAAAACCGCCTTGTCGGCATCAAGTCGCGCGAAGTGTATGAAGCACCTGCAGCGATGACCTTGATCAAGGCGCATAAGGAACTGGAAGATATCACGCTTGTTAAAGAAGTGGCCCATTTCAAACCGGTAATCGAGAAAAAAATGACAGAATTGATTTATGAAGGCTTATGGTTCTCCCCGCTTCAAGAAGCGCTGGCTGCGTTCCTGAAGTCAACTCAAAAACATGTCACTGGCACGGTCCGCGTCAAATTATTTAAAGGTCATTCAATCGTCGAGGGCAGAAAATCACCATATTCTCTATACAATGAGAAATTGGCGACATACACTGCAGACGACGAGTTTGACCACAATGCAGCGGTTGGTTTCATCAACCTTTGGGGGCTGCCAACAGTAGTCCACAGCATGGTCCAGGGCAAGAAGGTGACAGTGTGAAAAAATTATGGGGCGGCAGATTCACCGGATCTGCAGAAGAATGGGTAGATGAGTTCGGTGCATCGATCGGCTTTGACCAGGAGTTGGCGAAGCAGGACATCGAGGGAAGCGTCGCCCATGCTACAATGCTTGCTGCCTGTGGCATCATTACTCAAGATGAAGCAAAGGAAATCATTCAAGGTCTGAAAAAACTTGAGCAGCAAGCAGAGCAAGGTGAACTGGATTATTCAGCTAAACTGGAAGATATTCATTTGAACCTTGAGCATCACCTGACAGAATTGATTGGTCCCACTGGCGGGAAGCTCCATACAGCAAGAAGCAGGAATGACCAGGTTGCCACAGATATGCATTTATACCTGAAAGAGCAGGTGGCAGAAATCATTGAATTGATCACTGATTTCCAAAAAGCACTCGTGGATCAGGCTGAGCAAAATATCGAGACACTGATGCCAGGGTATACCCATTTGCAAAGGGCACAGCCTATCTCGTTTGCGCACCATCTCATGGCTTATTTCTGGATGCTGGACAGAGATAAACAGCGTTTTTCCGACAGCCTGAAAAGGATTAATCTATCGCCTCTTGGTGCAGGGGCACTCGCTGGGACTACTTTTCCGATCGACCGCCACATGACAGCAGAAATGCTGGGGTTTGCCGGTATTTATGAAAATAGTCTTGATGCTGTCAGTGATCGAGATTTCATTCTTGAGTTCCTGTCAGACAGTTCAATCTTGATGATGCACCTTTCACGATTATGTGAGGAAATCATTCTCTGGACCAGCCAAGAGTTTCAATTCATCGAGCTATCCGATGCTTTTACGACTGGAAGCAGCATCATGCCGCAGAAGAAAAATCCAGATATGGCTGAATTGATCCGTGGAAAAACTGGCCGGGTATATGGCAGCCTTATGGGTCTGCTGACCGTATTGAAAGGCTTGCCCTTAGCCTACAACAAGGATATGCAGGAAGATAAAGAGGGAATGTTTGATACAGTCAAGACAGTCAGAGGCTCCCTGAAGATTTTTGCTGGGATGATCAGCACGATGAAGGTGAAGAAAGAGAAGATGGAAGGCTCGGTCAAAAACGACTTCTCCAATGCAACGGAGCTGGCGGATTATCTCGCGTCGAAAGGACTTCCTTTCCGTGAAGCCCATGAAATCGTCGGCAAGCTTGTGCTGGCCTGCATTGAAAAAGGCTGTTACCTAGGGGATCTGCCGTTAGATGCTTATAAAGATATGAACCCGTTATTTGAGGAAGACATTTATGATGCCTTAAATCCGTACAATGCTGTTGATAGAAGGAAGAGTGCAGGGGGCACTGGTTTTTCTCAGGTCCTGGTACAAATCGAAAAAGCGAAAAGCTTGTTATAAATGTAAGAAGCACGCAGCATTTGCTGCGTGCTTTATTCATGGTGGTGATTAATCATTTTTGTCTGTTCTGACAACCAGGACATCACAGGATGCATAGCGGGTAATATGTTCAGACACACTTCCTATAAAGAAACGTTCCACTGCGTTCATTCCTGTTGCTCCGCAAATAATCAGGTCGGCGTTGTATTTTTTCGCAGCATCCTTCGCAATCTTGACCTTTGGTGAACCATAATCGATTTCATAGCTTACATCTTTAATTCCGGCATCGGTTGCCTGTTGTTTGTAGCTTTCCATCAGCTCTGTAGCAAACTGGTTCGCACGCTCAGAGATTGTGCGGTCATAAGCCTCTACAGTGGCAAATGTGCGCAAATCGATGATATGGGTCATGACCAGTCTGGCATCGTTCCTTTTTGCGATCTCAATGGCTTTCTTGAATGCCCATGCTGCTTCTTTAGAACCATCAACGGCAACTAAAATATTCTTATAATATAGCGCCATAGTTCTCGCCTCCTTTACCTATATTATACAACAGTTTCCCTGGTATAGCTGTGACAATCCAACGAAAACTATAAATGCAAGCATCACATCAAAGGAGGAACCATAATGGATAAAAAGGAGAGACAAGGCCGGTCACCCTATGATTACGATGACCAGGGTGTCATGCAAGTCAGCCAGCAGATCATGGATTCATACAACAGCGGAATAGTCCCACAGGAACAAATGAAAGCAGCCGCTGAAGCCGATGAGGAATTGAGGTAGTTTTTGGAGACTCATCATTAAAAATTCAGAGAATGATCGGAAAATAAAGGCTTGCTAATGTAGTATTCTTAGCAGGCCTTTATCTTTAAAAAGCTGGCAAATTCGTTTATTAGTGAAAGGGGGAACGGCTTTCATTTTTTAAAGACTGCTGTAGACATAATGTAGTGAAATAGTGTTTTTACAATTAAATTCTCCTATATGGGTAATCCAGCTGAATGAAAATCTAATATCTTTAAAATTCAGAATAGTATATTTTAGGGAATTTTATACGAATTGTTTTGCCAAAAGCTCTTTTTTCTACTAAAATGAAAGTGTTTTCAAACTCGTTTCTTTTTACTATTTTCCACTTTAAATATAGTATGAAGAAGCAGTATGAAATGGAAGAGCAATCATAATACATAGGAGGTATGCAAGAATGCGTATCGGTGTACCTAAAGAGATAAAGAATAATGAAAACCGTGTGGCCATGACGCCTGCAGGAGTTGTTAACCTTGTGAATTTCGGACATGAGGTTTACATCGAAACAGGTGCCGGAATTGGCTCAAGTTTTACGGATGAGGATTACAAAGCTGCTGGTGCACTAATCGTGGAAAGTGCACAAGAAGCATGGGCACAGGATATGGTCATGAAGGTTAAAGAACCTCTGCCAGAAGAATACGGCTATTTCCGTGAAGGTCTAATTTTATTTACATATTTACACCTTGCTCCAGAACCTGAGCTGACAAAGGCATTGATCGAGAACAAGGTTGTTGGTATTGCTTACGAAACAGTTCAGCTGGCAAACGGCTCACTTCCATTGCTGACGCCTATGAGTGAAGTGGCTGGCCGTATGTCTACTCAAATCGGCGCTCAGTTCCTTGAAAAGGTACACGGCGGAAAAGGAATTCTTCTTGGCGGAGTTCCTGGTGTCCAAAGAGGAAAGGTTACGATCATCGGCGGCGGTGTAGCTGGAACGAACGCAGCGAAAATGGCAGTCGGACTTGGCGCTGAAGTTACTATGATTGACTTGAATCCTGACCGTCTTCGTCAACTGGATGATATTTTTGGATCTGATATTACAACGCTTATGTCCAATCCTTTGAACATCGCTGAAGCAGTCAAAGCATCTGACCTTGTAATCGGTGCTGTATTGATTCCTGGCGCTAAGGCTCCTAAGCTTGTGACGGAAGAAATGATCCAGTCCATGAACCCAGGCTCAGTCGTTGTCGATATCGCGATCGACCAGGGCGGAATTTTTGAAACAACTGACAGAATCACAACTCACGACAACCCAACTTATGAAAAGCATGGAGTCGTTCACTACGCAGTTGCCAATATGCCGGGAGCTGTTCCACGGACAAGCACAATTGCACTGACAAACGTAACAGTGCCTTACGCAGTGCAGATTGCGAACAAAGGCTACAAGCAGGCTTGCCTTGACAATGAAGCGTTGCTGAAAGGAATCAACACGCTTAATGGCTATGTAACTTACCAGGCGGTCGCTGAAGCGCATAACCTTGTATACTCTCAAACAAAAACATTATTGGAACAAATTTAATGATTCACCGAGATCCGGAGCTAACCATCCGGATCTTTTTATATGGGTCAATTTTGGACAAAGCTGTTTAAAATCTTTCAATTTTAGCGTATATTATTTATGGGATACGGGTTCTCTAATAGAATGTCCGTGATAAATTGTAACCTGAGGAGTGTCATGATGGATAAAGTACTTGTTTTTGGCCATAAAAATCCTGATACAGATACAATCTGCTCTGCGATTGCGTATGCAAACTTAAAGCAAAAGCTTGGTGTCGATGCAGAAGCAGTGCGTCTGGGCCAGGTCAATGGAGAAACTCAATATGCACTAGATTATTTCAAGGCTGAAGCGCCGCGCCTTGCCGGCAGGGTTTCTGAAGAAGTGGACAAGGTTATCCTTGTCGACCATAACGAACGTCAGCAAAGTGCGGAAGATATTGCTGAGGTACAGATCGTTGAAGTGATTGACCACCACCGTGTGGCCAATTTCGAAACAAGCGATCCGCTTTATTTCCGTGTTGAGCCAGTTGGCTGCACAGCGACAATCCTGAACAAGATGTACAAGGAAAACAATGTTGAAATCGATAAGAATATTGCCGGATTGATGCTGTCTGCGATCATTTCTGATTCCTTGTTGTTCAAATCCCCAACCTGCACAGACCAGGACGTGGCAGCTGCTCGTGAACTAGCTGAAATTGCTGGAGTCAATGCAGATGAATACGGCCTTGAAATGCTGAAGGCTGGAGCTGATCTTAGCAGCAAAACGATTGAAGAGCTCATTTCTCTTGACGCGAAGGAATTTCAAATGGGTGAGTCCAAGGTTGAAATTGCCCAGGTGAACACAGTGGACGTCAATGATGTTCTACTGCGCAAGGTTGAGCTTGAAGATGCATTGATCAAAAAAGTGACTGAAAAGAAACTTGGTTTATTCTTGCTGGTGATCACGGATATTTTAACAAATGACTCGGCTGCACTTGCGATTGGTGAAAAAGCTTCAGCAGTCGAAGAAGCCTTCAATGTAACACTTGAAGACAATACAGCGACACTTAAAGGCGTCGTTTCCCGCAAGAAGCAAGTCGTTCCAGTTTTGACAAATGTACTGGCTAAATAATAGCTAATAAACGAAAACCGTCCTTGCCAAATCAGCAGGACGGTTTTTACATATTTCTGGGTTCAATATTAAGCGAATCTCTCAGATCTTGCAGTTGCTTTTTTCAGCTTGATTGTAATATAGGCAAAATACACAAAAGCGGCAATCGAGAAGTAAATCCATGCTTGCGCTACTTGAGCGCTTTTCCAAAGACCGGTCATGGACAGCAATGCTGGAAAAGTCAGAGTCAGCCATGACTGGACCATGGCTACCTTGCCGATATACGCATCGATTTTCTTGTTCATTCCCATCGACAGGAAGAACAGGAACCAGAGATAGGCCCACATCAGCCAAGTAAGCGTATTGACGATATCTTCAAAATGGATATAGGCAACGAATGCGTAAATAAGGGCTATGACAGCCACCCAAAGAGAGTACCAGCCCAGTCCGCTGCCATCAAGGTCCTTCAATAAAGTCATGCCAACATATAAATAAGTGAAGCCAAATAGAAAGATGCTGGCAAGGCTGTAGATGGTCCAGTTGCTTTGGTCAGATGCGATGATTAAATAGAATGGAACGATGACCTGCATGGCCCCGATAAACAAATTGAATACAGCTACACTTTTCGCATTCGCTTTTCCCAGCAGCATCAAGCTGTTCAGGAAAAGTGCTGCGCCTGATAATAATAAACCTGCGTCTCCCATGATGTATGCCGCCCTAATGAAACTGGACGGCTCTGACCTCCTTTATCGAGTAACGATAGAGTAAATAAGAAAGAGCAATTCCAAAACCCTGTTTGCGAGGATAGAAGGAATTGCCCCTTATGTTAACTTGTAGCTATTACACCATTTTCTTCGACTGATCGACTTTGTCCATATCCTTGGATGTGAAATATCCAGGCAGGATTTCATCAATTGTCGTTTCCTTCACATCACCATTCAGGTTCGAAAGGTAGATTTTAGTATCCTCAGTCGCAAATTCTGCTATAACCTGGCGGCAGGCACCGCAAGGAGAAACAGGACCTTCAGTATCAGCCACGACTGCAATCGCCTTGATTTCTGTGTCACCTTCGGATACGGCCTTGAAAATCGCGGTTCTTTCGGCACAGTTCGTCAGGCCAAACGAGGCATTTTCAATATTGCAGCCAAGATAGACATTGTCATTGCTTGTGATAATTGCAGCGCCAACCTGAAACTTAGAATATGGAACGTATGCTTTGCTTCTTGCATCGATAGCTTTTTCAACAAGCGTTTTTTTATCCATCGTCCATTCCCCATTCCCGAATGATATATTTGTTGCTTAGTATGAAGAGTCTGAAGACAAACCGTTGACGATTGCTACGCCAGAGCTTGCGCCAATTCTTGTTGCGCCAGCTTCGATCATGCTTTGTGCATCCTCAAGGCTTCTCACTCCACCGGATGCCTTCACGCCGATATCTGGGCCAACTGTTTTTCTCATCAATGCGATGTCTTCGACTGTTGCTCCGCCTGTTGAGAATCCAGTGGATGTCTTGACGAAATCCGCTCCTGCACTTACAGAAAGCTTGCAAGCCATTTCTTTTTCCTCATCAGTAAGAAGGCAAGTTTCGATAATGACCTTAGTCAATGCTTTGCCCTTCGCTGCATCAACCACTGCTTTGATATCCTTTTCAACAAGGTCATACTGCTTGTCCTTCAATGCGCCGATGTTGATGACCATATCCACTTCAGTCGCACCATTTTCGATGGCATTTTTCGTTTCAAAGGCCTTTGTTTCTGAAGTTGTCGCTCCAAGAGGGAAGCCGATGACTGTGCAAACTTTTACACCTTCAGCATCCTTCAGGATTTCAGCTGACCTCTTTACCCATGTAGGGTTAACGCATACAGAGGCAAATTTATATTCTTTTGCTTCCTCAGCCAGTTTTACAATCTCTGCTTCGGTTGCATTCGCTTTAAGCAATGTGTGGTCAATCATACCTGCTAAATCTTTAGTCATGTCAATTCATTCCCTTTCGATAAAAAAATATAATGAAACGCTTTCATAATGAAGAAAAATATATAGCTCAAAGTTATTATGTGTTACTTACATGAATAATATAGCAGGTGGTTGAACAAATGTAAATAACCTAATGAACATATGTAAAAATAAACACTGGAAATACACGGAATTGTCATAGTTCCTTTCGTCTTTGTAAAAGGCTCTTTTCTCAATTTGTTGCATTTGACTACAAAATTGGATTAAATGACCTATGTTTCTTCACAAAATTAAAGCTATTAATGAGAAAAGAGCCTGCACACTTAATTCAGAACTACAAAATGGCTTCTTATCACGTTAAAATCGGCTTTAGAATTTTAACAACAATCTTTACGAAAACAAACAGCCTTGTAAAATTTTCTTTTGACTTTAACAGGACATTTCTTTATAGTGGCAATATAAATTGAATACAAATCCTGCATCGCGGGAGAGGTTCATAGCGGACACCCTCTATAAAAAACTATGGATTTGATTCAACCATATCCAGGAGGATGTGGTTTTTTTATTAGCAGGGTTTTCGGCCTCGTTTAGCGTTTGCGGACAATAGTGGAGGCTTTATAATGGCAGGAAGAAAAGATGAGGAAATGAAAGATTTGACGTTGCTTGGAAACCAGGGGACCAAGTACTTATTTGAGTACAGCCCTGAAATATTGGAAACCTTCGAAAACAAGCATCCATACAGGGATTATTTTGTGAAATTCAATACACCGGAGTTTACGAGCCTGTGCCCGATCACAGGGCAGCCGGACTTTGCATCGATTTATATCAGTTATATCCCGGATAAGCTGATGGTAGAGAGCAAGTCTTTGAAACTGTATCTGTTCAGCTTCAGAAACCACGGTGATTTCCACGAGGATTGCATGAACATCATCATGAATGACTTGATGAAGCTGATGGATCCAAGATATATCGAAGTCTGGGGCAAATTCACGCCAAGGGGCGGAATCTCGATCGATCCGTACACAAACTACGGCAAGCCAGGAACAAAATACGAGGAAATGGCAAACTACCGGATGATGAACCACGATATGTACCCGGAAAAAGTCGATAATCGTTAAATTGGAAAAGAGTAGCTGCTGATGCTGCTCTTTTTTTACTGAAAAAAAACACGGATTTTTTTCAAGTCGCTATAAAAATTCAAAATTCGCTATAAAAATCAGATTTTCGCTATAAAAAAATAAAAGTCGCTATAAAAAAGAATTTTTCGCTATATAAAAGGGAAAGTCGCTATAAAAAGGAAAATTCCGCTATGAAAAATAGAAAAACGCTATAAAAAGGGAGCTTCCTCAATAAAAGTCAAAAACAAACCGCCTGGATCACATGATCGCAGGCGGTTTTGGGGTTGTTTTACGATACAAATACCAATTCTTTAGGATATTTCGTTAAAATTTCAATTCCATCCTCTGTGATGACTACATCATCTTCAATTCTTACGCCCGCGACTCCTGGTACATAAATTCCCGGTTCAGCGGTGAACACCATGCCTTTTTCCATTATTAATGGGTTCGTGCTTGTCAATGATGGGTACTCGTGGACGCTGACTCCGAGCCCGTGTCCAAGGCGGTGAGGGAAGTAGTCACCGTATCCAGCATCTTCAATCACTTTGCGTGCAGCAAGGTCAACCTCTGAGCAAGCTACTCCGGCACGAGCTGTATCTAAAGCTTTCAGCTGTGCTTTCAAAACGGTATTGTAGATTTCTTCCTGCTGTTTAGTGACCTCTCCATAGGCAACAGTCCTTGTAATATCTGAGCAGTAGCCATCCATCACAACGCCAAGGTCGAACAAGACGAGGTCACCTTTTTTGATCTTGGTAAGTCCAGGTGTGCCATGTGGTGCGGCTGCATTTTTACCAGTAAGGACCATTGTTGAAAAGGACATTTCTGTAACGCCTTTTTTCTTCAATTCATACTCGATCGCAGCAAGGACATCCAGCTCGGTTTTGCCTTCCTTGATTTCGCTGACTCCTGTCTCGATTGCAAAATCAGCCAGTTCACATGCTTTTCTCAGCCGTTGCAATTCTTCTTCAGTTTTCACCATCCGCATCAGGCGCAGTTTTTCCTCTGCTGATACGAATTCAGCATTGCCCAAAAGTCCAGTCAGCTTTTCATAGCGCTCGACATTCAGCTGTTCCTTCTCGATTGCAATCTTCTTAATCGCAGGAATACGTTTCTTCATCGCATTGAAGGCAAGTTCCATTGAGTCATCTGTATCGCTATAGCCGAGGATTTCAAGCTCCCATCCGGCGTTTTTGGCATTTTCCTTGTCCATTGCCGGGCAAATCATGAAAGGCTCGGCATCCTGGAACACGGCAACAGCCAGCAATCTTTCGTGTGGATCGCTTAAAAATCCGCTCAAATAAAATACATTGTCAGGGGATGTAATAAATGTGACATCGACATCATTGTTCTTCATCCATCCTGATAACGCAGCCAATCTTTCAGTCATAGATATTCCTCCTCTATATGTACATCACACTATGAGAGTAGCAATTACCCGGTCAAAAGTAAAACTTTTAACTGAATGAGTTGTTGGGTATAAAGAAAAATGGAAGCAGGAAATCGCCAAATGGTGTTGAAATAATTTAATGATATGGCTGACTTTTGCAATGGCGTAATTTTTGCAAAAAGAGCCCTGAATGAAAGGAGCGATAATATGAAAGTATCTTATCACGGCCATTCTGTTGTTAAAATTGAAACGAATGGGAAAACAATCCTGATTGATCCATTCATTACAGGAAATGACCTGACCGATTTGAAAGTGGAGGATTTGAAGCCGGATGTGATTATCCTGACCCATGCACATGGAGACCACCTCGGGGATACGGTCGAACTGGCAAAAACACATGATGCCCTGGTAATTGCCAATTTCGAAGTCGCTACATATTTAAGCTGGAAGGGCCTGAACACACACGGAATGTCGATTGGCGGCGCGTATGAATTTGATTTTGGCAAAGTCAAAATGACCCAGGCCTTCCATGGAACAGGCATGGTCACGGAAAACAATGAGATGATTTATGGAGGCATGCCAGCGGGAATCCTGTTCATGGCAGAAGGAAAAACAGTGTTCCATGCGGGCGACACTGGTCTTTTTTCTGACATGAAGCTGATTGGGGAAAGGCATCCAATTGACCTGGCATTCCTGCCGATCGGCGACAATTTTACGATGGGACCGGAAGATGCGGCACTGGCAGCGGAATTCCTCGGTGCAAAGCAAGTTGTGCCGATCCATTTCAATACGTTCCCGCCAATCAAGCAAGATCCCCACGCATTCGTAAAAATGCTGAAAAACAATCAAGGCCGTGTCCTTGAAGCGGGAGAAGCGATCGAATTATAAAAACCATGGCTGCACAAAATTTGTGCAGCTTTTTTATTTACAATGCTTTTTTCTGAGCCTTAAGCATAGATTTGAATTAAGACAACCTATAGGAGGGGAAGAATGAAGAAGAACCGTTACTTATTGTACCTGCTGTTATGCGGCGTCATGCTCTATATTGCATTGCCTGAGCTCAATCTCCAGGCTGGGGGAAAGCAAGCCTTGTTTGCAGGCTCCTGGCTGTTCCTCGCGCTGCTGGTTTTTGCCGGGAATCTGGCGGCTTTTTTATACACGCCGAAAAAGAAGGCCAGCAACGAAAGCGGAAAAATGGGAAGCAACCAGAAAAGAAAATCACGCGTTTACACTGGCTGAGTTTTATCGGCCAGTTTTTCTTTTGATCAGAAACCAACTTCGAAATAAAGGCCTGGACCTTAATACAATTGAATCAAACCCTTTAAAACCTTATAATGTAAATGGATAGAGCTACATTGAACGGAAAATTATGATAAAGGGTGAAGGTCTTGGCAACTAAGCATGAACAAATACTTCAATATATAGATGAATTGCCAATAGGTGAAAAAATATCGGTACGCCAAATCGCCAAGGCGCTTAACGTAAGCGAAGGAACTGCATACAGAGCCATAAAGGAAGCGGAAAATAAAGGGTATGTCAGCACGATCGAACGTGTCGGCACCATCAGGATTGAGCGGAAAAAGAAAGAAAATATCGAGAAGCTCACGTTTGCAGAAGTCGTGAACATCGTCGATGGACAGGTCCTTGGGGGACGGGGAGGGCTTCATAAAACATTGAATAAATTTGTCATCGGAGCCATGAAACTGGAGGCGATGATGCGTTATACAGGTGCGGGCAACCTGCTGATCGTCGGGAACCGCGATAAAGCGCACGAGCATGCGCTAAGAGCCGGAGCTGCCGTATTGGTGACTGGCGGTTTCGACGCTGAGGACCATGTCAAAAAGCTGGCCGATGAATTACAGCTGCCGATCATCTCAAGCAGCTATGATACTTTCACAGTCGCGACGATGATCAACCGTGCAATCTATGATCAGCTGATCAAAAAAGAAATCATCCTTGTCGAGGATATCCTGACACCGGTAGCCGAAACGATTTTCCTCAAGGCGAATGACACTGTGTCGGACTGGTACCGCCATAAGGACGAAACGCTGCACAGCCGTTTTCCAGTCGTCGACCATAATATGAAGGTGATTGGGATGATCACTTCAAAGGATGTCATGGGCCATGAACAGGATACATTGATCGAGAAAATCATGACGAAAAGCCCGATGACCGTCAGTGGCTCGACGAGTGTTGCTTCATCTGCCCATATGATGGTGTGGGAAGGAATTGAGGTATTGCCAGTTGTTGATGATGGGAACAAGCTTCAAGGCATCGTCAGCAGACAGGATGTATTGAAGGCTCTTCAGATGGTGCAGCGCCAGCCGCAGGTAGGGGAGACACTGGATGATACGGTGACGAACCAGCTTGTCCTGGCGAAAGGAAAGACCAAGGATGAAGATATTTTCCGCTGCCAGGTGACTCCGCAGATGACGAACCACCTCGGGACCATTTCATACGGTGTTTTTACAACAATCGTGACAGAAGCAGCGAACCGTGTGCTGAGAGGATATAAAAAAGGTGACCTGGTTGTCGAGAATATGACGATTTATTTTATCAAGCCTGTCCAAATTGACAGTGTCATAGACATTTATCCGAAGGTTCTCGAAGTAGGAAGGAAGTTTGGAAAGGTGGATATTGAAGCCTTCAATGACGGAATTCTTGTCGGCAAGGCGATGATGATGTGCCAGCTGATCGACAGACATTAATAGATTGAAAAAGCCGATCCGTAAACGGATCGGCTTTTTTTGAACGTTAATTTTCCTGGGCTTCTTTTACAGCATGCGGAAGATAAAATTTATAAGCTTTAATCCCACCCCATACACTCAATGAACCAATGACGATAAAAATAGCACCCACGATGTATGTGACAGTCGTCTGGAACAGGAACAGTTGATTGATGCCGAACAGTGCAACGAACAATCCCAGGGCGATGCTGGACTTGGCAGATAGCCATTTTCGCTCAGCAGGACGTTTGCTGCGGACATATTTAATCTTGTAAAAGATATAAAAGACGAATGAAAGAACGATCAATAATACGAGAATAGGCATTGCAATTCCTCCAAATTCAATAATCTACTCTATTTTACCGTTTATTTAAGCAGAATGCCATACAGTTGTCCTTGCATTGGCTACGCGGCAAGGAGTAAATTCGAAAATAATAGATTTCATTGCAAAAGATATTATTATATTCATGAAAAAATTATTTATTCGCAAAAAAGATTACTTTATTCGGAAAAAATAAATTTTATTCGAAAAAAAATACTTTTAATCGCAAAAACCACCCGTTTATTCGCAAACTGGAAAAAATCACGGCTTTTTTCCAGCTTAACAGTTCCCGCAAATGTCTTCATGCTTTTCTTTTCCAAAAAAGATGTTCATAATTGAGATATGAAAAAGGTGAAGGAGCATTTTGATGAAAGAGCAAATACTTGAGGCAATTGAAAATTATGAAACCATCATTATCCACCGCCATGTTCGGCCAGACCCTGATGCGTACGGTTCGCAGGGAGGACTTGCCGAGATTTTAAAGGCTTCCTATCCTGAAAAGAATATTTACACAGTGGGCGCAGAAGAACCATCACTTCATTACTTGAGAAGGCTTGATTCTATTCAGGATGCTACTTTTAAAGGCGCTCTGGTCATTGTCTGTGATACAGCTAATGCGGAGCGGATTTGTGATGAGCGTTATCGCCTGGGGGAACAGCTGGTGAAAATTGACCACCATCCGAATGAAGATCCATATGGTGACCTTCAATGGGTGGATACCTCAGCAAGTTCTACGAGTGAAATGATTTATGAATTTTATCTTACTTTCAAGGACCGTCTAAGGATGTCTGATGAGGCAGCAAGATTGCTGTATGCCGGGATTGTCGGCGACACGGGCCGATTCCTTTATCCAAGCACGACCAATAAGACATTTGCCTATGCGGGAGAACTGATTCACTACAATTTCTCGCGCACAGAGCTATATGACAGAATGTACGAACTTGCGCCGAATGTGGTGAAGTTGAACGGATATATCCTCCAGAACTTTGAGCTGCTCGAAAATGGTGCTGCGAAGGTCGTGATGAAGCAGGAATTGCTGGACCAGTATTCTGTGAAACCTTCAGAAGCATCGTTGCTTGTCAGCGAACTGGGCAACGTAGCGGGAATCAAAGCGTGGGTGTTCTTTATCGAAGAAGAAGACCAAATCCGTGTGCGTCTCCGCTCTAAAGGCCCTGTCATCAATACAATTGCCAGGAAATATAATGGCGGCGGCCATCCGCTCGCTGCCGGGGCATCAATCTACTCCTGGGATGATGTCGACCGTGTCCTGGCCGACCTTATCGAAGCCTGCAGTGAATAAAAATAAGGTGCGTTTCATGTCGAAACGCACCTTTCCAATCATCTGTTGTTAAAATAAACCCGCAATGCATCAGCAATCTCCGCTTCCATTCCATCAGTCCTGATTTTATAGTGGTCACCTTCAAGGGAAGAGGTGAAATCCGCGATTCCCTGATGTTTTAAAAAGTCATCAATGTCCGTTAGATGTTCACCCTGGTTCTTAAGGCTTTTTTGCCCGATAAAATCATCATTCACATAAACATCATACTGGTCTTCATTTAATTTCACCTGGCTGTCAGGGTCAGCATTGTTCATTGCGTAAGGCGGGAACAAACCACCTCCGACCCCGCTTCCACTGTTTCCAGCTCCGTTGTTGAAACTCATCTGAAATTCCTCCTGTCTATCCCTGCTCTGATATTTTATGATTCCCGTATCTTACAAGAGTCACACAAACAGATACAGAATGGAATTAATTACCTTTTTTACTGTTGAAGATTGCTATCGGGTGGGTAGCCCAGCTGTCAAGAAAACGAGGTAATTTTGACAGGATTCAGTGTTTAAAGCTCAAAGCTGTCAAGAAAACGTGGTTTATTATGACAGCTTGCAGGATTCAGAGTTCAAAGCTGTCAAAAAAACGAGGTAATTTTGACAGCTTGCAGTGTTCAGAGCTCAATGCTGTCAAGAAAACGCGGTGATTGTGACAGGTTTCCTGGTTTCGAGCTCAAAGCTGTCAAAAAAACGTGGTTATTGTGACAGCTTGCAGGGTTCAGAAAGTCAAGCCCATTATTCTGT
>JAGGQZ010000001.1:264234-317736 GCA_018613055.1 Chryseobacterium sp. ISL-80 | reverse complement strand
CACAATTATATGGGCTTAATCCTGCTTCCTCTAAACCTGTCCGAACTTGGGGCTACTTCGGACAACTTTTCTCCTTCTTCCTCTAAACCTGTCCGAACTTGGGGCTACTTCGGACAGCTTTTCTCCTTCTTCCCCTAAACCTGTCCGAACTTGGGAGTACTTCGGACAACTTTTCGCTTTTCCTTCCAAAAGCTGTCCGAACTCAGGTCTACTTCGGACAACTTTTCGCCTTCTTCCCCTAAACCTGTCCGAACTCGGGGCTACTTCGGACAACTTTTCGCCTTCTTCCTCTAAACCTGTCCGAACTTGGGGCTACTTCGGACAGCTTTTCTCCTTCTTCCTCTAAACCTGTCCGAACTTGGGAGTACTTCGGACAACTTTTCGCTTTTCCTTCCAAAAGCTGTCCGAACTCAGGGCTACTTCAGACAGCTTTTCTCCTTCTTCCTCTAAACCTGTCCGAACTCGGGGCTACTTCAGACAGCTTTTCTCGTTCTCCCTCTAAACCTGTCCGAACCCGGGGCTACCTCGGACAGCTTTTCTCCTTCTCCCACTAAACCTGTCCGAACTCGGGGCTGCTTTTTATTTTCCTCAGATAAAAGAAAGCCATCCAGGATGGTCGAGGATGGCTTGATGCTACTCTAATATATACGGGTGGTCCATGACATTATAGTCAACGTCTTTATGCTTGATTTCATTGCCGTCTTTAAAAACGGATTCAAAGAAGCGGGATGCTGGTTCGGCTAGTTCCTTGTAGTATTCACTGAACAAAGCTGCTGCATGGCTTCCGAGCCATTTTTCCGGCAGGAGTTCTTCAGGAAGGCCCGGGTCGAAGAAGAGGAATTTCCTGTATTCATGGACTAGCTTCGTCCGTTCAACGAAGCATTCAGCGTCGGTCATGCTGCCTTTTTGAATCTTGTTTTTATCGATGATGTATTTTTGGCTGTATTCACTGATAAATTGTTGGTACTTTGCGTTTATTTCAACAAGGTCCCAGCTTTTTTCCACCAGGCGCTGGTTTTCATGCGGGCCTTTATATTCGGCAACGAAGAAATCGACATATTGTTCAATTTCGTATTTCTCAATCAAATCCTTGACCTGTCTTTCAAGATTATTGGCCGAGATCCAGAAGCTGTTCGACATCGAACCGAAGCCGCTCCAGATCAGTTCCTTGCGCAGCTCGTCACGGACGTTGCGGATTTCCTCGGGAATCGTATACATGAGGATTCTCCATTTGCCATCCCATTCTTCTGGCTTCAATTTGAAAATACGCTTACCTGCTTCGGCAATCCTTTTCTGGCCGCGGGGTGTCAGCGAGTAATAGCTTTTGTTCCCGATTTTCTCAGCCTGCACCCATCCCTGCTTATTCATGCGTGAAATTGCAGCCCTCACCGACTGGTCATTATGTCCAAATTCATTCAGCAGCCTGATCAGACTGCCAATCCAAATCTTGCTGCCATAGTGGGTAATATAGTCACCGTAAAGGGTGAAAATCATTGATCGTGTATTCAATCCTCTGTCATCCTCATTCGTTTTTGATATTCGTTATAAAACCGTTATAAAACATTTTACAGTATAATCATTATTTTGCAAAAATAATGTGCTTAAATGCGAAAAAACCATAGGGATTTCTCCCTATGGATTATTGCGCAGTGAAAACAGGTTTGCGTTTTTCACTGAATGCGTTCAATGCTTCAACACGGTCTTTTGTTGGAATTGTTACCTCGTATGCTTTCGATTCGATGGCGAGACCAGTTTGCAGGTCCGTGCTGCTTCCATGCTGGATCGCATACTTCGCCTGCCTCACCGCAATCGGTGCATTCTGGAGGATTTCCTCCGCCAGCTCCTTGCAGGCAGTCATGACTTCCTCTTTAGAAGTTACAGCGGTAAGAATCCCCAGCTCATAAGCGTTCTCAGCGGAGATTTTCCTGGCTGTTAAAATCAATTCCTTCGCCTTCATCTCTCCAATCAGCCTTGACAGACGCTGTGTACCGCCTGCGCCTGGAATGATCCCCCAGCTCACCTCTGTCATTCCCATTAAGGCGCTATCTGCTGAAATTTTAAAATCACAGGCCAGCATCAATTCAAATCCTCCGCCAAAAGCGAATCCGTTAACAGCAGCAATGGTCGGCTGCGGCAGCTCGGCAACCGCGCTGAACACATCACGGATTTTTTTCACGTTACGGCGCACTTCCGCCTCGGTCAGATGCTTTCTCTCCTTTAAATCTGCCCCGGCACTAAATGCTTTCTCCCCAGCGCCTGTAAAAATGACCACTCTTACATCCGAATCTGTATGCAGTCTGTCTACCAGGTCGCCAAGCTCCACCAGTGTTTCATAATTGAAGCAATTCAATGATTCCGGACGGTCAATCGTGACATATGCGATATGCTGTTCTTTTTGGAATTTGATGTTGTTCATTTATTTCTCTCCTATATTCTCGATAATTGTCGCGATTCCCTGGCCAACGCCGACACACATCGTCGCTAGTCCGTACCTGGAATCCCGTTTTTTCATTTCATATAACAGGGTCGTCAAAATTCGTGCACCGCTTGCCCCTAGCGGATGGCCAAATGCGATTGCCCCGCCATTGACGTTGACCTTAGACTGGTCAAGTCCCAGCTCCTGGATGCAGCCGAGGGATTGGGCAGCGAATGCTTCGTTCAGTTCGATCAGATCAATTTCATCAACAGACAATTTCGCTCGCTTCAATGCTTTCTGGACTGCGTAAACCGGTCCCATCCCCATGATGGACGGTTCAAGGCCTGCAGTTGCTGACACAACATATTTGGCCAGCGGCTTCAGCCCCAGCTCTTCTGCCTTTTCGTGGCTCATAAGCAGCAGTGCAGACGCACCGTCATTCACACCGGAAGCATTCCCGGCTGTTACAGTACCATCCTTGAACAATGGCTTTAGCTTTGACAATTTCTCGATTGTCGTCCCTGGCCGCGGATGTTCATCTGTGTCAATTACTGTTTTATTGCCTTTTTTATCTTCATACACAACAGGGACAATTTCATTTTCAAACTTCCCTGCTTCCATTGCCTTTTGGGCGCGAAGCTGGCTTTCTGCTGCAAATTCGTCCTGGGCTTCCCGTGTGATGCTATATTTTTTTGCAACATTTTCCGCAGTCTCCGGCATGCTGTCCGTTCCGTACATCTCCTTTAGCTTGCTGTTGACGAAACGCCAGCCAATGGTGGTATCAAACATCTCCATATTGCCGCGCGGAAACTCTTTTTCAGGCTTTGCCATCACAAACGGGGCCCTTGTCATGCTTTCCGTTCCCCCGGCAATGAAGATATCGCCTTCCCCAGCAAGGATCGCCCTTGCCGCATAGTTGACTGCATCCAGTCCGGAACCGCATAAACGGTTGATCGTTGTTCCGGCAACCTCCACAGGCAGACCGGCCAATAGACCTGACATCCTCGCAACGTTCCGGTTATCCTCACCAGCCTGGTTGGCATTGCCCAGTACAACTTCTTCAATTCCAGCGGCAGGCACGTCTGGATTGCGCTCGACCAATGCCTTAATGACAATTGCACCTAAATCATCCGGACGGATATAACGGAGGCTTCCGTTGTATCTACCAATCGGTGTCCTGACGGCATCTACAATCACAACTTCTCTCATTCTCATCCTCCTCTATTTCGTCGTCACTGATTCTCGGTAATCATACACACCGCGCCCAGTTTTCCTGCCGAGGCGGCCGGCTTTTACATATTGCTCAAGCAATGGTGCCGGACGGTATTTTTCCCCGAGTTTCTCATGAAGGTATTTTAAATTATTCAGGCGTGTATCCAGACCTACAAGATCCCCCAGTTCAAATGGTCCCATTGGATAATTCAGTCCCAGCTTGATCGCCTTATCGATATCCTCAGGAGTGCCCAATCCTTCCTGCAGCATATAAAATGCTTCGTTCCCGACAAGCGCACTGATCCGGCTGGTCACGAAACCGGGGAATTCATTGACAATAACCGTTTCCTTGCCCATTTGGATAGCGGCCTGCTGGATTGCTTGTGCCGTTTCATCACTCGTTTCCAGACCGCGGATGATTTCAACGAGCGGCATTTTATGGACCGGGTTGAAGAAATGCATGGCGATGACCTTTTCAGGACGCTTTGTAAAAGAGGCAATTTCCGTAGGGCTCATTGTCGATGTATTGGATGCAAACAGGCAGTTTGCCGGTGCGTGCTGGTCAATCACTTCAAAAATCGTCTTTTTGATATCGATTTTTTCCGGGACAGCTTCAATTATTAGATCTGCATCCTTCACGTTCTCAGCGAGAAAGTTGGAATACGATAATCTGGATTTTGCAGATTCTGCATCGTCTGCGCTAACTTTACCGCGGGAAATCCCTTTTTCAAAAATGCTGTTGATTTCCTGTTCCGCCTTGTAAAGTTGTTTTTCATCAACATCTATAAGTACGGTATCGAATCCGCCCAGGCAGCTGACGTAGGCAATGCCTCTGCCCATTACACCTGAACCGATTATGACTAGTTTTTTCATGGATATCCTCCTTTTTATAAAAAACTGAAAGGCGAGCACCCGGTTCGAGGAGTGCTCGCCTCATTTTTTATACGTTGAACGGGTTTAGCGGGCGGCTGCCGTAGTAAGAGACGATACTCTTTGTTTCTGTATATAAATCAAGTGTTTCAATGCAAAGTTCGCGTCCGAAACCAGATTGCTTGTAGCCTCCGAACGGTGTGCCAGGGAATGCCGAGAATGGACAGTTGACCATCACGATTCCAGCCTGGATCTGTTTGGAAACCCTAGTCGCTCTGCCGTAATCCTTCGTCCAGATTGCAGAACCAAGACCATATTCACTATCATTGGCCAGTTTGACTGCTTCTTTTTCGTCCTTGAACTTCATGACGACTACAACCGGTCCGAAGATTTCTTCTTTAACAGCTTTCATGCTGTGGTTTGTTTCTGCAATGATGGTAGGCTCATACCAGTAGCCATTTTCATAGCCTTCCAGATTGGCAGCCTTTCCTCCAGTCAAAACTTCTGCACCATCTTCAACAGCTGATTTCACATACCCATCGATTACATTCAGCTGGTCTTCACTGATCACAGCTCCGACATGTGTTTCTTTATCGAAAGGATTGCCAAGCTTTAGCTGCTTTGTTTTAGCGACGAATTTCTCGATGAATTCATCGTATACGTCTTCATGGACATATAAACGTGAACGGGCTTCACATGATTGGCCAGTATTATAGAAGATTCCGAACAGTGAACCGTCTACTGCAGCATCAATATCAGCATCATTGAAAACAATGCTTGGTGATTTTCCGCCAAGCTCAAGTGTTACGCGCTTAAGAGTCTGGGAAGCTCTTGCCATGATATCCTTCCCGATTGGCGTTGAGCCTGTGAATGCAACCTTGTCAACTTTATCGTGTTCGACGAGATAGTTTCCGACGACAGAGCCAGAACCTGGAATGACGTTCACTACACCTTCTGGAACACCAGCTTCGATGCAGATTTCACCAAGAACGATTGCTGTCAAAGGTGTCAGGGAAGCTGGCTTAATAATTACCGAGCAGCCGACAGCAATAGCCGGAGCAACCTTCCATGCCGCCATCATCAATGGATAATTCCAAGGAATGATCTGGGCACAAACACCAACCGGTTCTTTTTCCGTAATATTCTGGAATGCACCAGGCATGCTGTTGACAGCGCCGCGGTGGCTGACGATCGCACCTGCGTAAAACTCGAAGTCTTCAATAGCCTGCATTACCTGTCCCTGTGCGGCAGCAAGAGATTTACCAGTATCAAGAATCTCCAATTCTACTAATTCATTAAAACGGGAGCGCATGATTGATGCAATTTTATTAAGTGTCCGTGAACGCTTGTTGACAGGAAAATGGCGCCATTTTCCGAAATCGAATGCATTTCTTGCTGCCTGGACGGCAAGCTCTGCATCTTCTTTGGAAGCTTTGGCAACGGTTGCGATTTCTTCACCAGTAGCAGGATTATATACTTTATATGTTTCTCCATTCGCGCTGTCCTGGCGACCCCCATTGATAATCAGCTGATATGTCTCGCGTTTTACCGCCATTGGTTCGAATTTTTGTTCTTTTACTGTTGTCACGCGTAACATCTCCTTTTAGTAGATTGATGGTTTATTCACCTTTGAAAACGGGTTTTCTTTTTTCCATGAACGCCTGTACGCCTTCCTTATGGTCAGCTGTCTGTCCTGCAATCCGCTGGCTCTGGGCATCTCTTTCAAGATATTCTTCAAAGCTTGAATGCCAGCTGGCTTTCAGATTCCTTTTGATCAGACCAATTGCCTTCGTTGGCATTTTGGCGAGTCTTTCTGCAAAAGCGGCAACATTTTCATTCCAGTTATCCAATGGATAAACTTCAGTTACCAGACCTAGTTCCTTTGCCTTTTCAGCAGGAACCTTCTCACCAAAAACAGCCAGTTCCATTGCTTTTGCATGACCTATCAGACGCGGCAGGTAATAAAGGTTGCCTGCATCAGGCACGAGGCCGACATGGATAAATGCCTCTACAAAACTAGTTTTTTCTGAAGCAATGCGGAAATCACAGGCGAGCGCAAGGCTCATTCCAGCACCTGCTGCGACACCATTGACTGCTGCAATCACCGGTTTTTCACAACGGTCAAGTTCCATCAGCATTGGATTATAGCGTTTGCGAAGCACTTCTCCATGATCCATTTCATCGGATACACCTGCCAGGTCCTCCCCGGAGCAAAATGCCCGGCCTGCACCCGTAATGACCAGTGCCCTTACCTCTTTATCGCGGGAGGCAGTCTTGATTGCTGTCTGGATTTCCTTATTCAGCTGCTTGGTGAAGGCATTCAATTTATCAGGTCGGTTCAGGGTGATGTAGGCTACCTTGTTCCGCACTTCATACAAAACGGTTTCAAACACAGCTATGTACCCCCTTATCTTCCCTTGAATTCCGGCTTCCGCTTTTCTTTAAAAGCCCTCATGCCTTCCTTCTGGTCTTCAGTGGCAAAAAGCATATAGAAATTTTTGCGCTCATATTGCATGCCTTCGTAAAGAGAATAATCCACTGCCTTTAAGACTGATTCCTTGATCAGCCTGACGGCGATAGGTGCCTGCTTTGCAATGGTCTGCGCGAATTTTAGCGTTTCCTCCATCAATACTTCCTCGGCAAAGGTTGAATTGATGATTCCGTAATGCAAAGCTTCTTTTGCACTAATCCGCTTGCCGCTGAGGATCCATTCCATTGCTTTCGTTTTGCCGACAAGCTTGGTCAGACGCTGTGTTCCCCCGGCTCCGGGCATGACACCCAGGTTCACTTCCGGGAATCCGAATTCTGCATTCCCTGCAGCAAACAGCATATCGCAGCAGAGCGCCAGTTCGAATGCCCCGCCAAGCGCAAATCCGTGGACAGCCCCGATGACTGGCTTCTTGATCCAGGCTAATCGATCCCAGTCCGTGAACTGATTCAATGTTTCCATGCTGATGGCATCGGCATCCATCATTTCGTCGATATCTGCACCAGCTGCAAACGCCCTTCCTTTTCCTGCGAGGACAATGACTTTTATTTTTGGATCATTGTCGTAAGCTTCCATCGCGGAAAGAACCTCTGAAACCATTTGCCTGTTCAGGGCATTAAGAACGTTGGGGCGGTTAAGCTCAATCAGGCCAACTTCCCCTTTGACAGACGTTTCAATCAGTTCATAGTTTTTATTCATTCACTTCTTCACCGATCATCATCGTGACCAGATCACCTGCAAAGCTCATGACATCCTTTCCGGACGCCTTTCCTTCTGCTGATTTCATGCCAGCCTTCAACGCTTCATGATCGTCATAGTACATTTCGCACATTAGATAATATTTGCCTTCCCCACCCATTGGGCTGCCGACGATGCGGGTTACGTCCATTTTGCGAAGGCCCGGGATTTTGGCAGTCAGCGGTGCATGCGTTTCAAAATAATGCTTATCAAATGCCTCTTTGTCCTGTGGATGCTTGTAGATTGCGATTAGTTTTACCATTAATAATCTCTCCCTTTTGAAAAAATAAATGTTTTAACACCAAAGTGAATATATGCGCAGATTCTTGAAGCTATTAATCAATTGATCTGACATTTTAGGTCACATCAATGTTGATACCGGTTTCATTGCCTCAAATGGATTTTTGCAAGACTTGCAGTAGAGTATACTGCGGCATGCTGTCGGTCCAAAGAGGTTATCCATGGTTGTATAAGTCGAACCGCAATATGGGCAGTCCGCCTGCCACTCGCCAGTGTCCGCAATATGCCTCGGCGGCGGGGCGATGCCGAATTCCTTAAGCTTTTCCCTGCCAGCTTCGCTAACCCGATCAGAGGTCCATGGCGGATGGAAAATGAATTCCACTTCTACCTTATCGACTCCGTCGATCGCCGAAACTGCTTTGACAACATTGTTTTTGATGATATCAAGCGCCGGGCACCCCATGAATGTCGGCAAAAGCTTGATCAGAATGGCATCCGGCAGGACTTGGAGCTCTTCTACCATACCAAGCTCGATAATCGAAACACTATCGATTTCAGGATCCTTAACAGTTTGCAGTGCCTCGTAAACTTTATCTCTCAGCATCCGTCATCACCAGCTTGCTGCCGGATCAAAGTTATAAACCTCACCCAATGTATCAAGAGCTGTCTGCAAATCTGCTGTATGTTCGCCATTCCGCCCATTTCCGCTCTTCATCCCGAATTTCTCCGGCATACCAAGGTTCAATGACTCAAACAATGGTGTCAACACTTGGACCCATCTGGTCTTCAGTGCTGCCTCAGAATCTATCAAGCTATGTTTCGAAAACTCTTCACCTTTTGCTCCGAACGAAAACAAGCCATCAAGCTCTTCAAACACCTTTTCCATTGCAGCTTCCATCCTTGACCTTGCTTCGCCTCCTGCACTGACAAGCTGCGAAAACCAGGTCTTCCAGTGCAATAAATGATAGTATAGCTCCATATTGATCTTGACAGCTGCCTCGGCCAGTGGCTGGTACGAAGAGTTCTTCAATGATTCAATCTTCACTTTCTTGGCCTGTGCGTAAAAAAAGTTCCTGACGACCGCGAATGCCCAGTCATAGTGTGGCTCTGTCAAATAGGTTCCAGGACCATTCACCTTTTCCAGCAAGACCGCATTCTTTCGTTCAGCTGCCGGTCTCGCATGGGCAAGCCTGTCAGGGTCACCTGCTCCCAAATCACTTAGAAGCTGGTAGAACATCGCGGCGTGCCCCATCGTATCCTGGCTGATGGATGAAAACGCGACATCTTCCTCGATGTGGGGGGCGAGGCCCAGCCACTCCGAGCCACGATAGGCAAGGATGAAATCGTCATCGGCCAGCTGGAACAGGAGCTCATGAACAGCGCCACAGTAAGCATTATCTTTTTGAACATCTTCAAGTTCATATCTCATGTCCCCTTCCCTCCCCAAGACAGTATTTCTTTTTCATCAAGCATCTCCTGCTCGTAATGACGCCATTTCTTTTTCAAATAGCCATAGCCTTTTGTATTGCGGTAGTCTTTATTATCAAGCCTTTGCAATGTTTGCCGTTCCTCTAGCGACATCTTCCTTACATCATCCCGTTTTACCACCCAAATATCGGCAACCGGTTCTCGGCGCATAAAGTTTTCCTGTGCCATCACCAGCGCTAGCTCATGGTTCGGAGCGAGCAATGAGAACTGATATTGCATCGGCGATGTATCCGTCCGCTTGCTGAATACTTCAAACTCCTGGTAAAATCCTTTCCCAGACATGAATTCATCCCCTTTCCCTTGAAGTCAGAGGGCAGATGCATCTGCCCCATTTGTTTTATGCTTGAGCGCTTAACGCGTCGATTACCCATTTATTGTTGCTGTAGGAAATCTCCCTTAATCTGAGACGTTCTTTTGATTTTGGCCCGTTGTTCTTGATGATTTGCTTGAACTTGCTCCAATCCGGCTGCTTGTATTGCCACATGCCCGACTCCTGGTCAAAATGCATGGTTTCATCAGGCAGCTTCAGGCCAAGCGAAAGGACCCTCGGGATATATTTTGTGAAAAAATCCTGGCGCAGGTCTTCGTTTGTTTTGGTCCTGATCCTGTATTTGATTGTCGTATCCTGTTTTGAAGTTCCAGTTGTCGTTGCATCCCCGGGTCCAAAGAACATTAACAGCGCTTCCCACCAGCGGTCAATCGAATCCTGGATCATCGCTTTTTGCTCTTCTGTTCCTTCAGCAAGGGCCATGATGATCGCCTCTCCATGCTGGGCGTGGAAAACTTCCTCAGCACATATGCGTTTCAATGCTCTAGCATATGGGCCATAAGAAGCATCAAGCATATTCGTCTGTGTGATGATCGCCGCTCCGTCAACAAGCCATCCGATCAAACCGGCATCTCCCCAGGTCTTCGCTTCCATATGAAAGACATTGTGAAATTTTAAATCACCGGAAAGCAAGTCTTCGATGATATTCTCTCTCGATTTTCCAAGAGGCTTCATCAAATCTTCCGCCACCCTTAACAGCAGCTGGCCGTGTCCCATTTCATCCTGGACCTTTGCCATGATTCCAAGCTTTCTTTTTAACGAAGGAGCTTTGGGCACCCATTCCTTTTCCGGCAGCGCCCCCATAATTTCACTGATGCCATGCATTGAAATCAGCTTGATCAGCGTCATTCGATAGTCCTGCGGCATCCAGTCATCCGCCTCGATTTTTTCTCCAGCTTCGATCCGCTTCATAAAATGCTGATATTTCTCTTCTTCCGTCAACTGGTCGAAGGAAAGTGTATTTTCCATGCTGTTTTACCTCCTTATGATTCCGTTCCAATTGGTTCCTTTGTTTTATCGATGATCCGGACTGCTTTCCCTTCAGAACGAGGGATTGTTTTTGGACGATGGACACGCACCTCCATCGAAATCAGGCACTGGCTTTTAAGCAGCGATTGAATCCTTTGCTCGAGCTGATAAACCATATCGGAAATCGGATCCTCACCAATCAGGGAGAAGTATTCCTCATTCATCTCAACATGCAGTTCCAGAACCTTTAACGTCCGCTTCTGTAAAATTTGAATCTGGTAATGAGGAGCAAGTTCCGGGACTGTCAGCATGCAGTGTTCTATTTGTGAAGGGAAGACATTGACACCATTGATGATGAGCATGTCGTCGATTCTGCCCTTGACGCGCGACATTCTTACTGTTGTCCTGCCACAGCTGCATTTTTCCCTTGTCACCGACGCGATATCTCCTGTACGGTAACGGATCACTGGAAATGCTTCCTTTGTCAGGCTTGTGAAGACCAGTTCCCCTTCTTCCCCATCAGGTACAGGTTTTAATGTTTGCGGGTCTATGACTTCTACATAAAAATGATCTTCTGCGACATGGAGTCCTGCCTGTGCTTCATGGCACTCATTTGCAACACCCGGCCCGATTACTTCACTAAGCCCATAAATATCACATGCTTTGATTCCCAACTTCTCTTCCAGTGTTTTCCTCATTTCTTCCGACCAGGGCTCAGCACCAAAGATTCCATATTTCAGCGAAGTATTGCGTGGATCCTTGCCCATTTCTTCCATCGTCTCAGCAATGTTTAGAATGTATGAAGGAGTTCCGCATATGACTTCCGGTTTAAAATCTTCAATCAGCATGATTTGTCTCTGGGTATTGCCTCCAGATACGGGCACAGTCACCATTCCCAGCTTTTCACTTCCATAATGTAGCCCGAGGCCCCCGGTAAAAAGGCCGTATCCATAGGCGTTATGGAGGAACTTCCCTGGTTCACCGCCTGCCAGAGCGATTGCCCTTGCGACAATTTCTCCCCACATGTCAATATCATTTTGGGTATAGCCTACAACTGTCGGCTTTCCGCTTGTTCCAGAAGAGGCGTGAACCCTTACCAGTTCACTCTGGGAAACAGCGAATAATCCGAATGGATAATGGTCACGCAGATCTTGCTTATCGGTGAAAGGAAGCGCTTCCAAATCTTGCAGACTGTTCAACATTTCAGGAGAAAAATTGGCTTTTTCAAATTTCTTCTGGTAAAAGGGTACTCTCTGAGCTACTTTTTCGACTACTGACTTAAGCCTTTGCAACTGAATTTCTTCGATAAACTCACGGCTTTTCGTTTCGATTTCATGTAAGATCAAGATTCCGCCCCCTGTATTACATAAAATTTTATTTATATAACGTTATATTACCGTAACGCAATAAATGTGTTATATATTTTAAAACAAAGATAACGTGTAAATAGGAAAAAGTCAATTATTTTTCTGAAAATTTTAATTTTTGGCGAGTGATTTTATCCAACTGGTTGAAAAAGGAGTGATTTGCGGGGATTTAGTGATTAATGTGAAAAAAATGATAAAAGCTAGTGATCATTTATTGTTAGCTTATGGCATTTGACGATCATTTGGATTTACATGCAAATACTTCTATTTAATCTGAATCTGCTATCACAGGAATTGTTGCTCATATACTGCTCGTGTTCCCAAAGATGAACCTGTGTACGGATTCTACTGCTATAGTTGGTTTCAAAACGAATCCTAAATGTATGGAATGACGATTTACGAAAAGAAATAATTGCACCTGTCGCCTTCTTTTCTCTCATTTACTGGGGCAGTTGTAGGACAGTGCTCAGATTACCTAGATTAACCAGATAAAAAGGAGCTAAGTTAGCTCCTTTTGTTTACTATAGATTTTCTTGAACTCTCTTTATCATTAAACTTTTTAATCGTTGGAATTTTTCTTGTTTAAGAATCTCATCAAAAAAGTTTATATCAACATCTGACATGCGTTCATTATATATCTTTTTCTGTCTGATTTTTTCTGACCAATTATCTACTTTTTTCATTAAGCCAATACCTGGTACTCCAGTTACATTCCCTAAAACAGCCAATCCTAAAGTCTCTATTGCTTTCTCTTCAAAGGTTTTAGGTTGTTCAATTGTTTCTTTTGGTTCAATTATTAACATTGATTCTGATGTTTTAAAGTCACAAAAAGCTTTAACATATGTGTAAATCAAAAATTCTTTAACTTCTTTATCCCAGCTTCTAAATTCATCACTTAATTTTATTGCTCCCTCATCTTTATTTATTGTTAATTCCATACTTTTTACAAATGCAAGTGCGCCTTTCCCTTTAAAATTAGGATCAGGTTCAACTTTCTTGTCCTCTAAATAATAATTAACTGTATCAATTACTGAATCTACATCAAATAAAGGTCCAATTAAAAAATGATCAAATTTACCGAACCAGTTTTTAATTATAAAACGGCACACATCCATATCTTTCAAAAGATTTAAAGCGTGGACTTCCAGTTTACCCATGTCTTCCTCTAATTCTTTTCTTTGTGCAGGCGACTTTACAATTCTGTTAATAAATTCAGTGTACAACATCTTTCCTCCACCTTTATTCACTTTTTTTACCATAATATCATTAGAAAAGCTGGGAGAATACATATTCTATAAACTAAATAAAAAGTCCTTTACGGCATCTGTTTGAAGTAATCTATTTGAAATACTCTCCCTTTCTTATCCGGTTAAGGATGTACCTAAATCATTGCCAGCGTATTCTTCAGCAGTAAACGGAATATAGCTATTCACATCGAACAGGTTTCTCTTTTCATCTTGTACATAGAAGTGTACCTCGACGCTCTCCAATTGGCCCTCTGCATAAGTGATATTTAATATTAGAAACTAGAAAATTCAGCATTATTCTTCAGCTCCCTTTTACTTTTTTCAAACACTTCACAGAGGTAATCACAAACGATGGCAGTTCTCCCACTTACTACTTGAACAGTAATTAGGGAGAATGGTTTTACCGTGAAGGTAGTGAACACAACTCGACTATGACGCAAACTTTATTCTGGATCCTTGGTTAATTTTCCTATAAGAATCATTCGGTTCGTCATAATTATTTGTCCTCCTCAAATTTCCTTCACGCTGTCCTGTTTACCCGATTAACAGTGGGTCAACCGATAGTATTTATCATCAAATTACTTTTATTGTAAGTGCCTGCATAAATAGTTTTCTAAAAAGATGGAGCAGTTTTACATTGCTTGCTGTCTGCTCCGTAACCGAATGTTTTAATCATGTAATTAGTATCCAATTTTCATCAAAAGATACTACAAGGTCCATACAAATTGACCCACCTTAGCTCATCCTATTTATATTCTTGATTATAAGTTTGATATTGATAAGTCGTACATACTATTCAATAGTAGAATTTAATTCGAAACCTTAGTCCCCTAGTGATTTCTATAATAAGTTGTAGTATTATACAATCTAAGAATATAAAAGTAGGTGCGAATCATTGAGCAAGGAAATAATTAGTAGTTTTTATAACTCAATTAACAACGATGCAAAAGAAACCTCTCTTTATTGGAAAGACCATAAAAAACAGTTAGATTTTCTTTGCGATAAATCTTTATCTTTATTACCTGACCAAAGAAATGCTATTATTCTAGGTATCGGTACAGGACAAGATTTACCACTTACAAAGATTACTGACAGGTTTCAATCAACTATTCTTTTAGATATTGATAAAGATTCATTACAAGAAACAAAAAAATCACTGCCTATGGAAACACAATTAAAAGTAAAAAATGTTGTTAAAGACCTTACCAATGCGGATAGAAGTTATACGAAACAATATATCCTAGCTATAATTAAAGATAACGACCAATATAAAGCAAATTCAATATTAGAAAAGTTATTAAAAGATGATGCTATTCTTCCAAAAAGTCCTTTGCAAGAGAAATTCCAATTTGTTATATCATCTACAGTATCATCCCAACTCGCCACACCTCTCCTTCTTATCACAGAGACACGTTCTAGAGGGATATTGACAAAAAAGCTTATGAAGCAATGTACAGAATTTGCTAATAAGGCAACCGAAAACCATGTAATGCAAATTTATAATTTGCTAGATGAAAATACTGATTCGCTTGCATTGATTACATCGGAGCAATACGTATGGTCAGTAGGTGAATCATATGAAAGCAGTAAAATAGGTACCCTCATTAAAGAACCAAAAGATATGCTAACTCCAACGAATCAGCAAGAATTCGAGAACTCCGGACTCGTAATAGCAGGAAGAATTACAGAAGATATGCTAAAAAATTTTGATATTGTGCACAGTGATACATGGATTTGGCAATTCAATGCTTCCAGGCATTACTTAGTTAAGGGTTGGATTGTAAAAAAGAGCATTAAATGATTTCTACCAGGCTTTATTAGCCTGGTTTTTTTTCTCCTTTAGCTCACTTCTTTAATTAAGGCATTAAGGACATAATATTTTCGTCCCTTTTCAAACTTACTTTATTCCCCTAGATTATTCTATTTAATATCAATAAAAACTTCAAAGCCGACGTTATCTCCATGTCTGGAGACAGGCATAGCATGAAGAAACTGCAGGAATAACCGGCGAAGGAAGTGAACTAATAACCTAAGATGTATACGCTCATGTATCGAAGAAGAGGAAGCAGGAAGCAATTGAAAAGTATGAAAGTGGACGAAAGATCTTTTTTAATTCTGTGGCAAATTTGGGCCATTTTATCCTCCAATAGGAATTCTCCCTAAAAAGAAAAACCCTCAATACCATTGGTATCAAGGGCTAATTCTTTTAATACATGCTCATATACTGCTCGCGTTCCCAAGGGTGAACCTGGGTGCGGAACATATCCCATTCGATTTCTTTCGCTTCAATGAAATGTTCAAGGATGTGTTCGCCAAGTGCAGCGCTGATTACTTCATCCTTCTTCAGCTGGTCAAGTGCAGCTGCAAGTGTTGGCGGCAGATCGTCGATCCCTTCTTCTACACGCTCTTCTTTGTTCATCACGTAGATGTTGCGGTCAACTGATGCAGGAGGAGCCATCTTTTTCTTGATTCCATCAAGTCCTGCAGCCAGCAATACTGCCATAGCAAGATACGGGTTAGCAGCCGGGTCAACACTGCGGACCTCGACACGTGTACTCAGACCGCGTGATGCCGGAATACGGATCAATGGTGAGCGGTTCTTAGCAGACCAAGCTACATAGCAAGGTGCTTCATAGCCAGGAACAAGGCGCTTATATGAGTTTACTGTCGGGTTAGTTACAGCTGTGAAGCCAGATGCGTGCTTCAATGTACCTGCGATGAACTGGTAAGCCGTTTCGCTTAGTTCAAGTTTTTCATCGGATGGATCATAGAATGAGTTTTCGCCGTTGTTGAACAATGACATATTGCAGTGCATTCCTGATCCGTTCACCCCGAACAATGGTTTTGGCATGAATGTCGCATGCAATCCATGTTTACGTGCGATTGTTTTTACAACAAGCTTGAAAGTTTGGATTTGGTCACAAGCAGTTAGTGCATCTGCATATTTAAAGTCGATTTCATGCTGTCCAGGAGCAACCTCATGGTGTGATGCTTCGATTTCAAAGCCCATTTCCTCTAGCTCGAGCACGATATCGCGGCGGCAGTTTTCACCAAGGTCAGTCGGTGCAAGGTCAAAGTATCCGCCATTATCATTCAATTCAAGTGTTGGCTCGCCATTTGCATCAAGCTTGAACAGGAAGAATTCCGGTTCTGGTCCAAGGTTGAAGTTGGTGAAGCCCAGCTCTTCCATTTCTTTCAAGATTCGCTTTAGGTTTCCGCGAGGGTCACCAGCGAATGGTGTGCCATCGGAATTTTTGATATCACAGATCAAGCGGGCAACTTTACCCTTTTCTGCTGTCCAAGGGAAAATAACCCATGTGTCCAGATCAGGAATCAGATACATATCAGACTCTTCGATTCGAACGAAACCTTCAATTGAAGATCCGTCAAACATCATTTTATTATCAAGTGCTTTTTCAAGCTGGCTGATTGGAATTTCAACGTTCTTGATTGTTCCTAAAATGTCGGTGAACTGCAAACGAATGAATTTTACATTTTCTTCTTTTGATAAACGGATAATATCTTCTCTTGAATACGTCTTAGCCATACTGGATTTCCTCCTAAAATTTAAACTTTATCAATAGTGCATTAGTGAAAGAATCTTGACATGTCGCCTCGGTCTGTTGAGCGGTTGAAGCGACCTGCCTGGAGCAGTTCTTTGCGAAGCAATTTTCTTAAATCTGCATCGGAAAGATCCCGTCTCGTTTTTTCTGCTTGTTTCTTTTCAGCAGCACTCATGTCTGCCTCTTGTTTTACATTAAATATCTTCTTGATGCCTGCCATGTTGACACCCTGGTCAATCAAATCTTTGATTTCTAAGAGTTTGTCTATATCGTTCAAGGAAAAGAGGCGTTTGTTTCCTTCGGTTCTAGCCGGAGAAATCAATTCATGCTCTTCATAGTAACGGATTTGCCTGGCAGTCAAATCTGTCAACTGCATGACAATCCCGATGCTGAAAAGCGGCATATTCCGGCGAATTTCACTTCCGCCCATTATGATTTCTCCTCCTTCCCTCTTAAGATAATCTCATTATATTCAATGTAAGGTATGTTGTCAAACATATGTTAGATTATCTGACATGAAAAATCATAAAAAAACAACAGGACCAATTTAGCAAGCGTCCTGTTGTATATTTACCTATTTTAATGAGATTAAACCTTTTTCAATTAAAGAATCGACCGCGATGAGAACAGCCATCTTCACATGGGAATAAGTCAAGCCCCCCTGTACATACGCTACATACGGCGGCCTGATTGGTCCATCCGCAGTCAGTTCAATGCTTGCGCCCTGGATGAATGTACCAGCAGCCATAATGACATCATCTTCATAACCAGGCATGTAGGCCGGATGGGCAGTTACATATGAATTGATTGGGGATGCATACTGAATAGCCTGGCAAAAGGCAACCATTTTGTCGCGGTCATCGAATTGGACAGACTGAATCAAATCTGTACGCTCCGTGTCCCATTTCGGGGAAGAATTCATTCCTAAGCGGTCAAGCATCGCTGCCGTGAAAACTGCTCCCTTCAGTGCCTGGGCGACAATATGGGGTGCCATGAAAAAACCCTGGTACATTTCCTGTAAAGAATACAGGGAAGCTCCTGCTTCAGCACCGATTCCCGGAGAAGTCATCCGGTAGGAGCAGGACTCTACGTATTGTGTTTTGCCAACGATGTATCCTCCAGTCTTGGCAATTCCACCTCCAGGATTCTTGATTAATGAACCTGCCATCAAGTCAGCTCCGACATGGCAGGGCTCCAGCTCTTCCACGAATTCCCCATAGCAATTATCAACGAAAACGATGACATCCGATTTGATTTCCTTCACAAACCTGATCATTTCGCCAATTTGTTCAACAGTGAACGAGGGCCTCGTTGCATAACCTTTCGAGCGCTGAATGCCAATCATTTTCGTTTCAGGCTTGATTGCCTTTTTTATCGCATCCCAGTCTACCTCTCCTTTTTCGGTAAGGTTGACCGTATTATAGGA
Source organism: Chryseobacterium sp. ISL-80 (assembly GCA_018613055.1). Lineage (GTDB taxonomy): Bacteria > Bacillota > Bacilli > Bacillales > Cytobacillaceae > Mesobacillus. The sequence continues at coordinate 299,384 of JAGGQZ010000001.1, read as the reverse complement.
GATACCGAATTCTTTTAACGAACCATTTCCTGTTCCGCGTATACCTACAATTTCTTCTAGGGTATCATAAGGCTTTCCAGTGATGTACAAAAGCTCGTCTCCAGGACGCAGGATCCCAAACAACGCAATAGAGATTGCGTGGGTTCCTGATATGATTTGCGGGCGGACAAGTCCCGCTTCAGCACCCAACACCTCTGCATAAATCTTTTCGAGTGTTTCGCGCCCTGCATCATCATAGCCGTATCCAGTTGTCGGAATGAAATGTGAATCACTTACTCGATGTTTCTGAAAGCTTTGCAGCACCCTGAATTGATTGGTGTCGATTTGTTCTTCTATTTTCTTGTGCACACCGGCAATTTGCTGCTCTACCTCACTAACCAGCGGCTGCAGCAATTGCCCGTTCTTCAATTGTGTAAACATGTTGCTCTCCTATCTCATAACTCATTTTAAAGTGAAAATCGCTTTAGCTGACCGGTTATTTGATGGTCAGTCAAAGAGAAGCCTCTGCAAACATATCCTTGTTTTTCTTCGTCAAAAGCAAGTTCACGGAGAATGGTCTCATTTTTCAGCTGAGCCAGCAGTTTCCCCTCATCAGATGGTACCAGTACATGGAAAGGCTCCATCATGCCTATGATTGTCTGTTCAATCTTCAGAAGCAAGTTTCTTCGGTCTTCCTCACTGAACGCACTTATAAATGCCGTCTCGTTCTGGGCGTTTGGCACGAAATCCTGATGGGCGATATCCCGTTTATTGTACACGGTAATCTGGGGAATCTGATGGACTTCCAGATCCTCCAGCAGTTTGTTGACAGTCTGTTCATGGGAAAAATAATCCTCATTCGACATGTCGACAACATGAAGGAGCAAATCCGCTTCACGGACCTCCTCAAGAGTGGAACGGAACGCGGCAATCAGGGTTGTCGGCAAGTCCTGGATAAATCCGACCGTGTCTGTCAGCAGCGCTGTAAAACCGCTTGGCAAAATCGCCTTCCTTGTCATTGGATCCAGCGTTGCAAATAGTTGGTTTTCCTCGAATGAATCAGCTTCAGTCAATCGATTGAACAATGTTGATTTCCCGGCGTTCGTGTAGCCGACAAGTGCAATCTGGAATGCTTTGTTCTTTTTCCTTCTTTCCCTGTAACGGTCCCGATGCTGGACGATGACTGACAGCTGACTTTTGATATCATCAATCCGTCTGCGGATATGGCGGCGGTCAGATTCCAGTTTGGTTTCACCAGGCCCTCTAGTACCGATACCGGCACCGAGCCGTGACATTTCAATACCCTGTCCGCCAAGGCGCGGGAGCAGGTACTGTAGCTGGGCAAGCTCAACCTGGAGCTTCCCTTCCTTCGACCTCGCCCTTTGCGCGAATATGTCGAGAATCAGCTGCGTCCGGTCGATGATCCTGGCATTCAAGCCAGCTGACAAGTTCCGGTTCTGGCTGGGCGAAAGCTCATCATTGAATATGATCAGGTCTGGCTCGAGTTCGTCTACGAGCGCCTGTAGTTCTTCTACCTTGCCTTTTCCTATGTATGTAGCAGGATGGATCTTGGGACGCTTTTGGACAACCTGCATCAGGACATTTCCCTTCGCGGTTTCGGTAAGCGATTCAAGCTCCTCCATGGAGTATTGAAAACGAAGATCATCTTCCTCCGTCGTCTGGCAGCCTACAAGAATGACTTTTTCGAATACATTATCCTGTTCCACATAGCACCCTTCTCTCCTTATATAGCTAAAGACATCATACCAAAATAAATCATCAAATAAAAATTTTGAAAACAGCGGAGAAATACATTGTAAATTGGAACAGACATGATAAAATCAATATGTTTGCATTTTCATATTTTAGTATTAAGACACCATTTGAACAAGAGGAGAAAAACAGGATGACATGGGAAGTTCTTAGCATGATCGGAACAGTAGCATTCGCAATCAGCGGAGCTATCATTGCGATGGAAGAGGAATACGACATCTTCGGAGTTTATATATTAGGGATCGTGACAGCATTTGGAGGCGGAGCAATCCGCAATCTCCTCATCGGGGTTCCGGTTTCGGCGATTTGGGATCAGGGAATATTCTTTAATTTGGCGTTGCTTTCAATCACCATTGTATTCCTGTTTCCCCGCAATCTTTTAAAACACTGGCAGCGATGGGGCAATTTCTTCGATGCGATAGGGCTTGCGGCCTTCGCGATCCAGGGAGCGATCTATGCCTCCAATATGGGCCACCCATTGAGTGCAGTAATTGTAGCAGCTGTATTGACCGGAAGCGGCGGTGGAATGCTCCGCGATCTCCTGGCAGGCAGAAAACCGCTGGTTCTGAAAGCTGAAATCTACGCGGTATGGGCCGTACTTGCCGGCCTTGTCATTGGACTGGGCATGGCGGATAAAGCAGTCGAACTTTATGGCCTATTTGTTGTCATCACTGCCCTTCGCGTCCTTTCCTACACATATAAGTGGCATTTGCCCGTCCGGAAACTGGGGGTCAACTAAAAGAAGCAGAGCCGAAATAACGGCTCTGCTTTTTAATTTCCTGTTCCAACAACTATATGATTTTGCGTCCCATCTGTCCAATAGCATAGTGAATTCCATGCTGCAGGGTCTGGAAGCAATCGAATTTTGCGAGATTGATGTTGGACTGTGTAATTTCGATTCCCAGCGCGGACGAAATGCCGACGAGAATTGTCTTTGTACCGATGAGCCTGGCAGCTGATCCGATTTTCTCAATGAGACTGACGGCATGCGGTCCGATTTCCTGATCCAATCCTGTTAAATCAAGGACAAGATAACTTGCTTTATAGGACGGAAGATGATTCAATGTCTTCACAATCAGCTGGTCTGCCCTTTCTTCATCATATTTCCCAATCAACGGGACAACAACGATTCCTTCGAGGACAGGGATGATCGGGGAAGAGAGCTGATGGACCAAATCTTTTAATTCAGCTGTTTTCTCCTCGACCAGGGTTTCAAGCTTCTTGATTTGTTCAGATTCTTTATTGCGGGCCAGTTGATGGATATTATCAGCAATGGTCACATCAGACGGAAAATATTCAATTATACTATATTCATGCCCTTCAAGTTGATGCTGTTTGATTTCATACCAGATATTCGTTCCAAATAAACCGGAAAACACACCTGCATAATGTGCGGGCAGGAAGCTGCCTCCCTTTTTCTTTCCCTGGGCGACATTGACTTTATGTTCCCAGCTGTCCTTCATAAAAGCGGTAAATGTTCTTGTCTCAAAATCCAGGTCTTTGATGATTGTGAGGCCCCAGCCTGCTGAAGCATATGTATTGGTAATCATCTCTGCCGCTTCTGCCACACTGACTTCTTTCATCTTTTCAAAATATTGGCCAACCACAAGACCCTGGCGGAATCCTGTGGATTCGAACACAAGATTGGAAGCTTCCTCACCTGAAATTTCTTCAATTGTATCGAAAAAGGTTTTCATAGCGGAAGAGATCCAGAAAAGGACTGCATCATCACCTTCAAAAATGAATCTACCTGATTCTATATCCCATCCAAAATCAATACCTTTGATTTCATACTTATACTCATACCCCATCAGTTTTTAACTCCTTTATCTCTGTATAATTGGCTTAGGACCAATTTTATTCTAAATCAGTTAGGGAAACCCCATTGTATTTACCCAATTTAACACTTATTAAACCTATCGATTTTTAGTTTATCCAATTCATCTGTAAATCGATCAGCATATTTGAGGATTAAAAAAAGGGATTCCAGATCATTGGAATCCCTTTTACTTTTTTTATTTCAGGAGTGACATGATTGAATTTGGATCAAATCCCAGTACCCAGTTTCCGTTGACATTGGACTGTGGCACTCCCATTTGTCCAGTTGCATTTACCAACCTTTGCGCTGCGATCGGATCTTGCTGGACATTCACTTCTTTGTACGAAATCCCTTTATCATCAAGGAAATTCTTCAGCATTGTGCAATAAGGACATGTGTTAGTAGTGTAGACAGTAATTTCGTTCATTTTAAAATACCCCCGTTAAATTCAGTATACCCATATGGGTATATTATCAAGAATAAAAAATAATGTCAACAAGACTGCTGACATTATTTCCCCTTCTGATCATCAGAAAAAACGAGATCATTGCTCCTTAAGGTCATCAGTTCATGGCGGTCATATTGATTTTGCATAAGTAAACGCATCGCCTGGGCCCTGATGGATTTTTCGATGACGTTCCTGACATATCGTCCATTCGAGAAAGCTGCAGCTCCAAGGGTTGATTTCACTGTTATCAGATGTTCCCTCAGTTTCCGTTCGGCCTCATGGCTCAAGCTATATTCTCTTTCCTTCAGCATTCGCTGGCCGATCTCCATCAGCTGGTCGATGGAGTAGTCGGGAAAGTCTATAACTAGCGGAAATCTTGAATGAAGGCCGGGATTCAGGGTCAGGAAAAAATCCATTTCCCGTGAATAGCCTGCCAGGATTAAGATGAATTCATGCTGCTTATCCTCCATATGCTTTACCAATGTATCAATCGCTTCCTTGCCGAAGTCTTTCTCTCCTCCACGGCCTAGTGAATAGGCCTCGTCAATGAACAGGATTCCACCCATCGCTTTCTTTATCAGATCCCGCGTTTTTTGCGCCGTGTGTCCAATGTATTCCCCAACAAGGTCCGCTCTCTCCGCCTCGATCAAGTGCCCTTTTGAAAGGACATTCATCTTGAGGAAAAGCTTACCGATTATCCTGGCCACCGTCGTCTTGCCGGTTCCAGGATTTCCCTTGAACATCATATGGAGAGCCTGTTTTCCGGCTTTTAGTCCCATCTCTTCCCGCTTTTTGTTCACATAGATCCAAGCATAGATTTCTTTGATCATCCTTTTCATTTCTTCCATGCCAACCAGGGCGCCGAGCTCTTCCTCTATTTCCTTTAAAGCTGTATGCTCCTGCGGGATGGACTTTGGAACCAGCTGCGGCTCAGGCAATTCTTTTGTCAACGCCTTCCTTTTCTGAGCGTTCAATACAATGCTGATTTGACCGTTGTTTTTCTTGCGTTGCGGTTGGTCCAAAGATATCACCTCTCATTCTGGAAACAATATACGCATCAACGCTGTATATGTGATATTCACCTATCATTCTTACATTATATATTCATAGTTATTGATTTTTTGGGAAAGTGTCGGCGACAAAATTCCAGCAGGACTTTTAAATTTGTCGTATTATGCGGTTTCCCAAGAAATAAAACTTCTATATTTATATGTATTCAAGGACGATGGAATTCATTTTAAAATAAACATTTAATCTTCTTATTGACTCACTCGCTAAGCCCGCACAAAAAAACCCGCAATCAGCGGGTTTTCTTCGTTCATTATGGAATTAAGCCTGAGCTTCGAAATCAATCTGGACATTTTTTTGCGGCGCAAAGGTTGAAATGGCATGCTTATACACAAGCTGCTGTTTCCCTTCTGACTCGAATAAGACAGTAAAGTTGTCAAATCCTTTTATTTGACCTCTCAGCTGAAATCCGTTCAATAAAAATACGGTCACATTGATGTTGTCCTTGCGTAGCTGGTTTAAATACTGGTCCTGAATGTTCACTTGTTTCATGGGCGGGATCCTCCTCTTTTATCTCTATTATTATGTATTCGCTTTTATCTTGAGCTTTCCTTCAATGAACTTGGAAATTTCAGCGAATTTTTTTTCAGCGTCATTAGACTCTGACATATCAAACCATTCCACATTCATCTTGTTTCGAAACCAGGTTAGCTGCCTTTTTGCATAGCGGCGGGAATTTTGTTTTAAATTTTCAATCGCTTCACTCAGGGTAACCTTCCCGTCAAAGTATTCGTAAAGCTCTTTGTAGCCAATCGCCTGGATCGATTGGCATTCTTTCAAACCTTTGTCATAAAAATACTTGACCTCATCTAGAAGCCCTTGCTCCATCATAAGGTCGACACGGCGGTTAATCCGGTTGTAAAGCAATTCTCTCTCCATTGTCAGGCCAATGATCGCATTATTATACATCAATTCCGGTGACTGGTTGGCCTGCAGCTCACCCGCAGTTTTTCCGGTACAGTGGTTGATTTCGAGCGCCCTGATCACACGGCGGATATTATTGGGATGAACTCTGGATGCGCTTTCCGGGTCCACAATTTCCAGCTTTCCATGTAGAGCTTCAGGGCCTTTTTCTTCGGCTTCTTTTTCTAACCTGTGGCGAAAATCCGGGTCGGAAGGTGTCTCGGTGAAATGGTAATCATAAATAGCGGATTGAATATATAAACCGGTACCGCCAACAATCATCGGCATCTTCCCGCGTCCGCTGATTTCATGTATTTTCTCGCGGACCATGTCCTGAAACTCCGCAGTTGAGAAACTTTCATCCGGGTCTTTGACGTCAATTAAATGATGGCGGATTCCTTCCATCTCTTCCGGACTGATTTTAGCAGTGCCGATATCCATCCCTTTATAAATCTGCATGGAGTCCCCACTGATGATTTCACCATTGTACTTTTTCGCTAGTTCGATACTTAACTTTGTTTTGCCAACAGCAGTTGGCCCAATTAATACAATCAGTTTCTGTTTTTCTTCCAAAAAATTTCACACTGCCTTTTCATTGAGGGTGTCAGGTCGTTAAACTCCGACATCTTACATTTATTTTACCATTAAGTAGAAAGCAGTTGAACATCTATGCATTATACCCCTATTTTACAAGTATTATTCCCATATATCATTTCTTGATAAAATTTTCCTTAACCTTTACATTTAGATAACGATTCGGTAACAAAAGCCCTTTCACCCCCAAAACCATGATAGTTTAATAGAAGTTTATGATGGTTTAATAATTTTTAGGGAACTGGGTGAACAAACATGTTATCAACTACAGAAATCGGAATTGATTTAGGTACTGCAAATACTCTAGTATATAGTAAAAATAAAGGAGTCGCCTTGAACGAGCCTTCAGTTGTGGCGATTGATACTGAAACGAAAAATGTCCTTGCGGTCGGCAAGGAAGCGAAGGAAATGATCGGGAAGACACCTGGCAAAATCGTTGCCATCCGTCCATTGAAAGACGGTGTGATTGCGGATTTTGACGTGACGACCGAAATGCTGAAGCAAATAATGAAGAAAGCCGCCAAAAAAGGCGGATTTTCACTTCGCAAGCCTGATGTAGTCGTCTGCACACCTTCTGGTTCAACAAGCGTTGAGCGTCGTGCCATTCAGGATGCTGTCAGAAATGCTGGCGCAAAAAAGGTCCATTTGATTGAGGAGCCGGTAGCCGCAGCGATTGGGGCTGGACTTCCTGTTGATGAACCAGTGGCAAATGTTGTCGTTGATATTGGCGGAGGTACGACTGAAGTAGCGATTATCTCTTATGGAGGCGTCGTAGCCTGCCACTCCATCCGGATCGCCGGTGACAGACTGGACGAGGATATCATTCAATATGTTCGCAAGGAATACAACGTGCTGATTGGGGAAAGAACAGCTGAGAAAATCAAGATGGAAATTGGTTACGCGCTTGTAGACCATGAAAAATTGGAAATGGACATTCGCGGACGTGATCTCGTAACAGGACTTCCAAAGACTGTTACTCTTAATTCATATGAAATCAGAGACGCTATCAAGGAATCTCTTCTTCATATCATGGAAGCGATCCGCGCGACTTTGGAAGATTGCCCTGCTGAATTGAGCGGAGATATTGTTGACCGCGGCGTGATCTTATCTGGCGGCGGTGCCCTGCTTAACGGTATGCAGGATTGGCTCGGAAGCGAAATGGTGGTACCAGTCCATATCGCTCCAAACCCGTTGGAATCTGTAGCAATCGGCACAGGCAAGGCCTTGCAGTATATCCATAAACTTCAGCCCGCTGTAAGATAAATTTCAGCTTTCAGAGAAAAAGATCGCTATTTAGTTAGCGATCTTTTTATATTCAATCTATAAAAGGGAGTTATTTGTATTGACCCGCAATTAATTTTTTTCTTTGATCCTCAGCATACCGGAAATCTTTTTTCATATAGTCTATATGTCTCTTTGTACGTCCTGCTCAAAACTTTGCAACTCCAGGATTTCTTTTTGAAGCCATAGTATCTCTATAAACTTGGATGATTTAATATCTTAAATACTTTTGTTGAATGATTTTTAGATGATGGAGTTCATGCCCTGCAATCATATAAGCGATTGTTTCCACCGATACCTCAAATCCATTGGCATTGCCCTTATTCAGTAAAGATTTTTGCGGCAGCCCTTTTAACAAACTGATCGTTGATCTTCTAACATTTTGATAGTCTTCCAGAAGTTCAGCTATCGCTCTTTCGTAAAAAGATGCTTCTTGTACATATTCATTTTCGTCGAATCCCATCAATGGACTCTTGTCTCCACGGGCAATACGTAGGATTCTGTAGCTCATGATCCTTTCAGTATCAGTTAAATGTCCCAATACTTCTGATAAAGTCCATTTTCCTTCCGCATACCTGTAATCAGCTTGCTCTTCTGTAACCACGGAAAATAATTTGTGCGTTGATGCAAGTTGTCCGTTGAGGATCTGGATTATGTCTCCTTCTGGAATCAATTGAACATAACTCCTCATATATACTGGAAACTCTTCTAGATCTGGCCGTTTTAACATATGATCGCCACCTTTCTACTTTCGATTTCTAAATTCGTTATAATGCGGTTTATTCCTCTAACAAAATAAAAAAGGCACCAAATGCAGTGCCTTCTGGAAGTTCACTCTGATTGCTGCTTCCTAAGCCTGTTGAAATAAAGGAAAACCGGAAGCGGAATGACAATAAAACCAAGACTCTTGATAATTTGATTGACTGCCCTGTTTTTTTCCCGCTTTTGTTCCTCTTTTACATAAACTTCATAATTACTCCGCATTTCTTCTTCGCTTATTTCCGTTTTCGAACCTTCTATTTTACCAGCTATCGTCATTTGCTTATATTCTGTAAAACTTTGATAATAGCCTGTCGGGCTAGCAAGATCTGCTGCTGCCATGAAAATTGACACCCCTCCGCCTATGACCATCATTAATGTGGCAAATAAAACTAGATAAGTGTATAAATGTCTAACCACTTTTTCTCCCCCCTGCTCCTTATTTTTCACTGCAAAAGCTACAATAAAAACCAGTACCACGATCGGCATGATTGTAATTAATAACGAAAACACCACCAATGAATCTCCCCCTTTCTTTTATCATATAAAAATCAACTGGGTTGGATGATAATTTCGAAATATATTTCTATTAGTGTAAATTTACACTATTACATGCGTTTCTTAAAGCATTTTTATCCTAAAGGTGAAAAATCTTCTATCCCTGAGATGTAAAAAACAGTGTCTCCTTTTAGGAAACACTGTTTCACATCTTACATCACTCTTTTGAACATTTTCTCCATTTCATAGGTTGAATAATGGACGATGATGGGTCTGCCATGCGGGCATGTGAATGGATCAGACGAGCGGCGGAGTTCATCCAGCAAAGCCTGAATTTCGTCCATCCGCAAGTGATGATTCGCTTTGATCGATGCTTTGCAGCTCATCATGATCGCTGCTTCTTCCCTCAGCTTTTTAATATCCACCTTTTTCATCAGCAAAAGCTGTTCAATCATGTCTTCAATCAGCTCTTTTTCCTCGCCGCGAGGAAGCCACTGAGGGTGCGAGCGGACGATGAAACTGTTGTAGCCAAATGGCTCCAGGAATACACCGACCTTCTCAAGCTCATGCTGATATTCGCTGATCTTGATGCATTCATCGGCAGAATATTCAAGGGTGATTGGCACAAGCATTTCCTGCAGCTCAGTCGCCACCTGGCCAACTTTGTCCCTGAAATATTCATATTTGATCCGTTCCTGGGCAGCATGCTGGTCAATGATATATAAGCCGCGGTCATTCTGGGCAAGTATATAAGTTCCGTGCATCTGTCCGATTGGATATAAAGGAGGAACCCGGGGTGCAGATACCTGTAATGGAGATTCTTCCTCTTCCATAGAGTCCTCATTTTCAACCACGTTTGTGATTTGAACATCTTGATGTTCTTCCTGGGAATTAAACTTCGTGTCCATGAACGGCTCCTGGGCTGCGAAGGCTTTTTGCCAGTTTGGCAGCTCGGTTTTAGGAAATTCCTGCTGTCCTGCTGCTTGGTAGCGCTCGCTCAGTTCGGCTGCTTTTTCCTCGACGAAAGGTTTGCTGGCCACAGGAGTTTGCCCATTAGCCGGCCGGTTAGCAGGATGGTCCATGTGGTCAAGTTCCATAAAGGTTTGTTCCGATTGGGGCTTTTCCTTTTTCTGTGCAACAAACCCTGCTGGAATCAGCTCTTTCGTCTTGAATGCATCCTTGATGACACTGGACACTAGATGATTAAGTTCCTGTTCCTTGCTCAATCGTACTTCCATTTTTGAAGGATGGACGTTCACGTCAATGAGCAGCGGGTCCATTTCGATGTTCAGCAGGACAACCGGATAGCGGCCAATCGGGAGCAGGGTATGATACCCTTCCTGGATTGCCTTCACCAGCGCATAGTTCTTGATAAAACGTCCATTGATCATCGTCGATATATAGTTTCTTGAAGCCCTGGTAATCTCAGGCATCGAAATATAGCCGCTTATCTTATAATCCAATGATTCCCCGGAAATGGGGATCATGGATTTGACCATATTGATGCCATAAATAGCAGCGAGTACCTGCCGGACGTCTCCATTCCCGGTCGTCTTCAATAGCTGGCGTCCATTATGGACAAGCCTGAATGAAATATTCGGATTCGCGAGTGCCAGGCGATTCACGACATCTGTGATATTGCCGAGCTCAGTATGGATGGTCTTCATATATTTAAGGCGTGCAGGTGTGTTGAAAAACAGGTCAGAGATACTGATATCCGTTCCTTTTCGGCTGTCTGCTTTCTCTATCGATTGTACTTTGCCGCCTTCAATCAACACTTTATTGCCTTCCAATCCGGTCGATGTCTTCATTTCAAGCCTTGAAACAGAGGCGATACTTGGCAATGCCTCTCCCCTGAACCCAAGCGTCCTGATCCGGAACAAGTCGTTTTCATTCTTGATTTTACTGGTAGCATGTCTTTGAAAGGCGATAAGAACATCCTCTTCATCGATGCCATCGCCATTATCTGTTATACGGATCCTCGCAAGTCCTGCTTCTTCCAAATCGATTTCAATTACAGTACTGTTGGCGTCGATTGCGTTCTCGAGCAACTCTTTTACAACGGAAGCGGGACGTTCAACTACTTCACCGGCAGCGATTTTATTCGATAGTGCATCATCGAGCTGCATGATCTTTCCCATTTCTTCACCTCCAGCAATCATGAAATCAGGAGTAACCTGATCGTTCGGTTTTTAAAATCATTTATTGTTCATTACTTACGAAGCTTTTTTTGCAATTCATAGAGCGTATTCATCGCCTGTAATGGTGTCATATCGAGAATTTCAAGTCCACTCAATTGATCGAGGACTTGCTTTTCTTTCTTGCTTGTCTTATTGGTTTTTTGTTGTCCGGGATCTTCATCGAAAAATGACAGTTGTGCCGCAGCTGCTGTTTCCCTTGCCTGAAGCACACTCAGATCTTCTTCCGCAGATGCCCTAATGGTATCCAGGCTCTTCTTAAAGTCCATATCACCGGAAATCTGGTTATCCGTCTGCTCAAGGAACTGCAGGATTTCCGCAGCACGTTCAATTAGTTCCGGCGGCAACTCAGCTAGCTGAGCAACGTGGATACCATAACTTTTATCCGCAGCGCCTTCCCTGATTTTATGAAGGAAGACGACCTTGCCGTTTTGTTCCACTGCGCTGACATGGACATTTTTCAATTTATGCAATTCCTTTTCCAGGGTGGTCAATTCATGATAATGGGTAGAGAACAATGTTTTCGCGCCAATTTTGTCATGGATGTATTCAATCATTGCCTGGGCGAGAGCCATACCATCATAAGTCGAGGTCCCCCGTCCGATCTCATCGAATAGGATCAGGCTGTCGCCGGAGGCATTGATAATCGCGTTCCTCGCCTCGAGCATTTCAACCATGAATGTACTTTGACCTGAAACAAGATCGTCAGCCGCCCCGATTCTGGTGAACACCTGGTCGAAAATTGGCAGCTCAGCCTCTTCAGCAGGAACGAAACAGCCAATTTGAGCCATGATGGCGGTCAATGCAACCTGGCGCATATAAGTACTTTTACCAGACATATTCGGACCTGTAATCAACAGGACTTCGCGTTCATTGTCCATATAGCAGTCATTCGGTACATATTCCTGAGCGTCCATCACCTTTTCGACCACGGGATGGCGTCCATCCTTCAAGTGTATTCTACCGTCAGCCGAGAATACCGGTCTGGCATAATGTCTTTGTTCACTAAGCTCTGCGAAGCCTAGCAGGACATCCAGTTCACTGAGCGCCTTTGCAAGGCCCTGCAATCTCGGAATATATTCTTTGATTGTCTCGCGGATGCCGGTAAATAGCTGGTACTCAAGCTCGACGCTTTTTTCCTCGGCAGCAAGGATCAGTTCTTCCTTTTCCTTCAGCTCAGGAGTGATGAAACGCTCTGCATTGGAAAGAGTCTGCTTTCTTTCATACTGTCCTTCCTGCAGCAAATGCAAATTAGCTCTGGTCACTTCAATATAGTAGCCAAACACCCGGTTATAGCCAACCTTTAGCGATTTGATACCAGTCTTTTCCCGCTCCTCGCGCTCAAGCATCGCAATCCATGTCTTCCCATTGCGGCTGGCATCACGATATTGGTCCAGCTGCTGGTCATATCCGTCACGAATGATATTGCCCTCTTTTACAGAGATAGGAGGATTTTCCACAATTGCCTGTTCAAGTAAATCGGCAGCTTCCTCACAAGGATCGAGCCTCTCTGCCATCCTGGCTGCTTCATCATGGGAGAGATTCTCCAGTAGATCTTTGAGCACAGGCACCTGCAGCAATGATCTCTTCAGCTGCATCAAGTCTCTTGGATTCAAATTGCCAAAAGCAACGCGGCCTGCCAGACGTTCCAGGTCATATACATCCTTTAATTTTTCCCGTAATTCCTGTCGTTCGAAAAACTGGCCTACGAATAATTGGACCAGCTCCTGCCGGCGGCCGATTTCAGACTTGTCAATCAGCGGCCTGTTGATCCATTGCTTCAGCATCCTTCCGCCCATTGCTGTCATCGTCTCATCCAGCAGCCACAAAAGCGTCCCTTTTTTCGCTGTGGAGCGGATTGTTTCAGTCAGCTCTAAATTCCGCTTGGAAAAATAATCAATCTTCATATATTGCTGGACATGGTAAACCGAAACTTTTTGCAAATGGTCAAGGCTTCGCTTTTGCGTTCGGTACAGATAATTAAACAATCTTGAAGCAGTGGTGATCAGTTCCTCATTATCCAGTTCCGCGAACAAATCTGAAAAACTCTCATTTACTTCGCTGTTATCCTCTATTGAAAGGGCCAGAATGGAGCGTTCCTTGAGCTTTTTCTGGATCTCCGGCGAAAGTGTGCTTTCAATGACTACTTCCTTTGCTCCTGACATCGATAATTCGTTGACCAGCTCATCAATACTCCCTTTAATCAATGTAGCCCTGCTTTCTCCTGTTGAAAGGTCACTGCAGGCAAAACCGTACTGATTATTAGAAAATACAGATACAGTGGCAATGAAGTTATTCTCTTTTTCCAGAAGCCCTCGCCCTTCCATCACTGTTCCGGGTGTAATCAACTGGACCACTTCACGCTTTACAACGCCTTTGGCTGTCTTCGGGTCTTCCGTTTGTTCACAGATGGCCACTTTATAGCCTCTGTTTATCAACTGTTCGATATAGTTAGGAGCAGAATGGTAGGGAACTCCGCACATCGGGATCCGTTCCTCACCGCCGCCCTCTCTGCTGGTAAGTGTGATTTCAAGCTCCTGGGATGCCTTCAGCGCATCCTCAAAGAACATTTCATAAAAATCTCCGAGACGGAAAAATAAAAAGGCATCCTGGTAATCTGCCTTCACTTGCAGGTATTGCTTGATCATAGGGGTATATGCAGCCATATTATCCTCCAAAATTCACTTTGCGTTATTGTTAATTTATAGTGGTTTTCCACTTTTACCGTGTCATGTACATTTCTGATTTGAGGGCAGTGCAGCACCTCTTCTTTTAACGTTTCACGGCTCTTTCCTGTTTTCGGGCAAAGGAAAGGGCTCGCTGATTCGACTCTTACTCTAAATATCTATTATAACTCGACAAAATATAATTTTCGATAGAATCCACTTAAAAAGAATTACCAGCCCATAAATGGACTGGCAATCTTCAACTAAATTTCATTTTCCTTAAGCCTATAGTAAAAAAAATCGTACTGAAAGCGAGCAGTACTAGTGTAGAGTTGACGATTGCAGGGGTATAAAGGCTTCCACTGACAATTTCCCGAAATCCTGTAATCATCCAGCTCTGAGGCACTGCTTTAGCAATCTGCTGCATGAACTCTGGTACGATTTCGATCGGCCAATAGACTCCGCCAAGCATACACGTACTGACAATCAGCACCGCACTTAGTGCCCCAGACTGTTGTCTTGTTTTCACGATGCCAGCCATCATTAGGCCAAAGCCAACAATCGTTATGATTACCAGTGCCGCAAAAGGAGCGAAATAAACGAGATTTCCCCATGATGAACCATAAATCAGGTTCATCACCGCCATCAGGACGGATAATTGAATAGCTCCCATCAAGAAATAAGAAATTAAATATCCTGCCATCACCTGGGCTTTGGAAGCAGGAGAAGTGAGCAGCCGCTGCCAGGTCCCGCCGATTCTTTCATCAAGGATGGCCGATGCAGCTCCTGAAATGCCAAACATCATGAACATGATCGTAAAGCCAATCGCCAGCATGCCCACAGATTCTGATTCTGATTGTTCTTTTTTGGCTATTTGCCTGTTCACTCCGATCGGTTCCTTTGCTGCCACTTCGCCGATCATATCAAAAGCTTTTTCATTGCCTTGTGCCGCGTTGACTTCTAATGACTGTCCAACTGTCCTTCCGACTCCTTTGACATAATTGTTCAAAGAAAGATACTCTTGGGTTTTTCTTTGGACAATCATTTGAAAAAGCGGTTTTTCCTGTTCATAATTTCCTATCATTGATTCAGCCATGACCACTGCTGCGATTGCTTTCTGGTTTTCGACCGAATCTCTTGCTGCTTTTTCACTAGCCCGCTGCCATTTGTACTGGCTGTTAGAGGATAAGAGCTTCATGATGGAGCCATCTGAATCTTCTTTTGATTCTACGACCATGACTACTGGCTTATTATTTTCAGAGGATCCACCTGAGCCAATTCCGCCAAAAATCAAGCTGAACATTATTGGTATGACAAACATCAAAATGATGGCAGAAGGTGTTTTGAACATTGTTTTCAGATGTAAAACCGCAATGGAGAATACTTTAAGCATGTGAAGCCCTCCTTTTTACAGAAAGGGATGCAAACGCAAGTACAAGCGAACCAATCCCTATGGCGATTAAAATACCCGCTTCCACCAATACTTGCCACAAGTCTGCTCCGGTCATCAGATCAAGGAACGTCTGGAGTGCAAGGGCATTAGGAAGGATTTTCACGACTGAGTTCATCCACTCCGGAAAAACATATAACGGGACCATGCTTCCCCCAACAGCCGCCATGATCTGCGTGCCAAGCATACCAGCCGCATTGAACGTTTTCTCTGTTTTCACAAGCGTGCCCAGAAGGACTCCAAGACCGCATACGCTAAAAACGAAAGACAGGCCAACTACCATGACAGCCAACATTGAATTTCCCCAATCAACGCCGTACAGGTATCTTGTTCCGATGATGATGATGAAAAATTGGATTGAGGACAGGAACAGTAAACCGACGAATTTGCCTAAAAGGTAATCAGTATTGGTCAACTTGGTGATTAGCAGACGATTAAAAACATCTTGTTCCTTTTCTTCAATCATTGTGCTTACACCCGTAATAACAGTCATAAGCAGGAACATCACTCCCATTCCTGCTGCATAATACTGGAACGACCCTACAGGCTTCTGTTCCTGCTTCACTGCTACCTCTTCGACAAGGTCAAAGGCTGGAATGGCAGACGTGGCAAATGCAGAAACAGACTTACCAGGGTCTGGCGGACCCGCAACCTTTATCGCTGCCACATTTACGGCAGCACCCTGCGCAAATTGCAGCACCACGCTTTCAACGATCGATGACTGAATCGAAGCAGATGGAATGGAGATGATTCGAACTTTTGATTGTTCACCTAAAATAATATAATCCGAAAAATTTCGTGGAAGAATGACACCCACGGAGATGGCCTGCTGTTTTAATTGATCTTTTAGTTCGTCTTCGCCCATTTCCTCAGCAGAAATAAGATCTGGCAGTCCTTCCATAAAGACTTCTTCCTCTAATACCTTGCCAAGAGCACCTTCATCAAGATTGACAATTCCAATCTTGAATTTTTTAATGGGAGCTTCATCATCTTTTCCCATCATATTGCCGAAGGCTGCACCAAGAATACCAATTAATAAAATCGGCATGAAAATAAGTGTCAGCAACGCTTTTTTATCTCTTCCAATCAGGAGCGCATCCTTCAATGCCAGCCACCAAAATCCCATGATAATCCCCCCCTCAGTCCCTTAAGCTTCGTCCAGTCAAATGGAGGAAGACACTTTCAAGATTCGGTTCAACGATTTCAACAGATGTGATATCGAATCCAGCTCCAGTTACTGTCTGAATCAATTCACTCAAGACCTTTTGCGGTTCATTATGGAAGATGGCAAGTTCACCATCTTGGATAGCCAAATCCTCTTCAGGCACTAACGGACTCAGGGCCTTCTTTATGTTCCCTGGTTCGTGCGCTTCCGAAAAATTCATCACAATCCGAGACCGATCACCGATTGTCTCCCTTAATTCAGAAATGGTTCCTGAAGTGATGAATTCTCCATTGTCCATAATGCCAATCTTTTCACAAAGGTACTCGACTTCCTCCATATAATGACTTGTATAAATGACAGTCATCCCTGCTTGATTAAGCTTTTTTACTGTTTCAAGAATGTGGCTCCGGGATTGGGGATCGATCCCTACAGTAGGCTCATCCATGATCAATAATTCAGGATTATGTAAAATGGCAGCTCCAATATTGACTCTCCGCTTCATTCCTCCAGAAAAAGTCGCAACCTTTTCCTTTGCCCGATCAGCCAGTCCGATGATTTCCAGCACATCGTTGATCCTCTTTTGCAGGTTATGTCCCCTTAAACCGTACATCCTCCCCCAGAAAGCAAGGTTTTCCCTTGCACTCATTGTCTGATAAAGAGCAATTTCCTGCGGAACGATCCCTAAGAGTCCCTGTCCTCTTTTGGGCTGCCTGATCATATCAATCCCAGCAATCTCGATGCTTCCTGAACTTGGAGGAAACAGTCCGGATACCATTTGGATTGTCGTTGTCTTACCGGCGCCATTAGGGCCAAGCAGACCAAATGATTCTCCCTTATTAACAGAAAAAGAGACATTTTTTACAGCCTCAAAATCTTTGAATCTCTTGGTTACCTGATTAACTTGAAGTACTTGCAACAAAAACACCTGCTTTCGGACTATTATTCTTCCATTATCGCAAAAAAAATCCCGACATGAAATAATTACCAGTAAAAATATATTCATTCCAAAAAAAATCTCTAAGGTATTTGAGAATAAATAAAAAACAGGACAGTTATACGCCCTGTTGTTAAGAGTAGAATACATTGTATTTCCTGGCGGTTTCTACCCATTCATAACGCTTGTGGGTACCGAGCTTCTCACCGATTTTCTGCCGGTGGTTTTCTACGGTTTTCACTGAAATGTCAAGCCTTTCTGCAATATCTTTTTGTGAATATCCTTTAACAGTCAGGACGAAAACTTCTTTTTCGCGTTTGGTTATCGGGAGGTCGACCAGATTAAAATGATCTTCTACTGAACCTTCTTCCCAAACATGCGTATCGAATACCTTCTGGTTTGCCAAAATCTGATCAAGGGACTGGATGAGATCATCCCGTTTCAACTGTTTGATTAAAAAGCCGTCAGCTCCTGCCTCATACGCTTTCTTCTGGTAGCCGATATCATCGTGCATCGAGAAGATGACAATCTTGGCCGCCGGCAGCAATTTTCTTAATCTTACCAGAGTTGACATACCATCCAATCCGCCAGGCATCGAAAGGTCTAGCAGTACGAGGTCTGCGGGAAAATTTTCTGCAGCTTTTACAGCCTCATAACCATCACAGGCACAGATCCTTCCATCAATGCAAAATGATTGTTGGAGAAGCATGCTCAATCCATCCCTGACAATCTCATGGTCATCGATGATCATTAAATTCACTTTCCCTCTCTCCCTCCGCTTTGATCAAGGATACAAACCCTTCCACTCTTGTAGGTCCACCCTCTTTGCTAAGCCATTTAATATCTCCATCCAGCATTTTGCAGCGCTCATACATATGCTTTAAGCCAAGCCCTTTCTTTTTACAGCCTTCTGTTAAAAATCCGCTTCCGTTATCGAATAAATTGAAGAAGACATATTGGTAATAGGTTTTTAAATGAATGGAAACATAGGTTGCTTGACCGTGGCGAACCGCATTTGCGACACTTTCCTGTATGACTCTGAATAGATGGAGCTCTTTTTCCGGGTCAGGCTCCTGTTCTTTATCCAGTTCCAATTCAAGGAAAATCTCAATCTGATATAATTTCCGCCAGTCCTTTACTGCCTGGCGAAGTGATTTTTCGAGACCGATATCGTAGACAATTTCTGGCCGGAGGCTTTTGGTCAGCTGTTTGATATTTTCGAGCGTTTTTTCCATGACATTCATCATATTGAAAAGATGATGCTGATATTTCTCATCGCTGATTCCCTGTTTTATGACCTCCAGGCCAAGGAATATACTATAAACACTTTGGCCTATATGGTCATGCAATTCCCTGGCAATCCTCTTACGTTCTGCCTCCTGGGCAAGCAGCGTCTCCCGGACAAGCAGCTCATGGAACCTGGCGCGTTCGCTGTTTTCATTTTGCACAGGCTGGCGGATCCGCAAGACAAAATAGGTTTCTTCAGCAATGTTCAGTTTTTTCAAGGACATTTCAAACTCTTCAAGGCCTTCATATACAGCCAAATGGGAGTTAAAAGATGGAATTGGCTCATCCGCTGTAAGAATACAGCGGTTCTCATGCTCATTCACTTCACGTTCCTGGCAATAGGTACAGTAAGGCACCTTCTCTCCGAGTTTCCATCCTGTCATCTCGAGCGCCTTTTCATTGAGGTAATGAATCGTCCGAACTGTATCCATGACAATCATACCCTCAGGCAGATAATTCACAATGTCTGCCAAGTATTCTGTTTGCATCAACATAGCAATCCCTCACAACTGCGGTCTCTTTACAACTCCATTGTAACCTCAGTTTTTGTGGGTAAAGTGTTTTGTTTATTAACATTGAGTGACATCTTCGCACGAATGCACTAAAAAAAGACCCATTTAGAGTCCTCTGATTCAGTGCTATAATTTTTTTTGGTATTTACTATGATGATCAGTTTCGCCCATATATTCAAAGCCGTTGTCTATATAGAACTGGTTCAATTTCCTGTTATCCGCAACGCAATCTAATTTGAGGAAGGATTTGTCTGTGGATATGTTTTGATAAATCCAGGACAATAGTTCGCTTCCAACACCTTTTCCAATCCATTCCGGTGAAATGGCCAATCTATGCAAATAAAGTGAATCCCTAGCGACATCATCACCAAAGATATGTTGATCCCATTCACTCTGGCCTTCCGAAATAGTAAAGGTTGCAATCACTTCATCCTCATGCAAAACGATATAAGTTTCCTTCTTTTTTATGGCATGCAGGATTTCTTCATCATCCCCGCCACTAAGAAGGTATCTCCACTGATTGATCCCATTGTCCTTCATCCACTGTGCAATTCGCTTTAATAACTGGACCACCTTTTGACCCTCATTCACATTAGCTATTTTTATCAGAGATTCTTGGAGCAAAATACCACCCTGCTTTCCATCTTTTTTATAGGATTTCGGGATAAATGCAAATTCTCCTCTAAAAAAAAACAGGCTGATTTCAGCCTGTTCATAAAAAATGGACTATTTCAATGATTTAAGGACTTCCTCGATATCCTCCTGGACCATTTCTGTACCCTTCGCCATTGTCCTGACGTCCCTTGAGGCCCAGTAGTCATAAAGCCGTGCCAGATCATTCCGATTATATACCTGATTCCCATAGTGGCTGTAAAAATAGGCCACCAAAAGGTTCGCAACATTAGCCGGAAGCTTGTTCCGCGTCGAAATCGAACGAAGCGCAATCTTCTCAAGCCCGCGGATGGTATGGTCAGTAATTTTCTCAACTACTTCGATCGGTGTGGCAGTTTCACAGAAAGAAAGGAATTCTGGATCAGTTATTTGTCTACTCATAGTAAATCTCCTGCTTCATTTTTTCAGATCGCTTTAAGCGCATTTTCCAAAAGTTCAATGTCATTGGCAATTGATTTCTTTATTGTCACATCTTCACAACGCTGAAAATCTCTCTTCAGCTTTTTTAATTCTTGGTGGAAGATCTGAAATTCATAGTTGATATCCATAATCACCCTCATTATTCTTTGCTGTTCTACGAAATATTTTCCCACTAAATGCATCCATCAAACTATTTTTATGTAAGGTAAAGGTGATTAAGCTAACATTACCATTAAGCAGGTGTGAAAGAAAAGAGGTAATTTGGGGCATTTGATTAACCCAAATAGCATAGATTTATCTTCTATCACCTTATTTATCAAACTGACAGCTGGTTGTGACTCTACCCAGCGACAGGACTTTTCGAACAGCCCAGCGCTGGTGCTCGTGAAACAGTATTTCAATGGCTGTGTCCAATTCGGCCCATTCCAGGTGATGGTCTGGTTCAGCAGGCCCATCAGCTTGTCCGGCAATTTGAGCTAAATAGAAATCTCCTTCAGACAAATAATATTGTTGATCATTTTTCGAATAAAAATATTGCTTCGCTTTGCCAATCCATTCACCGACTGTAAGAATGTTGGCGGTTTCTTCAATACCTTCCCTAACGAGACATTCCTCATGTGTTTCTCCATCTTCCAGGCCGCCACCCGGAAGGAAATACTTCCCATCATCTGTCCGGATCAAGGCGATTTGATTCCTATCGTTTAAAATCAATCCATAAACACCTGGTCTCCATTTGTACCTGATGTCTGCTTCCTTTTTACCAAAGATTATCATATTCGTATCCTCTTAGTTTTTGAGGTGCATTTTAAGATATTATCGCTGGAAATACCTGTTAATGTCAACAAACTGAACCGGGATGCGGGTTCAGCTTAATTATTGGTTTTTTTTTTGGGATCCTTCTTCTGCAGCCGGCATTTTTGGGAGCACGACTATACGTCAGATATTTCCGGGTAGCGACGCTAGAGCTTTGTCTGAACATGACACTACTTCAGACATTTCCCGCTATTGATGCCAAAGTTTTGTACGAACACGATCCCACTTCGAACATTTCCGCCTGCTGTTGCTTAAGTTTTGTCCGAACTTATACCTACTTCATTCATTCCCCCCTGCTGATACCAAGGTAACAAAGCCAAATAAAAAATGCGTGAAGTCTTCTACCAAGACTTCACGCTGATTCGTATTCTTCTTATAAAAAGATTACCGGGACTGCTGCTGCGAGCAACAGATAACGAAGGATGAAACCTCCGGCAAGGACGGCGCTTTCGGTTATTAGGGTTGTGGCAATTCCATTTGTACCCCCTACTGCAACCTCAAGTCCTGCGCGGCTGCTATTCAGCTTTCTGAAGTTAAACAACTCCAGCCCTTCGATGATGATTGGCACAATCAGCCCTATCACAATCAATCCAATCCAGAAGATTGCGCTGTATGCGCCTGTCAACAGCATGGATACCGATTGGGCAGCCGATTCATTGGTTGAAGATGTGATTAAGAACATCGTGAAAATCAGGAATACTTCCGCAATCAGCAGCGATAAGTGGATTTTTTTGATGGACATCACATGATGGATGACTTTTTTATCCATGAGCGATGCCGTTAACATTGTGCCGGCAATCCCTGTTGAGAAAGCAGATACAACAAACAGGATTGGCAAAATGGCTGTGTTCCAAAGTGGTACCGCACCAATGACACCAATCAGGAAGCCGGTGTAAATCGCTGTTGCTACAGCAAAAATCATGCCGATATATTCGATTATTTTGTTAGTATCTTTTTTCAACAATTCCATCACGGCCATATAGGCTGCAGCCATCATGAAGAAGCTGATGAAATAAGTCCCGATCGTCATGACTGACTTGAAATTCGTGAACAAATAGATGAAGCGCAACGGATCTTTCAATCCTGCCTCAGCATCGACGATGAGAAGCAATAGACCTATTCCCATCAGGATTGGACTGATCAGCCTGCCAGCAAAACGGACGGCAACAGCATCAGGATATTTCCTTGCTGCATAGGAAGAGGTTAAGAACGCTCCGGCACTCAGCCCGGCCAGGAATAAATAAGCTGCGATAATTGTTCCCCAAACCATTTATAATCACCTCACGTAGTATATTTTTGCCTTCCCTAAATCCGGCCTCAAAGGCTGGGCATTCAATTTTACAATCGCCTTTGATACTTCACTGTTCGGGTCATCAAGGTCACCGAAAATCCGGGCATTGCTGATGCATGTCGTAACGCAAGCCGGCTGTTTTCCTTCCGCCACGAGTTCGGAACAGAAACGGCATTTTTCCACTACTCCTGTCTCGTGATTCTGTGTTCTTGCTCCGTAATGGCATGCAACCATACAATACTTGCAGCCTATACATTTTTCAGAGTCTATGAGTACAATGCCTTCATCAGTCATGTAGGTAGCCTTTGTCGGGCAGACACTTACACATGGTGCATCCTCGCAATGCTGACATTGCACGGGGATGATTTCATTCTTGACGTTCGGGAAAACACCCGTTTCTTTTTCATAAAATTTAATAAAAGACTCTTCTACCGGAAGCTCATTCTGCATCTGGCAGCTTACCCGGCATGCATAACAGCCGACGCATTTTCTTGTGTCGATCAACATTCCATAGCGTGCCATCAGCCATTCACCTTCCTTACCTTCACGATTACTTCGTGAATATTTCCTGCTCCGCTCCATTTTTCAAAATCGAACGGTACATGCTCCATATAGCCAAAGCCCACACCGTATCCGGTTTTTAAATCCTTGGATGTGATCCCATAGTGGCTTGGAACAAAAATTGCCTCGGGATGGATCCTTTCCGTTACTTTAACGCGGATTTTGCTGGTAGCTTCACTGGATTTCACTTCTACCAGATCCCCATCCTTTATTCCCAACGCTTTGGCACGAACAGGGTTGATCCAGATTCTTTCTAAATCATAATCCTTTGTTATCTGCATCAAAATTGGTATATTCGCAGTTTGGGTGTGGCTGTGGATCGCCTGTTTGCCTGTGATCAACCGGAAAGAATCATCTGCAGGACTAACTTTTGGCTCGATCCATTCGACAATAGGCTTAAATCCGGCTGCTTTATACGTTTCACTGTAGAATTCAATTTTTCCAGATGGCGTTTTTAATTTCGGCATTTCGCCCATCGTAAGTTCCTCGGCAGGGAACATGATGGTTCCTTTTTCTCTCAGCTGCTTATACGTGATACCAGTCGGTGCGAGCATAGCTTCGTTCAATTCATCCAGAGTGAAATTGAAATATTGGCCAACACCGCACGCTTTCGCTAACTCTGTGTAAATCTCATGGATTGGCTTTGTCTCTGGATGGACTTTATCAACCATTTGCTGTCTTAAAGCGATTCCCGGTACTTTCCCGGATAACTCTTCAATGACCTCGTCACGTTCGATATAGGTGACTTCCGGAAGAACATAGTGGGACAATTGAGCCGTTTCAGACATTTGGACATCGATTGCTACTACCAGATCCATTTTTGAGAATGCTTCTTTCATCACTTTAGGGTTTCCATAGCCAAGGGCAGCATTAGAATGATAGTAAATAGCCGCCTTCATTTTTCCTTCAAGTGCCTCCTTCGCGACGATTGTTGCCACGCCGCTACCCTGGTAGGCAAGAGGGAATTCCTTTTTGCCTGCCTTTGGCAACACTGGTTCTTTCGGGTTTGGATATTTCGCTTCATCCAATTTACCCATATGGGGTTTAGCTCCAAAGATACTTCCGCCTTTTTGCTGAAAATTACCCAGCAGAGCATTGAACATGGCGACGGCACGGCCCGTTTCTGTGCTATTTTCATAGTTGCAGCCAAATGCGCCTCTCCAAGATTGTTCAATAAGAGCCTTGGGTTTTGCTTTCCCCATATCGATTGCAATTCGGGAGATATCGTCCGCAGGAATACCTGTAATCCCCTCTGCCCATTGTGGAGTGTATTTTACCAATTCATTGGCGTATGCTTCAAAACCAACTGTATACTTTTTAATGAATTCCAAATCATGAAGGTTTTCCTTTATTAAAACATGTGACATTGCCAGCACTAGCGCAAGGTCTGTACCTGGACGAATGGCCAGCCATTCAGTGGCGAGATTGCCTGTGTTATTCAATCGCGGATCCACGATGACAATCTTTGCACCATTGTCCCTGGCAGCTGCCAAAGACTGGACCGAACTCGGACGAATTCCATCGCCGTAGCTCCTGCCAATGAACATGATGTATTTTGCATTGCTTATGTCAGCACTCGTTGCAGTTACTCCGACTGTATGAAGAAAACCGGCATCTCTTGAATTTGAACAAACGACATGATGTGTATAATAATTGGCCGAGCCAAGCGCATTAATGAAGCGTGGAGAATAGAATTTTCCAGAAGCTCTTGGGTCTTCTGTAAGCGCCACTGCCTGCGGACCATGTTCGTTGATGATCTTAGTCAATTTTTCAGCAATTTCTTTATAGGCCTGCTCCCAGGTAATAGGCTTGAATTTATTTTTTCCAATCCGTTTCAATGGCTGGGTCAGCCTGTCTTTTGAATAAACAACTGTCGCATATCCATGTCCTCTGGCACAAAGTTTGCCTTTGGAATACGGATGATCTGGATGCCCAGTAAGCTTCCATAAACGCCCATTTTTAACGTGGCCAACCATTCCGCATTTGCTTGAGCATGCATTGCATGTACTGGGAATTTCTTTAATTTCCGCGTTAGCACTAGCTTTTACATATTCTTTGGACCATTCATTAAAACCCACAGTCCCCGCCGATGCCAGGGCAGCTGTCGCGGCAGAAGCTTTAATGAATCGGCGCCTTGATAGTTTTGTTTTTAGCATTATACTTGCCCTCCTTTTTCTCTTGACCCATTTCCGCCTTCAGCCAGGCAGGCAGCTTCGTAAATCTTTAACAGATTTAAACCAGCCTTTCCTCCTTGCAATCGTCTCATTGCTTCCACCGAAAGC
The DNA here is from genome assembly GCA_018613055.1 of Chryseobacterium sp. ISL-80. Lineage (GTDB taxonomy): Bacteria > Bacillota > Bacilli > Bacillales > Cytobacillaceae > Mesobacillus. The sequence continues at coordinate 274,011 of JAGGQZ010000001.1, read as the reverse complement.
ATCACCACCTTTATGTTGCTTACCTTTTTAAAAACTCATTTTTTGCTGCGCATCAATTACTTTTATTAAAAAACCAGTAATTGCTCCATAGAAAGGAGGGCTCGATTTTTCTATTAGTTGTATTTCAAATTCGCCCAGCCAGTCCAGGTGATCCTCAATGAACTCACTACTGAATTTTTCAGGAGCATGCTCGATGAAATATGCTGCCAGCTCAAGCAGAATAGACAAATGATCGGGAATGCCCTTGTACTGAATCGGAATTTCCATTTGCAGTTCATTTAAAATGAACCTAATGTGCATGGCGGGATCACCTTGCAGGTAGCCTTTTTCCCGAGCAAATGGAAGAGTACAAGTTTCATCCTGTGTCCATGGTTTATATAGCGACTCTATCGGGAGAACGGCTTTCTCTTCTGCAGACCCGATCGCCTTTCTATGTATTTCGCAAAAATGCTCAAAATTATCAGGCAAGATCCCCTCTAATGGAAATTCAAAACCATATAAATCCCTGGCCATTAACTCAAGCTTTTTCAGTAAATGGTTTTGCTCGATCTCTTTCCATGTCTCCAAAGCAGGCGGCTTATATAAGTCTGCAATAATCGTAAAAACCATTGCAGTTTCGGCTCTCTTTTCGATTGACTCCATCATCTGGTTACACCACCTTTCGATTACATCTTCACTATATGGCAACCAAGTTTGTGAAACAATGAACATTCTATGGAGAATAGGCTTTTTATATGTGAAGGATTTCACCTAACATGACTGGAGGATTTTCACTGGAATTCTTACAACTCACTGTGCTAGATCACCTCTGTTCTACTTTTTTCGTTTTTCGTGCTAGAGGGTTTGTGACCATTCCTTTACATCTATTTGAATTTCTGACGAACACACCTTTTTTAAAAGAATTTAATCGTAAAATGGTAGTGTAGTAAAAATGAATGTTGAGGTGACCTTCAATGTCGCTGGTTGGCAATTGGATTGAAAGCTTGAGTTATGAATTGGAGATTTCCTCCTCCTGTACAAGAAAGATCAGTCACATGAGTTCCTGTTCAGCCTGCATGGACGAATGCCCCACAGAAGCCATAAGTGTGGAAAATGGGGAATTAAATATTAGCAAACAATCATGCACGACCTGTGGTGTCTGTATCACGGTTTGCCCAGTACAAGCAATCAAAGGGCAATCACCACCCAGGAGAATCATTCAAAATCACATTTTGCTGGGGGATGGCTCTGCTTTACCAACTGTCGCGGAACTTCTTTATTATCATAAGAAAGGAATACGGCGTGTCTATGAACCATTAGTGAGCGAGGAGCTAATGGAGAATGTCAAGCAGGCAAATGACATTCTTGCAAAAATAGAATTTGAGCCCCTATCCATTGTAAATAAAGTTGAATTGGATAGAGAAGATCAGCCGAGGATATCAAGACGTGCCTTTTTTGCCAAGCTTACTTCAGACAGCAAAAAGACCGTTCTTTCTTCTATGACTCCAATTAAGTGGCGGTTCAATGAAAACAGCTTCAAAACTTCGAACCTATTTAAAGGGTGGTCATTTTATCAGGTAAAATTGAATCAAGAAGATTGTACATTATGCGAGGCATGTTTCGCGATTTGTCCTTCTGAAGTATTCCGCCTTGTTGATGATTCATTGAAACTTACAGACCATAACTGCAGCGGCTGCCGTCTTTGCAGTGATATTTGCAAAGAAAATTCGGTGCAAATCTTCTATAAAGTCCATAAGAGTGAGGAAGAAAGCCGACCGGTTGTCAAAACCAACTGTCAAAAATGCCACACCCCCTTTCATTCCTGGAGTGCAAGAGAATTATGCCCAATTTGCAGCTCCGTTGAAAAACCGAATTTCTTTCTATAAACACATGATCGAAAAGAGGCGGCATCCATCCCTGGTTACTTACAGGGTGTCCGCCGCCTGATTTATAGTCTTTTTTGCGTAAAAAAAAACTAGGAAGTACAAGCTTCCTAGTTCGATGTTATTCTTCCTCTCCAAGAAGGAAGTCTGGGTTCAAGTCTTCAAATTCATCATCATCGACTCCGTGACCCCACTCGTCATCGTCGCAGTCACATCCGCCTGGATGAGTGACAACACAAACCTTTGTTTCACCGATGACTTCGACAAGGAATTCCCTCTCGACGTGAACGATGATTTTGTTGCCATTTGGCGAAATGACGGCTTCGATGCAGTTAGGCTGCTGAAGGACTTCAACGAGCACATCATGGTCATCCATGCAATCTGGATCACGGTACTTAAGCTTGATGACGTCGCAGTAAGTTACTTTCTCCGTGACTACTTCTGTTTTTGTATTATCATCGTAGGAGTACCAGATGTTGGCTTCGTAAGACCCGTTTACCTCAACCACTTTCCCTACTTTTTTTGCCTTGTACTTATGGTTTATGACCCAAGCGCCAAGAATGCTGCTTGGATGGTGCGCTGGGTTGATCGTATGATTGGACTGTGTAAATTTACGTCCTTTCGCTACGACGGCTTTCGTAATAATCTCTCTGTAATCTCCCATGCGAGCGAAACCTCCTCAATCTTTTTCAATTCATCCTATGCGTGATATTAGACTAGTGTGCGATTAATTTTAGAACCGCTGTTAAAAACTTAGGCATAGTTCATTGTATGCCCACAGGCGATGAATGTTCCCGATTGATGAAAGATGATGGGTAATTGATTTGATCAGTAACTGGAGACTGTTTACGTTGAGAAACCTGAGGTGGAAGGTGAAATAATGTTTTGCAATTGCGGAAGGAAAGCCCTTTTTCCATAAAAAAGACACCTGCTATAAACAGGTGCCTGGTTGTAAACTAGTGATTTAATGTTCGTGGGTGTGGCAGCTTGCTCCGTTCTGGAGTGAAGCGCCAGTTTCGCCGCGGAGGATATCTCCTCCGGTCGATACGACGATTTCATCTGTAACAGTATTGGAAATTGTCGTTGCGACCATCTGCAGCAGGTCATTTACATCGATTTGGGATTGCTTGAATTCCTGTACAACCGGAATTGCATCAAGCTGAGCTTCTAAGGAAGCGATTTTTTCTTCGGTCTTTTTAAAAGCTTCTGTTTTTCCGTAATGCTGGAAGTTTACAGCTTGCTTTTGAAGACCTTTTATAGAAGAAATAAGTGTTCTTACTTTTTCATTCTCATGAATTTGTGCCTCTGCACGCTTAAAAAAGTCCACTTCTTCTGTTTCAGCAATCATTCGTGCGATTTCTCTTGAGCGCTCGATAATGTCATCTTTATTGTATTTTGCCAACTTACTTCACCTCAACTGGTTCGTTTTCTTCTACCATTTCCCCGTTTAAAGACCATGTTTTTGCATTTGTGATCTTTACCTTGACGATTTTGCCGATTGCCGACTTAGGACCGACAAAATTGACGAGCTTCATCTTGCTTGTATATCCCGCAAGTACATCAGGATTGTTTTTGCTTTCACCTTCGACCAGTACCTCGACAATCTGATCCTGATACTTCTTCATCGACTGGGCAGACTGTTCATTCACAAGTGCATTCAGACGCTGAAGACGTTCCTTCTTCACTTCCATAGGAACATTATCCTGCATTTTAGCTGCTGGGGTTCCCTCTCTTGGAGAGTAGATGAAGGTATACGCTGATTCGTAACCAACCTCACGGACTAGTGACAATGTCTCCTCGAATTGTTCATCCGTTTCATTCGGATATCCGACGATGATATCTGTTGTTAAAGTGACATTCGGAATGGCTGCCTTAATCTTGCGTACAAGTTCAAGATATTGTTCACGCGTATACTTCCGGGCCATGATCTTCAATACATCGGTAGAACCTGATTGCACTGGAAGATGGATATGGTCCATCAGGTTTCCGCCTTTTGCCAGGACTTCAATCAGATGATCGTCAAAATCACGAGGATGGCTGGTTGTAAAACGGACACGTGGGATATCGATCTTGCGCATTTCATCCATCAAGTCACCTAGACCATACTCGAAGTCTGTAAAATCTTTACCATAAGCGTTTACGTTCTGGCCCAGCAGGGTAATTTCCTGATAGCCATGTGCCGCAAGCTGACGGACTTCCTGGATGATATCTTCCGGACGGCGGCTTCGCTCTTTGCCTCGTGTATAAGGAACGATGCAGTATGTGCAGAATTTATCGCAGCCATACATAATGTTAACCCATGCTTTGATGTTCCCTCTGCGTACTTTAGGAAGGTTTTCAATAACGTCGCCTTCCTTTGACCAAACTTCAACGACCATCTCTTTGGACATGTATGCTTCCTGGAGAATATTCGGCAAGCGATGGATATTATGCGTCCCAAAAATCATATCAACCTGGTTATAGGTTTTCAGGATTTTGTTGACGACAGATTCTTCCTGTGACATGCAGCCGCATACACCCAAAAGCAGATCAGGCTTTTCACGTTTTAGATGTTTCAAATGACCAAGTTCACCGAACACCTTGTTTTCGGCGTTTTCCCGGATCGCACAGGTATTCAGCAGGATGACATTTGCATCCTCGACACTGTCAGTCGGCTCATAGCCTAAACCAAGGAAAATACCTGCCATGACTTCAGTGTCGTGTTCATTCATTTGGCATCCATACGTGCGGATGTAGAATTTTCGGCCTTCACCCATTCCTAGGAACTCTTCAGGAATGTCGAAGTCCTTATGGTACTTAACCTCTTCTTTTCCGCGCTTTTTGGCATCCTTTAAAGAAGGAGCAGTATATACTGTTTCAAAGTACTTGCTATAATCCTTGCTGGATTTTTTGTCCGAAGAATTTTCAGTTTGTACTTGCTGTCCTTCCAAGCGTTGATTTTCGTTCATGACAGATCTCCTTTCATTAGAAAGCGTGCAGGCAGCTTAAAATCCCTGTATTTTGCAGAGAAGTATACTAAACTGCATTCTACTTGCAAAAAGGGCGATAGTTTACCCTGAAATTATTAAATATACACATTATAATAGTATAAACTCTTGAATCAATGAAAACAATAGCATGCAATGGAAATACAGCATGCACGGTAAAAAAAGCCGACTCAATCATATTACCTTATAACTTACATTATAGTAGTGATACTAATCACTACTCAGCTTTATACCCCCTAGAAAAATAAAACCCCAATCCATTGATGATTGGGGTTTATTTCAATCGTGCAGATTTATTACATGAATTCAGCAACCAGCTTATCAAAATGAGCCTGGTCAAGCTTAAGGTCTGCTTTTGAAAGCGGAGTTTCGGAATAACCGCTAACCAGATCCTGATAAGATTTTTGCTCTGTATTTTGATAGATTAGGCCTGTAACCAATCCTTTATGTTCCATCAAGGTCTGCATCGCCGCTTCACGATTTGACGGATCATAGCCTTCAATGTCGCTTAGCTTTGTCAAGTTTTCCTTGAACCAGTCGTATGTGTTTACCTTGTTGTAAGTTACACAAGGGCTGAATACGTTGATTAATGAGAAACCTTCATGCTTTATTCCAGCTTCGATAAGCGCAGTCAAGTCCTTAAGGTCAGTCGAGAAGCTTTGTGCCACGAAAGTAGCGCCAGCTGTCAAAGCCAGTTCCATAGGGGAAATAGCCTGCTCGATTGAACCTGCTGGAGTTGATTTTGTCTTGAATCCAGCAGCCGAACGCGGAGAAGTTTGTCCCTTTGTCAGACCATAAATCTGGTTATCCATGACAATGTAAGTGATATTGATGTTACGGCGGATCGCATGGACAGTATGTCCCATTCCGATCGCGAAACCGTCCCCGTCACCACCTGAAGCGATAACCGTTAAATCACGGTTCGCCATTTTCACACCTTGTGCGATTGGAAGTGAACGGCCATGAATTCCGTGGAAACCATAAGAATTGATATATCCAGAGATACGGCCAGAACAGCCAATACCTGAAATGACAGCCAGGTCTTCGGGCTCAAGGCCAACGTTAGCAGCAGCGCGCTGCATGGCAGCCTGCACAGAGAAGTCGCCGCAGCCTGGGCACCAGTTTGGTTTTACATTATTGCGAAATTCTTTAAAAGTCGCCATCCTAGAACAACTCCTTGCATTTTGTGTGGACTTCCTGCGGCAAGAATGGATTTCCGTCGTACTTGAGGATCTTGTGGATCTTCTCATGTCCTCCGACATTCATCTTCATGATGTTCGCAAGTTGTCCAGTCGCATTGTTTTCAATAACTGCCACTTTCTTAGCAGAATTTACAAGCTGCATCATTTCCTCAGCCGGGAATGGGTGGATCAAACGTACATGAGCATGGTTAACTTTCAAACCATCCTTTTCCAGTCTTCCCATTGCCTCTTCGATTGCACCTCTAGTAGAGTTGAAACCTACGATTAAGAGATCAGCTTCTTCATGCGGAGCATTTTTATGGATTGGCGTATCGAACTTCAGATTGCTGATTTTGCGGAAACGCTTATCCATTTGGGCAATGCGGTTCGCTGCAGATTCTGAAGGCTTACCTGTTTCGTCATGCTCAACACCTGTAACGTGGTGGATTCCGTTTTTCATGCCTGGAATGACACGAGGTGAAACACCATCTTCAGTTACTTCATAACGCTTGAAGTACCCTTTGTTCTCAATTTCAGGAAGTTCTTCTGTCGCCAGCTTGCCTCGGCGGATCTCCACTTTATCAAAGTTAAGCGGCTCGACTGTTTGCTTTCCAAGTGAAAGCTGAAGGTCGGTCAAGACGATAACAGGGCACTGATACTCTTCAGCAAGGTTGAATGCTTCAGCTGCATCATAGAATGCTTCCTGGACCGTACTTGGAGCCATGACAATCTTAGGGATTTCGCCGTGTGTTCCATAGATCATTGCCATAAGGTCTGATTGTTCCTGTTTCGTAGGAAGACCTGTTGATGGACCGCCACGCTGTGTATCAACGATAACGATCGGAGTTTCAGTGATTCCGGCAAGGCCGATTGCTTCCATTTTCAGTGAAAGGCCAGGACCAGCAGATGCGGTAATCGCGCGGACACCGCCATAGTTGGCACCGATTGCCATTGTAGCAGCAGCGATTTCATCTTCTGTCTGGATGACCGTACCGCCAAGAGCAGGCAGCTTCTTGATCAGGTATTCCATGATTTCTGAAGCCGGTGTGATCGGATATGCAGCCATGAAACGGCAGCCTCCTGCAACTGCTCCCATTGCGATCGCGTCATTCCCGATCATGAACAGGCGTTTCTGTCCATCAGCCTTCTCAAGCTGCATGGTTTCTGCGCCAGCCAGTTTTTCCTTCGTATATTCGTAGCCAGCTTTAATGGCTTCCATGTTTTTATCGACTACCTGTTGTCCTTTGCGTCCGAAGATTTCCTGGACGACTTCCTCGAAAACCTGGATATCCAGGTCAAGGATTGCACTTGTCGCACCAATCGCGACCATGTTCTTCATAAGAGATGTTCCAAGTTCTGTAGCCATTTCCGTAAATGGAACCGCATACAATGCAGCTTGAGTATCTTCTGGCTTTTTAGGGTCAAACTTCGCATCAGCTAAAATGACGCCTTTCTCATGCAGTTCCTTGTAGTTAACATCGATCGTTTCCTGATCGAAAGCTACAAGAATATCTAAATCGTCAGAAATAGATCGAACCTCTGTAGTGCTTACCCGAATCTTGTTATTTGTGTGTCCGCCCTTGATACGTGATGAAAAGTGACGGTAGCCATACAAGTAGTAGCCTAGACGGTTCAATGCAATAGAGAAAATTTCCCCGGTAGATTCAATTCCTTCTCCCTGCTGTCCGCCAACTTTCCATGAAAGTTGATTGATCATCTCTTACACCCCTTTAGATACGTAAAAAAATATGTAAAAACGCTTCGTTATTAAGTGTAGCACTTTTCCAAGTAATTCACTAGAATTTAATGGATATCTCTTAAAAAACCCCTGTCAAATCTAGTAAATGGATGGTACTAAACGCTTACAATTCTAGACCTATGTGAAAAAAAAAGCAACCCTTTCAGAATAATTATTGACGAAAATATGAATATTTTTTTATTTGTTAAAATATTTTACGTTTCCTGCTATCTGACCCTTTTTTCCACGGAGTGAATCCTGTTGTATCTATTGATTTCAGCCGTTTTGCAATGGAAGTTTGGAAGCCATATTGTCAAAAAGGAACTTTCTGACTTGTATATCAGAATAATATTTTTGCAATTCGTTCCAAAGGTTCTCATATTGATCATTTCCCGATAGATTCTTCACCGTAAATTCAATACCGTCAAAATCGGAACCGAAGCCGACATGATTTTCTCCTCCGAGAGTACAGATATGTTCCAGATGGCGGATTATATTATCGATCGATGCTGAGTCCTTTTTACCTGATAAAAATTCCGGCACAAAGGTGAGACCCATGACAGAATCCAGGTCGATCAGCGCTTTGATTTGATCATCCCTCAAGTTCCGCGGATGCTGGCATTTCGTATAGCTGTTTGAGTGAGAAGCAAACACACGGTCTGATACTTCCAGCACATCCCAGAATGCCCTCTCAGATAGATGGGAGACATCACAGGCTGTTTCCGTTTCATTCAACAGCTGGACAACCTGCCGGCCAAATTTTGTCAGCCCTGCACCCCGTTCCTCTAAAGCCCCATCGGCGCAATAATTTCCAAAGTTCCACGTCAATCCTACTGAACGTACTCCAAGCCTTATAAGAGTGCGCAATTTTAACATATCCTGGCCAATGGCATCACAGCCTTCAAGGGTAAGAACGGCACCTATCTCATGTTCAGCAAGACCCCTAATCTCTGCCCTGTTTGTCACCAGCTTCATTTGAGGATTCGGCGATAGAACCTTTTCGTAAAACAAGTCCACCATCCTAAGCGCTGCCTCAAACTTTAAATCAGGATGAACAGATTCGGGTACATATATGGCGAACAACTGGACTTTCGTTCCCGAAGCTTTTAACTTTTCCAAATTTACCTGTAATTCCGATGCATTTACATAATCAAGTGTCGGGTCCATTAATAGTTTATAGAGAACATCACAATGACCATCATAGATTTTCAAAAGAACTCCCCCTTGTGCCTATTATACAAGAAAATAAAAGAAACCTGCTTGCACATGCAAACAGGCGAGTATATCAACAATGTCTTATATGTTTGGTTTTTACATTATCGGGGTTCAACAATCAATTTAATGGCTGTCCGCTCTTCGCCATCAATCAGGATATCAGTAAATGCCGGGATGCAAATTAAATCAACGCCGCTGGGTGCTACGAACCCTCTTGCGATCGCTACTGCCTTAACGGCCTGATTTAATGCACCCGCCCCAATTGCCTGAATTTCTGCGCCCCCTCTTTCGCGCAGTACTCCAGCAAGCGCACCAGCTACAGAATTAGGATTAGATTTTGCTGAAACTTTTAATATCTCCATTCCTGGCTCCTCCTTATTTTGTCCCGTACCGGATGCCCAGCGTGGACATCCAGGTTAGTCTGTTCCACTGCTACTATATTCAGGAGGAAGCCCACATATGACCTTCAGTTAAAAAAAGCAATGTTATTGATGATGAAGATTCTGTTTTTATAGCTGATTTAATTAAAGATGGAATTTTGGTAACTCCCATTCTGAACCTGGTTGGCTCTCCGTGAAGATGCTTTTCGGTCGGATTCGTGGCCTTTTGCGTATTCTTTGGCTTCATAAGGGTATCTCTCGTGGGGAATGGTGCCCTTTTGCGCACACTTTCCCCTTCATAAGGCTCTCGTTGGGAATGGTGCCCTTATCCGCACACTTCTCCCTTCATAAGGGTATCTCTCGACGCGAATGGTACCCTTATGCTTGCTCTTCCCCCTTCATAAGGGTATCTCT
>JAGGQZ010000001.1:0-264196 GCA_018613055.1 Chryseobacterium sp. ISL-80 | reverse complement strand
GGCGTGAATGGTACCCTTATGTGCACTCTTTTTTCTTCATAAGGGTATCTCTCGTGGGGAATGGTGCCCTTATCCGCACACTTCCCCCTTCATAAGGGTATCTCTCGACGCGAATGGTACCCTTATCCGCACACTTCCCCCTTCATAAGGGTATCTCTCGACGCGAATGGTACCCTTATGCTTGCTCTTCCCTCTTCATAAGGGTATCTCTCAGGCGGAATGGTACCCTTATGCTTGCTCTTTTCTCTTCATAAGGGTATCTCTCTGCGCTAATGGTGCCCTTATCCGCACACTTCCCCCTTCATAAGGGTATCTCTCGACGCGAATGGTACCCTTATGCTTGCTCTTCCCTCTTCATAAGGGTATCTCTCGGCGTGAATGGTGCCCTTATGTGCACTCTTTTCTCTTCATAAGGGTATCTCTCTGCGCGAATGGTGCCCTTATGTGCATTCTTCCCTCTTCAGAAGGGTATCTCTCGGCCGGAATGGTACCCTCATTAAGACTCTTCCCTCTTCGCAAGGACATCTTTATCCCAATTTGATCCGTCTCCAAATAACCAATTCAGCGCATAATAAAGACTGCAGAAAAACTCGCATGAGTTTGTCTGCAGTCAAAAGGATCGTCACTCTGATGTCTTATTCATAAAAGGGGTGGTCGTCATTGATAAGGATTTTCTGGATCTTCACCGCTTTGCCAGTCTTCTTATCCAAATCGATCAATACTGCTGATAGCTGGTTCCTTCCGTCCTTGGCGACTTCAAAACGGGTTGGGAGGCTTGTCATGAACCTTCTGAGCACTGCTTCTTTTTCGACTCCTAAAATACCATCATACGGACCTGTCATGCCTACATCAGTCAAATAAGCTGTCCCGGAAGGCAAAATTCTCTCATCTGCAGTCTGGACATGTGTATGCGTACCGACAACAGCGGAAACTTTGCCATCAAGATACCAGCCCATCGCCTGTTTTTCGCTAGTTGCTTCTGCATGGAAGTCGACAAAAATGAGGGAGGTGCGCTTTCTCGCTTCCTCAATCAGTTCATCCGCTTTTTTAAATGGGCAATCAATTGGCGCCAAGAATGTACGGCCCTGCAAATTGATGATAGCCAGTTCTTCTTGGTTAATCTTTAAATAAACAATCCCTTTTCCAGGAACTTCCTCCGGAAAATTAGCAGGCCTTACCAGATATTTAGCTCCCTCAATGAACTCAAAAATTTCACGGTTATCCCATGCATGGTTTCCTAAAGTGACAGCCTGTGCACCCTGCTCGAGAAACTGCCGGTAAATCTTCTCGGTTATTCCTTTACCGCTCGCTGCATTCTCTCCATTTATGATTGTAACAGTCGGACGAAACTTCCCCTTAAGCTTTGGCAGGTATTCGGTAACCATATCCCTGCCAGGAGAACCTACAACATCCCCTACAAATAAAATTCTCATTGATCTTCATTCCTGCCTTTAAGTTATTTATGTAAAAATTGTATCATAACATCGTGATCAGAGGAAAACCAGTAAAGTGGCCACAATATAAAAAGCGGCGCCTAAGCACCGCTTTATTTTGCGTATTCAACTGCACGTGTTTCACGGATGACTGTAACCTTGATATGCCCTGGGTAATCGAGCTCTTCCTCGATTTTCTTGCGGATATCACGAGCGAGGCGGTGTGCCTGCAAGTCATCGATCTGATCTGGTCTAACCATGATCCTGATTTCTCTTCCCGCCTGAATGGCGAATGACTTCTCGACTCCTTCATAGGATTCCGAGATTTCTTCCAGTCTTTCAAGACGGCGGATATAGTTTTCAAGTGCTTCGCTGCGGGCACCTGGCCTTGCAGCTGATAATGCATCAGCAGCAGCAACTAGAACTGCGATGATCGAAGTAGGCTCTGTATCACCATGGTGGGAAGCAATACTGTTGATGACAACAGGATGTTCCTTGTACTTCGTAGCCAGCTCCACGCCAATTTCAACGTGGCTGCCTTCTACTTCATGGTCAATTGCCTTTCCGATGTCATGCAGGAGTCCTGCACGGCGAGCCAAAGTTTCATCTTCACCTAGCTCTGCAGCAAGTAATCCGGACAATTGGGCTACTTCCATTGAATGTTTAAGAACATTCTGTCCGTAGCTTGTACGATACTTCAAGCGGCCAAGAATCTTGATCAGGTCTGGGTGCAGCCCGTGTACTCCCACTTCGAAGGTCGTCTGTTCACCAACCTCACGAATATGTTCATCCACTTCACGGCGTGCCTTTTCAACCATTTCTTCGATTCGGGCCGGATGAATACGTCCATCCTGGACAAGCTTTTCAAGAGCTAATCGGGCTGTTTCACGTCTGATTGGGTCAAATCCGGATAATATAACCGCTTCCGGAGTATCATCAATTATGAGGTCAATTCCCGTCAACGTTTCCAGGGTGCGGATATTCCGTCCCTCACGTCCGATAATGCGTCCCTTCATTTCATCATTCGGAAGATTCACGACTGACACAGTCGTTTCAGCGACATGGTCAGCTGCGCATCTTTGGATGGCAAGTGAAAGTACTTCTTTCGCTTTCTTATCGGATTCTTCTTTCGCCCTGTTTTCGTTTTCCTTAATCATTAATGCAATGTCGTGAGCAAGTTCTTGCTCCGTACGCTCCAAAATGATGGATTTAGCCTCATCACGCGTTAAGCTCGAGATGCGTTCCAGTTCAGCCTGCTGATTTCGTACCATCTCGTCCACTTTGCTTTCCATCTCTTCAATATGCTGTTGTCTTTTGGTAAGAGCGTCATCTTTTTTCTCTAAAAGATTCTCACGTTTGTTCAACGATTCATCTTTACGATCAAGATTCTCCTCTTTTTGCAATAAACGATTTTCTTGTTTTTGCAGTTCATTTCTTCGTTCACGAATCTCACGCTCTGCTTCAGTACGCAGTTTGTGATTTTCATCCTTAGCCTCCAGCAGGGCTTCCTTCTTCATTGCCTCTGCTCCACGCTTCGCATCTTCAACAATTTGTTCTGCGGCGTTTTTGGCACCTGCAATTTTTGCTTCCGCAACGGATTTACGATAAAAATAGCCAACAACTGCACCGACGAATAGGCCAAGCAAAATGGAGATGATTGAAATAATTAGATCCATCATTTTCACCTCCTCTTGCTATGAACTTGTGTTACGTTTTTTAAAGTGTCGGCATGTACATTGTTACAAGCATCAACATACAGCTCTAATGCTTTTAAACGTTTTTAATACCATGAAAATGTAAAATATACATTTTTAATTGTAAAGCTGCCAAATTTTATTGTCAAGGGTTTGTCCGATAAGGATACCATCGATTTTGATTAATTATTCATTCAATTCTTATTTTTAGTGAGAATCCATACCAAAAAGGCCTCCTGTCATTCAGGAGACCTTGCTGATCCTTATTGTGAATCTATTAATCCAGTTGAAGTTCTTCCTGGTCTTCGTCTGTTTCAGTCACAGTGAATTCACCATCAAGGCCGTAGTGGTCACGGATCTTTTTCTGGATTTCAAGACGGATGGACGGGTTTTCTTTAAGGAAGATCTTTGCGTTTTCCCTTCCCTGTCCAAGACGCTCACCATTATAGGAATACCAAGAACCGCTCTTGTCGACGATATCAAGCTCTGAACCAATATCGATGATTTCCCCTTCTTTGGAAATCCCTTCGCCGTACATGATATCCACTTCAGCTGTACGGAACGGCGGAGCAACCTTGTTCTTGACAACTTTAATCTTTGTTTTGTTACCGACCATTTCATTACCCTGCTTCAATGTTTCAGCACGGCGTACTTCAAGACGGACACTTGAGTAGAACTTCAAAGCACGGCCGCCTGGTGTAGTTTCAGGGTTACCGAACATAACGCCAACTTTTTCACGAATCTGGTTGATGAAGATGGCAAGAGTCTTCGATTTGTTGATTGCACCGGAAAGTTTGCGCAGTGCCTGAGACATCAAGCGAGCCTGAAGGCCGACGTGGGAATCGCCCATCTCACCTTCGATTTCAGCCTTAGGGACAAGAGCTGCAACAGAGTCAATAACAATGATATCAATCGCTCCGCTTCGTACAAGAGCTTCCGCGATTTCCAAGGCCTGCTCTCCTGTGTCCGGCTGTGACAGAAGTAGTTCGTCAATGTTTACACCGAGTTTCTGTGCATATACAGGATCCAGTGCGTGTTCAGCGTCAATGAACGCTGCCTGGCCGCCATTAGCCTGCACTTCGGCAATTGCATGAAGCGCAACAGTTGTTTTACCTGAACTTTCAGGTCCATAGATCTCAATAACACGTCCGCGAGGATAGCCGCCTATTCCTAGTGCTACATCCAGCGCAAGGGAACCACTTGGAGATGTAGAAACCTTAGTGTCAGTCTTCTCACCCAACTTCATAACCGAACCTTTACCAAATTGCTTTTCGATTTGTTTTAATGCCATATCTAACGCCGTTTGACGATCACTCACTCAATCTTCCTCCTTTTATATAAAAACGAACCAGCATGCTGCCTGTCCGCAAATCTCTTATTTAAAGCCTACTATTACTATACCTTTTTCCATGCGGTTTGTCCATTAAAAAATCGAACATTTATTCGTTTTTTTTGAAGCAGGAATAATCATTAAAATTGAATTTTCAACAGCTTTTTTACTAGTTTTGAGTAGGAATATACCCTTTAAAACACGAATTTGGCAAGAAATCTGCCTATTAAGTGCGCCAGCAATCAGGACAAATAAAAAAAAACACGGAAGCAAATCACTTCCGTGTTTCTGATAATCTATGAATTAGCAGCTGGCAGCCAAACTTTACTGATCTGCTCCTGATGGCCGTTCGTGACCCGCTCAGGCTCAATTTTTCTACATGGACTGGCTTGCCTTTTACATGTACACCAATGAAAACAGTTCCTGCCGGATGCCCTTCAAGGGAGTCAGGGCCTGCCACTCCGGTGAAGCTTAAGCCAATATCCGAATTGGAAACCGATGCAATATTGACCGCCAGCTCTTCCGCACATTCTTTGCTGACAGCACCGAAGTTTTCTATTGTAGCAGGGCTGACGTTCACAAGCCCTATTTTAGCCTCATTCGAATAGCAGACAATCCCGCCCTTGAAAAAGCTGCTAGCTCCGGAAACAGAGGTCAATTCCTGCTGGAACAAACCGCCTGTCAGGCTTTCGGCTGCTGATATCGTCAAGTTCTTGGTTTTTAATAGTTTGGAAAGTTCCAATATTAGCGAGGTTTCGTCGTAACCATAAAAGTACTCACCGACTCTGTCCATGATTTCCGCTTCCACTTTATCAATTAATTCCTGGGCAGTGCCGTTAGCATCATCTCTTGCCGTAAGCCTCAGAGTGACTTCCCCGTCACCTGCCAGCGGGGCAATAGTCGGGTTGCTTTGCTGATCGATCAAATCCTCTATTTGTGCTTCCAATGCTGCCTCACCTATTCCAAAGAAGCGGAGGACTCTTGATTCAATCCTTGCCTGGCTGCCATTTATGCCAGTAATGGCTGCTTGTCCATATTTCAGGAACATGGGCTCCATTTCAGAAGGAGGGCCTGGCAACAACATATATTTGTGGTCTGCTGTTGACAGGAACATACCCGGAGCCATGCCATTTTCGTTTTTAAGGATCATGGAACCGTCGATCACTAGAGCCTGCTTCCTGTTATTCTCAGTCATTACCCTCTTCGTTTTTTCAAAATAGAGCTCGATCGAATTCATAGCTTCCTCATCAAGCACCAATTTCTTTCCTAGCTGAGCGGCTATCGTATCTTTAGTGAGATCATCTTTAGTGGGCCCAAGGCCACCCGTAAAAATAATCAATTCTGCACGTTCCTGGGCAATCCTGATTGCACTTTTCAGTCTATCCGAATTATCCCCGACAACCGTGTGATAGAATACATTGATTCCTAAGTCTGCAAGCTGCCTCGACAGGAACCTCGCATTCGTATTGACAATTTGCCCGAGAAGCAGTTCAGACCCAACTGCTATGATTTCTGCATTCATTTGACATCCTCCTGGCAAATCAATTATTTAGAATTGCTGAATATTTGCTTGTTCTTTGCGAAGTAGTCCCATCCAGACCAGATTGTAAAGAACATCGCCACCCATAAGGCGATATCAGCAAACGGGATGGAGAAAGCTTCAAAAATGATATTATGCAGTAACAAAGCGGAAATCGCGACTGTTTGAGCCCACATTTTGATTTTCCCTGGCATCTTGGCAGCAACAACCTCGCCGCCTCCTGCAAGCAATAAACGAAGTCCTGTCACAGCAAACTCCCTGCTGATGATCACGATGACAATCCATGCTGGGGCATAACCAAGTTCAACAAGCACGATCAGTGCCGATGAGACCAGCAGTTTATCCGCCAGCGGGTCAAGGAATTTCCCAAGATTCGTAACGAGGTTATGTTTTCGTGCAAGATACCCATCTACCCAGTCTGTAACAGAGGCGAAAATATAGATCAGCGCTCCTACTAAATGAGTAACCGGCATTGTCGTTCCAAGCAGGGCAATCTCGCCCCAGGAAAATGGAACAACCATCACAATCAAGAATAACGGAATCAATAAAATGCGTGAGACCGTAATTTTATTTGGCAAATTCATATCCTATTCCTCCAGATGTTAATTACACAGCCATTTGGCTGACTTCTTCATTATATCCAATATGTAAAAAACGACATTAAATATGCCTAGAGCTAGATCAGTCTCGCCAAGCTCTTAAGCTTAGCACTAATAGTATAGCCCGTATAAACAAACGTCCATACGGGCATTTTTGTTGCAGCAGTCTCTAATCATCTGCAATTTATGTTCTATTTTACAAACTTGATCGTAATCAACTGTGTCATATCTTGTTCCGGCGAAACGGCATACTCTAGCTTCTGGTCGTTAACGTAAATTTCTGTCTCAGGTGCACGTCCGACATTGATAACTGCCTCTGTTTCACTGGTCAAATCTTCTGTCCGGCTTTCGTTTTTGCCTTTAACGAGCGTTTCCTGGAAAATGGATTTCCCAGACCCATTGGAAACGCCAACCCAGGTTTGTCCAAGAGACACAATCTTAACGACAAACTTATCGGTATTTTTCAGTTCGTAAACCGTATTGCTGCCAGTGTTCGAAGCGACTGTAAGCTCCTGTTCAGGGGTTTCAGGCTTTGCTTCTTCTTCAGCAGGCTTTTCTTCAGCAGGGGCATCGGATTCGCTTGTCCCTTCATCAGCGGAATCATCTGCGCTTCCTGCAGGTTCTTCAACGATCGGCTGACTCTTATTGGTATTCGCAGTCTGTCCGGCGTCATCGCCTGCGTTCTTGACAATCAAATACCACACAAGGGCAATCGCACCAATAATGAAGATGACAATCAATATTTTTGGAAGTACATTCAGAACCTTAGAAGTTTCTGGTGAAAGACTTTTCCTCGATTGGACACGGGAAAGCTGTTCTGGCAACTCTTCGTTGTATGTAGATGGGATTTCGGATTTATGCTGTTCAAAAAGCTCGTCCGGATCAAGGCCCACTGCTTCGGCATATTGTTTGATGAATGCCCGCACATAGAATTTACCTGGCATCATTGAATAGTTGCCCTCTTCAATGCCGAGGAGATAACGTTTTTGAATTTTCGTGATGGACTGCAGTTCGTCCAGGCTGAGGCCTTTTGCTTCACGGGCTTCCTTTAAAATAATTCCTAACTCAGACACGATAACACCTTCCAATACTGTTAAAAATCAAATCCTCCAAAATCAGAATCAGTAAACATGTGATTCTTCTGGACCATATCATATACGATTTCCTCATCGGGATTATTTCTTAATTCGATAATATAATCAAAATCATCCAATGTATATTCTGTGTTCTGGACAAAAATATCAGGATGTTCCACTACCTTGACCGCAGGGAGGCGCATGATTTCCCTGACAAGCTGCCAGTGCTTTTCATTGGCTCTCCTTGTTGAAACAATTCCATCGATGATGAATAAGTTATCAGCATTGTAC
Source organism: Chryseobacterium sp. ISL-80 (assembly GCA_018613055.1). Classification (GTDB taxonomy): domain Bacteria; phylum Bacillota; class Bacilli; order Bacillales; family Cytobacillaceae; genus Mesobacillus. The sequence continues at coordinate 256,233 of JAGGQZ010000001.1, read as the reverse complement.
TCATCTTCAATCAACTGATTGCGGATCGTCTGTTTCAATAATGTAGAGGAAACGAACAGCCATCTTTTATTGGCACAAACACTTGATGCAACAACAGATTCTGTCTTGCCGACGCGAGGCATTCCACGGATGCCAATCAGTTTATGGCCCTCCATCTTAAATAATTCTGCCATAAAGTCAACAAGCAGTCCAAGTTCATCCCTCACAAACCGGAATGTTTTTTTATCGTCCGCATCACGTTGTATGTACCTGCCATGTCTGACCGCCATTCGGTCACGCAGTTTAGGCTCCCTGATTTTAATTACCCTTATTGTATCCATAGTATGTAAAATTGACTCAAGTCTCTCAATTTGATCATCATCTTTCGCAAGGATCAAAAGGCCACGCCTTCCTTCATCCACACCATTGATCGTTACAATATTGATGGACAGCATTCCAAGCAAAGAGGAAATATCACCTAGCAGTCCTGGACGGTTAATCATGATTTCATATTCCAAGTACCATTCTTTCTTCTCCATCATTCTCCTCCTCTGCTTTCAGCCAATAATTGCGACACATTTTGACATCGAATATCTAGCTACTATAATATATGATTTTTAAAGAAGATGAAAGGAAAAACAAGCCAGAAATGAAAACTAGCCAAAAGGGTGTGCTTTATAATCTTATAAATAAAAAAAGAGAGGAATGTAAGTCCCCTCTTCATCAAACTCACTTATTTACTTCCGTTGTTTTGAACAAGCTTTACCATCATGGTCGCGATCGCATGCTGTTCGTCCGGGCTTGCCACTGACCAAAGGTCTGAAAGAACTCTTTCCTGTTCGTTCTTAGGGTCGACGTTCTTGGCAAGATAGTCGCCGATCTGGTAGGCAAGATCACCCATTGCATCTTTATTCATTCCTTGATCCTGCGCCTGATGAAGACGGTCTCCCAGGAAGTCTTTCCACTGATTCCAATTTTCCAAAACAGACATATTGACAACCTCCTTGTCTAAAATAGTACAAGGTTATTTTGCATTCGTTCGCGAAGAATTATTCATCAAGAAACAGGATTAGAAAATTTGTCACAAATTGTTCAGGTTAGCCAGCCGCCGTTGATTGCCAGCACCTGCCCGGTAATATAGGAGGATTTCTCGGATAAAAGGAATTCCACTCCGTTTGCTACTTCCTCAGGGGTCCCAAGACGGCCGGAAGGGACTTCGGCAGCAATCGCTTCACGTTCCTCGAGGCTAAAGCCTTCCATCATCGGAGTCTGGATCGCCCCGGGCGCAACTGCATTCACCCTAATCTTAGAAGGTGCCAGCTCTTTGCTTAACGCCTTCGCAAATGCCAGCTGTGCTCCTTTTACCGTTGAATAGGCCACCTCATATGACGCTCCTGTCTGGCCCCATATCGATGAGACAATCACAATATTTCCATTTTGTTTCTGCCGCAATTTTGGGACCAGCTTTTTTGTCAGAAGGAGAGGAGACGTCACATGGATTTGAATCAAAGCTTCCGTATCTTCTTCCTCCAGGTCCTCCAGAAGTCCATATAAAGCATTGCCGGCATTATGTACGATCGCATCAAGCGAAAAAATCTGGTTCGCTAAGTCGACGTATCCTGTCTTCGAGGCCAAATTAGCCTTGATCGGTATATATTCCCCGCCGAATGACCCAATCTCGCGGAGCAGCTCGTCAATCCCTTTCTCGTTCTGATGGTAATGCAAGTAGAGCGAATATCCTTCTGATGCCAGCTTGATCGAGATTGCTTTGCCGATTGCTCCACTTGCACCCGTTACTAATGCGAATCTTTTCATGTCTTTTTTCCCTCTCAACAATTCTAAATAAATATGCGCCGGGAATAGCCGGCGCATATACTTCAAATGTCTGTTACTTCCCCTTTGGCACCACCTGGCAGACTGTGAACCGATCTTCTGAAATAAGCCTTCCAGCCGCCTGATTGAGATCATCAATTGTCAGGCTCTCAAGCACTGGAACCACGTCGAACAAATCCATATCATTGAAAGCATAACGCGTGAATTGATTTGCGATATATTCTGGTGAATTCACCGCCCTTAAGAAGGCCCCAATTTTTTTCTTTTTTGTCCTTTCGAGGCTATCAGCAGTCAGTCCCTGGCCCGATTTCGCTTCCTTCAGCATCGCCTCAAGCTTGCTGGCCAGGACATCTGGCTCATTTGTATCTCCGCCAACCATCGCGAATCCAAAGCCCTGCTCCTGTGAATAGTCATAGGAAAATGTGTCGTCAATCAGCCCTGAACTATACAGTTCAGTGTAGTTATCAGAGCTTTTTCCAAATAGTATATCGAGCAGCACGTTAACTGAAAGCTCATTTTTCAGCATTTCGCTGCCCGATTCTTTCGGGTTGGCCGCTTTGATGCCCACAAGGCATTTTGAAGTTTGGACATTCATTTTAAGAACTTGTTTCTTTTCAGCGACTCCAGCCTGTTCTGCATCGAATTTCCGCTGGATTTCAGGCTTGTTCTTATAATCCTTCTTGCTCTGATTGTCTTTGATCAAGCCCATGATTTCATCGGGATTGACAGGACCAACCACAAACAATAGCATATTGCTTGGATGGTAGAAGGTTTCATAGCACTCATACAGCATATCTTTCGTTATATGGGAGATCGATTCAATGGTACCCGCGATATCGATGCTTACAGGGTGATTTTTATACATATTCTGGATAAGCCCAAAATACAGCCTCCAATCAGGATTATCATCATACATTGTGATCTCTTGCCCGATAATCCCCTTTTCCTTTTCAACTGTCTTCTCGGTGAAATAAGGCTCTTGAACGAAGTCAATTAATGTTTCAAGGTTTTTCTCCACATTGGATGTACTGGAAAATAAATAAGCGGTCCTTGTAAACGATGTGAACGCGTTAGCCGATGCACCCTGCTTGCTGAACTGCTGAAATACATCTCCATCTTCCTTTTCAAATAATTTATGCTCCAGGAAGTGGGCGATGCCATCAGGGACCTTAACGAATTCATCCTTTCCCGGAGGAAGGAAGTGATTGTCGATTGAACCGTATTTTGTTGTAAATGTAGCATATGTTTTGTTGAAGCCCTTTTTCGGAAGAATATATACATCAAGTCCATTATTCAGCTTTTCATAGTACATTTCTTCCTGAAGCTGTTCAAAAGTGATCTTCTCCATTATTTGTCCGCCTCCAATCCAGTTAAGAAGTAAACCGTGTCAAGCTGGACCTTTTTGGCTACATCGACGATTTCTTCTTTTGTGGTTTTACTCATGCCCTGAAGCCAGTCATCGAGGCTGACATTTTGACCTGAAACTACATTATGATACAGGACTTCTACCATGCCTCTTGCAGTATCCAATGTTTCAAGCATTTGGTTTTCGATCACCGCTTTTGTTTGTTCAACTTCTTGATCGGTAAAATCACCGGCTTGCATCGCTTCCATTTGCTCACGGATGATTTTAACAGCAAGCTCGAAGTTTTCGAATTCAATACCGGACATGACCATCATCAAACCTTTGTGGCTTTCAAGACGGCTGGCGACATAATAGGCTAGGCTGTTTTTTTCGCGGACATTCAAAAATAACTTGGAATGTGAAAAGCCGCCAAAAATTCCATTGAAGACTTGGAGTGCATAATAGTCCTGATCCCCATAAAGCACATTTGTCCGGTAGCCGATATTCAGCTTGCCTTGTTTGATATCTTCCTTATCTTTTACTGTCTTTTCTTCTACGCTGCCAGCTTGATGTGTTTCCACCTTCACAGGGACCCGATCCTCGAATCGTAGCAGTTCGTCAGCAACTGATTGGACTTCGTCTTCGTTCACATCGCCAATGATGTACAAATCCATTTCATCCTCAGCGAATGCCTGCTTGTAATAGTCATACAAATTCCTCTCATTAATCTGCGGGATATCGTCTATTTCTCCATTTACATGCAATGCATATGGCTCACCTTTACACATTTCCTGAACAAGCCTGAAATTGGAGTAGCGCATTTTATCATCATAAACAGCCTGGATCCTCTGCTTAAGCGTGCGCTTTTCCTTCTCCACCGTATCTTTGTCAAAAGCTTCATTTTCCGCGAGAGGATTTACGAGGATTTCCGCGATTAATTCCATCCCTTTTTTTAGCAAAGGCTCTGGGTCACTAAGGAATTTTTCATTCGCGATTTCGAGTGAGAAGCTAATGACCTGGTACTCCCCTTTCTTCGATACATCAACATAAAGATTTGCACCATAGAGCTCATCTAAATAGGAGCGCAGCTTTGTAGTTGATTCGTATGCCTTTGAACTGCTCTGCAGCACATACGGAAGCAAAGCACGTTTTGTAACGTTTTCGCTCGTCAAAGGTGTTTTCATCTTCCAGACAATTGTATTTGTCTTGAACTTTGCTGTTTTTACGATGTGAAGCTTGTAACCCTTCATATTCTTGATTGTTTCTGAAATGACAGCCATTTAAATCCTCCTTTAATGGGAACACAATGAGTAGTCTTTCTTTATCCATTCTTCACTGTTTGGAATCATGCAAAACATCTTTACTTTATGTATACGTTGAGATGCTCATATTTAATATTCCTATAAATACACTCTAACTATACCTTTCCATAGTTGTCTAATTCAAGCAATTGCCAATTCACTAAAACTTGAAAGCAAAAGCTCCCCTCAATGGGGAGCTTTACATTTTCATTCTTTTGCTGCGGCAATTTCAGAAACAGCAGCAAAACGATATGTATAGCCAGTTTCAAATTTTACCTGATTTTTGCCGGCAGCCTTCGCACTGTACAAAAGTTGATCTGTATAGCCTAATAGTTTATCAGGCAGTGCTTCTGTTTGTGAAGAAGCGATCCCGAAGCTCATCGTTACGGTTTTACAATCCTGGGTAAATTCCTCAGCTGCCAGGGTTGAATATAGATCTTCAAAAAACGCTATTTGTTTCATTTCATCCATTAGAGGCAGCAGGAACGCAAACTCTTCTCCACCATATCGAAATGCCTGTGCGTCATGGCGATCGGCAAGCTCCTGAAAAATCAACCCAATTCGCTTTAAAATTTCATCCCCTGTCAGGTGGCCAAATTGGTCATTCACCTGCTTAAAGTAATCAATATCCCCCATGACAAGCATGAAGTTTTCTTTATTGACAGTAAGCATCCTCAATTGTTCTTGAAAATGCCTGTGGTTGTATAAACCTGTGAGATAATCGGTGAACATCAGTTCATGAAAGATTTCCTTTTGCTTGAGGTGCTTTCTTTCCCTTATGACAATTAGTGAACCAAACACACCTACAACCCAAATGAACGCGAGATTCAGGATAAACACAAAGGAAGTATAAAATTCAAAATGGCCCTGTGCAACGTAAATGATGCTGTAGCCAAGAGTTAAAAAGGCAGATGACAAAATCGCCCCCTTTGTTCTCCAATAAATCGTCGCATGCATGACAAGCAAGTATGAGATTGGAAATAGCGGAGACATGGTACCCCGGGTTAAAACGAGCAGCCAGATGAGTGCAACATAGTCGAATACAATGCCTGCTTTTGTAAGCAGTGAAAAATATTCATTGCCAGGAGGCAGCTTGACCAGAGCAATCTGGGCAGAGGCCATATAAATGAATCCCACTGTCAAAAGCAGCGGGAAGGTCTCTTCTGTAAAATCCAGCCTGTCCGCGAGAGGTGGATAATAAAAAACAAGAACACCTATAACAAGGAAAATCCAGCGCAAATAAGAAAATATCTTCTCTGTTTCACGGTCATCCAAATATAATGATAGCTTCATCTTTTAGACCTCTTACCGCTTTTATTTTTTAACCAGCATTTTCCTATATTCTACCATAACAGTTTGAAAAATTCTAAATTTAATGTGTCATTTCCTTCTATAATTTAAAGGTTGTCATTTTACAGAAATGTACTTCCAAAATGTAAAGAAAAGAGGCACCTTTAGAAAGGCACCTCTTAGCATAAACTTATCGTTTTCCACTGTCGAACGTTTCACCGACGGCTTTTGGAGCCTGTGAAGACTTAGAAAAAATGACCAATGCAAGCAATGTTACGACATAAGGGAAAATCTTCAGCAGAATTGGCGGGATGACAGCCAATTCGGGAATTACCTGTGATACGTTTGCAATTGTACTAGCAAAACCAAAGAAGAATGTCGCTGCCAATACGCCAAGCGGCTTCCATTGTCCGAAGATCAAGGATGCCAATGCAAGGAAACCAAGACCAGATACAGTACCGGTGAATTCACCAGCGTAAGTTACAATGATCAAAGCTCCACCAAGACCAGCAAAAGCACCAGAAATAAGTACTCCGCTATAGCGAATTCTTCGTACATTTATCCCTGCCGCCTCTGCTGCCTGCGGGAATTCACCACAGGATCTTAGACGCAGACCGAATTTTGTCTTGTAAAGGATGAACGAACTGATGAAAAGAATTGCCAATACAAACCAAGTTGTTGGATATGTTTTTGTAAAGAAAAGATCTCCAATTATCGGAATATCAGACAAGAAAGGGACATTAGACGGTGTGAATCCACTAGTGATGCGGATATTTCCGCTGCCCGTCATATTTCTTGCCAGGAATATCGTAAGGGCAGACGCAATCAAATTGATTGCCGTACCACTTATGATCTGATCCGCATTCAAATTGATGCTCGCGAATGCATGCAAAATGGAGAAAAGGATACCTGCTACTACAGCAGCCAATAATCCCAGCCAAAGAACGAGTGTATTGTTTTCGATTACCCCACTCAGATAATGGATGGATAAAGCACCAGAGAAAGCACCGATGATCATTAAGCCTTCAAGGGCAATATTGACAATCCCGCTTCGTTCACTAAAAAGACCGCCCAGGGCTGTAATCAGAAGAGGAATTGTAAAGACAATCGCGTAAGGAAATATTTGTTCTATAATATGCCACATCTTAGGAATCTCCCTTCTCGACTACAGTACCACTTTTGTCTTTTCGATTTGAGCTTCTCTTCTTGAATTTGTTCAGCATGCGCTCAATCAGTACACTTGTCGCTGCAAAGTAGATGATGATCGCAATGATTGTATTCGCCAGTTCAGGCGGAATTTCAGTCATCGCATTCATAAAGCCTGTTCCAGAATAGAGGATTCCAAATAAAACAGCTGCGAAGAATACACCAATTGGATTATTGGCACCAAGCAATGCTACTGCAATTCCATCATAACCCTGGGCTGGCAGGATTCCGATCTGGATACTGGAAGCATTCCCTGTGTACAGGGCTACTCCTCCGAGTCCGGCAAGAGCACCTGAAATCAGCATGGATAAAATGATATTGCGATTTACCTTCATGCCTGCATATTCGGCTGCAAATCTATTAAAACCTACAGCCTTTAACTCATAACCTAAAGTCGTTTTATCGATAATGAACGCTATAATGATTACCGCAATAACAGCCAGGAATAAGCCAAGATTGATATAGGAACCCTGGAACATATCTGTCAGCCAAGGAGTACGCAGGGTAGCGGATTCTGCCAGCTTCCTGGATTCAGTTTCAAGGAATTCTCCTTTGAAGTATCCAGGAACCACATAATAGATCGTCCAATAAGCAATCCAGTTCATCATGATTGTCGATACAACCTCATGAACATTGAACTTTGCCTTCAGTAATCCAGGAACGAATGCCCAAAGCGCTCCGCCAAGCATCCCAACCAAAATCATGACTGCAAGAAGGACAGGTCTTGAAAAATCATAAGTTAGACCAACAGCTGAAGCCAATAAGCCACCAACTAACATTTGTCCTGAAGCGCCAATGTTGAACAAACCTGTACGGAAAGCAAAAGCAACGGACAGACCGGTGAATATAAGTGGAGTAGCCGTCGCTAATGTATTCCCGATACGCTCAAGGTTTTTCAGGGCACCTTGAAGAAGATAGGAATAGCCTTCAATCGGGTTGCTTCCGATGAAGAGCATCAGGATCCCCCCGGCCACCAGTCCTAATATAATCGATATTAAAGATACGATGGTATGTCTCATATGCTTCTCTCCTTAGCCACGCCTGCCATCATTAGACCAACTTCATTTTCGTTCGTTTCAGCAGCGATCACTGTTCCGACCAGTTCACCGTTGTTAACGATGGCTATACGGTCAGATAGCTGCAAGATTTCATCCAGCTCAAGAGAAACAAGCAATACTGCATTCCCCTTATCACGGTGTTCTACGATTCTCTTATGGATATATTCAATAGATCCTACGTCCAGCCCGCGAGTAGGCTGCACACAAATCAGCAGCTTTGGATCAAGCTCAAGTTCCCTGCCGATGATTGCTTTTTGCTGGTTACCGCCTGATAGTGTTCTGGCAATGGAGACTGCACCTTCACCGGAACGCACGTCAAAGTTTGTCAATATGTTTTGAGCATATGTTTTCATAGCGTTTTTGTTCAGGATGCCATTTTTTGAAAAAGGCTTCTTGTTATAAATTTGCAGAACCATATTTTCCTGTAAAGAGTAATCCAGAACCAGTCCGCGCTTATGCCTGTCTTCCGGAATATGGCTCATTCCTTTTTCTAGTCTGTCGCGAACAGGCAAGTTGATGATCTCGTTGCCATCAATCTGGATAGAGCCTGATTCCGCTTTCCGTAACCCTGTAATTGCTTCAATAAGCTCCGTTTGCCCATTGCCTTCGACCCCGGCAATCCCTACGATTTCACCAGTACGGACTTCAAGCGAAAAATCTTTGAGGCCCATTACTTTTCTATTGTTTTTCACAGATAGAGAATCTATTTTAAGTACTACCTCTCCAGGAGTACTTTCTTTCTTATCCACTTTGAATGAAACATGCCGGCCTACCATCATTTCTGCAAGGCTTGCCTCACTTGCTTCAGCCACATTGACAGTACCGATTCCCTTTCCACGGCGAATTACCGTACAGCGGTCAGCTACTGCTTTAATTTCTTTCAGTTTATGTGTGATTATGATGATAGACTTTCCTTCTTTAATTAGATTGCGCATAATCTTCATCAATTCATCAATTTCTGCTGGTGTAAGAACAGCTGTTGGTTCATCCAATATCAAGACGTCTGCTTCTCGGTAAAGCATCTTTAAAATTTCTACCCTTTGCTGCATACCTACTGATATATCTTCAATTTTGGAGTGAGGATCTACATTCAATCCGTAATGCTTTGATAATTCTTCAATTCTTTTTGCTGCTTTGTCGATATCAAGCACCATGCCTTTAAGCGGCTCGCTGCCCAGTATGATATTTTCGGTTACTGTAAAGTTTTCAACCAATTTAAAGTGCTGGTGCACCATCCCAATTCCTAAACGGTTCGCCACATTAGGATTCGTGATGCGCACTTCTTTTCCATTCACTTTAATGATGCCTTGTTCAGGCTGATACATCCCGAATAAAACGCCCATCAAGGTTGATTTACCTGCACCATTTTCCCCTAACAGTGCATGAATTTCCCCTTTTTTTAATGTAAGGGTGATATTATCGTTGGCTACGATACCCGGGAACTCTTTCCGGATATTTAACATTTCTACAACATAACTCATAGTAGCACTCACCTTTGTATTAGACTCTATACCTTTTTAAAATAGGGAGTCCCCTATACTGGAACAGAACTTCTGGAAAAAGATTAAAAGACTTTTGAAAGATTGAAAATATTCAAGTCCTTATTTCAAAAATTTACCGTTCAGACTTTAATAGACAAAAGAGACGGAAAGAACCGTCTCTTTCACTCTATTTTACTTAAACAAATCTCCTTGTTCAGCAGAGACTTTAACTTCTTCAGACTTGATCTTTTCGTAAACTTCCTTCACCTTGCTAACAGTTTCATCGCTTAGGTTAGGGTTTTTGTCAGGAAGACCGATACCATCGTTCTTTGCATCGAAAGTCAGAGTTTGTCCGCCAGGGAATTTGCCATCAAGTTCAGCCTGAACCATATCGTAAGAAACCTGGTCAAGCTTCTTCATTGCAGAAGTCAGGATAACTGATTTGTCGCCTTCGTACTTACCATCTTCGTACTGGTCAACGTCTACACCAACGATCCAAACTTTTTCGCCTGATTTAGCGCGGTCTTTCGCTTCTTTAATAGCACCTACTCCAACACCGCCTGCAGCTGTGAAGATGACATCAACGCCACGGTCATAGTATTGTGCAGCAATTTGTCCGCCAGCAGCAGCATTATCAAATGAACCTTGATAGATAACGTTTTCTTGTTTGATTACTACATTTGTGCCAAGGTTTTCATTAGCATACTTAAGACCTTGCTGGAAGCCCCAGTTGAACTTCTGTACAGCAGGGATTTCCATACCGCCGATGAAGCCAGCTTCACCTTCTTTTAATTCTTGAGCAGCTGCTACACCAGCTAGGAATCCTGATTCGTGCTCTGCGAAGAATACAGCGACTGTGTTATCTTTTACAACAGGGTTGAAGTCCCCATTATGTGGATTTCCGTCAAGAATGACGAACTTAGCATCTTTATATTTATCTTGGGCTTGGAAAACAGCAGTTTCGAACTTAAAGCCAGGTGTAACGATAAACTTATATCCTGCGTCGTATAGGTTACCCATTTCTTTTAAGTATTCAGCTTCAGTAGTTCCTGCAGGCTTTAGGTACTTTGTGTCAACACCGAATTCGTCTTCAGCCTTGAGGATACCTTCCCATGTTCCCTGGTTGAATGATTTGTCATCAATTGTACCAGCATCCGTAACCATACCAACTTTTAAATCTGACTTCTTGCCACTGTCGCCGCCTTTTTCATCGCTATCGCTGCCACAGCCAGCTAACATTGTGCCTGCTGCCAAAAGCAATGACATTACCAAACCAAATTTACGCTTTTTCAAGGCTTGTACCCCCTAGAGAATGTTTGTTGGATTTCGCAGGAATGTTCTGAAAAACCGAATAGTTAGCGTTTTCATAACTCAGAAAAAATTAAACTCTCTTTCTAAGAACATGAAAACTGAACTTATCGGCTTTAAAGTAATTTACTGAATAAAGGATCGGCACGTCATTTTCATCGAAATGCATCTGCTTCAAAACTAGCAGCGCTGTTTCAGGTTCACATTCCAGGATCGGCGAAATCTTTTCATGATAGCCTATCGGCTCGATTTGCGCGACCGCATATGTAACTTTCCTGTTCGACATGACTTCAAGGAGATGAAGCAATGATTCATCTTCATATGAAAAGTCACCAGACAGGATTTTTCCGGGGATTTTGTCCAGACAATAGACAACTGGCTCCCCATTTGCGGTCCTTACTCGTTCAATCAAAGTAATTTCATCATCCAAAGAGCATGTAAAACGACGGATATCCTCTTCAGTTGGCCCAGTTGTCGTAGAGTTCAAAAAGATGGTCCCTGGCTTCATCCCGGCCTGTTCAATCATTGCGGTAACACTGTTAAGCTGCTCGATTCCTGAAGAAAACAATGGTTTGGCATTAACAAAAGTACCTACACCATGCCTTCGGATAATGACATTTTCTTCTTCAAGAATCCGTAAGGCTTCCCTTAGTGTAGCTCTGCTTACGCCAAGCTGTTTGGCAAGATCGAATTCTGATGGGAGTTTTTCTCTTTCTTTATAAACACCCTTCTGAATATCCTGCTTCAGGTGATCGATTACTTGTAAATACAGGTGCCGGTTATCTGATTTGATCGACATGAGGCGTTCCTCCAACCCTTTTGCTCAAAGACATCAGACCTCTGATGTATAGCATTCCTACTAATCGAAAATACTATAACACTTTTTCAAAGATAAATAAATAGCGTTTCATCATTTTGTCGAAAAAAGCTAGAAAGACCAAAATTGTCAATTTTTCCGGGACAAAAAACCTATGTTTCTGATATAATTGTATTTTGAAAGCGTTTTTAATAGTATGACACTATTAGTTGTTACAAGTGCTATTTACCTATAAACAAGAATAAAAGCCGGATGCATGCATCCGGCTTTTTACTCAGTCACAATCACTTCTTACGCTTCTTCTGACTTAGCCACGAGGACAGTCCGTGGTTTGCTGCCTTCATATGGGCCGACAATTCCGCGAAGTTCCATCTCATCAATCAGTCTGGCAGCACGTGAATATCCGATCCTGAACCTTCTCTGGAGCATTGATACAGATGCCGTCTGCATCTCGACGACAAGGTCGACAGCATCATTGTATAGATCATCCTCGACTTCTGAAGTATTCTCAGGGACATCTTCAGGAATCATTTCCTCCTGGTACTGCGCCTTCTGCTGCCCGATTACATAATTCACAACTTCTTCTACCTCATCATCTGATAAAAATGCTCCCTGTACCCTGACAGGCTTCGAGGCGCCAACAGGCAGGAACAACATGTCTCCTCTTCCCAGCAGCTTCTCAGCGCCGCCCATATCCAGTATCGTCCTTGAGTCTGTCATTGAAGATACGGCAAATGCGATTCTTGAAGGTATGTTCGCTTTGATCACGCCGGTAATGACATCGACAGAAGGCCTCTGGGTAGCGATGATCAAATGGATGCCTGCAGCTCGGGCCATCTGTGCAAGCCTCGTAATCGAATCCTCGACATCAGAGGATGCGACCATCATCAAGTCTGCGAGCTCGTCCACAATAACGACAATGAAAGGCAGTAGTGGCTGCTTGGCTTCTTCCTCATTATTGTACCGCTTGATATATTCATTATAGCCTTCTATGTTTCTTGTTCCGGTATGTGAGAAGAGTTCATAACGTCTTTCCATCTCATTGACCACTTTCTTGAGTGCCTGTGATGCTTTTTTTGCATCTGTTACCACTGGCGCCAGCAAATGAGGAACACCATTGTAAACATTCAGTTCGACCATTTTGGGGTCGATCATCATCAGTTTGACCTCATGAGGCTTGGCCCTCATCAAAATGCTTGTAATGATTCCATTTATACAGACACTCTTACCGCTGCCTGTCGCACCGGCAACAAGAAGATGGGGCATTTTATTCAATTCTGCCAGTACTGCTTCGCCTGTAATATCTCGTCCAAGTCCAATCTGGAGCTTTGACCCTGGTTTATTATGCTGCTTTGATTCAATGACCTCCCGTAAAGAAACCATTGCCACCTCTGAGTTTGGAACTTCTATCCCGATTGCAGACTTACCTGGAATCGGTGCCTCGATCCTGATATCCTTGGCAGCCAAAGCAAGCGCCAAATCATCATTCAGGCTCACAATCCTGCTGACCTTCACTCCGACATCCGGATGGACTTCATATTTTGTTACTGCTGGTCCGAGATGGACCTGGGTCACCCTTGCTTTCACTCCAAAACTATGGAATGTCCGCTCAAGCTTGGCCGCATTTGCATGAATCAATTCATATTCGCCGCTCTGGTCGGTTTTATTCGGCAGTTTCAATAAATCAATTGGCGGCAATTCATAAGAGGTATTCTCTACCTCTGTAAAAGTAATCGGCTGCTGCAGGTCGTCACCCTCGTCTTCGGATTTAGTTTCCGCTTTAGCTTTCTTTTCCGGCTGCTGTACTGGTGTTTCAGAGGGAGCGGCATATGCTCGCTCTGCAAAGCTGGATATGAGTGGTTCTGGAGCCGGTTCCACTGGAATGTCAACGGTCCTTTCCACAGATTCCTCTTCAAGGGTTGGCTGCTTACCTTCATTTTTAGTCTTTTTAGCTTCTTTGTTTTGAGCTGTTTTCTTTTGCTGCTGATTTTCTTTCCATTGCTTTAGATCCTCAATGAATGAAAGCCATTGATCTCTGATGAACCTTCCAATCGGCGCAATAATTTTACCCGTAACTTCTGTAAAGGTTCTGCCTGTTACGAGAATTCCGCCAATGATGATCAAAAGGAACGCAATCAGCTGAGAGCCTGCTGCATCGAATAAATAGTAAAACAACGCAAACATCACAGCGCCAATCATACCTCCGCCAAGGTCTGTGGTGCTTGTCTCGCCTTTCGCTTCCATGACATATAAATCAAAGGTATTCTTGATGACACTGGGGTCTTCAAACTTCCCGCCATTGGATAAAAGTTCAAATAACGTCACATGACTTAGCAACAAAATCGCACCGATAATCAAGTATGTACCAATCAATTTAGTGTGGAAAATAAAAGGGAGACGTCTTTTCCACATGATAAAGATGCTAAATACGACCAGCCCAACGAGACTGAGCATATACCATTCGCCGAAGAAAAAGCGGAAAAACATCACGATTGTTCTTCCGACAGCGCCCAGGTCCGCCATCGCAATGATGGCCAATGCGAGCAAGGCTAACCCGGCAAGTTCATATTGAACGGTTGTTTTTACTGCATTCTTCTTTCTCGATTGCCGTCTTTTCTTTTTGGCCATTATATATCACCTGAATCTATATAGCTTCACTTACAGCATAATCAACAAAACGAACCTTCAAACTTCAGTAAGAAGAAAAGCAGCCCTATCCGGCTGCCCAATGCTGAGTGTATCCATATTATATCATATTTGCCAGTTGAAACGGCACTTCGTTTTATTATGCACATAAAAACAAAACCATTCTAAGTAAGCGAAATGGTCGACCCAGGTTTACATATTGGGTCCATATAGTGATTCGGATCCGTACTCATCACCCTGACAATCCGGTATTCATTTTGTTCAGTCCATTCAGCCATTAACGGGATTCCGTTGTAGGAAATCATAACCTGGTTGATCGCTTCTTCCTCGCTGTAAGGGAAAACCTGTTCATAGGGCATCATTGTATACAGGATCATTGTACGATCACTTCTGACTTTGGTTTATTAATATCGATCAGTTCATTGAGCTTCTTCATTGCCTGTCCGATGCCGCCGACTTCATGGATCAAGCCCATGTCCACTGCGTCATGGCCAACGACATTTGTTCCAATGTCCCTGGTCAGGTTTCCTTTGGCAAACATAAGCTCTTTGAATTTTTCCTCAGGAATGTTCGAATGCTTTGTCACAAAGTTAACAACTCTCTCTTGCATTTTATCCAGGTATTCAAAGGTTGCTGGAACACCAATTACCAGTCCGGTCAACCTGATTGGATGAATCGTCATCGTCGCTGTTTCGGCGATAAACGAGTAATCGCAGGATACCGCGATCGGCACACCGATTGAATGGCCTCCTCCCAACACGATAGAGACTGTCGGCTTCGAAAGGGAAGCAAGCATCTCTGAAATGGCAAGACCCGCTTCTACGTCGCCGCCAACTGTGTTTAAGATGACAAGAAGCCCCTCGATATTCTGGTTTTGCTCAATGGCAACAAGCTGCGGAATAAGATGCTCATACTTTGTCGTCTTGTTATGTGGCGGCAGCTGCATATGGCCTTCGATTTGGCCCACAATCGTCAAGCAATGAATTTTCGAATCCTGGGACAGCTGCGGTACATTCGTCTGGCCCAGCTGCTGGATCTTTTCTAGAAGACCAGATGGTTTATTTTCCTGTTCCCCTTGTTGCCCCTGCTGTCCATCCTGGGTTTCTGCATTGTTTAAATTCATTTCCTTATCCATCCTTTTATGCTCCCTTCAGGCATGATAATTTTAGTATGAACATCATCATCAATTTCATTCCGGCAGCACTTTTTACGAAGGTTGTTTTCAAGAATTTTATCAAAAGCGCATATAATTTGACTCTTGAACGATAAAAGCACTGGCAGTTGAGCCAGTGCCTTTCGTTTATCATTTTACTTCCATTAATATTGGCATAATCATTGGACGGCGTTTTGTTTTTTCAAATAAATATTGATGCAGGGAATCGCGCATATCCTGCTTTAAGCCAGCCCAGTCGAACGGGTCTTTTAGAAGATTTTTTTCAACGATTTCCCTAATAAGAGAGGCTGACTCTGCCATCAGTTTTTCTGATTCGCGAACATAGACGAACCCGCGTGAAATAATTTCTGGTCCGGCAGCAATTTTCCTGTTTGCTTTATTCAGTGTCACGACAACAATTAAAACACCATCCTGTGAAAGCAGTCTCCGGTCACGGAGGACGATATTACCCACATCTCCTACACCGATTCCATCAATCAATGTGTTTCCTGCCTGCACTTTTTCTGTGAACTTTAGTTTCCCGCCAGAAATCTCAATGACATCTCCACGGTCGGGTATGAAAATATTTTCTTCCGGTATGCCACATGATTGAGCCACTTTTTTATGTGCCTTCAACATCTTATATTCACCGTGTACAGGAACGAAGAATTTTGGATTCATCAGGTTGATCATGAATTTCAATTCTTCCTGGCTTCCATGGCTTGAAACCTGGACACTTTTCTTGCTCGCCACTACGTTCGCGCCTGCCCGGTAAAGCATATCCATTGTTTTGTAAATGAATACTTCACTTCCCCTTAGAGGAGAGGCAGCGAACAGGACAGTGTCCCCTACCTTGATATTCACCTGAGGATGGGCTTGCTTAGCCATTTTCTGCAGGGCTTCAATTGGCTCTCCCTGGCTGCCAGTCGTTAAAATAACGACTTCAGCATCAGCGTACTTCTTGAGGTCATCCACACCAATGAGCAAGTCACTTTCAACTTGAAGATAGCCGAGATCCAAAGCGATATCAAACACCCTTTTCAGGCTTTTTCCAACCACCGCTACCTTGCGGCCATGCGAAGCTGCACTGTTGAAAAGATGCTGGATCCTGTTTAAATCCGAAGCAAAGCAGGCAGCAATGATACGGCCACTTGCATTATAAAAAACACTCGATAGCTCCTCTATAACGGTTGTTTCAGAAGGTGTGTAACCAGGTTTTTCAGCTTCTGTACTGTCCGAAAGAAGGCAGAGAACCCCTTGCTTGCCAATGGCGGCCATCCTTCCGATATCCGGTTTATACATCGGTGCTGCTGCCTGGTCGAACTTAAAGTCCCCTGTATGTACAATGGCCCCTTCCGATGTATGGATGCAAACTCCGACAGAGTCTGGAATACTATGGTTTGTCTTAAAAAATGATACGGAAACCACTTCAAAGTCCAGTTCGGTATCTGCCGTAATTTCATGGAATTTAACTTTTTCGGTAAATTCCTGCTCCCTCATTTTTTCCTTTGCAAGCGCAAGAGTAAGCTTTGTTCCATATACTGGTACGTCCATTTTTCGTAGGAGGTAGGTCAGCGCCCCTATATGGTCTTCATGACCATGAGTCAGAAAAATCCCTTTTACCCTTTCACTGTTAGCATTCAAATATGAACAGTCCGGAATGACAATGTCGATCCCCAGCATTTCATCTTCTGGAAACATCAACCCGGCATCCACCACAAAAATATCATTGTCCACTTCGGTGACATACATATTTTTACCGAGTTCCCCAACGCCACCAAGTGCAATGATTTTAATGTTTTCATTTTTCTTTTTAATCAATTCTATGCTCCTCCTATGTAGTTATCTCCCGAACGAAATCAGTTAAAATCATTATACTTGATGGCAGAAAACCTTTACAACTTTATTCTCCGGTCACTATTATTAGCGGATATCCATATGCGGGAAAGGAAAAGTATCATCAAAACTTTTTTATCCAAAGAACAAAAAGCGCAAGCGCCTTGTTCAGCCCCGACAAGCGCTGGAGGGCCTGACAGTGAAGTCGTTCTTTGACTTCATTGGCAGGACCGAAATCGAAATGTATAGCCGACTGCCCNNGAGTTGAAGTTTCGGAGTTTCTAGGAGACGACACTAGACAAGCGTCTCGAGGGGCTAGGCGCTGGAGCTGGATATAGAAACCCATTTGCAGTTATCCACACAAAAATGCTTTTATAATTTCCTATAAAATAAAATAAAAAAAGGCCAGCCTCATCAGGCTGGCCTTTGTACTATTCGAATAGATTCGCTACCGCTGTTCTTTCTTGTTCTGTCAATGGCACCATTGGCAAGCGTACTGAGCCGACGTCGAGGCCTTTTAGCTGCAATGCCGTTTTCACTGGTCCAGGGCTTGGTGCGGCAAACAAACCTTGCATGATTGGAAGCAGACGCTGGTGCAGTTTTGCTGCATCCTCGTTTCTTCCGCTGAAAAATGCTTCAATCATTGCTTGCATCTCGTTACCAATGACATGGGATGCTACAGAGACGATTCCAGCTCCGCCGATAGCAAGCACTGGAAGTGTCAACCCGTCGTCTCCGCTGTATAGAAGGAAATCATCAGGTGTGCCGGCAATGATTTTTGTCATCGCGTTCAGATCGCCGCTCGCTTCCTTGACAGCCACGATATTCGGGATTTCAGCCAGCTTGATTACCGTTTCAGGCTGAATATTGACTACAGACCTGCCAGGAATGTTGTAAACCATAACCGGCAATGAGGTAGCTTCAGCTGCCGCTTTAAAGTGCTGGTAGAGTCCTTCCTGGTTAGGCTTGTTATAATACGGGGCAACGATCATTATTGCGTCCACACCAATTTCTTCGGCTTTTTTCGTTAATTCGATCGTAGCATAAGTGTTGTTGCTGCCTGTGCCAGCGATGACCGGAACTCTTTTATCAACGACTTTCACGACATGCTGGAATAAAGCGATTTTTTCTTCCTTTGAAAGAGTGGGAGATTCACCTGTCGTTCCCGCGACAACTAGTGAATCGGTGCCGTTCGTAATCAAATGGTTGACTAACTGGGTCGTTTTTGCGAAATCAATGTGACCTTTATGATCGAATGGGGTCACCATTGCTGTAGATACTCTTCCGAATTGAACCATTCCTGTTCACTCCTATTCTCAAAAGCTTCCGCCTGCATAGGCTGGAAGCCATTTTATATATCGTGTCTTTCGAACTCTATTGTTTCTTCTTCGAGCTGGAAAGCATCATGAAGTGCATTCACTGCCTTTCCCAAATCCTTCTGTTTGACCAGAACCCAAATGGTTGTGTGGCTGTCAGCGGATTGGAGGATGCGGATGCCCTTTTCGGATAACGCTGTAACGATCTTCGAGGTCACCCCAGGAACACCTGCCATACCTGCTCCTACGACAGAGACCTTCGCACAATTTTTCTCAATCTGCGGAGTGTGGCCTAAACCTTCGAGGACCTTCACCGCCCGGTCTGTCATTTCATCCAGCACCGTATACACTACTCCATTTGGAGATATATTGATGAAATCCACGCTGATGTTTTCATTGGCCATAGCCTTGAACACTTCTGATTGTAGATTGTATTGATCCTTTTTGGCAAAAACTTTGATTTGGCTGACATTCGAAACATGGGCGATACCTGTAACAGGACGCTCCTTGATGTCAGTTCCTTTATTTTCGCGATTCAGGGTAGTAACCAGTGTCCCGAGGCCATCGGAATACGTGGACCTGATCCTGATCGGTACTTTTGCCTGCATGGCAATTTCAACAGCACGAGGGTGGATGACCTTCGCGCCCTGATATGCCATATTGCAAACTTCGGTATAGGTCACCACGGAAAGCGGCCGTGCGTTATCCGCTATCCTCGGGTCGGCTGTCATGATTCCCTCTACATCGGTGAAAATGTCAATCCATTCAGCGTTCAAAGCTGCACCCAAAGCTGCCGCGGATGTATCACTGCCGCCTCTTCCGATCGTTGTCACGTCCCCATTTTTGGCTGCTCCCTGGAACCCAGCTACAACAACAACATCAACATGGTCCAGTTCCCGCAGCAAACGGTCACACTTCATATCCAGGATCCTTGCGTTCGTATGCTCGCTGTTCGTCCTGAACCCCGCCTGTGCACCGGTCAGCGCAGTTGCATTGATGCCATTCTCAATCAGCATATTGGTAAAAACGACACTCGAGATCGTTTCCCCGCATGACAGCAGCAGGTCATGCTCGCGCTTGCTGATCCTGCTCTCATTTCCTCCAATCAGGCTTAGGAGGGTATCTGTGGCGTAGGGGTCACCCTTCCTGCCCATGGCGGAAACAACCACAACTGCTTTATATCCGTCAGCAACCGCATTTTTAATATGGCCTATTGCGTGACTGCGGCTTTGCTCATCACGAACAGACGTACCGCCAAATTTTTGAACGATTATTTTCATCGTAACACCTCAGAAATTCTGTCATTAAACCTACTATGCAAATTATTTTACAAGTCCAAGCTTCACAAGGCTTTCAGCAATCTGGACAGAGTTCCACGCAGCGCCTTTGAGCAGATTATCTGATACAACCCACATGTGGAAGCCTTTATCGTTATCAAGATCCTTCCTGATCCGGCCTACGAATACATCATTTTTGCCTACACAGAATGCAGGCATTGGATATAATTGCTGTTCCGGATCATCCTGAAGCACTACTCCAGGTGATTCTGCCAATAGTTCCTTCACTTCTGATGCGGACACTCCGCCTTCGCCAATTTCAATGTACACTGATTCTGAGTGGCCAGTTCCTACAGGCAGGCGCACACATGTAGCTGCAACCTGAAGCTCAGGCATATGCATGATTTTCTTTGTTTCATTGATCATTTTCATTTCTTCATACGTGAATCCATTCTCAACGAATGTATCAATTTGCGGAATCGCATTGAAGGCAATTTGGTAGTGCTTTTCTCCAGATTTGACAGGTAGGATCTTCGGCTCATATTCCTTGCCATCGAGGATTGCCCGAGTTTGTTCCTCCATCTCCTCCACCGCTGCTGCACCTGCACCAGAAACTGCCTGATAGGTTGAGACGATGATTTTATCAAGTCCGTACTTCTTGCGCAGGGGCTCCAATGCCACAACCATCTGGATCGTCGAGCAGTTCGGGTTGGCGATGATTCCATTATGATTATGCAAATCTTCTTCATTCACTTCTGGTACTACCAGCGGAATATTTTCATCCATTCTGAAAGCACTTGTATTGTCGACAACAATTGCACCTCGTTTTACAGCTTCCGGGGCCAATTGTTTTGAAACACTGCCTCCGGCGCTGAAAAGGGCAATATCCACTCCTTCAAAGCTTTCCGGTTTTGCTTCCTGGACTGTAATTTCGTTACCTTTATATTGAACCTTCGTACCAGCAGATCTAGATGAAGATAGCAATAATAACTCTGAAACTGGAAAATCCCTGTTTTCAAGTGTCTGGATCATTTGCTGACCCACTGCTCCTGTTGCTCCCACTACTGCTACTCGGTAACCTTTTCTCTCTGACATAACTGTTTCCCCTTCCACTGCCAATATCGTTTTCATATCCGGCAAATGCCGGTTGTTTGAACATAAGTATATCGGCGGCTCAAAAGAAAAGCGCAAGCGCCAAGGCCTGCCCAGCAACACCTCCTTCGTCCGAACCAATGCGTTCACTGGATACCGGTGGACGTTCTCCCAGGTTAAAACAGGCCAGGCGCAGAGTCTGGACATTTTACTTGTCTTAAAAACCGCCTTGTATATTATCCTATATTTTATCATATTCAATCACTAAGGAAAGAAACATTTTGCTTCACTGACGGAGAAAAGCGTTTCCAGTTAGAATATTCATCTCGTTTGTCTAATTTTGTCTTGATTAGGTGATATCGTTCCTTGAACTTTTTTTAGTTATCCTTATAACGTTCAACCAGTACTGGCTGCAGCTGCTTTCCTTCCATCGCCTCCAGAACTGTTTCGGAGAGCATTTCCATTCTGGCAACCATTGAATTTGGTTTTTTTACCGGATCATCCTGGCCGAAAGGAATCATGAAAATATTCTTGGTTGCCATTAGTCTCATCAGATTGACGCCATTGAGTCCTAATGCATCATTCGTGGAAATGCCGAGCACTACTGGTTTCTGGTTTCTTAAGGTTGCTTTCGCCGCCATCAAGACTGGTGAATCTGTCATGGCATTTGCGAATTTGCTCATGGAGTTCCCGGTGAGAGGCGCAATGACCATGCAATCCAGTGGGATTTTTGGGCCAAGAGGCTCTGCCTTCACAATTGAGTCGATCACCTTATTGCCAGTGAGCTCTTCAATCCGCTGTACCCAATCCTCTCCTTTCCCAAAACGTGTTTCTGTATTTTTTACGGTGAATGTGACTACCGGCAAAACTTCTGCACCAGCATTCACTAATTTTTCAATTTCCGGAAAAACAGCGTCATAGGTACAATGCGAACCTGTCAATCCAAATCCGATCTTTTTTCCTTGTAAACTCATACTTCTTTCTCCTTTCGATTAGAAAAGTCTTCCATTAGCAGCTGAGAAAGAACATTCGCTAAAATCTGCCCGGCTGTTTTCGGGGCTACGATCCCCGGCAAACCCGGCGCAAGCAAAGCCTTGATTCCCCGTTTTTCCGCATAGCGAAAATCCGTTCCACCTGGTTTGGATGCAAGGTCAATGATCAAGGTATGTGCCGGCATCCTCGAAATGACGGAAGCAGTAACAATTTGGTGAGGAATAGTATTGATGCATATATCGCTATCAGAAACTGCCTTGCCTATGTCTGATAAAAGGAAAGGTTCTAATCCCATTTCCGTAATCCTTGCAATATGCTCGCTTTTCCGGGCCCCTACCTTAACCTTCGCTCCAAGCGCATGGAAGGTTCTCGCAACACTCATACCGACTCTGCCAAGACCCAGAACAGCGACCTTGGAACCATGTATCGTAAAATCCGTGTGCTGGATTGCCATCATGATCGTTCCTTCCACCGTCGGAATCGAGTTATAGATGGCGACATCATCACGGGAGAATAGCTGTACGAGTTTGCGGTTTGCCTGGCTGGAAATTCCGGTCAAATACGAGTTACTGATACCTGAATAAACTGTACAGTGTTCCGGAGTCCGTTCCAGCATTTCTTTTATGAGTACTACTCTTTCATTTGAGAAAATGGTTTCGACCTGACCCTCCAGGCTGGTTCCGGGAACTGGCAGGATCAAAGCATCCTGTACTGAAAAATCAACTTCATCTATCTTTTCTTTTGAGGCACCTGTGAAAGCATGGTCCAACTGCTCGAAGCCTATTAAAGAAAGCTTTGCATCAAGCTCTGTCAGCTTGCGAATAATCTCCAGCTGTCTCGCATCACCGCCGATAACCGCGATTTGCATTCCTGTCAGCATGAGAACAATCACCTTCTTTTCCATTAATCCTGGACTAAAATCTATTCAACATGAACTACTTCCACATCATATGTATCAAACGCGGAATAGGTGAGTTTTCCACGAAAGAAAAGCGCCGACCATGTCAGCGCTTGAACTCATTAATCTTGTTATCAGCAAAAAAAATAAGCCGGCATTTAGCCCGCTTTTACTCATGGCTGTTTTCGTAAAGATTGTTGTTAAATTCCTAAAGCCGATTTTAACGTAATAGAATACATATTGCGAAGGTCGGTATAAAGTTTACATGCTCTTTTCTCATAAAAAGCGTCTTCCTTACAAGGGTAAACAGCTAATTCAATCCAATTTTGTATTCAATAGCAACAAAGTTTGAGAAAAGAGCCTTACTCATCATCATCAGGTATATCGATGATGATCATATCTGAACCAATTTTCTTGATGTGCTTCCATGGAACCCTTACCTCCCCGGATTGCTTACGGAGGCCAAACCATTTTAAGGATGGAATGATCAATGCTTCGATCTGCCCGGTTCTCTCGTTGATATCCAAATCTGTTTGACCAAGTACCCCTAACCTTTCAGCCCTTTTCACATCAACAATTTCTTTGCCGCCAAGTTCACTCAGTTTCATGATGAACCTCCCTGTCACTTTGTCCTTATTCTATATGTATCGTTCCGGATTCCTTTTTAGAATATAAAAAAACAGCAGCTTCTTTAAGAAACTGCTGTTCTGGTTTTATTAATGTGTTGGGAGCTCGCCGCTAGGGCTGATCAGGGATACTGAGTACTGGTCTGTAAAAATATTATTGGCCATGCCGTCAACACGGTCTTTTGTCACTTGATCGATTTGTTCGACGATTTCATCAAGAGAGCGATGCCTTCCAAGCAGAAGCTCATTTTTCCCATTCCTGCTCATGCGGCTGTTTGTGCTCTCAAGGCTAAGCATCAAACTGCCTTTAAGCTGTTCTTTGCTGTTATTAAGTTCTTTTTCCGTAATGCCATCAGCGCGAAGCTTATCCAGTGTCTCCTGGATTGTATCATATAGAACGTTCAGCTGATTTGCACCGGTTCCGCCATAAATTGTCACCATTCCGCTATCCCGGTATGCAGAATGATAGGAAAATACAGAGTAGGCCAGACCGCGCTGTTCCCTGACCTCCTGGAATAACCTGCTGCTCATGCTGCCGCCGAGCACATTGTTAAGGACGATCAGGTTGTATACGTCAGAATGGCCGATCTGCAACCCTTCGAATCCAAGGCAAAGGTGAGCTTGCTCAGTCTCTTTCTTGCGTGATACTTGTTTCGCATGGAATTCAGGTTTGATGTATTCCATCTTTTCGTTGCTTGCTTCGTATGAGCCAAAGAATTGTTCTGCATTTTTAATGAACGATTCAGGAACGTTCCCGGCAATTGATATGACCACATTTTCCGGCCTGTACATTTCATGCATGTACTGCTCCAATTTTTCCCCTGTGAAGGTTTGGAGCGTTTCCTCAGTACCAAGGATCGGATACCCAAGTGGATGGTCACCGTAAATGGCCTGGCTCAGCAAATCATGGACGATATCATCAGGCGTATCCTCATACATTTTGATTTCTTCATTGACTACATTCTTCTCTTTATTCAATTCTTCAGAGTCAAAAGTAGAATGGAAGAACATATCAGCCAATACTTCGAGAGCATACTGGGCATGATTATCCAACACCTTCGCGTAATAGCAAGTATATTCTTTCGAGGTGAATGCATTCACCTGCCCGCCAATACTGTCAAAGGATTCAGCAATTTCTCTTGCAGACCTGGTTTTGGTGCCTTTAAAAAACATATGTTCAAGGAAATGGGAAATTCCATTGTTCTCTGGATTTTCATTACGGGACCCCGTCCCGATCCAAACACCGATAGCTACTGATCGGACTGTAGGGATTTCTTCTAGTACGATTCTTACACCGTTTTGGCATGTATATTTCTTTATCATTATATTCCTCCTCTGGAACCTGCTGCTAAAACTACTGCATTTACTAAGTATAGTCCATTTAACTTACTTTTTCCAAATACAATGCTATTCTTTCATATTTTTTGCCGGAAGTATTCGATTTTCACTTAACATGTCTGATACCGTTCCTATTTGCAGCCCCTTACTTTTGATTTCCGTGATTAATTGGTCTAACGACGAAGCAGTCGCCTCGGTAGGATGCATCAGGATCAAGGCTCCATTATGAACCTTCCCCATCACTCTTCCAATCAGCTTTTCCCGGGTAGGTTTCTGCCAATCGATTGTATCTACGCTCCACATTACTGTGCCCAAATTATGGGCAGCTGCAATGTCAACTACTTCATCCTTATACGAGCCGCTTGGTGGTGCAAACCATTTAGTCTTTTCACCTGTCACAGCTTCAATGACCTCATCGGTCTTTCTGATTTCCTCATTGATTTTAGGGGCTGAAAGTTGTTTCATATCCGGGTGTGTGAAGGAGTGGTTGCCAACTTCATGCCCTGCATCTGCAATCATTTTGGCCATCCCCGGATTATTTTTTACCCATCTTCCCTCCAGAAAAAAACTTGCGGTAACATTATGTTTTTTTAATGTGGCAAGCATACCGGAAAGATACTCATTTCCCCATGCCACATTGATGATAAAACTGACCATTGGTTTCTCAGGATGTCCTTTGTAGACTGCCTGAGGCGGCAAGTCACTTAAATGAATTTCAGGCGGCACTTGGATATAGACAAGTTTATCAGGATTGAATTTGCCATCTTTTTTCATCTTGGCATATGATTTTTTTACATCGACTTTTAGTCCATTATAGCCGGGAATTACCTTCCAGACTGGATCCTTCCTTGCGTCAGAGGGTTCTACCTCAAAGTCTTTTGCCTTCATTTCAATCTCCGCGATTAAGGAATCCTCTTTTCCTGAAACAGCCATCGTTCCCGTTTTAAGTCCTGCTACATATGTATGGGAAAATGGATTATTAACCATGGTCCAGGCTGCAATCAGCATGATAGAAACCAATGCAATTTTTCTCATTTTCATCTATGTGCCTCCTCTTCTGTTAGGCCTCTAAAGCTTTTATGTTCGTCACCGAGTAAAGAGGGCCTTATTTTACTTTATGAAGCAGAAGGACAAGGTAGAACGAGAGTGATTTGTACGCATACATAAAAAGGCCGGGGGGTTCCCCGGCCTTTTTTATACTCTTATGATTGTTTTTCAGCTTTTTCGCGCTGTTCTTTCAACACTGCTTTGCGTGAAAGATTTACTCTTCCTTGTTTGTCAATTTCGGTGACCTTGACAAGGAGTTCATCGCCAAGCTTAAGAACATCTTCGACTTTTCCTACTCGCTCTTCAGCAAGCTCAGAGATATGGACCAGACCATCTTTACCAGGGAAGATTTCCACGAACGCACCAAACTTTTCAATGCGGCGGACCTTTCCAAGGTACATTTCTCCTACTTCAACTTCACGGACAATGTCTTCAATGATTTTCTTCGCTCTTTGGATCATCTCTTCATCTACTGAGCCAATAAATACCGTACCATCTTGTTCGATATCGATTTTTACGCCAGTTTCTTCGATGATCTTGTTGATTTGTTTACCGCTTGGCCCAATGACGTCACGGATTTTATCAGGTTTGATCCACATAGTGATGATTTTTGGTGCATATTTTGAAAGCTGTTCACGTGGTTCTTTGATCGTTGCGAGCATGGATTCAAGAATATGCATACGGCCTTTTTTCGCCTGTTGTAAAGCTTCTTCAAGAATCTCACGGGATAATCCTTCAATCTTGATATCCATCTGCAGGGCTGTAACACCTTTTGCAGTTCCAGCAACTTTGAAGTCCATGTCTCCAAGGTGGTCTTCCATACCCTGGATATCTGAAAGAATTGAATAATGTTCTCCAGATTTGATCAGACCCATTGCAATACCTGCAACCGGAGCTTTGATTGGCACCCCTGCATCCATTAGCGCTAATGTACTAGCACAAATACTTGCCTGTGAAGTAGAACCATTTGATTCAAGTACTTCAGATACAAGACGGACAGTGTACGGGAAATCTTTCTCATTCGGAATTACAGGCTCAAGAGCTCTTTCACCAAGTGCTCCGTGCCCGATTTCACGTCGGCCCGGCCCACGGATTGGACCTGTTTCACCAACAGAGAATAATGGGAAATTGTAATGGTGCATGAATCGTTTTTCTTCTTCTATTCCAAGACCGTCAAGAATCTGAACATCACCCATTGCACCTAGCGTACAGATGCTTAGTGCCTGAGTTTGTCCCCTTGTGAACAATCCAGAACCATGCGTTCTAGGAAGCAAGCCTACTTCAGAAGAAAGCGGTCGGATTTCATCGACTCCACGGCCGTCTGGACGTACTTTTTCTTCAGTAATCAAGCGGCGAACTTCACCTTTGACAATTTTATCAAGGATTTGTTTCACTTGCTTAAGCTTGTCTTCGTCTGCTTCCTGCTCTTCATAGCGGCCAACGACAGCATTTTTCACTTCTTTGATTGCATCTTCGCGAGCGTGCTTTTCCTGTACCTGGATAGCAGAAATCATATCCTGCTCACAAGCTCCGCGAACTTCAGCTTCAAGATCTTTATCTAATTCAAAAAGTTTAATTTCTCTTTTTTCTTTACCAACCTGAGCGACGATTTCCTGTTGGAACGCAATCAGACGCTTGATTTCATCATGACCGAACATGATTGCTTCGAGCATCACTTCTTCAGGTACCTCTTCAGCGCCTGCTTCAACCATGTTGATTGCATCCATTGTACCTGCCACTACCAGGTGCATATCACTTTTTTCCGCTTCTTCAACAGATGGATTGACTACGAATTTACCATCGATCCTTCCGACAGTAACACCAGCGATAGGTCCTCCAAATGGGATATCAGAAACTGAAAGTGCCAAAGATGAACCAAACATTGCGGCCATTTCTGATGAACAGTCTTGATCGACACTCATGACAATGCTGATTACCTGTACATCATTACGGAATCCATCTGGGAATAACGGACGGATTGGACGGTCGATCAAACGGCTTGCAAGGATCGCTTTTTCACTAGGGCGGCCTTCTCGCTTAATGAAACCGCCAGGGATTTTCCCGACAGCGTATAGTCTCTCTTCATAATTTACAGTCAAAGGGAAGAAATCTAGATTCTTCGGTTCTTTTGACGCAGTAGCTGTACTTAATACAGCTGTATCTCCATAACGGACAAGGACTGCACCATTTGCCTGCTTTGCAAGCTGTCCGATTTCGACTGTCAGCTTGCGCCCTGCCCAGTCAAAGGAAAAACTTTGTTTTTCTTGTACCATACTTTTTAGCCCCTCTCTACCACAAAATACACCCTGGCTGAGCCCGGGTATTTATTTAAACATGCTTGTCATATAACCAATATACCTTAATAAACAATGATAAAACCATAAACTGTCCTATCCAGCCCTGCATGTATGCTAGTCCATCAACAGGTACTTTAAAGGGAGTCACGTTAAATGTCTTTTATGTTATATTATCTCCAAAAAACGAGCACTTCATATCAATCAAAGGTTATGTAAAGGACAAAAAAATTGCCTAATAAAAAAGCGGGATAAATCCCGCTTTTACAGACTATCTACGTAGACCAAGCTTGTTGATTAACTCGCGGTAACGAGCAACATCCTTGTTACGAAGGTAAGTCAAAAGATTACGACGCTTACCTACCATCTTTAGAAGACCGCGACGTGAGTGGTGGTCCTTTTTATGAACGCGTAAGTGATCGTTCAAAGTGTTGATTTCTGCAGTAAGGACAGCGATTTGAACTTCTGGAGATCCAGTGTCACTTTCGTGAACCTTGAATTCATTGATAAGTTCGTTTTTACGTGCTTTTGTGATTGCCATCCGTGTTCACCTCCAATATTATAATCCCCTGTTACCGAGCAAGCGTCGGTGACTCGACTTGCCAAGCAAAGGTTCGTTTTTGATACGTTAATAAGAATACATCTTTTTACGACAAAAAGCAAGTCTAACCCTTGTTTTTTTCAAAGTATACGACCGCTTCTTGCTTATCTTTTTCGATTTGGGCAACAAGCTGCTGAATACCCTCGAATTTCCGTTCGCTTCTCAGGCGGAGGTGCCACTCGATAACGGCAGATTCCCCGTAAATTTCTTTATTGAAGTTAAAAATATGGACTTCTATCGATGGTTTTGCTTTTTTCTCCTGGTGGAAGGTTGGCTTATAGCCGACATTGCAGACCCCTTCATGCCATTTGCCTTCAACCTGGATTTTCACAGCATAAACACCTGTTGGCGGGAGGATGTATTCTTCATCCATCAGCACGTTCGCAGTCGGAAAACCGATCGTTCGTCCTCTCCGCTCTCCATTAATCACGATTCCTTTTGTTGTAAAGTATCTTCCAAGCAAATGTGGCATTTCATCTACTTTTCCATCTCTCAAGAATCCGCGGATCAAGGTAGAGCTTACCTTTTCATCTTCTTGAGTTGACAGTTTGGATACTACAGTAAAATCAAATTTCGACCTGGAATGGAATTGGAT
The DNA here is from genome assembly GCA_018613055.1 of Chryseobacterium sp. ISL-80. Classification (GTDB taxonomy): domain Bacteria; phylum Bacillota; class Bacilli; order Bacillales; family Cytobacillaceae; genus Mesobacillus. Next base: position 226,903 of record JAGGQZ010000001.1, on the reverse strand, counting down.
TGTCTCCATATTCCCCTTGCCCATCTTACCATATGAGTAATCGAAGCCGGCTACGACGTGTTGGACATTCAGCCCAATGATATATTGATCCACGAATTCCTGGGGCAATAGACCGGAGAATTCGGTGGAGAAGGTGATTACAAATAAGTAATCGACCCCCATTTCTTCAATCAATCGGGCCTTTTCTTCCAATGGAGTGATGTATTCTACATGTTGGACACTTTTACCCAGCACGACTGAAGGGTGGGGATCAAATGTCATGACCGCGCTCTTTACTCCCCTGGCTTCAGCTATTTTTTTCGCTTCCCTGATCACCTGCTGGTGGCCCAGGTGAACTCCGTCAAAATAGCCTAATGCGATGGCCATTGCCGGAAAGTCTTCTATTTTATACCCATGAGGATGGTTTAGCTTAATCAATTCCACGATTTAACTCACCTTTTCTGACCCAGCTGCTCTTTTAATCAGGACTTTTATTCGATCACTGATTTTGTATCCTAGTGTGGCAATACTATTTATTGCTCATTTCTCAATACTTTGTCAGGTTTCATCTTCCCGTGTTTGGTTGGATGTGCCCTGTAAATGGCGAGCGCTTTTCCGTCTTCTGTTTCTGCTACAATAGGGCCTTCAACCCATTCAAGTTCCTGTGGGATTTGAAGCAATGCCCCATTTTTCACTTTCTCTGCTACTTTATCATTAATGCGATATTTCGGCAAATAAGAAATACCAGTCTCCAAAGGGTGCAGAGCTGTTTCAAGCTTTGATTCCTCCGCCATTTCTTCAAGCTGTCCGAATGTAAAGCAATCTTCCAAAGAAAAGGAGGCAGACTGAATCCTGACAAGTGAAGACATATGCGCCGGATATCCTAATTTTTCACCAATCGTAACCGCCAATGTCCGGATATATGTCCCTTTGCTGCATGATACTCTGAATTTAAAGCTGACCAGCTCACCTTCATATGCATCACGATCATCGAGCAATTCTATGCTATAAATCGTCACTTTCCTGGTTGGGCGCTCGATCTCGATTCCTTGTCTGGCATATTCATATAGTTTCTTTCCATTCACTTTTACTGCCGAATACATCGGTGGAGTTTGCTCAATTTCACCCACCAGTGATTGAAGGACACTTTCTATTTCCTTTTTTGTTAGTGTCCGGTCCACTGGTTTTTCATTAACCTTTTCTCCTGAAGCATCTTCAGTGGTGGTGGTAAATCCAAGGGTCACTTCACCTTCATAGGCTTTTCCTGCATCTATAATGTATTCTGCTATTTTTGTTGCCTTGCCGACACAGATTGGCAGTACCCCGGTTACATCGGGGTCCAAAGTACCTGTATGGCCCACCTTTTTCGTCCTTAGCAGCTTCCTGAGTTTAAACACACAATCATGCGAAGTCATTCCAGCTGGTTTAAAAAGAGGCAGAATCCCTTCCATATCCCTTCCTCCTTGAGTATTTATGTATTAAAAACAAAAAATCTCGAAAAAAATGGATAGACGTTTTGTCTATCCATTTTAATCTGGTTAAGTTTCCTGACTAAATTCCTTTTTAGTCAGTATCTTTATCTTGCTCTTCTTCTCCAGGCTGTTCTTCTCTTTGCAGCTCATGGATGAGTGAATTGATGCGATTTCCGTATGCCATTGTTTCATCAAACTCAAAGATCAGTTCAGGCGTCTTTCTCAGACGGATTCGCTGGCCAATTTCTGTCCTGATGAAGCCTTTGGCTTTTGCCAATCCTTTTAGTGTATCTTCTCTCTGTTGTTCGTCGCCTAAAACAGAGATGTACACTTTAGCCTGCTGAAGGTCTCCGGTAACCTGGACATCCGTCACGGTCACGAAACCAACTCGCGGATCTTTAATTTTGCGGCTGATGATATCGCCTAATTCTTTTTTCATTTGTTCGCCAACACGATTTACTCTATGACCCATTTTCAATCACCTCTTTAATCAAAGCCATTCTATATCGGTGATGGTACGTTCGATCTCAGGAAAAGAATCAATCATTTTCAAGGCGTTCTGAAGCTCTCTCTCTGTCGCCACCTTTGATGCAGAGACAGCAACAACCGCTATCGTTGTCCGCTGCCATACATCGTGATGTTCCACTTCGGAAACTGAGACATTGAATTTTTGCTTCAGCCTTGTGATAATCCGCTGCAGTACAGCTCTCTTTTCTTTTAGAGAATGAGCATCATAGATGATGCATTCACAGGCTGCTAAGCCTACTACCATTAACGTTCCACTTCTTCCATGATATATGCTTCAATTACATCGCCTTCCTTGACGTCATTGAAGTTTTTAATGGTAATACCGCATTCATAGCCCTGCGCTACTTCCTTGGCATCATCTTTGAAGCGTTTCAGCGCATCGACTTCCCCTTCAAAAATGACGACTCCGTCACGGATCAGGCGAACGCCGCTGTCACGTGTAATCTTACCATCAGTGACATATGAGCCAGCAATTGTTCCGATTTTTGATACTTTGAAAGTCTGGCGGACTTCAGCCTGGCCAATGATCTTTTCAGCATAAACCGGATCAAGCATACCCTTCATCGCAGATTCGATTTCTTCGATTACCTTATAGATAATGCGGTGAAGTCGGATATCGACACTTTCAGAATCCGCAGCGCGTTTTGCATTATTGTCCGGACGGACGTTGAAACCGATGACGATACCATTTGAAGCTGCTGCAAGGGTGATGTCAGACTCATTGATCGCACCAACACCAGTGTGAATGATTCTTACATTTACACCTTCAACCTCCAGTTTTTGCAATGCTGCAGCAAGTGCTTCAACTGAACCTTGAACGTCGGCTTTAATAATTAGATTTAGGTCTTTCATTTCCCCTTGTTTCATATGTTCAAACAATGTATCGAGGCTTACGCGCGTTTTTTCGCTGCGCTGTGCCTGCAATGCCTGCTGTGAACGGGTTTCGCCAATTTGGCGCGCAGTTTTTTCGTCTTCGAACACGACGAAGCGGTCACCCGCCTGTGGCACATCATTCAAACCTGTAATTTCTACAGGAGTAGACGGTCCAGCTTCTTTTACGCGACGGCCTAAGTCGTTCACCATAGCACGTACACGTCCGAATGTGTTTCCGACAACAATCGGATCCCCAATTTTCAAAGTACCATTCTTGACAAGCAAAGTTGCCACGGAGCCGCGCCCTTTGTCAAGCTGCGCTTCAATCACAGTACCAATTGCATTTCTGTTCGGATTTGCTTTGTATTCTTCCACTTCACCTACAAGAAGAATCATTTCAAGTAAGCTGTCAATCCCCTCACCTGTCAATGCCGAGATTGGCACAAAGATTGTATCCCCGCCCCATGCTTCCGGAACAAGGCCATATTCTGTCAATTCCTGCATGACACGATCAGGATTTGCAGTTGGTTTATCCATCTTGTTAACGGCAACGATGATTGGAACTTCGGCCGCTTTTGCATGGTTCAATGCTTCCACTGTCTGTGGCTTGACACCATCATCAGCAGCAACAACCAGAATCGTGATATCCGTAATTTTCGCACCGCGAGCACGCATGGTTGTGAAGGCCGCGTGACCAGGTGTGTCAAGGAACGTAATTTTCTTGCCATTATCTTCAACCTGGTAGGCACCGATATGCTGAGTGATTCCCCCAGCTTCGCCAGCTGTCACCTTAGTATTTCGGATAGAGTCAAGCAACGTTGTTTTACCATGGTCAACGTGGCCCATGATGGTAACGACGGAAGGCCTCTCAACCAAAGTTGCAGCCTCATCCTCATTAAAGTAAACTTCAAGATCTGTTGAATCGATTTTGATTTCCTCTTCCACTTCGACACCATAGTCAGTGGCGATCAATTCGATTGCGTCTTTATCGAGATCCTGGTTGATTGTTGCCATGACACCAAGCATGAAGAGCTTCTTGATGATTTCTGAAGGCTCACGGTTCAGCTTCTTGGCTAGTTCAGCCACTGTGAGGGATTCACTGAAGGTAATTTTTGTTGGAAGCTCTTTTACCTTTTTCGGCTGCTGTTGTACCTGCTGCTGGTTTTGTCTGCCTTTATTTTGGTTCTGCTGGTTTCTGTTTCTGTTGTTCTGTTTGTTCTTGTTGTTGTTTTTGTTGAAAGGCTGGGAATTTCCAGGCTTTTTAGCTGCTGCAGAAGTTTTTACCTTTTCAGGTGTTGTCGCACGACGCTCATCATCAGAAAACGCGCTGGCAGTCGTCTTAAGCTGAGGCTTCTGCTGTCCATTATTGTTTTTTTGCTGATTTTGGCCTTGATTGCGATTCTGGCCCTGATTTGGCTTTTGGCCCTGGTTGCGGTTCTGGCCCTGTTTGTCACCCTGCGCAGCCTTTGGCTGATTTTGCTGCGGCTTCTTCGCTGGCTGATTACCATCTTTCTTTTGGTAGATCGAATCCAGCTTCTTGACAGTTTCCTCTTCCATTGCAGTCATATGGTTAGAAACCTCAATATTCATTTCTTTTAATTTTATAATCACGTCTTTACTCGATAAATTATGCTTTTTTGCATATTCATAAACGCGTGTTTTACTCATATTTTCACCCCCGCTAGAATTAATCGAGCAACGTCAACAGTTTTTTTGCAAAACCCTCGTCCAACAGGGCTACTACAACACGTGCTTCCTTTCCAATCGCCTGGCCAAGCTGGAACCTGTCCGGAACCATCTTGAAGGGAACGTTATAGGAGTTGCACTTGTCGGTAATCTTCTTTGTAGTATTTGCGGATGCATCCGCTGAAAGCAAAATGAGTTTCGCTTTTCCGCTTCTGATTTCTTTGACGGAAAGCTCTTCCCCTGAAATAATTTTCCGCGCTCGATTGGCTAAACCAAGCAGTGACATCCATTGATTAGAGTTCATCAGGATCGTCTGCTCTCCTTTTCGATGAGGTCATTCAGCTCATCATATATTGCATCGTCCACTTGTGTTTCAAGCTGCTTGGACAATATATTTCGTTTTCTTGCTAATTCCACTGCTTCTTTTTCTTTTGAAAGATAAGCTCCACGGCCTGATTTCTTGCCTGTCAGGTCAACGGATACTTCTCCTTCTTTGGAGCGAACGATGCGAACTAGTTCTTTTTTCGGTCTCATTTCACCGGTTGCGACACATTTTCGCATAGGAACCTTTTTACGGCTGTTCACGATCATTCACCTCACATTAATCGATGTCTTCATCTTCATAATCATCATCGGCAGATAATAGTGGCTCATTGTCGCGTGGATAAATCCCGGACTCTCTTGCCTCAGTTTCCGCTTTGATGTCAATTTTCCATCCAGTCAGCTTAGCGGCAAGCCGCGCGTTTTGGCCGCGTTTTCCAATCGCTAGTGATAGCTGATAATCCGGAACGATTACCGTTGTTGCTTTTTCCTCTTCATTGACGATGACATCAAGTACTTTAGAAGGGCTCAATGCATTTGCAACAAATACAACTGGATCCTCAGACCATTTGACGATGTCGATTTTTTCGCCCTTAAGCTCATTAACGACAGCCTGAACACGATTTCCGCGAGGACCGACACATGAACCTACTGGGTCAACCTCTTGGTTATCTGAATGGACAGAGATCTTTGAACGGTCTCCTGCTTCACGTGCGACTGATTTAATTTCAACAGTGCCGTCATAGATTTCAGGCACTTCAATTTCGAAAAGTCTCTTCAACAGCCCCGGGTGGGTTCTGGAAACGAAAATTTGTGGGCCTTTAGTGGTTTTTTCAACCTTGGTGATAAAAACTTTGATGCGGTCATGAGGCTTGTAATGTTCGTTTGGCATCTGCTCATTCGCTGGCAGGATCGCCTCGATTTTACCCAGGCTCACATAGATGAACTTTGGATCCTGACGCTGGACAATGCCTGTCATGATATCCTCTTCACGATCGATGAATTCTGAATAGATGATTCCTCTTTCAGCTTCACGGACACGTTGAGTGACAACCTGTTTGGCAGTCTGTGCAGCAATCCTGCCGAAGTCCTTCGGCGTGACTTCGAGTTCAACTACATCTTCTACTACATAGTTAGGATTGATTTTTTGTGCGTCTTCCAGTGAAATCTCCAGACGCGGATCGAAGACTTCATCAACTACTTCTTTTCTGGCAAAAACACGCATTGAACCATTTCCCAAATTCAAGTCAATGCGGACGTTTTGGGCCTGATTGAAGTTGCGTCGGTACGCAGAAATTAGTGCTGCTTCAATTGCGTCAATTAAAACGTCTCTGGAAATCCCTTTTTCTTTTTCAAGAATTGTAAGAGCATCCAACAATTCGCTGCTCATGAGATATAAATCCCCCTTTTTTAACTACCCATCTTTTTAAGGCTTTTTTCAGAAACTATGTAACCTGAATAATCCAAATCGGCCTTTTAAATATTTAACTGAAGATATTTCTGGACAGATTATGAAAAAGTGACTGCAAGCCTTGCGCTGGCAATCTTATCAAAAGGTATTTGAACTGTTTTCTTACGGGTTTTGATCTTCATTTCCACAGTTACGGTTTCACCATTATAATCGGTCAAGATCCCCTCAAACGCCTTTTCCCCATCAATTGGTTCATACGTCTTTATAAAGACATTCTTGCCGATGGCTTTTTGATAATCTTTTTCCTTTTTCAAAGGGCGTTCTGCACCTGGTGAGGAAACTTCCAAAAAGTAGTTATGCGGGATTGGATCAATGGCATCAAGCTTCTCGCTAAGGCGCTCACTGACGATGCCGCATTCCTCGATATCAATACCGTTGTCCTTATCAATGTATACGCGCAGGAACCAGTTCTTTCCCTCTTTGACGTATTCAATGTCTACTAATTCCAAGTTATTTTCATTTAAGATGGGAGTTACTAGCTCTTCCACTGTTTCTGTAACCTTGCTCATAAAATCCCTCCTTTGACATAACATGAGTTCATACTTTTTTGGTTATTATCCCACGAAAAAGTGCTTAACAAACAAGAAAGAGCGGGTTGCCCCACTCTCCTCTGCCAGAGTTATCCTTAGTATTTCCAATAAAAATATAACATAACCAGATATTTATTGCAAACAAAGGGTGTCTTAACGCTGATTTCATGCAGTTAGCCCATGATTTTTATTTAATAAAAATAGACCCCGTAAACGGAGTCTATTTTATTCATCTAAAAGAATTTGTCCAGATGGACCTCCATTAGAATAATGACAATTGGTTCTGGTCAGGCATTCCTTCCAGGCAGCCATGATTGTCGAGATATTCCAGGATTGTTTTTGAGATCTTTCCGCGCTGCTGGAGGTCTTCTTTTGACAGGAATTCTCCCTGTTGACGCGCATTGACAATATTGATCGCAGCGTTTGTACCGAGTCCAGGGATCGCATTGAATGGCGGAATCAATTTATCGCCTTCTATGATGAATTCTGTTGCACTTGATTTGTACAAATCTACTTTTGCGAACCCAAATCCGCGTTCACACATTTCAAGTGCCAGTTCCATTACGGTCATCAAGTTCTTCTCTTTTGTCGAAGCATCAAGCCCTTTGGCGTTGATTTCCTCGATGACTGCTCGGATACTTTCTGATCCACGGACCATCGCGTCTACATCGAAATCATCTGCTCTGACTGTGAAGTATGCTGCATAGTACATGAGCGGATGGTGCACTTTGAAATACGCGATCCTGACAGCCATCAGAACGTAGGCAGCTGCGTGGGCTTTAGGGAACATGTACTTGATCTTTTTACAAGAATCAATATACCATTCAGGCACCTTGTTCTTCCGCATTTCCTCTTCCATTTCATCCGTCAGGCCTTTACCTTTACGGACAGATTCCATGATTTTAAAGGCGAATGCCGGCTCAAGGCCCTGATAGATCAGGTAAACCATGATATCATCACGGCAGCCAATTACCTCGCTAAGGTTACAGATATTGTTATGGATCAATTCCTGGGCATTGCCGAGCCAAACGTCCGTTCCATGGGAAAGGCCGGAGATCTGGACAAGCTCCGAGAATGTCGTCGGCTTCGTATCCTCAAGCATCTGGCGTACAAAGCGCGTACCAAATTCCGGAATCCCCAGCGATCCAGTCTTCGACATGATTTGTTCCGCTGTAACACCGATAGATTCTGTACCGCTGAAAATCTTCATCACCTCAGGATCATCCGTCGGAATTGTCTTAGGGTCGATTCCGCTTAAATCCTGAAGCATCCTGATTACGGTCGGGTCATCGTGACCGAGAATATCCAGCTTTAACAAGTTATCGTGAATTGAATGGAAATCAAAGTGAGTCGTTTTCCATTCGGAAGTGCTGCTGTCTGCCGGGAATTGGATCGGCGAAAAATCAAAAATATCCATGTAATCCGGCACAACAATGATTCCGCCAGGGTGCTGTCCGGTTGTTCGTTTGACACCAGTACAGCCAGATGCGAGACGGTCTATTTCCGCCCCCCTCAGATTGAGGTTATTGTCACCCTGATAGCCTTTTACATAACCATACGCTGTTTTATCCGCAACTGTCCCAATTGTTCCAGCGCGGTAAACATAATCCTCACCAAACAGGACTTTCGTATAGTTATGGGCACGCGGCTGGTATTCACCCGAGAAGTTCAAGTCGATATCGGGAACCTTGTCCCCTTTAAATCCAAGGAAGGTTTCAAACGGAATGTCGTGACCGTCCTTTTTATATTTTATACCGCAATCCGGGCAGTCCTTGTCAGGAAGGTCAAAACCTGAACCGACCGAACCATCATTGAAGAACTCAGATTTCTTGCACTTAGGGCATACATAGTGCGGCGGCAGCGGGTTGACTTCCGTGATTTCAGTCATTGTCGCAACGAAAGAAGAACCGACTGATCCACGGGAACCTACGAGATAGCCATCATCCAAAGATTTTTTAACGAGTTTATGAGAAATCAAATAGATAACAGCAAATCCATTATCTATGATACTCTTCAGTTCTTTTTCAAGGCGTGCCTCTACGATTTCAGGAAGGTCATCCCCATAGATGCTTCGGGCCATTCCATAGCTCATGCTGCGCATTTCTTCATCGGCGCCTTCAATTTTTGGCGTGTAAAGATCGTCTTTGATCGGTTTGATAACATCGATCATATCAGCAACCTTGTTCGTATTTTCAACGACAATTTCTTTCGCTTTTTCCTCTCCCAAAAACTTAAAGGCGTCCAGCATTTCATTCGTGGTCCTGAAATGAACGTCAGGAAGCTCATGCCGGTTCAGTGGATTAGCACCGCCCTGGGAATTTACGAGAATTTTGCGGTAGATCTTATCATTTTCATTTAAGTAATGGACATTTCCTGTAGCAACTACCGGCAAGTCCAGTTTCTCTCCAAGCTTGACGATATTTGTAATAATATCCTCGAGTGCTTTCTGGTCCCTGACTAATTCCAGCTCCAGCAAGTGGGCATAAACTGCTTTTGGGTGGACTTCAAGATAGTCATAGAACTGCGCTGCCTCTTCGACCTCTTCTGGACCTTTTTGCATCATGCCTTCAAAAACTTCCCCTTTGTCGCATCCGGAACCAATCAAGATCCCTTCGCGATGCTTATTCAGCAACGAACGCGGAATTCTTGGCACTCTGTAAAAATAATCAATATGAGAAATCGAAACCAGCTTGAAGATGTTTTTCAAACCGACTTCATTTTTAGCCAGCAATGTGGCGTGATATGGACGAGCTCTTTGGAAAGCTTTCCCCTGACCCATATTGTCATTCAGCTGGTCATGGTATTCCAGTCCCTTTTCAGCGGCATCCTTTAGCATTTTCAACAATAGGTACCCGGTCGCTTCGGCATCATAAATCGCACGGTGATGCTGTGTCAATTCAATATCGAACTTTTTGGCAAGGGTATTCAATCTATGGTTCTTCATATCAGGATACAGGAAGCGGCCTAATTCCAGTGTATCAATTACCGGATTTGGAGCTTTTCCTATACCAATCTTTTTATAGCCGACATTCAGGAAGCCCATATCGAATGATGCGTTGTGGGCAACAAGAACACTGTCTGCTGTCCACTCATGGAACTTTTGCAGGACTTCACTTACCTCCGGTGCATTTCGGACCATATCATCCGTGATGCCGGTTAGGTTGATCGTCGTGGCCGACAACCGATGGTGTGGATTTGCGAACGATTCGAACCGGTCGATGATTTCACCGCCGCGGATTTTGACAGCGGCAAGTTCAATAATCGTATCATATACAGCTGAAAGACCTGTTGTTTCGACGTCAAAAACGACATACGTATCATCAGCCAGCACTCGATGAGCGTCATTATACGCAATCGGCACCCCATCATCCACAAGGTTGATTTCTACACCATAAAGGATTTTGATATCATTTTTCTTCCCGGCTCCATATGCCTCCGGGTAAGATTGGACGACTGCATGGTCTGTAATCGCAACGGCTTTGTGTCCCCACTTTGCTGCCTGGGCGACCAGTGCGCTGACAGGAGTCACTGCATCCATCTGGCTCATTGGACTGTGAAGGTGAAGCTCGACTCTTTTTTCGCCTTCTGGCGCAGAATCAATTCTTCCTTTAGGCTTGATTTCATTCACGTCATTTCCAATCATGACAAGATCGCGAACAAAGGTGTCGTTTTGGATGCTTCCTCTTACCTTTAGCCACATCCCTTTTGAAATGCGCTGGTAAATAGCGGCGTCTTCCTTATCTCGCGAGAACATTTTTACCATGATGGAGCTGGTGTAATCGGTAATCTTGAAGGTCAGAAGCGTCCTGCCGCTGCGAAGCTCTTTGGTCTCGGCGAAGAATACATATCCTTCGACAGCTACGCGGCGCTCTTCATCAATGATGTCCTCAAGCTTGCGGAAATCAGCATCATCTTTGATCGTCAGGCCGATGGTTACTGGCCCATCCTGAGCTGGTCCATCCCCCTGGGCTTTTTCTGCTTCCTTCTTCTGCATTTCAATCATCGCCATCAATCCGCGTTCCTGGTCTTCCTTCTCTTTTGCCTTCATGAATTTTTCATATTCATCCGAACTGCTATCTTCACTGACAACAGTATCCACTATCAATGGCGGAAAACCGAAACCCTGGTAGATCTCAGCAATAATGACCCCGTATTTCCTTTTAAGAGCAAGTCCTTCAGCTTCATTCCTGGCTGTTAGAATGATTTTTGTCCCCTGAACTTTTGGTACCTGTTCATTCAGGAGCTTCAATAACGGAGGTGCAATCCCATCAATTTCCTTTATGCACATCTTCCAGTAATCAAGGATTTGCTGTTCGCTGATTGCCTGCTCCAGCACTTTCACCGAGTAGGATATCTTTGCAATATGTGAAAAGGTCTGCTCGAGTTTTCCTGCAAAGCTGCTAAAAAGCTGACTAGGAATGATTCTTTCAAATTGGAAAAAGAAATGCCATTTCCTTGCCTGCTTTTCAATTATGACCCTGTCAATTTCAGCATTTTGGAATTGGGTGACAATGGCATCTTCTGTAAGCTGCAGCTGCTGCAGCAGGAGCTGAAACCTTTCTTTTTTCCCTGACGAAAGATCACTCATGTTTATTTCTCTCCCATCTGAAAAGCTTTATTTCTATCTATCGGGCGAAATGGCCCGTTGAAAACTGTTTTAGTTTTATCATTTAGTGTTTAATAGCAAAGGTTATTATAACATAAAATGGTTGCGCCGTTACCCGTGTTTGATATTTCCATTTCGATTAATCATTGCATTCCTTACAACTAAACTCGAGTGGTTAAAACAAAGACAAAAATAACGTTTTTTCACTTAGTCGAGGTAGGAAGGGGGCTGTTGATTTCCGTTCCGGGCGCTTCGTTATCCGCTGGAAGAATAATGAAAAAGCCCAACAGCCGGCTTTTTCAAAAGGCAATTCTTCCTGGCTGGCGGTGAGCCTCCACGCCGCCGTTGGCGTCCGCGGGGTCTCACCTGACCAGCTGATCCCGCAGGACAGGAAGAACTATTCTCTTATATATTATTAATTTCTTTAAACAAGCTCTAATTTCATTAATCTCTCAAAGTATAGCTATAATCGATTAAAATGAAAAAGCGGACCCTGATAAAGGATCCGCCTTCTGATTATAGTTCTTTCAAAATGTTTTTCAGTGTATTCGCCAGATCATCTTTGTGCACTTCCTGCATTTCGCCGTTTTTGCGGATTTTGACTTCGACGATTCCTTCACTGGCTTTCTTGCCGACGGTGACTCTTACAGGCAAACCAATGAGGTCCGAATCAGCGAATTTCACTCCTGGGCGCTCCTGTCGGTCATCCATCAGGATTTCCATTCCTGCATGCTGCAGGCTGGAATACAGGTCTTCAGCCAGTTCTGCCTGTGCACTGTCTTTCATGTTCACAGCGATCAGATGGACGTCGAATGGAGAAATATTCGTTGGCCATACAAGTCCGCTTTCATCATTGAATTGCTCGGCAACTGCTGCCATTGTACGAGATACCCCGATACCATAGCAGCCCATGATCATTGGCTTTGACCTTCCGTTTTCATCAAGGATTTCAGCATTCATCGATTCGCTATACCTTGTGCCTAGCTTGAATACATGGCCTACTTCGATTCCCTTTGCGAAAACGATCGTTCCCTGTCCGTCTGGAGATGGATCTCCTTCTTTAATAAAGCGAAGGTCAATATAGGCTGTATTCTTGAAGTCACGTTCAGGATTCACATTTGTATAATGGTAATCTTCTTCATTAGCGCCACAGACACCGTTGACGATAGCTTCAACAGCATGATCTGCGATGACCTCTACGCCATCCACGCCTATTGGTCCCAGGGAGCCAACAGAGCAGCCAAGTACTTCATTAGTCGTATTGGTATCTGCTAATTCAACAATCGCAGCTCCATAATAATTTTTCAGTTTGATATCGTTCACTTCATGGTCCCCACGTACCAAAACAAGCACAAAGCGATCATCTACTTTGAACAGCAGAGACTTGATGCAATCTTTCTCTTCGACATTCAGGAAACCTGAAACTTCTTCGATTGTCTTCTTGCCTTCTGTGCGGACTTTTTCCAGCTCTTTAGCCGGTTCGCAGCTCTTTTCGTACACTGCAGTGACTGGAGCCATTTCGATGTTCGCAGCATAATTGGATGTATCAGAGTAGGCAATTGTATCCTCTCCAATATCTGAAAGAACCATGAACTCATGGGTGTCTTTTCCTCCCATTGCTCCCGAATCAGCAATGACTGCACGAAAATTCAGGCCACAACGCCGGAACACATTGGAATATGCCTGAAAAATGCGTTCATATACTTCATCCAGACTTTCCTGGGTTGCATGGAAGGAATAAGCATCCTTCATGATGAATTCACGGCCGCGAAGGAGTCCGAATCTTGGTCGCTTTTCGTCACGGAATTTTGTTTGGATCTGATAAAGTGTCAGCGGCAAGCGCTTATAAGACTTTACTTCATCACGCACAAGGCTGGTGATGACCTCTTCATGGGTCGCGCCAAGGGCAAACTCACGATCATTCCTGTCCTTCAGTCTCATTAGCTCTGGACCATAAGAATACCAGCGGCCGGATTCCTGCCATAGTTCCGCTTGCTGGAGCGCAGGCATGAATAACTCAGCCGCACCGGCATGGTTCATTTCTTCCCTGATGATTGCCTCTACTTTTTGCAGGACCTTTCGCCCTAAAGGCATGTATGTATATATACCGCTGGCATTTTGACGGATGAAGCCGGCTCTTAGCAAAAGCTGATGGCTTTTTACATCTGCGTCAGCTGGTACTTCTCTTAAAGTAGGAATAAGCGACATACTTTGCTTCATAGATTAACACCTCATTATGATTATTTCATCTCTCTTTGAAAAAATGTTCCTGCCCGATTAATCCCGGGCAGGAAGTTCATATCCAACCATCTTTTTTTACAGGAAAAACCTTTGAATATCATTCCATGTGACCACGAGCATCAGCAGCATCAATAACGCAAAGCCAATGAAGTGGACCATTCCTTCTTTTTGCTTGTCGATCGGTTTTCCTCTAAGCGCTTCAACCGCAAAGAAGGTCAGCCTGCCGCCATCCAAAGCTGGGAATGGAAGCAAGTTCATGATCCCGAGGTTGATGCTTAGGATCGCAGCCCATTTCATTAAATAGAAAATTCCTGACTTAGCCACAGTATCGGTGGACACATAGATTCCTACAGGGCCCGATAAAGCGTCAATCGAAAATTGGCCAGTCAAGAGTTTCCCTAACATGGAGAAAATTTCAGTTGTCCAGAAATATGTTTCCTTGACGCCATACGAGATTGACTTTAATGGTGATTTTTCTACAGGGCTGTATACACCAATCAAGCCGATTTTTTCACCTTCTACGTCTTTCACTTCAGGTGTAACCGGCAATTCCATGCTTTGTCCTTCACGGTTGATCGAGAAATCAAGTTCATTTCCAGGGTTTTTGCGGATGATTTCCACAACATCCTGCCAGCTTGAAACTTCTGAGCCTTCAATGCTGTTGACTACATCCCCTTCCTGCAGACCCGCTTTAAGGGCACTGCCATCAGGTGTAAGCTTGCCCAGTACTGGTTCGTCTGAAGGAATCCCCTGAAACAAAGCAAGGATAATGAAAATCACCATTGCCAGGATAAAATTCATCATCGGTCCTGCGAAGATCGCCATTGTTCTTTGGCCAAGGGTTTTTGATGCGAACTGCCTGTCAAATGGCGCAATCTGTGTCTCTACACCATTCTCGACAAGTACCGCTGTTTTACTGACAGGAAAGGATTTCAGCTGGCTGTCGTCCTCTCCTTCCTCATAACCTTTAATAAAAAGCTCGTGTTCAATATCCGCTTTTTCAACTTCGATGATCCTCGCATCAGGATACTTGTCCTTGTTCGTAAGGATGATTTTTTGAACTTCATCATTCTTATTAAAAAGCAAACCTACTCTGTGCCCTGGCTTGATTTCAATCATTTCCGGGTCTTCGCCAGCCATTCTCACAAAACCGCCGATGGGGAGGAGACGGACCGTATAAACCGTTTCATTTTTCTTGTGCGAGAAGACTTTAGGCCCGAATCCAATCGCAAATTCCCGGCAAAGGATGCCGGCCCGTTTGGCGAATATCAGATGCCCAAGTTCATGGAAGAATACGAGGGCGCCAAAAATGACAATGAAGGCAATAACTGTATTCAAATTATCTAACCACCTTTTTTAAGGATAAGAATCCACTTTGTAAGATTCACCTTTATACTAGCGAATTTACAAAGTTTCTTGTCTCTCTGTCAACCTCTTGAATTGTTTCGAGGTCTGGAGTTTCAATGATGCCATGATGTTCCATTGCTTTCTCTATCAAGTCTTCAATTTGGAGGAAAGTGATTCTGTCCTCTAAAAAGGCAGCAACAGCTGCTTCGTTTGCCGCGTTCATCACCGCAGGCATCGTTCCTCCTGCCCGTCCGGCATTATAAGCAAACTTTAGGCACCGGAATCGTTCAAGATCCATATCCTTAAAGTGAAGCCTTCCTATTTCGGCCAGGTTCAGTCTCTTTCCTGACACAAGCGGCAGCCGGTCTGGGTATGTAAGAGCATACTGAATCGGCACTTTCATATCTGGTGTCCCGAGCTGGGCGATGATACTGGTATCATGGAATTCAACCATCGAATGGATGATGCTCTCCCGGTGGAGGAGAACAGAAATATCGTCATACGGAAGAGAAAATAGCCAGTGCGCTTCGATGACCTCTAAACCTTTGTTCATCATTGTGGCGGAATCAATCGTTATTTTTGCTCCCATCGACCAGTTGGGATGGTTCAAAGCATCTGATTTTGTCACCCCATGCAGTTCTTCCCTTGTCCGGTCCCTGAAGCTTCCGCCTGATGCTGTAAGGATCAAACGTTCAATATTTTTTTCTTTTTCTCCCTGTAAAGCCTGGAAGATAGCAGAATGTTCACTGTCGACCGGAAGGATGGCCACTTTATGGCGTTTTGCTTCTTCCATGACGATATGGCCGGCGGTAACAAGCGTTTCTTTATTGGCAATCGCGATGGTTTTGCCTGAACGGATTGCTTCAAGAGTCGGCCTTAACCCTACACTGCCAAGGACAGCATTTACCAGGACATCAGCCTTGTTAAAGACCGCTGTTTCTTCAAGCCCAGCCAGTCCATGCACTATTTTGACCGATGGAAACTCTGACTTTAACCGGTCGGCATCGTCCTTTTCCTGTACTGAAACCAGTTCTGGCTGAAATTCTTTGATGATTTTCCTGCTTAGCTCTATGTTCCGGCCAGCAGACATTGAAACAAGTTTAAACTCCTCGGGGTGCTCCCTGATGACTTCAAGTGTCTGGATCCCAATCGATCCCGTCGCACCCAACAAGCTGATTCTTTTCACTATTCTTTCACTCCTAATATCTTCAACGGGTAAATGTCCACACCCGGAACGATCATGCTTTTAGGTTCCATCTTAGATTAATCACAACAGATGGAATAAGTGGATTAATGGCCAGACAAACAGCAGACTGTCAAACCTGTCTAGCATGCCGCCATGTCCAGGGAGGATGTTGCCTGAGTCCTTGACATTATAATGGCGTTTCAGCGCAGACTCGACAAGATCGCCTATTTGTCCAAAAACAGATAAGAAAGCAGTCGCAGTCAACAGGATGATAGCCGATACTTCCATATCACCGAATATGCTGAACAACAGAGCAACGATAAGCGCGGATACGATCCCTCCAAAAAAGCCCTCTGTCGTCTTGTTTGGGCTGATTTCCGGCCAAAGCTTATGTTTGCCAATTGCCCTTCCGATAAAATACGCACCTGAATCAGTCGCCCAAATGATGAACAGCGAATAAAATACATAAATCAGGCTTGCTTCACGTGTTTCAATAAAGAAGTAAAAACCAAGTCCGACATAAAGAGTCGACATAATCGAAAATGCAACATCTTCAAATGTGAATCGATTTTTAGTAATGACAGTATAAGTCAAAAACAATAGTACTCCAAGGAAGAAAAGCTCCAATTTAGTATAATCAAACTCATTTAGAAAGCCGCTGTACTGACTCGGAATCAGGAAAATCCATAACAGGACCAGGGAAAGAATTCCCGGAACCGAAAAAAGATTTAACTGTTTCATTTTTAGCGCTTCATATAAGGCAACGGAAGCTATTAAATATACCATTGCGATGAATGGCCAGCCTCCGAAGATCACGATTGGAAGAAAAATAGCTGCTGCTATGACTGCTGTAATGATTCTTTGCTTCATTTACTTATTCACACCTTTTTTATACTCCTCCAAAACGCCGCTGACGGCCCTGGAATGCTTCTATTGCTTCGATTAAATGTTCTTCGTTAAAATCGGGCCAAAGTACGTCAGTGAACCAGAACTCTGTATAGGCAAGCTGCCAAAGCATGAAATTGCTTAAACGAATTTCTCCGCTTGTCCTGATCAGTAAATCGGGATCAATCATGTCCTTTGTCATCAAGTACGAAGAAAAAACTTCTTCGGTCAAATCATCTTCTGAAATCTTGCCACTTCTCACATCTTCCATGACTTTTTTGACACCATCTAAAATTTCTGCCCTGCTCCCGTAATTAAGAGCAAAATTCAAAACTAGGCCTGTATTATCCTTAGTATCCTCCATTGCTTTCCCAACTGCTTTTCTTGTATGCTCTGGAAGCTTATCCATGTATCCTATCATTTCGACCCGGACATTTTCCTCAATTAATTCAGGAAGGAATGTACCAAGGAATTCTTCTGGCAGCTTCATCAGGAAATCAACTTCCATTTTTGGCCTTTTCCAGTTCTCTGTAGAGAAAGCATATACAGTCAGAGTTTTGACCCCAATTTGATTGGCCAGTTTGGTAATTTTCCGGACAACCTTCATCCCTTCATGGTGGCCAGCTACACGGGGTAACGCGCGTTTTTTTGCCCAGCGTCCGTTTCCATCCATGATAATGGCTACATGGGACGGGACTTGATGTTCTTTTATTTGAAGTATTCGATCTCGGAAACCGGATGGACTTGGATCCTTCTTCCACGGATTCATTTTATTTAACATTGTGACAGCTCCCCCAAAAGATTATCTTTAGCACCATTCAATCAACCGGGCTGACTTTTCCCGGTAATGGTCTGGCACTGAAGCTGGACTGCTCACCAAAAGCCATAGAGTAATCCTTTTCTTCTCTCTTTCTTTTCCATATGCCACTATCATACCAAAAAAGAATAAAGATATCTCTATAAACGGATGGACTATGCGTGATATTATTTTGTTTTTGCCTGCTCGAGATCAATAGCCGCCTTATATACAGACTATGTTGTTCGAAGTTAAAACAGAATAATACAGCTAATATTATTATATTCTATCATTCAGGCCGTTTACGTAAACTCATTGTTTTATGTACTTTACGAAAATTTGCTGTTGCACCAGAATAAATGGCTGATTTCCTATGCCATGACTCTCTGCCAGGTCCTTCTGAAACAGCTGACTGGTTCACATTCCAATCTCTTCATTCCCGCTATTATGTATAGAGAAAAAACCCCCTGGAAAACAGAGGGTTTTCGATGATCACTACCTGGAATTAAACTTCCATGATTTCTTTTTCTTTGTCTTTTGCAATCTGATCGATCTTGGCAATATGCTCATCAGTAAGCTTTTGAATATCGTCAGAGTATCCACGGAGGTCATCTTCAGTGATTTCTCCGTTTTTCTCTAGTTTCTTCAAGTCTTCATTTCCATCACGGCGGATGTTACGGACAGCGATTTTCGCTTCTTCAGCTTCCTTTTTCACGAGCTTTGCAAGTTCTTTGCGTCGTTCTTCTGTTAACTGAGGAATCGCGATTCTAATGATGGATCCATCATTAGCAGGATTTAATCCCAAATCAGACTTCAGGATGGCTTTTTCGATTTCTCCAAGGATTGACTTATCATACGGCTGGATGACCAGAAGACGAGCTTCCGGCACAGAAATTCCGGCAAGCTGATTGACTGGTGTTGGTGCACCATAATAATCCACCTGAATCCTGTCTAAAAGAGAGGCGTTTGCTCTTCCTGCACGGATGCTGGCAAGTTCACGTGAAAAAGCCTGGATCGCTTTTGACATTCTTTCTTTTACATTAGCAATAGCTTGTTTTGGCATTAGTTTTTCCCCCTCACTGTTGTTCCGATTGTTTCGCCCATAACGGCTCGTTTAATATTACCTTTTTCCATGATAGAGAATACAATCAATGGGATATCATTGTCCATACACAGGGATGAAGCTGTTGAATCCATGACAGCAAGACCTTCCTTGAGCACATCCAGGTATGAAAGTTCTTCATATTTAGTTGCGTTCTTGTCAATGCGCGGATCAGCTGAATATACACCATCGACATTATTTTTCGCCATAAGGATCACATCTGCTTCGATCTCAGCAGCACGCAAGGCAGCTGTAGTATCCGTTGAGAAGTACGGATTTCCTGTTCCTGCTGCAAAAATGACAACGCGTTTCTTCTCGAGATGCCTGATTGCTCTTCTTCTAATATACGGTTCTGCAACCTGACGCATTTCGATGGAAGTTTGAACCCTTGTCTCGATTCCCGCTTGTTCCAGACTGTCCTGCAATGACAGGGAATTCATGACGGTAGCAAGCATGCCCATATAGTCTGCCGTCGCTCTGTCCATTCCCATTTCTTCGCCGATTTTGCCTCTCCAGATATTTCCTCCGCCTACTACTACAGCGACTTCCACACCCAGCTCAGCAATCTCCTTTACCTGGTCTGCAACATTTTTGATTACCGACGGATTGATGCCAAATCCTTGTTCTCCGGCTAATGCTTCTCCACTTAACTTTAAAACAACTCTTTTGTATTTAGGGCTGGTCATAGGGTACCTCCATATGTAATTTAAGGCTTAGCGAAAGCATGCACGCATGCTTAAGGAAAAGCCTAATTAAAGCTATGTCCAAAAACAGGGAACACTGTAGTGTTCCCTGCAATTACATAGGCTAGTGAAAAACTATTTCTTGTTTACCTGATTCATTACTTCTTCAGCAAAGTTATCTTCACGCTTTTCGATGCCTTCGCCTACTTCATAACGAGTGAACTCACGAAGTGTTCCGCCTTTTGATTCAACAAACTGGCGTACTTTTTGGTCAGGGTTCTTTACGAATGCCTGATCAAGAACACAAACATCTTCGAAATATTTGCTTAGGCGGCCTTCAACCATTTTCGCAACGATATTTTCTGGCTTGCCTTCGTTAAGAGCTTGTTGTGTAAGAATTTGACGCTCATGCTCAACTTCTTCTTGTGATACTTCATCACGTGATACATATTTAGGGTTCAATGCAGCGATGTGCATAGAAACATCTTTAGCTGCTGCTTCGTCTGTAGTTCCTTCAAGAACAGATAAAACGCCAATGCGTCCGCCCATGTGAAGGTAAGCACCGAATGCATCGCTATCAGTCTTAGTTACAACTTTAAAGCGGCGAAGTGACAACTTCTCACCGATTTTAGCGATTGCATTGTTGATAGTCGTTTCTACTGTATCGCCATTTCCCATTGTTTGAGCATTAGCTTCTTCTACAGATGCTGGCTTATTCTTAAGAAGATGCTCAGCGATTTCCTTAACAAGAACCTGGAAGCCTTCGTTCTTTGCTACGAAGTCTGTTTCAGAGTTCACTTCAAGGATGACTGCTTCATTTCCTTCTGTAAGGATGTAAGTTGTTCCTTCAGCAGCGATACGGTCAGCTTTTTTCGCAGCTTTAGCGATACCTTTTTCACGAAGGAAATCGATTGCCTGGTCCATATCACCATTTGTTTCCTGAAGTGCCTTTTTGCAGTCCATCATACCTGCGCCAGTTTTTTCGCGCAATTCTTTAACCATTTGTGCAGTAATTGCCATAATGAAATTCCTCCTAAAATCTCGGTTATATGTAACTATACTTTATTTTAACTTGATTTTGCCAATATAAACCCTAATGAGGCTTATATGGAATAAAGTCTTAAAAAAAGGTGATAAAGGGTGCTTCCCTATATCACCTTATTTTAAATTAAGCTTCTACAGTTTCTGTAGTTTCTTCGCCTTGCTTAGCTTCAATAATAGCGTCAGCCATTTTAGAAGTTAACAATTTAACAGCGCGGATCGCGTCATCGTTCGCAGGGATAACTACGTCGATTTCGTCTGGATCACAGTTTGTATCAACAATTCCAACGATAGGAATGTTCAATTTGCGTGCTTCAGCAACAGCGATGCGCTCTTTGCGTGGGTCAATGATGAAAAGAGCATCTGGAAGGCCCTTCATGTCCTTGATTCCGCCCAAGAACTTTTCTAAACGCTCTTGCTCTTTCTTCAATTGAACTACTTCTTTCTTAGGAAGTACTTCAAAAGTTCCGTCTTCTGACATTCTTTCGATGTTCTTAAGACGAGAGATACGCTTTTGGATTGTTTCAAAGTTAGTTAGAGTACCACCCAACCAACGTTGGTTCACATAGTACATACCAGAACGAGCTGCTTCTTCTTTAACAGAATCTTGAGCTTGTTTCTTAGTACCTACGAAAAGAACAGTACCGCCGTTACCAGCTAGCTCTTTCACGTAGTTGTAAGCTTCTTCAACCTTCTTAACAGTCTTTTGAAGGTCGATGATGTAGATGCCGTTACGCTCAGTGAAGATATATTTCTTCATCTTAGGGTTCCAACGGCGAGTCTGGTGACCGAAGTGTACACCAGCTTCAAGCAGTTGCTTCATAGAAATTACTGACATTGTGTTTCCTCCTAATGGTTTTGATTTCCTCCGTCCAACTCATCTTCAGCCAGGAACTGCCTTCGCAGCACCATCTGGCCAAATCATTGAACGTGTGTATTAACACCATGAGATAATATAGCATAAATAAAACTGACAATCAAGTTAATCTTTTGTATTTTGACGAAATTTAAGTAAAAGTTCTATCTCCGTTTTCCCTTTATCCAGATCCCTGGCTATTTCTTCGATCGTCAGCCCCTGATGTCTCATGGCTGTAACTTGATCAATCAAGCTGATTTCCTTTGTTTTTGGTTCTGGATCGGCAGGTTGGCCGTTATCGATTTCTGTCAGTTCCGTATCTCCAGGCGGGACTGTGATTGATTCACCTGCTTTATGGTATGCCTGTCTTGCAGCGTGATAGGATATCCCTTTACCGGGACGGTGTTGTTGGATTTTGTGGTTTCTGACTTCGGGGTCCTTCTGTGATCCCATATTAGTTTCATCAGGATGCATTTCCTCTTTGCCCGTATTCACTTGAATATTGGTGTTCGTCATCAACTCAAGAAATTTATCATTCTCTTCCTTCAATTCATAAAGATAGGACGAAAAAATCTCTTCCATTTCGCTGATGATTTTTTCCTGTTTTTTTTCTGCTTCAACAAGCCGATTTTGCCGTAAATATAATAGGATAATGGCGAAGATTGCCGCCGCGTTCAGTATGAGGCTTAAGAGTAGTAGAAAAGTGGTCATTGTATCCCTCTATCCGCTGTAATCAATCACCTTCCCTTTATAAGGGTGGTGTGGCTGTACATTTTGTTCATCCTTGTTCTTTTGATTGTCCCTGCCCTTTTGCTGTTGGCCTCCTGGTTGGCCGTCCTCCTGATTAAGGCGGGCTTCCTGCTTCTGGTTGTTTTTAACCACCGTCTTGCGTTTTAAATCATCTTCCTTCGTCACACTTTGTGCCGCATGCTCCTGAAGATGCTGTCCCCGCTGTTGAAGTTGCTCTTGAATTTTGCCGGCATCATGTGTCCTCGGAAGAGCAATCTGCATTTCGATTGCTTTGAGGCTCATCATGTCACTTCCTAACTTGTGAAGTCTCGACTTTTACAATCGGATTAATTGAAATCTCACTATTTTCGAGATAGAAATTCACCTTTTTGTATATCTGGTTTGTCAAGAAGGCGTACTTCCCGAAAAACACCTTCGTATTTGGGAATACCTTATCATTAACGGTTAAGCAGGAATTCAATCGATCCTGTTTTTCAAGCTGTAAAAACTCCAGATCTGCCAACAGTTCTGCTAGGGATTCTTCAAGCTGCAGCCTGGTATTCCGCTGTTTCGCAATCATTTGCTTCTGATCGTTCGTCAAGGCACCTGCACGCCTGCCAATTTCAGCAAGCTTCACTTCTATTTCTGTCAGTTTCCGTATATTCACTCTTGCTGTTTCGATGGAAGCAATCGTTTCCTGTTCAGTTTTCTCAAGCAAGGGATCCCAGCCTACAGCTAACTCGGTTTTGGTAAAGAGCTCATTTCCTAGTTCCTTGACTGAAATATTCCGGCCAGCCGAAATGGTACCTCCGATGATAGTGCCAGTTTGGCAGTCCACACTTCCAGCAGCTGTCAGTTTGCTGTGGAGGATGGATGACTTGACAATGATATCCTGGCCAGCTTTTACATTTGCCTGGTTAAGATAATTGGCGAATACGTTCCCGCCTGCAGTCATTCTCCCCTTCATCGCTCCGGCCACTCCGCCTTTAACGACAATATTTCCTCCTGCCTGGAGATTGGCTGCTTCAACTAGTCCATCTACGATGATGTCCCCGCCGGCTTTCAGCTCATAACCGCTGGGAACATTGCCTTTTATGACGATATTGCCCACAAAGTCCAAATTCCCTGTTCTCAAATCAAGATCACCTTTTACCTCATAAACAGGATTAACGGAAATGGATTTCTGCGTAATACTTACTTGTCCATCGCATACGGCATAAAATTGTCCAGCTTCGAACATCACATTATCCCCTGCTTTGACCCTAAGCGGACGGCCGGGCTTTGCCGGAACGATCCTTCCGGTTACGTCTTTCCCAGGTGTTCCGTTGACAGGAGGGACAACACATGCGAGCAACTGACCTTTCCTTACTGACGGGATATGCATAATCGAACGGAAATGAAAGACTTTCTGTTCCTCCATGCTGGTTTGTGTTAGTTCATTGCGCAAATAGGAATCTTCACCATCCACATTTGGCATTCCAACGGCAATTGTTACAGGATATTCAACAGAAGCAGGATTTTCGGCAATTTGCGCCAATACATCCATTTTAATACCGAACACAATATTCTCTTTTTCCAGGACGCTCAATAAATTTCGAACAGATAATGAAAAATCATGTTCCTGGATATCAATTTCAAGTTCAGCAGAAAGCCTGTCATTGGATATCCTCACTAAATAATCCGTCGCCACATCCATCTCCTGCCTTTTATCAGGCTGATTCCAGCCATTTTCTCAACTTAAAAATTGCCTTTGAATGAATTTGTGAAATTCTGGAGGTAGATAAATTCATGACTTGACCGATTTCTGTTAAGGTTAATTCTTCTTTGTAAAACAAACTCAGCACAAGTTGTTCTTTATCATTCAATTTTGAAATCTTGTCAGCTACTTCTTCAAGAAGCTCAGATTTAATGAGCTTGTCCTCAGGGATCTCAGCCTTTTCGTCCTTGATGACGAATGACTGGTTGTCACGTTCATCATTTTCATTTGGATGCTCATCTATTGAGAGGACATTCGCGAAAAAATGTTCATTGATAGTTGTGTGTATCTCCGTTTCATCCATATTCAATTCACTGGCAATTTCCTCAATAGTCGCATTGCGCATCAAGCGCTGTTCAAGTCTCTCAATTGCTGCATCTATTTTCTTTGCTTTTTCCCGGGTACTTCTTGGAAGCCAGTCTTCCTTTCTTAATCCGTCCAAAATCGCCCCGCGAATCCGAAATGAAGAATATGTATCAAACTTCAGATCCCTGTTTGGATCGAATTTTTCGAGAGCATCATATAAACCAATCATCCCTAAGCTTCTTAAATCATCCCTGGAAACACTCTTCGGAAGACTCACAGAGATTCTTTGCACATGGTAGGAAACAAGTGGCATATATTTTTTTATCAGCATATTCCCCGCATCCGGATCTCGGGATTGTACCCATTTATCCCATGTTAACTGTTCTTCCGAAGTGGATCCTCGCACCATTGTCACCCTCCTCACGCGCATTACGCATTTTTCTAGTTGCTATCCTAACTAAATCTCACTATTCCCTTTATTCACAGTCCTGATTTGCATTAAACCAGACTTCGGATCGAATTCGATGGTCCTGCCGCTATTGCCGCCTACATCGTGGGCTATGAGGGGAATTCGAAGTTCTTTCAATTCCTTTAAAACGCCTTCTACATTCCTCGGTCCAATTCTCATCATGTCACTGCTGCCTGAAAACTGGAACATTTGTGCGCCACCGGCAATCTTTGCTTTTATGCTTGCCTGTCTTGCACCTGATTGAATCATGACTTCCAAAAGTTCTTTGATTGCTGTATCGGCGAATTTTGCCTTATTCAGCGGTTCTGTTCGCGAAAGCGATGAATCCGGAAGCATGATATGCGCCATGCCGGCCAATTCTGCACCCTGATCATACAGCACCACACCAACACAGGACCCCAGACCAGTGGTCCGGATCAAATCAGGTACTTTCACAATATTCATATCCGCAATGCCCACTTTAATGATTTCTGCTGTTTTATGCATCAACCTTTACTCCCAGCGCAGAAAAAATGATATGGAATGAATCAGGGTCAGGCAATAAGAAGAAATGGCCTCTCACACTTTCTGGCAGCTTGGCATCTTCTTCATCCAGGGCCGTATCAATCACGATCGCGTAATCACTCACCTGTGATAACTCCAACAGCCCAAAACTGATGACTGCCCCCACCATATCAATACTAAGAGCAGGAACAGATGGATACATGCTTAAATTGGTGAAATCGGACAATGAGGAAAGATAAGAACCTGATAAAATATTGCCTAATTCCTGAAGTGCCGACAATGCCAACTCATTGTCCTGTTCATCGGAAAATGAGAATGACTGGTTCTTAGTCAGCTGGCGGATATATTTTTCTGCCTGAGGGAGCGGAAGGATAAAAAACATACTCCCGGGAGCCTCTCCCTCGATCCGGAGGAATACGCTTGCTACGACATTATCCGCGCCTCCTGCCAGTTCCATCACTTCGTCGAATGACACGACCCTGACACTGGGCACTTTCATATCAATCTTTTTATTCAATAGAGTTGATAAGGCTGTTGCAGCATGACCAGCGCCAATGTTTCCAACCTCTTTTAAAATATCCAGGTGAATGTCCGAAATGCTTTTTAGAAAAGTCATAGCCAGATTCCTTTCCGCCTATATAGCTTTTACTTCATCGGACTCAAGAATTTTATCCAAATCAATTAAAATTAGTAATCTTCTATCGAGATTGGCAACTCCTTTGATGAATCCCTCTGCAGCAAGGCCTACTACCTCGGGCGGAGGTTCAATCATGCTTGATGGTATATCAATGACATCGTTTGCTCCATCCACAATCAACCCTACTTCTTTATCATCATCTGCAACAATGATGACTCGGGTGCTGTCTGAGTAACTTTGTTCCTCCATGCCAAACCTGACACGCAAATCCAATAGAGGAGTGACCACTCCTCTAAGGTTCATAACCCCTTTCACAAAAGGGTTCACATGTGGAACTCTGGTGATATGCATGATTTTTTCAATTGACCTAACCTGACTCACAGGGACTGCATATTCTTTTTGATTTAATTGGAAAACGATTACTTTCAAATCTGAAACCAAACTTTCATCCATCTTCATCACTCCTAAAATATCATCATCAGTCTGCCAAGGAATCTATTTAATCAATGCGTTGCAATCCACAATCAATGCTACCTGGCCATCACCAAGAATCGTTGCACCGGAAATCGCAAAAACATTGGTTAAGTAATTTCCTAGCGATTTTAGGACTACCTCTTGCTGGCCTATGAAGGAGTCGACGATCAAACCAGCCATTTTATCTCCTTTTCGGACAATTATGACAGAGTGGAACTGATCTTCCTCTCCTTCGTTAGGAACCTCGAAGATATCTTTCAGGAATAGCAGCGGGACGACCTTGCCCCTGAAATCAATCACCTTTTGATTATGGGCATTCATGATTTCAGAATCCTTGATAATCGCTGTCTCGATAATAGAAGATAGCGGAATAGCGAATTTCTCCTTTTGGATTTCTACTAACATGACCGAAATGATTGATAATGTAAGCGGAAGCTGAATCGAGAAGATCGTGCCCTGATTCTCCTTGGAATCAATAGAAATAGAGCCTCCCAGTGATTCGATTGTATTTTTCACAACATCCAGCCCTACTCCGCGCCCGGAGATATCAGAAATGGTCTCTGCTGTAGAAAAACCTGATGAAAGAATCAATTCATAGGCTTGTTTATCCGTAAAGCCAGCAGCGGATTGTTCCGTAATGATTCCCTTGCTGATGGCTTTCTGCAATACTTTGTCTTTGTTGATTCCGGCACCGTCATCTTCAATTTCAATGAACACATGATTTCCGCTATGGAATGCACGCAGCACCACAGTTCCTTCTTCGTTCTTGCCCTTGGCCCTGCGAACTTCCGGTGATTCAATGCCATGGTCTACAGAATTTCGCAGTAAGTGCACGAGTGGGTCGCCGATTTCATCAATCACAGTACGATCCAATTCTGTTTCCGCGCCGACGATTTCAAGATTGATTTTTTTATCCAAGTCCCTCGCTAATTGACGGATCATTCTAGGGAATCGATTGAATACCGTTTCCACCTGCACCATCCGCATATTCAGGATGATATTTTGCAAGTCTCCGGAAATCCTGGACATACGCTCAACCGTTTCAGTTAATTCGCCATTCTCCAACTCTTTGGATATTTGCTCCAATCGTCCGCGGTCGATGACTAACTCTTCAAATAAATTCATGAGAATATCGAGCCGTTCGATATTTACACGGATCGTTTTGCTGCTATTAGTCTGCTGTTTAACGCTGCTCTTACCTTCTTGGACTGGCGCTGCGTCTGATATTGCGTTGGCAGAAGACGATTCAGCAGCTTGTAACTTTCCTGTATCTGTGTCGATTGGTTTTTCCGGGATTTCAGTCGTTAAGTCTGGTTTTGCTTCATTGAAATCAATTGGCCGCACATCGGTTTTGACCACTTCAGATACCTTCATGATCTTTCCTTTGATATCTTCAGGCTCTTCCCTTGAGATAATGGTTACTGAAAACTCATCATCAAACTGCTCTTCCTCTAGTTGTTCAACTGAAGGATTCGCTTTGATTACCTCTCCGATTTTTTCCAGCACTTCAAATACCATGTACACGCGGGCGGCTTTCAGAAGGCAATCTTCACGCAACCCGATTTCAATTTCATACACACCGAAGCCCTGTTCTTTGGACTGCTTCAAGACGGTCAGTTCAAATTCATCATAGCTGGAGGCAGACTTTGGAGTTGCTTCCAAGGTTGCAGCTGCAGCCACTTCCAAATCTGCAGAACCTGATAACGGCTCTCCCTTTTCAATCAATTTCAACTTCTCGACTGTTTCGGAAACGTCCTTCTTCCCATCTCCTCCAGATCCGATAGATTCAACCATATCCTCGAGATGGTCAACAGCCATAAAGATTACATCGATGATTTCTGGAGTCGTGAGCAAACGGTTATTACGGATTGCATCCAGAACGTTCTCCATTTGATGCGTCAGGCTTGCTATATCCTCATACCCCATCGTTGCTGACATCCCTTTTAACGTATGGGCAGATCTGAAAATTTCATTTATGATCGACAAATCCTGTGGATTTTTCTCCAGCTCCAGCAGCTGCTCATTACAGGTCTGTAAATGCTCTCTACTTTCTTCTAAAAACACTTCAAGATATTGATTTAACTCCATGTGCACCGCACCTCCGGCCTTAAATATAATTCATGATTGTTTCTGCAATGTGATCGACATTTGCTACGTCATCAACCATGTTCGTTGCAATCGCTGCTTTTGGCATCCCAAATACAATGGATGTATCCTGCGATTCGGCAATCGCTTTTACCATGCCGTTCTTTTTCAATTCAACCAGCCCTTTTGAGCCATCCGCACCCATCCCGGTCATGATGACAGCAATTTTCGAGTAATTCTTGATGGTGCTGACCGACTCGAACATTACGTCCACAGAAGGACGATGACCGTTTCGAGGTGGTGATTGACTTAAACTGATTGCCAGAGCCGTACCAACATTCTTAACTTCCAAATGAAATCCGCCAGGGGCAATATAGGCTGTTCCTTTTTGCAGCAGCTCTCCATCCTCCGCTTCCTTGACGGTAATCTGGCTCAAGGAATCCAGTCGGCTGGCAAGGGACTTGGTAAAGCCGGGCGGCATGTGCTGGACAACAAGCACCGGTACGCCAATATCTTTAGGAAGTGAGGTTAATACTTGCTGCAAAGCCCTTGGCCCTCCTGTTGACGTTCCGATACAGACGATTTTTTTTGATTCTTGATCAAATCTTCTGTTGTACAGGACCTCAGATCGCTTTCTGTCCGGTTCTGCTGCCTGGGACACCTGTTTTCTGACTGTTCTTGGTTCATGCTGGCTGTTTATTTTGGACAGGTTCGCCTTGCTTGCAGACAGCACTTTCTGGATTAACTCTGTTTTGACTTTATGTAGATCAATCGATATGGATCCTGAAGGTTTTGCCACAAAATCCACCGCACCTGCCTGAATTGCCTGCAGTGTCGTGTCCGCGCCTTCTTTAGTTGTGCTAGAAAGCATGACGACAGGAAGAGGACGTTCCTGCATGATCATTTTCAGGACCTCGAGGCCATTCAGTTTTGGCATTTCGACATCAAGGGTAATGACATCAGGGCGCATTTCCCGGAATTTCCTTATGGCATCCTCTCCGTTTCGCGCCGAGCCTATAATCTCTATCTCTGGGTGTTCTGATAGAAAGTCGCTGATCAGCTTTCGCATGAAAGCTGAATCATCTACGATGAGAACTCTTATCTTTGCCACTCGACCACTACCTTTCGAAAAGGAATTGCTTCAATCTTGCTGTAAAACTCCTGTTATCTCTCTTTTCGGCATTGTAGCTCTCTTTATTGATATATTTTTCGATAATTTGGGCCATTCCCTTTGACGCTTGTGACCGTTCATTGAACAGCACAAAAGGAATTTGCCGCTTTACTGCTTCCTGGACCGTTTTATCATCCGGCAGAATCCCGAGCTTGATTGGAGTCCTGCCCAGAAATTTAACGAGTACATCCTCAAGCCTGGCCATCGTTTCCTTGCCTTCCTTGACTGTACCAGCCCTGTTGACGACAAGATAAAAGGGCAGCCCGGCATCGGCAAGATGGATGTATTTCATTGTAGCGTAGGCATCCATCAAGGAGGTCGGCTCAGTTGTGGTAATCACGAAAATTTCGTTTACCGACAGAAGGATTGAGAGAGTTTCTTCATTCAAACCCGCTCCCATATCAAAAATAATATAATCATATTTTCTTAATACATCACTTAAACTTGAGGTGAAATATTCGACACTTTCCCTGTCCATCCGGATCAGCTGGCTCAAGCCTGTTCCGCCCGATATATATTCAACCCCATGTGGGCCTTGAAAAATCACTTCTTCCATTGATGCTTTACCTGAAAGAAAGTCAGCGATCGACAGAGGAGAATGCTTGCCCATTAAAATCTCGATGTTTCCCATTCCGATATCCAGATCAAATAGCAATACTCGACTTCCCTGCTTTGCCAGGGAAATCGAGAAGTTCAGAGAAAAGTTCGATTTCCCTACCCCTCCCTTTCCGCTGACAACAGCAAGGGTCTTTGCTTCATTCATCGGAATATTCGTCATGAGCCGGTTTCTTAACTTTTCTGCCTGGTCACTCATAGTGGTTGACTCCAATGATTGTATTGGCCGTAATTTCCGGACTGGCCCCGATTAAATCATCAGGTACATCCTGGCCATTGGTCAAATAGGCAATACCGGTCGAAAACTTTTCCGCCATATTGAGCATTGAACCGTAAACGGAAGTCTCATCAAGTTTGGTAAAGATGAATTTGTCGATATGGATAAGTGAAAATTGATTGCGTATTTCCTCCATATCCTTTTGTTTTGAAGTCAGCGCCAATACAAGGAAGGTTTCCATTTCCTCGCTGAAATCAATGACATCGTTCAAATCATTTACATATTTTTGATTCCTGAAATTCCGTCCTGCTGTATCAATGAAAACCACATCATATTGTGCGAACTTCCCGGTCGCTGCCTTGTAATCGTCCATGTTGTAGCAGACCTCGATTGGCACATTTAGGATTTTCGCATATGTTTTCAACTGCTCAATCGCTGCGATCCTATAGGTGTCCGTCGTAATAAAAGCTACCTTCTTTTGATGCTTCAATACACATTCCGCAGCGATTTTTGCCAGCGTAGTTGTTTTCCCGACGCCTGTCGGTCCAATCACATTGACGAATTTCTTTGTAAAAGAAACCCCGCCGAAAGAAAGTCCGCTCAACCTTTGCCGAATGGCTTGAGCACTCCATTCAGCGACTTCACCTTCACTTGCAGCTGCACCGTTCAAATACCATTTTTCCAGAATGACACCAGACAATTCATCAATAATAGACTGGTCCACATCCTGATCCCTTAAGTGCTGAAGGTGCCTGCTCACAGGATCTGGAAGTGAAATTCCTTCTGTGCTGCCAGATGACTTAAGCATGTCTTTCAGCTGTGATATCTCCTTTAATAAATCTTTGTCAGCCATTGATGGTGCCGTCAGTTCCGTTCCCTTTTTATAAAAGGTTTGTTCTGCTTTAGGTTCTTCTGTTTTTTTGGATGAAGTATTATATTTCAAGGATTTATCCAAGTTTACCGGTTTAGAGGCGATCTCAGTGTCCGGATCAATAGCGGCAATGACCTCGATGCTGTTTTTCTTGAAGAAACCCATGAATCCTCCTGTCTGGACCACACGGGAATTCAGGATCACGGCATCGCTGCCAAGCTCGGATCTAACCTGTTTCATTGCTTCGGGCATGGATGAAGCTGTATATTTTTTTACTTTCATTCTATATTCACCACTCCGACACTTTGGACTTCGACATTCGCTTCAAGTTCGTTATATGACAATACAGGGATCTGGGCAAAATATCTTTCCGTCAGCTGGCGTACATACATCCTTACTGCTGGCGAGCAGAGGATGATCGGTGTCTGTTCCATGATGCTCAACTGCTCCACCTGACTTGCAACTGATTCGAGGATTCCCTGGGAAACCGTTGGATCAAGCGACAGATAGTTTCCATGTTCGGTTTGCTGTACACCTTCGGCTATCATTTTTTCTACCCTGCCAGATAATGTTATGACCTTAAGTGTTTCTCCATTTCTTGAATACTGGTTGGTGATTTGCCTTGCCAGCGCCTGGCGTACATATTCGGCAAGGATATCCGTATCAGTTGTGACTTTTCCATAATCTGCAAGTGTTTCAAAGATGATCGGCAGGTTCCTGATTGAGACATTCTCCCTAAGCAGCTTGCCAAGCACCTTTTGGATTTCGCCTACTGACAATGGATTTGGCGTAGCTTCCTCGACCAGTATAGGATAGCTTTCCCGAAGATGGTCGATCAGCTGCTTTGTTTCCTGTCGTCCAAGAAGCTCGTGGGCATTTGCTTTGATCACTTCCGTAATGTGCGTGGATACGACTGAAGGCGGATCAACGACGGTATAACCAAAAATTTCAGCCTGTTCCTTCATTTCTTCTGTAATCCACTTTGCCGGTAAGCCAAAGCTTGGTTCAACCGTATCAATTCCTTCAATCGATTCATCCTCGATTCCAGGACTCATGGCGAGATAGTGGTCCAGAAGCAATTCTCCCCTGGCCATTTCGTTGCCTTTGATTTTCAGCCGGTATTCATTGGGCTGAAGCTGGATATTGTCACGGATCCTGACGACAGGGATAACGAGTCCCAGCTCAATGGCAAGCTGCCTTCTGATCATGACAATCCGGTCAAGGAGGTCTCCACCCTGGTTGGCGTCTGCCAGAGGAATCAGTCCGTAACCGAATTCGAACTCTATTGGATCGACATTCAATAGATTGACAACACTTTCCGGGCTCTTCATCTCATCCATCTGGATATCCTCTTCCATTTCCTGAAGCTGTTGTTGATCAGGTTCAGTTACACGGGAGAAAGCATATCCGCCATAAGCTAATAACCCGGCTAACGGAATGGTCAGCAAATCTGTTATTGGTGTGAACAAACCAAGCATGAAGATTGTACCACCGGCCACATAAAGCATCTTTGGGTAAGCAGTTAGCTGTGAAGTTATGTCGAAACCCAAATTCCCATCTGATGCTGCCCTAGTGACGACAATGCCAGTAGCAGTTGAAATCAACAACGCAGGGATCTGGCTTACAATGCCATCTCCCACTGTCAATAGCGAGTACCGTTGAGCAGCATCGCCAATCCCCAGTCCCTGCTGCGTCATACCGATAACGATACCAAAAATCAGGTTAATCAGAACGATGATGATACCAGCAATTGCATCCCCTTTAACAAACTTGCTGGCTCCGTCCATCGCTCCATAGAAATCAGACTCCCTGCTTACCTTTTCGCGTCGTTCACGGGCCTGTTGTTCAGAGATCATCCCTGCGTTCAAATCAGCATCGATGCTCATTTGTTTACCGGGCATCGCATCAAGTGTAAACCTCGCAGCAACCTCTGATACACGTTCAGACCCTTTTGTGATGACTATGAATTGGATAATGACCAAAATGAAGAAAACAACCATACCTACTACTACATTTCCACCTACAACGAAAGAACCGAATACCTCAACAACTCCCCCAGCCTCTCCATGTGACAGGATGGAACGGGTTGTGGAGACATTGAGGCCCAGACGAAACAAAGTTAAAATTAACAGCAATGAAGGAAAAACAGAAAATTGCAGCGGCTCCGTCATATTCATTGTGTTCAAAAGCACCAGCAGTGCGATTGATATATTGACCATAATCAGTATACTTAACAGCCAGGATGGGAAAGGAATGATTAACATCGCAACTATTAAAATGACACCGAATATGACAGATAGGTCTTTTCCGGACATATTTCTTCTCTCCTAAACACTGCATACCTTGAAAATTACAGCACTTTATTTTTTGTTTGATATACATACGCGAGAATCTCGGCCACGGCCTTGAAAAATTCCTCAGGTATGGCGTCCCCGATTTCAGCCTGACTATATAAAGCCCTGGCAAGCGGACGATTTTCGACAGTCATGATTTCATTTTCTTTGGCAATCAATTTGATTTTCTGCGCGACAAAATCGACACCTTTGGCAACCACGACTGGCGCATCGGACTTCTCTTCGTCATACTTTAAAGCTATGGCGTAGTGAGTCGGGTTCGTTATGACTACATCTGCCTTCGGAACTTCTTGCATCATCCGCCGCATTGCCATCTCTCTTTGCTTCTGCTTGATCTTTGATTTGATGAGCGGGTCACCTTCTATATTCTTATACTCATCCTTCAAGTCTTGCTTTGACATGCGGATACCCTTTTCAAAGTCATATTTTTGGTACAAAAAGTCCAATAATGACAAAAATAGCAATGCTCCGGAAGCAAAAAGCCCCATTTGAAGCGTTAGCCCGGCAATTGTCGCGATTGCGGCACCGACACTTTTATTGGCCAGCAGCAATACTTCATCCATCCTCAGCCAAAGGACGGAAAAAGCGATGACTCCAATGAAGGTGATCTTAAGAATTGATTTAAGTAACTCGACAATTGCCCTCATCGAGAAAATCCTTTTAAAGCCGCTGATCGGATTAATTTTCTCCAGTTTCATCTGAATAGCCTCAGTGGAAAACATAAAGCCAACCTGTATATAATTGGCGGCTACCCCTGCAATCAAGGCAACGGCCATCACCGGGCCGAGGAAAAAGACAAGTTCACCAAGTATTTCAATCACAATCGATTCTATATTATTTGCGGTCAATTCCATGAACATATAATTTTGCAGTGCATGGCGGAGAACCCCAATCAATCTCTCAACCATTGTTTTCCCAAAAAACATCAAAAACAGGAATACGGCAAGCAATACAATCGCCGTATTGACATCCTGACTTTTGGCAACCTGCCCTTTTTTTCGGGCATCCTGCCTTTTTTTAGGCGTCGCTTTTTCTGTTTTTTCACCAGCAAAAAATTGCAGGTCCAATTTCAAAAAGTTCATTTTAAGCTCCCCCGATCAGTTCCATCAATCCCCGCATCGTCGAGAGTGTTGTCGAAACAAGATCCGATGTAACTGCGATCAGCACACCCATAACCGCTATAAGGACCAAAAAGCTGACACCGATTTTAATTGGCAGGCCAACAACGAAAATATTCAGCTGCGGCACAGTCCTGGCCACGATTCCAAGTGCAACGTCCACCAGAAACAATGTGCCCACAACTGGCAGGGACATCTGGAAGGCAATGATGAACATCTTATTAAAAGAAAGAATAACGAATTCCGCGATGTTTTCATTGCCGAAAGGGATCATCAGCTGGTCAATCGGTATAAAGTTATAGCTGTAAAAGATTCCATCCATCAGCAAATGATGGCCATTGACAGTCAGTAAAAACAAAAGGGCAATGGTATATAAATATTGTCCCATCAACGGACTTTGTGCGCCTGTTTGTGGATCGATGACATTCGCAATCGCAAACCCCATCTGGAAGTCGATAAAACCGCCGGCAATCTGGATAGCAGCCATCATCATCGCCGCAATGAACCCTATGAATAACCCAACCAGGGCCTCCTTGATGACTAACATGAAATAGACGCTGTCAATCGCTACCTCAGGAGCACCGATCGCAGAAAACATGATAAGTGCCAGCATGAAACCAAGGCCTATTTTATGCGTTGCCGGGATAGTCCGATAGGAAAATAACGGCATCATCAGGAAGAATGATGTTACCCTCACAAAAATCAGCAGGAAAGCCGGAAAGGATGGAATAAAATCTAGCATCCCATCAGCCTACGAACCTTGTAAGATTTGAAAAGATCTCTGTTGCATAGGAAAGCATATAGCTGAGCATCCAGGGACCGAAAAAAATAACACCGATGAGAACAGCTACAATTTTCGGAACGAAAGCCAGCGTCTGTTCCTGTATTTGTGTGGTTGCCTGAAAAATACTGACAATCAAGCCCACTACAAGCGCCAAAATCAGCAGCGGTCCTGAGATCATTAAAACTGTATATATTCCTCGCTCGGCTATTGAGATTACCGATTCTGCTGTCATTATCAATCACCTGCTTAAAAACTTTGTAATAATGATTTCACGACTAAATACCAGCCATCCACCATGACAAACAGGAGGATTTTGAATGGCAGAGAAATCATTACCGGCGGCAGCATCATCATACCCATTGACATCAGGACACTCGCTACTACCATATCAATCACCAGGAATGGGATGAAAATCATAAAGCCAATCTGGAATGCCGTTTTGATTTCACTGATCGCAAAAGCCGGGACAAGCGCCGTCAGCGGAATATCCTGCACCGATTCAGGGGTGTCCGCCTTAGCATATTGAAGGAATAATGCCAGGTCCTTCTGCCTCGTATGTGCGCTCATGAACTCCTTGAAAGGAATCGATGCCTTATCATAAGCCTGCTCCAGATTGATTTCTTCATTAAATAACGGTGTAAGGGCCTGTTCATTCACTTCCTGGAAAGTAGGTGCCATGATGAAGAATGACAGGAACATCGCAAGGCCAACCAGTACCTGGTTAGGCGGCATTTGCTGAGTGGCAAGCGCCGTTCTGACAAAGGAAAGAACGATGATGATCCTTGTAAAACTGGTCATTAGAATCAAGATGCCAGGCGCAATCGAAAGTACAGTCAGCAAGAGCATCAATTTTACGGATGTAGATACACTTTCTGGATCACTGCTGTTGAAAAACTCCATGAACTCATTCATCGTTCTTTGACCCTTTCTTTTGTATCTCCTCAAGCATCTTCTTTCGTCCGCTCGCCATGTCATTCAGCTGACTTTTAAGCAATGCGGAAAAGTTGGAACTTTGTGGATCGCTGCCATCTTTCTTCGTTCTTTTAAGCAACTTTGTCACAATATCGCTTGGCTGTATAAGCTGTTCCATTTTATTGTTATACTCCTGGATGACTTGATCGTACTCTTCTGGATCGTCTATTTCTCTCAACAGCTGAATATTTTCACCCACTCCAACAATCAAAAGCCGGTTTCCCGCCTTTACGATCTGGACAGACCTGTTGGCTCCAAGGCTTGTGCCACCAAGATTCTCAACAAGCTGTGAGCTTTTATATGACATACTTTTCTTATTGATGAATTTGAGAAGGAAATATATTAACGCTGCCACAAAGACCGTAGCAAGGATCATCCTGACAAAATCCAGGAAACTTACTCCTACTTGTGGTTGTGCTTGTGCTTCACCTGATTGTTTTGCTGTAGTTTTTGCCTGCCCATCATCACAAGAATCAGGATTTTTCATGCAATCCTGAACACTTTTATTCAGCTGCTCTGCATTAGTCAAGCCAATAGGACTGAACAGAGCAGCTAATAAGAAAAGAATGGCCGAGGCAGTTCGGATTAGTCTTAACAATTGCCGCACCCTCTAAAATAGATAAATAAGTCCATTATCCTAATGTTTTGGAAATCGCTTCAATAACTCGATCTGCCTGAAAAGGTTTCACGATGAAATCCTTCGCTCCTGCCTGGATGGCATCAATGACCATTGCCTGCTGGCCCATTGCTGAACACATGATGACCTTGGCATTTGGATTGATCTTTTTAATCTCCTTCAGTGAAGTGATTCCATCCATTTCCGGCATGGTAATATCCATTGTGACGAGGTCAGGCTGAAATTCTTTATATTTCTCAAGAGCCTGGGCTCCATCAGCAGCTTCAGCAACCACCTCAAACCCATTCTTTGTTAAAATATCTTTGATCATCATTCTCATGAAAGCCGCATCGTCTACGACTAAAATTTTGTTCGCCATTGGAATTCCTCCTGTAGATTATTTCAATTTTTTAATTCGATCGCTCTGGCTGATAATATCTGTAACCCGGACTCCAAAGTTCTCATCGATGACCACTACTTCCCCTTGTGCAATCAAACGGTTGTTCACCAGGATATCGACAGGCTCGCCTGCCAGTTTATCCAATTCAATGATTGATCCGGAACCTAGTTCAAGGATGTCCTTTACCGAGCGTTTCGTCCTTCCCAGCTCCACAGTTACCTGTAACGGAATATCAAGCAGCATATTCAGGTTCTTTGTTTCAGCCTGCTGCCCTTGAACATTCTCGAAACTGGAGAAGACTGCCGGCTGGACTGTCGGCTGGCTTCCGGCCATCACATTGCCGCCATAATGCTGCGGCCCCTGCTGCATCGGCTGAGGATTATATCCATATCCTTGCGGGATATTTTGCTGTGCCTGAGGCTGATAATAAACCTGCTCCGGCTGCGGCTGATATTCCGGCTGCTGGAAACCTTGGTGTTGAACAGTATTTTGCTGCTGCCCTTGTTCATAAGGATTGTTTTGTTCTGTGGCAGCCTGGTTGGCCTGCGGTGTTTGAGGCACAGCCTCTTCCTGCTGGACCGCTCCTGATCCCCCTGGATTCAATAATTCATCAACAAGACTTTTCGCGAAGGTTACCGGCAAAAGCTGCATGATGTTTGAATCAATTAAACTGCCAATTTTTAAAGAGAATGATACCTTAACTAAAATATCATCTTCAGGAATCGATTCTGTTCCTTCCCCTTCAACCACATTCAATAGATTGATATTTGGAGGCGAAATATCGACCCTCTTGCTAAATACAGTTGACATTGAGGTTGCCGCCGAACCCATCATCTGGTTCATCGCCTCTTGAACTGCACTAAGCTGGATTTCATCAAGCAGTTCCCTTGGATTCATTCCATCGCCGCCCAGCATTAAGTCGGCGATGATCGCTGCGTCATTTTGCTGGATCACAAGCATATTGCTGCCGATGAATCCCTCTGTATAATGCACTTGGACCGCCACATACGGATCCGGGAATTCATCTTCCAGTTTGGACTTGTGCACAACTGTAACCGTAGGTGTATTGATTTCAACCTTTTGGTTCAGCAGAGTGGATAATGCTGTAGCAGAGCTGCCGAATGAAATATTCCCTATTTCACCGAGGGCATCTCTCTCCATAAAAGAAAAATAGTCATCTACATCAATCACGTTTTCTGTTTCTTCCGCCTCATCAGAAGTCCCTCTTAGAAGCGCATCAATTTCATCTTGAGATAACATGTCATCGCTCACCATCATCGTCTCCCCCCTTAAATGTATCAAACACTTGAATGGCTAACTTCTTGTTCAATTTCCCTGGCTGTCCTACAAATTTAGGGATATCTCCGACTTTTATCAGTAAAGGCTGGTCTATCTGCTGATTCAATTCAATTACATCGCCGATATCAAGCATAAGAAAATCCTGGATCGAAATTTCAGACGACCCTATTTCTGCTGTAATTGAAACATCAGCCTTTTGGATTTCACTCTGCAGTACTGAATTTTCAATTGGCAAGCTTTGTTTCTTATCCGATTGCATCCAATATTTCACTGACAATTTAGGAATGATCGGTTCCAGGACTACATGCGGTATACATATATTGATCATTCCGCTCGCTTCCCCGATCGTCGTATTCAAAGAGATGACTACGACAGTTTCATTTGGAGAAACCATCTGCAAGAATTGCGGATTGATTTCAAATTCCGAAAGCTGCGGATCGATATCCGAAATCGACCCCCATGCCTCCCTGAAATTTTCAAAAGCTTTCTCAAACATATTTGACATGATCTTTGTCTCAATTTCTGTCAAACTGTCAACTTTGTTGTGGCTTGTCCCCCTGCCGCCTAGCAGACGGTCCATCATGGCATAAGCAATGTTCGGATTGACTTCCATGAGGATCCTGCCTTCAAGCGGTTCTACATCAAACACATTTAATATCGTAATCTTTGGTATAGACCGAATGAATTCTTCATAAGGTATCTGGTCAGCTGAAGCCACGCTAATATTGACATATGTCCTTAGCTGAGCTGAGAAAAAAGTTGTCAGCAGCCTGGCAAAGTTTTCATGAATTCGGGTCAGGCTGCGGATTTGATCCTTAGAGAAACGCAATGCCCTCCTGAAATCATATACTTTGACTCTTTTTTCTACCTGTTCCTTCTTTAATTCATCGGCATCCATTTCTCCTGTAGACAGGGCGGACAACAAAGCATCTATTTCATTTTGTGATAATACCTCTCCCGACATTCTCTTCACCTCCA
The DNA here is from genome assembly GCA_018613055.1 of Chryseobacterium sp. ISL-80. Taxonomy (GTDB): domain Bacteria; phylum Bacillota; class Bacilli; order Bacillales; family Cytobacillaceae; genus Mesobacillus. The sequence goes on along the minus strand of JAGGQZ010000001.1, from coordinate 186,945 downwards.
TACGTTTACGGTAATAAGATTCATTCTGTTACTGGAGGAGAGAACCTGTTATGTAGACCTTCTTGATTTTTCCATCCTGCATCAGGTCATTCAACTTCACTTTGAGAGTTTCTTCGAGGTTCATCTTGCCTTCCTTGCCTTGCAGTTCTTCAGCCTTTTTCTCGGATAGTTCATAGATAATCAGGTTCTTAACCTGGAAATCTCTCTTCTCTAGTTCTTCTTTTGCTTTTTTACCATCTGTTTCAATTTTGAATGAAATTTTGATGAAATCATTTGAAGCTAGGTTCGTCGTTACCTCCGGTATATCTACCGAAGCTTCCAGCACCTCTTCAATACTTGGTTCCTTTTCACCATCACCAGCTTTTAGCTTCATCACCGCTACAACTGCGACTGTTCCTACGAGCAGGATGGCTACCAGCATGACTGTCATAATCATGACCAGTTTATTATTCTTCATGATCCAGTTCCTCCAACAACCGACCTCCGAGAAGGCCGATACTCTGGTAATATTCCTTGATTAAAATCGCTACTTCATTTTCACTTTCCCTGACTACATACTTCCGGCCATTGGCCAGCGTGATCGTTGTGTCCGGAAAGGCCTCAATAGTCTCAATAAATAATGAATTAATCCTGAACGATTTACCATTTAATTTCGTTACTTTTATCACTATTATCCACAGGGGCTAAAAGGATGACCCTTTCAGCCCTGCTCCTCTCTTAATCTATCGTTTTAAGTTCACGAGCTCCTGGAGGATTTCATCTGATGTAGTAATGATTCTTGTATTTGCCTGGAAACCACGCTGAGCCGTGATCATTTCCGTGAATTCTTCAGAAAGGTCTACATTGGACATTTCAAGTGCCCCAGCTGCGATGGATCCCCTGCCTTCTCCAGGAACATTAATATTGGCTGTTCCAGAGTTAACTGATTCCTGTAATGTATTATTCCCTACCTTGGAAAGACCTGACGGATTGCTGAATTTAGCAAGCGCAAGTTGTCCAAGCGTGAGGACTAATCCATTCGAGAATACTCCATTGATTTCACCAGTTGAGCCGATGTTGAAGCTTTCCAGAGCACCCTGGGTGTTGCCGTCAGGGTAGGCGTTTGCGTCAAGGCTGCCACCATCAATAGTCAGATTTTCCAGTGGAATAGCCACTTTGAATACGGTTGCTACTCCTCCTTTATTAATTAGCAGATCTGCATTTTCGATATCATCTGTTGGAATTTTAATATCCACTTCTTCTATATTGGCATTAGGATTGTTTGGATCAACAGGCAATGATTTATCAACAAATGACAATTTCCAGTCACCAGTAGATGCATTAATTGGAGAGATGGTCATGTCAATCACATGTTCTATTCCGTCATTATCCACCACCTTTAATTGCTGAAGCAGTTCAGATGAACCTTTCGCGTCCTTTGGTAGGTTTCCTTTCATCTCCAACTCGGTCGTAACCTTGGCCGGTAACAAGGCATTTACGTTAACTGTAATGTCTTCAAGAACTCCATTATTCAATGATTGTACCTTCAATCCATCCCCGGTAACAAGCGTCCCATTATCATCCAGATAGAAGTTTCCGGCACGTGTATACATCTGTGATTGTCCCTGTTTTACTACAAAGTAGCCATCTCCCGATATGGCAAGGTCAAGCGCACGGCCTGTAGTTTGCAGGCTTGACTGGGTATCGATCATGTCAATACTTGCGATTGTAGAACCAAGGCCTACCTGCATCGGGTTCTTTCCGCCTTTATTCTGTGTCGCAGCACTTGCTCCAGAGATGGTTTGATTCATTGTATCTTTAAAAGTGACACGGCCTTTTTTGAAGCCGTATGTATTTACATTGGCGATGTTGTTGCCGATGACATCAAGCTTAGTCTGGAAATTTTTCATTCCGCTGATTCCTGAGTACATTGAACGAAGCATAACTTGTAAAACTCCTTTCGATTTAGGGGCTGCTTCAATCGGTCCACAGCCCAGGCCTCCGTGAAGGTCCAGCCATTTAGTATTTTTAATTTTCCATAACAATCGTTCCATTAATATTGGTGAAAATTTGTTCTGCCGCTTCCTGCCTGCCCATCGCAGTGATGACGGTGTTGTTTTTCGCACTGACAATCAGCGCTGCGTCTTTCAGCAGGACAAGCGAATCACTCACGCCCTTGGCCTTCGCCTGACTGACTTTTTCCTCAATCCTGTTCCAGCGCTCCTGGGAAATGCTTATTCCCCGCTGCTCCAAGCGTTCAGTTGCATGCTTGCTAATGGTCAGTCCATTCTTCGATTGGATGGCATTTTGCAATTGCAAGGAAAAAGGTGTTTGCGTAAAGTTGTTGGCTTTCACAGGTTTTTGGTTTGTCCTGTTAACAGGCAGTGAATGAATTGGACGAAAATTTGTTTTATCCATTACCTCACTTCCTTAGGTCATTGAATTTTGGTGATCTGTGAAGAAATGATGCTTGTTTTATTCTCATCATCCAGTAAATAGGATGTCTTTCCATTTTTAAATGAAACAGACAGGACATTAGCTGATTTCTCTTGTTTATTTTCATCTAGATAGGTAACAGATTTACCAATCAGCATGCTCGCCTGCAGCATATGGTTTTCACTTGATAGCTCATTGATCTGGGAAATGTTAGCAGGTTCCAGGACAGTGCCATCCTCAAGAATAAACGAAACGGTATCTTCCTTGAACTGGACAGAGGCGACCTTTCCATTTCCTTGTTGAATCGTTTCCTGGCCGTCGGCAGTGTCAATCTTATGCCAGGTAACCTCCTTGCCTACAAACTGACTGTAGGAGATCATCTTGTTTTGCTGCTCTGCCTGAACAAAACGGTCGATAGATTTTCCCATATTCGTTATTTGCTCAAGTGTCGAGAATGTTGCCATTTGCGCTATAAAGTCCTTATCCTGCATCGGATTCATAGGATCCTGGTTCTGAAGCTGGGTCATGAGGATTTTCAAAAAATCATCTTTCCCAAGAATGTCTGAACCGGCTTTCCTGTCCTTTTGAAGATTCGATAGCAGATAAGAAGAATTGATTGAGTTCACCATTGTCTTGCTCCTATGCTTCAGTATTTAGCAGTGCTTCCTCGAAGGTTAGGGTAAAATCCCCTTGATCTTCTTTCTTTTCACGTTCCCTGTTGTCCTGCTGTCTTTCCTGCTGCTGGGAATCTCTATTCAAGAACCGCTCTTGTTGTGCCTGCTGCTGGGAAACTTCGATTCTCTCGACTGAAAGGTTTTGTGCAGCGAAAGCCTGTTTGAGACCGTTAATATGGGATTCCAATGTTTCTTTTGCAGTGCCGGAAGTAGTAATGATCCTGGCCATCATTGTCTGGTCTTTTTGGAATAACTCTACCCGAATGCTGCCCAGGTGCTCGGGAAACAATTTTATGAAAAGCTTTTGTGTTCCGCCGCTATTCATGAATTGAGATTTTGAGAGAATGGCTTCGAATTGTTTCATTAATTGCTCTGCTGAAACGGGTCTTTCAGGACTATTCATCATTAATGTCAGCTGCTCTGCCCTTCCCATTTGAGGGAGAAATGTAACAGCCCCCGTTTGCCCATCCGTCTTAATGGACGGTTCTGTATCTGCTAAACTATTAACTTCTGTAAAATTTGTTTTTTTCGCATTTAACAGGTTTAACTCTCTTGCTAACTGGGTAAATCGAGTTTGTATATACTCACTTTGACCACTTCGGTTATCAGGTTTTAAAAGGCTAGTCAAAGTTTCCTCAAGTTTCTGCACCGTCTCCTTCAGTGATGCTGCGCTCTTAGATTCATAGCCATCAGCATACTTGGACATCAGCTCATACAGCTTTAGAGCCTTGATGGTTTCAACATCATTGGTATCAAGCCTGGCGGCGAGTTCATTTTTTGGCAAATTTGCGATTCCAGCCAGGATAGCGGCAAGTGACGCCAGCAATTCATCTTCAGGAAGATTATCTTTCCTTCCCTCATTGATCCCAGACCATTTCTGAAGAAGCAGCTGAACTTGATCCATGCTGATTCCTAAATGGGAAAGAGCCTGGCCTAAAAGATTTTCTGAATCTGTCATAAGCGATTCCATCAGCTTCAGTCCATCTTCCAAATCCAACAGGTCCTCAGTGTTTAAAAAGCCAGCCAAATCTGCCAGACTCTCTAATGCTTTAGTATCTTGTCCTGGTGTTTCAGCAGTCTTTGCGCCATTTGCTCCAGAAAGGACCATTGCCATCATGCCAGCAAAACCGCCTTCCATTTCACTCTTGCCGAATGCAGGCTGTTTCACAGCTGCGACACTATTAAAGAATCCAAGGCCTCCAATTTCCATCTTTTCACCCCCTTTCAAAAATGCAACTCTCTAATTGCTTTCCGTTTCGTTCGTCAATAATTCCGTATATCTTGCTGCTACATCTGCCGGAAGCTTTTCCATGATTGCAGCAAGTGATTCTGGTTTGATATTTGTCAGGATCTTTACCGCTTCATCTGATTCCATTTTAGAAATAATCGGAGCAGCGCTTTTGGCTGACATCGTTTCATACGTCTTGACAATTTCCCGGAATGCTCGTTTGTTTTCTTCCTGGATTGCAGTCAATTCCTCTATCTGCGCCTGAAGCTGGGCTTTCTCGAGTTCAATTCTTTTCAACTGTGTATCCTTGCTGTCGACTTTGGACTGAAGCTGTTCCACTTTAGCTTCACGGTCCTTTATCTCTGCCTCCAGACTGACGATATTCTTTTGGAACTCCTCAACGGATGGCTGCTTATCTTCTTTCACGATTTCTGATAGGAATGGGACCCTGCCGCCGATATCCTTTGCTGTTTCAAAAATATTGATTCCTAGAAAGGAAAGGGCAACCAAAGCCACAACAATCGCAAATAGAATCGGTATTGCTACTACGAGCAAAAAACCCTGGAACTTACTCTCACGCTGGTTTTCTTTTTCCTCCATGTTCTCCGCCATTTAATCACCTAATTTCCCGGTTCATGTATTGCTGAATCGAGACTTCGTCCATCATCCTGCTCTCCGCATACTTTTCATTCGCAAGAAACTGGAGATGGTCTTTCTCTTTGATTTTTTCGTACTTTTTGACTTCCTTGTTCTTTTCCATCAGTTGCATTTGCTGAAAGTTCATTATATTCCTCGCGTTCATCACAACTTTTTGATAATGCGCAATCGATTTTTCCAGATTGCCGATAAATTGTTGATGGTGACGTATTTCCTGTACCGGCAAACCACCGAGAAGCCTGTCAGATTGGAAGCTCTCAAGATCTTCTTTTTTCTTTAAAAGCTCATAAAGTCTTTCAGCCGCATCTTCGAACTTTTTGACTGATTCTTGGTAAACGACTTGTGCCTCGTCCATTTCTCTTGACTTGAGAGAAAGGATTTTATCAAATTTGTATTGATAACGCATCGAACGATCAACCTTTCCTTACTAGCTGCAATAGAGCCTCTACACTCTCATTGATCGAGACCTTTTCATTTGTACTCTGCTTCAAGAAATTCAGTATTTGAGGGTACTTCATAATGGCTTCATCGATTTCCGCAGACGTGCCTTTCTTATAGGCCCCTATATTGATCAAATCTTCAGAGTTCATATAGGTGCTTAATAATTCCCTCAATCTCTCAGCTGCCTTTACATGATCATCGCTGACAATATTGTTCATGATCCTGCTGATACTTTTCAGGACATTCACTGCAGGGTATTGTCCTTTATTGGCCAAGTCCCTGTCCAGTACAAAATGGCCATCCAGGATTCCCCGAACTGTATCTGCAATAGGCTCATTCATATCATCTCCATCGACAAGGACAGTGTAGAAGCCAGTGATCGACCCAAATTCATTGGTACCTGTTCTTTCGAGAAGCCTTGATAGGATCGCGAACACCGATGGAGTGTAACCTTTGGTCGTTGGAGGCTCGCCAACAGCCAGACCAACTTCACGCTGCGCCATCGCGACTCGCGTTACAGAATCCATCATGAGCATGACATTCAGGCCTTTATCGCGAAAATATTCTGCGATCGCGGTTGCCGTATAAGCCCCTTTGATCCGCATCAATGCCGGTTGATCTGATGTTGCGACAACGACAATCGAACGCTTTAAACCTTCAGGCCCTAAATCGCGTTCAATGAACTCCCTTACTTCTCTTCCACGTTCTCCAATCAGCCCGATGACATTCAGGTCTGCGGTAGTGTTTCGCGCAATCATTCCCAGCAAAGTACTTTTCCCCACACCACTACCCGCAAATATCCCAACACGCTGGCCATTGCCAACTGTCAGCAGACTGTCAATCATCCTGACTCCAACTTCGATTGGTTCTGAGATTGGCGGCCTGCTCAAAGGGTTGGGTGGATCTTGCTCTGTTGGAACCGATGCAAGTCCTTTCGGGAGACTGGATTGATCCAATGGGACTCCCAGAGAATCAACGATTTTCCCAATCAAACCTGGACCGGCTTTTATTTCAAGTGGTTTCATAGTAGTTTCCACGAGACTTCCAGGCGAGATATCATGAAGAGATGTATAAGGCATCAGAATGACATTTTCATCTTTAAATCCGACGACCTCAGCCTGGATCTTCCGTTTCTTCTTTGTGCCTACATGGATGAAACAAACATCCCCAATTGAACTTTCCGGACCTTGAGATTCGATCATCAAGCCAACTACCCGCTTGATCCTGCCGAAACGCTTGAAGCTATCCAAAGAGTCGACATGATGCAATAAATCCTCAGCCTTCACTATAGTTCACTCTCCAGAATCTCGAACAGTTTATTTTTGATTTCTTCCAACTGGCTGTCCACACTAGCATCAATCCTGCCATTTTCAGATTCGATCAGGCAGGCCGTTTCTTCCAGTTCCTCATCCGGATAGATGTAGAACACAATCTCTTTTGGAAAAATAGCGATCAATTCCTCTTTGTGAGCAAGCAATTCCTGATAGTGGTTTGGATGGACATGTAGCTGAATGTCCTTATAATCCCTTGCATTTTTCAATGCTCTTTTAACAAGCGGAAGGAACCCTTCATCAGCGGCCAATTTTTCTCCAATGATCTTTCCTGCGATTTTCACCCCAAGGTCGAGAATCACTTTTTCCGAAGAGTCGATATGGTTCTGGTAATCCTGTTTCGCCGCATCCACCGTTTCTTGTGCAAACATTATTGCCTGACGGTATTCTTCGTACCCTTGATGTCTGCCATCTTGATATCCCTGTTCAAAACCCGATTGCCTGGATTCCTCAGCCAAAATATCTTTTTGCTGTTCCCAATCCTGCTTTTCGGATGCAACCTGCCTCCTGATAAAATCGGCTTCCTCTATCGCCTTCGAAACAATACGATTTGCTTCCATCACAGCGTTGTCCAGGATTCTCTTCCTCTCATCCTCTGTATGAGTGAAGACAGGCGAAGCAGTTTCTGCTTCTGCGGAAGTTTCCAGCATCCTGATGGAAATGACTTTCTTTTCTGTTGTCAAAGCAGTGGTGAATTGTGATTTGATTAGCCTAGACAATGATATCATCCCCTCCGCCACGGGCAATGACGATTTCACCGGCTTCCTCCAGGCGGCGAATGATGGCAACAATCCTTGATTGAGCCTCTTCCACATCACGCAGCCTTACAGGGCCCATGAATTCCATTTCATCCTGGAAGGTTTCCATCATCCGTTTAGACATATTTTTGAAGACAATCTCCTTGACCTCATCACTTGATACCTTAAGAGCAAGCATAAGATCTTCATTTTCACAATCGCGGATAACACGCTGGATCGCCCGGTTATCAAGAGTGACAATATCTTCAAATACGAACATCCGCTTTTTGATTTCCTCAGCCAGTTCAGGGTCCTGGATTTCCAGTGCATCGAGAATTGTGCGCTCGGTTGCACGGTCTACACCGTTCAATACATCAACAACAGCCTCGATTCCGCCGGTTTGAGTATAATCCTGAGTGACAGTAGCTGACAGCTTTCTTTCAAGGATTTGCTCTACCTCATTAATGATTTCCGGTGAGGTACTGTCCATCACTGCAATACGACGGGCAATATCCGCCTGTACTTCCTGCGGCAGTTCAGATAAGATCTGTCCGGCCTGTGCGGAGTCCAAATAAGAAAGGATCAGTGCGATCGTTTGCGGATGCTCATTTTGGATGAAATTGAGAATCTGGCCAGCATCCGCTTTTCTCGCAAAATCAAACGGCCTTACTTGCAGTGATGAAGTCAATCTATTGATGATTACCGCTGCCTGATCGGTTCCTAATGCTTTTTCCAATACCGTTTTCGCATATCCGATTCCGCCCTGGGTGATGTAATCCTGCGCCAGCGCAATGCTGTGAAACTCTTCAAGAATTTCTTCCTTTGCCATGGAGTCCACTTTTTTCACACCTGAGATTTCAAGTGTAAGCTTCTCGATTTCTTCTTCACTTAGATGCTTGTATACCGAAGCAGAAACATCTGGTCCAAGCGAGATCAGGAGGATGGCTGCCTTCTGTTTTCCAGTTAATTCTTTTTGGTCTTTCCTCACTGTTGGTCCCCCTCCTAATCCTCAGAAATCCATGTCCGCAATAGCTTTGCGAAATCCTCTGGCTTTTCTTTCGCCATTTTTTCCAGCTGTTTTTTCTTCATTGTGCCTTCTGTTTCAAATTCCTTGTTCACATCAGGAACACGAATTGGTTCATACTTTTCTTCCATGACATACTCTTCTTCTTCCACTTTGTTCTTTCTTGATCTCATGAATAACAGCAGCAGGACGACAATTACCGCCAGCAGCAATCCGCCGATGAGGTATACCCACCAAGGCAGTTTTTCAACAACCTGATTATCGAATGTGACCTTTCCGTTGAACGGCTGGACAGAAACGACAACCTTGTCCTCAATCACCTCATCAGTCAACTCTGTTCCAAGAGCATCTTTATCAATAGTTGTCCTGATAATCGTACCGAGGATTTTGGTTATATCTTCTCTTCTTTCCTGAGGCAATGAATTAGGGTCATCAGGAGTCGGAGGTTCAACCATTACCTGGATTCCCAAATCCCTCACCTTGTACGGGCTTTCTGTTATTTCTTTACGGATCCTGCTTACTTCATTATTAATGGTTTCTTCCACTCGTTCATAGTCACCGTTCCCGGTCGCTCCCTCAAGGTATTGGGAACCAGTCGTTTCTCCAGGATTGCCTCCTTCAGGAATCCCTCCAGCCTGATCAGCATTACCCGTAAATGTCTCTGTAATCCGCTGGGCACTGATTGCGATTCCTTCCATATTTTCTTTATCAACAGGCTCAACGAGGTTTTCTTCCCTGTTTTCCTGGGTAAAGTCAATATCGGCAGTTACTGAAACAACGACTTTATCATGACCCATTAGCGTTCCGAGCATATTTTGGACTTGTCTCTGAACATCTCTTTCAATCTCTTGTTTAATTTCATGCTGTGAGGCGAATGTAGCGCCACTGGAATTTTTTTCATTTTTTAAATCAAAGTACTCAAAAAACTGATTCATGATGACGATATTATCAGTAGGAAGATTCGGAACACTTTTTGCTACCAGATGGTAAAGAGCAGTGATCTGTTCATCCTTAAATTGATAACCCGGACTGGTGTTGAGCACGATGGATGCCGAAGCCGGCTCCTCATTATCACTGACAAATATTCCTTTTTCAGGAAGGTTGATCATTACCTTGGCATCATTGACTCCATCGATTCCTTTCATCAAATTGGCCAATTCCGTCTGCATGGCTTCAAGCTTCAGTACATTGAACTCGTTATCTGTCATGCCCATGCCTGCGTTCTGGCTAAAGAATGAATAATCGATACTGCCCGACTTCGGAATCCCTTCAGCGGCCAGCTCTACTTTCAAGCTATCGACTGACTCTTCGGGAACCATAATGGTTTTTCCGCCATCCGTTATTTCTGATTTAATGCCCCTGGCATCAAGACTTTCTTTGATTGTTCCCGTCTCGGCGGGTGATAGATTGCTATAAAGCGGCACTAGGGAAGTCCTTGTGGCCAAAAAAGCGGTTAGGACGGCAACGGTCAAAATAAAGAAAATAGACGCCCCAATACTTATTTTTTGTTTTCTGGTGCGCCCTTGCCAGAAATCCTTCATTGTATGTATATACTTTTGAACGGTTTCTTTCATTTCAATCCCCCGGTTATTATGTCTCTTCTTTTTATACAGCTAATAACCGATCTAATCTTAGTTTTTAGCCAATAATATTAAACTTGCATTCTCATCATTTCTTGATATGCTTCGATCACTTTATTTCTGACTTCCATGGTTGCCTGCAGTGTAATGCTCGCCTTTTGGCTTGCGATCATCACCTGGTGAAGGTCAATATTTTCTCCACGAGCAAGTTTTTCGGTCAGCACATCGGATTGAAGCTGAGTTTCATTTAAATTTTCAATTGATTGCTTAAGTACGGACGAAAAACTTTTCTGCGCTTCGTATGGTGTAGGTGTGGGAGCAGACCCTTTTGTTTCAAAAGGCTTGACCATTTGGGTTACCGAATTGATCCCAGCTGTATTCATTTAGTTATCTCCTTACTTTCCAATTTCAAGTGCTTTCATCATCATGCCCTTTGAGGCGTTGAAAACTGTAACGTTTGCTTCATACGAACGAGTGGCACTTATTAAGTCCACCATCTCCCTTAAAGGGTCCACATTAGGATATGCAACGTAGCCATCTGCATCAGCATCGGGATGCTCTGGATCATATACCATTTTGAGAGGATTTTCTCTGTCCTCTATGATTCTTGTTACTTTAACTCCATTTCCAGCTCCTGATCCGTCCGTTTTTCCCATGGCTTTATTTAGGAATGAAGAGAAGCTTCCTTCCTTTGGCTGCATGACAACCATCTTCCTGCGATAAGGCTCTCCATTCACACCTCTTGTGGAATCGACATTCGCCATATTGGAGGAGATGACGTCCATTCTTAGACGCTGCGCAGTTAACGCAGATGCTGTCGTATCCATGCTATGAAAGATTGTCATTCCTACTTGCCTCCCCTTATGACGGATTGGAGCGTATTGAATTTCCCATTGATCCTCTCAGTCAGCGCATTATAGTAAATTTGGTTTGTTGCCATATCGGCCATTTCTTTATCCAAATCAACGCTATTCCCATTCTCGTTATAATTGACGTTTGGTTTATTGATGACTCCCGGCATACGGCTTGGTCTGCTGGTGAAGTCATAATGTCGTAAGTCCGATTTATGCGCTTGAAAGGATTGCCCCATAACATCCTGAAATACCGCTTTGAAAGACACATCCTTCGCTTTATAGTTAGGCGTATCAACATTGGCAATATTTTGCGAAATAACTTTCTGCTTTGCAGAAGAGTAGTTTAGCGCATGTTCCAGCGTCGATACCGTATTTGAAAACAATTTCATTTTTGCACCTCTCATTTACAAAACAGGATGATTTTGCTGAAATTTGTAATTCCTTGGTGAATTTCGTCAATCTATCACTAATTGTAAAGAATCTGAAATAATCTGTCTATGTACTTTCAGTTAATTTTTATCATGCATATTGCTCATTTTACAAAACAGGACAAAAGACCTATGTGTTTACTTTTATTTATATTTTTTAAAAAACCACCCATTTTTTTGTAAAGTTTTATTAGTTAACCAGGAAAAAAGCATTAAATAATATTCCTTAAAAGTTACGCAGTCGGGTTAAAATACCCATAAGTAATTATTTATTTTCCATTATTTTCTTTATTTTTTCCTGTAGAAATACAATCCATGAATGCACCCGTGTAAAAAAGCCGCAATCTTTTTGTAATATTTCAATGGTTGCTTAGATCATGACTCACCAAATAAGACCAAAAAAAATCCGCTGAGGTCAGCGGATTTTTCTTTTAGTTATTTTTAAGTTTTTCTAGCTCAAACAAGAACTTATCGTTCAATACTTTAATGTATGTTCCTTTCATACCTAAAGAACGGGATTCAATGACGCCGGCGCTTTCCAGCTTACGCAATGCGTTTACGATGACAGAACGAGTGATGCCGACTCTGTCTGCGATTTTTGATGCAACAAGCAAGCCTTCTTTTCCGTTAAGTTCTTCAAAGATGTGCTCGATTGCTTCAAGTTCGCTGTACGATAGTGAGCTGATTGCCATCTGGACGACAGCTTTGCTTCGTGCTTCATCCTCGATCTCTTCAGCCTTTTCACGCAGGATTTCCATTCCTACAACAGTTGCGCCGTATTCGGCAAGGATAAGATCATCGTCATGGAACTGTTCTTCCAGACGAGCAAGGATTAATGTTCCAAGTCGCTCGCCGCCGCCGATGATTGGCACAATTGTTGTCAATCCATTCTTGAATAACTCTCTGTTTTCAACAGGGAATGCTGTATACTCACTGTCCACATCCAAATTCGGAGATGTCTCCTGGATGTTGAATAGATTCTTTGTATACTCTTCAGGGAACTGGCGGTCTTCAAGCATTTTTACCATGCGCTCGTTTTCAATTTGCTGATTGATTCCGACGCCTAGCAGCTTCCCTCTGCGGCTGACAACAAAGATATTTGCTTCGATTACTTCACTTAGTGTTTCTGACATTTCTTTGAAGTTCACCGGTTTACCGGCAGCTTTTTGGAGCAGGGCATTAATTTTTCTCGTTTTTGATAGTAAGTCCATTGTTTCTTCCTCCTATTTGCTTCAAACAAAAATAACGTTTATTTTAATAATGGCTTGTTTCAATGCTTTAGCACAATAGGCAGCCTTTATTTGTCTACCCTATTGAGTATGCATTAAAACGGTTAACCATTATAATATGAACTGGCTTAAATCCTTATTTCTTGAGATAGCGCCCAGTTTTTCTTCAACATATTGCGGAGTGATCGCTACCTTCTCCATATTGATGTCTGGTGCTTCAAAGCTCAGATCTTCAAGAAGCTTCTCCAGAATCGTCTGCAGCCTTCTGGCTCCAATATTATCCGTATTCTGATTCACTTCGAATGCGACTTCTGCTATCTTACGAATAGCATCGTCAGAAAATTCAATTTGTATACCTTCTGTTTCCAATAAAGCTTCATATTGCTTTGTCAATGCATTATCTGGTTCAACCAGAATCCGATAGAAATCATCAACAGTCAGCTTGGTGAGCTCGACGCGAATCGGGAAACGACCTTGCAGTTCCGGTATCAGATCAGACGGTTTTGCCATATGGAAGGCACCTGCAGCGACGAATAAGATGTGATCTGTTTTGACAGGACCATATTTCGTGTTGACCGTCGAACCTTCCACTACAGGCAGGATGTCTCGTTGAACACCCTCTCGAGAGACGTCCGCACTGGAACCGCCGGAATTCTTGCTGGCGATTTTGTCAATTTCATCAATGAAAATGATACCCGCCTGCTCAGCACGATATGTAGCTTCCTGCGTAACCTCATCCATATCGATCAGCTTTTGCGCTTCCTCGTTGATCAGCAATTTCCTTGCCTCACGTACAGGAAGTTTCCGTTTCTTCCGTTTCTTTGGCATCAGGCCGCTTAATGCATCCTGCATGTTCATCCCCATTTGTTCCATCCCGGAGCCCTGGAGCATATCAAACATGGAAGGCGCCTGCTCTTCGACTTCAACGGTTACCAGCTCATCTTCAAGCTCTCCTTGTTCGAGCCTTTGCTTAATGATTTTCCGTTTTTCGAATAATCCCATATCCTCGGACTGGCTTGTTTCTTGTTCAGGCTGCTGCTGGCTGCCGCCAAAGAGCATTTCCAAAGGATTTTTATAATTCACCGATTTTTTCGCTGATGGGACAAGGAGCTCAACGAGACGGCGATTTGCATTCTCTTCCGCTGGTTCCTTGACCTTCTCCATCTTCTCTTCTTTCACAAGTCTGATTGATGTTTCGACCAGATCCCTGACCATTGACTCGACATCACGGCCCACATAGCCGACTTCGGTAAATTTGGTGGCTTCAACCTTGACGAAAGGAGCGCCAACCAATTTAGCCATCCTTCTGGCAATTTCCGTTTTACCGACGCCCGTGGGTCCAATCATCAGGATGTTCTTGGGAATGATCTCATCCCTGATATTTTCAGCGAGCAATCCACGGCGATACCTGTTCCTAAGAGCAACTGCCACCGCTTTTTTTGCATCCTTTTGTCCGATTATATACTGGTCCAGCTTTTCAACGATCTGCCTTGGAGTTAAATTTGTTGTTTGTTTCACACTCATCACTCCTTTTTATCATTACAGTTCTTCCACAATGATATTGTGGTTTGTGTAGACACAAATATCAGCTGCAATTTCCAATGAAGACTTCGCGATATCTTTAGCTGTCAGATGGTCCCCAGCATATTGCTTTAACGCACGGCCAGCAGACAAGGCATAATTCCCGCCAGAGCCGATGGCAAGAATGCCGTCATCAGGTTCGATGACTTCACCAGTTCCGGAAATGAGAAGCATACCACTTTCATTCATTACGATCAGCATGGCTTCAAGCTGTCGGAGGACTTTGTCGCTCCTCCACTGTTTGGCAAGCTCCACAGCAGCCCTCTGAAGATTGCCGTTGTATTCCTCCAGCTTGCCTTCGAACTTTTCAAACAAGGTGAACGCATCAGCTACCGAACCAGCAAAACCTGCAATTACTTTACCATTAAACAACTTCCGGACCTTCTTTGCTGTGTGTTTCATCACTACAGCATTGCCCATGGTAACCTGACCATCGCCTGACATGGCGCATTGCCCTTTATGTTGAACAGCAAATATCGTAGTGGCATGGAATTCCGACATCTTTTCGTCCTCCTTTTGGCTTATGCCCTCGGGTGGTGTGACATATAAATATTGCGTAAGTGTTCCTTTGTAACATGGGTATATACTTGCGTCGAAGACAGGAAGGCATGCCCCAGAAGCTCCTGGACAGTCCTCATATCAGCTCCGTTGCTCATCATATGTGTCGCAAAGGAATGCCGCAATTTATGCGGATGGATTTTACCGGTAAGGGCAGACTTTTCAATTAGTTTGTTCAGAATTTCCCTGATCCCTCTGTCTGAAAGAGGGCCTCCACGGAAGTTTACGAACAATTGGCCATGATCATCCTTGCCGTTCAGCAAGTCTGGCCTCCCATTCTTTATGTAGTCTTCAATCGCATCCTGAGCAAAACTTCCGAAAGGCACATATCGATCCTTTTTCCTTTTTCCATGAACCAAAACAGTCGAAAGAGACAAATCCACTTCCTTCACCTGTATTTTACAGCACTCACCTACACGGATTCCCGTTGCATAAAGCAGCTCCAGGAGTGCATTGTTCCTTTTTCCAAGTGCTGTTTCGGTTTCACATGCTTTGAACAGCTGAGATAGTTCCTCTTCATAAAAAAAATCCGGCAGCCGCTTTTCCAGTTTCGGGATGGATACAAGCGAAAATGGATTGTCACCGACCATTTTCTCACGAAGCAAAAACTTATAAAAGCTGCGCATGCAGGAAATCTTCCGCGCGACTGATTTTCTGGAGAGCTGCTGATCAAATAATTTTGTCAGGTAAATCCTTGTGTCCGCATACTCAACATCATCCAGACTTGTCAGCCCTTGTTCAGACATGAACAAAAAAAATCCCCTAATATCATGTTGATAATGTTCAATTGTATATTGTGAGTAGTTTTTCTCAATTTGTAAATATTCAATAAACAACTTTAAAGAATTGTTCACATTTGCTTCCATCTTATCACCTCACAAGGGCTACTAAATAGTATCATATTTATATAGCCCTCGCAATAGAAATTACAAATTTTTCACAAATTTCTGAATTGTTTCCAATGCTCTGGAAGCATGCTTTTCATTACGTTCCTGCTTGGCTTTGATTTTCTCTGGAAGATCAGGGAAAAGACCAAAGTTAGCGTTCATCGGCTGGAAATTCTTTGCGTTAGTTGTTGTAATATATCTCGCCATACTGCCCATCGCTGTTTCATGCGGGAATTCAACTGGCTCTTCCCCTTTGACAAGACGTGCAGCATTGATTCCGGCAATCAAGCCGCTGGCAGCAGATTCTACATAACCTTCGACACCGGTCATCTGTCCCGCAAAAAATAAATCCTCTCTATTCCTGAATTGATATGTCGCTTTAAGGACTCTTGGAGAATTGATGAACGTGTTGCGGTGCATGACACCATAACGGACGATCTCAGCATTTTCAAGACCCGGAATTAACCTTAGCACTTCTTTTTGCGGACCCCATTTCAAATGTGTCTGGAAGCCAACAATATTGTACAATGTGCCCGCAGCATCATCCTGGCGCAGCTGGACAACAGCATATGGCCTTTTCCCTGTTCTTGGATCCTCTAGACCTACTGGTTTCATAGGGCCAAACAGCATCGTCTTTCTTCCTCTTTGTGCCATAACCTCAATCGGCATGCAGCCTTCGAAAAAGACTTCCTTTTCGAATTCCTTCAACGGAACAGTTTCAGCGGTAATTAACGCTTCGTAAAATCTGTCGAATTCTTCTTCTGTCATTGGACAGTTAAGGTAGGCAGCTTCGCCTTTATCATATCTGGATTTCAGGTAGACTTTATCCATATCGATGCTTTCCTTTTCGAGGATCGGTGCAGCCGCATCATAAAAGTATAGATATTCTTCCCCAGTAAGCTGCTTCAATTGCTCGGACAATGCTTGGCTTGTCAATGGCCCGGTGGCAATGACGGTAGGCCCTTCAGGAATTTCAGTGATTTCTTCATTAATGACCGTTACGTTCGGATGCTCTTTTACAGAATTCGTTACGTGAGCAGCAAATTCATGCCGGTCGACAGCCAGAGCACCGCCAGCTGGAACAGCACATGCGTCTGCAGCTCCGATGATGACAGAATTTAGCATTCTCATTTCTTCCTTTAATACTCCTACGGCATTTGTCAATGTATTCGCCCGTAAAGAATTACTGCAAACCAGCTCGGCAAATTTATCGGTATGGTGGGCAGGTGTCTGCTTCACCGGCCTCATTTCATATAGGTTGACTTTGATGCCTCTCTCGGCAAGCTGCCAGGCAGCTTCACTTCCGGCAAGACCGGCACCAATGACATTTACTGTTGCTTCTGTCATATCTATTTCCTCCATTGCTATTAAAAGTCATCAATTAGTGAAAAACCATTTTTAGACAGTATGTAATGCTCCTAGATCAGGCAAAGTCGCATGAACAGCATTATCAAAAAGCTTATTATACCATCTGCCTTTACATAAAGCTTCTATTATATACTCATCTTACTTACTTTTCCCTGACACCTGTATCATTTTGCACTTTTCTTTACGAAAAAGAAAGAAAAAAGTTTCATTTTTTAGAAAAGCGGAAGCGCCTTGATCAGCCCTCACAAGCACTGGAGGGCATGGCAGTGAAGGCGCTTTGCAACTTCTTTACAAACATAAAGAGTGAGCCCATGGCTCACTCTAGCTTTGTGGTTCTTCTTTGAAATCACATTCTGTACACTGAACCTGGACACCCTTTTTAAGCTTCTTCTCGACAAGCATATTTTCGCATTTCGGGCATTTCCGTGCAAGTGGTTTGTCCCATGATAGGAAGTCACACTCAGGATAGCGGTCACAGCCGTAGAAAATGCGGCGTTTCTTGCTTTTTCGTTCGATGATGTTCCCCTCTTCGCATTTCGGGCACTTGACACCTATATCCTTGACAATTGCCTTCGTGTTCCGGCATTCAGGGAAATTGCTGCAAGCCATGAACTTTCCGTAACGACCCATCTTAAAGACCATTGGCGAGCCGCATTGTTCACAATCCTCACCTGCAGGTTCATCCTTGATTTCAATTTCCTGCATTTCTTTCTCTGCTACTTCAAGACTCTTTTCAAAATCCCGATAAAAATCATCAATGACCTTGACCCAATTGATTTTTCCTTCCTCGACATGGTCAAGGTTCTCTTCCATTTTAGCTGTGAACTCTAAATCCAGGATCTCCGGGAAGAATTCAATCATTAATTCATGAATGACCTCGCCAAGTTCTGTCGGTACAAACCGCTTATTATCAAGGGATACATATCCCCTTTTCTGGATTGTATCAAGAGTTGGCGCATATGTTGATGGCCGGCCGATTCCCATTTCTTCTAGCGTCCTTACGAGCCTGGCTTCTGTATACCTTGGAGGCGGCTGGGTGAAGTGCTGTTTCGGTTCAATATCTTTCTTGGTGACCTCGTCTCCTTCTTTAAGGTCAGGAAGGAATTTATCTTTTTCTTCAACCTGGTCATCCGTTCCTTCTACATACACCTTCATGAAACCTGGAAATTTAACCTTTGATCCGGTCGCACGGAAAGTAATATCTCCATTCCTTAAATCAACGCTCATCGTATCCATGATCGCAGAAGCCATCTGGCTGGCTACGAATCGTTCCCAGATCAATTTATAAAGCCTGTACTGGTCCCTTGAAAGAAATTCCTTAATCTTCTCCGGAACTTTCATTGTGCTCGTTGGCCTGATCGCTTCATGGGCATCTTGAGCGTTTGATTGTTTCTTCTCTTTTCTCGGCTCGGTTTGGACAAATTTTTCGCCATATTCGCCAATGATATACTCTTTTGCTTCTCCCTGGGCAAGCTCGGAAATCCTCGTAGAGTCCGTTCTCATATACGTAATCAAACCGACTGTTCCTTCTTTTCCAAGATCGATTCCTTCATAAAGCTGTTGGGCAAGCATCATCGTCTTCTTGGCACGGAAATTAAGTTTTCTTGCTGCTTCCTGCTGCAATGAAGAAGTGATGAATGGTGGTGCTGGATTTCTTTTCCTTTCCTTCTTCGTCACTGAATCGACTGAGAATTTGTTCCCCTTCACTTGCTTGAGGATGTTCTTTACATCTTCCTCAGATTTCAATTCGGCTTTTTCCTTGCCAATTCCATAAAAGGAAGCTTCAAAAGCATTTTTGCCTTTTAGGAATTCAGCACCGATTGTCCAATATTCTTCAGGTTCAAAGGCCGCAATTTCTTTTTCGCGGTCGATGATCATTCTTAAAGCGACAGATTGAACACGGCCTGCACTCAGCCCTTTCTTTACCTTCTTCCAAAGGAGCGGGCTGATATTGTATCCTACCAGCCTGTCTAATGCACGGCGCGCCTGCTGGGCATCTACCAGGTCCATATTGATCGCCCTCGGGTGTTTGAACGATTCCTTGATGGCATCCTTCGTAATCTCATTGAATACTACCCGGCAATCGGAATGAACATCAACCTCAAGGCTTTGCGCTAAATGCCAGGCAATCGCTTCCCCTTCTCTGTCGGGGTCAGCCGCGAGATAGACTTTCTTTGCCTTTTTAGCGGCAGATTTCAATTCTTTCAGTACGGGACCCTTGCCCCTGATTGTAATGTATTTTGGGTTATAGTTATTTTCTGTATCGATTCCCATTTGGCTCTTGGGCAAATCTATCAAATGGCCCATAGAAGCTTTCACTTTATATTTTTTACCAAGATAACGCTCGATCGTCTTAGCCTTGGCCGGCGATTCGACGATTACTAAAAAATCTGACATCCATTTGTCCTCCTTAGAGGTATAAAATTATCATTAATTATTATATACATATCTTAAAATTGTCAAATTTACCCTAAAAGTAAACGGTTTCATCTGATTTGGGGATTTTAAAATACCTGATGCAAAATGTATAACAGATTGAAAATTATTTCAACCTTTTTGTTGCAATTTCTGAGATTTATTCATAATTTTCTTCCAAAATGGGGTAATTCAAAACAAGTTTAACTGTTCGATCTTAGCTCCAAAACGTCAATTCTTCCTGCTTTTTAAGCATTATATACAATTCTTTTGTTATCATTACAGATTAGTTTCCGAGTTCCTCCAGGATATCCTCCGGACTTTTTATCAATTTCGCGCCCTGTTGAATCAAATAGTGGACTCCATCTGAATCTGGTGTCAGAATACTTCCGGGAACAGCAAATACATTCCGACCATCATTCAAAGCAAAATCTGCGGTGATCAATGAACCGCTCTTCTTTCTTGCCTCAATAACCAGTGTACCCTCTGAAAGGCCGCTGATAATCCTGTTTCGCATCGGAAAATGCCATTTTGCCGGGTAAGTGGAAGGAGGATATTCCGATACCACGAGCTGCTTTTCCATCATATATTCTGCCAGCTTGCTATTTTCCCTGGGATATAGATGATGAAAACCTCCGGCAATGACTCCGATTGTTTTACCGACAAGTTTGATCGCTGTTTTATGGGCATGCGCATCGATCCCTTTTGCAAGCCCGCTTACAATCATAATATTCTTCTCTATTAATGAAGGAAACAAGAAATCAATAGACTTAAACCCATAGTCTGTCGCATTCCTGGAGCCAACTACAGCCAGGGCTTTGTCTATTTTCAGCAGAGAAAGATCACCTTTAGCAAAAAGGACCCATGGAGGCTGATAGATATTCTTGAGTCTTTCAGGGTATTCAGCATCAAAAATGGTGATAAGATGGATATTTTGTGAGGAGTATTGAAAGAGAAGTCGATCAACGGATATGAGCTGAAGGTCTCGTTGGAGTTGTTGTGTTTGAGGTTGATTTTTGAAGGCATATTGAGTTTCTTCATTAATATTTCTGGATGCATCGTATTTCAGGATGGAATAGATTGTTTTCCAGCTCGCATGCCTGCTGTGGACAAGCTGAATCAGTTTCCTTTTAAATTCGTCCATTTTCTTCCCCCCAGGGATTAATAAACAGCCCCTCTGTTCAGAGGGACTGCCTGTTTGATTATATTAGTGTGTTTTGCACTTATCGTACAATCCTTGTTCTTTCAATACGCCGATCAGCGTTTCACCCATGACAGACGGAGTATCAGCTACCTTGATTCCGCATTCGTTCATAACACGGATCTTTTCGTCAGCAGTACCCTTTCCGCCTGAAATGATCGCACCAGCGTGACCCATGCGCTTTCCTGGAGGAGCCGTTCTTCCGCCTATGAAGCCGACAACTGGTTTGGTCATGTGTGCCTTGACCCACTCAGCCGCTTCTTCTTCAGCCGTACCGCCGATCTCACCAATCATGATAACAGCGTACGTTTCAGGATCTTCATTGAATGCTTTTAGAACATCGATGAAGTTTGTTCCGTTTACCGGGTCTCCGCCGATACCTACAGCTGTGGATTGGCCAATTCCAGCCTGAGTCAACTGGTGTACAGCTTCGTATGTCAATGTTCCGGAACGTGATACAACACCGACATGCCCTTTAGTATGGATATAACCAGGCATGATGCCGATCTTGCACTCGTCAGGAGTAATGACACCAGGGCAGTTAGGGCCTACCAGGCGAGTCTTCTTGCCTTCCATATAACGTTTTACCTTGACCATATCCAATACTGGGATATGCTCTGTGATACAGATTGCCAGATCAAGCTCAGCATCTACAGCTTCAATGATCGCATCTGCTGCGAATGGAGCAGGCACATAGATAACAGACGCGTTAGCACCAGTCGTTTCAACAGCTTCTTTTACTGTGTTGAATACAGGAACGCCTTCTACTTCTGAACCGCCCTTGCCAGGAGATGTTCCCCCAACAATTTTTGTACCATATTCAAGCATTTGTTTTGTATGGAAAAGGGCTGTAGAACCCGTAATTCCTTGAACAATGACCTTTGTATCTTTATTAATGAATACGCTCACGTCAAATTCTCTCCTTTCGATCCTACTTAACTAATGAAACGATTTTTTCAGCGCCGTCTGCCATTGATTCAGCAGCAATGATATTCAAGCCAGATTCGTTCAGAATCTGTTTTCCAAGATCAACGTTAGTACCTTCCAGGCGGACGACAAGTGGCACTTCAAGACCAACCTGCTTGGCTGCTTCCACGACACCTGTAGCGATGACATCACACTTCATGATGCCGCCGAAGATATTAACAAAGATACCCTTAACATTTGGATCTGAAAGGATGATTTTGAATGCTTCTGTTACTTTCTCTGCAGTAGCACCGCCCCCAACATCAAGGAAGTTGGCAGGGTCTCCGCCGTAATGCTTGACGATGTCCATTGTTGCCATCGCAAGTCCGGCACCGTTAACCATGCAGCCGATGTTGCCATCCAAAGAAATATAGCTCAAGTCATACTTGGATGCTTCAATTTCTTTTGGATCCTCTTCTTCCAGGTCGCGGTACTCAAGGACATCCTTCTGACGATAAAGAGCATTCGCATCGAAGTTTAGTTTAGCGTCAAGAGCCATTACCTGTCCGTCACCTGTAACAACAAGCGGGTTGATTTCAGCGATTGAGCAATCTTTTTCGATATACGCAGTATATAAGCCCATCATGAATTTAACAGCCTGGTTGACAAGCTCTTTAGGAATGTTGATATTGAAAGCGATACGGCGAGCCTGATATGGCATCAAGCCTAGCACAGGATCGATTTCTTCTTTGAAGATTTTTTCAGGAGTCGCTTCTGCAACTTCTTCAATTTCCGTTCCGCCCTCTTCTGAAGCCATCAGGACAACTCGTGAAGTCGCGCGGTCAAGTACAAGACCTACGTAGTACTCCTTCTTGATGTCACAGCCTTCTTCAATCAACAGACGTTTTACTTCCTTGCCTTCTGGTCCAGTCTGGTGAGTAACCAGCGTCTTGCCCAGGATTTCGGAAGCATATGTACGCACTTCGTCAAGGTTTTTCGCAACCTTGACACCGCCAGCTTTACCCCTTCCGCCGGCATGGATCTGAGCTTTTACGACTACTACTGACGTACCAAGCTCTTTAGCCGCTTCAACAGCTTCATCAACTGTAAAAGCAACCTTCCCATTAGGTACTTTTACCCCATATTTTCTGAGGATTTCTTTTCCTTGATACTCATGGACATTCATTTCCCATCCTCCTATCTATTAGAAAAACTTCATCGTTTCATGGCCAGACTATGGCCTGAAAATGTTTTCCTAAGTAGAAAATATAATTCATTTAAATTTTTAAAAAATAGACTGCGCTTTCATTTTATATAATGAAATATTGATTGTCTACCTTTATGATTTAAATATTTCCCGTTTTTAAATATTGTAAAAAAGTTTCATTGTGATTGAATGCTATTATAAAAAGCCGGGATGATAACCTTTCCCGGCTTTTAGCATTGAAATTCCTGGATGGAAAAACTATTTTTATTGATTGAAAATATTAATTTCGTTTCCCTGCTTGCTGGTCAAGATGATAGATATAGGAAAAAACCTCGGCCACTGCCTGGTACAGTTCTTCTGGTATTCTCTCATTTAATTCCAGCTGCGACAATACTTCAACCAATGATGGGTCTTCCTGGATGGGAATATCATGATCCTTTGCTTTTTCGATGATTTGCTGAGCCACAAGGCCCTTTCCCTTCGCCATCACTTTTGGGGCATCCATGCTTCCCGCGTTATACCCCAGAGCAACAGCTGTCTTTCTTGTATGCTTAGGAGTTTTCATATTTTAATATCCACTCCATAATATTCTTTTTGCCCATATAATTCTGATAGACTGCGCTGATTCCTTCCAGCCTTAGATCGCCCTGGGACATGGAAGTGAACAGCAGACAGCTGATAATCCAATTCAGCCAACTTTTTTTTCAATAACGGCGTCATCTGTTCGGCCATTTTCTTAAGATCGGGTTGATCATTAAAAATCTGTATGCTCATGACTCGATTCTGAACTTGCATATCGATAATGGTATCGTCAAGGTGCTGTAGCTTCAGGTAAAAGAGGACACGGCAAAAATCAGCGTCTATTTTGCCATCTTCAGTCCTTTTCCCACTCCACTGCATCGAGAGTTCACTTGTCTTCCCTCCCAGAATAAAAGGGACCTGGACCACGAGCTGCTGAATTGGGCCTGCTTCCTGCGACAGCAGCTGGAAGCCTGTGAGTTTATTTAACAGCGGCTCTGCAGCGTCTTTGACAGCCTGAGGAGGATTTTCATTCAACAATCGAAGTGTCAGTGATTTAAGTGTATCTGGGACCTGCGCTTTTCCCACCTCGCCCTCCTTCATGACTTCACTAAGATGGTGTTCGTAAGAGAGGCCCAGAGCAGAAAGATATCCTTTTATCCTTGCATCCGACAGAAGTGAGATTCCGTTTTCCTGAAGTGCAGGTGCCGGCTCTGCTTTGCCCGCGGCTTCCGATAACAGCTGGGCATGCATTCCCCCTGTACGGGCTTGCTGCTGCCTTCCTGCAGCCTCCAGCAGTTTTATTCCTGCTTGTTCCCAGTCTGCTTCCCCCGCAAGTATGAAGGACATCGCACCGTTGACATTGGCGTGTGATAATAGCTGTTTAAAGGCAAGGAGTCCGGTTTGCACATTCGTGTCCTTTCCATTTGTCCTGTCAAAAATGAAATGAAGCGAGTCTGCGACATTGTTTACAGGAAATGATTTATCAGGGTTGAAGCTTGCCATGATCTGCCGTACGGAGAAACTGTCTCCCTTCTCGATAAGCGTTAAGACAGTCTTAACAAATTTCAATCCTTCTGGCAAATTCTTTTCTTCTACATCCAAATTTTGAAGATTCGATAACAGCTGCTGCAAAACATTGCTTTCACTGCTTTTTGCCGGAATCGCTCCGTACTGTTGAAGCAGTCCCAAAGCGGCTTCGCTTTCCTTCCCATTGCTGCCGAGCCAAGCTGAAGCAAGATGGTTCAAAGCGGCTGCAGAGGATATAGCCCTGTTTGCTGGCAGCATCTCATCCAATAGCTTTTTCAGGCTTGCAACTGTATCCGTGTCTTCTGCTGCCTCCAGGGACTTTCCGAGCTGTTCCATAAGCATAACCAGCGACTGTTCCTTCGTGGCTGTATAAAGGGCCTCAAATGCAGTCTTGGTTAAAGGCATCCCCCTTGTCAGCAGCATCTTTATGGCATCCTGGCCTGCAGTCCGGGATTCAGCCGATTTTAACCATTCTGACGCGAGTTTAAGAAGCTCACCATTGACAGGGAGCTGTTCCTTGATGAAAAAACGGACAAGATCCAGGTTTTCCTTTGTCGGCTGCAATCCGAATTCAGCCAGGACCCTGGCCAGGTTCCCTGGCTGGCCCTTCTCCTCAGCACTTGAACTAATCAGCTTTAAATGGACCTTTCCTTCTCCTGGCTGAACCTGAAACCAATAGCGTTCATTTGCAGATAACGGCACTTCTAATTGGGCGACCATTTTTTGGTTCCCGATTTGAACTTCAGCTACTTGATCAGGGTATAGCTTAATGATTTTTCCATTGATGATTTGCCCTGGTCGGAATTCGGTTATTTTTGTTTGCTGTGTTGTCTTTTGGTTAAATAAACTTTTAAGCGCTCCTGTTTCCATGGTTCACCCGCTTTGCCAAGTTCTACTGAATACACTCTCTTACCGGAGCGAAGGTCTTCCGGTGATGGTCTGTAACGCCGTGTTCTCTCAGGGCATTCAAATGCTCAGCAGTTCCATAACCCATATTTGCCTGAAAGCCATATTGCGGGAATCGAAGACCCAGCTCCTTCATCAGCCGGTCCCTTGTCACCTTTGCAATGACCGAAGCCGCGGCTATGGAGATGCTTCTGGCATCTCCTTTGATTAATGCTTCAAAGGGATAAGGTGTCACCAGCTTGACTGCATCAATCAATAGAAAATCAGGATTAATTTCCAATTGGGCTGCCGCATGGAGCATCGCTTTTTTACTCGCCTCAAGAATATTGATTTCATCTATTTCGGCAGCTTCGATGATTCCAATACCGACAGCAAGAGCTTGGTCATTAATGATTTTAAAATATTCTTCCCTTTTCGCTTCTGTCAGTTTCTTAGAATCATTGAGGCCCGGAAGGTAAAAATCCTCCGGCAGGATGACTGCCCCAGCTACAACCGGGCCAGCTAGCGGTCCGCGGCCGGCTTCATCAATACCGGCAAGAAACCTGAAACCCTGGGACCGATACTTCCTTTCAAAAGATGTCATCTCAACGAACTGCCTGTGGATCAGTTCTTTTTGCGCTTCTTGCTTCTCCCATTTCATGATGAGTTTTTGAACACCTTTGCGGTTGTCTTTTTTTAATTCCTCAATGAATTCCCTATCCACTTTCTCTTTACTGAATAGCACCTGATCAATTTCGCCAATTGTCCATTTTTCCATATCCAATTTCCCCTAGTTATGTTCTTTATTATGTATCGGCAAGAAGAAAGAAAAATAAAGGTCCTGAAATCAGGACCTTCAATTTTCTTCTTGTTTATCTGCATCTTCATTCAACAGGTCTTGAGGTCTTTCAAAGGAAAGAGGACCTAATTTTTCAGTGCGTATTTCCCTGATTACCAGTTCAGCCACTTTGTCATAGTCAACATAACCGCCAGCCATTTTGCAGCCCCGGAAATCGCCAATCTCGTCGAAAAGTTCAACAATATCCTCAGGGAGCGAGGAAAGCTTGTACCTTTCCTGCAGCCGCTCAGGGTATTGCTTTTCCAGGAACCTTAATGCATATACGGTTAAATCCTGAAGATTGAGAATGGTATCCTTGATTGCCCCTGTTATCGCGAGCTTAGTCCCTACTTCCTGATCCTCAAATTTTGGCCAGAGGATTCCTGGAGTATCAAGGAGTTCAAGTTCTTTTCCTACCTTGATCCACTGCTGGGCCTTCGTCACACCCGGCCTGTTCCCGGTCTGGGCAATATTTTTTCCGGCAAGGCGGTTGATCAATGTCGATTTCCCTGCGTTCGGAATCCCGACGATCATCGCCCGGATTGCTCTTGGCTTGACTCCTTTAGACTTTAAGCGGTCAAGTTTATCCTTAAGCAGGACCTTTGATTCCTGGACAATTTGCTTTAAGCCTGTCCCGGCCTGTGAATTAATTGCAAGTGCAGTTATCCCTTTTTCACGATAATAGCGCAGCCACTGATCGGTGACAGCTTTGTCGGCCATATCTGCTTTGTTCAATAAAACTATTCTTGGCTTATGCTGGATGATTTCATCAATCATTGGATTTCTGGATGAGTATGGAATCCTGGCATCCACCAGTTCAAATATGACATCGACAAGCTTTAATTTTTCCGTGACCTCTCTGCGAGCCTTGGCCATATGGCCAGGAAACCATTGGATCGTCAAAGCAGCCACCTCCTATCTGTTTACAACTTTCAATACGGCGGCAGTTCAAATACTAGTCTATTGTCCGGATATCTTCAATCGGCCAGTAAATGACATTTGTTTTTCCCAATACCTTTTCGAATGGAACAGTGCCTATGTGACGGCTGTCCTTACTGAAACGACGGTTATCGCCCATGACGAACAGATGCCCTTCAGGGACTGTTTCACTGCCAATCTTCTCTTCCAGCGTGAATGGGTCTGTCAGGGGCCCATCAATCACCTGTTTTTTATATTCTTCCAAGTATGGTTCTTCATATGCTTTGCCATTCACATACAGCGTGTCATTTTTGTATTCTATTTTATCGCCTGGAAGGCCGATGACTCTTTTTATGTAATCTTTGTTCTCTGGTGCATGAAAGACAATGATATCAAATCTTTCAGGCTCCCCCACTTTATAGCTCAGCTTATTTACGATCATTCGGTCCTGGTCATGGAGAGTCGGCATCATCGATAATCCGTCCACTACGATTGGGGCAAATAAAAAGTATCGGATCACTGCTGCGAGCACGACAGCAATCAGCAGTGCCTTCGTCCATTCCCATAGTTCGTTTTTCTTTTTTTCGGCCATTCTTTTCCCACCATTCCAAAATAAATGTAGTTTAGGTACATAACTTTATTTTACATAAGTCAGTCAAGATAAACACGATGGGCGATGATTTTTTAAAATAAATTTTCATTCAGGCAATTTGTAATGAAAAAGGAGCTTGGCTAGGCAAGCTCCTTTTTGACATTCATTCTTATCGAATTTCTTTGATACGAGCTTTTTTACCGCGCAGGTTACGCAGGTAGTAAAGTTTCGCACGGCGGACTTTACCGCGGCGGATTACTTCAAGCTTCGCAATTTTTGGTGTGTTAACAGGGAAAGTACGCTCAACGCCTACTCCGTAAGAAACCTTACGTACTGTAAAAGTTTCGCTGATTCCACCACCACGACGCTTAATCACTACACCTTCAAACAACTGGATACGTTCGCGAGTTCCCTCAACAACCTTAACGTGTACACGTACAGTGTCACCAGGACGGAAAGATGGAAGATCAGTGCGAAGTTGTGCTTTTGTGATTTCTTCGATTAATTGTTGCATCGTTTTCAACTCCTCCCACGAATGCTCTTGCATACTTTCTTTGCAGCGGAACATTGTTATAAGCGACATCCAGCACGATTGCTTTTAGCCACAAGAAGTATCTTAACATAAACAGGGACTGACTGCAATATTATTCATTAAGTTTTATCAGCTCATCCAGCCATTTTTTTTGCTGATCAGTCAAATCTGCTTCTTCAAGAAGATCAGGCCTCCGGCTCAGCGTCCTTCTAAGACTTTCCTTCATCCGCCATTCTTCAATCAGCTTATGATTGCCGGAGACGAGCACATCCGGAACTTTCATCCCCCGGAAGTCTGCCGGTCTGGTATAGTGCGGGTGCTCTAGCAGCCCTGTGCTGAAAGAATCCTGGATATGGGACTCTTCACTGCCCAGTACACCCGGGAGCAGGCGCACAACGCTGTCGATCACGACCATTGCCCCGAGCTCGCCGCCTGTGAGGACATAATCGCCGATCGAAATCTCATCGGTGATGACATGCTCACGGATGCGTTCGTCATATCCCTCATAATGTCCGCAGATGAAAATCAAATGTTCTTCCTTTGCCAACTCTTCGGCTTTTTTCTGTGTATACCTTTCCCCCTGAGGACACATCAGGATCACTCTAGGCGAAGTGCTTTTTGCCTGTTCTTTTAAACCTGTTACTGCATCAAAGATAGGCTGCGGCTTCAAGACCATTCCGGCACCGCCTCCGTATGGATAATCATCAACGGTCTGATGCTTGTTATCGGCATAATCTCGGAAGTTGACGACATTATACCTGGCAGCTCCTTTTTCAGCAGCCTTCTTCAAGATCGACTGGCCAAATACACCTTCGAACATTTCTGGAAAAATGGAAAGGACATCGATATTCATCATGAGAGGAGCCCTTCCATCGGCTCAATCACAATCATCTTTTCCTTGACGTCAACTTTTTTCACGATGTCTTCAATATACGGAATCAGGACTTCCTTGCCTTTTTCTCCCTTAACCACCCATACATCGTTGGCACCTGGCGTGAGGATCTCGATTACCTTGCCAAGTTCTTCCCCATCGGTGGTCATCATTGTGCAGCCGATAATATCCTGGAAGTAGAACTCGCCTTCCTCCAGTTCACCGCGCTGTGTCTCAGGAACCTTGAGGATACCGCCCCTCATCCTTTCAACCTGATTGACATTATCGAAGCCTTCAAATGTCAGCAGATTGAAATTCTTATGTGTCCTGTGGCTTTTCACGACCAATGTCTCTGGATCCTTTGAACCTGGCATGAATAAAAATAGTGTATTGCCTATTTTGTAACGCTCCTCTGGAAAGTCCGTTCTTGAGATCACCCTTACCTCGCCCCGGATTCCATGCGTGTTGACAATCTTTCCTACATTAAAAAATTTCTCCATTGTTTGATCACCTCTCGCGTATTTCGGTCACGATGCCATCTTTTACAATTATTGTCTTACCTGAAAGAAACTCATCCCACTGATCGCCTATATTCACTTCAACGATCCCCTGAAGCTCTGTTTCTTTAATTTCACTCCCAAGCGGAAGAATATGTAGTTGTTCTATTTGAAAATCCAGGAGTTTGATTTTTTCTTTATGGACTTTTATTTCCTGTTCAAAATGCTTCTTCAATGTTTCAGGCGAAAACTTCTTGGATTTTTCTAGTTTCTTGAGTTCAAATCTAAGTTGATCGCATTCTTTCTGCAGCTGAAGCTTTCTGGAGTGGTATTTTTGGTGGATTTTTTCCTTGCTTTCTTCTGTCAGTACCTGTTTGACAATGACCTTTTGCAGTACCTTCAAAGCATTCCCTCCTTAAAGCCAACCTGTTCACAGCATTTTTCAGAGCTGGTCACAGATAACCATTAACCTAGTGCTCATTACTATATCAAGTATCTATTATACCCTAGTTTCTGAAAATAGAAAAAAGGAGGGTTACCCCTCCCTTTTAGAACAATCATATAGAGTTATCTACCTTCTGCTTGCGCAGCTGATTGTTATTCGACGATTTCCAAGAAAATCTTCTTTTGCTGTGATGATCCTGCTGCATAGACTACTGTTCGAATCGCCTTTGCAACGCGGCCTTGCTTTCCAATTACTTTGCCCATATCACTTTTGTTGACGGAAAGCTTATAGGTTACGCGCTGATCCTCTTCATGTTCATTCACATGAACATCTTCCGGAAAATCAACAAGGGGTTTCACGATCGTCTCGATTAATTCTTTCATGGGCGTGTCCACAATTACTTGCTAAGCTTTGCGTTGTGGAATTTTTCCATGATACCTTGCTTAGAGAACAAGTTACGCACTGTATCAGATGGTTTTGCTCCGTCGTTCAACCACTTAAGAACCAACTCTTCGTTAAGTTCAACCACTGCTGGTTGAGCAACTGGGTTGTAAGTTCCTACAGACTCGATGAAACGGCCGTCACGTGGTGAACGGGAATCAGCTACTACAATACGATAGAAAGGAGATTTTTTAGCTCCCATACGTTTTAAACGAATTTTTACTGCCATTTTAAATAAGCACCTCCGAATAGTTTCACACAAGATAGAATAATACCAAATTAAAAACAGCTTGTAAAGGTTTTTTTCTTTACAGACTGAAAATACCTGAATTTACAAGTTAAAAAGGGTTGAACGGCAGCTTGAATCCGCCTTTTTTCTTGCCTTTTTGCTGCATGTTCGTCATCTGTTTCATCATCTTTTTCATATCTTCGAATTGTTTCAGGAGACGGTTGACTTCCTGGATGGAGGTCCCGCTTCCTTTCGCGATCCGTTTGCGCCTGTTGGCGTTGATGATTTCAGGATGAGTTTTTTCATTGGCCGTCATCGATTGGATGATCGCCTCAACATGCGAGATTTGTTTCTCGTCGATTTGGAGATTGTTCATGCCCTTGATTTTATTTGCACCAGGCATCATTTTCAGGATTTCATCCAGCGGCCCCATCTTCCTTACTTGGCCAAGCTGGTCCAGGAAGTCGTCAAGGGTAAAGGATGCTGTGCGCATTTTTTTCTCGAGCTCTTTCGCTTTCTCTTCATCAACATTGGCCTGGGCCTTCTCGATCAGAGTAAGGACATCTCCCATTCCAAGGATTCTGGATGCCATCCTTTCAGGGTGAAATGCTTCCAGTGCATCAAGTTTTTCGCCAAGACCAACAAACTTGATTGGCGTATTGGTCACCGCACGGATGGAGAGCGCTGCACCGCCACGAGTATCGCCGTCAAGCTTCGTAAGGACAACACCAGTCAAGCCAAGCTGTTCATTGAAGCTCTGGGCCACATTGACGGCATCCTGCCCTGTCATCGCATCGACAACAAGGAAGATTTCATCAGGTTTAGAAAGCTCCTTGATCTGCTTAAGCTCATCCATCAGGTTTTCATCCACATGAAGACGGCCCGCAGTATCGATGAGGACATAGTCATTGTGGTCTTCCTTCGCCTTGGCAATTGCCTGCTTGGCAATTTCAACCGGGCTGACCTGGTCTCCCAGCGAGAATACCGGCATGCTCAATTGCTTGCCGAGTGTCTCAAGCTGCTTGATCGCAGCCGGGCGGTAGATATCCGCCGCTACAAGCAATGGCTTGCGGTTATATTTTTTGCGAAGAAGATTTGCCAGCTTTCCGGTTGTTGTCGTTTTACCCGCACCTTGAAGACCGACCATCATGATGACAGTCGGCGGGCGATTGGAGGCAGCAATCTTGCTTTGTTCCCCGCCCATCAACTCGGTTAGTTCTTCTTTAACAACCTTGATGACCTGCTGGCCTGGTGTCAGGCTTTTTACAACCTCCTGGCCTATAGCCCTTTCAGTGACCTTCTTCACGAAGTCTTTTACAACTTTAAAGTTAACGTCGGCTTCAAGAAGCGCCAGACGGACCTCTCGCATCATTTCTTTTACATCCGCTTCTGAGACCTTGCCTTTTCCGCGGATCTTTTGCATTGTATTTTGCAGTCGGTCGGCCAATCCTTCAAATGCCATATCATGTGCCTCCCTAGTCTAATTTCTCAAGCTCGGCTATCATTTCAGCTAGATCACCGCTGTTCTCGCCATTCCCCACAAGCTTTTTCATTTTGGAAATCAGCTCTATTCGTTTCTGGAATTTTTCGAACAGCAACAACTTCTCTTCATACTCCTCAAGCATCGCTTCGGTACGTTTGATGTTGTCGTATACCGCCTGCCGGCTAACATCATACTCTTCCGCAATTTCCCCCAGAGAGTAATCATCAAGATAGTATAGAGCCATATAACTGCTTTGTTTTGGAGTCAGCAATGCCTGATAAAAATCATACAAATAATTCATTCGGTTCGTTTTCTCAAGCATTTCAATTCCCCCATGTTAAGTGAAATACCTTTACATTAAGAGTTTACACACGTTCCTCTTCCCTGTCAAGATAAGTTCTTTACAGCCATATGCCTGTAAATCAAGATTCTTCCGCTATTTCCTCTTCCTCGACAAGGTCAGCAAACAGGCCATATACATATCTTTCAGGATCGAATTCCTGGAGGTCATCCATCTTTTCGCCAAGACCGACATACTTCACCGGGATATTCAATTCATTGCGTATGGCAAGGACAATACCACCCTTGGCAGTACCGTCAAGCTTGGTCAGAACGATGCCGCTGACATCTGTCGCTTCCTTGAACGTCTTGGCCTGGATCAGTGCGTTCTGGCCGGTAGTGGCATCCAGTACAAGCAATACCTCATGAGGAGCACCCGGCACTTCACGTTCAATGACACGTTTCACCTTTTCAAGTTCCTTCATGAGATTGACCTTGTTTTGAAGACGTCCGGCCGTATCGCAAATCAGGATATCTGCTTTACGGGATTTCGCAGACTGGACAGCATCATACATGACAGCCGCAGGGTCGGAGCCTTCTGCCTGCTTGATGACATCCACCCCGACACGCTCTCCCCAGACCTCAAGCTGCTCGATTGCACCTGCACGGAATGTATCCCCTGCAGCAAGAAGGACAGTCTTTCCTTCACTCTTGAATTTATGGGCCAGTTTGCCGATGGTCGTTGTTTTGCCGACGCCATTGACTCCTACGAACAAGATGACAGTCAATCCATCTTCCTGGATGTTCAGGTCGAACGATTGTTCATCTGCTCCGTTTTCATAAATTTCAACAAGCTTCTCGGAAATGACAGCCTGGACATCTTTCGTATCCTGGATGTTGCGTCGCTTAACCTCTTTCTTCAGTTCCTCGACTAATTCCATCACCGTTTCGAATCCAACATCCGCCTGGATGAGGATTTCTTCAAGCTCTTCGAAAAATTCCTCATCGACTTTACGATAACGGGATACAAGGTCATTCACTTTATTGGAAAAGTTATCCCTCGTTTTCGTCAAGCCATCTCTGAATTTCTCTGTGACACTCTCAGTCTGTGTCGTAAATTTTTCTTTCAATTTCTTGAAAAAACTCACAGTCCATCGCCTCTCTCATTACAATTTCACAAGTTCTTTTGAGTCCTCCAGCCGGACGGACACAAGCTTGGAGACGCCCGATTCCTGCATTGTTACACCATACAGGACATCCGCTTCCTCCATTGTACCTTTTCGGTGGGTGATGACAATAAATTGCGTTTCATCACGGTATTTTTTCAGGTATTGGGCGAATCGGTATACATTGGCTTCATCCAATGCCGCTTCCACTTCATCCAGAATACAGAATGGGACTGGACGTACCTTCAGGATGGAGAACAGCAGTGCGATCGCCGTCAATGCACGCTCACCGCCAGACAACAGCCCGAGGTTCTGAAGCTTTTTCCCGGGTGGCTGTGCAACAATTTCGACACCGGTGTTTAACAGGTCATCAGGCTGGGTCAGCCGCAAATCTGCTCTTCCTCCGCCGAACAACGCCTGGAAAACGGGTTCGAAGTGGGAACGGATGCCGGTGAATGTCTGCTCAAAACGCTTCTTCATTTCCTGGTCCATTTCCTCGATGACAAGGAAAAGAGTGTCCTTTGCTTCCTGGAGGTCATTTTTTTGCTCCAGCAGGAATTCATAACGTTCAGATACTCTCTCATATTCCTCTATTGCACCAAGATTGACGGTTCCCAGTTCTTCAATCGCCAGTTTGATAAGCTTTACTTTCCGTCTTGCTTCATCAGCCGGGATTGTCAGCGGATACTGCTCTTTAGCACCCTCATAGGAAAGCAGGTACTCTTCGCGAAGATGAGCGAGCTTATTGTCCAGTTCCACATCTAGCCTGTTCAGTTTTACTTCCTCATCCTTGAGGACTTCATTGATGCCTTTTTGCAGCCTTCTTAGCTCCTTCGACTCCAATTCCTGGTCCTCGAGCCTGTTCTGCAGTTCAAGCCTCTCATGTCTCCTGGATGCGATCAGCTTCAATGTTTCATTTTTATCCTGAAGCTTCCGCTTTGCTGCTTCCTCCAGCTGAGTTTCTCCGGAGGAACTATCCGTCATTTCTGATGAAAGAAGTGACAGGTCTTCTTTCAGCACTGACAATTTCGCTGATTGTTCTTCTGCCTGCAAGCTTGCAGAATCCAGTTTTTCCTTCACATGCGAAAGCTGCTCTTTCTTTGCAGCCAGGCTGATTTTCAAATCACTGATTTCAGAAACAAGCGTATCCTTGGAGGTAGAATTCGAGTTTTTCAGCTCTGTCAGTCTTTCTATTTCTTTATCAAATTGAATTAGAGTCTGCTGATACTTTGCCAGCAGCTCATCCAATTCGACCAATCTTGATTCAAGCTTTTCCTTGTCTGTATCAAGCTGGGTCTTTTCAGAATCATAGACAGACAAACGTTCATTGATATTTTTATGTTCCAGCTCGACTTCCCTTAGGTCACCTTTCAGGGCCTGCTGCTTGAAACGAAGCTCTTCTCCGGTTTTCCTGAGTTCTTCAAGCCTTGCTTCACTTGATTGCGTGTCAGCCTTCAATGTTTTTACCCGCGATTCCAGCGTCCTGGTTTTCTCTTCCATGTCAGCCAGCTTGTTGGTCAAATCCTCTAATTCACCTTTACGGCTTAAAAGTGATGATGACTTCTGCTTCACTGCACCGCCCGTCATCGAACCGCCCGGATTGACTACGTCGCCTTCAAGGGTCACGATCCTGCTGCGGTATTGCAGCATTTTCGCTATTTCATTGGCACCCTTCAAATCTCTTGAAATCACGACATTTCCAAGCAGGTTCTTTATGACCTCAGCATACTTTTGATCATATTGAATCAAATCAGCTGCAGTGCCGATATAGGCGCTGTGCCCTGAAAGAAGTGATAGCTGAGAGCTTGCCAGATACTTGCCCTTGATGATGCTGAGAGGCAGGAAGGTTGCTCTGCCAAATGATTTTTGCTTTAGATACTGGATCGCAGCCCGTGCATTTTCTTCCGTCTGGACCACAATATGCTGCATTGCCCCGCCAAGAGCCGTTTCAATTGCCGTTTCATATTGCTTGGGTACATGGATTAGTTCGGCAATGGCTCCCTCTACCCCTTGAAGACGGGTATTCCTGGCTTTCAACACTTCTTTGACCCCCTGGAAGAAGCCTGAATAGTCTTCTTCCATTTCCTCGAGCATTTCTTTCTTCGATTTCGCCTGCTGCAGGAACTGATAGGCTTGATAAAGTGTTTTTTCTTGCTTCTCATAATTGTTTCTTAGCGATTCCAGTTTCTTCTGTTCATTAAAATAAAGCTTTGCCTGTTCTTCCAATTCCAGTTGTGCCGAAGCGGCCTTCTTCTCGATTTCAGCTTTCTTTTCATTGATCTCATCGCGAATCGATACAAACCGATCATTGTCATGATCCAGTCTTGACCCCTTGGCTGCATGCTGCTGGAGCTGCTGATCGATATAGATTTTTTCATTTTTGGCGCCGGCCTGTTCATTCAGCACCTCGATATAATCACTTTTGATCGAATCGATCTTGAGCTCGACATCTTCGCTATAGAGCTTCAATTGCTCCTGTTTTTCCTGAAGCTCTTTTTGCAGCGCAGCCGCCTCTGCCGCCAGCTCAGATACAGATTGCTCATATTCAGCCTTCTGTTCTTCAAGTCTGGCAATGGAGAATGTCAGTTCCTCAATATTCTTTTCAAGCTGGCCTTTATTCTGAGAGGCATTTTTTTTACGTTCCTTGAGGACTTCCCTCCTGCCTTCCAGCTTTTCAAGCTCCTCGCTTGCATGCAGGAGGACATTTTGAAGATCGCTGACCGATTCATCCAGCGCAGCCAACTGATCCCTCATTCTTTCAATTTCCGCCTCTTTTTTCTGAAGAATCGCAGACTGCTTGATTTCATCTTCTTTATGCTGTTCCAGCTGCCTAGAGAGCTGCTCCCAGCGGGCATGCAGCTCCTCTATTTCATACGCTGTCAGCGCTACTTCAATCTGTTCAAGTTCTTCTTTTTGCTGGAGATAATCCTTTGCAATCGATGCCTGGATTTTCAAAGGCTCAACCTGGCCTTCAAGCTCATGGATGATGTCAGTTACACGGTTTAAGTTCTCCTGCGTTTCGAACAGCTTGCTTTCTGCTTTTTTCTTCCGTGATTTATACTTTAGGACTCCAGCCGCTTCTTCAAAGATGGTCCTCCGTTCTTCAGGCTTGCTGTTGAGGATTTCTTCAACCCTTCCCTGGCTGATGATGGAGAAGGCTTCTCGTCCAAGTCCGGAATCCATGAATAAATCGACAATATCCTTCAGTCTGCAATTCTGTTTATTGATTAAGTATTCACTATCTCCTGATCGGTAGACACGTCTTGTTACACTCACTTCGTTATAATCGAGCGGCAAAGCTTGGTCTTCGTTATCAAGGGTTAATGTGACTTCTGCAAAATTAAGCGGTTTTCGTGAATCACTGCCGGCAAAAATAATATCCTCCATCTTTGCGCCTCGTAGCGACCGGGCTGATTGTTCCCCTAGAACCCAGCGAATGGAATCGGTGATATTGCTCTTTCCGCTTCCATTCGGTCCTACGACAGCGGTCACGCCCGGAACGAATTCGACAGAGATTCTCTCGGCAAACGATTTAAAGCCGACCACATCTAATCGTTTTAAAAACAATATGGCTCTCCCTTTCCTGTTTAACTTTATCTGAGATGTCATTAGGCACAAGCGACTCGAGCTGCTCCAAGTCAAAGCTTTTCGCTAATTTCTTGAGGAACGCCAATCCAGGGTGTAACTGGCTAAGCTCTATAGCTGGCTTTTCTCATAGCGAAAATCATTAATGATTCTATCATCAGCCTTGTGTCCTATTGTTCGTCCTGTTCCGGGGCAGCCTCTATGTGGGCCTTCAGCTTTTCAAGAGCCATCTGGGCAGCATGCTGCTCTGCTTCCTTCTTGGAGCGGCCAGTACCAGCACCCAATTCTTGGCCATTCAGGTAGACACGGGATTCGAATTCCCTGCTGTGCGCTGGACCAATCTCCTTCATGATCTTGTATTCCAGCGAGCCTGCGGCATCGCGCTGGACGAGTTCCTGAAGCTGGCTCTTAAAATCCATCACATGAGAAAAAGCACCGGCATTGATTTTTGGAAATACGATTTCTTCCAGAAATGTTGTGACTGTATCAATTCCTTTATCAAGGTACAAAGCACCGATGAATGCTTCGAAAACATCAGCCAGGAGTGCAGGCCTTGTCCTGCCGCCTGTCATTTCTTCACCTTTGCCAAGTAGCACCAGTTCGCCAAAGGCTAGCTCATTGGCAAAAGCCACAAGCGACGGTTCACAAACGACAGCTGCCCGCAGCTTTGTCAATTCACCCTCGCTCATCATCGGGTATTTTTTAAACAAAAATTGGGATACAGTCAGTTCCAACACAGCGTCCCCGAGGAATTCCAGTCTCTCATTATCCTCATGGGGTTTCCTGCGATGCTCATTCACATAGGATGAATGGGTAAAAGCCTGTTTCAATAGCTTGTCACTGTCAAAATGAATTCCAATCCTATCCTGGAATTCTTTGAATTTCATGTCCTTTGCGCGGATATTCTTCTTATCTCTTTCTCTGCCATTATTGCGCATGATTAATTCCACCTTGCTCATAAATTAAAGCTGATTTTACATGAATTGCGGATTACACAATTCATACAGACTACTAACAGTTTACAAAAAATGATGTCCATAAAGCAAAAAAACTTGGTTTGATTCCAGCAGATTCCATACTGAAGAAAGCCAAGAGCTTTATTTACAGAAGAA
The DNA here is from genome assembly GCA_018613055.1 of Chryseobacterium sp. ISL-80. Classification (GTDB taxonomy): domain Bacteria; phylum Bacillota; class Bacilli; order Bacillales; family Cytobacillaceae; genus Mesobacillus. Next base: position 148,803 of record JAGGQZ010000001.1, on the reverse strand, counting down.
AGCCCCGTTTTTTAAAAACGGAGCTTCTCAGTAAATCGAACAATTACACTTGGCTATTTATGTAGTTCACAGCGTCACCAACTGTACCGATTTTCTCAGCGTCATCATCGGAAATTTCCATGTTGAATTCGTCTTCCAATTCCATAACCAATTCAACAACATCAAGGGAATCAGCACCTAGATCATCTTTAAAAGATGCTTCTAAAGTTACTTGAGATTCATCTACTCCCAAACGGTCAACAATAATTTTTGTTACGCGTTCTAAAACGTCTGCCATGCTCGTTCACCTCCCCTCAAGCCATTATAGATGATTTTATATAATTAATAAATGGCTGCAATCACTTTTTATTTTGTTCTGGCTTTTTTCAGGTGTGCAGGCTTCTACATTACCATGCCGCCATCGACGTGGAGGGTTTGGCCTGTCATATAAGCACCGTCTTCAGAAGCGAGGAAGATAACAGTCCGGGCAATATCCTTTGGCTCTCCAAAACGCGCCAATGGTATTTGCTTCAGCATTTCCGCCTTGACGTCTTCATTCAGTTTATCAGTCATGTCAGTCGTGATAAAGCCTGGCGCAATGGCATTGACAGTGATTCCTCTTGACGATAATTCTTTCGCAGAGGTTTTTGTCAGCCCGATCACTCCGGACTTTGCGGCGACATAATTGGCTTGCCCCGGATTACCGCTGACACCGACGATCGATGAAATATTGATGATCCTTCCGCTTCTTTGCTTCATCATTTGCCTTGTGACAGCTTTCGTGCAAAGGAAGACACCTTTAAGGTTGATGTTGATGACATCATCCCACTCGGATTCTTTCATTCTCATCAACAGGTTATCTTTTGTAATACCCGCATTGTTAACAAGTATGTCAAGCTTCCCGAAATGTTCGATTGTTTCTTTTACCATACTTGTCACTGAATCAGAACTGGAAACATCCGCCTGGATGGCAAAAGCATCCCGGCCCATCGCTTTGATTCCATCAACCACTTCTAATGCTTTGGCTTCACTGCCGGCATAATTGACAGCAACCGAGGCACCTTCACGGGCAAGTTCAAAGGCGATTTCCCGGCCAATTCCACGTGATGCGCCTGTTACAAGCGCTACTTTACCTTCAAGTCTCATTCCTTTTCCTCCTTCAATGCTGCCACGGCCGCAGTACAAGTTTCCGCATCATAGATTGCGAATGTCCTTGCAGAGCGGTTCACTTTTTTTACAAGACCGGATAACACCTTGCCAGGTCCGATTTCTACGAAAGTATCAACTCCGAGTTCAAGCATCTTTGTCACAGAATCCTCCCATAGTACAGGAGAGTATAGCTGCTCTACCAATCTCTTTTTGATTTCAGATGCTTCTGTCATCGGTTCAGCAGTCACATTGCCGATCACAGGGGTTGAGGCTTCCTTAAGTGAAATATTGTCCAGTACAGCTTCAAATCTTTCGGCTGCAGGCTTCATTAGCGAAGAATGGAATGGCCCGCTCACATCCAAAGGAATAACCCGTTTTGCTCCGGCTTCCTTGGCTTTTACAGACGCTTCTTCCACTCCAAGTTTGGAACCTGAAATGACAATTTGCCCCGGGCAATTTAAATTGGCCAACTGAACAGGATTGCCACCTGCCGATACGGTCTCGGTCACATCCATAAGTTTATCGCGATCCATTCCAAGGACGGCTGCCATTGTGCCCTCTCCATTTGGCACCGCTTCTTCCATGAACTCACCACGCTGGCGGACTGCGTACACTGCATCCTCAAAGGACAGCGCCTCCGATGCAACAAGTGCTGAATATTCGCCAAGGCTATGGCCTGCGGTAAAGTCCGGCTTGATTCCAAACTGGCTGAAATATTTCAGGACGGCAATGCTTGTCGTCAGCAGTGCAGGCTGCGCATTTGTCGTGAGGGTCAGCTTTTCCTGAGGACCTTCGAATATCAATTTGCTCAGTGACTCCCCAAGGACTTCATCCGCTTTTTTAAATGTTTCGGAAACTGTTTGCTCGGATTCAGCAAGTGCCTGCCCCATGCCAACTGTCTGTGACCCCTGGCCCGGAAATAAAAACGCGATTTTCCCCATGAAAGATTCCCCTTTATCGTTTATTTTATCCAGTTGATCCTACTGATTAACGCCTTCTCTTTTTTCAACTGCCGCCCTGATTGTGCCTGAAACATCATTTTCAACCATTTCTCTGGCCTGTCGGATTGAGTTGAAAACGGCATTCGCATCCGATGATCCGTGTGCCTTAATGACCGGAGCTTTCAATCCGAACAATCCGGCACCACCGTATTCTGTGTAATCCATCTTATTTTTCAATTGTGTAAGGTCTGGCTTCAGAACTGCGGCAGCCATCTTGCTCTTGAAGCTTGATGTCAGGGCCGATTTCAGCATTTTAAATACTGACATAGCCGTTCCTTCGATAGTCTTCAGCACCATATTGCCGGTGAATCCGTCCGCCACGACCACATCTGCCACACCATCCAGCAAGTCTCTTGATTCGACATTGCCGATAAAATTGATATCTGCGTCTTTCAGCAATTCAAAAGTGCTTCTTACCAATTCATTGCCCTTCTTCTCTTCTGTGCCGATATTCAGCAATCCAACCCTCGGGCGCTCAATCCCCCTTGCTTTCTCACTGTAGATAGAGCCCATGATCGCATATTGGACAAGATGCTCCGGCTTGGCGTCAGCATTTGCGCCAACATCCAGAAGCAGGAAGCCTTCTCCACCAATCGTCGGAAGTGTCGGAGCAAGCGCAGGCCGTTCTATGCCTTCGATCCGGCCAATCACAAACAATCCTGCAGCCATCAGCGCTCCAGTGTTTCCTGCTGAAATGCAGGCGTCGGCTTTTCCGTCCGCTACCTGCTGTGCCGCCAGAACCATAGATGCAGTCTTTTTACGGCGAACAGCCCTTACAGGTTCGTCTGTTCCCAGGATGACCTCTTCAGTATGTAGAATTTCAATTCTTTCTTCTGCCGTCAAATGCTCCCTGATTTTTTTCTCGTCACCCACAAGGAGGATATGTATGTCTTTGAAGTTCTCTACTGCTTTCATTGCTCCGAGGACGATTTCTTTTGGTGCATTGTCTCCGCCCATCGCATCTACTGCAAGCCTCATCGCTTTTCATCCCTTACTTTTCATTATTTGATCTGTACATTTCAAATTCGCCTTTGAAGACGAGTTCACTATTTACGTAACTCATCACTTCCACGATTGTCCGCCCATTATCACTATCGATTTTTGTGACCCTCGCTTTGGCGATGACCCGTTCACCTTCTTTTACCGATCTGGTAAACTGGATATTCGATTTTGCGGTCAGCGCCAGCTCATCATTGATCACAGCAACCGCCAATGAATTCGCCTGTGCAAACAAGTGGTGTCCTCTGGCGATTTTATTTCGTTTGAAAACATGTTCTCTTTTTATATCAAGTATGGAAATTGCACTCTGGTCAAGTTCAATATCTATGATTTCTCCAATTACTTCTTCCAGCGGCAATGAACGGACTTCGTCTTCAAAACGTTTTTCAGCAACGTTCTTAATTCTCTCCCTAAGTTCAGGAATAGACAATTCGAGTCTGTCCAGTCTTATCGTCTGGATGCTGACAGCAAATTTTTCGGCCAGCTCTTCATCTGTTATGAATGGGTTATCTTTTATCGTATCAGTCAGCAGTGACTGCCGTTCTTTTTTATTGCGTTTCATTTAAAAACACCGCCCGAGCTATTAAGACTAGGTACTAATAGTAGTATATATATTATAAAAAAAGATTGCAAGAAGAAATATTTTTATCAGAAAAGCGTAAGCGCCTTGGTCAGCCCTGACAAGCGTTGGAGGGCCGACCGGTGAAGTCGTTCTTTGACTTTATTGGGCGGACCGAAACGTCTCGAGGGGCTAGGCGCTGGAGCTGGACAATTCTCGAAGTGAATTTTATACTTTCTTAACCTATAAAAAAAGGAAGCAGATGACTGCTTCCGCTCTATCATTCTTCTAAAAATAAGTAGATTGAATTGGGTCAATCCAGTTTTTCATTTGCCAGCGCACCGGACTCTGCGAGATACTCTCGCAATAAACGATATTTTTCGCTTTGCCAGAAAGCTCCTGACTGCACCAGCAAGGATGCATCATTCCTCGCTGTTTCCAAAGCTCGGTAGTCATGGACCATATCCGCCACTTTGAATTCTGGCAGACCGCTTTGTTTTTTTCCGAAGAAATCTCCAGGACCGCGCAGCTCCAGATCCTTCTCACTAAGAACAAAACCATCATTGGTTTCTGACATGATTTTCATGCGCTCTTTCCCGACTTCGCTTTTCGGATCGGCGAGCAAAATGCAATATGATTGGTCACTGCCACGGCCAACCCTGCCTCTAAGCTGGTGGAGCTGTGACAGACCAAATCTTTCGGCATCATATATGAGCATCACCGTCGCGTTCGGGACATTCACTCCAACTTCCACGACGGTAGTGGATACGAGCACTTGCACTTCATTTTCACTGAAGGCCTTCATCACCTGGTCTTTTTCATCGGAATGGAGACGTCCATGCATCAAGCCAACCTGAAATCTTCCCTTAAAATAGAAACTCAAGGTGCTGTGGACATCGATCGCATTCTGGACATCAAGCTTATCTGACTCCTCGATCAATGGGCATATCACATAGGCCTGCCTTCCTTTTGCCAGTTCCTTTTCCATGAAAGCAAGCACCCGTTCAAGCATCTCGTGCTTGGCCCAATACGTTTCGATCGTCTTGCGACCCGCCGGCATTTCATCGATCACCGAGACATCCATTTCACCAAAGACCGTGATTGCCAATGTCCTCGGGATAGGTGTTGCTGTCATGAACAGGACATCCGGATTTTCACCCTTCTCCCTAAGAACCCGCCTTTGTTCAACCCCAAATCGATGTTGTTCATCTGTGATGACGAGACCAAGGCTCTGGAAGTCGACTTCATCCTGGATCAAAGCATGCGTCCCGATCAAGACATCAACGTCACCCTGCTTTAGCTGCTCGAGCATCTCTCTTCGGCGCTTCCCCTTTACCGAGCTTGTCAGCAGAGCCGCTTTTACACCGAATGGCTCAAGCAACTGTGTCAGGGACTGCGAGTGTTGTTCGGCCAGTATTTCCGTTGGGACCATCAATGCTCCTTGATAGCCAGCTGTCTTTGCGGCATAAAGGGCAATCGCTGCGACCACCGTTTTACCTGAACCGACATCACCTTGTAGGAGGCGGTTCATACGGTAAGGCGATTTCATGTCACCGAGGATCTCATTGACTACCCGTTTTTGGGCTCCGGTTAGCGGGAATGGAAGCCCGCCGATGAATTGCTTCAGCTTGTCCAATTCATAGGCAAACGCAATACCTGGACTCTGTTCACGTTCCAATTTCCGCAAAGACTGCATTTTAAGCTGGAATAACAGAAACTCCTCGTACACAAATCTTCTTCTCGCCTGCTTCATCTCGTCAGAACCTGAAGGAAGGTGCATGATTCGTAACGCATCCCTGCGGTTCAGCAGCTTATATTTTTGCAAAAGCTCTGCCGGCAATATCTCGTCTATTTCATGTCCGAACTGGGAAAAAGCCTGCTTGATCAGCCTTCTGATCGTTTTTACGGTCATTTTTCCTTTCACCGCATAAACCGGTTCAAAATCCTGGCTTTGAGCTTGCTCTCCCAATGACATTTGACTGGCAGTGATCGTCTGTCTGTGCTGATCCCATTTCCCCGTGACAGTAATCGTCTCTCCGAGGGATATTTTTTGTTTTAAATAAGGCTGGTTAAAGAAAGTGACAATGATTAAGTAACGGCCTACTAGCAGCCTGACGGTAAGTCGATTCTTTTTCCGTCCGTAATAGACGAGTGCAGGCTCGCTGTGTACCTTGCCCTCCACCGTGACTCTTTCGTCATGCTTTACTTCTGCCAGATCTTTAAGCCGATAATCTTCATAACGATATGGGAAGTATTCGAGCAGATCACCGACAGTCCTGATGTGCATATCCGCCAGAGTCTCCGCCATTTCATTGCCGATCCCTTTTATTGCTGTTACTGGTTGCTTTAGTTGTTCATTCACATTATTCAAGCGGTGTGCCGAAACTCTTGGCCTCCAGCTCCCGGCCAATCGGTGCTGCCGCTCCCCCTCCTTACGCTGTTTCTGGAGTACTGATGTTATTTTGATTTAATTGGAGATCAGAATGACAATGCAAAGTTCCTTTTTGTCCAACCACCCTGTATTCAGTTCATACAGCTGTTCTTACGTTTACTTTTCAGATATGATAATCCTTTTGTATACAAAACGAAATAGAAGGGGAATCCCCTTCTATTTCTTAGTATCATATTGCAATTTTATTTGTCCAGCCGGAGATTCTCCGAAACCGGAATTATTTATTCAATTGCGAAGATGAAGGCGTATAATGGCTGTTCTCCATTATGGACTTCTATCTCAACATCTCCATATTTACCCTCAACAAACTCAACGATGGAATCAACATCTTCATCTGAAGCGTCTTCCCCTTTAAGGATGGTCAGGATTTCAGTGTCTTCATCGAGCATCTGGTCCAGCAGGTCCTTTGCTGCTTTAACTTTATCCCGATCTTTCAAGACAATTTTTCCATCTGCCAGGCCCATGAAATCTCCGGTTGAGATTTCAAGTCCATCGATGCTGGTGTCACGCACTGCATATGTCAGTTGACCCGTTTTCACATGCTGCATCGCTTCTGACATCGCATCTTTATTTGCGGCAGGATCGGCTGATGGATTGAATGAGAGCAATGCTGTCATTCCCTGAGGCACAGTTTTTGAAGGGATGACTACCACTTCTTCCTCCGCTACCTCAGCTGCCTGTTCTGCAGCCATGATGATGTTTTTATTGTTCGGCAGGATGATGACCTTTCGTGCGTTTACCTCTTTGACAGCCTTGATGATATCCTCGGTGCTCGGATTCATCGTCTGCCCGCCTTCGATCACGGCATTAGCACCAATGCTGCGGAAAAGTTCGGCAATGCCGGAACCCATCGAGACAGCGACGATTCCGTATTCCTGCTTTTCTTTCTTTGGTTCATTAGTCTGTGTGCGCAACGGTGTTGTCGATTCACCGACAATATCCGTATGCTGCTGACGCATATTTTCGATTTTCATATTGATGAGGCTTCCGTATTTTTGTCCATAAGACAAAACATCGCCAGGCTGTTCTGAGTGGATATGTACTTTTACGACCTCTTCGTCGGAAATGACAAGAAGAGAATCTCCATATTTGCTCAAGTCCTGACGGAAATTCTCCTCAGAGAATGCCTCTTTCCCTTCAAGCCTGACCATGAATTCAGTACAATAGCCGAATTCGATGTCCTCCGTATTCATGTGGCTCTGGACACTCTTATGGTGCTCGGCGCTTACAAGCTCAGTCATGTTTGGCATGGCAGATGGGGAGTCAGGAAGCTTTTCGCCCTTCAATTCTGCAAGAAAGCCTTCATAAACGAAAACAAGTCCTTGTCCGCCACTGTCTACTACTCCTACTTCCTTCAGGACCGGCAGCAAATCTGGTGTGCGATTCAATGACGCTTTCGCTTCTTTAAGAACCTCTTCCATAAGTCCGTCAATGCTGTCGTGGTTTGGTGCGACTGCAACAGCATGCCTTGCAGCATCTTTGGCCACTGTTAAAATCGTTCCCTCAACCGGCTTCATAACTGCTTTGTAAGCAGTCTCCACACCAGCGTTTAACGCAGCTGCAAATTCAACAGATGTAACAGTCGGCTTTGTTTCAATTGCTTTCGCAAATCCGCGGAACAATTGGGAAAGGATGACTCCTGAGTTCCCCCTCGCTCCCATAAGCAAACCTTTAGCAAGCGCGGAACCTACCTTCCCGATATGTTCCTGCACATTGTTCTTTACTTCCTTAGCTCCGGAAGTCATGGATAAATTCATATTTGTTCCCGTATCACCATCAGGAACAGGGAAGACGTTCAACGCGTCGACATACTTGGCATTCGCCGCCAAATGGTTGGCACCCTGAATCACCATCTCCGCAAAACGTTTTCCGTCTAGAACATTAATAGACACAAATCTTTCCTCCTCTTACGGGTTCGTTACACGAACTCCCTGAACGTAAATATTGACCGAGTCAACAGCCAGCCCGACTGTTTTATCAAGGGTGTACTTAACCTTTGACTGGACATTGTGGGCAACCTCGGAAATTTTCGTCCCATAGCTCACAATAATATACATATCGATATGTACTTCGTCATTTTCCTGGCGAACGATGACTCCGCGGGTAAAATTCTCCCTGCGCAGGATATCTGTTAATCCGTCCTTGATCTGATTCTTTGAAGCCATCCCGACAATACCATAACAATCAACTGCTGCACCGCCTGCAATTGTTGCAATGACATCATTTGATATATCAATTTGTCCGTACTTCGTTTTTAGCTCGATGGACATGACTCGTTCCCCCTTTGGAAAAAATAGCATTATGCTACAGTTATTTTACTATAAGCCAATCAATTTTTAAAGTTATTCTGCCCTTCCCTTTATTATTCAGCAAGAATCTGAACTATATGTCAAGGTTTTTTTCTTTATAGCTTTTACCGGAAGTATTGCAAATGGGAAATTTCTATGATAAATTATTAAAGTATGTCAGAGAAAAGGTTATCCTGTTTCATTCGCAATTCTGACGATATGCAAATAATTGCAGCAAAAAATAGTAACAGCTTTTGTCAGTTAGGAGGGAAATCATATGCCACGTAAATGTGTAGTAACTGGTAAATCAACTCGTTCTGGTAACGCACGCTCCCACGCAATGAACGCTAACAAGCGTACATGGGGTGCTAACCTTCAAAAAGTACGTATTCTTGTAGACGGTAAGCCAAAGCGTGTTTGGGTATCTGCAAGAGCTCTAAGATCAGGTAAAGTTGAACGCGTATAATTAAAAACCGCAGACTTACTGCCTGGCTCCAGCAGCCGGAAGTAAGCTGCACGGCATCCATAAAGGATGCCTTTTTTATTGCCTGAACTTGCACCGTCCATCCTTCTGTTCATTCTGCCCAATTCGATAAAAAATAATAGCACCCCGTCACCAGGGTGCCAAATGCTTGCATATCGGTTTTCAATCTTTGATTATTCTTCACGCTAAATGGTTTTTAATCCTTTTTAAATGCACCTAACATCGCCCGTACGAGGCCACCCAAAAATCTAGGCAGTTTGATTGTATAGAATCTCATACCGTCCCTCCTCACCATCTCTCGCAAACCCGTCTTCTTTCTGTATCCCTATAGTATATTCCCGGGTATACAAAATTTGCTCTTTTCAGGGGAAGAATTCATATTGCTGAAAAGAACCATGAGCTAAATGAAGACATCTCAATCCTTGCTCCTTACAACTAATAATATGCCTTCGGAAAAAGAAAAAGTACCATGACCTCTAATAAGTTCATTACTAATACATAGTGTCGAGCCCATCGGAATATGACAATCATTTAACGGGTATTTGAAATTTTCAAGCGACAGTCCGGAGACAGCTGGTGTGACTGGAAGGAAGGAAACATACTTGAAATCTTCAATCTGCTTTACTGTATAGCTTCCTGGTTTTTTCACATATAAAATATTATGGGAATCAATGATCTGGATGTGTACAGGAGCATCCTCTTCAAGGGGCCTGACCAGCAGCTGGATATTGGCCATAAAATGGTCAAGGCGCCCCCCTGTCGCACCAAAAATGGCAATCGACTCCGGGTGCTGATCCAGAGCCCAATTTAGCGCCAGCTCCATATCGGTTTCATCTTTTTCCGGCTTGAATTTCTTCAAGTCGGCAACCGCCTTTTCAATGTTAGCCAATTCTTCTTCGGAAACGGAATCGAAATCGCCAAATGCTGCTGCGGGATTGACTCCTGCTTCTAATAAATAAAATACACCCCTATCAATCCCTACCCAGATCACATTTTCCTCTTCGTAAAGATGGAAATCAGGTATCAGGTACCGCGGTCCACCGGCAACCAAGTTAATTTTCATTAAAAGATCTCCTTTGTTTCTGGATTCCATTGCCCTTATTGAAGAAAAGCCAGCCTCTGTAAGGCTGGCTTTTCTTTATGGTCTCAAGCCGGCGATCGCGGCTTCTCTGTCTTCTTTATTGAAGATTGCCGAACCCGCCACGAGAACATTTGCCCCAGCTTCAATCACAAGCTTGGCCGTCTCCTCGTTCACTCCGCCGTCGACCTCGATTTCCAGGTCTGGATTCAGTGAATCAGCCAGTTCTTTGACTTCCCTGATTTTTGGAAGTACGGAAGAGATGAACTTCTGACCGCCAAAACCAGGATTGACTGACATAAGCAGGACCATGTCAACATCCTCGATGATGTACTTCAGGCTTTCTGCTGGTGTAGCAGGATTTAAGACGACGCCTGCCTTGACCCCTGTTGATTTAATCAATTGGATTGTCCTGTGAAGATGTCTGCATGCTTCCACATGGACAGTGATATAATCGGCACCTGCCCTTGCAAATGCTTCAATATATTGGTCCGGGTTCTCAATCATCAGGTGAACGTCAAGGGGAAGCTTTGTCACCGGCCTGATTGCCTCGACAATCAGTGGCCCGATCGTGATATTCGGCACGAAATGCCCATCCATTACATCCACATGGATATAATCGGCCCCGCCGCGCTCGACATCCTTTATTTCTTCGCCAAGTCGCGCAAAGTCGGCTGATAAGATTGAAGGTGCGATCTTAACCATGAATCAATACCTCGGCTTTCTATCTTTGATTTCTAACAAAAAGTCTTTATAATGCTCATACCTGTATTCAGGCAGAGTGCCTGACTCGACTGCTGCTTTGACCGCACATTTGGGCTCAGCCATATGAAGACAGCCGCGGAACTTGCAATCCTCGCTGACCTCAGCAAGATCAGGAAAGCATGAATTTAGCTCTTCCGCTTCGATCTCCGTGAATTCAAGAGAACTGAATCCAGGAGTGTCAGCAACAAGCCCATTATTAATGGTAATCAGCTCCACATGTCTTGTCGTATGCTTGCCCCTGCCCAGATGGGAGGATATATCATCGGTTTTCAACTCGAGATCTGGCCGGATCGCATTGAGCAGGGATGACTTCCCGACTCCAGATTGGCCCGCAAAGACTGAAATCTTTCCCTCAATATGAGGTCTCAACTTTTCCAGACCCTCAGAAGTTTCAGAAGATGTAAGAATAACCTCATAGCCTGCTTTCCGATAATCCTCTGCATATTCTTCGAGACGCGATTTCTCCTGTTCATTGGTCAAATCCATTTTCGTAATGCAGATGAGGGGCTCAATGTGATTATATTCTACAAGAACTAAAAACCGGTCGAGCAAGGCTGTACTGAAGCCAGGTTCAACAGCTGAAAAAACAAGGATGGCCTGGTCTACATTCGCAATCGGCGGACGGACCAGCTCATTTTTCCGGTCCTTGACTTCCAGGATATAGCCTTCCGTGTCATTCTCAGCCTGGAAAACCACCTCGTCACCAACAAGGGGTGTAACCTTATTCTTGCGGAAAACCCCTCTTCCACGGCATTGCACTATTCCGTCCTCATTGGCAACATAATAAAAACCGCTCAGCGCCTTGATAATTTTGCCCTCAGGCATAGCAACACTCCCTGTCTGTTAGTCTTCTGGATATGGAACCTCGTCACTAAGGATCATACTGTTATCCCGCATTACCATATATGACGCTTTACCGCCTGCCGGAATCCTGAGTTCAATTTCATATTCCCTGTTCTCTGTTATTACAAAGGAGTCATAGGGAACTGAGATGTTGTGCTCCAAATCATCGACATAAATCTGAATGGATTGCTCTTGGTCGGGCTCTGCAGGCTCATATTGAATATTGATCTTTTCTTTGACGACCTTAGGAGGTATCTGCTCAGGCCCTTTAGAAATGACCACTTTTACTTTACTTCCTTTTTTTAGTTCAGTACCAGGAGCTGGTTCTTGGGAAATGACTGATCCTTCTTGAACCGTTTCATGGAATTCTTCTGTGCTTTCTTTCTCTAAACCATACATCTGCAAATAATTATTAAGCGCTTTTTCATTATAACCGCTCAGATCTTCAAGCTTTATTAACTCTGGCCCAATACTGACGGTGAATTCCATTTCCGTTTCATCGGGGATTACAAACTCCCCGCCCGGAGGATATTGCTTCAAGATTGTACCAGGTTCACTGTCATCATGGATTTCATTTTTTACAGGGTTCCCAAAATTCTTTGATTCGAGCAATCTCTCTACATCATCGTACATTCTGCCTGTATAATCCGATAACTCTATTTCTTCCTTGCCTGTGCTGATATAAAGATCAATTTTATTGCCCTCTTTAATCATCTTTCCGGCCTTTGGATTGGTCCGTATGACATTGCCTTCTTCGATTTCTTCATCACTGATTTCTTTTTTGTCACCAATGATGAAACCAGCGGACATCAATTCGGCAACAGCTTCATCGACTTCCATGCCTGTAACTTCAGGCACTTCCTTCTCTTTTGGCCCAAAAAGATCTGGCCCCATCGTCACCATGACAATACCCGCAGTCAGAATAAGCAAAAACAAAACAGTTAAAATAATTGGCCATTTCTTTTTCTTCTTTTTCAGCTGTTTATCTTTTGGTGCCTGTTCCATGGAGTTTTGGGCATCTTTGCGGATAATCGTTTCATCTAGATTATGATAAGGCCGGTCATTCGTTATGATAGGAATCGCTTTGGTTGCTTCATCGTCCTCCGGTATGACAAACTTGCTCTCATTCAGACGGTTGCTGTCAAGCGCTGTCCTTAAATCCTCTTCCATTTCATCGACATTGTCGTATCGATGGAATGGATCCTTCGCAGTGGCCTTGAGCACGATATTCTCAACGCTTTGCGGGATTTGCGGATTCCATCTTTTTAAAGAAGGCGTTTCCGACTGAAGATGCTTCAATGCGATGGATACGGCTGATTCACCTGAAAAAGGGAGTCTGCCTGTCAGCAATTCAAACATGACGATCCCAATTGAATAAATATCCGATTTTTTATTTGCCATGCCGCCTCTGGCCTGTTCTGGTGACAGGTAATGCACAGATCCCAGCACTGAATTCGTCTGGGTGATGCTTGTTGCACTCAATGCCATCGCAATGCCAAAGTCTGTAATTTTCACTGTACCGCTGCTGTCTACCAAAATATTATGCGGCTTGATATCACGGTGGACAATATGATTATGATGGGCATGGGAGATAGCAGATGTCAGCTGCTTCATGATGTCCAGGGCTTCTTCAACTGGAACTGGTGCATGCTGCTGTATGTATTGCTTCAGTGTCTGGCCGTCGACATATTCCATCACGATATAGTATAGTCCGTCCTCTTCTCCGACATCATATATACTGACGATGTTCGGATGGGCAAGGCTCGTTGCAGATTGTGCCTCTCTATGGAACCTGCGGATGAATTCATCGTCATTGGCAAAATCAAGACGGAGCATTTTGACCGCAACATCCCTGTCAAGGATCATATCATGCGCAAGATAGACATTCGCCATCCCGCCGCCGCCGATCATATCCTTGATTTTATAACGGCCGCTGATTCTTTTTCCGATGATCATATTTTTCACCTGCCCTCGTTGAATTCCTGGTATTCGACGATTGCAAGAGTTATATTATCTTCGCCGCCATACTGATTGGCCCTTTTGATAAATTCTGCCGCTTTATCTTCCAGTGACATATGATTGTCTGTCAGGATGCTTTCCATTTCTTCCTGGCTCACTTTATTGGAAAGGCCATCCGAACAAAGCAACAGCACATCTTCCTCTTCATAGATAATGGTCTTAATGTCCATCTCCACTGATTCTTCTGTTCCAAGGGCTCTTAATAGAACATTTTTACGAGGATGGTGCTCTGCATCTTCTTTAGAAATTTGTCCGGAACGTACAAGTTCATTGACGAGGGAATGATCCTCTGTCAACTGTTTGAATCCTGTTTCATTCAGTAAATAACAGCGGCTGTCACCGATGTTCACCACTGTTGCGAACAGGTTCGTGCAAATGGAAGCAACAATTGTCGTGCCCATGCCCTCACATTCCGTATGATTCAATGAGTGCTGAAAAATCTCCTGATTCACTTGTAAAACAGACTCCTGCAGCCATTGTTCCGCTTCTTCTGCTGTATGTATCTTTGTTGACTTTTCCCAAAGACCTTTTAGATGCTGGATTGTCATTTCACTGGCTACATCTCCTGCACGGTGGCCGCCCATGCCATCTGCTACGATGGCAAGGCGTTGTCCGTGAGAGTTCATAAAGATGCCGCCATTGTCTTCATTATGCAGGCGAACCTTTCCCCTGTCTGTCATGAAAACAGCCTTCATCTTGTCACCTCGTCTCTTCTTTTCTTTCTTTTGCCCGAAGTTGTCCGCAAGCTGCTTCAATATCATGCCCTTGTTCTCTTCTTATCGTTACATTCACTCCACGGTCGCGGAGAGTACGTTCAAATTTGAAGATCTGGCTCTTAGGTGTCCTTACGTAATCGCGTTCAGGTACATAGTTGACCGGAATCAAATTGATATGGCATTTCAATCCTTTTACCAGCTGGGCAAGCTCTTCCGCATGCTCAACCTGATCATTCACGCCGCCAAAAAGACCATATTCAAAACTGATTCTGCGGCCGGTTTTGTTTACATAGTAGCGGACCGCATCCATTAAATCAGGAAGCTTGTATGCTCGGTTGATTGGCATCAATCTGCTGCGAAGCTCGGTATTCGGAGCATGCAGTGAGATCGCAAAATTGATTTGCATGTTTTCATCCGCAAATTCATAAATCTTTGGAATGATTCCGCTGGTCGATACAGTAATATGGCGGGCTCCGATGTTCATCCCTTTGTCATGGTTCATGATTTTCAGGAATGAAAGCATGTGATCATAGTTATCGAACGGCTCACCGATCCCCATGATGACGATTGAGCTTACTCTCTCGTCTGTTTCATCAAGAGCTTGTTGTACCTTTACGACCTGGGCAACGATTTCTCCTGCTTCCAGATTCCTTTTTAAGCCACCAAGTGTCGAAGCACAAAATGTGCAGCCAATGCGGCAGCCAACCTGTGTTGTTACACATACGGAATTTCCATATTCATGCCTCATCAGCACGGTTTCAATTGAGACCCCATCATGCAGTTCAAACAGGAACTTGATGGTTCCATCTGATGATGTCTGCTGGATGATCGTACTCAGGGTAGTCAGCACAAAATGCTGTTCCAGCTTGTCGCGTAAAGGCTTTGACAGATTGGACATATCTTCGAATGAAGCTGCTCTCTTCTTGTAAAGCCAGTCATAGATTTGTTCTGCCCTGAATGGCTTTTCTCCTTGTTCCTTCAGCCAGTCTTTCAGTTCGTGCAGCTGAAGTGAATAAATGGATTTCTTGACTGATTCTTGTGTTGCTGATGTTCTAGTTGATTTTTCCTGTTCCATGTTATTCCACCTTCTTTCTCAAACAAGCAATATAAAACCCATCCGAACCAAAATCCTGAGGAAGAATCTGAATATCGAAACCATTGATCAATGGCCTGATTGCATCTGGCATTCTTTCTGCAAGTGTTGGATCTCCTGAGAATTCAGGATGCTCGCGTAAAAATATTTCTATTACTTCCTGGTTTTCTTCCCGATCTACTGTGCAAGTGCTATAGACAAGCGTACCGCCATCTTTAAGCAATGGCGCGACTGATTCAAGGAGGCTCAGCTGGATTGACTTTAGCTGGCTGAGATCCTGTTCTTTCTTCGTATATTTCATATCAGGCTTCCGTCTCATTACGCCCAGTCCTGAGCAAGGTGCATCAAGCAAAACGCGGTCAATCGATTCATGCTTGAATCGTTGTGCCGCCTCCCGGCTGTCCATTTTTTGCGCTTCGATATTCTCGAGGCCAAGACGCTTAGCATTCTGGGCAATCAGCTTGACTTTATGGTCGTGAAGGTCCAGTGAGATCACTTTGCCGCTGTTGCCAAGCTTTTCCGCAATATGAGAGGATTTCCCCCCAGGGGCAGCACATGCATCGAGGATTACTTCTTCTTCCTGAATGCCTAGTGCATGGGCAACTAGCATAGAACTCTCGTCCTGAATTGTCAACAAACCATATTTAAATGCCTTAGAAGAGGCGAGATTGCCTCGGAGACATTTGATGGCTTCTGGCAGGATTGGGCTGGGTTCCACTTCAAAGCCTTCTTCCGCCAGCAATTCCAGGCACTCCTCACGGGAAATCCTTGTCAAATTGACCCTTCCTGTCTGCAGCGGCGCAGTCAGATTCACTTCGCACATTTCTCTTGTCTTTTCAATCCCGAACTGATCTACCCACCTTTTGACTAACCATAATGGGTGGCTTGTTTCTATTGAGATTCTTTCCGCTGGGTTGGATATCGAATCCAGGGAAGGAAGTCCGTTTCGCTGAATGCTGCGGAGCACACCATTCACCAGGCTGGCAATGCCTTTATGTCCTCGCCGCTTGGAAATTTCGACTGCTTCAAAAATCGCTGCCCTGTCTGGTATTTTATCTAAATACTCCATCTGATAAACAGTCATCCGCAGCAGATTGACCACCCAGGTTTGCAATTTCTTGTTTTTCTCGATGAACGGCTTAAGGTAAAAATCGAGAGTCATTTTTCGCTGTAAAGTCCCATAAACCAACTCAGTCAACAAGCCGACATCGATGGGATTAATTTCATTTTTTTCAATTGCATTGTTCAGGAGCAGATTGCTGTAAGCCTGGTTCTTTTCAACCGTTTCCAACAGCTGCAATGCAGTATCCCTGACATTCTTCTTTTTACTCATTCCAGTCTCCTAACCTGACGCCGGGCTCTAAATTCGACCCTGCCCCAAGCAGGAATTGCTTAGCGTCCATCTTTTTCTTGCCAGCTGGCTGGAGCTCTGTAATCTTAATGGCTGTTTCATCTCCGGTTGCCACTATAAAACCGTCATCTTCAATCTTGACGATCGTCCCGGCTTGTCCGCTCCCTTTATAGTCCGTCTTCACAGAACTCCATATCTTCATCACTGCACCATCCATTGTCGTATAGGCAACCGGCCAGGGATTCATGCCGCGGATATGGTTATAGATTTCGTGTCCTGGTTTGCTCCAGTCAATTTTCTCCTGTTCACGCTTGATATTCCAGGCAAAAGTCGCTTCGGCATCATTTTGCGGAACAGGAGAGATCTCCCCGTTCAATAACCTTGGAATTGTCTCAGATAAAAGATCTGCTCCAGCAGGGCTCATTTTATCGTGCAATGAACCTACTGTATCTGTTTCCGTGATCGGAACTTCGACTTGTGTCAGGATGTCGCCAGCGTCCAGCTTTTCAACCATATACATAATCGTGATACCCGTCTTCTCTTTTCCTTCAATGATTGCGTAATGGATAGGTGCACCACCGCGCAATTCGGGCAAGAGTGAAGCATGGACATTGATACAGCCAAACTTTGGTGCTTCAAGCAGCTGATTTGGCAGAATCTGTCCAAAGGCTGCAGTGACGATTAAATCTGGTTCAAGCGCGAGGATTTTATCCAGTTCTTCCTTTTGGCGGATTTTCTCCGGCTGGTAAACCGGGATGCCATGCTTCAGCGCTTCTGCTTTTACAGGAGGCGGCGTCAGTACGCGTTTTCTGCCAACAGGGCGATCAGGCTGCGTGACGACGCCGACCACCTCGTAACCTTCCTCTACCAGCCTTCGCAAAACCGGTACTGAAAAGTCTGGAGTTCCCATAAATACAATTCTTGTCATTCC
The DNA here is from genome assembly GCA_018613055.1 of Chryseobacterium sp. ISL-80. Classification (GTDB taxonomy): domain Bacteria; phylum Bacillota; class Bacilli; order Bacillales; family Cytobacillaceae; genus Mesobacillus. Next base: position 131,096 of record JAGGQZ010000001.1, on the reverse strand, counting down.
TGGTTCAACTCCTCTAAATCAGCTTCTTCCATATATTTGGACACTTTCGTGGTAAATAACACACCGTGCAGATGGTCGATTTCATGCAGGATCGCCCTTGCTAAAAACTCCTCGGCCTCGATTTCAAAGGTCTTTCCTTTCCGGTTTTGGGCCTTCACCTTCACATAATTTGGCCGGGTTACTTCTCCGTACAATCCAGGAAAGCTTAAGCACCCTTCCGGCCCAGTCTGCTCACCACTGGTTTCAAGAACCACCGGGTTGATCATCTCGATCGTGCCATGCTCATCATCAATATCGACAACCGCAATCTGTTTCTTTATATCAATCTGAGGGGCGGCCAGGCCGACTCCATCAAACTCGATCATTGTATCGTACATATCATCCAGCAGTTTGGCCAGCTTTTTATCAAAAACGGTGACTTTTTCACATTCCTGCTCCAATATTTCTGCCGGGTAGGTTACTATTTTTCTTATTGCCAAAATAAATCCTCCAATAAATCCATTTAAATATAGTATTAGCTTGTTCAATCAGCTTTTAACGTAAACTTTCATGTTTCCATAAGGCTCTTTTCTCAAACTTTGTTGCTAGTGCCTACAAAATTGGATTGAATTACCTAAGATTATTCACATAATTAACGACTATTATGAGAAAAGAGCTTGCAAACTTAGTACTAACATACAAATTGCTTCTATCACGTTAAAAATCGGCTTTAAGATTTTAACAATAACCTTTACGATAACAGCCTTCCATAAAATGATCACTACATCAGGATGTAAGGATTCAGGTCGACGGAAATCTGCAGTCCGCCTGATCCCATTTCCTGCTGGTAATGGTCCAGTATGGATTTTAGCGTAGTGCTAAGTTCTGGTTCCTTTTTGTATTTTATCAGACATTGATAACGATATCTATCGTTGATGCGAGGGATCGGCGACGCAACCGGGCCGAGGACCACTGAATCGTTAGACAGTCTGGATGTAATGAATTTGGCGATTTTCTCAGTGACCGATACCACTTTCATCAATTCTTCATGACTGACCGTCACAAGTGACAGAAAATAAAACGGCGGATATTGATGCACCTTCCGCATCAGCATCTCCTGCTGGTAAAAACGGTCGTAATCCTGGGTTCCTGCCAGCTCAACACTATAGTGCTCAGGGGTATAAGTCTGGATGACCACCTCACCTGGAAGCTTGTGCCTTCCAGCTCGCCCGCTGACCTGAGTCAGAAGCTGGAAAGTTTTTTCCGAAGAACGGAAATCCGGCAGATTCAGCATCGTGTCTGCCGAAAGCACGCCTACAAGCGTGATATTGGGAAAATCAAGCCCCTTGGCAATCATTTGAGTCCCCAATAATATATCTGCCTGTCCTTCCTGGAAAGCAGTCAACAGCTTCTCATGAGACCCCTTACGCCCTGTTGTATCGACATCCATCCTGATGATCCTTGCTTCAGGAATCAGTTTGAGCAGCTCTTCCTCCACTTTTTGAGTTCCGGTTCCGAAATAACGGATATGTTCACTATTGCATTCAGGGCAAATTGTCGGCACCCTGTCTTCATACCCGCAGTAATGGCATTTCATCTGTTCATTGTATCGGTGATAGGTCAGCGTAATATCGCAATGCGGACAATTCATCACATAGCCGCAATCACGGCACATGACAAAAGAGGAATGTCCACGTTTATTAAGGAACAGGACTGTCTGTTCCTTCCTCTCAAGCCGGTCTTTAATTTTTTCAAAAAGCTTTACCGAAAACATCGACCGATTGCCCGTTCGCAGCTCTTCCCGCATATCAACGATTTCAACTGCGGGAAGTGGCTGGTTGTTCATCCTTTTCGGCAGCGACAGCAAGGTGTATCGCCCTTTTTGCGCCCTGGCAAAGGATTCAAGTGACGGTGTAGCACTGCCGAGAACGACCGGGCACGCATAGGTTTTAGCACGCTGAATCGCAACATCCCTGGCATGGTAGCGCGGGTTTTCTTCCTGCTTGTAGCTTGTTTCATGCTCTTCATCAATGATGATGATGCCGAGGTTCTCGAATGGAGCAAAAATGGCCGACCGCGCCCCTACGACTACTTTGACTTCCTTTCGCTGGATTTTCCGCCACTCATCATATTTCTCACCTGCAGAAAGGCCGCTGTGCATGACGGCAACAAGGTCACCGAACCGCTCCTTGAAACGGGTGACCATTTGGGGAGTCAACGAGATCTCAGGCACAAGCACGATTGCTTCTTTTCCTTTGCGCAAGACTTCCTGGATCGACTGCAGGTAGATTTCCGTCTTGCCGCTTCCGGTGACTCCATATAGAAGGAAGACTTCATGAAGCTCCTTTTCAATCGAAGATAGAATTGGACTGATTGCTTTTTCCTGCTCAGCGGTCAATTCCAGGGCAACTTTCCTTTCAAATTCCCTTTCTGAATAAGGGTCTCTGTATACCTCCATCTCTTCAGTTTTCATGATTCCCTTTTTGACGAGTGATTGAACCGACGCCTGCGAGATTCCAAGAGTGGTGAGAAGCAGCCTCTGTTCCACAGGCTCAGGATGTTCCAGGAAGAAATCAATCACAGCCTGCTGTCCTGACGCCTGTGCTGAAAGCGTGTCTCTTGCTTCTTGCAGCTGTTCCGTGCCAATCGCAGGATAAACATGCTTGAGCAGCTTTTTGCGCACCCTGTCCTTCACTTGGTAGACAACCTCTACCCTGCCGGCCGCGGCCTCTTTCTGCAGCTGCTGGACCAGCCCCTGGGCAACGGCATCTTCCCATTTCAGTTCACTATGTTCTTGAAATAATTCGGCAAGATTTTTTGGCAAGCCACTTAATTCCGTCCCTTTTGCCAAAACAATCTTTTTTTCGTATTTTGCTTTTAGCGCTGCTGGAAGCATTGCCTGGTAAGATGAAATTTTATAGCTTAATGTATGTTCTGTCAGCCATTCCCCCAGCTGCAGAAGTTCCTTATTCAATACCGGGGTCAAATCCAGCGGTTCAACGATGGACCGCAGCTTGGAAAAACTTGACTGGTCTTTGAGACCCGTGACAAAACCCTGGATTTTCCGCGGGCCAAAAGGCACGATGACCCTTGTCCCGGGCTTAATGACATCCAGGAACTTATCAGGAATTTTATAGTCAAACGTTTTGTCCGTCTGCTTTGCAGGGACATCGACAATAACACTGGCTATATTCATTGGCTTTCATCCTTTTTTAAAAGAAGGACGACTTCTGAGAGGATTTGACGGGCAACCTCCGTTTTGGCCATGAGGGGCAGTTCGTTCTTACTGCCGTCTTTCTTGTATATGGTGACAATATTTGTATCGGCACCGAACCCGGCACCTGCCTTTTTTACGTCATTTGCCACAATCATGTCGGCATTTTTCCTGGTGAGTTTGCCCATAGCGTGCTTTTCGATATCATTGGTTTCAGCTGCGAATCCAACAATGACCTGGGCAGCTTTTCTTTGCCCAAGTTCAAAAAGGATATCCTTCGTCCGTTCCAGCTCAAGTGCCTGGTCGCCTTCTTTTTTCTTCATCTTTTCTTCGTAAATATATTTAGGCCGGTAATCTGCTACCGCAGCGGTTCCAATCAGGACATCCGTTTCCGTGAAATGTTCAAGTGCGGCGCGGTACATCTCTTCGGCGCTTTCAACGTTAACCAGCTCAGTTCCTTTTGGCGGAGCAATGGAAACCGGACCGGAAACGAGGATGACTTTTGCCCCCATCTTTACCGCTTCCCCGGCAATTGCGTAACCCATTTTTCCGGTCGAATGATTGGTAAGGAACCGCACTGGATCGATTTTCTCCCTCGTAGGCCCCGCAGTGATCAAAACAGTCTTTCCAGAAAGTTCCCCGCTTTCTGTTATGAAAAACTGGCTGGCTCGCTCTACAATCGTCTCCGGTTCCTCCAGGCGGCCTTTCCCTGTGTATCCACATGCCAGATAGCCTTCACCCGGTTCAATGAATTCATAGCCGAAGCTCCTGAGTGTTTCCATATTTTTTACAACGGCCGGATGTTGGTACATATGCACATTCATGGCTGGAGCGATCCAAACCGGAGCAGTCGCCGCCAGCAATGTCGTTGAAATCATATTGTCGGCAATCCCGTTTGCCAGCTTGCCGATAATGTTGGCAGTAGCCGGGGCAACGATGATCAGATCAGCCCAATCGGCTAAATGGATATGCGCAATCTTTTCCGGATTTTTTTCATCAAATGTATCGGTATAAACCTCACTTCTGGACAACGCCTGGAATGTGAGCGGAGTGACAAATTTCGCTGCTGATTCACTCAGGATTACCTTTACCTCTGCGCCAGCCTGGGTCAACTTGCTTGTCAGCGCAGCGCCTTTATATACAGCAATCCCGCCGGTTACGCACAATAGTATCTTTTTACCGTTCAGCATGTCAGAGAACCCCCATTTTATAACAATCTATCATTATGATAGAACTATAACATTTTTTCACAGAATAAGCATGAAATAGGCAAGATGAAACCACATCATAAGTCACAAAAAACAAAAAAATAACAACCCAATAAATAGGTTGTTATCGCGGTGTTATTCGTTGATATTGAGCTCTTCGTGGCTTCCAGCTGTTTTGAAGTGAAGCTTTTCAGCATTGATTTCTTCAAGTGCTTTTCCTACGAATTTGTTGGAAACATACTTTTCAATTTTTGGGTCCATATGAACCTGCATGCTGCGTGCGCGCTTGGCCGCAACAGATACTAAAGAATATTTCGAATCAATTTTTGTCATTAAAGAATCAATAGAAGGATAAAGCATTTAATCTACCTCCAGCATTTTTTTATAACGATGTTGAACTCGTTCCCTGCGGCAGTGCTCAGCAACGACAATCGATTTAACACGTGAGGCTGCTCTCTCCACCTGGTCGTTTTCAACAACATAATCATATAATTCCATCATTTCAAGCTCTTCTCTTGCCGCTTTCATCCTGCCTCTGATGATATCTTCCGTCTCGGTTCCTCTAGTCACGATCCGATTCTCCAATTCTGAAAGGCTAGGCGGCGCAAGGAAAATGAACAGGCCTTCGGGAAATTTCCTTCTTACCTGGCTGGCTCCCTGAACTTCTATCTCAAGGAAAACATCTTTCCCCGCATCAAGAGTTTCACGGACGTACTCAACAGGAGTGCCATAATAATTGCCTACAAACTCTGCATACTCAAGCAGTTGGTCCTCCCTGATCATCTCTTCAAATTCTTCCCTTGTTTTGAAGAAATAATCTACTCCATTCCGTTCTCCTTCTCGCGGAAGCCGCGTTGTCGCGGACACCGAGTATTCAAAAGCGGTATCCGGCTGGGAAAACAACTCTTTCCTGACCGTTCCTTTACCAACACCGGAAGGTCCCGAAAGCACAATCAACAATCCTTTTTCCTGCATGAACACGTCCTACCCTTCATCAATAATATCATCTCGGTCATTCAAGCGGTGTGCCACTGTTTCCGGCTGTACCGCAGAGAGAATGACATGATCGCTGTCCATGACGATGACAGCCCTGGTCCTTCTTCCATATGTAGCATCTATTAAAGATCCACGATCACGTGCATCCTGGATGATCCGTTTGATCGGAGCTGATTCAGGACTTACGATTGAAATGATCCTGTTTGCTGAAACAATATTGCCGAAGCCTATATTGATAAGCTTAATTGCCATGATGGTCCCCCAATCATCAGTTAATTATTTTGGCCCTGCGAGGCCCATTCTAAACGCTACTCTATATTTTGTACTTGTTCCTTAACCTTTTCAAGGAGGCTTTTCATCTCGACAACTTCCCTGGCAATCTTTGAATCATTCGCTTTGGATCCAATCGTGTTGACCTCTCGGTTCATTTCCTGGAGCAGGAAATCCAGCTTCCTTCCCAGGGGCTCATCCACCTCCAGGATTTCGTTGAATTGGCTTACATGACTTTCAAGCCTGGCAATTTCTTCGCTGATATCTGCTTTATCCGCAAAAAAAGCTGCTTCTGTCATGATCCTGTCATCCTCTGCACTGCCTTCCATGAAATCAGCCATCTTTTTTCTTAGCCTCTCACGGTACTGCTCCACAACATCAGGAGCAAATTGCTTTACACGCAAAATATGATTTGACATCAGACTTATATATTGCAAGACATCCTTTTGAAGGGCTGCACCTTCAAGTCTGCGCATTTCAACCAGCTTAAGGCCTGCCTCTTCAACTGCAGATAGGACAAGAATTTCCAGTTCGGCATTCTCTGCTTCCTTTTCTTCAATATGGATGATGTCTTCCCTGCTGACAATATCACGGATTTCTAAGTCTCCAGCTAAACTGTACCTGTTTTTAATCTCGGATATGTTATCGACAAATTCGTCAAGGGCTTCCCAGTCAATATGTACCCTTCGGCTGACGATCCCTTCGCCTTCCAAAGTGACAAATACTTCGACTCTTCCTCTTTTAATATGTTCGCCAAGTTTCTTCTTGATTTTTTCTTCCGTTTTCAGGAGCTGCCGAGGCATTCGAATATGAAATTCACAAAAACGGTGATTGACCGTTTTCACCTCAACCGTGACACTGCAACGTTCAGATTCTGCCTTGCTCCTGCCAAACCCAGTCATACTGACGACCATTCCAGACACATCCAATCTCACCAAAAAGTCGAGTTTCCTGTTGACCCATGGAACGGGTAATATATGTAAAAAAAAAGAAAGGCAATAGAGTGTTCTCTATTACCTAACGGATTATATCATATTTCTCTTTGTTTTTCTTGCAAAAAATGTTCCGGCAAGCAAAAATGTTGGAACGGCTGATAAGCCTATTATCAACAGCCAGTCAGTCAGCAGGATCGGGACCGTATGGAAAATTGGCTGTAAGACAGGTGAATAAATGACGCCAAGGACCATAACCAGGGATGAGATTACTGCCCAAACCAAATATTTGTTTCCGAATGGGTTACGGGCAAAGATCGATTTTTCACTCCTGCAGTCAAACACATGAATCAGTTGAGCCATGACAAGTGTTGTGAAGGCAATTGTTTGGGCGTAGATCAGTTCATCTGGGTTCCTTTTATATACAACGATGAATGCGATCAATGTCATCAGCCCAATCAAGAAGCCACGGGAAACGACCTTCCACCCTAACCCGCGGGAGAAGACGCCTTCCTTAGGATGGCGAGGATCCCTCTTCATCACATCGTCCTCCGGCTGATCAAGCCCAAGGGCCATTGCTGGCAGGCCATCTGTAACAAGGTTCACCCAGAGGATTTGGATCGGAACGAGCGGCAGCGGCAGCCCGAGGATCATCGCGAAGAGCATGACCAAAATCTCGCCAACATTCGAGGCAAGAAGATAGCGGATGAACTTCCTGATATTTTCATAGATATTACGGCCTTCTTTGATAGCTGCTTTGATGGTGGCAAAGTTATCATCCAGAAGTACCAGAGACGAGGCTTCCTTCGCGACATCGGTACCCGTGATACCCATTGCCACACCGATATCTGCCGCTTTGATGGCCGGTGAATCGTTTACTCCATCACCTGTCATTGCGACGATATGCCCTCTGTTTTGCAGTGCCTTCACAATTTTCAATTTATGCTCTGGCGATACCCGGGCAAAAACTGAAACATCGTCAACAATATCCTCCAGCTCAGAAACTGACATTTCGGATAAAGCTTTGCCTTCTATTACTTTGCTGTCTTTTGATAATATCCCTAACTGTTTGGCGATTGCCTTTGCTGTGATAACATGGTCACCGGTAATCATGACGGTTTTGATTCCTGCATCACGGCATTCTTTTACGGCTGTTTTTACTTCAGGACGTGGCGGATCGATCATTCCCTGCAGCCCGATGAAGGTCAAGTCTTTTTCAGCTTCGTTTTCATGGAGGATCACCGTCCCCTGCGGAATTGGCTTGAACGCGATTGCAATCGTTCTTAATGCGTTACCTGCAAGTTCGTCAATTGCTCCCTGGACTTTTGCATTCAGCTCCTTCGTTAACCGCTGCTGCCTTTCATCCCAGAGAATGGATTCACTCAATCCAATCAGGACATCCGGTGCTCCTTTCACAACAGCAAATTTTCTGCCTGTTTTATCTTTAACAATTATGCTCATCATTTTCCGCTTGGAATCGAATGGGAACTCATTGACAATTTCAAATTGCTCGAGCAGGAGATTTTTCCGATAGCCTGCTTTCATCGCGGCAACCAGCAGCGCCCCCTCAGTTGGATCACCATCGATGGTATACTCCCCTTCTTTCTCAACCATCTCTGCATGATTGCACAGCATTCCGAAGGTCAGCAGCTGCTGAAGTGATTTTTCGCTCTGTGGATCAATGCTTTTGTCCTTATGGAAAAACAAGCCTGTCGGGGAATAACCCACTCCATCAACTCTCCAGGTTTTGCTGCCGCTCCATAAATGGGTCACCGTCATTTTGTTTTGCGTCATCGTTCCTGTCTTATCCGAGCATATGACAGATGCACAGCCAAGCGTCTCCACTGCAGGCAATTTCCGGACGATCGCATTCTTTCTGATCATCCTCTGGACACCCAGTGACAATGCAACGGTCACAATGGCCGGAAGACCCTCGGGAATCGCCGCCACGGCAAGGCTGACCCCGGCCAGGAACATTGTATACAGGTCATGGCCTTGAAGGACTCCAATCCCAACAACAAGCAGTGTCAGGAATAGCGCAGCTGTAATCAGGATTTTTCCTAACTGTTCAAGTCTGCGCTGGAGAGGTGTTTCCTGGGCTTCAGCGGTTTGCAGCAAATCGGCAATTTGCCCCATTGCCGTTTTCATTCCCGTAGCAACGACCACTCCGGTACCGCTTCCTCTTGTGACCATCGTGCCCATGAACGCCATATTTTCCATATCGCCAAGCCCCGGATTCGGAATTCTTAATGGTGTGGTGCTTTTTTGAACCGGAACTGATTCCCCAGTGAGTGCCGACTCTTCAATTTCAAGACTCCAGGATTCAATTAGCCGAATATCCGCTCCAATCCTGTCCCCACTTGAAAATTTCAGGACATCCCCTGGCACGACTTCCTTCGAAGGAATCTTCACCCATTCCCGGTCCCTTAACACATGAACCTGCGGGGCTGACAGTTCCTTTAAGGCATCGAGTGATTTCTCCGCCTTTCTTTCCTGAAAAAATCCCAAGATGCCATTTACCAGTACGATAGCAATTATCGCGATTGCATCGACCATCTCACCAAGAAGGCCTGATATTAACGTTGCCGCCAAAAGGACAAGCACCATAAAATCCTTGAACTGGCTGAAGAATAATAACAGGGCGGATTGCTTTTCGCCTTCCGCCAGAGCATTATACCCATGCTGATCACGTCTGCGTTTTACTTCCTTTTCCTCCAATCCTTCTGTAAAATCTGTTCTTAAGGCACTAGCAATTTCTTGTTCATTCATTTCATGGAACTTCATGGGGCCATCACACTTCCTCCTTGTTTGTCCTACTCTAAAGAAAGCTTATTCAGCCCTGTCCAAAAAAATGATAAGATGTTTAATAGATATAAAAGCGGAGGCGACTGCTTAACTCCGACAAGCGCTGGAGGGCCGACCAGTGAAGTCGTTCTTTGACTTCATTGGGCGGACCGAAACCGAAAAGTATAGCCGACTGTCCAGAAACGCAGAAACTGGAGACTCCGACAAAGAAGCGCTTTTTGCTTCTGCCGGCGGAGTTGAAGTTTCGGAGTTTCTAGGAGGCGACACTAGACAATTCGAAAAGCAGAGGCGACTGTCCAACTCCGACAAGCGCTGGAGGGCCTGACAGTGAAGTCGCTCTTTGACTTCATTGGCAGGACCGAAGCGTCTCGAGGAGTTAGGAGCCGCAGCTAAACAAGCGTCTCGAGGAGTTAGGAGCCGCAGCTGGACAATATAAAAACCTGAATTAACCAAAAAACCTGCTTTTACCACGACATGCCAGATAATAGAAAAGGATGTAATTCAAATGTCATTTGACGGATTGTTTACAAGAGCGATCACACACGAACTTTCCTCCTTGCTTAAAGGAGGAAGAATCAATAAAATCCACCAGCCATATAAAAACGAAATCATTCTTGCGGTGAGGGCAAATGGTGTCAACCATAAGCTGCTGCTCTCGGCTCACCCAAGCTACGCAAGGGTCCAGATCACCAATGAGCAATATGATAATCCAAATGAGCCGCCAATGTTCTGCATGCTTTTGCGCAAGCATCTTGAGGGCTCCATCATTGAAGATATTAAGCAATCCGGACTTGACCGTATGATTATTTTTGAGGTGAAAGGCCGGAATGAAATCGGCGATATTTCATACAAACAGCTGATTGTCGAGATCATGGGACGCCACAGCAATATCATCATCGTGGATAAGAACAGGAATGTCATTCTTGACAGCATCAAGCATATTTCCTTCGCCTTGAATTCACACCGGGCGATCATGCCTGGGCAGGAATACATCATGCCTCCTCAACAGGAAAAAATGAACCCGCTTGAGGCTGGGGAGGAAGATGTCCTTCGGGTGGTTGATTTCAACGCTGGCAAAATCGATAAACAGCTGGTTGCAAATTTTGCCGGGGTATCGCCTGTACTGGCAAGAGAGATTACCTTCAAGGCTGGGCTCGTCAACCGGACAACCCTGCCAAAGGCATTCATCGCCATGATGGAAGAGATTAAAAACCATCACTACAAACCGGCTTTAACGTATGGAAGCACTAAGGAAGCCTTTTACCTGCTTCCTCTTGAACATTTACAGGGAGAGACTAAATCCTTTGAAACACTGAGCCAGCTGCTTGACCGCTATTATTTTGGAAAAGCTGAGCGTGACAGAGTCAAGCAACAGGGAAATGATCTTGAACGTCTGCTGGCGAATGAAAAAGAAAAGAACGAGAAGAAAATCAAAAAGCTTGAAGCTACCCTGGAGGATGCAAAAAAGGCAGAGCAGTTCCAGCTATACGGAGAATTGCTGACCGCGAATATCTTTATGGCCCAAAAAGGAATGAAAGAAATCTCGGTCGTGAATTATTATGATGAGAACGGCGCTTCCATCACCATACCATTGGATCCGCGAAAGACTCCATCGGAAAATGCGCAAAAATATTTTACAAAATACCAGAAGGCCAAGAACTCCGTCAATATTGTAAAGGAGCAAATTCAACTGGCACAGGACGAGGTTGCCTATTTCGATTCCCTGCTGCAACAGGTTGAAGCAGCTTCACCAAAAGATATTGAAGAAATCAGGGAGGAATTGATTGAGGGCGGATATATCCGGGCGAGACAGAAAAAGGGCAATAAGAATAAGCAGAACATGAAACCTGTCCTTGAAAAGTATCGTTCCACTGACGGGACAGAAATCCTCATCGGGAAAAATAATAAGCAAAATGATTATTTGACGAATAAAGTTGCAGCCCGGGATGAAATCTGGCTGCACACAAAAGATATTCCTGGATCTCATGTCGTAATACGAAGCAAAGAGCCTTCTAAAGATGTCATCCTTGAGGCCGCCCAGATTGCCGCTTATTTCAGTAAAGCAAGGAATTCAAGCTCCGTTCCAGTCGATTTCACCAAGGTTCGCCATGTAAAGAAGCCTGCCGGTGCGAAACCAGGATTCGTTATTTACGAACAGCAGCAGACCGTTTATGTAACACCGGACGAAGATTTGATCCTGAAATTGAAGCAGCAATGACCAAAAGAACCTGCCGGCAAGCCCGGCAGGTTATCTTCTTTTTTAGCGAGGATCAGGAGTTCTTAGCTGTTCCCCATTCGGCCGGATCTTGTTTCCATTCTTCAAGGCTGCTAAGGTTCTCTTCGGTAATCAATCCCTTTTGTTCTGCGATTTTTGCCAGTGTACTGAAATCTGTCAAAGAGTATGCTTCAATATTGGACGATTTCAGCTGCTGCTCTCCTTTTGCCAGTTCGTATGTAAAAATAGAGACTACTCCAAGCACCTGACAGCCTGCGTTCCGCAATGCATGGACAGCTTCGATTACACTGCCGCCAGTTGAAATCAGATCCTCTACAACCACGACTTTCTGCCCTTCGGTCACCTTGCCTTCAATTTGGTTGCCTTTTCCGTGTCCCTTTGCTTTTGAACGCACATAACACATAGGAAGATCCAGAAGTTCACTCACCCAGGCAGCATGAGGGATTCCGGCGGTAGCTGTTCCGGCAACCATCTCTGTCTCGGGGAAATGCTGCTGTATGAGGTCCTTCAGTCCTTTCGCCACTTTTCTGCGGACAGCAGGATAAGAGAGTGTCAGTCTGTTGTCACAGTAGATGGGGGATTTCAGTCCTGACGACCATGTGAATGGATTGTCTGGCTGCAAGCTTACCGCTTCAATTTCAAGCAAAGATTCTGCCATTTCTTTTCTCATATTCTTACACCCTTCCAGTCATTTTTAATCTTAATGTAGCTTTCAAGCGGATTGGCAGAACGTGTGATTGGCCTGCCGACTACGATTGCCGAGATTCCTTGTTCTCTGGCGAACACAGGGGTTGCTATCCGCTTCTGGTCCTGCTTACCGCTTTCGACTGTACGGATTCCTGGGGTCACGGTATGGAATTCCCTACCTAATCGGTGATGAATCATGCCGGCTTCATGAGGTGAACAGACAACACCGTCCAAACCTGACTTTTTGGCTAATTCAGCGTAATTCAATACAGATTCCTGCAAGGAAACACCGATTAGCTGTTCAGTATTGACCTGGGCTTCAGATGTACTTGTCAGCTGTGTTACCGCAATGCAATCTGGGCGCTTTAGACCCGATGACGTGCCTGCATCCAGTCCCTCGAGAGCTGCTGTCATCATCTCTGAACCTCCAGCAGCGTGGACATTGACTAGATCACAGCCTAAACCCGCAAGAACCTTCATTGCACTTTTCACTGTATTCGGGATGTCATGAAGCTTCAAATCGAGGAAAATTTTATGATTCTGCTTTTTTAACTCCTCAATGATCGACGGTCCTTCGGAATAAAAGAGCTCCATTCCAACCTTGACAAAAAGCTGTTCAGTCCCGAATGGTTCAAGGAAATCGAGCACCTGTCCCTTGTTTGGAAAATCAAGGGCGATAATAAGCGAGTCTTTCATTCTTCTTCCAGCTCCTTCCCGTTAGTTCGGAAATATGATCTGCACCTATCCTGGTCAGTATTTCAGGCAATTCTTCAATGATTTTCGGGCAAATAAATGGATCAACGAAATTCTGGGTTCCAACCGCCGCTGCGCTTGCACCCGCATGGAAAAATTCGACCACGTCCTCGGCTGATTGGATGCCCCCCATGCCGATAATCGGAATGTTAACACGCTGGCTGACTTCATAGATCATCCTGATGGCTACCGGTTTTACAGATGGGCCTGATAACCCGCCCGTTTTATTTGCAAGAATCGGCTGTTCTGTTTCCAGGTCAATTCTCATTCCCAGCAATGTATTGATCATCGTGAGTCCATCAGCCCCGCCATTCTCAACTGCCTTTGCAATGCTGACGATGTCGGTAACGTTAGGGGAGAGCTTCACATATACAGGCACTTTAGATACTTCTTTTACCTTTTTTGTCAGCGTCTTTGCCATTTCTGGGTCAGTACCAAAAGCGATTCCGCCAGTTTTGACATTCGGACATGAAATGTTCAGCTCAAGTGCTCTTACATTCGGAGATTTCGATAGCTGTTCGGCTACAGCGACATAATCATCCTCTGTAGAACCGGCGATATTTGCGATGATTGGTACATCAAACTGATCCAGCCATGGCAGTTCCTCATTGAATACCTTTTCCAAGCCAGGGTTTTGCAGGCCGATGGCATTCAGCATACCGCCTGGTGTCTCCGCGACCCTTGGGGTGGGATTTCCGAAGCGAGGTTCGGGTGTCGTAGCTTTGATCATGATTGCTCCGAGCAGACTCAGGTCGTACATTTGACTGAACTCCCTTCCGAACCCGAAGCAGCCAGATGCAGGCATGACTGGATTTTTCAGATGAAGTCCAGGCAGCTTGATCGTTAATGAACTCATATGACAACCTCCCCAGCTTTAAATACCGGTCCGTCGCTGCAAACCTTTTTATATGAAAATCCCTTTGGATCGTCTTTCGTATGGCAAACACAGGCGAAGCACGCGCCGATGCCGCACCCCATCCGTTCTTCAAGCGACAGGTAGGTTTTCGCTGCATAGTTTCCATTCTCGATGGCTCTCAGCATAGGTGTAGGACCGCAAGCGTAAATAATGTCCGCTTCGAGGCCTTCAAGAATATCTGTTACAAACCCTTTCCTGCCGTGAGACCCATCAACCGTCGCAACATACACTTCGCCAAATTCGCCTAGCTCTTTTTCATAAAATACTGCATGTGATGATTGGAATCCGATAATGCTGATGACCTTCACCCCTTTTCGGGCTAGCTGTTTGGCCAGTTCGTACATCGGCGGGACTCCAACTCCGCCTCCAACCAGGATTGCGGTTTGCCCAGAACTTGCCTCCCCGACCGGGAACCCATTCCCCAGCGGGCCGAGGACGTCGACTGCCATACCGGCGTTTTTTTCGGCAAGCAGGGAAGTGCCTCTTCCCTGCCTTCTGTATATGATTGTGAATGTTCCATCATTGATTGAAGCAATGCTGATCGGCCGGCGCAATAGCGGATCGAATCCTTCACCAGTCTTTACATGGACAAATTGTCCAGGCTGTTCCATTACGGCGGAAAGATTACCGCTCAGTACTAGTTCAAAGATATTGTCGGCAATTTGCCTGTTGCTGACCACTTTGCAGTTTTCCTGCTTGATCATGAAAGTACACCTTCTTTGGCTGCCTCCATCGGCTTTAAGGCATCTGCTGAGAATGTCATCGATTCAATGACTCTTAAGATCGCTTTTGCCGTATCCAGTGAAGTCAGGCAAGGCACGCCATTTTCAACTGATTCACGGCGGATCCTGAAGCCATCACGTTCAGGCTGTTTTCCTTTTGTCAGCGTATTGATGACCATCTGGGCTTCGCCTTTACGGATGACATCAATCAGGTTCTGGCCAGGAGAGCCAATCTTGCCGACTGTTTTAACTTTGATTCCGTTATTTTGCAGGTATTTTGCCGTGCCCTCGGTAGCCATCAGCTGATAGCCGATACTCGATAACCTTCTGGCCAACGCCAGTGCCTCTTCTTTATCTTTATCCGCCACTGTCAGCAGCACAGTTCCGAACTCCTTGAATTTCATTCCGGCAGCGATCATGCCTTTATACAGAGCTTTTTCAAGCGTTGTATCCTTGCCCATTACTTCTCCTGTCGATTTCATTTCAGGTCCAAGCGTAATGTCGACGCGGCGCAGTTTTTCAAAGGAAAACACCGGTACTTTGACAAACACTCCCTCTTGCTCTGGCACAAGTCCAGTCTGGTAACCCTGGTCTTCAATGCTCTGTCCCAGGATTACTTTTGTCGCGATTTTGGCCATTGGCACATTCGTAATCTTGCTCAGGAATGGAACCGTCCTGCTTGAACGCGGGTTGACTTCCAGAACGAAAACCTCTTCATTCGCGATAACATACTGGATATTCAGCAAGCCTACGATGTTAAGTCCCCTTGCAAGGTCGATTGTATAGGATACTAGCTTTTGTTTTACTTCTTCACTTAGGCTTTGCGGCGGATAGACGCCGATTGAATCACCCGAGTGGACACCGGCTCTTTCGATATGCTCCATGATCCCAGGAATCAATACATTCTTGCCATCGGAAATTGCGTCCACTTCAACTTCTTTTCCAGTCAGGTAACGGTCAATCAGTACTGGGTAATCAGGATTAACCTTTACTGCATTTTTCATATAGTAAAGCAGCTCTTCTTCTTTGTAGACGATTTCCATCGCTCTGCCGCCGAGTACATAGGATGGGCGGACGAGGACTGGGTAACCAATTTCCGCTGCAATCGCTGCTGCTTCTTCGACTGATTTTGCCGTGCTTCCTTTTGGGAGCGGAATGTTCAGGTCTGAAAGCGCATATTCAAACTTGTCTCTGTCTTCGGCACGGTCGAGGTCTTCAAGGCTTGTGCCAAGAATTTTAACCCCTCTGTCAACCAGCTTCGAAGCTAGATTGATAGCTGTCTGCCCCCCGAATTGGACAACAGCGCCAATCGGTTTCTCCAGGTTCACAATGTTCATGACGTCTTCAATTGTAAGTGGTTCGAAGTACAATTTATCAGAGATGCTGAAATCGGTAGATACCGTTTCCGGGTTATTGTTGACTATGATTGCTTCATAACCTGCCTCTTTAATGGCTTTGACAGAGTGGACGGTAGCATAGTCGAATTCGATTCCCTGACCGATCCTGATTGGACCGGAACCCAGAACGATGACGCTTGGCTTTTCCGTCACAATCGACTCATTTTCTTCTTCATATGTGCCATAGAAGTATGGAGTTCCAGATTCGAATTCAGCTGCACAAGTGTCGACCATTTTGAAGACAGGAATCAGCTTATTATCTATACGCCATTGGTATACTTCTTTTTCTGTCGCATTCCACAGTTTGGCGATGACCTTATCGGCAAAGCCTTTTTGTTTCGCAGTCCTGGCTGTTTCGAGCTCGAATGGCTGTGCTGCCAGCTCTTGCTCGAAAGCTATCAATCTCTCTAATTTATAAAGGAAGAATAAATCAATTTTGCTCCAGCTGTGCAGCGTTTCGATGGTGATTCCTCTTCTGATCGCTTCCGCAAGATAAAATAGTCGCTCATCCCCTGCTTTGCGGATCCTTTTTTCAAGCAATTCATCATCGATTTCATCTTTATTATTCAGTGAAAGATGGGTGACATCCGCTTCAAGAGAACGAATCGCCTTCAGCAAAGACTCTTCAAAGTTCCTGCCGATTGCCATGACTTCACCGGTAGCTTTCATTTGGGTGCCCAGTGTTCGGTTGGCGGATTCGAACTTATCGAATGGCCAGCGCGGGATTTTGGTCACGACATAATCCAATGCCGGTTCGAAGCAGGCATATGTTTTGCCTGTGACAGGGTTCAGCATTTCATCAAGTGTCAATCCTACCGCAATCTTCGCAGCAAGCTTGGCGATGGGATAGCCGGTCGCTTTTGATGCCAGTGCCGAAGAACGGCTGACACGCGGATTCACTTCGATTACAAAGTAATTAAAGCTGTCCGGGTCAAGCGCAAGCTGAACATTGCAGCCACCCTCTATTTTAAGTGCCCTGATGATTTTCAAGCTTGCATTCCTGAGCAGCTGGTATTCCCGGTCACTCAATGTCTGACTCGGCGCAACAACGATGGAATCTCCAGTGTGGACGCCAACCGGGTCGAAGTTTTCCATGTTGCAGACAACAATGGCATTATCATTGCTGTCGCGCATCACTTCATACTCAATTTCCTTGAATCCGGCGATGCTTTTCTCCAGCAGGCACTGTCCGACCGGGCTGTTTTTAATGCCGCTTGTCACGATTTCAATCAATTCTTTTTCATTGCTGCAGATTCCGCCACCGGTTCCTCCCATTGTAAAAGCAGGGCGGACAATCACCGGGTAGCCGATCTGTTCAACAAATGCATACGCCTCTTCAAGGCTGTGGATTATTTCACTGTCTGGCACCGGCTGCCCCAGCTCATTCATCAGACTCCTGAACAGCTCCCTGTCCTCAGCCTGGTTGATCGCATCAAGTTTGGTTCCTAGTATTTGTACACCGCATTCATCCAATACGCCCGCATTGGCCAGTTCCACAGCGAGGTTCAAGCCGGTCTGCCCGCCAAGGGTCGGAAGGATTGCATCCGGGCGCTCCTTGCGGATGATTCTTGATACAAACTCCAGTGTAAGGGGTTCTATGTATACAACATCGGCGATTTCCGTATCCGTCATGATTGTCGCCGGATTGGAGTTGACAAGGATGACCTTGTAGCCCTCCTCCCTCAATGCGATGCATGCCTGTGTACCTGCATAATCGAATTCCGCAGCCTGGCCGATGATGATTGGCCCTGAACCTATAACTAAAATTGTGTTTACATCTTTACGCTTTGGCATGTGGAACAACCTCCTTTTTTTCTGCTTCAACCATTTCCATGAATTGGTTGAACAACCCATTTGCATCCTCCGGTCCTGGTGATGCTTCCGGGTGATACTGTACAGTGAATGCCGCCACATTTTTGTGTGAAAGGCCTTCAACCGTGCCATCATTAAGGGCAATATGTGTGATCTCCAGGTCTGTTCCTGTTACTGAATCATCTTTTACCGTATATCCGTGATTTTGGGACGTCAGCGCGACCTTCCCTGTCCGTAAATCTTTCACCGGATGGTTCGAACCTCGATGGCCGAATTTCATTTTCTCGGTATTGGCTCCGCAAGCAAGCGCAAAAAGCTGATGGCCAAGGCAGATACCAAACAATGGGACTTTGCCAAGCAACCCCTGGATCATTTCGATCGCTTCCGGAACATCCTTTGGGTCCCCAGGTCCGTTTGACAGCATGATGCCATCCGGACTCAAGCTGAGAATTTCTTCAGCGGTTGTATTGTATGGAACGACAATCACATCACAGTTACGGTTATTTAGTTCTCTTAAAATCCCATGCTTCAGCCCGAAGTCAACCAGGACAACTCTATGTCCGCGGCCAGGGCTTGGATAAGGAGTTTTCGTTGATACTTGCTTCACCTGGTCATTTGGCAGGTTTTTCATTTTCAGTTTTGCGACAATCTCTTCGGCATCCTCTTCCATACCGCAAATCATGCCTTTTAATGTCCCGTGCTGGCGAATGATTTTTGTCAGTTTTCTCGTATCAATCCCGGCAATCCCGGGAATGTTTTTCATTTTTAGGTAATCGTGCAATGACAGTTCAGTACGCCAGTTAGAAGGGAATTCGGCATTCTCTTTAACGATCAATCCCTGGACTGCAGGATTAATCGACTCAAAATCATCCCTGTTGATTCCGTAATTTCCAATCAGGGGATATGTCAATGTCACGATTTGGCCGCAATACGATGGATCGGACAGGATTTCCTGATAGCCGGTCATACCAGTATTGAAAACAACCTCTCCTGTCGTCTGAGCTTCACTTCCAAAGCCTTCTCCCACAAAAACCGTCCCATCTTCCAATATCAGCTGCTTCTTCATGCCTTAACAACTCCCTTTTCCCAGACTATTTTTCCTTCAGCGATTGTAAGCACTGGCCAGCCCTTGCAGTTCCAGCCACCAAACGGTGTGTTCTTTCCTTTTGATAAAAATTCATCTGGATTGATTTCTTTTTCCTGATCAAGGTCAATCAATACGACATCTGCAGGCGCACCAGGCTTCAATTCTCCATATGGAAGCCCGAATGCTTTTGCAGGCTTGATGGTCAAAAAGTCGACCAGTTCCTTTATTGTAAGGACATTTTTTTCAACAAGATGTGTATATAAGAGTGGGAAAGCGGTCTCCAGGCCGACAATCCCGAATGGCGCCAGTTCGATTCCCTCTGCTTTTTCCCCGCTTGTATGCGGCGCATGGTCTGTAGCGATAAAATCGATCGTGCCATCGAGCAATCCTTCAATCAGTGCTTCCTGGTCTGCTTTACTCCTTAGCGGAGGGTTCATTTTATAATTGGCATCATTCCCTGGTATATCTTCTTCATTCAAAATCAAATGATGTGGTGTTACTTCTGCAGTGACCTTGATGCCATATCGTTTCGCATCCCGCACGGCCCTGACGGATTCCTTGGTGCTGATATGGCAGACATGGTAATGGCAGCCTGCTTCTTCAGCAAGCAGGATATCCCTGGCGATATGTACCGACTCGCATACTGAAGGGATTCCGTTGATGCCCAGCTCCGCAGCTTTTTTTCCTTCATGAAGCGAGCCTTTGTTGATCAGGGTATTGTCCTCGCAGTGGGCGACGACCGCCATATCAAGCTTTGCAGCTCGTTTCATCGCTTCAAGCATCATTCCTGCTGACTGGACTCCTACTCCGTCATCTGTCAGTGCGAAGGCACCTGCTTCTTTCAGTTCAGCGAAATTGGTTAGTTCCTGACCCAGTTCACGAACAGTGATTGAAGCATATGGCAATACCCTTACTGAAGCAGTTTCCTGTATCCTTTCCTGCAGCCATTCCATCTGGGCTTTACTGTCCGGTACCGGTCTTGTGTTCGGCATGGCGGCAACGGTTGTAAATCCGCCTTTCGCTGCCGCGAGTGTCCCGGTTGCAATCGTTTCTTTCTTTTCACCGCCTGGCTCGCGAAGGTGTATATGGAGGTCTACAAGTCCTGGTGCCACCAGCTTTCCGGCTGCATCAACCATTTCTTCTGCTTCTGTTGAGATATGAGGTTCAATCTTTGAAATTTTTCCGTTTTCTATTAAAATATCAGCTTTTTCAAACCCGTTTTCAGTAAGCAGCTTGCCATTTTTGATTAGCATTGACATCTTCCATTCCCCCATTTCTTTTTTCAAGTGCCCTTTTCAACACGGCCATTCTTATGTAGACACCATTTTCCATCTGCTTGAAGATCCTCGACCTGGAACACTCCACCAATCCATCTGCAATTTCCACTCCGCGATTGACCGGTGCCGGATGGAGAATGATACTTTCTTTTTTCATCTGCTTTTCTCGTTCCAACGTTAAGCCGAAGCGATTATGGTAATCATTTTTTTCAAAAAGGAGCTTTCCGTCATGGCGTTCATGCTGGACGCGGAGCAGCATCACGACATCTGCCTCCCGGACTGCATCATCCACTTCCATATACTCACAGCCTTGCGAAAGTTCTTGAAGGTTCACCCAGCTTTCAGGCCCTGAAAAAATGACGCTGGCACCCAGTCTCACAAGGACATCGGCATTGGACCGTGCCACCCGGCTGTGAAGGATATCCCCGATGATTGCTACTTTCAGCCCTATGAAACTTCCAAATTCCTGCTGAATGGTCATCAGGTCAAGCAATGATTGTGTGGGATGATGCCCTTTCCCATCGCCTGCATTAATGACCGGGATCAAAATGCCTTTTTCCAGCTCAGTGAAATAATTGTCAGCACTGTGCCTGATCACCACGGCATCCGTTCCAATCGCCTCAAGTGTCCTGACGGTGTCATACAATGTCTCGCCTTTTAAGACACTCGATGTGTGCACCTCGAATGGAATCACTTCAAGTCCCAATTTGCGTTCCGCCATTTCGAAACTTGACTTTGTCCTTGTGCTCGGTTCAAAAAACAAATTACTGATAAAAACCTTTTTCGCTGGCTGCCAGATTTCCCCCCCGGCAAATCCCGATGCGCTTTTGAGGATTTCCTGTATTTCATCTATGCTCAGCTTTGATGTTGTCAGCAGATCCCATTTCATTTCAGCCCGCCTCCTTTTATCTAGAAAAAAAGCACCCTGTTGGATTCAACAGGGTGCTTGCACATGAACTTTCCGGCATAAATCCGCATGATCGCGTGTTTATGTGTACGCTGAATAAGCCGGTTCGCTCATAACACCCTTTTAAGCCTCTCTGGACCTTTTTAAAAGGTGGAACTATGCTACATCGTTCTTTAACTCAGTTTTTTTTTTAGATTCAAGTTCAAACATGTCATCTTCGATTTCTGGACGTCCAGGCAGGACAATGTTCAGGATGACACCGACCAAAGCCGCTAAAGCCATGCCATGGATTTCGAAGTTTTCATTTACCTTGATGAAAGCTCCGCCAATACCTATTACCAGGATGACTGATGAAACGACAAGGTTGCGTGTGTTGCCAAAATCGATTTTGCTGTCAACCAGCATCCTTAAACCTGATGATGCGATGATTCCGAACAGCAGGATGGATACACCGCCCATGACTGGTGTTGGAATCGAGCTGATCAGCGCAGTGATTTTACCGATGAAGCCGAAGACAGTCGCGATGATTGCTGCTCCAAGCAAGACATAGACACTGTATACTCTTGTGATTGCCAGCACACCGATGTTTTCGCCGTAAGTTGTTTTTGGAGGTCCGCCGATCAAGCCGGAAATCATCGTTGCCATTCCATCGCCCATGATCGAACGGTGAAGACCTGGTTCTTTAATATAGTCTTTGCCTACAACCTTGCTTAACACAAGCTGATGGCCGATGTGTTCAGATAAAGTTACAATTGCGACTGGAACCATCAGAAGGACGAGTTTCCAGCTGATGCTTATATCGTAATCTACAAACGGGAAGATGAAATCTGGCATTTCAAATACTTTTGCTGCTTTTACACCACTTAAGTCTACGATACCAATCGCAAGGGAATACAAGTATCCAACTACAATTCCTCCTAAGATCGGAACCATGCTCAGCATTCCTTTTCCGTAAATCGAGAAGATGATTGTTGCTGCAAGCGTCACAAGAGCAGCAGAGAAGTGAATCAAGCTATATTCATTGGTGCCAGGATTATTCATTGCCATGCTAACTGCAGTACCTGCTAACGAAAGTCCAATTACGATGATGACCGGTCCTACAACTACAGGAGGCAGCAGGCGCATGATCCAGCGGTAGCCTGCTTTCTTGATGATCAATGCGACAATTCCATACACAAGGCCTGCAAGGAAGGTACCGACCATGGCTGCTCCCGGTCCGCCGCCTGCTTTCGCCGCGATGACAGGTGCGATAAATGCGAAGGAGGATCCAAGATAAGCCGGCACCTGGAATTTGGTGATGATCAGGAAGGCGATCGTCCCAAGTCCGCTTGAGATCAAGGCGATTGCCGGGCTTAACCCGACTAGATAAGGTACAAGGATGGTTGCGCCGAACATGGCGAATAAGTGCTGAAGGCTTAGCGTGACCCATTGAAAAGGTGATGGTACGTCTTTTATGTCCAGGATTGGTTTGTTATTCATTGTTATATCCCCTCTCTTTTATAAAAAGAAAAACCCTCTTTGCCAGTGAGTGGATGCAAAGAGGGTGGGTAAAAAAGCCCGCACAAAGCCATCAGCGATGCGCTCCCCCTTTCCAGCCTCTCTGGACTGTTATTAAAAGGGCACTATTTATTTTTCAAAAATGCTTACGCGATCTTCTTCATCCACTTCCTGCAGTTCAACCACAATTTTTTCCGAACTTGAAGTCGGGATGTTTTTGCCTACAAAGTCTGCCCTGATCGGCAGCTCCCTGTGTCCTCTGTCAACCAGCACAGCAAGCTGGATGGTCGCGGGACGGCCGATGTCAATCAACGCATCCATCGCGGCGCGGACTGTCCTGCCTGTATAGAGTACATCGTCCACAAGGATGACTTTTTTGTTCGATATGTCGACCGGAATGTCAGAGCCTTTTACTTCAGGCTCCTGGTCGATCGTCTTCGTGGTCAGATCATCGCGGTACAGGGTGATATCAAGTTCCCCCACCGGCATTTCCGCCCCTTCAATCTCGCGGATTCTTTCTGCGAGCCTGTTGGCGATGTATATTCCTCTCGTGCGGATGCCGACCAGGACACAATGTTCGATCCCTTTGTTTCTTTCAATAATTTCATGGGCAATCCTCGTCAACGCCCGGCGAATTCCCTGGTTGTCCAGGACAACGGCTTTTTCAGACATTTGTTTTCACTCCTTCTCTTTCTATGGTTTGAAAACGGATTTAAGTAAAAAACCCTCCTGCCAGTTCCAGCAAGAGGGTAAACGTGTAAAGTCAATTGCAGCAAGGCATACAATTATGCCAGTTGCAGCTCCGTTTCCTTCTCAGCCTCACGGGACTGTCTTTAAAGGACTTATTAAACTATAGTCATCTTAAGATACTTGTTGAACTTTGTCAACGAATTTCTCTTAATTCATTCAAAAGCTCTGTGAAGTATTCAGGCATCGGTGCTTCAAATTCAAGATACTCACCTGTTCTAGGGTGGTCAAAACCAAGGACACCGGCATGCAATGCCTGACCGCCAAGATCAAGAGTCTTCTTTGGGCCATATTTCGGATCCCCGGCAAGCGGATAACCGATGTATTTCATATGGACACGAATCTGGTGAGTCCTTCCTGTTTCCAGCTGGCACTCAACCAATGTGAAGTTCTGGAACCGTTCGAGCACATTGAAATGCGTGACAGCATGTTTTCCATTATCGACGACTGTCATGCTCTGGCGGTCTTTTGAATCACGCCCAAGCGGCGCGTCGATTGTGCCATGGTCGTGCTGAATATTCCCATGGACGAGCGCTTTGTATTTTCGGGTAACTGATTTGGCGACAAGCTGGTTCACAAGGCTTTCATGTGCCATGTCATTTTTAGCCACCATCAGCAGGCCTGATGTATCTTTATCAATCCGGTGGACGATACCAGGGCGCAATACACCATTGATTCCTGACAGATCCTTGCAATGTGCCATCAGGCCATTTACAAGCGTGCCCGTCATATGGCCTGGTGCAGGGTGGACCACCATTCCTTTAGGCTTGTTTACAACAAGGACATCATGGTCCTCATAATAAATTTCAAGATCCATCTCTTCAGGAATAACATCAAGTATTTCTGGTTCTGGAATGACAATTTCCAGTTTGTCATCCAGGCTGCATTTATAATTTGTTTTTACCTTAGATCCATTTACAAGCACATTGCCTTCCTTGATCCATTGCTGGACCTGGCTTCTTGACCATTCAGAATCCAATGTGGAAACGACCTTATCTATTCTGTCACCAGCCTGTTCCTCACTGATGATGTGTTCCATTTTCTCCATAAGCTTTCCTTTTCGCCTCTCTCTCTTCCCTGATCATATCAATCATCAACAGGCCGACACCAATGACAAGTGCAGAATCCGCGATATTGAAAATAGGGAAATCGTAACCAAAAATATATGTGTTGACGAAATCAACCACTTCTTTCCGGTATACCCTGTCGATAAAATTCCCAATCGCCCCGCCCAGCATGAAACCAAGCGAAACTCCCAGCAGCAGCTTACCCTTAGCTGCCTTTTGAATATAAATGACAAGGCCTACCACCACTGCGATGGTAATGACATAAAAGAACCACATTTGCCCTTGCAGGATTCCCCATGCAGCACCACGGTTGCGGTGAGAAGTAATATACAAGAAATTCTCAATGACCTTTATGCTATCTCCAAGCTCCATGTTTTTAACAATTAACCATTTAGTAAGCTGATCAAGCAAAATAACAAACAGCGCAATTATGTAATAAAACACAAAGGTACCCTCCACATCAAAAGCAATTCATACATTACCTTTGCATTTTAGCACATATACCGAAAAGCGCAAGCGCCTCGATTACCCCTGACAAGCGCTGGAGGGCCTGACGGTGAAGTCGCACTTTGACTTCATTGGCAGGACCGAAATCGAAAAGTATAGCCGACTGCACAGAAACGCAGAAACTGGAGACTCCGACAAAGAAGCGCTTTTTGCTTCTGCAGGCGGAGTTGAAGTTTCGGAGTTTCCAGGAGGCGACACTGAACAAGCGTCTCGAAGGGGTAGGCGCTGGAGCTGGACAATATTCAAATGAAAGAACTAATATTCTTCATATAAAAAACAACAGATTTTATCAGTTTTAGTATGGCTGCTGACATTCTTAGGTGGTAAAACCCCTGATAACAGAAATATTCAGTTAAAAACAGCCGTTTTACCTGCAGATTTTTACGTAATTTGACCTGCTGGATTTTTTATTGGCGAAAAAAATTTTTTATTGGCGATTTCCACTGTTTTTTTGGCGAAAATTTTATTTTATTGGCGATAATGCCTTGTTTATTAGCGAAAATCGATTTTTATTGGCGACTTGGAAATTTTCAATGATTTTTTCCAATCCCAGCTAAAACTATGCTCAACTCTATGTTGATAGACAAAAATAAATCACGAATAGATCGGTTTCCTGCAGTATTGTTCTAATTGCTCCAATTCTCCTGCAGACCTGGCTGTCGGAATAGTCTGCAAAAACTCATATGGCAGGTATTCTCCTGATATTTCACATTTTCCATACTCGCCATTTTCCATTTTCTCCAGTGCTGCTTCAATGTCGCGAAGTTCATCTTTGATATAGTGTAAAATTCTTTCATCTCTTTGACCATAGTTCAGGTACGTTAACAATTCTATTCTTGTTTCGCGGAGCTCGTTGTAAATGTAATCAAGATTACCTTCCATATATCTGCCCCCGTTCCTGTTTACAGCTATTATTTCCCGTTGCCTTATGCTGACTCAGTTAAAGTTTTACCGGAGCAGGAAGATATTTGACATGATAAAAAAACTCCGGGTTCGAAAACCCGGAGTTTCAATAGAACGATTAATAATTTTCTTTTACAACAGTTGCACAGCGTTCGCAAAGTGTTGGATGTTCTTCCACCTTTCCGACTTCCGGAGTGACAACCCAGCATCTTTCGCAGGTTTCACCCTCTGCTTTTGTGACGACGATCGCTGCATTTTCAAGCTTGATTGCATTTTCAGGAGCCTGGTCATAGCTTCCGGCAACTTCAAAGCCTGAAACGATGAACAGCTGGCTTAAGTTTTCAGAGATAGAGTCAAGCAGTTCTTTCGTGCTGTCGTTGACATACAAGGATACCTTGGCAGTCAGTGACTTTCCGATGACTTTTTCATTCCTGGCTTCTTCAAGAGCCTTCAGGACATCATCACGAAGCTTCATGAATGCATTCCATTTCTTCTCAAGTGCTTCAGCGTTTGCTACTTCTTTTGCTTCAGGCATATCTGTAAGCTGAACGCTATCTTCCTTTGAAGAAGGGATGAAAGCCCAAACTTCATCAGCAGTATGTGAAAGGATCGGAGCAGTAAGCTTAACCAATGCAAGCAAGCTTTCATGCAATACTGTCTGAATTGCGCGGCGCTCTGCGTTATCTGCTGCTTCGATGTAAAGAACATCCTTCGCAAAATCAAGATAGAAGGCACTCAAATCTAATGTACAGAAGTTATTCACCGCATGGTAGACACCTGCGAATTCATAGTTGTCATAAGCATTGCGGACATATTTGATTAACTTATTCAGCTTCACAAGCATGAACTGGTCGACTTCACGCAGCTGCTCGAATGGAACCGCATCTGTCTCAGGATTGAAGTCTGACAGGTTTCCAAGCAAGAACCTGAACGTGTTACGGATTTTACGATATACTTCGGCAACCTGTTTCAAGATTGCGTCAGATACACGTACATCCGATTGATAGTCAACAGATGCAACCCATAGACGAAGGATGTCTGCTCCCAGCTGGTTCATGACCTTGGCAGGAACGACGACGTTCCCGATTGACTTACTCATCTTGCGGCCTTCGCCATCTAGAGCAAAACCATGGCTCAGTACGCCTTTGTATGGTGCCTTGCCTGTGACAGCTACTGCTGTTGACAAAGATGAGTTGAACCAGCCGCGGTACTGGTCAGATCCTTCAAGGTAAAGGTCTGCCGGACGCTGCAGGTCATCGCGCTCAACAAGTACTGCCTGATGAGATGATCCGGAATCGAACCAAACATCCATGATGTCAGTTTCTTTTGTAAAATGGCCATTCGGGCTGCCAGGATGGCTGAAGCCTTCAGGCAGCAGCTCCTTTGCTTCCTTTTTGAACCAGATGTTTGAGCCGTGTTCACGGAACAGGTTTGATACATGTTCGATTGTTTCATCTGTGATGATTTCCTGCCCGTTCTCAGCGTAAAATACTGGGATTGGAACACCCCATGCACGCTGGCGTGAAATACACCAGTCGCCGCGGTCGCGAACCATGTTGAACAATCTTGTTTCACCCCATGCCGGAACCCATTTCGTTTCTTCTACGGCCTTGAGCAGCTCGCCGCGGAAATCTTTGATCGAAGCGAACCATTGCGCAGTAGCGCGGAAGATAACCGGCTTCTTTGTTCTCCAGTCATGCGGATAGGAGTGAGTGATGAAGCTAAGCTTTAATAATGCACCGACTTCCTCAAGCTTTTCGGTGATTGGCTTGTTAGCCTGATCATAGAACAACCCTTCAAATCCTTCAGCTTCAGCAGTCATGACGCCTTTATCATCAACAGGGCATAAAACTTCAAGACCATATTTCTGGCCGACATGGAAGTCATCCTCCCCGTGTCCCGGTGCAGTGTGTACGCATCCGGTACCAGCATCAGTCGTAACATGCTCTCCAAGCATCACGAGGGAATCCCTGCCGTAAATTGGATGTTTTGCAAGAACACCTTCAAGCTCTTTACCAGAAACTTTCTTATCAACTGATACATCTTCCCAGCCGATTTCCTTGGCAACAGCTTCAAGCAGGGCTTCGGCTACAAGATACTTCTTATTGTTTGCCTCAACTACAACATAAGTGAGGTCAGGGTGAACAGAAATCCCAAGGTTGGCAGGAATTGTCCAAGGAGTTGTCGTCCAGATGACGATCTCGACATCCTGGTCAAGAACACCTTTGCCGTCCTTTACCGGGAACCCAACATAGATGGAAGCTGAACGCTTATCCTGGTACTCGATTTCTGCTTCTGCCAGCGCAGATTCACTTGATGGTGACCAGTACACTGGTTTTTTGCCTTTGTAGATGTAGCCTTTCTTCGCCATTTCACCGAATACCTTGATTTGCTGTGCCTCATATTCTGGCTTCAGTGTGATATACGGATTTTCCCAGTCACCGCGGACACCAAGACGCTTGAACTGTTCACGCTGGTTTTCAATCTGCTGGTATGCATATTCTTCACATAGCTTCCTGAATTCAGCTACCGTCATTTCTTTGCGTTTAACACCCTTGTTTGTCAAAGCCTGCTCAATCGGCAAACCATGTGTATCCCATCCAGGAACATACGGTGAAGAGAAACCGCTCATTGATTTATAGCGGACAATAAAATCTTTGAGGATTTTATTCAGTGCGTGCCCCATATGGATATCTCCATTGGCATATGGAGGTCCATCATGCAAGATGAACAGCGGACGCCCTTCAGTGTGTTTTTGAACCTTTTCATAGATCTTCATTTCTTCCCATTTAGCCTGGATTTCCGGTTCCCTGTTCGGAAGGTTTCCGCGCATTGGAAACTCGGTCTTCGGCATAAGCAAAGTGTCTTTATACTCCATTGAATTAATCCTCCTATTTTTTACCGTTGCAATCATGATAGGAAACAATCACTGAAAATATAAAAAACCTCCTCATCCCTAAAAAAGGGACGAGAAGGTTTATTTCCCGCGGTACCACCCTAAATAGACAAGGATCATCGTGATCCTGTCCTCTTAGCATTCTTAACGCGAATGTCACGCCTGTGCTTACTGATCCTGTTTGGATGTTCAGCTCGGAACTATCGGGTGATCTTCTGGCAATCCGCTTGCAATGGGCTTCCACCTTCCCCATTTCGCTGAAAAAGCAAGCAACTGGAACGCCATACTGTCCCTGTCATCGTTTCTGTCATGTATTGCACTTTGTTATGAAATTATATGCGAAACAGCGTGCCTGCGTCAAGCCAGTGAATCTTCTTCTTCTCTTGCAGTCGCCTTTAATTCTGTTGAATCGAGTTCATATTCAAGCAGGTGATCCCAATCATCGGTGTTCAGCATATCAAGCTGTGCTTCGATCAGCATCTTGAACCTTGTCCTGAATACTTTGGACTGCTTTTTCAATTCTTCGATTTCCAAAGCAATTTTACGTGCCTTTGACAATGACTCATTGATGATCCTGTCTGCGTTCTTTTCCGCTTCCTTAACGATCAGCTTTGCCTCTTTCTGAGCGTTGCGGCGGACTTCTTCCCCAGCTTCCTGGGCAATAACGATTGATTTATTCAAGGTTTCTTCTATATTTGTAAAATGGCCAAGCCTGGAATTCATTTCATTCAGCTTTTCTTCCATTTCCTTTTTTTCACGGATTATTAGTTCGTAGTCCTTGATGACCTGATCAAGGAACTCATTCACTTCATCTTCATCATACCCGCGAAATCCCTTATTGAATTCTTTGTTGTGTATATCTAACGGCGTTAAAGGCATTACGCCACCTCCCATTTCGTTATAATCCTTATGTACTTAAAGCTATGATTCGACAAAAACACTAAAAATCCTTCTTCTTTACTATATAATTATTTTTTTCTTCCGGCAATAACCCGATATTTATCTTTTTTTGTTTTCCCTTCAATTGTGATGATTTTCGCACGGCCGTACCCACGCGCGGAGATGACATCCCCTTCGCCACAATCAAATGCTGTATTTTCGATAGCAGTCCAATTGACTTTCACGTGCCCATGCTGGATCAAAAGCTGGGATTTTTGCCTGGAAAGATTGAAGAGTGCAGACATGACTGTATCCAGCCTTAAAGATGAGACAGTGGTGTTCACTTCATTCCATTCATCATCGATTGCTGCTGCCTCTTCAAGGGGAAGCTCTGTCAGGCTGATCGAAGCCCTGCCGACAGATTCAAGCTGTAATCTGATATAGTCAGCAATTTCGGCAGCAGCAAAAAATTGGACCTTATCTCCATCAATAAGGATGTCGCCGAACTTTCCGCGCTTCAGGCCAAGTGACATCAGGCTTCCAAGTACCTGCCGATGTTCAATGTTCACGAACTTACTGGCATAGACGACGCCGAAAAGCTTCACCTGAAAATCCTCTTGTTTTGCTTCCAAATACTCTGGAAACAGAAACGCCCGTTTTCTCTCCGTGCCTCCAGCCCCTCCAAACAATTCCCATTTCACATCGGGATGCTTTCCGATGACTGTTCCTAAGATTTGCTGCTCCCTCGGGTCCAGGAAATCAGTCAGCTTTGGAGCATAATTCTGCTCAACATATTCTTTCCAGTTAATCACCTGGTCGATAAATTCCCGTTCCTCGGGACGGAAATGCTGGTAAATACTCATATTGTACTCCTTTGAAACCTTTATAGAAAATAAACAGGGCCTGAATCAGACCCTGTAAGAATAGTCATATGTTTAAAACCAATGAGCCAATTGATACAGGCCCGATACCGCAAATCTTAATACCAGGAATGCCACGATTGGCGAAATGTCAATCATGCCAATAGAAGGCACAATCCTGCGGAACGGCTCCAAAAACGGCTCGCAAATTCGGGCTAAAAATTGTCCAATTGCTGTTTCCCTTGCATTCGGGAACCATGACATGAAAATATAAATTATCAATGCCCATTGATAAATCCCCACTAATTGGGCTATTAATCCAATCACTATATCCATTAACCTACCACCTCGACTCTTGGTAATCCCGCTCCTGCATCAGTTCAGAAATATTCCCTGTCACTTCCACATTATCCGGGGTACATAAAAAGATATTCATGCCGATCCGCTGGATATCACCGCTGATTGCATAAACGGTTCCACTGAGGAAATCGACAATTCTCCTTGCCTGATCCTGCTCAATGCGCTGCAAATTCACGACCACTGCCCTGCGGTTTTTCAGATGGTCTGCAATTTCCTGGGCTTCAGCATACATCCTTGGTTCCATCAGGATCACCTTAGATGATTTTTGCACGCTCTGAAGGCTTACCACATTCTGTTTTTGCTGGACAGGATGTTTGTTAGACTTAATCGGTTCAATTTCTTCTTCGAGCATTTCCTCATCATTATAGTCATATTCATCTTCCAGGAAAAAAAATGTCTTTATTTTTGATTTTAAGCTCATATTATTGCACCTCCGATTCATTGCCTACCAGGGCTGTACCGATTCGCACCATAGTCGAACCTTCCTCAACCGCTATTTTAAAATCATTTGACATTCCCATTGACAGTTCATGGCATGGAGCATAATCCAGTTCAAGCTTCTGGATCTCTGCCTGCAGATTTTTCA
The DNA here is from genome assembly GCA_018613055.1 of Chryseobacterium sp. ISL-80. Classification (GTDB taxonomy): domain Bacteria; phylum Bacillota; class Bacilli; order Bacillales; family Cytobacillaceae; genus Mesobacillus. Next base: position 99,596 of record JAGGQZ010000001.1, on the reverse strand, counting down.
GATTCCTGAAGCAATCTCTGATGACCTGTTCGTCTTCCGTTAAAGGAGCCATTGTCATCAATCCGCTGATCTCGATATTTGGATATTGTTTCAATTCTTGAATAAAATCTATGACATCTTCCGGCTCGAGGCCGTGCTTGCTCTCTTCCCCTGATGCATTGACCTGGATGAGGCATTTCATCTTTGACCTGGCGCGCTTATTAATTTCCTTTGCCAGCGACAGCCTGTCCAGTGAATGGATATATGTAACATGATCTATGATGTTTTTTACTTTTCTAGTTTGCAACGTTCCGATAAAATGCCAAACAGGCTTGTCCTGAAGATGGCTGATTTTATCGAGCAATCCTTCATCTCTGTTTTCACCGAGATTGATCACACCTGCATTGATCGCTTCCTGGGCCCTCTCTGGGGATACATATTTCGTCACGGCGATGAGTTTCACTTCATCTAGTTTCCGGCCCGCAATCTTACAGGCATTTGCTATTTGACTCTGGATAACCTCCAGATTCTCTGCAACTTTCATTATGGATGGATATCCTCCTTCCAGCCGATGTATGCCATCATGCGGCCAGCATTCCCCTGATCCCTTCTGTGGGAATAAAAGTGCTCGCTATGGCAGCTGGTACAGTAATCGGTTACTTCTATATTTTCCTTTTTCACTCCGGCCTTCATTAAGATCTGACGGTTCAATTCCTTCAAATCGAGAGAATATTGACCTTCACTAACTTGATTATATGGCAACATCTCGACACCATCTAGTATATTTTTCACTAGATTGATGACTCTCTCATCAACAATATAACATTTTTTGCATATTGATGGACCAATAATAGCAGAAATTTTTTCAGTTTTCGCCCCATTTTGCTTGAATTTGCTAATCATCTCGGCTGCAATGCCATGGACGGTGCCTTTCCACCCTGCATGAGCGACGCCAATCAATCTGGATTCTGGCTCTATAAAATACAATGGTACACAATCTGCAAAACAAAGTGTCAACAGGATGCCCTGCTCTGAAGTCAAAAAACCATCCGTTTCCGGGAACGAGGATTCATAATCTCTTGAGCCTTTTCCTTTGTCGGTCTTGTCGATTTTTGCAATTCGGATGTCATGTGTCTGTTCTGCGCCAACCCAGCTATGAAGCGGAAAATCGATCTTTTCAGCCAGAAGAAGACGATTTTCGCAAACAGACGACTGCTCGTCTCCAACATGGAAGCCGAAGTTCAATCCCGAAAAAGCCTGCAGCTGGCTCACTCCGCCATGCTTTGTCGTGAACCCAGCCTCCAGTCCAGGATGTCGCTCCATCCACTCTTTTATTGTAAAGAATTCCTGACTTTTTAAGATGAATGGCTCCATAACTTTGTACCTCACACGTTTTTGTCTAGTTTATCACATACAAGCCGCAATACAACAGTGTTACGATGCTACACTTCCCGTTCCTCATGCTGCAGATATTCCCCACTGTCCTTATAGCGGACCAAAATGACATCTTCACCTATTTTCAGGATATTCCTCCATGGTATGACGACCTCGTCTTCCTTCCCGAAGAATCCTAGTACCTTGCCGGAACTTCCAATGACGAGAGCCTCGATTTTCCCTGTATTTAAATTGATTTCAAAATCTTCAATGTTCCCAAGTCTTTTCCCATCTGATACATTCACGACGTCTTTCACTTGAAACTCGGTAACCTTTACCATTCAGATCCCTCCGGATTTCACTGTGGCGTTTTCCACCCCTTATAGCATTATATGAATCAGGAAAAGATGTATGATTGCAGGAAGGCATTCAACAATTGAAAAAGCTGCCCATAAGGCAGCTTAGCTTTGGATATTCTTATTCATTTGTTTGATGGCTGCTTTTTCAAGCCGGGATACCTGGGCCTGGGAAATCCCGATTTCATCGGCTACCTCCATTTGTGTCTTGCCCTGGAAGAACCTTTTCCTTAAAATCAGCTTTTCCCTTTCGTTCAGGCGTCTCATGCCCTCTTTAAGGGCGATTTCCTCAATCCAGTTCGTATCCTTGTTCCGCTCATCGCTAAGCTGATCCATTACATAGATCGGATCTCCGCCGTCATTATATATCGGCTCGAACAATGATACTGGATCCTGGATGGCATCGAGGGCGAAGACAATCTCTTCATGCGGCACTTCTAATACCTTCGCAATTTCTTCAGCAGTCGGCTCCCTTGAAGCCTCACTCATAAGCTTTTCGCGTACCTGCAGTGCTTTGTAAGCGATATCCCTGAGTGAACGGGAGACTCTGATTGGATTATTATCTCGTAAATACCGTCTGATTTCGCCGATGATCATCGGGACGGCATAGGTTGAAAACTTTACATTCTGTCCCAGATCAAAATTATCAATGGACTTCATAAGGCCTATACACCCGACCTGAAACAGATCGTCGACAAACTCGCCCCGGTTGTTAAAACGCTGGATTACACTCAAAACAAGCCTTAGGTTCCCATTCACCAGTTTTTCTCTTGCTGTGATGTCACCGCTTTGCATCTCTCTAAATAGTTTTCTCATTTCCTCGTTTTTCAGAACGGGAAGCTTTGATGTATCAACACCGCAAATTTCAACTTTGTTTCGTGTCAATCTTTTCCCTCCTCACAGGAGCTGCTGTCAAAATTCAGTATCTCCGCAGGAAGGAAAAATATGCACTGATTACCGGGAGGCTGGAACGCCTTTAGGAAGAATCAGCCGGCCAAACCGCCTAGTTATTGATATTTTAATGGTGAAATTTATTTGAGAAAATTTTTCTGCTATACCATTTTATTGAATTCTTTTCTTAAGCGTTTGATGATTCTCTTTTCAAGACGGGAAATGTAGGACTGCGAAATGCCCAGCATATCCGCTACATCCTTTTGCGTCTTTTCCTCGCCGCTGCCAAGGCCAAAGCGCAATTCCATGATCTGTTTTTCACGGTCTGAAAGCTGCTGGAGCGCTTTTACCAGCAATTTTTTATCTACATTCGATTCGAGGTCCTTCGTTATAATATCATCATCCGTACCAAGTACATCGGACAGAAGCAGTTCATTTCCATCCCAATCGATATTCAGCGGTTCATCAAAGGAAACTTCTGAACGAAGCTTATTATTCCTCCGAAGATACATAAGGATTTCATTTTCAATACATCTAGATGCATAGGTAGCCAGCTTGATTTTTTTCTCTGGATTGAATGTATTGACCGCCTTGATCAATCCAATTGTTCCGATACTGATCAAATCTTCAATGTTGATTCCTGTATTTTCGAATTTGCGGGCGATGTAAACGACTAGCCTCAGGTTTCTCTCGATCAGAATCGACCTCGCTGCTTTATCCCCGTTAGGAAGTTTGTTCAACAGCACTTCTTCCTCTTCTTTCGTTAAAGGAGGGGGCAACGCTTCGCTACCGCCGATATAATATATTTCATCTGTTTTCAAGCCTAGTTTTATTAATAATTTATACCAGTAATAGGATAACCGAAGCCGCAAATTTTTCATTGATTGTCCTCCTTCTAAATTATGTATTTCTGAGTATAGTAATATTAGCTTACCTTGACCGCCTGCTCTGACTTTGCCATCCCTGCAAGCATTTTAGGATGGATGATGCATTGGAAACTTCCATCTGCCGATAATTCCTGTGCTGTAAAAGAAATCAGGCTCTTTTCTGCCCTGTAAATGCCCTCTTCTGTGGTAATACTGATTTGATCCGGATTAAAGGCAATGATTAACTGGTGCTCTTGTCCGACGACTTTACATGGAATGATTCTCATTCGATTTTCAAGCTGCTGTGAAAACTGTCCGTCACCCGACAATACACAATCAGGATTTTCGGCTATCTTTTTGATTTCTTCCGATATTTGGTCCAAACAGTGGTTGATGGATAAAATCATGACCGGCAATTTAGAGATGGGATCATATAATTGGTTCCCGCTGTCAATCAATCCTCTAATATTAAAATCCATCTCCATGAATTTCACTTTCACATCAGCAAGGGAATCATATTGGATCTTCGTCATTTCGAATTGTTCAATATTCCGTCTTGAAAAGTGCCAGGCCAGCGGAAAACCCAATACCACAAACAGCCAGCTGACCGGGTCGCCGAATCCTTTAATATGATTCATCGCGACATTCGAAGCCAAATCCATATCAAATTGGATGAAATAATGGACTCCTGTCAAGGTACCTCCAAGCAGGAAAGTCGTGACATAAAAAGTCATAAGTGCTTTTAAGAAAAACCGCATTCTTTTATAGCCAAAAGCTGCTAGTACCATCAAAATCGAAAAGAGTAACTTTCCAGCCGGATGGCCGGCTGCCGCATGAAATGGCGTTATCGATAATATAATGAGCAATGAACCAATCGTTCCTCCTGCCGCCAGACGCCAAAGCTTGATCTGCCTCTTCAGGATGATGGCAGTCAAATATAGAAGGAACGTATCAAATAACAGATTCAACGCCCAGATCACATCCAGATAGACCTTCACCTCTCATCCCCCTGTACAGAATTGCAGACGCCTTAATGCCTCTTCTGTCAGATATTCTTAAGCCGGTATGGGCAAAGAAGCAATTTCCAGCTGAATTCCGATGAACACAGAATATCTGATGGCAATACGATTGGCATCGAACAAGATCATGGCAAGTGATATAAGTTTTGCCTCTTGCTCTATCATTCCGTTACGAAAAAGTATATCGTCATTGGCATATGAAGTGTGTCACATTCTGGCAACAAAACAACAGAGATTTTCACTTATCCCTTCGGATTTTGTCAATTTTCTGATTTTTAGACCAATGAGTTGAAAGAACCCCGATTTAATAGTCTGTATGACTACTTCTTCACATTCTTTTCTGGTGTGCTGATCCTAGTAGATTTCCTGCCAATAAAAAAAGGCATAGCCGTTACGGCTATGCCTTTTTGTCTTATGATGTAAAATTAGCGTCTTCTGTTGCGGTTACGCAGGAAGGTTGGAATATCAAGAGCATCATCCCCTTGTGAAGATGGATTGCTTCGTGGTGCTTCCTGCTGGATTTCTTCGCGTTTTGGCTGTTCACGCTTGATTGCGCCCATTCCAGGTTTTTGCTGCCCGCCAAATCCAGGTCTCGTCGGTTTTGGCTGGATGACTTCCTCGTTGAAGCCAGTAGCGATAACAGTAACGATGATTTCATCTTTTAATGTTTCATTAATTACGGAACCGAAGATCATGTTTACATCCTGGTCAGAAGCAGTAGCAACAATATCAGCCGCTTCCTGAACTTCATAAAGGCTCAGATTAGTGCCGCCTGTAATGTTCATTAGCACGCCCTGGGCTCCATCAAGTGATGTTTCAAGCAATGGAGATGAAATTGCTTTTTTTGCTGCTTCAGTAGCACGGTTTTCACCTGCAGCTACCCCAATACCCATTAGGGCTGAACCTTTATTGGACATGATTGTTTTTACGTCAGCAAAGTCAAGGTTGATCAAACCAGGAGTAGCAATCAGGTCAGAAATACCCTGAACACCCTGGCGAAGAACGTTATCCGCTTCACGGAACGCTTCAAGCATCGGAGTGCTCTTATCAACGATTTCAAGCAAACGGTCATTCGGAATGACGATCAGCGTATCTACTGCTTCCTTCATCGACGAAATTCCGCCGCCAGCTTGTCCCGCACGCTTGCGTCCTTCGAAAGTAAATGGACGTGTAACAACACCCACAGTCAAAGCCCCAAGGTCTTTCGCGATTTGAGCGATTACAGGAGCTGCACCTGTTCCAGTGCCTCCGCCCATGCCGGCAGTAACGAATACCATATCCGCACCCTTAAGCACTTCTTCGATCTGCTCTTTGCTTTCTTCGGCAGCCTTCTTCCCAACTTCAGGATTGGCACCAGCGCCAAGTCCGCGGGTAAGTTTTGCACCGATTTGCATTCTGATTTCAGCTTTTGAAAGGTTCAGCGCCTGTGCGTCCGTATTAACCGCAATGAATTCGACACCCTGTACGCCGTGTTCGATCATTCGGTTAACCGCATTATTTCCGCCGCCGCCAACACCGATAACTTTTATAGTAGCAAGTGAATCTAAATTCGTATCAAATTCCAACATGACAAATCCTCCTAATTCGTCGATTTCCTGTTAGCTCTGATTATTCAAAAAAGTAGCCAAGAAATTTTTTCATTCTTGTGGTGACTTTTTCTTCAGGCTGTTTCTCAGGCTTCGATTTTGGATGCGGCTGTTTTTGAACTCTTTTTTCTTTCGGTTCTAATTCGCTAAAAGCTGCTTCCATTTTCTTCCCTTTTAATTTTGCGTTTCTATAAGCAAATTGAATCAATCCAACTGCAGTCGTATATTGAGGTTCCCTGACGCCAATATAGTCTGGAATGGCAATCCTTACCCTGCTTTGGAAGATATCCTGAGCAAGCTCCAGGACTCCCTGCATATTGGCTGTTCCCCCTGTAAGGACAAACCCGCCAGGCAGGTCCCTGATGTTCATATGTTTCAACTCATCCTGGACAAGGGAGAAGATTTCTTCCATTCTCGCTTCAATGATGTCGGCTACTTCCAGCTGGTTGAACTGCTGCTGCTGGTCACTGCCGATAATTGATACTTCAAATACCTCGTCTTCGGAAGCATGGTCGTAAAAAGCATGTCCATGCTTTAATTTCAATTGATCCGCTTCTTCGGTCGTTGTGCGCAATCCGATGGACAAGTCCTTAGTGATATGGTCTCCTCCAACCGGTATGACAGATGTACCCCTTAAGTGCCCGTTTTCGAAAACAGCGACAGTTGATGAGCCGCCGCCAATATCAATCATCGCGACACCCATATTCTTTTCATCCTTTGAAAGTGCGAATGCACCTGCAGCAAGCGGCTGAAGGCCAATATCCACAATTTCAAGTCCAGCACGCTCCACACAACGAAGAGTATTATGTAAGATTGTCTTTGATCCGGTAATGATCGTACCTTCCATTTCAAGCCTGACACCGATCATGCCTCTTGGATCATTGATCTCATCAAGACCGTCAACGATAAATTGCTTTGGAATCACGTCTATTATCTCTCGCTCAGGCGGGATCGATACCACCTGTGCAGCATCAATGACTCTCGCTACATCCTCATTTGTAATTTCGCGATTGTCGCTGGAAACCGCAACCACACCATGGCATGGCAAAAGTGAAACATGATTGCCGGTGACCCCTACAATCACCTGGTTAATCTTCAAACCTATCATTCTTTCAGCCTGTTCAATTGCCCTTTTAATAGAATGAACGGTTTCATCTATATCAACAATGGAGCCCTTTCTTAACCCTTCGGACTTCACATTGCCAACACCAATTATATTCAAAGTGTCATTAACCATTTCCCCAATGATAACCTTAACACTGGATGTACCGATGTCAAGACTGACATATATATCATTGCTGTTCATTCTGTGGCACCTCCTTCAACAATTCCTAATGTTTGAACAACAATTTTCACACTGTTATCTAATTGCGTTTCTTTTTTAATTACATTACTTTATTCGTCACAATTAAATATTTCCCTTTTAAAATATCATTTTTTTTTCTACTTTTCACTTGTCGTTGACCATTTTGTCAATAATATTCTCCTGATGACCGCTATATTCTGGAACAGCCTTACCCCGAAGGCAAAAACTGCTGCTAAATACAAGTCTACACCAAGATGAACACCTAGAAAAGCTAAACTTGCTGCCAATATTATATTAAAAAAGAAACCTGACACAAAAACTTTCTCATCGTAGATATTTTGTAGCTGGGCACGAATCCCGCCGAACAATGTATCGAGGGCTGCAAGGATCGCGATGGATAAATAATTTGAGTATTCTTCAGGGATACGGATATCGGTCAGCAGGCCTATGATGGCACCGATTATCAACCCCATTATTGGAAGCCACATTATCCGTTGCCTCCCCCTTTTTCTGTTTTAGCAGATTCCATGTATCTGATCCTGATCGTATCCTGATAAGCCGGTACGACCAGGTCTCCCACCGGCCTGTTTACTTTAACTTCCAGATTATCAATGAAGAAATCCTCGGCAACCGTAGAAACCTTCATCCGGTTGTATAATTTTTCAGCAGTATCCCCGTTCTCCGTAATGACCTTTACCTCAATGGGAAAACGGTTCAGAGAATGGTTGTTGATTTTCGTCACCCTGTTAATATCCCGGATGACGGTTGTATTTATGACCCTCTCACCATCAACTGAAACATGCTTTGCTCCATACATATTCAATTCATTCAAGAGCCTCTTGAGCAGGTCAGGAGAAACCGAAGGAGGATTGTCCCCTTCGACAATCAGATTGAACGCCGGCTCAATCGACAGGGAGAGACCAGGACCCTTAACCTCTTCCAGGCCGGCTTCATCCTTCAATTCAGCGAGTGTTTCACGGAGCACTTCTTCCTTGCTTTGCTGCCGTTCAGTTTCATACTTGGTGATTTTTTCTTCGTTCGACCTGATTTCGAGAAGCAGCCTGGACTGCAATTCCTTCTCTTTCATTAAATCCTCCCGAAGCTGCCATGTGTCACGTGTATCCCGGACTTCTGGTTCCCTGACGGTTTGAAACTGAATGGCGACCATTAATCCAATAATAGCAGCAATCAAGCTGAAGCTGAGATTTTTAGGTCGGCCCATTATATTTCACCTTGCTTTCTATAAGGCCTTTTCATTTTTTTCTTACCTGAAGCCTTCAAAAACATTTTTCATGCGTCTTATCAAAGAAAGGAGTGTCGACCTGCGTTAATTCCCAAGTATAGGTTCCATCGTAATTTCCGACTTTTTTTCCAATGAAAAAACAATCTGGTCATTTACTAGCTGGTCTTTTACCCCACCGGTAATATTCAACGCGGAGGAAAGGACATCGGGGTCACCTATCGCAGTGATTTCAAAAGGGGCAGGATGCTGGTAGCCATCCACAGTGATTACCGGGCCAGTACACAAAATATAAGAATTATGCGCTATTCTCTGCCCATTCACAGCGACCGCTGCTGCTCCTGAAATGTAGAGTTCGTTAATCACCTTGAAAACATGATGTTCATGGACAAGATAATTATTGATATTCTCTTCATCTGGATCGTACTCACCATCGGCAAGAGTTACTTTCACACCTTTTCCGCTGACCTTTACCTTGCCAAGAAACTTCCGATATTTTTCAGCGTCTTCAGCCATGTTGAAAAATACTTGTGCTTCCTTGGACAGGCTGGTTTCAATTTCCCTTACCTTTTCCTGCTTGGCATTCAACTCTTTTTGCAGTTCCCTGTTTTTTTCTTCTTGTTCAATCAACTGGTTCCTCAGGCTGATATGCTGCTCCCACTGCCTGTCCGTCAATCTCTTTCCTTTGTCGCCGTCATCCTGGGTGACACGGAATGAAAAGGCGACCATGAAGCCGAGAACCAGGAAAACGATTGAAAGAACTACTCGGTTACTGTTCATTTTCTTGTTCAATTTCAACTTCTTCAGCTTCCTCTGCTTCATATGCTTTAAAATAAGAGCCAACCTCGAGATCGATCACGCCCTTTTTTTCAGGGTCAAGCTGGCTGACTATGGACGGATAATGAGCCATTTTTTCCGAGAAAGTCCTGAGTGTCGCATTTACTTCAAAGCCATCGTTCATATAAAGCTTAATTAGATATTTGTCTGTCTTCACCGGCTTTGAATGGATTTCAGAGATTGAATTAATGACCACCTCAGGCAATTCTTCAAGGGATGCCAGCATTTCGTCCAACACTTTTCCTTCCTTAAAACCGATCAGGATTGGTGCATTGACAGGGATTTCATCAATTTGCTTTTTCCCGAGTATATGTCCATTTTCAAGAACCGGGTAGAAATTCTTTCCTTTTGATATGTAAGCAAGCCGGTCGTACTCCTCGACCTTGATTCTCACTGTATTGGGCAGTTTGACATTGACAGTCGCTTTCTCGATTTCCTCGATTCTTTCCAGCTTCTTTTCAATCTCTCCCCTGTTGACCTTCCAGATATTTGATTCAAGTGACAGCCCGCTTTTTCCGACGATTTGTTCAAAGGTATACGAATGGTTTCCCGTAACGGTAATCTCTTTCACCTTACTAAGTGGTGACTGGAAATAAATAACACCTGCAATCAATAAGAAAAATATAGCAAGCAGCATGATCAGCCTGCGATTGGCCTTCTTCCGCCTCTGATGTTTCAGTTTAGGAATCCGGTCTTCAATTGAGACGATTTTCCCCTTATCCATTTTCAATCCCCTCTTTAATCGGCTGAACCCATTCCTTAAAAGATAACGTCTATCAATACAGTCTTGCAGGTTAAAGCCATCATTTATCGTACATCATCAGTAAGGTGTCTTGTCCATTAATATCGTAGGAAAGACCAACGGCACGAGGTATTTCCATGCCGTCTCTGCATCCTAATCTAATGACATATTATATCACAAAATCTGACAACCCGAACCAATTTCCTGCTATTTCCGTCCGATAATTTCTACTTCTGTCTCCATTTTCACACCATGTAAATCCAGGACTGTATCCTTAACATGCTGAATCAGGCCGAGTACATCCTCAGCTTTGGCGTTGCCTTTATTTACAATGAAGTTTGCATGGAGCTCGGAGATTTGTGCACCGCCGATTTGATGCCCCTTCAGGCCCGATTTTTCAATTAAATTACCCGCGTGGTCAGGAAGGGGATTCCTGAAAACACTGCCGCAGCTTGGATAATTATATGGCTGGGTCTCTTTGCGATAATCCTTGTTTTTCTGAAGATCTGCCACGATTTTCTCCTTGTTTCCTTCCTTCAGCTGGAAAACCGCAGCGACGACGATTCCAGGACGCTCCTTTTGGAGGACTGAGGTCCGGTAAGAAAACTTCATCTCTTCATTCGAGAGCCACTCAAGGGTGCCATCCTCGAACAAGACATATGCTTTCTCAAGAATTTGGGAGATGTCTGAACCGTGGGCGCCTGCGTTCATATATACAGCGCCTCCGATCGAGCCCGGGATGCCTCCGGCGAATTCTAGTCCGGAAAGCCCTTTACGGCTGATGGTGATCGCAAAGTTCACAAGTGAAAGTCCACCCCCAGCAGTGACTCTTGTGCCTTCAATCTCCAAATCATCCAGCCCAGAGCCAAGTTTCATAACTGCGCCTTCAATCCCTTTATCCGATACAAGAAGATTTGACCCTCTCCCGATCACCGTCAATTTAACTCCAGATTCCTTGATGGCTTCTACTGCCTTTTTCAGGTTTTCTATTGACGAAGGCTCAATAAGTATGTCTGCGGGACCGCCAATTTTCATTGATGTATGGTTCGCGAGCGGCTCGTTTTCCTTAACCGTTCCGATATTCATTTCTCTAAGTTTGCTAGCCAGATCCTTCATAAATTATCTTCCTTTCACGATACAGCCTTTATTCAACCAGTTTATGCAGCTCCATTCCTATAGGCTACTTTGCGGCCAGTTCCTCCATCAAACGATAGAGCCTTTGGGCAGCATCTGGTATACCGAGTTTCTTTGCTGCTTTTTTCATATCAGCAAGTTTCTGTTCCTGCCCGAGAATCTGGTCAATACCCTCAACCAGCTTCGGCCCAGTCAGGTCTTTTTCAAGCAGCAGGCGTGCTGCTCCGTTCTCACTTAATGCCCGTGCATTCTTTTCCTGGTGGTTGTCTGTTACGTATGGGCTAGGAATCAGTATGCTCGGTATTCCCAGAGATGTCAGTTCAGCTAGTGTAGTCGCTCCAGCTCTTGCTACCGTCAAATCAACACCGGCCAGCACTTCAGGCATATTGTGTATGAATGGCTTGATAATCACGTTTACTGGATTCCCAACCAGTTCCACTTCTTTCTGGACTTCTTCAAAATGCACATCACCAGTTACATATAATACTTGATATGGTTTACTGCTTAATTCTGTCAGGCTTTTGACTACCGCCTCATTAATCGGCCTGGCACCTCTGCTTCCTCCGAAGATCAGCACAGTCGGCACCTTAAGCTTAAGCCCTGCAGACAGCCTCCCCTTGATTCCATCCTGTCCCAACACTTCAGACGCGCGGGGATTGCCTGTCAATTCGACCTTTTGTTCCGGAAAAAACTGCCTTGCTTCCTCGAAGCAGATGGCAACCTTATCAACGTAACGGCTCAAGAATTTATTGGTCAAACCTGGTACGCTGTTTTGTTCATGGACAATTGTTGGTATGCCCATTTTGGCGGCTGCATAGACAACCGGGCCACACACATAGCCTCCTGTGCCAATGACAACATCAGGGTTAAATTCCTTCAGCATTTTTTTACTATCCCTTACGCCCTTCAGGAATCGCAGCACCGTTTTTACATTTTCAAAAGAAAGTTTCCGTTTGAAGCCTGTGATATGTATTGACTTAAAAGGGATCTTCTCCCTCGGCACGAGCTTGCTTTCGAGACCCTTTTCTGTTCCTATGTAAAGAAACTCAACATTTTCATCCTTTTTTTGAATCTCCCTGATTAGTGCAAGCGCAGGATAAATATGTCCTCCTGTACCGCCGCCGCTAACTGCAATCTTCATTTTCCACACCTCAGCAACTTATCTCTTTTTTGAATTGCTGTCAATCACGCATTTGACCGCCACTTTCGGCAGCAGCTCCGAGCGCAATGACAGAAATAATCGTCAAAAGTGCCCATAAAAAGGCACTCCCCGGTTTTACCCTATTCTACTATATTCTAAACTGTAGAACAGTTTTTTAAGATATTGTTATTTAAATGTAATATAGCATGAACATAGGCATATTCCTAACATATTCATCGTTCATGTCCGATTTTCCGGGATTCTTTTTCAGTCTTGATACACTAACCGTAAAATCAGGTATTCCATAATGAAAAATCACCACAAATAAAAGACCCTGTAATCAGGGTCTTTATCATGTGTTCAGCTTAATACCTTGAGTGACGGCTAATATTCAACAGCACTCCAACCGCCATCAGCATCAATGTAAGGGAAGAGCCCCCATAGCTCAGGAATGGTAGTGTGATCCCTGTTACAGGCATAAGGCCCGTAACAACCCCGATATTGATCATGACCTGGATGGCGATCATCGCGATGATCCCAGTCGCAAGAAATGTACCGAACAAATCCGGTGCACCGAGCGCAATCCTGATGCCCCTCCAGAGGAGTAAAGAGAATAAGAGAAGAATCAATGATCCTCCAATGAATCCGAGCTCTTCAGCCAGAATCGCAAAGATAAAATCCGTCTGTGGTTCCGGGAGATAAAAGAATTTTTGCCGGCTTTGTCCCAGCCCCAGTCCGAACAATCCTCCGGGCCCTATGGCATAGAGTGATTGAATCATTTGAAACCCGCTTCCCAGTGGGTCCTGCCATGGGTCAAGAAAGGAAGTGATCCGTTTGATTCTGTAAGGCGCAGAGGCTATTAAGCCGACAAAACCGGCGACACCAAGGAGACCAAGTCCCACGAAATGACTGATTCTTGCTCCGGCGATAAAAATGATGACAACTGAAGTGCCGACCATCACTGTTCCTGTACCCAGATCCGGCTGCAGCATAATCAGGCCAAATGCCAAAAAGACAAGCCCCAGCGAGGGCACAAGACCTCTTTTAAAAGAGGTAATTGCCTTCTGGTTCTCCGACAAAAATTTCGCGAGGAAGGCAATCATCGCAATTTTCATGAATTCGGATGGCTGGACCGAAAAAGCGCCTACGCCAATCCAGCTCCTTGAGCCATTCCGTACATTCCCGATCCCGGGGATTAATACCAGGACCAACAGGACAAAACAGACAATCAGGATGACCTTTGACCATGTCCGCCACGTCCAGTAGTCAATATTCATGATAAAAAACATCGCAATGATTCCGACCCCCGCAAACAGCATTTGCCGTTTCGCAAAAAAGAAAGAGTCATTAAACTTATAGTCTGCCCAGACAGCACTTGAACTGTAAACCATGATCAGTCCCACAGTCAAAAGTGCAAAGGTTACAATCATCAGGAATATGTCTGGAGTCGATTTTTTCGTTGGCAAAGCAATACACCTCGGCTGTATGATTTAGGGCTCATATGCCGCTTCCCATCCAGCCTGCATGAGGCCAGGCAACCTGAGTCATGTTGTTCAAGACAAGCCCTTACTTAAGCTTATGCACGGCCTCGATAAACATGTCTCCCCTGACTTCAAAAGTTTTATATTGGTCCCAGCTGGCACATGCCGGTGAGAGCAGAATGACATCTCCGGGTACTGAATGTTCGAACGCCACGGGAACGGCCTTTTCCACATTATCGACGCGGAGAATCGTTTTTATTCCTGCCTCATGTCCAGCCTGTCCCACTTTTTCAGCAGTCTCTCCAAAAGTAATCAATACCTTGACGTTTTTTAACGAGGGGACAAGTTGATCAAAGGAATTCCCTCTGTCCAGACCGCCGGCAAGCAATACGATTGGGTCATCAAAAGCTGCCAGGGCATTTTCGGTTGCCAGTATATTCGTTGCTTTCGAGTCATTATAAAACTTCCGTCCGGCGTTACTGCCGACATATTGAAGTCTGTGGCGGACTCCAGCAAAGGTTGTAAGCACTTTGAAAATCGCTTCTTGATCCGCTCCTGATAGCAAAGTTGCCGCAACAGCTGACAAGATATTCTCCAGATTATGCTTACCAGGTAAAACAATATCCTTTGTTTCAATGATTTGCTCCCCATTGAAACAAACCCATCCATCCTTCACATAAGCCCCGCTGTCCAAGACTTCTTTCGTCGAAAAAGGCACGATTTGAGCTTTTGAAGCGCGTGCGATGTTCATGACTTCTTCCTGATCAGCGTTCACGATCAAGTAGTCCTCTTCAGTCTGGTTCTTCGTGATCAACGCTTTCGCTGCAATATATTCTTCTCTTGTCCCATGATAATCAAGATGTGCATCGTACAAATTGGTAATCACGGCAATCTTTGGCTTGAATGTGTCGATACCCATTAATTGAAATGAGGAAAGCTCAATGACAATCGTATTTTCCTCTGTTGCTTCCTGGGCAACACCTGATGCAACCGTGCCGATATTCCCGGCAATCAGCGGTTGTTTTTTGCCGGCTTCGAGCATTTCAAAAATCAAAGTTGTTGTCGTGGTTTTCCCGTTTGTTCCCGTGATTCCTACAAGTGGCGCCTCTGATATCTGGTAGGCCAGCTCAACCTCGGTAATGACAGGGATCCCGTTTTCTTCCGCCTTTTGGATCATTGGATTGTAATACGGGATGCCGGGATTCTTGACGACCAGTTCGAATCCTTCATCCATCAATTCAATCGGATGGCTTCCGCAGACCACCTTGATTCCCTGTTCAAGCAGTCCCTGTGCTTCGGGATTTTCCGATAATGGCTTGCTGTCATTAACTGTAACGAAAGCGCCTAGTTTATGTAGCAGAGCCGCAGCACTGACTCCGCTCTTGGCAAGGCCAAGTACAAGAATTTTTTTATGTTGATATGTTTTAATATGTTTCATCTAGATCCACACCTCAATATAAATTCCAAGGATTGCGAAAAGCAGGCCGACAGTCCAGAATGTCACAACAACCCGCCATTCCGACCAGCCAATCAATTCATAGTGGTGGTGAAGCGGACTCATCCGGAAAATCCTTTTTCCTGTTGTCTTGAATGAAATAACCTGAAGGATCACGGATAATGTTTCGATGACAAAGATTCCGCCAATGATGATCAGGATAATTTCAAGCTTAGCCAGGATGGCAACAGTTGCAATCGCACCACCCAGGGCAAGTGAACCGGTGTCACCCATGAACACTTTTGCAGGATGTGCGTTGAATACAAGAAAACCTAGAACAGCACCAACAACTGCAACAGAAAAAATCGACAGCTCATATTGCGATTGGTTCCATGCCAGGACAGCAAAAGCACCAAATGCAATGGCTGCCGTACCGGAAACCAGCCCGTCAAGCCCGTCCGTCAGGTTAACAGCATTTGAGAAACCGACCATCCAAAAAATAATGAACAGCGCGTATCCCCAACCAAGATCAAAAGAAAGACCGGTTAACGGGATACTGACTACTGTCGATAATTCACTTTGGTTGAAAATGAAGAAAAAGATAACGGAAATAATAATTTGACCAAGCAATTTTTGCTTGGAAGTCAAACCAAGGTTCCGCTTCATGACGACTTTGATAAAATCGTCCATGAAACCAAGGAGTCCGAACCCTAATGTAACAAATAGCAAAAGATAGGTTTCCACAGTGGGCTGCGAGAACTTTCCTGTCATAACAAGTGTCGTGATTGTGATGGAAATTAAAATCATGACACCGCCCATTGTCGGAGTTCCTGTCTTTTTCTGGTGTGATTTTGGCCCTTCCTCTCTGATGCTCTGGCCGAATTTAAGCCTTCTCAGGAAAGGAATAAATACTGGCGAAAGCAAGACCGTTATTAGAAAACCCATTAATATTGTGAAAAAGATAACTTGCTCCAGCATTCTATTCCTCACCTGCCTTGCTTATATTGCCGCCAAATCCATTGATTTTTTCGGCCATCACAGCTATATCATATGTTTCATCCGTTTCATTAAGAAGTCCTTTGTCAGGGAAAATGAATTTCGTTCTTTCCCTGGTTTCTTCGTGTTGTGTCAAATAGTTATAATATAAATTCATGATTTCCTCTAAGCCTTTCAAATGATCTTGTGCATAAAAAATCGGGAAGTGATTGGGAGCATATGACGGAACCTTTACTCCATCAGGCCATAGCGCTGCCACGGCACCATTCGAAATCGCTTCCTGTAAAGTTCCGGATTCTTCGGATACCGGAACAAACAGTCCCTTTGGCTGTTTGGCTCCTGCCTGGCTGCTTACCGTGTGAAAGCGGATCTTTTCTTCTTTTATTCCACTCACTTTCGAAAACAGTCTCGAAACATCCTGGTATGTCAGCATATTACCTCTCCTCTATCGCCTCGCGCGCTACAATCCTGTCATCGAAATCAAACGTTCTGTCTCCAATTTGCTGATACGTTTCATGTCCCTTTCCGGCAATCAGGATTACATCGCCTGCGCCGGCATTTTTGACAGCATGCTGGATCGCTTCTTTTCTGTCAATGATCGAAGTATAAACTTCACCCTTGACTCCTTCTTCCATATCCTTGATGATTTCTGCCGGCTCCTCACTGCGTGGGTTATCAGAGGTGAAGATGGCATCTGTTGAATACTCGCAGGCAATCTTCGCCATGATCGGCCGTTTAGTGCGGTCGCGATCCCCGCCGCAGCCAACCACACAAAAAATTCTTTTTTGCGCAAATTGCTGCACGGTCTTCAGGACGTTCTCCAGACTGTCTGGTGTGTGGGCATAGTCTACAATGACAGAGAAATCCTGTCCTGCATCAACCACTTCGAACCTTCCTGAGACTCCTTTGACACTTTCAACAGAGTCAATGATTGCCTCCAGCGAAATTCCGGATACAAGGGCAGCCCCAATGCTCGCAAGAACATTGTAGATGCTGAACTTGCCGATCAGCTGGATATTCACCTTTCTTACCCCAAATGGGCTTACCAAATCAAATGACGTTCCACTGGCAGTCATGGAGATATTCGTTGCCTGCAAGTCGGCATGATTGTCAATCCCGTAGGTCAATAAATGAGCAGTTGTCAGCATCGCGAATTCCTCGCTGGCCGGATCATCCGCATTCAATACCGCAAATTTCGGGTTTTCATGGTGGAAGGCATTGCCAAGCTGTGAAAACAGCAAGCCTTTTGCCTTCTTGTATTCTTCCATGGTTTTATGGTAATCGAGATGGTCCTGGGTCAAATTCGTAAAAACTGCAACATTATAGTCTGTACCATGGACACGGCCATAGACGAGTGCATGTGAGGATACCTCCATCACAGCTGTATCGACCTGTTCATCGACCATTTTCTTGAACGTCTTCTGCAGTGTCAAACTTTCCGGAGTGGTGTTCTTCACTTCAAATGTCTGTTCGCCAATCTTCGTGTACATTGTCCCGATCAAACCGGTTTTTTTTCCGGCATCCTTGAAAATCTTTTCAACAATATGGCTCGTCGTCGTTTTTCCGTTCGTCCCTGTAATCCCAACCATATGTAGCTTCTGGCTTGGCTGGCCGTAAAAAGCATCGGCAAGGACTGCCATCGCCCGCATGGTGTCCTTCACTACAATCACCGGGACATTGACAGGCAGCTCGCGCTCAGCAAGAACAGCTGCCGCCCCATTTTTTACAGCCGCCCCGGCAAAATCATGGCCATCAACTGTATAGCCTTTAATGCATATGAATAAACTTCCCGGATTCACACGGCGGTTATCATTTTCAATCGAAGTAATCTCGGGATTTTCTCCCTTGTAATCCACGAAAGGGTGCAAATACCCGATCAATTCGTGTAATTTCATAAATATCAAATCCTCTCAAACAACATGGCGACTCTTATTTTACATGATTAGGCTAAAATTAGCCATTGTTGAGGTGAAAAGTATAAGCCCTTTTTATCGATGGCTCTTTACACCAAAGTTGAAAAACAGTTCCGGATTTTTTAAGAATATTTCCGCATCTCCACTTTAGCAACATATTCTGACAAACAGTATTCCGGATCATTGTTCGAGAAGCAACACCCAGAGCCAAAACAGAGCAAATAGATAAGAGTTTAATTGGGTTCAGCATGCAAAAGCAGCGGCGGATCTCGATCCTGCCGCCGCCTGCTATCGTCTGTTCAGTAAGAAACCGAATTCGGGTCAATCATTCATATATACCCTAATCGTGGATCCTTCCTTGATTTTCACTCCAGGTGAAGGAAGCTGTTTGACCACTTTCTCCCCATCTCCTGCGATATCAAGTTTAAAATTGATCAATTGCTGTCTGAGTTCTGACTTGGAGAGACCAATCAGGTCAGGAACTTCCACCATTGGTGTATCCAGCCATGTGAGTTCTTTCTCGATTTGATCCTTTCTCGGCGGGACCTCCATCGCCCTAAGGCTATCTTCCATGATATCGCCAACAATCGGAGCGGCTACAACACCACCGAACTGGACGGTGCCCTTTGGGTTGTCTACAGCAACATAGATTACAATTTGCGGGTCGTCCGCAGGTGCAAAGCCTATGAAGGAAACGATATGGTTATTTTCCAGATAACGTCCATCTTTTGCTTTTTGTGCTGTCCCTGTCTTGCCGCCAACCCTGTACGAATCTACATATGCATTTTTACCAGAGCCCTTCGCAACGACACTCTCAAGCGCATGCCTGATTTCCTTCGAGGTTTCTTCTGAAATGACTCTTCTTTTCTCCTGAGGAGTCTTTCTCATCACAACTTCCCCGGTAATCGGATCAATCAATTCTTTGGCAATATACGGTGTATAAAGTATACCGCCATTCACCGCTGCTGAAACCGCAGCAACCTGCTGAATCGGTGTAACCGATACACCCTGACCGAACGCCGTGGTTGCCTGTTCGATCGGTCCAACCCTATCCAGGTTAAAAAGAATTCCCTTGCCTTCTCCCTGGAGGTCGATTCCCGTTTTTTCGCCAAATCCAAAATCCTTTACATATTTGAAGAGTTTTTCTTTTCCGAGTCTGTCCCCGAGCTCGACAAATCCAGGGTTGCATGAATTCTCGACAACTTCAAGGAAAGACTGGCTTCCGTGACCACCCTTTTTCCAGCAGCGGATCCTCGCTCCCGCTACCTCTACGGAACCTGAATCATGGAAATGATCCTTTTCAAGATCGACCTTTCCTTCCTGAAGTGCAGCTGCGAGCGTAACAATCTTGAACGTCGATCCGGGTTCATAGGTACTCCAAATCGGCAAGTTCCTGTTATACACTTCAGGCGGAACATTGCGGAAATTAGCAGGATCAAAATCCGGTCTGCTGGACATCGCCAGGATTTCCCCGTTTTTAGGGTTCATCGCAATCGCAATGATCCCATCTGGGTTGTATTTCGCCTGAGCAATATCCAATTCCCTTTCGACAATGGTCTGGACCCTGCTGTCGATCGTCAGCTTCAGATCGAGCCCGTCCACCGGCGGCTCGTAATCATCCGCCATATTGTGCATCCGCTGCTGTTTTGCGTCCGCATAAAATTGTACCGATCCCTTTTTCCCTTTTAACTCCTTATCATAGTAGCGCTCGAGTCCCATCAAACCCTGGTTATCAACCCCAGCAAATCCGAGTACATGGGATAGATAGCTTCCATACGGATAATGACGTTTTGAATCTTCCCCGATATAAACACCTTTAATATCCAACGCCCTGATTTCTTTCGCTTTTTCATGGGAGATTTTCCTTCCCTCTGGTATTCTCTCGATCATCGCTTTTTTAGTGATATGCTGGAGGGCCTTTTCCTTCGGCATATCCAATGCCTTGGCCAATAATTCAGCTGCCGCCTCAGGATCCTTCACCTGTCGGGGCACCACATAGACAGTCGGGGCACTGATATTCGTTGCCAGCGCGACACCATTCCTGTCCGTAATTTCTCCGCGTTGAGGTTCGAATGGGACATTCCTGCTCCACGAGTCCTTCGCCTTTCCTGTCAAAAAATCACCAAGCATAAACTGTACATAGCCAAGCCGGACATCTATGATGAAAAACACCAAGATCCCGATCAGCAGAACGAGAGCCAGCCTTTTTCTGACCGTCACATTTGATACACGCATATATTGAACGAACCTCCTCCTAAAATTGTTCCGTTGAAAACCATGACACTCGTTCAAATATATGCTTGTACGATTTTGATTATAACAAGAAGTCGAGACAAGCTTGGGCGGATGCAGCATCAGGAGGTGCTTTGGATTGATTTTGTGATAGAGGGCGGGGTTTGGGGTGAACCTGGGGTTACTTCGGACAACTTTATTGCTTACCGTTGAAAAGCTGTCCGAACTTGCGGCTACTTCGGACAACTTTACTGCTTACCGTTGAAAAGCCGTCCGAACCTGTGGCTACTTCGGACAACTTTTGCGGTTACCGTTGGAAAGCTGTCCGAACTAGAGGCTACTTCAGACAACTTTTGTGCTTACGGTTGAAAAGCTGTCCGAACTTACGGCTACTTCGGATAACTTTCGTGCTTACCGTTGAAAAGCTGTCCGAACTTGTGGCTACTTCGGACAACTTTTGCGGTTACCGTTGGAAAGCTGTCAGAATCATAGGCTACTTCGGACAACTTTCGTGCTTACCGTTGAAAAGCTGTCCGAACCAGAGGCTACTTCAGACAACTTTTGTGCTGACAGGCGAAAAGCTGTCCGAACCAGAGGCTACTTCGGACAACTTTCGTGCTTACCGTTGAAAAGCTGTCCCAACCAGTGGCTACTTCGGTCAACTTTTGTGCTGACAGGCGAAAAGCTGTCCGAACCAGAGGCTACTTCGGACAACTTTCGTGCTTACCGTTGAAAAGCTGTCCGAACCAGAGGCTGCTTCGGTCAACTTTTGTGCTGACAGGCGAAAAGCTGTCCTAACTAGAGGCTACCTCGGACAACTCCTGTGATTGCCGGCTGGTTTTTGTCTGAACCTGAACCCGGACCTACTTCGGTCAATTTTTTTTAGTTTAGTCCGTATTCAGGCCCACTTAGGACTCCTAGGCTATAACAAGCATCATTTTGTCTGATCCTTAGGCTCCCTCTACCAACTGCCCACAAAAAAAAAACAGAGGAAGGGCTCAGCCGCCAACTTCCTCTGTTTCTTCATTATCTTCTTCTTTTTTTAAGGAGTTCTCGAATTGCTGCAGCGGTGTTTCGAGCTGAACAATGAGGTTTTCTCCTTCATTTATTGGCAAACCTGGTTTCAGGCTCTGTTTTGTTACATATCCGCTACCAGCTTTATTCAACTTAACTCCAGTTAGTTGAGCGAGCTTCATGACATCCCTTAGCGACCAGTCTGTCAGGTCAGGATATGTCATGACTCCAGAAGCTTTAATGATGATTTTTTCGCCTTCAAGCGCTACGATGTCACCACTTGGCAATTGCTTCTGCACTTGATTCCCATCACCAATGACAACAGTCTCAAACCCTTTGGACTCAAGCAGCTTCTTTGCTTCACCGGGTTCCATTCCTGTTACATCGGGAACCGGGCTGGAATCGGCTTTTTCCATAGAGGCAGGCTTGATATTCAAGTATTGGAGGCTGCTTTGCATTACAGGTTTAAAGATCATGGAAGTCGGAATGGAACCTTTAAAATAATGGTCGATTTCCGGCTGCTGGACAGCGACGTAGACAATCAGCTTAGGATCGTCCTTTGGAGCCATCCCGAGAAATGAAAACAGGTAATTACTTTCACCGCTCAGATATTTTCCGTTTTCCGTAATATTGGCGGTTCCGGTTTTTCCGGCAACCTCATATCCATCGATTGCGTATGACTTTCCTGTACCATGCTCACCCGTTACAACAGTACCTAATACTTCTCTTACTTCCTTCGCAGTCTCAGCTGAAATCGGCTGGCCAACCGACTTGGGCTCTTCTTGTTTGATGACCTCACCAGTATTTGGATCAACAATCTTGTCTATCACTCTCGGTTTCATCATTTTCCCATCATTTGCTACTGCGGTTGCAGCCTGGATTAATTGTATAGGTGTAAACGTCGATCCCTGGCCATAAGCGACTGTTGCTTTTTCAACCGGCCATTTATACTGAATTTTACCAACAGCTTCGTTTGGGAGGTCAATGCCTGTCGGCTGATCAAAACCAAAATCAGTCAAGTATTCCCGAAATTTATCCGTACCGATTTTTTCATTAACAAGCTTTGCAACCGCAACATTTGAAGATCGTTGTAAGCCTTCCAGATAAGTAATCGTCCCCCATCCCTGCCGGTTGTTATGATCTCCAATAGGGACCGAGTTCTCAGTAACTTTATAGGACCCTGATTTATATAGTTCATTCGGATTCCATTTCTTCTCTTGAACTGCCGCTGCAAGAGTGAAAATCTTCATTGTCGATCCCGGCTCTATTGGTGTTTCAACAATCTCATTATGCCAGCTTTTATCCAAACCTTCCCTTGTGGTCGGGTGGAAGCTTGGCCGCTGTGCCATCGCCAGGATGTCACCTGTTTTCGGGTCAGCAACAACAGCGAGGATTTTCTTTGGCTTATATTCTTTGTCTACCCGCTCAACAGCGTCTTCGACAAATGTCTGGATTTTTTTATCAATTGTTAAATAGATATCATGGCCATCCTTTGCCGGAGTCACTTTTTCTTTAGCATCCGGAAGCAGGAATCCCCATAAATCACTCTTGAAGTTGATAGACCCATTTTCACCAGTCAATTCATCGTTCAACGTTTTCTCAACGCCAAGTTTTCCGGTGGTAATCGTCTTTTTATCCTCTGTTTCTTCCTTCTCGACAAAGCCGACTAAATGGGATGAAAACATACCGTTCGGGTAAAATCTCTTGGAATCTCTTAAAAAAGTAATTCCCGGAAGCTTCTCATCTTCGATTTCCCGCTTTGTCTGATGGGAAATATCACGTCCAGCTTTACCGAATTCAACCTGCCATGCTTTTTCTTTTGTCAGCCTCTTGTATATATCCGATTCGCTCATATCGATATACTTCGCCAGTACAGCCGCTGTTTTTGCCGGGTCTTGCACGTGTTTTGGCTTCTTTTTATTCGTTGTCACCGATTTATCAAGGATGGCGACCAGCGTATAGGAAGTGGTGTCTTCTGCGACTACTTCGCCTTTGCGGTCAAAAATCGTGCCTCTGACAGCCTCAATCACTTTTTCATTGGAATATTTTTGTTGTGCTCTTGCTGCCAGTGCTTGTCCATGAACCTCACCTGTGACCTGGATGGAGACAAACCTGAAAATCAAGATAAAAAAGAGCAGGCTGAATATTACGAATAATACCGCTGCTCCTGCATTCATATTTGGCTGTTTCTTGATCATCAGTTTTCCACACCTTTAACATTGTTTTCATTCAATGTTAGGCCGAGCTTTTCTGTCACCTTTTTGATTCTTTCATAGGTACTTAATTCGCTAATCTGGACTTCAAGGTCACTATTAATCTTTTGCTGCTCCTGAATGTCGCCTTCAATAATCTGGATTTCTTTGTTGACTTCATAAATGGCTGCTTGTTTTGACACCATGAATGTTGCGCCGAAGCAGACGATTGCTCCGAAGACAAACATCAGGATTTTTTCACCGGGCGTTAAAATCGAATTTCTTTTTGCAGGTGCTTTTACCGGTGCTTTTGCTGGCGCCTGAACTGTACGATGCTGCTGTTCCTGCTGCAATTTTGTAGCCAGATTGCTCATCATTTTCCCTCCTGAAATTTTTATATTTTTATTATTACTTTTTTACTTTTTCAGCGATCCGCAGTTTTGCCGATCTTGCCCGGTTATTGAACTCGAGCTCTTCCTCTGATGGAAGGATTGGTTTTCTTGTAATCAGCTTCAATTTAGGCTGAAACTCATCAGGAATTATTGGCAGCCCAGGTGGAAGCGGCGGTGTTTCGCTCGCTTTTTTCAAGGTTACCTTACAAATCCTGTCTTCTAGTGAGTGGAAGGTGATGACACTGATCCTTCCTCCTACGGAAAGAAGTTCGATTGCCTGCTCTAGTGATTTTTCAAATACACCAAGTTCATCATTAACCGCGATCCTGACTGCCTGGAAAATTCTTTTGGCGGGATGGCCGCCTTTTCTCCTTGCAGGTGCAGGAATTGCATCTTTTATCAACTCGACAAGTTCACCAGTACTTTCAATTGCCTTGTTTTCGCGTGCAGCCTCAATCTTGCGGGCAATTTGCTTTGAGAATTTCTCTTCTCCGTACTGGAAAAAGATTTTGACCAATTTTTCATATGGCCATTCATTAATGACATCGTAAGCGGACAATGCTGCATCCTGGTCCATCCGCATATCAAGCGGAGCGTCGTGGTGGTAGCTGAAGCCGCGTTCCGGGGTATCCAGCTGCGGTGAGGAAACTCCCAAATCATAAAGAATTCCATCAACTTCTTCTACACCCAACTTTTCAAGCTCTTCCTGCAGATAAAGAAAATTGCTTTTAATGATTGTCAGCCTGTCGCCGTATGCTGCAAGCTTTTCTTTTGCATTTGCAATCGCGACATCGTCCTGGTCAAATGCGTATAGCTTTCCTTTTTCCGAAAGCCTGGACAAAATCAATTCACTGTGGCCTGCGCCACCGAGAGTGCAATCCACGTATGTACCGTCAGGCTTGATATTGAGCCCGTCTACTGTTTCTTCCAGTAAAACTGTTGTATGTTTGAACATCATGATCCACCTTTCCAATCGAGGAGCAGGTAATATTATATCAGAATAATGTTACCCTTAAATATCAAATCCAATCATATTTTCCGCAATTTCAGCAAAAGATTCCTCAGATTCTGCGAAATATTCTTCCCAGATGGCTTTGCTCCAAATTTCAATTCGATTGGAAACACCTAAAATCACACATTCTTTCTCAAGCTTGGCGTATTGCATCAGCGGGGAAGGAATATTGACTCTCCCCTGTTTGTCAATTTCACTCTCGGTAGCACCCGAAAAGAAAAAACGGGTAAATGCACGTGCATCTTTTTTAGTCAGCGGAAGTCCTTTGAGCTTTTCTTCGATCACTGACCATTCAGAAACGGGGTAACCAAATAAACACTGGTCAAGTCCACGGGTAAGAATGAACATTTCCCCAAGGTTTTCACGGACCTTGGCAGGGATGATCAATCGGCCTTTGCTATCCACATTATGATGGTATTCACCCATGAACATGCCACTACCCCCACTTTCTAAATACAATGTACCACATTCCCCCACTTTTCACCACCTTATTTTAAATATTCTATCCACCAACTTGAATTCCTTCGTCATTTCTTACTTTTTTTATTTTTTCATTATCAGCTGCTGGACAATCGAAGACTGCAAATGGACAGCACGATTCATTAATTGCACTGAAATCCTAGTCTACCTCGACTATTGCCCGTTGATTTAGACTCATTGCACCTTCATCCTTAATAATTAAGCGAAAACTCGCGAGAATTGCTCCTTCATCCGTATTTTGGAAACCAGCCCTGGACGAAAAATAAGCCCCATCCGAAAAGGATGGAGCCAATTTTACAATTTTATGATTTTATGGGTCCCGTCGAACCGATACTGCAGCTTTAATAATTCCGGAACCAGGTTCAAACCATACTTATTCAGGTAATAGAACGGATTCCATACTCTTTCCTGCGGCGCCCCGCCTGGTCTTAATGCATTCTCCACCCGCGAGAACTTTCGCAGGATATGGTCATTCTTTCGGCAGATTGCCTCTACAATTTTATCCTCCATGAACTTGATCTGATTCAGCAGGATGGATTCGTTCTTTTGCAGCAATGGCAATAAAACCGGATCGATTCCGTTTGATTTTTCACGGATGAGCTGATATTGATCTGACAGCATCCCTTTAACCTGACCGAATAACTCTTCTACTTCCCGATCCTTCAGTGAGTCGATGTATTTCAGTTCATGTCCGCCCGTACCTGAAATCAACACTTCTTTTAGATCCAGTTTCAATTCGTCAAGGTCGGATTCAATCGACCTTTCCAATAAGGTGATATTCAGCCTTGGGACAAGCGGAGGCATCTGGACACCGAAATGCTCGAAAACAAGTTTCAGCTCTGCCCAGTAGGCAATTTCTCCGGGACCGCCAATGAAGGCAAGCGTCGGGAAAAGCCATTCCTGCATTAACGGACGGGTAACGACATTATTGCTGAGTTTTTCCGGAAACTCATTCGCAATCTCCATCAGTTCATCATATGTGAAACTGACTTCGCCATTTTTACCTGCAAACCCTCCACTTTGTGGGTCAAATTGAAGCAAAATACGTTCATTTACATGTTCATCATAAAAAAACAGGTTCGCTGTATTTACATTGATATCAATCATATTAGAAAAGCCTGCCGCTTTGGTCTTTTCTTGCTGGCCAAGGACAGCGGAAGTGATTTCACGATGATTTTTAATTTGATTGATAAAATATTCTTTTTCAAGCTTGCGCAGGTCTTTATTCCCTGAATCAACAATCAGCAAGCCTGAATCCTTGAATAGCTCCATGATGATCGTGGCAAAAAAGTCCACGAACGATTCCGCTTTCTTCAATGATTCCAGGGCAAAGGATAATACTTCTTTCGTGTGTTTTGTTTCGCCGTAGGTTTCCATGATTTCCTCAACCCAGGAATAACACAGATCACGGTTGATACATACCTCGGAAATCATCTTTTTCTCGAGATTCTTTTCCGGGTAGACCCATTTCTCCTGCCTTTTGTCCTTCATGACGTAAACATGATTGACTTCCTGGTAGTCATGGTCTTCACCCGCAATCCAAAATACTGGTACAACCGGGACGCCAAGCTCCTGCTCTTTTTGTTCAGCAAGCTTGATGATTGATATCACTTTATGGATCGTATAGAGCGGCCCTGTCAAAATACCAGCCTGCTGGCCGCCAATGACGGCAACGCTGTTTTCCTTCCTGAGTTTCTCGATATTCTCAGCAATTCGATCAGACTCCGCATATCGTGACATGAATGTCTGAATATGGTCGGCAAGTTCCTGTCTCATGAAACTTCTATTTTTCAATTCATCCAATCGATGAACATATGAATTTTCGTCTGTAAAATTATAATGAAAGAACCTCTGAAGTTCAGGGCTCCCAGCAAGGTAATCTGTCGCAAACCGGTTCGCAGCCGGAAGTGAGAGATTCAACATCTCCATTAACTTGTACTTCCTTTCTCGTTAACAATTTTCACTGTAATGAGTATAGCATTGTTTGAAATGAAAAGAAAAAAACTTTGCCTTTCGAAATTTCTAAAATCAAGGTTTTTTTATGAATAGGAGTCGCTCCACCCCTACAAAGGATGAATAAGCATTCGGTTATGTCAGGTGCAGAAGGCTTTTGCTCCGTTTCAGCTTGCAAAAATCAAAAAATGCTGGACCTCCGTAGAGACAGTCCAACATCAGGTCAAGCAAACAGGAACATCAGGCGCTTATACAAACCAAATAGAACAAGAATGATGTAGGCTGAACTGAAAAGCAGAAAATTAAACCGCCAAAAACCTTTAAAAACCTTCGGCAGAATGATTTCCTCTTTATAGTGCCAATGAATCCAGACGAATATGGCCGCCAAGCCAAATAAAATAATCAGTATAAGCCAAAAAAAGGATTTTCCCCATATGGTAAGGATCAAAAAATGGACAGACAGTACCAGCAAAAAAGTACTGAAGTCAATGGCGAGATTGACAGATCGACGGTGGTTTCCCGTGATTTGTTTGGTGATGATGAACACAGCCAGATAGCCAATTATAGGCACTGTAATCAATACGGCAACAAGTGCGGAGAAGAATCCAGGCATCATGCTCCCTCCCTTTCTTGCTCCTTCCCCTTGATGCAATGATAATAGTTATGTATTAATGGAGCTTTGATATTTTTGCTTATTGATAATTCGAGCAAGTATCCAAGGATGGCGTCAATCTCAGTCTGTCTGCCATTTTCAATATCCTTATACATGGACGAATGGTTATCTGCTGTTTTTGTGCAGACTGTCATCAGGTTCTGGAGGTATTCTTCCCGATGTTCCAGACCAAGGACAAGGGCACACTCCTCAAACATTTGCTTGAAGACCTCAAAATAAAAGGAATTATTGATCAGCTCACCATTCCTGACTTTCAAAATTGCAGTCAATGGATTGATGACAGCATTGACCACCAGCTTCTTGATGAGCATCTCTTTATAATCAGATTCAAAGAGAATTGGAAAATCGTCAGGAACCCTCAGCGAAAATTCTCTGAGAAGTCGGTCTTCTCCGCGGAATACTGCAGTTCTGGTGACCCCAAAGCCATTATGCTGAACGGTATATTCATTCTCTCTAACAGCTCCATGTTCGACCGATCCCACATAAATATCAGGCGCAGTGATCTCCGGGAGCATCTTGATATGGCCGTAACCGTTTTGCAGAAAAAGAATACTGCCTCTGGCATTCACCCTTAGCCTTAGCTCAGCCATTAGGTCGGAAAGCTGGTATTGCTTCACTGCCACAACCGTAAACTCTTCTGTTCCTTTCCAATCCTGGATGGCCGCAGCCGAAACCTTGAGCGGCGGCTGCGGTATGCCGCCTTTTATAAGATGCAGTCCATTTTTATTGATCTCGTCTGCTTGCTCCTTAGTCCGCGTATAGATGGTAACTTCGTTTTTGAAGCCGAGGTAATAGGAGAATAATAAACCTAATGAACCGCCGCCAATTATCGCTATCTTCATAAGTACCCCTCATTGAAGGTCTCCGCACACTATCAAGATGTGCATCTCCTGAAAATCTATCACATGTTAAAACAATAGTAAGATCTTTAGTCATATTTTAGCAGAAACAAATGCCTCTTAGGAAGAAAGGATTAAGGATTTTTGAGTTAATTTGCTAAACGGCACAAAAATGAAACGGAGACCCTCAAGGATCTCCGTTTCATTGTTTTACACAGGATAGACAGGGTGTTTCCTGACACTAAACTCCATGTCCTTTGTTTCATATAATTTGAAGCGATCGATCAGGGCATTCCTTAAATCATTCGCTGCGACGATATCGTCTACGATCAGTTCGGAAGCCAGCTTATAGATGTCAATGCTCTCTTTGTATTCCTGATGCTTTTCCTGGACAAAAGCGATTTTTTCTTTCGGGTCTTCGATTTGATTGATTTTATTCGAATACACCGCATTTACCGCCGCTTCAGGACCCATTACCGCAATTTGCGCAGTAGGCAGCGCTATGCAGCAATCCGGTTCGAATGCCGGTCCTGCCATCGCATACAAGCCAGCACCGTATGCCTTTCGGACGATAACAGAGATTTTGGGTACGGTGGCTGAACTCATCGCCGCAATCAGTTTAGCGCCATGGCGGATGATACCAGCCCTTTCAACCTTTGTTCCGATCATGAAGCCTGGAACATCGGCAAGGAACAGCAATGGAATATGGAAGGCATCGCAGAGTGTGATGAATTTTGCCGCCTTATCAGCAGAATCAACGAATAAAACTCCGCCTTTCACCTTTGGCTGATTCGCGATGATTCCGACTGCACGTCCGTCGATACGGGCAAAGCCGGTTATGATCTCAGGGGCGAACAGCTTTTTGATTTCAAAGAAACTGCCTTCATCAATCAAGGCATCGATTCCTTCATACATATCGAAAGGAGCATTTTGATTCAGTGGAACAATCTCTTCAAGGCTTCTTCCTGCCTTTGGAGCAACTCCTTCAATCAAATCTGTTTTTGATTGGAAATTCGCAGGGAAATAACTCAAATACCGCTTCGCTGCTTCAATGGCTTCTTGCTCACTATAGACAAGCATATCGCCTACACCACTCACAGAGCAGTGCATGCGGGCGCCGCCCATTTCCTCCAATGTGACCTTTTCGCCAATGACTTTTTCCGCCATCCTTGGGGATCCGAGATACATCGACGCATTCTGGTCCACCATGATCACGATATCGCAGAACGCTGGAATATAGGCCCCTCCCGCTGCGGAAGGTCCGAATAGAAGGCAGATTTGCGGGATTACACCTGACAATTTCACCTGATTATAAAAGATCTTTCCTGCTCCCCTTCTGTTCGGGAACATATCAAGCTGGTCAGTGATACGGGCACCTGCCGAGTCGACAAGATACAATAAAGGAACCTTCAGCTTTTCAGCTGTTTCCTGGATCCTGATGATCTTCTCAACCGTCCTGGCACCCCATGAACCTGCTTTTACTGTCGAATCATTCGCCATGACACAAACAGTCTGTCCGCCGATTTTGCCAATAGCAGTCACGACACCATCTGCAGGCAGGTCGCCAGCCTGGAAATTCGCGAACTTGCCATCTTCCTCGTAGACTCCCTCGTCAAATAAAAGATTAAGCCGATCTCTTACGAACAATTTATTTTGCTCCGCCAGCTTGTCATGATATTTCTGGTGGCCGCCAGCTTCAATTTGCTGGACTTTCTCTTGTAAAGTATCCGTTAAAGTCTTTGCGGTTGTCATTGTTCCCCTCCTAAAACCTATTTGGTTCAATCCTTCCCCTTTAAAGGGCTAGTTCGGCGCCTTTACTTTGCTATTATTCTAGTACAAGCAGGATATCGCCTTCGTTAACAAAGTCGCCGATATTTACTTTCACTTCAGCTACCGTTCCTGCCCCCTGGCTTTCAACAGGGATTTCCATCTTCATCGATTCAAGCATCAATACTTCCTGGCCTTCCGTAATGGAATCCCCAGCGGCCACCATCACATTCAATACTGTTCCTGCCATACTTGCTGTAATTTCTTTCATATCCATATCCTCCTCTATTTTGATGCCAATTTTCTTTCTGTTAAATATGCAGTTGTGTAGTTTCCGGATTTAAAGCCTTCTTCACCTAAAATTTCCACAAACAATGGAGCATTCGATTTGATTCCCTCCAGCTTCATGTTTGCAAAAAATTCCTGAGCAATTTTGATGGCTTCTTCCCGGTTTCCTCCCGCAGCGATGCATTTCGCAACCATTGGGTCATAATAAGGTGTGACCGTCGAACCAGATTCATAACCGGCATCGACTCGGACTCCTTCGCGATCTTCCCATGAAAACTCAGTGATTTTACCTGGTGAAGGCAAGAACCTGACTGGATCTTCCGCATAGAGACGGAATTCAATCGCTGATCCCTTCTTCTCAATTTCATCCTGGAGCAAAGGAAGTTTTTCGCCTCTCGCAACGAGGATTTGCCACTTCACAAGATCGAGACCGGTAATGGTTTCCGTGACCGGATGTTCAACCTGCAATCTTGTATTCATTTCGAGAAAGTAGAAATTCTCATTTTCATCCACAATGAATTCCACGGTCCCGGCGTTCACATAATCCACGGCCCTGGCAGCTGTTACTGCGGTTTCATACATTTTCTGCCGCGCTTCTTCCCTTAAGAACGGTGACGGCGCCTCTTCAATCACTTTTTGGTGACGGCGCTGGATCGAGCAATCACGTTCAAACATATGTACATGATTGCCATGGCTGTCGCCAAAAATCTGGACCTCGACATGACGGGCATTTTTGATGTATTTTTCAATGAATACTTCATCTGATCCAAAATATGCCTTTGCTCTGGCCTTCGTGGAATCAAAATTCTTAGCGAGCGCTTGCTCATTTTCACAGAGCACCATGCCAATTCCGCCCCCGCCCCCGCTAGCCTTCAGCATGACCGGGTAGCCAATTTCTTCTGCAAGCCTGACGGCGTCCTCCAGCGTTTTTAAACCCTGGTCACTGCCCGGCACAACAGGAACGCCCGCAGCTTCCATCGTCGATCTTGCGACGATTTTATCACCCATCTTTTCAATCGTATCCGGAGCAGGACCGATGAATGTCAACCCAGCTTTCTGCACTTTTCGGGCAAACTCTGCGTTTTCCGATAAAAAGCCATAACCAGGATGGATGCCATCCACTTTTTCTTCCTTTGCGATTCTCAAAATTTCATCTGTATTGAGGTAGGATTTCTGAACCGGCGGCTCACCAATCCGGAAAGCGCTGTCAGCTTCTTTTACAAAAGGCAGTTCCTGATCAGCATCTGAATAGACAGCCACAGTATCAATTCCAAGCTCACGGCAAGTGCGGATAATGCGAAGCGCTATTTCTCCTCTGTTTGCAATCAATATTTTTTGCACGCTCTTTCCCCTTTCCCGTAAAAAATTACGCTCACTTATAAAATTCTACAATATTCTGTATTCTTCCTGCAAAAATTGGAACCGCTTTCTAAAATTCAAATGCAGAATTTTTCATGTTTTTATAATATAATAAAAATAGGTGTAAAAAAACAAATAATTTCAGCTGCCTTTTTCAGAATAGGAAAAGCGCATGATCAGTCATTGATTGGCGGCTTGATAGAGGGAGTGTATTATGGTGAAAAAAGTGGAAAAACTTAAAATCAATTATAAGACGTTAGAGGAATTCAAGAAATTCAAGGAGTATGGCCATCAGGAGCTTTCAATGCTGGAGGATCTGGAAGCGAATATTGTGGAAAATGATAGCGATTCACCGTTTTACGGTATTTATTTCGGCGACAAGCTTGTTGCGCGCATGAGCCTTTATCAGGTCAAGAAACAGTTTGACCGTTACTTCGAACCTTCCCAGGATTATCTGGAGCTTTGGAAGCTTGAAGTACTTCCGGATTACCAGGGAAAGGGCTATGGCAAAGCGCTCGTTGAATTCGCGAAAACCTTTGGCCTGCCAATCAAGACTAATCCAAGAGTTAAATCTCAGGACTTCTGGGAAAAGATGGGCTTCACGCCTGTTCATTATGATGTGGAAAGAGACCGTGGTGAAAACCCGCTTGTCTGGTATCCTGCCGGTGTAACGGAACAAGTCCAGTAAGAACATATTAATAGCGCCTGCCAAATCTGGCAGGCGCTTCTTATTGTTTATTTTTCAACCTTTTCCAGGTTTCCTTTTCCCTCAACCTGAAAGTTCATTTTCTGCTGTTTTTCTTCGTCCTTAGGGCCTACTCTTTTTTTGGCCCGCTCCATGATATCAATCAGGGCACGATAGTCTTCTTCCATCGACCTCAGCTTTGTCTCTAATTTTTCATTTTCAGCAGACAAGTAATAGATTTGCTTTTCAAGGCCGCGGATTTTTTCTTTCTGATCATCCTGACTGTTAAGAGTTCCCGCTTTTTCATAGAGGTCATCAAGATACTGTTTTACTGCTTCAATGCTTAAATTCGATTGTTTTTCCTTTATCTCCTGGACCGGGCTTGGCGTTTCGCTTGCCGGAGCCTGAGCTTCTTCCGTAACTTCTTGTGATTTCACCTGTTTTTTTGCTTCTTTTCGCTGTTTTTTTGCTAGTTCGATGCCGGATTTATATTGCTTCCTCACATAGGAATTCCAGCGGAAACCGCAGGCGGCGGCTGTTCTTGACAGCTGTTTCCCTACTTCCTCAAAAGCTTTTAATTGCGTGCCGCCCTCGCGGATATTGCGCAATACTACTTCAGCAAGCAATAAGTCTTCGTCCTGTGACCAGGCATCCTGACGGGTTAGTGGCATCAGAAAATCCCTCCTATTGTTTTTTATTCATTCTTATGCATCTAATAGGAAAGATAGACTGATATCATCCAATACCAATCAATTATTTTTATTTTTTTTGCTCATAAAATCGTCCACTTTTTGATGATGTGCTTCTTCTCCCCATAGTACAGCACATTTTGCGGCTTCTGCTTCCATCCTTTCTCTCATTGATAATTGCTCCCATTTTTTATTGATTAATGATTTATAAGCTTCTAAAACCGCTGTCTCTTTATTCAAACTTTCTTTCATGAATGAGAGACAGGCATCAATAGGATCATCTGTATATAAATGATTCAAGAAACCAAGGCCCATTAGCTCTTCAGCATTGTGGATTCTTGCATCAAGCAGCATTTTCATTGCTGCGTGTGGAAGTCTTTCCAGGAGGATCGTGCCCCCTCCCCAGCCAGTTGTAATTGCCAGGTTTGCCTGGACGAAACCCGCTTTCATTTCTGCTTTTCCAATTCTGAAATCGCAGGCAGATGCTATTTCACAACCTCCCCCAACTGCAGAACCATTGAGAATCGCAATGGTCGGTTTTGGAAGTGTCAGCAGATTATATAGAATCCCAGCCATCCGCGAAAGCATCCCATATGCCTGTTCTTCTGTTTTCAATTGATGGAAGGCAGATAAATCGCCTCCCGAACAGAAAGCCTGCTCACCGGCACCTGTAATCGCAAAGACTTTAACATCCCGATCTGCCGCCATTTCGATTGCTGTTTCCAGCCCTGCCATTACCTCATAGTCAATAGCATTTCTTCTGGCAGGCCTGTTGATCGTAAAAAGCAGCACTCCGTCTTTTTCTTTTGAAATTATGTATGAATCCATCCAACCCGCTCCTCCTGAAAAACACTAGTCCTTCAAATTGTATCAATTTTCTGTATTAAGGAGCAAATATAGACAAAAAGTACAAGCGCCCCGGTCAGCCCAGATAAGCGCTGGAGCTGGATTATGACAACCCCAGTTGCGATCATTTCCTATAAAACAAAAAAAGCACAGAGATGCATCTGCATCCTGTGCTTTTTCTGAAAGAAAATTAGTCGTTAACAACTTCTTTTCCTTTGTATGTTCCGCAAGCTTTGCACACACGGTGAGCAAGTTTCATTTCACCGCAGTTAGGGCATGCTACCATACCCGGAACTTGTAATTTAAAATGAGTACGGCGTTTTCTTTTCGCAGTTTTAGACGTTCTTCTAAATGGTACAGCCATTCTTCCCACCTCCTTAAAAGGAATAAGAAAGTTTATGAAGGCCAGTCCTTTTCTGGACCTCCACGCTCTTTTTTCATTCATTAGTCAGAGGAATCCTTGGAATCCTCAAAGAATTTTGCAAGTCCGGCAAGCCGGGGATCAAGTTTTTCGGATTTCTCCTGTTCCTCGATTACTTCCCAATCCTTACCTGACTGGGGTGCGCCTTCTTGACCAGCGCTATCATCACAGAATACTTGCATCGGCACTTCCACCAGCAAGATATCCCTGATGATGGGTTCAAGATCAATGACATCGCCTGTTACTTGATGAACTTCCTCATCAGCCTCATAATCGTAGCTGTTTAACATGAAAGTTTCAGTAGTTTCCACATCAATTGGATATTTTACATCAACAAGTGTTCGTGAACAAGGCAGGATCAAGTGACCATCAATCCGGATGTGGAATGTCACTCTTGTGGCACTGATATCCGCCCTTCCAGTTAGATGGATGGGAGATACCTCGCGGATTGTCGGATCTGTTTCCTTAATTGAGTCCATTCGAACAAACTCGTCAATCAGAAAGTCCTTATTTCGATGTTTTTGTATCTGACTTATTGTCCATTTCATAGAATCACCCCAAGGCAACAAAGGTAATTATAGCCCTTCGCGTAATCATTTGTCAATATTTTTTCTTTACACTATAATTTACATAAATACTTTAAATTAAACTTCAAAACAATGCAATATCCATATTAACACGAAGGAGTACAATAATGAAAGCTGTTGGTGTCGTCGTTGAATATAATCCTTTCCATAATGGCCATCTATTTCATTTGCAGCAGGCGAAAGAACAATCTGGTTCTGATATTGCCATCGCCGCTATGAGCGGGAATTTTCTGCAGCGCGGGGAACCAGCGCTTGTTTCGAAATGGACAAGAACAAAGATGGCACTTGATGCCGGAGTAGACATTGTATTTGAACTTCCCTACCGATTCGCGACACAGCATGCCGAGGTCTTCGCAGAAGGTGCAGTCTCAATCCTGTCTGGAGCCGGCTGTGAGACTCTGTGTTTTGGCAGTGAATCAGGCGATCTCAATGCGTTCATCCAGACGATCAGCTTTCTTGAGGCCAACAATGATTTTTTTCAAGAAAAAATCAGGTTTTTTGCAGGAGAAGGTAACAGCTACCCTAAGTCAATAGCCCTGGCATTCCAAGCCCTCGCTCCTGCAGAAAGCTTCATTGATATTTCTAAGCCAAATAATATTTTGGGGATGCATTACATCCAGGCAATCCTCAGACAGGACAGCCAAATGACGGCACAAACAATTACCAGAAAAAACGCTGGCTACCATGATGAGCATTTTGCTTCGGCGACAATCGCCAGTGCGACCAGCATACGCAAAGCGTTGTTCGGCGCATCAGGCGAAATGGAAGCGATCAGACAATACGTCCCTGATTCGACATACAAACACTTGATCAGCTATAAGGAAGAGTATGGAGGATTCCATTCCTGGGAAAATTACTGGCCTTTCTTAAAATACAGGCTTTTGCAAAGCAGTCCTAAAGAATTGAACGAGTTTTATGAAGTGGAAGAAGGACTGGAAAACAGATTGCTTGCCGCTGCAGCAGCCTCAAACAGCTTCCAGCAATTCATGGAATCGATTAAAACGAAGCGCTATACATGGACAAGGCTGCAAAGAGTCTGCCTCCACATTTTAACCAATACACGAAAAGATCAAATGAATACCACCAAAAATACAGTGAATTATCTGAGGTTATTAGGTGCAACCGAAAAAGGACGATCCTACTTGAACTTAAGGAAAAAGGATTTCAGCCTGCCGCTTGTTTCCAAGCTTTCAGCCTTTTCAGATCCTGATCTTGAACTGGATACCAGAGCGGCCAGAATCTATGCACTTGGCCAAAACGGCAGCAGCCAGGAAAAATTGCTGGCAAAAGAATTCGCACAACCACCCATCATGTTAAAAGGATAAAAAAATCACGCTGGATCAGCGTGATTTTTCTTTTAGGTTCTCCAGATAGGACACGGCTTCATCAAAAGTATCAACAGGAACGATTTTCATTTTTGTTTTAATATCTTTTGCGGCAATAAGTGCTTCTTCGTAATTTGAGCCTTTTGCACCTTTTTCAAATGGTGCGAAAAAGATTTCGGCGCCTGCCTTATCCGCCGCTACTACTTTTTGCTGGATCCCGCCGATTCTTCCAATTGTCCCATCGGGGCTCATTGTCCCGGTGCCAGCTATTTCGTATCCCTTTGTCAAATCTTCCTCTGTCAATTGATTGTAAATTTCCAATGAGAACATAAATCCTGCCGATGGTCCGCCGATCTCCTCTGATTCCACCGTGACATCCGGTTCCACGTCAATTTCTTTATCATCAACAAGCTGGATTCCTACTACAGGGCGATTGCTTCCATCATCAAGTGCCTTCAATGGGATTTTGGCCTGTTTTGACTTGCCATTTCGCTTATACTCTAGCTTCACTGTATCCCCTGGCTTCTTGGAACTAATATAATCTATGAATTCTTGTGATGATGAAAAAGGATTGCCATCTACTTTGAAAACGAGGTCGCCTGGCTTCAATTTTCCATCAGCCGGCATTCCTTCCATTGTCCTTAGCACATAAACACCTTTATACGTATAGTCCACTGGTTTCCCGGCTTTTTTATAGGCAACCTCGATTGCTGCCGTCTTCGAATTATCCATCATGTGCAGCTGGCGGATATTGTATTCTTCATCCGTTTCATCCTCTGCCCTGATATCTTCGACTGGATAAATTTCCTGGTATTTGCTGAACTTGGCGATAACGTATGCATATATATTGGCTCTGCCCATCCTGACGGTTGTAAGCATGAAATTGCCTTCCTCGTCATAACCGCCTTCCACCTCGACAATCGGTTCCAGCTCTTTTGCCATTCCCGGCTTGGTTACATAGTATGGCAGGTAAAAAAGTGCACTAGCCATAATTAAAACAGCTGCCAATATAGAAATGCCTATCGATGTCTTTCTGCTCATTCTGTTTGCGGCTCCTTCCATTCTGCAATGCATTGTTTGATTTTATCGATATGCTTCCTCGCTTCTTCTTCACCAATCTCAATGATTTCTTCTATATTAGTAAATGCCTTTGAATTGAACATTTCAACTGGCGGGCGGAGCATCACATCGGAAGCAACCTCCCGATTCGCGACCAGCTCCATCTGCATGATATCGATACTTTGCATAATCACGTCGAATATAGAGGTCACATCCTCGTTGATTTTCACACTCGAAACATCAACGGCGATGACGATATTGGCTCCCATCTCCTTGGCGACAGAAACGGGGATGCGGTCAACGACCCCGCCATCGACGAATAATCGGCCTCCAAGCTTTTCGGGTACAAAAATCCCCGGGATTGCAATACTTGCCCTTACAGCTTCAGCCACAGGACCTTGTTTGAAGACTACCTTCTCCCCCGACATGAGGTCTGTTGCAACAATTCCAATGGGGATATCCAGCTCCTCAATCATTTTGCCATGAGTAAAGATTCTGATGAGCTCTTTCACTCTTTTCCCGGCGATAAATCCCATTTTAGGTACCGTAAAATCAAGATAGTATTTCCTTTTGAATACCCGTGATAGTTTATAGAGCCGTTCAACATCCAGCCCCGCACCGTAGAATGATGCTACAAGCGCCCCCATGCTGCTTCCGGCTATTAAATCAATGGGGATGTCTTCATCCCGAAGGACTTTTATGACACCCAGATGGGCAAATCCTCTTGCACCACCAGAACCCAGGGCTAAACCGACCTTTGGTCTTGCCAAAGCTTTTTCCTCCCTTAAACCCATGTTTTTGTCGATACATCCTAAACTTGGTCTAAATTGAAGTTCAGCGAGTATATTGATTTATATGAGGACAAGGCTGACAACTAATCATGTTTTTTCAGGTAAAAAATTTCGGGTCCAAACCGGCCCCTTATCAAGGTTTTTTTCACTAATGTGACAGCACACAAGGTATATAGTATGGGATGGATGGAAAATTACCCCACCGGTGAGTTTCACTCTATTTTACCATTGATTAAAAAAGTTTCACAGCAAGACCGCAGGAAGGAGAATCTCAAGTGCTAAAATCCAGATTGAAAACACTGTTCCTTGCAGCCTCCGTCACCTTTCTGGCTGTTTCACTCATTACCTTTCCCCAAGAATCCTTTGATGCTTCGATCCGGGGATTGAATATGTGGTGGGAAATTGTCTTTCCCTCGCTCCTTCCTTTTTTCATCGTATCCGAAATGCTGATCGGATTTGGAGTTGTCCGTTTTATCGGTGTACTTCTCGAACCGTTGATGAGGCCTCTGTTCAAGGTACCGGGTGTCGGCGGATTTGTCTGGGCGATGGGAATGGCATCGGGCTTTCCAGCAGGAGCTAAACTGACGGCAAGGATGCGCCAGGAAGGTCAGCTGACAAAAATTGAAGCAGAAAGACTGGTTTCATTTACAAACTCCTCCAATCCCCTTTTCATATTCGGAGCTGTATCAGTTGGATTCTTTTACAATGTCCAGCTTGGGGTCATACTCGCTCTGGCTCATTATCTTGGCAATATCAGCGTAGGCTTGATCATGAGGTTCTACGGGAGAAACGAAGAAAGCACCAAAAAGGATAAAGAACGGAATTTATCCATAAGGGATGCTTTTGCAGCATTGCACAGAACAAGGATCAAGGACAACCGTCCGATTGGAAAGCTTCTCGGCGATGCCGTGATGTCTTCCATCCAGACTCTATTGATGATTGGCGGCTTCATCATCTTGTTTTCGGTTATAAATAAACTGTTATTCCACCTTCATGTTACTGGATTTCTTGCCAAATTCCTTGAAATCATGCTCGGAATGCTGGGAATGACTGATATGCTTAGCCTTCCATTTATTTCTGGCTTATTCGAGATTACACTCGGCAGCCAGATGACCAGCCAGGTCCAGGATGCAACCTTGATGCATCAGGCTGTCATTACAAGCTTCATACTGGCATTCAGCGGTTTTAGTGTTCAGGCACAGGTGGCAAGCATTCTCGCGCAGACAGATATCCGTTTCCAGCCATTCTTTTTCGCGCGAATCATCCATGGATTCTTTGCTGCTTTTTATGCTTTCATTCTCTGGAAACCAGTATATGAACGCTTTTTCCAGGATGGCCAGCCATCAAATGCATTGCCCGTAATGGAATATCTGACATCGGAGGGAAGCCGCCTGGCAGAAGCATACAGCCTCCTTGCCACGGCAGGGCCGCTGATCACGATAGGCAGCTTGCTCATTTACATTTGGATTCTCGGCAGCCGGATCCTGCAAGAAAAATAACGGGCATCTCTGCCCGTTATTTTTTGTCTTCATTGAATTTTTTCAGTAAAGCTTCCTCGACTTCACTTGGTACCAATTCAGAAATTTTACCGCCATACTTGGCCACTTCTTTTACGATGCTTGAACTCAAGAATGAGTACTGGTTATTTGTCATGATGAAAAAAGTCTCGATTTTGTCATCTAAAACCCTGTTCATTGAAGTGATTTGCATTTCATACTCAAAATCCGAAACAGCGCGCAAACCTCTGATTATGGCATTGGCATTGACGCTCTCTGCATAATCAACCAGCAGTCCCTGAAAGGAATCCACTTTTACATTCGGGATGTTCTTTGTGACCTGATCGATCAGATCTATTCTTTCTTCTACCGAAAACAGCGGTTTCTTTGAAGAATTATTCAAAACGACTACATAAAGTTCATCGAATACTTTCGCAGCTCTTGTGATGATATCCAAGTGCCCGTAGGTAATTGGGTCGAAACTGCCTGGACAAACAGCAACTCTTGCCACCTATTCTTCCCCCTCATCTTCTGCATCAACGTTATAAAGAGTTATTCCGATAATACCATATTTTTCATTTCTGGTTTGCACCAATTTCCCTATTTTTTCTGGCAGCCTGATATCTGAAGCATGCTCGCAGACAATCAAACCTTCCTGATGGATAAGTCCCTCTTTATCCATCATTTCCAACAGCTTGACCAGCTGCTGTTTTTTGTAAGGAGGATCCAGGAAAATATAATCGAAGACCAGCTCTCTTTTCTGAATGGCCTTCAAGGCCCTGACAGCGTCATTCCGGTAAACTTCTGCTTTCTCTTCCAGGCCGCAGGACTTCAGGTTCTCATTTATAACGTGAATTGCCTTTCCTTCACGGTCGACAAAAATGACCTGATCCAGTCCTCTGCTGAGTGCCTCGATCCCCAGGCCTCCGCTGCCGGCAAATAAATCAAGGCCCAGACCTCCCGTAAAATAAGGCCCAATCATATTGAACAAGGATTCCTTCACTTTATCAGTAGTAGGCCTGGTAGACGTCCCGGGCACCGCTTTTAAAACCCGGCCCTT
Organism: Chryseobacterium sp. ISL-80; assembly: GCA_018613055.1. GTDB lineage: Bacteria > Bacillota > Bacilli > Bacillales > Cytobacillaceae > Mesobacillus. The sequence continues at coordinate 58,140 of JAGGQZ010000001.1, read as the reverse complement.
TAAATCACCTGATACAACTCTCATTTTTTTGCTCCTTAAAATATGTAAGCTTTTTACAATATGTTCGTATAAATTACTCCCTTATCCTACCACACATTCAAAAAATTAACCAAACCAGTGTATATCCCTTCCTAATATGGAAATAATGATGATTAACAACATCAATTTGAGGATGTTGTTGCCAACCGCGGAGAAGACTTACGTTTCCCCATAAGTTCTTCCTCCGGTTTCTCCTCTCCCTTTGCCTTCTGCACTATTGTGGTGCATGGAAGGAAGCCTTGAGCCTAAATGGTTCAAGGCTTTGTTTTTGTAAAAAAACATCTTCTCCTACAGGACATAACAGCTTCAAATTTAAGACTGCAAATGGTAAAGTATGAAGGAGTGATAAGTCGGAAGGGGAAATAAAATTGATTCAGCGTTTTATCGAGCTTGGAGAAGGATACTCAGATCTATACGAATTGATTGAAACAGCCAGGGCAAACCGCCATCGGTTGATGCACTTAATGGCGATCCATACAAAAGTGAATGAAAAAGAAGTAAGTTCCCTCGTAGTGGTCCTTAAGCCAACCAACCCCGGGAACTTCCAGGCTTTATATATCTGCAGGGAGGGAATATCGAACCCTCATATTTTAAAGAACAAGCGCTTTGACATGTTCAAGGAGCTGGCTGATGAACTGGACAAGACGATCATAGAATTTGATGTTAAACCGTCCACGATGTTTGCCGAAAAAGAATTGTATTTTCAGTACTTGATAGGCATCCTCAGGCTGAACCATTACATTCCGCCTCTTCAATAGCATTTCAATACAAAAAAGGCGAGGATTCCCCTCGCCTTTTTTATATTGCTATATTCCCATCTTATAGTCATATTCTTTGGCCTTGTCAGGGGAAGAATTTTCAAACTCCATTTTCAAGAATGGTTTGTAAGAAGGTTCCACCTTTTTAACGAATGAATATGATTTAATCTTTTCCATAAGCCCCTCTGCCTCGTCGAGATTGCAATAAATTACAGCATATTTCAACTTTTTCGAGACAAAATGAACATTGCCAAATCTTCTGAGCATCTTGGCCTGTTTCAGTGAATACAGCCAGACGATGATTCCTTGCCTCTGTCCTATCATATTCTTTTCCCCTTCGGTAAACGTTTGCTTTGTACTAGTCTAGCATACAAAAACCAGTTTTTTCAATCATCAATCATGTTTTCCCGCTTACCGAAGCAGAATCGAGGCAAATAAAAAAGCATGGGAGTCCCATGCTTTTCATTTTAAGCGGAGCATCCACAGCTTCCACCGCTGCCGCAGCCGCCACCGCAAGAGCTTTCGAAGAACGGGTTTCCGGTTGGCACTTTCACACTCTCGGAAACGGATCTGCCGATAATTACGCTCACCTCATCAAGAAGGCTTTGCAAATCATTTTCCGCTTTCTTGAATTCGGCAATGGTCTCGTCCATATCAAGCTCTCTTTTCACAAGGCGGATCTTGCCCATGATTTCTTTGTAGTCGGGATGGTATTTTCCGAAACGCTGGACCTCTTCATAGCGTTCCTTCATGTCCACAAAATCACGGACCTTTCTTTGTGTTTCCGCATTGTTTTTAACGTTATATAAACATTCCCGATAATATTCGGCAATATCAGATTGTAAAATCATGCTGACTAACTGTTCAGCTTCTTCCAACAATAAGACTCTTTCTGATGTAACAGCAAGCAATGCTGGCTCACCTCCGAACCTCATTTTACCATGAAACTGCCAGAAAAGCTAAGGATTCTGGTCTGAAGGCTTTTACAGGCTGAAAAAACAAAGCTTCCTTCGTGGAGAAGGAAGCTTGATCATGACTGTGAATTCATACTCGAGAACATATGCATCATCATTGATGCCATCTGTACATTGTTGGAGAACTTCTGGACCTTATGAGGGATGGTTTTTTCAAAATGATGCAGCGCAGCAATTTGGGCTGAATGCAAATCCCTTGGATCCCTGCTCAGCTTCCTGTACCAGTGGGGCTGGGCTCGGACGAACTCAATCAATTCCTTATTCGATCGCAATTGATCCATAACATCTTTTCGCATGCTTACGCCTCCATTCTAATCCTTCCTGAATGAAAAGGGATTTGACGGACCAGCATTGTTTGAACCTTGGGACCCGCCTGATTTCCCCTGGAACTGGGAAAGCACACCCTGGATTGCCCCGAGTGCCTGGCTGATATTGTTAATCTGCCCTTGCACCTGGGCAGGGTCCATATTTTTCACTGCCCCCATGATGGTACCGAGCCAATCTGTTTTTTGTTCCTTCTCTTCGTTTTTCTTGTCCTTTTTATTCTCCGATTTTGCAGCCCATCTTGGATCGTCTTCACCAAGTAAGTACCAATCCTCGAACATTTCCTGCCAGGTCGTTTCCCCCTTCCGTACTTGCTGTGCCAGTTCCGGGCGTTCTTTTACAAATTCCTTGAACTTTTCAACAGATGGATGGAGTTTCTTTTTGGCCATGCCTTTCACCTCACAGTGTAACAAATGCCTATAATAGCATATGAAACCCATCATGAATGGTGAAGGATATATCGAATAGTTCCAAATTGAAATCAAACTTGTTAAAATAGAAAACATAAAAAAGGCTTTGCTAAAATAATGATTTAGAATAAGAATGAAAGAAACAGAGCCATTTAGAAAGAGGTATAAATATAGTGGAAAAAGATTTGCACCAACTTTTGGACGAATGCATCTCGCTATCAGGCGAACAGGAATTAGAAGCACTTAAAATTGTGCTGGCAGGAGTAAAAAATAAATTAAGCGGCAAAAACAGCACTTATATCGATGGCCTGCTGCACATGGACAGAAGACTCGATGACCAAACTTGTGAAATTGATATTCCAATTACAAGGGTGCTCGACAATACACTCGGGATTGTTCATGGCGGATTTACTGCCACTGTACTGGATACGGCGATGGGAACATTGGCAAACAGGTTGCTGCCAGAAGGCTACGCTGCCGTGACATCACAGCTCAACATCCATTTTCTTGCTCCCGGAATCGGCGACAAACTCCATTGCAAAGCCTCGCTGATCCATAAAGGCAGAAGCACCGTCGTCCTTGAAGCCGATGTATTCCGGTCTGACGGCAAAAGAATAGCCCACTCTTCCGGAAGCTTTTTCGTTATCGAAAAACAGCATAAATAAGGGGATATTACATGGTTACAGCAATTGCGATTCCACTAATCCTTGCCTATTTTTATTGGCTGACAAAAAAAGAGATGCAGCGAAATGAGCAGGAATGGATTGGTCTGGAGGAAATTCCAGAAGAAGCAATCGTCAGCGGAAAAATCATTGAAGTCCATGAACACAAAGAACGTTTTTACTATCACCGCTTCAACCATGTGACTGTTTTGAAAATCAACACCGGAGTAAAAGAATTGACGGTAAAGAAAATAACTCCTTTAAGAAAAGGAGCAGTCCCTCCCACCTTCAGTGAAGGCGAATTGGTGCATCTGTATGGTAACTGGAAGCATGGCTACTTTTCCATTAACAGAGCTGTCAGGAAAGGCTAAGAGCAGATGACTGCGGCTTACAAACTGTAGACTAACTCGTGGATACCCGAGTTTTCTACAGTTTTTTTTTTATGTTGTTTAACTGTTGATTTCCGTTTAGGTCGCTTCGCTTTCCGACGGGCAGAGCAGAGTGGGCGAAGCAGCTTTGGGTCTGCCTGATTTTACGCCTGTTTGTACAAAAGTGGACTGAAGGTGTCTTTAGTTCGGACAGCTTTTCACCCGTAAGCATGAATGTTGTCCGAAGTTGACTCTAGTTCGGACAGCTTTTCACCTAAAAACACGAATGTTGTCCGAAGTTGCCCCTGGTTCGGACAGGTTATCGCCTGTAAGCGCGAAAGTTGTCCGAAGTTGACTCTGGTTCGGACAGCTTTTCACCTAGAACCACAAATGTTGTCCGAAGTGGACCCTGGTTCGGACAAGTTATCGCCTGTAAGCGCGAAAGTTGTCCGAAGTTGACTCTGGTTCGGACAGCTTTTCACCTAGAACCACAAATGTTGTCCGAAGTCGCCTCTAGTTCGGACAGGTTATCGCCTGTAAGCGCGAAAGTTGTCCGAAGTTGACTCTGGTTCGGACAGCTTTTCACCTAGAACCACAAATGTTGTCCGAAGTGGACCCTGGTTCGGACAGCTTTTCACCTAAAAGCACGTAAGTTGTCCGAAGTGGCACATAGTTCGGACAGCTTTACACCTATTTGCCCCAAAGTTGTCCGAAGTACCCGCACTTCGGACAGCTTTTCTTACGATACAAAAAAGGGTTCGGAATGGAAGCATTCCGAACCCTACTGGAAAGAGCAAGCACTCTGGTATTTATGAAGATCGTAAGAATTAATTAAAATTGCTATTACTCTTGATTCCACATTTTCAAAAAGTTCTGGGTATAATGCTTTTGATAAACTCCAACTCCAAGGTGGGAGAAATCCTCATTCAATAGGGCTTCACGGTGGGCTTCACTGTTCAGCCATCCTTCTACAACCGCTGGCGCATCCGTATAGTTTGCAGCGATGTTTTCCCCGGCCACTTCATATAAGATATCAGCCGCTTTTAGTCTTTCGGACAGATCCCCGTATTTTTCCGACTCATGAGAAAAATAGTCTTCGATTGCCATATCTTTGCTGTGCGCATAAGCGACTTCAGCCGTTTTCTCATCCCACTCTAGTAATTGCAGTTCATGTCTTGATCTGATGGCATTGGTTATGTCGAGAATTTGTTTCTCCAGGCCTGCTTCAATCCTAACCCAGTCCCCATCGGATAATACGGGAGGTTCGATCAGCGTCCCTCTGTAGACCATTTCATATGGTCGCTGTTTGATGATTGTTTCCTTGTCCATATACCGAATGCTGGATACGGAGCTCGTGAATTTATCGATATAAAGCTGCACGAAGTAGTCGCCCATCTTGATGACTGGCCTTGTGTTCATATCCTGTTCGGAAAGCTCGAACTTGTATGAGCTTCCGTTGTGTTCGAAGGTTACTTCCGGTTCAATCACATTCATTGAAAAAATTTCTTCGATCGGCTGCCCAATTTTAAATGGCAGTACATCCACCTTCGGGCCAATCCCATAGGCGGTCACAACCTTGTCATTCAGTACACCAGCCTGTATATATTGATCAGGGTCGTTGTTGAAGATCCACCAATGAAAACCATAAGCTGATAGGTCAACCCTGGAAGGATTGCCTAGTATCTCTTTAAGTCCATCAATGTCTTTTCCTAATAGTGAGGCTACACCCTGCTGAGGCTGTTCAATGCCTTCGCTGATATTTTGTTCTGCGATATTCTTTTCAAGAGATTCATCCACTTTAGGAGTCGAGTTCTGTTCGATTACCAAATCATCATTTTCTTCTTTGTTATATCCCATGTATAAACCTATAAATAGAAATATTGCAGCAAAAATCAATATCCTTACAATTGTTCGCAGATGGATCCCCCCCTTATTCAAGCCTGCTGCGTATAAGATGCAAGCTAGTATCTCTCTATTACTATATGAGCGATTTTAGCTTTTATTATACCATTTATGTTGATCTTTTTAATAGGACTGTTCCATCAGCCCTATAAAAAATAATGACCTATCAACAAATTGGACACTTTTCCCTTTTCTCTGTCAAAATATCACACTTCCGATCGATTTCTTGTCATGCCGTTTCTTCTTTTAGACAGATAAAGACAAAAAGGCACCCTTTGAGAGTGCCTTTCCTCGCTATTGCATTTGATTTTCGGATTCAGAGATTTCGGATAAAGCATGTTGGGCCTGCTCATCTGTCATTTCATTGACAGCAAAATCACCAAGTGCTACTATCCCTACCAATTTGTCTCCTTCGACTACAGGCAGCCTTCTGATCTGGTGTTCCGCCATAAGGCTTGTAGCTTCTTTCGTGGACATTTCAGGGGTTGCTGTAACAAGATGGTCACTCATGACACTTTCAACCTTTGAGGAAGGTGGATGTTTTTCAGCGATTCCTCTAATGACAATATCTCGGTCGGTAATCATGCCTACCAGTTTATCATTGTCAACAATAGGAATGGCTCCAACATTCAGCTCCTTCATTTTTACTGCCACTTCGAACACATTATCCAGCAAGGTACATGTCTCTACATCGCTCGTCATAATATCCCGGATTTTACGCACGTCTTTTTTCCTCCTTATGGGTCAAGCTTAACCTGCTCGATATTATGGTTGCCGGGATTTTGCTAATTATGCCAAAAACGTGAAATTGTCAATCTTGCTGGATGCTATAAAGAATAAAACAAGAAACACTGAAAAACGCTTTTATATTCATTGCAACTTAATCATATTTTTACTATTATTAAATTTGAGATATACTCTATTATAAAGCGTGAATTTTGCAGTGTGTTTTTAGGAGGGAAAAAGGATGAAATTCGAAAATACAGGTATCGAAAATCTGAAGGCGGACTTGAACCGTCTTGATGAGGTTATGCTGGAGCACGGTCTTGTACGTGAAGGACAATGGGATTATGAGCGAGTAACTTATGACAAAAAGCTCGTCGTCAAGGAAGGTACATATTATCTGCGTGTCCAGGGCCATGTCCACGAGGGTGATGTTGGCGCACACAAAGCAATCATTCAATTGATGACTCCTTTGCTGGGCAAACATTATTATCCGCATGGTGTCGAATACGGTGAAGGTGAACACTTCCCGAAATCATTAGTCAGCCAGTGTGAGAAGCTTCTGAATGAAGTGAAAGCTGAAGTCGAGAAATTCGCTATATAAATCTAAAGGGAAAAAGACGCTTTCATTGCGTCTTTTTTGCTTTTACGCCAGTAATAATCACATCAATTTTCTTAGGCAAAAAAGAAGTATACAGGATAATTTCCTCTGCTATGCGACGCTGAAGATCCATTGCATTATGGTAGATTGAGTGCTCCCCTAGCATGGCGTTGACAAATACCTTTATATTTACATTTCCCTGCTCTAGTTCACACCTTACCCCATTATCACTGAATGCTGATTTTCGGAAAACGGGGATTCTCGTTTTAAGCTCAGATTGATGAAAAAAAGCGTCTTCATTGATGTTTGCATGGACGATTGCACAAATTGCACGGCATAACTCTCTAAGTTGCACAGGAATGACGTTCCCAGAATTCTTCATTGCCTCACCCCTATATGGTTAGGTTATCGAACATGATGTTCAGGCACATGGACAGGGAATGAATGACGAACGATCGTTTTTTATCAAAAAACTGCTTGTGCCGGAATTCAATGTGAAATAAAATCCCAGCCGCAATAGCTGATTTTTGTTGTTTCTTATATTAAATGCGTACTATAATTTAATTGTTAAGGAATTTTAGCGTTTTTTGCTGATTTGACCAAAACTGAATGTTTGTAGAGGTATATACTCAACAAGAGTATAGAAAGGAGCTCCAATTGTCCGGTATTTTCACGAAACGAACGATTATTATTGCATTAATCACCATCTTGGTGGCAGCGATTCTTTATATTATCCTTCCGGTGTCGATTCCGTTGATCGCTGCATTGATCACTGCCCTATTTCTCGAGCCGGCAGTCGTATACTTCCAGAAAAGGCTGAAGAGCGGAAGGCGGCTGGCTGTTCTCGTCATTTTCCTTCTGTTTGTACTGCTTATCGTGGTTGCGGGTTATTTCCTCACGACGACCGCAGTGACAGAGGCAATTGACCTTATTGACAATACTCCTGTCTATATCAATGAAATCACCAATGCCTGGTATAAGGCCGAGAACAGATTTGTAGAAGCTGCGAATGACCTTCCCAGGGAGGTAGTCACTGAAATCAGCAACCGGGCAGAGGACTTTTTGAATAAACTCAAAAATGACATGATTGCTTTCATCAATATAGATAATTTAAAGGCATTGTTGACCTATATTCCGAATTTCCTGATCAGTTTCCTTGTCTATTTGATTGCCTTATTCCTTTTCTTGCTGGAACTTCCATCTTTAAGGAAAAGCGTAGATGGTCACTTAACAGAAAGAACGGCGGATAAGGTTCATTTCATGACGTCCCGCCTTTCATATGTTGTGTTTGGATTCCTTAAAGCTCAATTTTTAGTCAGTGTGATTATTTTCATTGTTTCACTGATTGGTTTGCTTTTCATCACACCCAAATACGCGATTGTCATGTCAGCGATCATCTGGGTCATTGATTTTATCCCGCTCATTGGTTCAATCGTCATCCTTGCGCCCTGGTCTATTTTCCATCTTGCAACCGGAAATATTGCGCTGGGCACCCAGCTTGCCGTTCTGGCGGTCATCTTGCTGATCATCAGGCGTACAGTCGAGCCAAAGGTAATGGGCAGCCAAATCGGACTTTCTCCGCTGTCTACACTAATTGCCATGTATCTTGGCCTGAAGCTTTTTGGATTCATGGGCTTTATCATCGGACCGCTTCTGCTGATTGCTTTCAATTCAGCGAAAGAAGCTGGAATCATTAAATTGAAATTCAAAATTTAACACGAAAAACCCGGGAAGTGCTATCCCGGGTTTTCTTATTTCTGTATTAAAAGAAATCATAAAAGAATGGCTTGAATGGCGGAGTGATTTTCTCAAGCTGTTCGACTGCTTCCAAATCCCCTTTTATAAGCTCCAGCTCAAATAGTTCTTTAGGGCGCTTATAGCCAAACAATACCGCTGTTAAAGAATTGATGCTCATATGAAGACCGCGTTTTGGTTCTCTAACGCAGGAACCTCCTTCTTTCACTGGGTAAAATTTGATGCCTTCGCGGCTTATCAAATAGGCACCTGTATTCCAGGGAGCGGCGCTGTCATCAAGGTGGATGAACAACTTTCTGTCAGAGTCGCTGTTCAGGAACGGATAGCTGGACAGAGCTTTCGTCGCATTGACGATCCTTCCCATGAAATAGGGAGAAATCTCAGTCTTAAGCTTAGGCTCTTTTAAATAATAAGGGAATGGGTCATGGACGGATAACATCAATTCCACTTGGTCCACCATCGAATCATGCTGGCATATGAAGTTCCATAATCCTTTTCTCGCCTCATTGGTTAATGAAACGTATTCCTCTACCTTCATGATATTATCCTTAACCTCGTATAAGAGGTAACCTGCTGCCTCATTTTCCGAATCGTAATAGACAGCCGCGAATTGGGAACCGTATACACTCGAGTTCCACCAATCAGAATCCCTTGCCAGCATTCCGCTGTGCATGCCAGCATATTGACGGTACACCATTTCGATATCACTAGTGTGACCTTTCTCGGTATGTCGCTTAATTTTTCCAGGCTGAATTTCCACTGGTCTTAAATTGATTTTTTCCACTGTCACTTTCCTGTTATCAGAAATGATTTCCCAGCCGAACCGTCTGTAAAAATCAATTTGGAACGGATGAAGGAAAGAAACTATACTTCCATCTTGATTCATATCTGCCAGCGCTTTTTTTATCAAGGCATTCACATAGCCTTTGCGCCGGTACTCAGGATATGTGGCCACACCGGCGATTCCGCCCATTTTCCATTCTGTTTCTCCCAGCAATACCTTCAGCGAAAGAATATGTAGTTTCGACGCCAGCTCATTTCCTTCAAAAATCCCTAGCAAACGATGTTTATTCAGCGTTTCCAGCCTTTTAGGAATATCACTTTCCGGCACATTATATTGAAAAGCATACTCTGATAATTTCATTGATTGCAGATAATGTTCTTTAGTTAACACTTTTATTTCCATGCAACTTGATCCCCCTTTATACAACTTTATAAGTTCGCCTTCAGGAAAAGAAATACCTGCAAAAGAAAAAACATTGCTATACGCAATGTTTTTCGTGTTATGTCCCAAGAATTGCTTTGATGACTGAAGTAGTGTCTCCACCCTTATAAAAAACATAAAGAAGCAGATAAACAGCGACACCTGTGATTCCGGTGAAAAACCAGGTAATACTTGTTACTGGTCCAAGTTTCCGATGGCGCTCAAGCTTGTTCTTGTATCCTGTGTAAAGAGAGATGATTCCAAGCACTGCACCGATTGTTGCAAGTGTAATATGGAAAATCAAAAACAATGTGTAATAGATTTTGATATCATCAGGTCCCCCAAAAGATGTGTTGCCAATGAAGATTGTCCTTGTAGCGTAAATCACAAAAAAGATGATCGCAAATATGCCGGCTAGAGTCATCGTCTTGCGGTGTTGATCAATCTTCCTTTGTTTTATTTGGGCCCAGCCAATTGCCACTGTAATGGCACTGAGGACAATAAAGGTCGTGCTGATCGTAGGCAGAATCGGTAAATTCGACATTTCTTTTCCCTCTCAATCATTATTTCTCCATAAGGTTAATTGTAGGTGACATGTCCCTATTTTTCAATCTTTGATTAGCTGATTCACATTAAAAAACATAAAAAAATAAAAGCTCCCTTTTAAAAAGGAAGCTTTTACAATTCATTTCATTTTAATGGCTGTGGAGCGCTGGCAAGATTGATGGCATCCTGTTCAGCCTGGCGTTCCTCTTCATTCCGGAACCACTGGAAAAATGCATATCCCAGGAAAATTCCATACACGATTTCCTGAATGACCTTCATAATTACTCCGCCGAGCTGCTGGTCATGCAAAAGTGAAATAGAACTGAAAGTTTCAGGACCGCTAAGATTCAAGCTGGAAAGTGTGGAAGGCGGTACACATAATTTCAATGCTTCTCCCCAGGCGTTCGGATCTGCAAAGGTTGCGTACATTGGTGTATCCGCAAAAATGATCAAAGCGCAGGCTGGGGTAATCAATACACCGTCAGCAAAGATATATCCCATCTTTTTTACGCCTGATAATGTTTGATACTCTTCCAATTTATTGACTAGCGGCCACCACATGAACATGGCCAGTACAAAAAGCACTGATGTATAGCCTGCATGCAGCCACATATCCGTTTTGACAAAATCAAAAATCAGCGGAATATGATAAATGGAGAATATTCCATTGAACATGATCAAGGCAATCAGCGGCTTCGTGAAAAAGCGAAACAACGGATCGACTGCCGGCAGGGAAAGGAATGATCGCCATAGCCAGTCAGGCAGTCCGAAAATCAATAGAGGCGGAACGACAAGATAAAGAACGGCCATTTGGATCATGTGCATATAAAAAGTAATATGGGCCATCAAATCGACAGGTGATCCTTTAATGATATACAGTACGATGATGGCTGATGTAAAATATACAGCCTGTTGTCGTGTTGCCCGAGTTCCTTCTTTAAAACGACCATAGTATTTGTACACAATTAGATAATAAGCAACTAATAGAGCTGCCAGCACTAGAAAAAATACCGGGCTCCATAGGGCTCTGAACCCAAATATATCTAGAGTAAGCATCTTTTTTCACCCCGTCCTGTTATAGAACTTTACTTTCATTATACTTCCATTGGTATGCAACATCAACGAAACGGCACTTCCATTAAGTGCTAATTTAGCGCCTATCATAGAAAAAATCGGCTGTGACAGCCGATTTTTCTCTTTAAGTCATATTTATGCTTACCACCAGATGATTGTAGTGAATGTAAGGATGGTAATTGCGCCTACAAGCACTCCAGAATATAGGAATAATGAAGGTGCTTCATGTCCTTTGTGACTCATGTGCATGAAATAGTAGAGCTGGAAAATAACTTGAACTACTGCAAGCAAAAGGATGAACGGAACTGTGAACCAGCCAGAAAATCCTTCATATCCAACTGCAACAAAGGCAACAATTGTCAAGAAAATCATCAATGCAAAGGAAACGATTTGGTATCTCATCTCTTCGGCGCTTTTCTTGCGGCGATATTCGACGTCAACTCTTGGGTTCCCTGAACTTGGTTGTTGATTAGCCATCAGTTTATCCCACCATTCCCATTAGATATACAACCGTGAAGATGAATACCCATACAACGTCGATGAAGTGCCAGTAAAGGCTGGCAACATAAAACTTAGGAGCGTTATACAGATTCAACCCACGCTTGGAGTTACGGACCATCAGTGTCGTGATCCAAAGCAAACCAAATGCAACGTGGCCACCATGGAAGCCTACCAGCGTGTAAAAGGCAGAACCAAATGCACTGCTTGTAAACGTATGGTGGAACTTATGAACATAGTGATTGAACTCATAAATTTCAAGGCCAAGGAATGCTGCTCCCAGCAGGACAGTCAATCCAAGCCAAAGCTGCATCTTTTTAAAGTTGAAGTTCTTCATGTGATACATTGCATATACACTTGTCAAAGAACTTGTTAAAAGCAGCATTGTCGCTGCAAAAGCAAGCGGTATTTCAAAAATATCTTTTGCCAGTGCATGGTCAGCACTTGGAACCTTATCTTTCAATGCTAGGTATGTCGCAAATAAAGTTGCAAACAAAACTGTTTCTCCGCCAAGGAAGAACCAGAAGCCCAAAAATTTGTTTTTTGCTTCGAGGGTTGCTTTTTCAGGCTCGGCAGGCCATGTTTCATATGTTAATTTTTCTTCAGCTTGCATTATGCCTTTACCCCCTTATCATTATCATCATCCATAAGATCTTCTTTATGAATATGGAAGCCATGATCATCTTTAATAGAGCGGACGAACATTGCTCCTAATGTTACTGCCATTCCTAGAATTAGTACCAGCAAGCCCCAGCTTGTCTCTGCACGGTACATTGCACCAAATGCTGCGATGAAGAGACCAAGTGCGATCACGAAAGGAATGAATGAGTTGTTCGGCATGTGGATATCGCCCAGTGGTTCTGCAGGCGTCATACCCTTTTTGCCTTCCATTTTTTCAAGCCAGTAAGCATCAAGTCCACGAACTAATGGAAGCTGCTTGAAGTTGTAGAATGGCGGTGGTGATGCAATTGCCCACTCAAGAGTACGGCCATCGCCCCACGGATCATTTCCAACTTTTTCGTTTTTAACAGTTGTCATAACAACGTTAATCAAAAGAACAATTACAGCAACTGCCATGAAAGCAGCACCGATGGAACTGATCAGGTTTCCTGTTTCAAGACCCTGTCCTGGTAGGAATGTGAAGATACGACGTGGCATACCCATCAATCCCAGGAAGTGCTGGATGAAGAATGTCAGGTGGAAACCAATCAGGAATAACCAGAATGTGATTTTACCCAAAGTTTCGTTTAGCATTGTGCCAAACATTTTTGGCCAATACAGGTGTGCACCTGCAAATAGTGCGAATACTACCCCACCTACGATTACATAGTGGAAGTGAGCGACAACGAAATAGCTGTCGTGGTACTGATAGTCAGCTGCAGCTGATGCTAGCATGACACCAGTTACACCACCGGCTACGAATGAAGGAATGAACGCTACAGCCCAAAGCATTGGCGTAGTGAACTTAATGCTTCCTCCCCACATCGTGAACAGCCAGTTAAAAATCTTGATACCAGTCGGTACGGCAATGGCCATAGTCGCTACAGCAAAAATTGCGTTTGCGATCGGTCCAAGGCCTGTTGTGAACATATGGTGAGCCCATACCATGAATCCTAGGAAACCGATCAATACAGTCGCGAATACCATGGATGAGTAACCGAAAAGACGTTTTCTAGAGAAGATTGCGAATATCTCAGAGAAAATACCGAAAGCCGGCAGAATCAAGATATAAACTTCCGGGTGACCAAAGATCCAGAAAAGGTGTTCCCAGATAATTGTGTTACCACCGTTTGCTACATCAAAGAAATTAGAACCGAACATGCGGTCAAAAATCAGTAAGAACAAACCTACAGTCAATGGAGGGAATGCGAACAAGATCAGGGCAGATGTCACGAATGTAGCCCAAGTGAACATCGGCATCCTCATATATGTCATACCAGGTGCACGCATATTAACAATCGTTACGAGGAAGTTGATCCCCCCGATTAGTGTACCCGCACCTGAAATCTGCAAACCAAGTGCATAGAAGTCGATACCATGTGTTTCAGACGCTATGGATAATGAAGCGTAAGAAGTCCAACCAGCATCCGGAGCTCCTCCAAGGAACCATGAAAGGTTCAGGAATACTCCACCAAAGAAGAATAACCAGAATCCTAAAGAGTTCAAGAATGGAAACGCAACGTCACGCGCACCAATCTGGAGTGGCATTACGGCATTCATGAATGCAAAGACAAGCGGCATCGCTGCAAGGAAGATCATCGTCGTTCCGTGCATCGTCAGGATTTCGTTATAGAATCCCGCGCTAACAAAATCGTTATTTGGCACAGCAAGCTGGATACGGATAAATAGCGCTTCAAGCCCTCCGAGGAGGAAGAAGAATCCGCCAGCGATTAGATAAAGGATGGCAATTTTTTTATGGTCAACCGTTGTCAGGAAGTCCCATAACGTTGCGCCGAATCCTTTTTTCTGAGTATAGGTACTCACAGTTTTACCTCCCTTTCAAACATATCCCCTTTTATTTCTGGACTTTCAAGCCCATCAGATACTCTGCCAATGCGTCTAGCTCATCTGGAGAGAGTTCAGGATACTTTCCAGTCATCTTATTTCCTGGCTTATAAGCCTCTGGGTCCTCAAGCCACTTCTTCACATTTTCTGAAGAATGATCAAGCACACCAGCAACACGGGAACGTTCACCGAAGTTAGTCAGGTTAGGACCAACGCGTGCTGCTTCTGGAGCCGTGTTTGCAGGAGTTACTGCATGGCAACCAATACAGCTGTTATTGAAGATTTCCTGTCCTTGCTGTGCAGTTGCTGTTTCAGCTTTAACAGGTTCTTTAACTGTTTTCATACTTGCTACCCATTGATCGAATTCAGCGCGAGGCATTGCCTTTACTTTGAAGTCCATCAATGCGTGTGAAGGGCCGCATAGCTCAGCACATTTTCCATAGAACAGGCCGCCAGCTTCATCAGCACCTTTACTGTCGAACTCAAGCCAGAACTTATTGACGTTGTCGGTATTCGTATCCATCTTTCCTCCGGCAGAAGGAATCCAGAATGAGTGCTTAACATCAGAAGCTTTCAGATTAAAGTAAACCTTTTCATCTGTCGGCACTACCAATTCCTGGCTAGTGATGATTTCTTCATTTGGATATTCGAATTCCCACCAATAAAGATTTGCACGGACATTAACTACTAGAGCATCTGTCTTTCCATCTGCATTTTTCTTATCCATTGGTGACACATCCGCTAACTTGAACGTTGCAGCCACTGTTGGAACAGCTAGAATTAGAAGCAATAAGATCGGAATAACAGTCCAAAGGATTTCCAGCTTGTGGCTTCCTTCAACCTGCTTCGGAATTTCGTTGTCGTTTTTCCTGCGGAACTTCATGACAACATAAATAAAAATGACTGTGACGATTGCAATTACTCCCACCATAATCGCCGTGCTCAACAACATGAGTTCATACTGGGATTGAGCAACCTCACCTGCAGGTCTTAACGCAGACAAGTATGGCTCTCCACAGCCTGACAAGACTAATGCCATCAATGCGAACAATGATAGCAGACGCCATTTAGCAAGCATCTTCATAGCTTAATTAAACCCCTCTTTCGTAAAAAATCTTATTAATTTGGTTTTAAAATATATGGAAAAATCCTCTCTCATCAAAGAGTGAATCTCCTAACGAAGGTTAGATAAGTGTGACAATTACCATAGCGACAAACATGACAGTTAAGTATTGTAAAGAATATACAAACATCAGTTTTGCCCATTTAATATCATCTTTAAGCTTTTCTAGATAGATTCCCAATACAATCCACCCAATATTCAGAACGGTTGCCAGAACCATAAATGAGATCCCAAGCTCCTGAAGGAAGAATGGGAGCGGCAATAAAGCTGTAATCCATAGGTAGATTGACTTCTTCGTCGCTTTGAATCCTTTTACGACAGGAAGCATCGGGATTCCAGCTGCACGGTATTCTTCTGCCCTTCTCATCGCAAGAGCATAAAAATGCGGCGGCTGCCATACAAAAACGATGGCAAAAAGCATCCAGGCCATGACATCAAGGTTTGCGTCAACCGCAGCCCAGCCAATTAATGGCGGTACTGCTCCTGAGATACTTCCGACAATCGTGTTGGAAACATATTGTCTTTTCGACCACAAAGTGTATAGAACAACATAACTAAAAACTCCAAACAGCCCGATTACAGCAGCTGTAATGGTAGTAGTAAGCAAAAATGCGGTACCAATACCGATCAACAGGAAACTCATCAACGCCACTTTACCTGGATGGACTTTACCAGTAACTGTTGGACGGTCTTTTGTCCGTTCCATCAAGTGGTCGATATCCCGGTCAATGTAATTATTCAGGCTGCATGAGCCGGCAACGATCAAGGATGAACCGATCAAAGTCGCAAGAATCAAATCAATATTATCCAGGAATCGCGCACCGCTAAAATGAAGCGCAAGCCATAAACCAGTAAAAGTTGTCATTGCATTGGAATTAACAATTCCTACTTTAATCAGTGCAAGAAAATCCTTCATCATTGTCTTCTCCGCAACTGCAGGCTGTCCGTTCTCCAATACAGCTTCTGTTAAAGCTTTTGAATTAGACATCCATATCCTCCTTCATCCCCTTTTCTTCCAAATTCAAGATGCGAATTTTTACAAAAAAAAGAAGAGTATTTTCAACTTCATATTCCAGATAGTTTTCACTATTCTCAACGTGTTAAGGCTGTTAAATGTTTGTGTAGAAAAATAAAGCCTACGTTGTATATTAAATCACACTTCACAACTTTTTTGTGAATTTTTTTTGAACAAAATTTGACTAATTTGTGTCTTACCGCCATTATCCATAAAGTTCTTTTTTATTGCAAGGAATTTTGACTAGAATCGAATGTTTATTAAAAGGATCGTCGGAGAGCTATTATTACATATTCTTGGATAATATTTTCATGAATGTAAAAAAGCTGGTATGTAGTCTGCCAATCTCCCAGGGATGGTACTGCCAAGAGAATTTTACCGATAAAAGGCTTCAATGTCCATCCCGGAGGTTAGTATTGAAAAAAAACCTTATTTTGTGTAGTATCATAAGTATTGTTTTCTATCCTTTTTCGCCAAACTTCGTTATTATAGGAATAGAATTTTTTATTTTCTACAAGTTTCTTTCATTATACATGTCAAGTTTATTATTTGACAACTTATCGAACTTTGAATGAGCAGGTGATGATTATGAATCGTTCCCTAAAGTGGCTTGCTGTATTAACCACGATTGGGATGCTATTTGTTTTACTCGGGGGAGCACTGGTTACTAAAACTGAATCCGGAATGGGCTGTGGAAGGTCCTGGCCGCTTTGCAACGGAGAATTCGTTCCAACTGAGATAACTCCCGAATTGGTTATTGAACTTGCCCACAGGTTAGTATCGGGCAGCGTAGGGTTCATGGTACTTATTTTGTCTATTTGGACATGGAAAGCTATTGGCCATATACGAGAAACGAAGTTCCTTGCTGTTTTATCATTTTTCTTTTTGGTTCTGCAGGCTTTGATTGGCGCTGCCGCTGTCGTTTGGGGACAATCAGATTTTGTTCTCGCGCTTCACTTTGGCATTTCACTTATTTCTTTTGCATCTGTCCTATTATTGACTTTGCTTATATTTGAAGTCGATAAAAAGTTTGAGGCTGAAAAATTAGTGATCGATAAAAGAATGAGGTTCCATATTATTGGACTGGCAGTATACAGCTATATTGTTGTCTATACGGGAGCACTGGTTAGACACATGAATGCAAGCCTCGTCTGCAAAGACTGGCCATTATGCACCAACGACGGTTCCTTCCTGCCAACGAACCTGTATGAATGGGTTCAGATGGGCCACAGGGCAGCAGCCGGATTCATTTTTATCTGGATTGCCTACGTAACCTATATCACCGTAAAACATTACAAACATGAGAGAGTATTATACTGGGGCTGGATCATTTCCATGGTGCTGGTTTCACTTCAGGTGACCGCAGGAGCACTGATTATTTATACCAGACTTAATTTGTATATCGCTTTGGCACATGCTTTCTTCATCTCAGTACTGTTTGGTGTATTCAGCTACTTCATCCTTCTTGTTTCCAGAAGCAAGAAAAATGCCGCTAGGGTAGAGAAACCTTCAGCCGTTGACCTTTCCCCGGCAACTGTAAAATAAGAAGCTGCAGCAATTGCTGCAGCTTCTTTTGTTTTATGTCATGACCTGAACTTGAATGTATTCTGGTTGACCATGGCTGGAGAAGGTTTCGGCTGGGAGATCTTGTCCTTTTTATATTTCTCTTCGTAATTAACGAACATTGAAACATTGACGAGAATTCCCGTGGCTATTGCCAGCTGGAGCAAAGAAGATCCCCCATAGCTGACAAATGGCAGCGGTACCCCTGTCAATGGAATGACCCCTGAGGCGCCGCCCAGGTTGACAAATGACTGTATCCCAATCATGCTCGAAATTCCTATAGCCAGCAAGCTTCCAAATGGATCTTTACACTTCAGGCCTATATGGATTCCTTTTAAAACAATGAACCCGAGGCTCAGCAACACAAATCCCACACCAAAAATCCCTAACTCTTCGGAGATCACGGCAATGATGAAGTCGGTGTGCGGCTCTGGAAGATATCCAAGCTTTTGCACACTTTCACCAAGACCGAGCCCTTTCAGGCCGCCTGAGCCAATTGCATAATAGGAATTGGCCAAATGATAACCTGTATTCTGTTCATCCGTGAATGGATTGCTGTAGGCGGTAAACCTTCCCATCCTGGTTTCAGAAAAAATCTCATCCTGAAGGAATACAACAAATGGGGCCAAAAAAGCCAGTCCGAATAAAATTAGCTTGGCGATATTTCTCAGGTTCATACCTGAAGAAATGATGATGGTTGCCGCGATTGCAAAAATGATCGCTGCAGTACCGAAGTCAGGCTGGATGGCAACCAGCATGCAAACCAGGATCAAATATACAAGCGGCGGTACTACACCTTTATTGAACTGGTTTATGTAGGCCTGTTTTTTGGCATATACCGCAGATAGATAAATAATAACGCTCAATTTGGCAAATTCAGATGGCTGAAGACTCCTTGCGCCAAGTTCAAACCAACTTAACGCATTGTTCGTCACTTTCCCGAATAAAAACAATGCAGCTAGTCCGCCGAGGATAAACGTCACCATCGGAAGCAATAATCTAGTGCTTTTCATCGCTTTATAGGGGAATAACGCCGCTAGGATGAACAAAACAGAAGCTACCAACAAATTAAACTTTTGTTTTTGAAAGAAAAAATCACTTGGATAGTCATACCTTTGAATGGCAGTGACCATGCTGGCACTGTAAACCATGACAAGTCCGAACAAGCATAAGAGCACTACAACAATGATCAATGAATAGTCATAGGATTTCAGTATTTTTTTAAACATTGTCTCTTCCCCATCTTCTAAGTTGTTTAATCTATTCTACTATAAGTTGAAATATCCTGCCTTTGTTTAGGAAAAGTTATAAAGAAATGTAATAAAGTCATATCGCTGTTATGTTCTAAACCGATGGGCGTTCTACAAAAAAACTCAAACATCCATTATAGGATTGTTTGAGTTTTTAGGGTTATTTTTTTAACGAAGCTTCATGCAAAATGGAAAGTTCCCTTTCCAATTGGTCAAGAATTACTTTCCCATCTGTTTCTTCGATTAAGCCGAGCCTCACTGCAAAGTCTATCTCTCTTGATAATCCAAACATTTGCGTATCTAAAACCTCTTCATAAAGAGGGCATTGAGGCATTGTCAGGTTATCCATTTGCACTTTGATCAGCCTTAAAATTTTATCAGCGTCAGCCTTTAACAAGGCATGGGCTTTTTCCTGATGGTTAATAATCATATCAGACGCCAACTTGATCCCCCCGTTTCCGAGCGATTACCCAATCCTATCTATAAATTTTACCCTTATGCGGACAAAAATGCAAGAATATTAGGGATGCAGAATTAATTGGTTATTGCAATTGGGATAGCTTAAATGACATCCATTCCAAATATCGCTATACTTATTAAATAACATACAGAACAATTGCAGGAGGAAATTATGGAAACCATTATCCCAATCAAAGGAAAAGTTAAATATAAAATCACCCTGGACTCTGGCGTTTGGATTTTTGATGACAGAAAAGTGGATTTGACTACATATTTCATTAATGAGAAGGAAAGCGAAGATCTTCTTGAAGAATATACAAAATCAGTGTCCAAGCATTGGGACCGCGAAATCATGGAAGGTGCTGTTTATCCGCCGACACTCAAGACAGAAGTGAAGTTCCAGAAAGAAAAAGTCCTTACGGGTACTTTCGGAATTCCATTCAAACCATTCCTTGATAACGCCGAACCTGAGCAAGAAGCTAAAAATGTCGTCATTGAATACGGCGAAAACAATCAAGCCGTAATTCCTCTTGAAGAGGCAGCAGACATCATACTCGGTTTTTCAAAGGACGGAAAGCCATTGAGGGAAGATGGCCCATTGCATATATACTACAAGGATGGCTCCAATAAGGATCATCCAATCAAAAATGTTACCGGATTTACTGTCGAATAATATGTAAGTTACACGAACGGGCATCCTGCAGGGTGCCCGTTATATTTGTTGTAATGCTGCCTCTAGCTGCAGGATTTTTCAAATGTCTTTACTTTAAAATGTCAGCAGCCAGCTGGGCAAGCGGCGATCTTTCTCCTTTGACGAGCTGTACATGCCCGGAAATCTGCTGATCCTTGAATTTCTCAACAACATAAGTCAAACCGTTATTATAAGCATCCAGATAAGGATGGTCGATTTGATCAGGGTCGCCCATCAGGACGATTTTGCTTCGTTCCCCTACCCTTGTAAGGATTGTTTTCACCTCATGTTTTGTCAAGTTCTGGGCTTCATCAATGATGATGAATTGATCCGGGATACTTCTACCCCTTATATATGTCAGTGCTTCGACCTCGATTGAACCCATTCCCGCCAGAATTGCATCGAGCTCACCCGGTTTTTTCGTGTTGAATAAAAACTCCAGGTTATCATAAATTGGCTGCATCCACGGCCTGAGCTTTTCCTGTTTTTCACCAGGCAAAAATCCAAGGTCCTTTCCGACGGGCACAATTGGTCTTGCCACAAGCAGCTTCTTAAAAATGTTCAAATCTTCCGTCTGGAGTAAACCTGTTGCTAAAGCGAGCAATGTTTTGCCTGTCCCCGCACGGCCGATCAGTGTGATTAAAGGCATGTCTTGCCGTAAAAGCAATTCCATTGCCATGATTTGCTGAACATTTCTCGGCCTGATTCCCCAGATATGTTTCCCCTCATTTTCGAATACCAGTTTTTTTACTTTTTTCTTCTTTGTATCGACGATTGCAATGGCCGATGCGGAACTTCCAAGAAGGTCCTTCATGATCACAAATTGATTAGGGTAAAAAAAGTTCTGACCTTTTAATTCAGAGAAATCAAGTTCTCCTTTTTCATAAAAACGGTTAAGCACCTCTATTTCCAGATATATTTCTGCATAGCCGGAATAAAGATGATTCATTTCCACAACCCTATCACTTAAGAAATCCTCAGCAATCAGTCCTATCGCATCTGCTTTTACCCGGACTAACGCGTCTTTGCTGACCAGGATGACCGGACGGCCATCTTCTTTAGTTTCTTCTTCAAGACTGAGGTTTTTGGCCACTGCCAGGATCCGGTTGTCATTTGTTTTTTCAACGAAGATTTCCTGAAGCTGATGGAACGAGCGATGGTTTAACTCGATCCTGAGCGTTCCCCCGCCTTCCAAATTGATTTTCTCATGCAGCTTCCCTGTTTCCCTCATTCCGTCTATAAGCCTTGAAACCTGGCGTGCATTGCGCCCAATTTCATCCATATATCTTTTCTTTGAATCCACTTCCTCCAGAACTACAGCAGGTATGACAACTTCATTGTCTTGAAAGGAAAAGATTGCGTGCGGATCCTGTAATAAGACGTTTGTATCCAGTACGTATATTTTACTCAAATTGATGCCTCCCGCCTTCTTGATCTCGGCTCTGGCCAACTTGGCAGCCTTGGCCGGGACTTTGGTAAAATATATGACTTTCTGAATAAAGATAGAAGATATTTTGCACAATAACCTTTGAGCATTTCTTTTTTTATATAACGATGCAGAATGTTTGATGGTTTTTATAGAATAAATATCCGGAGGGATTTAATGATGATAAGATTGGTTGCTGCTATCTCGTTTATTTTTCTGTTGACTGCATGTACTGGACAAAACAGCGCAAATGAGAATGACAAAAACCAGAAGGTCAAGGTGCAGAATAGTGCGATCGAAGGGGTCGACCGCCAATCCGGACAAAAAATTTCCCGTCACCTGGTAAGTTTGACAACACATATTCCGGATGTGGATGATGCCGCCGCGGTAGTGATTGGCCGTTATGCTATTGTCGGAATCGACGTTAACGATAATATGGAGCGTTCAGAAGTAGATACAGTTAAATATACAGTGGCCGAGGCTTTAAAAAAAGATCCGCATGGTGCCAGTGCGGTAGTCATAGCAGACCCGGATATCACTGCAAGATTAAAGGAGATCGGAAAGGATATTCAAAATGGACACCCTATCGTGGGAATCCTTAATGAGCTGGCGGATATTACAGGAAGGGTCATGCCAGAAATTCCGGCAGACATGATTGAACCGCAAACGGAGAGCCCGACGGAGGACCCGAAGAAGAATCTAAATCAAGGAGAGAAAAAACAGCTGGAAAAAGATCAGGAGAAACAGTCGAACTATCATAAATAGGGTGCAAAAAAAAAGCTTAGTCAATTGACTAAGCTTTTCTCATGGCTTCCATTACTTGCTTATCGAGACGTGCAGCAGCATCCTTATCATATGTCTTGTCATATTGAGGTTCTGCCACGATTTTTGACCCATAGAACATGACGTCCCGTACTTCGCTGATGCTGATCTCAACAAGCGCCAGCTTCAACGGTACCCCTTCAAGCTTTTCCTGCTTGACACTTGCCGTTCCGCTGATTGAGTATGTAGATTCATTAGCAATCAGGTTGATGACTGCCTTGTCATTGCTTTTAATGTTCTCGATGATTCGAGAGCGGTTATCCACTGCGAAATAAATGGTCTCTTCGTCCTTAGCAAGCACCCATGATATTGCGCTGACATTTGGGCCACCGGACTCATGATCTACTGTCGCCAAGGTGACAAAACGCTCTTTTTGAAGTTCATCAACCAATGGTTTAATTAGCTTTGGTTCTACTTGATTTGCCATATTCACCCTCCTTAAACTATCATAATAGTACTACGAACCGTTATTTTGGGGCAAATCAAACGATTCCCCTTTTTCCGGCTTTAAACAATGATATACTATAATATAATCCAAACTCAAATAGGCTATGTAAGCTAATTATTGATAAGAGGTGCAAGTATGAGAGTCAAATGTGTATTATGCGACAAAATCGAAAATATCAACAGCGATACCCTTCAGGCGAAAAGGCTTCGAAACCGCCCGATCCATACATATATGTGTGAAAACTGCAATGAGCGTATTGCCGAAAAAACTAACAACCGGATTGCGACCGGAAATTTCAAATTGTATCGCAGCCGTGTTGAGAAAGATGACTGGTGATTAGTGATAGGTCTTTTATTGGGGCCCTCCTGGATTAAGTTTTGGGGGATATCCGGGGCTGATTCAGACAGGTTTTATAGCTTGTGACTCAAACCTGTCTGAATTCGGAGGTTATTTTGACAGGTTTTAGGCCTCGTGTCTCGAACCTGTCTGAATCCGGAGCTTTTTTTGACAGCTTTTCCGACCTGAGCCTCGAACCTGTCAAGAACAAGAGGTTTTTTTGACAGCTTTTCCTCTTCCTGCCTCGAACCTGTCTTAATCCAGAGCTTTTTTTGACAACTTTTCCGCTTCATGTCTCGAACCTGTCTGAATCAACAGCTTTTTTTGACAGCTTTTGGGCTTCTTGTCCTAAACCTGTCTGAATCAACAGCTTTTTTTGACAGCTTTTGGGCTTCATGTCCTAAACCTGTCTGAATTCCGGGCTTTTTTTGACAGCTATTTGGCCTCACGCCTCAAACCTGTCTAAATTCAAAGCCTTTTTTTGACAGCTTTTCCCTCTCGCGCCTCAAACCTGTCCGAATCCAGGGCTTTTTTTGACAGCTTTTCCGTCTCGTTCATCAAACCTGTCCGAATCCAGGGCTTTTTTTGACAACTTTAACTGCTTCCGCCTCAAACCTGTCAAAATCCATCTCCTGCACAGAAAACAAATCCCCCTACATCAACAACAAAAAATCCGCCCATCGCTGGGCGGATTTTTTTAGTCTTCTTCTGGATAGTTCGCGTATTTGTCAGGTTCCTGCCTGATTTGGTCAAGCATGACTTCGATCAGGTCTCGCGGGAATCGGTATTCTTTTGAGTTACCTTCCTGCACGACTGTGACATAATACATCAGTGCGTCCCGTTTTAGTTCTTTTGATTCAACTTTATGTTCTTCGGCAAGAATTTGCTCGAACAATTGAGTTGTATCTGCTGCTGCTGTATCTTCTGGCCGGGCATCGCTGACAATTTTAATGGTCAGCCAATTATAGATAGCATCCTGGAGTGATTTCATTTCCCCAACTCCTATTTGACATTTGCTTCTGCTTTTTTATGCTGGCGCAACCTGAGCTTGTATATGATCAGGATAAGCGCAGCGACCACAAGTCCCTCCGCGATGGGAAGGAAAATAGCAAGGAAGGTCAGGACTGTAGAGCCCAGCAATAAAAATACGTAGATGATGATACTTTTCAGCACTGGCAGCTTCTGTGCAAATCCAAGTTTGTAGACCAGGATGCTCAAAGCGGCAATGGTGAGATACAGCATCCACATACCAACCGTCGGATTCTCATCTACTCTGAATAATGCTGCAAAAAATGATAATCTCTGGCTTACATCCATGTTTCTTCCCCCTACTTAATTAAGCTTCAGCAAATTTCTTCTTTTTAGCCTGTCTTTCACGCTCGTTCTTATCAAGAATCTTTTTGCGGAGTCTGATTGATTCTGGTGTTACTTCGCAATACTCGTCATCGTTCAAGTATTCTAATGATTCTTCAAGAGTCATGATTCTTGGCTTCTTGATGACAGAAGTCTGGTCTTTATTTGCAGAACGAATATTCGTTGCTGCCTTTACTTTCGTGATATTAACAGTTATATCATTTTCACGAGTGTGCTCTCCGACGATCATGCCTTCATAAATTTCAGTGCCTGGCTCAACGAAAATCGTTCCGCGGTCTTCTACCTGCATGATTCCATAAGTAGATGCCTTTCCGGATTCCATTGAAACGAGAACACCCTGGCGGCGTCCGCCTACCTGGCCTTGAAGCATCGGCTGGTAGCTGTCGAATGTATGGTTAATGATACCATATCCGCGTGTCAAAGTTAAAAATTCTGTTGTGTAACCGATTAGTCCACGTGCCGGTACGTTGAAGATCAAACGAACCTGGCCGCTTCCATTGTTGATCATATCGAGCATTTCGCCTTTACGGGCACCGATTGATTCCATAATGGATCCAGTATGTTCTTCAGGAACATCAATTTGAACGCGTTCTACCGGTTCACTTCTTACTCCATCAATTACCCGTACAATAACTTCAGGCTTTGATACTTGAAGTTCATAACCTTCACGGCGCATGTTTTCGATCAGGATAGAAAGGTGCAATTCTCCACGGCCTGAAACGATCCATTCATCAGGTGAGTCCGTATTGTCTACTCTAAGACTAACGTCCGTTTGCAGCTGAGCGCGAAGTCTTTCTTCGATTTTCCTCGCAGTAAGGTATTTACCCTCACGGCCAGCGAATGGACTGTTATTGACTAGGAATGTCATCTGAAGTGTTGGCTCATCAATACGTAAAACTGGTAGTGGATCCTGGTTGTCGAATGGACATACAGTTTCCCCAACATTGATGTCTTCCATTCCGGAAACCGCAATTAGATCACCAGCATGTGCTTCCTGAATTTCCTGGCGCTTCAGGCCGAAGAAACCAAAAATCTTTGTAACACGGAATTGCTTTACAGAGCCGTCAAGCTTCATAAGCGCTACTTGCTGGCCAACCTTCATCGTTCCGCGGAAGACACGGCCGATACCGATTCTGCCAACATAGTCATTATAGTCAAGAAGGGCAACCTGGAATTGAAGAGGCTCTTCACGGTTATCAACAGGTGCAGGGATGTGGTCAATAATTGACTCATATAATGACTGCATGTTTTCATCCTGTTTTTCAGGGTCCATACTTGCTGTTCCGTTGATTGCAGAAGCATAAACAACTGGGAATTCAAGCTGGTCCTCATCTGCACCTAGTTCGATGAACAAGTCAATGACTTCATCAACAACCTCAGCAGGACGAGCAAAGTCACGGTCAATCTTATTCACTACCACGATTGGTGTTAAATGTTGTTCAAGTGCTTTCTTCAAAACAAAACGTGTTTGCGGCATACAGCCTTCATACGCATCAACAACAAGCAATACGCCGTCAACCATTTTCATGATACGCTCAACCTCGCCGCCAAAGTCAGCGTGACCAGGAGTATCAAGAATGTTAATTCGTGTATCTTTATAGGAAATTGCTGTATTTTTCGCGAGGATCGTGATTCCCCGTTCTCTTTCCAAATCATTTGAATCCATTGCGCGCTCTTCGACATGCTCATTTGTACGGAAAGTACCTGATTGCTTCAGAAGCTGGTCGACCAATGTCGTTTTACCATGGTCAACGTGGGCAATGATCGCTATATTTCTAATATCTTCTCTTAATTTCAAAAAAGTCACCCTGCCTTTAATATCATAATTTATCTTTTGGCTTTTTACACAACTTACATATTATAACACAAAATGAGTAGAAACCTATACGCATTTTAATGTACAATTAAATATATTATTATTTGCAACAAATGTCGAATGGGAGGAATCAACTTGAAGCAGATAAAATGGCCATTATTATTTTTCGCATTTGCAGCCGCTTCATGCATGATTGGTATCGGTATCGCCATAGGTGAACGAAGTGCTGCCGGCGCTATTGCATGTATCATAGCACTTGTGTTTGTTATGGGATTCGGTTTTAAGAAAAAAAAGCAGATGAGAGAAGCTGGAGAGCTTTAAAATTTGAAAAATAAAACCGGCTGAAATGCCAGCCGGTCATCCAAGAGGGCGGACCATAATCAAAAAGGTCTCGCCCTCATTTTCTTCTGTTTTGAATTGTTCAAAACCGCAGTCCGTCAAAAAATTGGACCATTCATATTCATCAATGAGAACAGCTGCAAAAAGAGCCCTATGCCCATTTGCCTTCAATTCAAGTGAGAGTCCTTCCAGAATCGACGAAGCAATTCCTTTTCGCCGTACATCTGCTTTTACCAGGATCGTACCCAGCCATGGCTTCTGATTGGAAGGAGCATACTCCAGATGATAGGTAATGGAAACGGGTACGCCCCCTTTTTCCCAGACCCTCCACTCACCTGACAAATCCTCATATTGCTTTAGGTAGCCAGCCAAATCCTGACCTTGCAACTCATTTTTCAACCATTTCCGGCTGGACTCTGCAATTTCCAGGAAAAAACCTGAATCTGCACTTAAAAATGGACGCCAGGCTAGGTTCACCATTTTCCATCCTTAAGGTAGTTTCGTAAAATATCACCATGCAGCCCAGGTTTCGAAACAAACAAAGAATTCTGCTTAAGCATATCAAATTCTTCTCCCCTGAGATCCGTAGCCTCTCCGCCAAGTTCCTTGATCATGATGATTCCTGCAGCAATATCCCAAGGAGCAAGCCGCGGGGTCATATAAGCATCGATCCTGCCAGTAGCGACATAGACCATTTCCATTGCTGCTGAACCATAAGACCGGGTTCCTCTTACATCTTTTACGAGAGGAATCAGCAATTGATGGTCGATCCGCTTATTTGGAGCCACCCAGGTAGCATTGAGGGCAATGATCGATTCACTGACCTTCGCTTCGGTAAGCTTAGGAATCGACTTTTCATTTAAATAAACGCCGTTTCCCTTTATGCAATGATAAAGTTCATCATGAACGACATCATAGATGATCCCGATCATTCCTTCACCATCGACATAAATTCCAATGGAAATCGCGAAGTTCCGCTGCTGATGGACAAAATTCATCGTTCCATCGATTGGGTCTATAATCCAGACTACTCCTGATAGTCCGGTTACCTCATCCCCGTAGCCTTCTTCTCCCATGATTTTATGGTCAGGGTATGTCTCTTTGATTTTTTTTATGAAATATTGCTCTGTTGCTTGGTCTATATCCGTAACCAGATCATTTGGATTGGATTTCGAGGTCACATTCAATGTCTTCGGAAACGAAGCCCTGATATTCTCACCGGCCTCTTTCACCCATTTTTTCGCATATGTATCCATTTCTTTCAGGTTATAGTTCATTCAGTTTTCCCCCGTTCCAATATTTTTTACTATTTGAGGAATCTACTTTAGCTTATCGGATTTCCTTCATTCCCATCAAGTATTAGGATTTCCCTTGTCAAGTGAATAACATGCAAGACTCGGCACGTTGTTCGTTCAGAAACATAAGAAACGAACTCCATCTGCTTTACAGGAGTTCGTCAAGGGTCTTGATTGCCGCAGTATTCGGTTTGTTTAAGCATTGGCCAACTACTTCTTTCACTTTACGTTTCCTGCTTATAAAGCCTTTAAACGTAATAGTTCTTGCCGGATTCTTTCAAGTTTCTGTTTGCATTCTTTCATTTTCGGTTTATCCGAGTCAGTCATAGCATCAAAAAGTGTGGCTAATTCATAATCCATTTCCAATCGCAGTACAGCTGTTCTCTGCAGCTCGCCATTTCTTTTTCTCGTTGAATTTATGAGTTGTTTCATTTATTTACACTCCTCTATTAATTTCTAGTTTTTTATTCATTGTATGAAGTTCCAACTGCCTGTGGTACAAATATGTGCGTTTACCCAGGTCTCCGAAAAGGCCTGCCGCTTCTATTTTCCATAAGCTTTTGCTACAATATTTGACAAAGTACTAGGAGGTTTTTATATTGTCATTTCAAGGATTCGAAAAAGCAGATTTCGATGTTTTTAAAATTGACGGTCTCGATGAACGAATGGAGGCCTTAAAATCCCAGATCCGCCCTAAGCTGGAACAACTGGGCCAGCACTTCGCCCCGACGCTTTCAAATATTGCCGGTGAAGAAATACATTATCATGTCGCTAAACATGCCAGGAGGACGAAGAACCCGCCTAAGGATACATGGGTCGCTTTTGCCAGCAATCCAAGAGGATATAAAATGCAGCCGCATTTCCAGATTGGCCTCTGGGAAACTCATGTTTTCATCTGGTTCGCCGTGATCTACGAAGCACCTGAAAAGGAAGCTATCGGGAAAAAACTTGAACAGGATCTCGATTCAATTTTTGCCCGTACTCCAAAAAACTTCTTTTGGTCAGGCGATCATATGAAGCCGGAAGCCACCATGCATGGCGACCTTTCCAAAGAAGATCTTCTGTCAATGTTCAAGCGTCTCCAAACTGTTAAAAAAGCCGAAATCCTTTGCGGATTGAACATTCCTCGCGAGGAAGCCGTCAAGTTAAGCGGTGAAGAAATGCTTTCGAAAATAGAGTTTGTATTTAAAGAAACATTACCCCTATATAAAAACGCTTAAACCATGAAATGCGTAGGCGACTTCCCAATTCCGACAAGCGCTGGAGGGCCTGACAGTGAAGTCGTTCTTTGACTTCATTGGCAGGACCGAAACTGAAAAGTATAGCCGACTGTCCAGAAACGCAGAAACTGGAGACTCCGACAAAGAAGCGCTTTTTGCTTCTGCCGGCGGAGTTGAAGTTTCGGAGTTTCTAGGAGGCGACACTGGACAATTCGAAAAGCGGAGGCGACTGCCCAACTCCGACAAGCGTTGGAGGGCCTGACAGTGAAGTCGNNGGAGCCGCAGCTAGCCAAGCGTCTCGAGGAATTAGGAGCCGGAGCTGGACAATAAGAAAGAGCCCAATTTTGCCTGGGCTCTTTCTTTGGTTTCAACAGATTATCTTTTAGTCTTTTTCGGTAGGACTTTGATCTTTTCGCCGCTCCCTGTTTGTTTGATTTCTTTTACTGCCTGGTATGAGACATACCCGCTTACTTCTTCAAATTCGTTGAAGAGTGTCTTTTCCTCAGCTTTTCCCGGAACGATTTCTTTAAAACGTCTGTATGCTTGAAGCAGTGTATCGCGATCGATTCCTTTTTCATAAGCTTTTTCAATACATTCGTAAAAATGGATGACATCGACAATTTCATCTGTCGACCATGTGTAGTCTATTGGATATTGGTATTCCATCTGTGCTCACCTGCTTTTTTGCTGTGCCCAGGAACAAACTTTCCCTGTCACCCTTATTTTGTTAATCGATTGTACCGTTATTTATCTGGGTGCGCAAGCATGGCGGATCTTTATCTTCCCCACGATGTTCTGATTGCTTCTGCTTCATTAATGATCCTTTCGAAAAGCTCAGCGACTGTAGGTGAGTCTTTGATCAATCCCATCACCTGTCCGGCCCAGCCAAAACCCTTCTCCTGGTCTCCTTCATAAATAAATTTGCGGTTTGCATTCCCGCTGATCAGGTCCTTCAAGGCATCATAACCTCCGCCTTGCTTCTCTATTTCAAGGATCTTTTCTGTCAAAGGATTGGCAATCGCCCTTGCAGGCATGCCCAGTGTTCTTTTTATCACGGTCGTATCATTCTCTGTTCCTTCAATCAATTTTTGCTTATACAGTTCGTTTGCATGGACACATTCTTTCGTGGCAATAAAGCGTGTTCCCATTTCAATTCCTTGCGCGCCCAGGCTCAATGCTGCCATCAAACCTCTTCCATCTCCAATTCCTCCTGAGGCGATAACCGGGATGCTGACGGCATCAACTACAGATGGAATCAGCACCATCGTGCCAATATCGCTCTTGCCAAGATGACCGCCGCCTTCCTGACCAACTACCATGACAGCATCCGCACCGAGCTCCTCGGCTTTCTGAGCCTGCCTTTTCGCAGCTACCAGAACAAGCTTTTTACTCTCGGTCCCTTTTAGTTGTTCAAAAATTGGTGCCGGGTTGCCCCCTGTCATCGAAATAACCGGCACGCCTTCTTCTATGGCAACATCCAGGTAATGCGAAAAGGCCCTTCCATGCTGTCCGATGGCAAAATTGACACCAAATGGCTTATCAGTCAATTTCCTTACTTTTTGTATCTCAGTTCTCAGTGCATCAGGGTCAGGAAGTGACATTGCCGTGATCTGACCTAAACCTCCTGCATTCGAAACCGCGGCAGCAAGCTCAGAATATGCAAGATAAGCGAGTCCTCCCTGGATAATAGGGTATTGTATTCCTAATAGGTTCGTTACATCTGTTTTCCAGTTCATAGTCCCTCTCCTTCACATGCTTGTATCTTTAATACTTCTATTATAGAAGCAAGATTTCCTGTTTTCATGAAGCAGGATTGCCGGTTTTCTGGTTATTTTGAAATTCTTTGCAAACACCATGATTAGTGCTATAATGCATGTGTTTTATTTTTTTAAAAGCTGAAAAATCATCATTACCTATAAAAGGGAATCCAATACATTAAAGAGGTGTGATTATCAATTGTCACAAAACGAAACACCACTATTCACTAACCTGTTAAAACACGCAGAAAAGAACCCGATTCAATTTCATATACCTGGACATAAGAAAGGCAGCGGAATCGATCCTGAGTTCCGTGATTTCATCGGCGATAATGCCCTGTCAATTGACTTGATCAATATCGGCCCGCTTGACGATCTTCATTCACCAAAAGGAATCATCAAGCAGGCACAGGAGTTGGCTGCTGAAGCTTTTGGCGCTGACCACACTTTCTTTTCAGTACAGGGGACAAGCGGAGCGATTATGACGATGATCATGACTGTATGCGGCCCTGGAGATAAAATCATCGTTCCGCGGAACGTGCACAAATCAATCATGTCCGCCATCGTTTTTTCCGGCGCTATTCCGATCTTCATTCATCCAGAGATCGATAAAAAATTAGGAATTTCCCACGGCATCTCAACAGATTCTGTTGAAAAAGCTCTTGAGCAGCATCCCGACGCAAAAGGTTTACTGGTAATTAATCCAACATACTTCGGCTTTGCTGCCGATTTGAAGAAGATTGTGGAGATTGCTCATTCTTATGATGTTCCGGTACTTGTGGATGAAGCGCACGGTGTTCACATCCATTTCCATGAGGATCTTCCGCTTTCCGCCATGCAGGCAGGTGCCGATATGGCTGCAACCAGTGTGCACAAGCTTGGCGGTTCGATGACGCAAAGCTCTATCTTGAATGTTAAAGAAGGCCTGGTTTCGGCCAAGCGTGTCCAATCGATCATCAGCATGCTGACGACCACTTCTACATCATACCTGCTCCTTGCATCCCTGGATACGGCACGGAGAAGGCTTGCAACTGAAGGAAGGGACATTATTGACAGAACGATTAAATTAGCTCAATGGATTCGTGGGCAGGTAAACGAAATCGAACATCTCTACTGTCCTGGTGAAGACCTGCTTGGTACAAATGCGACATATGATTTTGATCCAACAAAAGTTCTAATCAGCATCAAGGATCTAAATATCACAGGATACGAGGTCGAAAATTGGCTTCGAGAAAAATATAATATCGAAGTCGAACTCTCTGATTTGTATAATATCCTGTGTATCATCACACCTGGAGACACACAAAAAGAAGCTGAAATTCTTGTTGAGGCTTTGCGTGAACTTTCAAAGGAATTCCACCACCTGGCTGAGAAGGTCCATGCTGAGGTTATGCTGCCTGATATTCCATTATTGGCTCTGACACCTAGAGACGCATTTTACGCCGATACAGAGGTTGTTCCTGTCGAGGAATCAGAAGGACGGATCATTGCCGAATTCGTTATGGTGTATCCTCCAGGAATCCCAATTTTCATCCCGGGCGAAATCATCACGAAAGAAAACCTTGTATATATCAAGACTAATATGGAAGCAGGCCTTCCTGTACAAGGACCTGAGGATGATGAACTTAAATCATTCCGAGTGATCAAGGAACACAAAGCGATCAGATAAGAACAAAAAGCGCAAGCGCCTTGTTCAGCCCCGACAAGCGCTGGAGGGCCTGCCAGTGAAGTCGTTCTTTGACTTCATTGGCAGGACCGAAGCGTCTCGAGGGGCTAGGCGCTGGAGTTGGATTAAGACTCCCATATGTAGTTATCTACACAAAATACTTTTATAATTTCCTAACCAAAAAAGAAGGGCATGCAGTGTGCATGCCCTTTTGTCTATTCTTATCTTTCTTCTGCACCTTCATGGTCGCAGCAGTTGCATTTTTTTGAATATAACACCGTTACTTTCTCATCTTCGAAATGGTCAATTGTAGAATTGCAAGTTTGACAAACGATTGTGCCCATCTTTTCAAACCCCTTTTCATTTGAATTTTGAAAGCGCTTTAACATCTTCTGTTTATATAATAATATAACATTATTAAGATTTCAAGCCTAAATTGTATAACACTTTTTATTTTTTATAGGTAATTTATGTAATACTCACACACAATATATGTTTCACTGTCAATTAGTATGACACTTTTAATTTTTAGCCTCTGTTTTTTCTTTCGAGGGTTATAATTATGTGGACGTGTCTGCTTGCATTAAGTAATCCTTGATTAAAATGAAAAGACCTATCTGGTAAAGTTTTCCCAAAAATTAAAACAGACCTGCAGCAGGCCTGTTCTCTTCATAACCTTATTCATATTGAGTTTGGAATGGGGCTGTTGGCAATTCTTCGTTAAAAAACAGCGCAAGATCCTCAGCCTGCCGGACTTCTGTAATGTGGAATGCTTTCTGTAAATATTCTATGTCTTCTATGTCCTTTGGGTCGAGGAGTGCCGAACGCCCTGTCTGCATGCAGACGACAAGCGGTTTTCCGAAAAACATATTGGTATACACGATCCCAAAGTCATAACGGGTGTCATAGGTGGTAAACCCCACAAACCTGACATGAACCTTTTCGTGCTCATCATAAAGCTTTTCGAATAGTTCCATATGCCTCCTCCTTTAAAACTAAATATTTAGAATATTATTATAATTCATTTTTGACAAAAAGGCAAGTGCTCACAAAGCTAAAAAGCTTTTATTCTATTGTCAACACTTTTTCAGGAGTGATAAAATGGGAAGGAATAGATAGGAAAAGGGGATTGGACGATGTCTAGTAATGCTTATATAAAACTTGTTCCATCATCATCTCAGCAAGCCATTTCCACCGAAGAACTGAAAGATTTATTTAATTATTACAAAGAAATCACCTCAAAGACAGGCGATCAGGTTGACTGGAATTATGAAAACTCAGCGTTTCCATATGAAATGAAGGAAAAAGAAGATGGCAAAGGTACATGGTTTTACCTGCAATCATCACAAGACCGTTACAATGCAATTCTGATCGGCATTGACAAAGAAAGCGTTGTCACTGAGGACGGCACTGAACGCGAACAATCATACATACAAATCACACTTCCTCCAACTGCAACTGCTGGCGATAAGGGCAAAGCAAACGAATTCAGCAAGTTTATCGGAAAAAAATTGCAGGGTGAATTGCACTTATTCAATGGGAGAATCATGTACTTCTATCCTCGCAAATAATATCATCCATCAAAAAACGAAACGGCTGCTATTGAGCAGCCGTTTCGCTGTTTGCTGGCGTTTCTATTTGTGACGGATCAACAATTTTATATCCTTTATTTTGAAGTCCGTTCACGATATCTCTCAATGCCTCGCTTGTCCATTTCCTGTCATGCATGAGCAGATTTGCACCATTTCTCAAAAATGGAGTATTGATCATGATATCAGCCAGGGCGTCCCTGGATTGATAGTCTTTCTTCCAATCGTATCCATAGGTCCAGTTCATGACCAGCATTTTTTCGTCAGCAGCAAGCTGCTTGCTGTAATCCGTATTCATCCCAAACGGCGCCCTGAAAAATTGTGGCCTTTCGCCAATCAGCTCTTCCACCCGGTCATTCAGGTCTACAATTTCTTTTCTTTGCTGTTCTTCTGATAAGTCCTGCAATGATTTGTGGTTATATGTATGGTTGCCAATCATAAAGCCCATCTGATGAATTTCCTTCAAGACTTCCCCTTCTTCTGGTGTATCAAGAAAATGCCCATTCACAAAAAAGATCGCTTTAACATTTAACTCCTTTAATGTTTTCGCCATCTCAAGAGCATTTTTATCAGGAGCATCATCGATCGTCAGCAAAACTATTTTTTCATCCGGATTTTCAATATTCTCGATTGAAAAGTCCGTTTTCATCCGATACTGTGGTGTGCTTTGTTCCACGTCCACGCTCTCTTGAACTTCTTCTTCTGGTGTTTCCTCTGTTGACTCTGCATTTCTGTTTTCCGATGGTTTCTCAGCTGCTTTTTCTTCAGGATCGACTTTTTCTTCCTTCACTTCATTATTCTCTTTTGGCTTCTGAGCTTCTCCTGCCGCACTGCAGCCAGCTAGCAATAACGATGCAGTGAGCATATATGATATCGTTCTATTCAACCCTTTTCCCCTCCTGCTGGTGTATCTCGCTGACAATACTGATGGATTTATGGCGTTCCTACTGAAAATGTTATCCCGTATTACATAATAAGAGACATTGTTAAATGAAATGACACATACAGAGCAAGACTTAATATCGTGATTAAAAATGTTTTCCTTGCCGATTTCATTATATAATTTCCAATTATTATTGCCAGATAAAAAAACACAACGAACATAATACCATTATAAATCGGATGATCGTGTTTGGATAGCCATTCCGTTAAGGTATATCCACTCCATATGAGTGATTGAAGCAGTAAAACAGTATACACCTTCAAACCCTCCACCACCATGTCTAGTTTATCTTTCCCGACCAGCAAACTGCTAAACATCTGATCTTTTTTACTAGTATATGTCCAGTACGGAAGGATATTTTTCAATTATGTAACATTTCAATAACATTCCATTCTTTTGGAAATTGCTGTGATAGAATATGGACAACTAGTTACCCTAGAGGAAACATAATCTGATAAAAGTGAGGCAAAGATAAATGAAAAGCTTATCTTTTGTTTTTGTCGCTACGTTCCTTTTTCTGACGGCTTCATGCAATCCAGTCAACAATTCAGACAAACTTGTGCTGAACGAAGATATAAAACAGGTTGTCTTCTTTTCTGATGAAAAGAATTACAAGAAAGAATCATCCTATTATGATGCAATCATAGAGTTAAAGAAGGAATATCCGGCAGAATTTAATAACATTGTTGTCATTCCAGCTGCAAATGCGAACCAATACCATGATCTTTTGAAAGAGAAAAAGTTCCCGGCCATCCTGATTGTCCATCGCGACCAAGTGCTCGCGAATGTAAATGGAAGTGTCACAAAAGAACAGATCATCGAGCCGATCTCTGCTGTTTTGAATAACGAATAAAAAAATCCTTCCCATTATGGAAAGGATTTTTTTATTTTAATTTATTTTATGATATGAATTGGATTTCCAAGCGCAACTTCTGCTGCTTCCATCGTAATTTCACCTAATGTTGGGTGAGCGTGGATGGTCATTGCAAGATCCTCAGCAGTCATGCCTGCTTCGATTGCCAAACCAAGTTCAGCAATCATGTCGGAAGCATTAGGACCAGCGATTTGCGCACCTACTACAATATCATCTTCCTTGCGTGTGATCAGCTTCAGGAAGCCGTCTGTCTGGTTAAGTGATAGTGCACGGCCGTTTGCAGCAAATGGGAACTTCGCTGCTTTAACATCGATGCCAGCATCTTTCGCTTCTTTTTCAGAATAACCAACAGAAGCTAATTCTGGATCTGAGAACACGACTGCAGGGATTGCCAGGTAATCGATTTCTGAAGGGTGTCCAGCGATTGCCTCAGCAGCAATCTTACCTTCGTAAGATGCCTTATGAGCCAGTGGCGGTCCTTCAACAATGTCGCCAATTGCGTAAATGTTGCTGACATTTGTGCGGCATTGCTTGTCAATTTTGATTACACCACGATCAGTCATTTCAATTCCTACTTGCTCAAGGCCAAGTTCGTCAGTGTTTGGCTTTCTGCCTACCATGACAAATACGTAGTCTGCTTCGACTTTTTGCTCTTCACCTTTTACTTCATAGGTCACAGTTACGCCTGTTTCAGTTTCTTCAACACCCTTGGCAAGGGCCTTCGTAATCACTTCAGCACCCTTTTTCTTAAGGTTCTTTTTCACAAGTGAAGACATTTGCTTTTCGAAACCATTCAGGATTTCGTCAGCGCCTTCCAGGATGGTAACCTTCGTGCCGAAGCTTGCATATGCACCGCCAAGCTCTGTGCCGATATAGCCTCCGCCGATGACAACAATGCTCTCAGGAAGCTCCTGAAGATTCAATGCACCAGTAGAATCAAGTACACGCTTAGAGAATTTGAAAGCCGGAATCTCGATTGGGCGAGATCCAGTAGCAAGGATAGCGTTCTTGAAAGTATATGTCTGTGCTGAATTTTCATCCATCACACGAATTGTATTGGCATCCACGAAGTACGCTTCGCCTTTAACAATGTCGATTTTGTTGCCTTTCAACAATCCTTCAACGCCGCCAGTCAATTTCTTGACTACTCCTGCTTTGAACTCTTGTACTTTTGAAAAATCAAGCGTCACGTTTTCTGCTTTAACGCCCATGTCTTCTGAGTGCTTTGCGTTTTCAAATCTGTGACCAGCTGAAATCAAAGCTTTAGAAGGAATACAGCCGACGTTGAGGCAGACACCGCCAAGAACCGCTTTTTCTACGATTGTTACTTTTTGGCCCAGCTGGGCAGCGCGAATGGCTGCCACATATCCGCCAGGACCGGCACCGATGACAAGAGTATCAGTTTCGATTGGAAAATCTCCTACTACCATTTATTACCCCTCCATTAACAATAGTTCTGGATCGTTCAACAGGCGTTTAATGTGATTCAATGCGTTCTGTGCCGTTGCACCGTCGATCATGCGGTGATCGAAGCTTAAAGATAAAGCTAGTACTGGAGCGGCAACGATCTCTCCATCTTTGACAACAGGCTTTTCTGCAATACGGCCAATTCCAAGGATGGCAACTTCCGGATGGTTGATTACTGGAGTGAACCATTGTCCGCCAGCAGAACCGATGTTTGAGATTGTGCAAGAAGCACCCTTCATTTCATCTGGAGCAAGTTTGCCATCACGAGCTTTTCCGGCAAGTTCATTGATCTCATTTGAGACTGAGAATACAGACTTACGATCTGCATTTTTAACGACCGGTACGAGCAAGCCTTTGTCAGTATCAGCAGCAATACCGATATTGTAGTAGTGCTTGTGAACGATCTCGCTTGTGGCATCATCCAATGATGTGTTCAATGCTGGATATTCACGAAGTGCACTTGTTAAAGCTTTTACCACATAAGGAAGGAATGTAAGCTTAATTCCCTTTTCAGCAGCCACTTCTTTGAACTTCTTGCGGTGTGCAACAAGTTTCGATACATCCACTTCGTCCATCAATGTAACGTGTGGAGCTGTATGCTTAGAGTTAACCATTGCCTTGGCAATCGCTTTTCTGATACCGCTCATCTTCTCGCGAGTCTCAGGGTATTGTCCTTCTGGGATAGCCTGAGCTGCTGCTTTAGGAGCTGCTTCCGCTTCTGGTGCCTGTGCTTGGTCAGCCTGCGGTGCAGCAGCTGCTGCAGGGGCTCCTCCGCTTAAGAAGCTGTCGACATCGTTTTTCAGGATGCGGCCATTTTTTCCTGATCCAGCAACCTGGCGAATATCAACGCCTTTTTCACGTGCATATTTACGAACAGATGGCATTGCCACGATGCGGCGGTTAGGATCCACTTCTGCCTGTGGTGCAGCGGCTGCGCCAGCACCAGTTGCGCCTGCAGGAGCAGGTGCTTCTGTTGCTTCTTTTTCGACTTTCTGCCCAGCCTCCATTGTAGATTGAACCTGTGCTTCTGTTTTCTCAGCTGGAGCATCTTCATCTTCACCTTTGAACTTCAGGTCTTCATATCCCGGTGCGTCAAACGTTACGAGAACCTGTCCAACTGTTGCAACTGTTCCTTCTTCAACTAAAACTTCTTCGACTGTACCAGCGACAGGGGAAGGAATTTCTACTACCGCTTTATCATTTTGTACTTCGCAAAGTACATCGTCTTCCTGAACTTTATCGCCAGGTTTTACGAACCATTTGACGATTTCACCTTCGTGAATACCTTCACCGATGTCTGGCAGCTTAAATTGGAATGCCAATGGAATTCACCCTCCTAAGTTTTTTCGATTCTGTTTGCTTATTTTAGAATTCAAGAACTTTCTTAGCTGTTACGATTACATCCTTATAGTTAGGCAGCCATACAGTTTCTGCCTGGGAGAATGGGAATACTGTGTCAGGTGCAGCCACTCTTAAAACTGGTGCTTCAAGGCTAAGGATAGCGCGGTCATTGATTTCCGCCACAATTTGTCCTGCCATTCCAGCCTGTTTTTGTGCTTCCTGGACAACGATTGCTCTTCCTGTTTTTTCAACAGAAGCAACGATTGTTTCAATATCGAAAGGCATTACAGTCCTTAAGTCGATTACTTCTACAGAATGACCTTCTTTTTCAAGTTCTTCTGCAGCCTTCAGTGATTCATGGACCATTGCTCCATAAGTAATGATGGAAAGGTCTGTACCTTCACGCTTAACCTCGGCTTTTCCAAGAGGGATTGTGTACTCCTCTTCAGGAACTTCCTGACGGAATGAACGGTAGAGCTTCATGTGCTCAAGGAAAATAACTGGATCATTGTCGCGGATCGCTGAAATCAGCAAACCTTTTGCATCATATGGAGTTGAAGGAATAACAACCTTCAAGCCAGGCTGTTGTGCAACCATTCCCTCAAGGCTGTCAGCGTGCATCTCTGGAGTATGTACGCCTCCACCGAATGGTGAACGGATTGTTACAGGTGAACTGTAGCGGCCGCCGGAACGGTAACGCATACGAGCCATTTGACCAGCAATTGAATCCATTACTTCGAACACGAATCCGAAGAACTGGATCTCAGGAACAGGACGGTATCCCTGCAAAGCTAGACCGATTGCCAGTCCGCCAATACCGGATTCTGCAAGCGGAGTATCAAATACGCGATCTTCCCCAAACTCTTTTTGCAGGCCTTCTGTCGCACGGAATACACCGCCGTTTACGCCAACGTCTTCTCCGAATACAAGGACGTTGGGATCGTTTTTCAATTCTACGC
Organism: Chryseobacterium sp. ISL-80; assembly: GCA_018613055.1. Classification (GTDB taxonomy): domain Bacteria; phylum Bacillota; class Bacilli; order Bacillales; family Cytobacillaceae; genus Mesobacillus. The sequence goes on along the minus strand of JAGGQZ010000001.1, from coordinate 18,024 downwards.
GAAGAGCGTCTGTAATTGCTTGAATCATTGTCATTTGAGCCATGGCTTACTTCGACTCCTTCTCTTTGTATATTTCATATTGTTCTTTTAAGTAGTCTGGCATTTCTTCATACATGATCTCCATCAAGTCTGTGACTTTCTGCTTAGGAGTATCATCCGCTTCTTTAATAGCAGTTTTGATTTCTTCTTTTGCTCTTTCGATTGTTTCATTTTCCATCTCTTCAGTCCAAAGGTTCTTCTTCTCGAGGAACTTACGGAAACGGACTAATGGATCTTTCTTTTCCCATTCATTGTCCAAATCAGATGTACGGTAACGAGTTGGGTCATCACCAGCCATTGTATGTGGACCATAACGATAAGTCATAGTTTCAATCAATGTAGGGCCTTCTCCGTTAACTGCACGCTCGCGTGCTTCAAGAGTTACAGCATAAACTGCAAGCGGGTCCATTCCATCTACCTGGATACCAGGGATACCTGCAGCAACAGCTTTTTGAGCAATTGTCTGTGCAGCAGTCTGCTTTTCTACTGGAGTAGAAATTGCGAATCGGTTATTTTGAACGAAGAAGATTGCCGGCGCTTTATAAGCTCCTGCAAAGTTGATTCCTTCGTAGAAGTCACCTTGAGAAGAACCGCCATCACCTGTGTAAGTCACAGCGACTGCTTGAGCTCCGCGTTTTTTCATACCGAGCGCCACACCTGCAGCCTGGATATATTGAGCACCAATGATAATCTGAGGTGAAATGACGTTTACACCTTCAGGTATCTGATTGCCCTTGAAGTGGCCGCGAGAGAACAAGAAAGCCTGTGTAAGCGGAAGACCATGCCAAATCATCTGTGGCACATCACGGTATCCCGGAAGAATAAAGTCTTCTTTTTCAAGTGCGAATTGGGATGCAAGCTGGGAAGCTTCCTGACCTGCTGTAGGAGCGTAGAAACCAAGACGTCCCTGGCGATTCAATGAAATTGAACGCTGGTCCAAAATCCTCGTGTAAACCATACGCTTCATCAATTCTTGTAATTGCTCGTCCGAAAGTTCAGGCATTGCCGCTTCATTAACGACTTCGCCCTCTTCATTTAAAATCTGGAACATTTCAAATTGGCTTTCGATCTTTTCGAGCTGCTTCTTTGCATCAGTAGTGTTATTTTTCGTTTTAGATGCCATCAGAGCCACCTCTTCCTTTCTAACTCATAAATTTTATTAAATATACAAAAATAGGTTACCCAATAACAGGATTAATTTCCCCGGGTTCTAAAAATACATCTTGAGCGGAATCGATCAACTTATTTATGGCAGAACACAAGGGGCTCAAGCATCTCTGGCTGAAGCCGCATGTGGACACACCATTCTATAGTTTTCCACAGATGCACAATAAAAAAACTTATATTTCTCCATTCCAGCTTCCTGAATTCTGTATTAGTAAAATCCATAAATAGAGTAATACAATTCGCTCATTCGTTTTTTAGTTTACATCACGAAAATAACTCCGTCAAATACTATGTTTTATCTTTTTTAATTTTAATCATCATCGTTATGTTATTATCCTGAAAAAGCAACTGTATCACTCTTCGATAATTACTGTACTATAATAAATTACTTTTAATTCAAACTGTATTAATGCTAAATACCAAGCTTTTATCCTCCAAATCAAACAAATGCAAGTCGGTCGTTTTAAATCCAGGCTCTGTTAAACAAGACTGTTGATTTTCGTTCCAGGCACTTCGCTTTCCGCTGGAAGTATAATGAAAAAGCCCCACTGCCGGCTTTTTCAAAAGGCAATTCTTCCTGGTTGGCGCTGAGCCTTCTGGTCTTCCATTACAATCAACAGGCGTAAAACAACATCGTGCTTTAAGAGAGCATAAATCAAAAGCAACAAAAAAACCGCTTTGGATTAAAAGCGGTTTTAGTTCTATTCCTATTCTTCCTTATCCGGGCTTACTTCTATTCCGGCTTTTTTATAAAAAGCCAGTTTTTCTTTATTATACTGGTCCGTTTTATCATTGAATTCCTGGTTGTCCTTCAGTACGGTCTCATATATCTCATTTACTTTATTAATTTGCTCTTCCAGGTGATCAAAGCTTAATTCCTTATCCTTCAGCATTTCATAAAGCTCTTTATCGTATTGGAGACCTAGTTTGTAGTTTTTGTACAGGTCATCATGGATTTCATACCGTTCATTCATTGTGGCCTTTAATTTATTTGCCTGCTTCTTTAGGTTTGGATCCTCAATCTCTTCAATAATTTGGTCGATTTTCTTGAATTCTTTCCGTGATTCGTCAATACTTTCTTTTTCTTTATCAATATGCTCTGCACGTTTGTCGGCGTTAGCCAATGCCTCATCAGCCAGTTTTACGATTTGGTCATATTCCTTCATGCCAAGCGAAATGATTTTTTCATATATTTCCTTTTCCTTCTTTTCCAGCTCTACAAGCGGATCCTGCTGATCCTCAAATGTCTTTTCAATTGAAACGACCTTTTCAAGCTCTTCGAACATCTTTTCTTCAGGTGATTGCTTGTCCAAACACCCAGCCAGACTAAAAACTCCAGCCATCATGATCATAGCTAAACTTATTTTTTTGAATATGGACAAAATAATAACCTCCTCATAGATACCAATTTTACTATATCGATTGCGGCGAGATTTGACAATAGAAATGAAATTTCGCATATTCTTTATCCATCATGGAAGTGGAATGAGCTTGTCCTTTCCCTAAATATATTCAAACATAAAGTGGTTTATGCTTTGGGCTTGAGCCTATACCTTCTTATTTCTTTTGCATAGGCTATAGCAATCGACCCGAATTGCGGGCGAATCATACTATAGAGGAGGTTTCCATATGTACGGATACGGATATGGATGTGGTGGATATCCTGTTGCAGGAGTAGGTTATCGCGGCGGCTTCGCATTGATTGTCGTGTTGTTTATCCTTCTGATCATCGTTGGATGCGCCTGCTGGAAATTTTAATTGGAAAGAGTAAAGGGAGAAGGGATTCTTGTCCCTCTCTCTTTTCATGTTTTCTAGTTAACTTTTCGTAATACATTTGTTAGACTTAACATTATTACATACCAGAGGTGAAATATATGTTGACGATGGATGATATCGTCCGTGATGGACATCCTGCGCTCCGAAAAGTTGCAGAAGAAGTTTCCATGCCTCCTTCACAGGAAGATAAAGAAATACTCCAAAGCCTGATTGAATACGTGATAAACAGCCAGGATCCTGAGATCGCACAAAAACATGGACTGCGCCCGGGAATCGGTCTTGCTGCTCCTCAGATAAATGTGACGAAAAGAATGATTGCTGTGCATTTGACGGATGAGAAGGACAACTTGATCAGCTATGCCCTTTTCAACCCCAAAATCATCAGTCATTCAGTAGAACAATCTTATCTGGCAGCTGGCGAAGGCTGTCTCTCAGTAGATGAGTCGATCCCCGGTTATGTGCCAAGATATGCAAGAATCACTGTAAGAGGAATCGACCTTGAAGGAAACGAAGTGAAGATACGTCTCAAAGGCCTTCCCGCTATTGTCTTCCAGCATGAAATCGACCACTTGAACGGAATCATGTTTTACGATCATATCAATAAGCAGGATCCATATGCCGACATACCGAATGCTGTCCCAGTAGAACGGTAAAAAGCCGAATCTGATTAGATTCGGCTTTTTTTGTGAAGCAGTATTAATGCTAATTATTAACTCTAGATCAAATTCAACTTTTTCAAGCCATGCCATATCCCATCATCATCAACATCACGGGTCATCATATTCGCCAGTTCCTTTAGTTGTGGCACAGCATTGCCCATGGCGACACCTGTTCCCACAGCTTCCAGCATTTCCAGGTCATTAAGTCCATCGCCGAATGCATAGACGTCCTCGGGCTTGAAACCTAACCGTTCGACCATCTTCTTAATACCTTCCGCCTTTGACCCACCTGCAGGAAGAACATCAACTGAATAAGGATGCCATCTGATAAAAGTAAACTCCGGATAATTTTCCCGGTAAAACTCCTCCCTACCTTCTTCACAAAAAAGAAGGGTTTGGAACAAGTCCCTGTCAACATAAAATCTGTCATCCTGCTCCGGATGGGCAAATTTCAATCCACCCAGGCTCGTTTCGATAAAATGGTGATGCTTTACAGATGACTTCATCGTCTGATGATTCATAAATACGACCGGGTGACCCTGGTCTTTAGCCTCTTTGTAAAGTTCCTCTATTTTTTGGTTGTTCAAAGGGTTTTTATAAATTGGCTCCCCTTCAAACACCACGTATTGTCCATTAAAGCTTACAAAAGAATCGATATCCAGCTCTTTTCTGAGGTTTTCAAACATGAATGGAGCTCTTCCAGTAGCAATCGCTACGAATATACCGTTTTCCTTCAGCTTTTCAAGTGCCTCCTTTGTGGAGGCAGGCAGATTTTTATCATGGTCCAATAGTGTACCATCAATATCAAAAAATACGATTTTGCTCATGATTTTCTCCTTCGATGCTCTCTCTTATAGAAAGTATTTTCCCAACCATTGGGTTTTTTTATGTAATCCCGGTAGTCTACCAAATCGCACAGTGCATGTACAGAAAAATGCAGTATAAAAGTGTGTCAAATAAATGACAATTTATGTCATTCCATCAATATCCATGAAAAAATTTGCTATTTCATCATATAATATAAACAAAAAGATAGGAATTTGAAAAATAATCTTTGCTAAACTTTTCCTTGTTTACTTTACATTGGACAAGGATAGTTTAAAATAAGAATTAAGGAGATGATCCACTATGTTAAAGAAGCTAAGAAAGAAGCTTTTGAAACAGTGGAAAGATTTGCTTCGTAAAAAAACAATCGCTTAACTTTTTGAGCCCTTCAAACTTGCGAAGGGCTCCTTCCTTATTGTAAATTGGTTAATAGCGGAAAACACGCACGGTTGATAATAACAATGGTAACATTGTCATTTTATATAGGGCTGAGATTTAATTGATTTCAAAGCCATCAAACAATCCGGCATTGCATATGCTGCAATCCAGCCGGAATTCGGCAGATAATGAAATCGGTTTTATGAAGGGCATCCTGTAAAATAGAAAAGTTTATTTAAGGAGAGAGATTTTTAATGATTTATAAAGTTTACTTCCAGGAATCCAACAAGCAAGTACCAGTTCGTGAAAAGACACAGACTATTTATGTTGAAGCCGGCTCTGAAAGAGAAGTACGGACAAAAATTGTTGACCGCCAGTATAACATCGAATATGTCGAGGCAGTTGAGGGTAACTATTTGGAGTATGAGAAACAAAAAGAAGACTTTGAAGTATTGGAGATCGAATAATTTATGAAATTCGTAAAAAATGACCAAACAGCCGTTTTCGCGCTCGGAGGATTGGGCGAAATCGGCAAGAACACGTATGGCGTGCAGTTTCAGGATGAAATCATTTTGATAGATGCAGGCATCAAATTCCCTGAGGATGAATTGCTGGGAATTGATTATGTTATTCCTGACTATTCCTATCTTGTAAAAAATGAAGACAAAATCAAAGGCCTGTTCATTACTCACGGCCACGAAGACCACATCGGCGGCATCCCTTATTTGCTTCGTGAAATCAATGTCCCGATTTATGGCGGAAAACTGGCACTCGGCCTTATCAAAAACAAGCTTGAAGAACATGGTCTGCTGCGAAAGGCCAAGCTGATAGAAATCAAGGAAGATGATATCATCAAATTCCGCAAGACATCTGTTACGTTCTTCAGGACAACACACAGCATTCCTGATTCCTATGGGGTCGTTGTAAAAACACCACCAGGGCAAATCGTCCACACCGGTGATTTTAAATTTGACTTTACCCCGGTCGGTGAGCCGGCCAACCTTACAAAAATGGCTGAAATCGGCAAAGAAGGCGTCCTATGCTTGCTATCTGATAGTACAAATGCCGAGGTGCCTAATTTCACAATGTCTGAACGCCGTGTAGGTGAGAGCATTCAAGATATTTTCCGTAAGGTTGACGGACGGGTCATATTCGCAACTTTTGCTTCGAACATACATAGACTGCAGCAAGTTACCGAAGCCGCAGTCGCAAATGGCAGAAAAGTTGCCGTGTTCGGCAGAAGCATGGAATCAGCGATTACAATTGGACAAGATCTTGGCTATATTAATGCTCCAAAGGATACATTCATCGATGCACAGCAGATCAACAGGCTGCCTGCCAACCAGGTCACGATCCTCTGTACCGGAAGCCAGGGCGAGCCAATGGCCGCTTTATCACGTATTGCAAACGGTACACACCGTCAAATCCAGATTCAGCCTGGCGATACAGTTGTCTTTTCTTCTTCCCCTATTCCTGGGAATACGATCAGCGTCAACAGGACCATCAACTTGCTGTCCCGTGCTGGTGCTGATGTCATCCATGGTCCATTGAATGATATCCATACTTCGGGTCATGGCGGTCAGGAAGAACAAAAATTGATGCTGCGACTGATTAAACCGAAATACTTCATGCCAATCCATGGTGAATTCCGTATGCAGAAGATGCATAGCAAGCTTGCTGCCGATTGCGGAGTGCCAGAAGAAAATTGCTTCATAATGGACAATGGTGAAGTTCTTGCTCTAGGCGACAATGAGGTCGGTGTGGCTGGCAAAATCCCATCTGGCAATGTGTATATTGACGGAAGCGGAGTAGGCGACATCGGCAATATCGTTCTTCGCGACCGCCGCATTCTATCAGAAGAAGGCCTTGTCGTTGTAGTGGTAAGCATCAATATGAAGGAATTCAAGATTGCCGCTGGCCCTGACCTGATTTCACGCGGATTTGTTTATATGAGAGAATCCGGGGATCTGATCAATGATGCGCAAAGCTTGATCAGTAAACACTTGAATAAAGTGATGGAAAGAAAAACTACTCAGTGGTCTGAAATCAAAAATGAAATCACTGATACACTTGCACCATTCCTATACGAAAAGACAAAACGCCGCCCAATGATCCTGCCGATCATCATGGAGGTGTAGCAAAAAAACCGTTGCGATCATCGCAGCGGTTTTTTTATAAATATAGTTCAGTTATCTCCCCGAAAAGAGTTTCGGTACGTCTAGACATGCTGAAACTGTATTAATTCGATAGGCAGCAATCACTGCATAGTCAGCTTTTATTAACCATTAGAATCCATATTATTTTTTTGGCCAGGCTTATTCTTTTTCCGTACAATATAAATAATTGCTGCAACAATCACTCCAACTATCAGTAGCATAGGAAGATTGCCCACAAAAAATACGATAATCCCTGAGCCGGCAGCAAGCAAAATATTTATATTATCTGCAAACTGTTTCTTGATTTTCTGCCAGGTGTTAAGGGTTTCATTATCGATCTTCGGGACAGCTACCAGTGTTTCCTGCAAAGAGATCGTTACCGTCGAGTATGCTGTCTGGTTTTCGAGAAATTTCTTCCTCCCGGCGAGCTGTTCGATTTCTTCCTGGACATCAGCTAAATCTGATGAAATCTTTAAAAGATCCTCAGTTTTCTGAGCCTCTTTCATAAATTCTATGAGCCTCGCTTCCACTGCTTTTTTCGATTTCAAGCGTGATTCCAGGTCGACATATTCCTCGGTAACATCCTGCCCGCTCACCCTCCGATTATTAACCTGGACAGAAAGGCCCTCCGCATCATTCAAAAAGGCATGGAAGTGCTCCTGTGGGATCCTGAACGTCATCATCCCGCTTTGCTGTTCGTCATCATAACGGTTTGAATCGGATTGAACAATATACCCATTATAGCTTTCTGCCTTCTCTTCTAGTGCATTGCGCGCATTTTCAAAATTTTTCACGGTTATATCCATTTCAGCATTGAAAATGACCATCCGTTCGGCAGTAACGGTCTTTTCTGATACACCGTCTTGATTCTGTGTTTTGGATTTCTCCCCGGCAGCATGATTCTGTTCTCCTTTTTCTGAAAAGCTGACCCTGTCCTCGCTGACATTTTCCATTTCGGCAGACTTAGCGTCTCCCCTTTCGTTCATTCCACTTTTTTCACTTGAAGATGTTCCTCCACTGCAGCCGGCAAGCAAAAATAATAACGAAATCAATATAAGTAAATTCCTTTTCAACAATGGATGGCCCCCTAAGTTTATGATCTTTATGTAATAGACGGCATCTTTGTAAATATGTTACAAATTAAAAAAAGAAAGCCTTCAATAAGAAGACTTTCTATCCTGCATCCAGCATATTGAATTGGGCTTTTACAAGGTCATGATATTCTCCCTGAAGCTCCATCAGCTGAGCATGATTACCATGCTCGATGATCAAACCATTTTCCAGTACGAAAATATTATCCGCTTCCCTGATGGTTGACAATCGGTGGGCAATGATGATCGCTGTCCTGCCCTTCAACAGCGTCTTGAGGGCTTTCTGGATTTTCATCTCTGTTTCCGTATCAATGCTTGCTGTCGCTTCATCCATGATCAGGATACGTGGATTTGCAAGCAATGCCCTGGCAAAGGATAGGAGCTGCCTTTCCCCCACCGAAAGGATATTCCCGCGCTCTTCAACCTCCGTTTTATAGCCATTCGGCAGTTTGGCGATAAAATCCGCCGCCCCAACTGCTTCAGCAGAAGCCATGACTTCTTCTTCGGTGGCATCCGGTCTGCCGAAAAGGATGTTATCATAGATCGTCCCGGAAAAAATGAAGGTATCCTGCAAGACAATACTGATATGTTTCCTCAAGCTGCCAATGGAGATGTCTTTGAGGTCATATCCATCAACCAATACCTTACCTGATGTCGGATCATAAAACCGGCTGATCAGATTTGCTATGGTCGTCTTTCCTGAGCCCGTATGTCCCACCAATGCCACGGTCTGGCCAGCCAGCATTTCGAGGCTGACTCCTTTTAGTGCAGTCCGTTTTTCATCATAAGAGAATACAACTTTATCAAATTTTATGTCACCGCGGATGTCATCCAGTTTAATTGGATTGTCGATTTCAGAGACAATAGGTTTTTCATCAAGAAATTCAAAAATTCGTTCCGACGAGGCCATCCCCATCAACAGCTGGTTATACACCTGTCCCAATCTTGAAATTGGCTCCCAAAACATGCCCAGATAGAAGGCAAATGAGACGAACACACCGATGGAGATGGTGTCATTTTGGATCAGGCTTGCTCCATACCAGATCAGCACTGCGGTTCCGAGTGCATTTGTCAATTCTACCATTGGACGGAACATGGCATTTTTCTGTGAAGCAGACTTCCAGCTTTGGAAGGTCTCATCATTGACACCATCAAAGAAGGCCATATTTTCTTTTTCCTGGGTAAATGATTGTGTAACCCTTATCCCCTGTATGCTTTCATTCAAGTGGGAGTTCAGCTTTGATTGCTTCATCCGTACATCCTGCCAGGAGCGCCTGATATTTTTTCTCAGCTTTGTCGAGATCAGGAACATGATTGGCAAAATGATCATGATAGCCAATGTTAGCTGTGGACTCAGCGAGAACAGGATAAAGAAGATCCCAATCAGGAGAACCATATCCATTAACAGGTTGATGACACCATTGGTGAACAATTCCTGAAGTGAATTGATGTCATTCATGATCCTTACCAGTATCGAACCAGCCGAACGCTGGTCAAAAAATCGATGGGAAAGGTTTTGCACATGGGTGAACAAGTGCTTCCGCAAATCATAAATGACATTTTGGCCTAATTGATTCATCCAGCGAATCCTGAAAATATTCGCGATATAAGAGGCTGTATATAATCCTGCGATGATGGCCACCAGCCAGAACAGCATGGTTTCATCCTTGTTTTTCACTGCCCTGTCAAGTGTGTAGATCCCAATGAGGATCGGGATCACCAGCCTGACCGCTGTCGTGATCAATACCATTGCAATCGACAGCGGCACTAACGTTTTCTTATATGGCATTAAATAGCTGAAAAGCCTCAACATCTGTTTCCAGTTAAAAGGCTTATCGATTATCTGATCAGTAGAATAGTGAAATCTTTTTAGAACTTGAGAATTGCTTTTACTGCTCACAAACCTTCCCCCCTGCATTCTTGTTTTTAATAGATTGACGGACAGTGTGACTCAGGAGATTAGCCAGTATGTGTCACTTTCTGACGGTCCTTGAACTGGATATCATAAATCTTTTGATACGTTCCGCCATTCTTGATCAATTGCTCATGGGTTCCGCGTTCGGCAATGGATCCCTTTTCGAGCACAAGAATTTCATCTGCATGTTTGAGAGAGGAAATGCGGTGTGCAATGATGAATGTCGTCCGTCCCTTCATGACTTCCAGCAATGCCTGCTGGATCTTGAACTCCGTTTCCATATCAACCGCACTTGTGGCATCATCCAGGATTAAAATACTTGGATTGACGCAGATTGCCCTCGCAATGGCGATTCTTTGCTTCTGGCCTCCGGATAGTCCCATGCCTCTTTCGCCCAGAATGGTATCATATTGATCCGGAAGCTCCATGATAAAACTATGCGCCTGAGCTCTTTTGGCGGCTGCAATGATTTCTTCCATTGTCGCATCCGGGTTTCCATACGAAATATTGGCTTTGATCGATGATGAAAATAGGAAAGATTCCTGAAGGACAATGCCGATATTGGTTCGAAGTGAACGGACTGAGTATTCCTTGATATCCCGGCCATCAATAAGTACCTGGCCTGAAACCGGCTCATAAAATCTTGTCATCAGCTGGGTTATACTTGTTTTCCCTGACCCTGTCGACCCAATCAGGCCGATTGTCTGTCCTGGCTTTGCCTTGAAGGATATATCATATAATGCAGCATTTTCATCCTCCCCATAGCGGAGTGTGACATGATCGAATTCCACTGCTCCAGAAAGCTTCTCAATCTGCAGAGCTTCCTTCTTCTCTTCGATTTCATCGTCAGCCTCAAGGATCTCCAATAATCTTTCACCAGATGCCTTTGATTGTGAAAAAAGATTCACCACGAATCCAAGGTTCATGATTGGCCACATGATGTACCAGACAAGACTGTAAAATGCTACCAACTCCCCCGGAAGCAGCGATCCGTCCATGACAAGGAAACCACCGTAACCCAATAACAGGACGACACTCAAGTTGCCGAGAAACTCCATGAGCGGAAAATACTTCGCCCAAATTTCAGATGTAAATAAATATTGATCCTTATAATTACCGTTCGAATCATTGAATCTGCCAATCTCATAATCTTCACGCGACAGCGATTTCACCGTGTTGATTCCGCTGATGTTTTCCTGGACCTTAGTATTCAATTTACCAAATGATTTGCGGATCCCCCTGAAAGCTGGATGTACCGCTTTATCAAACTTATATACGACCACTGCAAGAAAAGGCAGGGTCGCAAGCGTCACCAGCGTCAGAGGGATCGAATAATAGAACATCACGGAGAAACTTATGCCGATTAGAAGAACAAAACGAATCAATTCGGAGAACCCGAAGCTCAGGAAAAAGCGGAATCCTTCTACATCAGCCGTAAGCCGCGACATCAGGTCCCCCGTCTTCGCATTGTCATAATATCGGAAAGAAAGAAATTGTAGCTTTTCATAAAGCGAATTCCTCAGTTTATATACAGAGTGGATTCCGAAAAGGTCCCCCGTATATTGATAAATATAAGTACAAACCCCTTTAACGATCATGAATCCCACGAAACCAACTGCCAGGACCGGAATCATTTCATACCTTCCGCCAATGACGGCTTCGTCAATCGTAAGCTGAAGAATCATAGGATACACTACAGTTATTGCCGTTACGATTAACATAAAGAAAATCGACCATGTAAAGTAATTTTTATAAGGCCAATAATACTCCTTCAGTTTTTTGAATGTCTCCATTCATTTCCCCCCTTTGGAAAAGCTTAACAAAAAGAAAAGGCACGTATACATTAATATATCGAGTTTCGAAATATTTTTCCAGCCTTTTTTAAGAATTTTTTTATTTTTTTGTATATAGGAATTATCTGATTTTATGGGTAGAAGGATAGATGCATTTACTTCTTTGAGGGTGAGTAAGTGAGAAAAACATACCAGGATGACGCAGAGCGATTCAGAGTCAACCTTATGACTTGAATGCAAAATGTCCGACAGATTCCTCTGTCGGACGTTCTCATGTTGATTTCCTTGATAAGTGTCCGTTAGAGCCCCTCTATCGGACATTCTCATGACAATTTCCTTGAAAAGTGTCCGTTAGACTGCTTCTATCGGACATTCTTATGACGATTTCCTTAAAAGGTGTCCGTTAGACTCGTTCTATCAGACTTTCTTATGGCGATTTCTTTAATTGCGTCCATTAGACTGCCTTTATCGGACATTCTCGAAGTACATTCTTTAAAAAAAATCCGAGTTCTCGGACGTAAAAGAAAGATGTTAATCAACCATCATTCGTTGTTTTCAGTTTCGTCGATTAATCTGATCAGGCGCTTTTCAAACATCTTCATCCCGCTTCCGCCAGCCTGGAAATGCCTTAACAGGCCGTCTTTGTCAAAGAGATAGTAAGCAGGGACGTACTGGTTTTCAAATGCATTCGTCAATTTAAGCTCGTCGTCAATGAAGATGGGCTGGGAAATCTGATGCTCTTCTGCTGTCTGTTTGATTTCATCCATATTCATGTCCTGTTCTGACCGGGGCATATGGACAGCCATCACATTCAGTTTGTCTTTATAAGTATCACGGAGTTCATTCACCATTGGCATTGCTACCTTGCACAGATGGCAGCTGATTGACCAAAAATGGATCAGCGTCGGTTTTTCGCCGACCAGCTGTTCTCTCGCAACCTCACTATTCAGCCATTCAGTCGCTCCTGATATCTCGGGCAAAGGCTGACGCAGTCTCATATCGAACACCTCTTTTTTTGGAATGATAGATTCTCAATCTATTTACTTTTATATTCGATATACCCTGTCAATAAATCAAGAGCAGACTTGATCGCTTCTTCATCTGGATTAAGCTTTGAGTGATGCAGTCCATATCCGGAGTCAACACCAAGCCAGAACATGATTCCCGGAATTTCTTTCAGCATATAGCCAAAGTCTTCCCCTGTCATCGCTTCATTACAAACGACTACTTCAATGTTTTCCTTTTTTTCAGCAAAGGCAATGAAGTCACGCGCAATTTCTTCATTATTATAAACCTGATGGTACATGGCACCATAGTCAATTGACGTTTTGCATTGATAGCCTACTTCAATGCCTTTGACAAGTGCCTCGATTCTTTCCTTGACTCTTGCCATGGATTCCACAGACAGCGTCCGGATTGTACCCTCCAGTCTTGCGGTTTCCGCGATGATGTTTTGCACGGTCCCCCCGGTGATTTTACCGATGGTGATCACCGCACTATCAAGCGGATCGACGTTTCTTGAAACTACTGACTGAAGCTGGTTCACAAGAGCACATGCAGCAACAACCATATCATTCGTTTGATGAGGATATGCTGCATGTCCCCCTTTCCCCTCAAGGTCAATGAACAACTCAGAGGTATTGGCAAACAACAGCCCTTCCCTTGTTGCGATTGTTCCCACCGGATATTCAGGGGCAATGTGCAGGGCAATGATCAAATCAGGTTTCCACTCCTGCATGATATCTGTCTTGAGCATAGGTTCAGCGCCACCCGGACCTTCTTCCGCCGGCTGAAAAATAAACAGCAAATGATCATCAATCGGGTTTTCAACAAAGTACGTGATCAGTCCAAGAGCAATTGTCATATGGAAATCATGTCCGCAAGCGTGCATATGTCCTTTATGAAGAGATTGGAATTCCAAGCCTGTTGCTTCTGTAATTGGCAGCCCATCGATGTCTGCCCTGTACCCGATCGTCTTTTTGGGATTCTTCCCTTGTATTTTAACGAAAACCCCCGTCTTCCAGGTCTTTACTTCTAGCCGGTCTAGGGAAAGACTCTTCAGATAATCAAGGAGATAAGCCTGCGTCTTGAACTCCTTGAAACCAAGTTCAGGAATCTGGTGCAAATCTCTTCTAATTTTAATGAATGCGTCCCAATTCATATCGTTCTCTCCTTATAAAAGAAAGCGCGGACCGAATATCCACGCTTTCTTTCTTGCTTGCTATTAAAGCTGGCGAAGTTCCTGCTTGATTTCAGTTTTTGATTTCGTTTTTTCATCGATTTCCTTGATTACGCGAGCTGGTGTTCCAGCTACCACTGTGTATGGAGGCACATCGTCGATTACAATGGCGCCTGCAGCTACAACAGCTCCCTTGCCTACTTTTACCCCTTCAAGGACAACTGCGTTCGCACCAATGACGACATCGTCCTCAACCACGACTGGCTTTGCTGAAGGTGGCTCAATGACACCCGCAAGTACAGAGCCTGCACCGATATGGCAGTTCTTTCCGACTGTCGCACGTCCGCCCAGAACAACGTTCATATCAATCATCGTGCCTTCACCGATAACAGCCCCGATATTGATGGAAGCTCCCATCATGATTACGGCGTTATCACCAATTTCCACCTGGTCCCTGATGATGGCGCCTGGTTCAATGCGCGCTTTGATATTCTTCATATCAAGCAATGGAATGGCAGAATTCCTGCGATCGTTTTCAACGACATACTCTTCGATTTTGTCCTGGTTCGATTCAAGTGCCTGATTGATTTCAGCCCATTCGCCAAAAATGACACCGCTGTTTCCAGAGAAGAATGTCTTTGAGTTCTCACCGAAGTCTATCCCTTCAAGTTCCCCTTTGATATAAACCTTCACTGGTGTCGCTTTCTTGCTATTTTGAATGAACGAAATAATTTCGTTCGCATCCATCATTTTCATTTACTTTACCTCCAATTATGTATGTGTGGTCACAGGCTCTTCTTGTCGACGCCTTGCTAATGTACTAAAGCAATCGAATGAAAACAGCCTTTTCTAAAAATTACTTTAACAAACAAAAGTTTTTAAAACAAGGAAAACTAATTATCGTTTTTCTTCGAATCGACGATATGTTCCTTGACGATTTCAATGAAAGCCTGAACCTGCTTTAACTGGAAGGCTGATTCGTAGCCAAGGAGCCAGGTATCTCTTCCTAAAGGTTCATTGTTTTCGTCATGAAGCGGTACTTTGAAAATATCCTTTTCAGCTCCATTGAGCGTAATTGCCGGGAGGATGGCATAGCCAATTCCATTGAACGTCATTTGTTTACACGTTTCAATCTGGTCGACAATGATGGTTCTTTTAGGCGCTGTCTGGAATTGCCGCAGCCACCAATCCTGGATTTCCTGGTAGTAGTTCGAATCACTTTTAAACTGGATGAACGGCCGATCTGTATCCAGGACTTGTTCCGGACTCGTGATTTCTGTGTCTACCAGGTAGAGGCTGTCTTTGAAAAGGTGGATTTTCACACCCTTCCAGTCTGGCGTTCCCCTGATAATGCCAATGTGGACCTGGTCCTCATAGAGTGCCTTTGATATTTCACTGCTCCAACCGGTCACAAGCGAGATTTTTGCCTGAGGATAACGGCTTACATATTTCTTCAACACCTGTGGAAGCCAATTTTGTCCGACAATTGAGGCGACAGCTATTTTAAGGGTTCCATACACTTCAGAGTTTAATGCATGGATGGTTTCTCTCGCTTTTTCTTCCCTGGCAATGGTCTCATTGACAAATTGGAGTACGACCTCTCCTGCGGGAGTCAAAGTAAGTCCCTTCTGGGAGCGAAGGAACAGTTTCGTGCCCCAATCCTTCTCGATCGATTGAAGGCGCTGGGACAACGCTGGCTGCGAGACAAACAGTCTTTCCGCCGCCTTCCTCATATTCATTTCCTGTGCAAGCACCGATAATAAATGGAATTCAGAAATTGATGACATCGCTTACCCTCTTTAAATGTTTTTCATTTATATAGTACCATTCGCGTCGATTATTTTATAAACAAAAACTGCAGATGAATTCAATCTGCAGTTTTTTCTTCTTTTGGCAAAAATAAGATGAACAGCAAGCTGATGACTGCGAATATGAATACGACAATATAGACCGAATGCAGTGCATTTGTCAGCGCGTCCTGAAGAATCGTTTTCATGCCGACCGAAAGCTTTTGGCGTTCTGCCTCATTGAGCAGAACATTTGCTGCATCGATCGAAAGGTCATGGTCTTCTGCTCCATGCTTTTTCATATAGCTGAGGATGCTGCTGTTAAGAACACCGCCCAGCAGAGCAGCACCAACGGTATTGCCAAGGTTCCTCATGAACATATTGGCGGCGGTGGCGATTCCTCTTTGCTGCCAGGCGACGGTATTTTGAATAGAAACGATGAAAGCCGTACTTGTCAGCCCCATCCCTACACCTACGAAAAACGACCCCGCTGCAGCCCATAAGGGACCTGCCTCCGGTGTTAGAGTGACAAACAGAATGCTGCCCAGGATCAGAAATACCCCGCCAAAAACGGAAGTTTTGCGGTAGCCGATACTCAGTAAGAGCCGTCCACTGGCTGCCGAAGCAATTGGCCAGCCAATCGACATTGCCGTCAGGGTGAAACCGGCTACGATCGGAGACCTTTCCATGACACCCTGGACAAACGCAGGCAAAAAGCTAGATATACCTATTAGCATGACGCCCGTAGTCAATGAAGTCATATTGGCGATAAAGATGGACTGTTCACGCCAAATATTAAATGGCATCATAGGCTCTTCTGCCCTTTTCTCCTGAAGAATGAAGAAAATGAATCCAATGACACTCAAGCTGATGAGACCGATTGTTTTCGGTGAAGTCCAAGCCCAGTTCGCCCCAGCTTCTACAAGGACAATCATCAAGGAACTAATGGAGATTGTCAGCAGTATAGCTCCCGGATAATCAACCTTATGCTTCTTTTTCTCGATATTTTCATGAAGATATAACCAGAGACCCGCGATTGCCAGGATACCTAGCGGGACATTGATCCAAAACACGTACCTCCAGCTTGCATATTCCACAAGGAGGCCACCAAGTGCCGGGCCTGATACGGCTGAGATTCCCCAAACACTGGAAAGGTAACCCTGTACCTTTGCCCTTTCCTCTTTAGAATAGATGTCCCCAACAATCGTCGTGGCAATCGGCATGACAGCGCCGGCGCCAAAACCCTGGATGAACCGGTATAAAATCAACATCTCCATCGTTTCTGCCGTACCCGACAGGATGGACCCAATCAAGAATACAATGATTCCAACAGTCAGAATTGGTTTCCTTCCAAATAAATCAGAAAGTTTCCCATAGATAAGGACCGTAACAGCATTCATAAGCAAGTAAGCTGAGAAAACCCAGCTGTATAGCGCAAACCCGCCAAGATCCCCGACTATGGCAGGCATCGCGGTTGACACGATAGTCCCTTCCACGGCTCCCATGAACATGGCGAGCATGACTGTTGCCAGGACATAAGGCCGTTTCGTTTCTTTTCTCGTAGTCCTTTGTTCAGCTTGTCCCATACATACACCTCAAAAAGTAAAAAATTCAGCTCCCGTATCCGGGAGCTGCCTCAGGCACTATTTTTTATGATTTCTTTTTACCTCATTCGTCAGCTTCAGCAAAACGGTCCGTCTTGTCAGAATTCCTTCAAAAATCCCTGATTCATCTTCTATACATAGAAACGGATAGTCAACCAGCAAATCAAGGGAAGATTGCAAATCGGAATGGACATTGATCCTGGGGATTTCTGTATTCATCGCGGTTTCAACCTTTTTCGTATCAAGCTGCTCAAATTCGATTCTCTCAAGTCCGAGGATGGAATCCATTATGATAGGTGTACTGATCAAACCCATTAAACGATAATGTGGATCCAGTACAGGAATTGCAGTATATCCGCTCTTTGTCAGGACAAGGAGGGCATGCTCAAGACTATTGCCGACTTGGACGTGGGCTACACGTTCAGAAGGAATCATCAGGTCCTTAACCGATAATCCCAAAAATTCACCGCTGTAAAGACTAATCATGGCGAAAACTCCCTAAAATGGATTTCTTTCCATTTCATTTTATCATAAATTATAGGGTGGTGCTTTTATTTAGTTTGCTCAAAAAGGATAACAAAAAGCGCAAGCGCCTTGGTCAGCCCCGACAAGCACTGGAGGGCCTGACAGTGAAGTCGCTCTTTGACTTCATTGG
>JAGGQZ010000018.1:24441-138830 GCA_018613055.1 Chryseobacterium sp. ISL-80 | reverse complement strand
CTGTTGATTGTAGTGGAAGGCGCGTAGACTCCTCGAAAATGCTAACGCATTTCCTTCGTGCGTGGGCAGGTTCGAAGAAGCTAATCAATGTCCTGCGGGCGCAGCTGGTCAGGTGAGACCCCGCAGGAGCAGAGCGGCGAGGAGGCTCAGCGCCAGCCCCGCGGAAAGCGAAGCGCCTGGAACGAAAATCAACAGTCTTGTTTAACAGAACCAACTAAAAAACAGGGTATGAAATCGCGACAGATTTCATACCCTGTTTTGTTAGATTCTGATTTTCCCATAAAAGGGAGCTCGATCATTTTTAGAAGAATTTATATCCCTTCGAACCAATTGGTGCATTTTGAATCATATCGATGAACGGGATTGTGTAGGCGAACAGGATCAAAAGAACAGTGATACCGAGCCATAACTTCCAATTTTCGAATACCATTGGAGTTTTTTCAGCTTGATCAGCAACCTCGCCGACCGGGAATTCTTCTTCACCTTTAGGTGCGAAGAAAGCAAGGTTGATGAAAATGTATAGCATCAGGATAATTCCAAGGAATAGAATCGTTCCGCCAACCGCCTGGGCAATCTGGTATGGAATCCACTCAGCAGCTTGCTCTGAACCGCCGTACGTTGAGAAAGATGAACGACGTGGAGCGCCAAGCAGGCCGGCTGCGTGCATTGCACCTGACATGAAGGTCATGCCGATCGCCCAAATCACCCCCTGGATAATCGCTAATTTATTCATTGCTTTTGTCAGGACCCTGCCAGTCAAGTGAGGAACCAGCCAATAGGAAATCCCGAAGAACGTCAAAACGACAGATGTTGCCAGAGTCAAATGGAAGTGGCCAGTAACCCAGATTGTATTATGCACTACCTGGTTCAGCTGGTGGGAAGCGTTGATGACACCGCCAGCACCTGCAGGAATAAAAGCAAGCATTCCGATGAATGGTACCGCAAAGCGAGCATCTCCCCAAGGAAGCTTTTTCACCCAGCCAAAAAGACCCGTAGAGCCTTTCGAACGCCCAAACATTTCAAAAGTTGCAAAAAGTGAGAACGCAGTCATAAGTGACGGAATGATAACCAGGAATGTCAAAATTACCTGAAGGAATTTCCATGCCGGATCAATACCTGGTTCCATCAGCTGATGGTGGAATCCTACCGGAATCGAGAACAGCAGGAACAGGATGAAGGACATCCTTGCCAATGAGTCTGAGAAAATTTTTCCGCCAATGATCTTAGGAACGATTGCGTACCATGCCATGTAGGCTGGCAATAGCCAGAAATACACAAGCGGGTGACCGAAGTACCAGAACAATGTACGGCTGACCAAAACGTCAACGCGATCTACAAGGCCCAATGACCAAGGAAGCAGTTGGAATAATACAGTTGCTGCGACACCGATTGTTGCCACAATCCACATGAGTGTGTTAACAAGTGACATGAAAGTCAGCAGCGGACTAGGCTTTCCAGGGTTTGCTTTTCTCCAGGCAGCGTAAGCCATGATGATGGCGGCACCGTCAATCCAGCTTCCGACAATCACAAGTGTTAAACCAAGGTAAAAGAGTGCATGCGCCTGTAATGGAGCATAAAAAGTATACAGGACAGAAGCCTGGTTAGTAAGGATCATGATCGCAGCCATTACTGTACCAATGGTCATGGTCCAGAAACCAATCCATCCGGTCAGGCGCTGTTTGTCTGTGAAGGTTCCAGATGTTTTACTCACAAGAGCGAGCTGGAATCCCATAATGAAAAATGTTGTTAAAACAAGCCCAAGTACGACACCATGTATCGTCAGGATCTGGTAATACCCAGTCCATGAAGGCAATTGGAATTTCCCTGAACGGACAAGTGTCTGCAGAAGTCCTGCCAGCCCGCCGATGGCAAGTGCTGTGAAAGCGACATAAAAGTGGGCCATGGACAGTTTTCCGTCACGGCGGTCAACTTTTGGATTCATTGAATTTGTATTCATTATTCTACCACCTCGATTTTAGACGTCATCGTGTGGTGGCCAACCCCACAATATTCATTACAAACAATCAGATATTCGCCAGCCTTGTCAAATGTAGTGACATATTCACTAATGAAGCCAGGCTCGAGCATCATATTGATATTGGTTCCTGCAACTTCGAAACCATGGATGACGTCTTTAGTTGTAGCGATTACTTTGACTTTTGCTCCTAGTGGAACTTCCACCTGTCCAGGGTTGTATGAAAATGCGGATGCAACGTATACGAGTTCGTAATCCCACTCTTTTCCTTCAACCTTTTTTAAGCCAGGTTCATTGAATGGAGCCTGCGAATCAACCTTTTCAGGATTAATCGTTGCCAGGCAGCTCGGCGGCTGGTTTCCCAGGTAAAAAGCGCTGACCCCGATGACAGTCAGGAAGACGATCAATGTCGTTATCCCGAAGATAAGCCAGATTTTCTCAAATTTATGAATATGCATAACTTCTTTCTCCCCTTTTGGTCTCTCTTAAAAACGATCTACAAATAAGAAATAAACGCCTAACCAAGTGACAATCAAAAAGAATCCTAATAAGAAAACGGATGCAAGTGTTCCTTTCAAGGAAGATCGATCTTCCACCTTTGTATGGGTTTTCTTCCCGATTCCAGGCTGAGCCATCCCGGTCCACTCCCTTCGCATAATTTAAGTCATTGATAAATTGATAAGTACACTTTCATCATACAAAACAATTTGGAAACGTAAATATGGTTTCGGACAGTTCACAAATTGTTCATACCTGACATATTTACTATGTTAATGGTGAAAACGCGTCAATACAGTGATTTAAGTCACATGCTGCGAGGGGTAAATGTGAATAATCTGTGAAAATAAAATTGTGAAATTGTGAGCATATAGCCAAATGCAGAAACTGCTGTGTGACAGGGAAGCTTGACATTTGAAGAAGGCAAGTCTTAAAAAGTATCACCATTCCGATTGAACTTAATATACTGGCAGAAAGAACATTTTTTCGGGAAGTGAAATCATTGCAGAAGTATTATTGTGATCATTGCCGACTTATTTATGATGAAAAAAGGATATGCATGAATTGCGGGGAAGCAGCCGAAAAACAGATCTGGATTGAAGTGCAGAAGCAGCCAGATGAGAACAACTAGCACCAGGTAGGGTGCTTTTTTTTGTTTAGGTGTACATACAACAAAAGGCAGCTGCGCTATGGTAAAATGAAAGAAATTTTAAATAGGGAGGCTGATAGGAATGTTCTTACCTTCATTTGATTTAAGCGGAAAAACGGCAATAGTCACGGGTGCAGGCCGGGGAATTGGCAGAGCACTGGCGGTCGGGCTGGCTGAAGCCGGCGCTGATGTTGCAATTCTTGCCAGAACGGAAAAAGACCTCACCGAAACTGCAGGATTGATTGAGGAATTAGGAAAGAAAGCTCTTGTACTTCCGACGGATGTAACGGAAAGGGAACAAATACATACTGCGATTGCTGAGATTGAATCAAAATGGGGAAAGATTGACATTCTTGTAAATAATGCAGGAATGAATATTCGTTCTAAAGCTCTGGATGCGACGGATGAGGAATGGCAAAAGATTATGGACACCAATTTGAAATCCGCCTTCATGATGTCCCAGGAAGCTGGCCGCATCATGAAAAACCAGCACTCCGGCGGAAAAATCATCAATATTGCGTCAGTAGCCGGCCAGGTGGCTCTCAGGACAGGCGTCGTATATGCCGCAACAAAGGCAGCTCTCATGCAGATGACAAAAGTCCTTGCAATGGAATGGGGCCAATACGGCGTCAATGTAAATTCCATTGGCCCGTGGTATTTCAAGACACCCTTGACTGAAAAGCTTTTAGAAGATGAAGCATATGTGAAAGACATCCTCGCCGTTACACCATTGAAAAGGATCGGGGAGCTGCCGGAGCTAGTGGGGCCAGTCGTCTTCCTAAGCTCAGACGCCGGAAATTATGTAACAGGACAAACCTTATTTGTTGACGGGGGAATGACCATTCATGGTTTTTAAATAGGACATCCTCATTACGTGCTCCTATCAGAGAATGGGAACGTGTTTTTTGCGGAGACGTGATCACAACTTTTAGTCCCTCTGCTGGTATGTCAACTGGTAAAGATTTTATAATGTACTGGACTGAACGGCATTGTATAATGAACTTGCACAGCAACTCCTTCAAAACGTTAGGCTTCCTCCATCACGGGGGGAGCTTTTTTTTCGTTTTCAATCAATGCTTGTTTGACTGCATACTCTCCGGGTAAATGGAAAAAGTAACCGTACATATATGTGAGGAGAGTATTGTCATGCCCAGAATTATATCCATCGCAGAATCTGTTCCGCCGTATTCAATTGAGCAGGAGAAAGTCATGGACTTTGCCGAAAAGTTATTTAAAGAGTCCTTTAAGGACATACACCGTCTGCTTTCTGTATTCCAGAATGGCCAGATTGAGAAGCGCCATTTTGCCAGGGATCTGGACTGGTTCGAAGTAGACCATACATTTGAGGAAAAAAATGATGCGTATATCGAATCGGCTGTAAAGCTTGGTGCGGAGGCAATCACAAGCTGTTTGAAGAATGGTGATTTCCTGAAAAATGAAATCCATCTTGAAGACATCGACGCTATTTTTACAATCAGCAGTACAGGGCTCTCAACGCCGAGCATTGATGCGAGAATCATGAATGTCCTGCCGTCCTCACAATATACTAAAAGGATTCCGATATGGGGCCTCGGATGTGCAGGCGGAGCGGCAGGATTGTCGCGTGCCTATGAATATTGCCTTGCATACCCAAAGGCAAAAGTCCTCGTACTGTCTATCGAGCTATGCAGCCTGACTTTCCAGCGAAATGACCGGTCAAAAAGCAACCTGATCGGGACTTCTCTGTTTGCGGACGGAGTTGCATGTGCTCTTGTCTGCGGTGATGATTCTGGCTATGAAAAAGTCATCAAAAAGAATGCAGCTCCAAATATAGTTGGAACTCAATCTACGACAATGCCAGATTCGGAGGATGTCATGGGCTGGGATGTGAAAAATGAAGGTCTTTATGTTGTATTTTCAAAGGATATACCTACTATAATTGAAAGCTGGCTTCAGCCCAATGTACTGAGGTTTTTGAACACAAATGGACTGGATGTTCGGGACCTTGACCACTTCATTGCCCATCCTGGCGGCAAGAAGGTTATTGATGCCTATGTTTCAGCATTGAAACTGCCGGAAGACATGACTAAAACCTCGCTTGACGTCCTGAAAGAATTCGGGAATATGTCGTCCGTGACAATATTTTATGTGCTAAAAAGATTCATGGAATCTGCTAAGGAGGGCGATCTTGGCCTGGGAGCCGCCCTTGGGCCAGGGTTTAGTTCGGAGCTGCTGTTAATGAGGTGGGAGTAACGTGCTATTCTATCTATTTGTCGGATTGATTATTTTCCAGAGAATAATGGAACTTTTGATTGCCAGAAGAAACGAGGCCTGGATGAAAAGCCAGGGGGCAATGGAATTCGGGCAGGGTCATTATCCGGCTATGGTGGCGATCCATACTGCTTTTTTTCTCTTTCTTATTGCCGAAGTGATGCTATTGAATAAACAGCTGTCAGACTATTGGCCTGTTCTGTTGGCGCTGTTTTTATTCGCCCAGGGTATGAGGATCTGGGCACTTGCTTCATTGGGAAGGTTCTGGAATACAAAAATCATCATCCTTCCCGGAGCACAAGTCGTTAAGAGAGGCCCCTATAAAATCATCAAGCATCCAAACTATCTGATCGTCGCGATTGAAATCCTGGTCATACCCCTGATGTTCAATGCCTATATTACGATGGCACTTTTCACACTTTTGAACATCCTGATCCTTTCAATCAGGATTCCTGCTGAGGAAAAGGCTTTGAAAGAGTTGACAAAATATGAATCCGCTTTTACCGATCAGCGGCGTTTTCTGCCGAATTTGTTAAAGAAGTGTGACAATTAACCTCTTCTCATTGAAAATGATAATCAATAATGCTACACTTTCCTTAGGATGAAAATAGTTCTCAATCAAAAGAACTTCAAGGACGGTGTCGTATAAATGGTTTCCATGCTAGTAGTTTCGACGATAGCTGCTTACTCCTTAGTTATGAAATATGTATTGAGCAATGTATTAAAACCTCATTGAAATTAAAAAATATCATTTCAATCGCGGCCCGGACATGATGTCCGGGTTTTTCTTTTTGCTCCGGAAATAATGTAATTATAGGAAAAGACCGAAAAATCGTATAAAATAAAGATATTCACAATTTTGTCACAAGGAGTTTGAGGAATGGGCCAGACTGTAGCACATCAAGAACATAAACTTCTCGGGAAGATATTATCTCTATATAATTTATTAAAAGCGAATCAAGATGGGGAAAGTGCGGAAAAAGTCAGGGAACTGGGGAGGAAAGCGGTTGAGGAGGAATTTTCGATTGCCTTCTGCGGCCACTTTTCTGCAGGTAAGTCGAGCATGATCAATAAATTGATCGGCGAGAATATCCTGCCATCAAGTCCGATCCCTACCAGTGCAAATCTGGTGAAAATTAAATCAGGAGCAGAATATGCAAAGGTCTTTTTCAAAAACGGCGGATCCACGCTTTATCCTGCTCCATATGATTATGAAACGGTCAAAGGCTATTGTAAGGATGGTGACCAGATCCAGGCGATCGAAATCAGCCATAACGGTGCGGAATTCCTGCAGCAGGCTGTCATCATGGATACACCTGGGATTGATTCAACGGATGATGCCCACCGGATAGCGACAGAATCGGCTCTACATCTTTCAGACATTGTTTTTTATGTCATGGACTATAACCATGTGCAATCAGAGCTGAACTTTCTTTTTACGAAGGAACTGACTGATGCAGGAAAAGAGCTTTATTTAATTATCAATCAGGTTGACAAGCATCAGGATGCCGAGCTCTCTTTCGAACAATTTAAGGAAAGTGTGGAAGCTTCTTTTTCAGACTGGGGAGTAAAGCACTCTGGCATTTTTTATACGTCGTTGAAAGTTCCTGAATCACCCTTTAACCAATTTGAAGAGCTTCGTGAATTCATCATTGAGCGGAAAAGCAAAAGGGCGGAAATTTTGCCTGTTTCCATCTTCAGGTCCCTGGAGAAGCTCTCAGAGGATCATTTAAGCCGCCTAAAACAGGATGTTTCGGCTCAGATTGACCAGTATGAATCTATTCTCGCTGATCTTTCTGAAAGCGACAGGCAGCAGCTATCAAAAGAACTTGACGAAATAAGAAGCCAGATTGCTAAAATTAAAATGGAGCAAGATCCGGAACAAGAGTTCAGGTCCGGCCAAAATGACATCCTGAAGAATGCATATCTTATGCCATTCCAGACAAGGGAGCTGGCAGAATCCTACCTGCAGGCGAGGCAGCCAGATTTTAAAGTAGGCTTGTTTTTTTCAAAACAAAAAACCGAACAGGAAAGAGCGGCTAGATTGGCCAGTTTTTATCAGGATCTGGAGGAAAAGGTCCAATCGCAGCTGAATTGGCATATCAAGGACTTTTTGACAAAGCTATTTAAAAAGCACCAATTATCACAACCAGATCTTCAGGCAGCTGCCAATGGTTTCAAGGTGGATTTTGGTGAAGAATTGCTGTCTGGAGCAGTTAAGCCTGGCGCCAGACTGTCAGGTGATTATGTCCTGAATTATACAAATGATGTTGCTGAGGCTCTGAAAAACCTTGCGCGAAAAGAGCTCGAATCAATTAAAGAGATGTTCCTTCAATATGTAAAAGTCAATGATGATGAGCAAGTGAATGAACTTGTCGAAAAGGAACAGAAATACGTTAAGCTTTTGGATGCCTGGGCAGGTTTGTCCGCAATCAGGGAAAAAATGGCCGAGAACAGCAGGCAAGTTTCTGAAATTCTTTATGGAGAGCCAATTCAGTTTCAAGACGAGGATTTAAGACTTTTCCATGCGGACGAGGATGAGCCGGAAGTGATCAAAAATCTGAATCCCGGCACTCCGGAACTCGTAAACGAAAAAGTTGAAACTGTAAAGGAACAGGTATCTTCAAGTGAGCAGGAAGGTAATGATATAGAACAATTTCATGAAGTGCAAAAGAAATTGGTAGGGAAGTTGAACTTCACATCTGAACAGATAGAAGGGATTCCTGGACTCAAAAAAATTGCTCGTGAATTGAAGGATAAAGCTGCTCGGATCAAAGAAAGGGAATTCACTGTTGCCCTTTTTGGTGCATTCAGTGCTGGAAAATCCTCATTTGCCAACGCGCTGGTAGGGGAGAGACTTTTACCGGTATCACCAAACCCGACAACGGCAGCAATCAATAAAATCAAACCAGTGACGCAAGAACATCCACATGGTTCAGTCATTGTTAAAATCAAGACGGATAAAGAACTCACGAAAGAACTTGAGCGTTCGCTTGGGTTATTCGGCGAAAATATTACAGATTTCGAGCGAGCGATCGATCAAATCAAAACCATTAAATGGGAAGACAGCGGTTATAGTGCTGTAGAAAAGACCCATTACTCTTTTCTTCAGGCGTTTGCGAAGGGCTTTGATCATTTCAGGGATAAATTCGGTGAGCAGTTATCCGTTGGCCTGGATTCTTTCAGGGAGTATGTAGCACAAGAGGAGAAATCATGTTTTGTTGAATGGATCGAAGTCTATTATGATTGCGAGCTGACAAGAGAAGGAATCACTCTTGTCGATACTCCAGGTGCTGATTCAATCAACGCGCGCCATACCGGAGTTGCCTTCGACTATATCAAGAATTCTGATGCCATACTTTTTGTCACCTATTATAATCATGCCTTTTCAAAAGCGGATCGGGAATTCCTGATTCAGCTTGGCAGGGTAAAGGACAGCTTTGAACTGGATAAAATGTTCTTCATCGTCAATGCAGTCGATTTGGCGAACTCAGAGGAAGAACAGGATGCTGTTCTGGAATATGTAGAAGGTCAGCTTGTTCAGTACGGCATAAGGAACCCGCATCTCTTCCCGGTATCCAGCTTGAAAGGACTAAATGAAAAACTGCAGCCGGAAAGTGGCGGAGACCAGCTCTTTAACGCCTTTGAAAAAGCGTTTTACAGATTCATTGCCAATGACCTGATGAACATGGCTATCGAGTCTGCCGAGGCGAAATGGCACCAGGCTGTCAGCATGATTGAAGAAATGATCCGCTCGGCAGAGGAAGACAAGGCAGCAAAGGCTGAAAAACGTCAAAACCTGCTATCCGAAAAAGAAGTGATGCTGGCTGTGCTGGCCAAAAGAAATTCAGCAATCCTTGAAGAGCGTTTGAAACAGGAGGCGGACGAACTGACATATTATATTCGCCAGCGTGTCTTCATCCGTTTTGGTGACTTCTTCAGGGAAGCCTTCAATCCTGCGCTTTTGAAGGATGATGGACGAAATTTGAAGAAGGCTCTGGAGTCAGCTTTGGATGATTTGCTTGAGAGTATTGGATATGACCTGGCACAGGAGATGCGTGCAACTTCATTAAGGGTTGAAAACCATATTGCCCAGCTGCTCAAGGAGTTCCAACAAGCACTGATAGCTGAACTGTCAAAAATTAATTCTTCGGTATCCATTTCAGTTACTGAAAATGGACCACTGTCTGGAATTGAGTTTGACACAGCTTACCAAAGCATCGACCGTGCCATTTTCAAGAAAGCGCTTGGGATGTTCAAAAATCCGAAGTCGTTCTTTGAGAAAAATGAAAAAAGATATATGGCAGAGGAACTGGAACAGCTTTTACACGAGCCTGCCGGGAAATATCTAGAAGAAGAGAATTCAAGATTGAAAGACCATTATCTGCAAGAAATGAAGATGGAGTTCGAAAAAGTACAAAATGACTTCTCAGAACAAATCAATGAATATTATGAAGGAATCACCTCTGCGCTTGAAGAGAATTTCTCAATCGAAGTGGTTAAACAAGCACTGATAAAGATTGAAAACGACTATAAGGGTTGATTGTGAGCATGAGCGGCAATAGATTCCATGCATGTGCAACATGTGTTAATTTCCAGGCAGTAAAACAGGATGGGAAAATGAGCTATCATTGCAGCAGGCTAGGTTATGAGACGAAGAGCCACTATCAATTTGCCTGTTGGGATCCTAAAGAACATGTGAAGAAATTGATGGCTAAAACTAAAAGCTGAGGAGTGGTTTCCTTGCAAAACTATGTAGACAATGATTGGCTCAGAGAGCATCTTGACGAGAAGGATCTAAGAGTGGTGGATTGCCGGTTCAAGCTTGGGGATCCAGAAGAGGGCAGACATCAGTATGAACAATGTCATATTCCTGGAGCAGTCTATTTCGATCTTGAAAAGGACTTGTCAGGTGATGTACGTGAGCACGGCGGCAGGCATCCGCTTCCTGATATGAACCTGTTTAAAGATAAACTTGAGGCTGTTGGAATTGGCAATGAAACAACCATTATCGCCTATGATAACAAGGAAGGTGCTTTTGCATCAAGATTCTGGTGGGTCCTGAAATACATTGGGCATGAAAAGGTGTATATCCTGAACGGTGGCTTCGCTGGGTGGGAAAAGAAAGGCTATCCAACTGATCGAACCATGCCGCAATATGATAAAACAACATACAGCTTAACAGAAAAGAAAGATATGCTGGCATCCTATGAAGAAGTGAGGGATCTAGCGCTCAATGGATCAGGAAACGCAGTCCTGATCGATTCACGGGAAAGCAGGCGCTATAAAGGAATTGAAGAGCCCATTGACAGAGTCGCGGGCCATATTCCGACTGCCATCAATAAACCGTGGATGGAGGGTCTGGATAATGGGTCCTTTAAGTCCAGGGAACAGCAGGAAAAGCGGTTTGCAGAACTTGACCGGAACCAGCCTGTCATCGTTTATTGCGGATCAGGAGTGACGGCAACTCCCAACTTTATTGCCCTGAAAGAAGCTGGATTCAAAAATGTCAAACTGTATGCCGGCAGTTATAGCGACTGGGTTTCATATAAAGAAAATCCTGTGTCCGGGGAAGAGTGAAACTTGAGGAGTAAGTAATGTAGAAGGCCTCCACGGTATGCGACCGCAGAAAAAATGGCGGTGCGGGTCGTGGAGGTTTTTTCAAATGATTCTTCCTTGTCCTTTGGCCCGTGAATGGCAGTTAATAGAGTCCCTCTGTTGTTACAAAGATCAAAAGGCGTAATTTTCCGTGCGAAATATGACCTTAAAATATGTTATAATATAAAAGTTGTTTATTAAAAATCGCCAAGCGTTTAACATATAGTTTTATCAAAACAATATATAAGGAGGTACCAGCTTTGGATACTAATAAATCGTCATTAATGCTTGTTGACGGAATGGCTTTGTTGTTCAGGGCCTTTTTTGCAACAGCGGTTTCCGGACAGTTCATGATCAACTCCAAAGGGGTCCCGACCAATGCAATCCATGGTTTCGTCAAACATTTCGCGACTGCAGTGGCAAAATTCAAGCCTACCCATACTGCTGTATGCTGGGATATGGGAAGCAAAACATTCCGCACTGAAATGTTTGATAACTATAAAGCAAACAGACCTGATGCACCGGTAGAGCTATTGCCCCAATTCGAACTTGTCAAAGAAGTAGTGGAAGCACTTGATGTTCCGAATATCGGCCTTTCCGGCTTTGAAGCAGATGACTGCATCGGCACGATTGCCAAGACCGCCAAAGAAGTGGATTCGATCACGATCTTGACCGGTGACAAGGATATCCTCCAGTTGATCGATGACCGAGTTTCTGTCATTTTGCTGCAGAAAGGTTATGGCAATTATCTGGTTCACAATCGTGATACTTTATTTGCTGAAAAGGGAATCTGGCCTGAACAGATGATCGATTTGAAGGCCTTCATGGGAGATCCAAGCGATAACTACCCAGGTGTCCGAGGGATTGGTGAGAAGACCGCCATCAAACTCCTTCAGGAACACGGAAATGTGGAAGGTGTCATCGCCAATCTGCATCAATTGACGAAATCACAGCGTGCCAAAATCGAAGCGGATCTAGAAATGCTTCATTTAAGCAGGCAGCTTGCAGAAATCAAGTGCGATGTACCGGTTGAATGCAGGATGGACGATGCTCTTTTTCGAATTGACAGGGAAAAGCTTCTTTCCAAGTTCAATGAAGTGGAACTAAGAGGGTTGCACCGTCTTTTTGAAAACGATACAATGTACGCCTAATAAAACGGCTGGATTCTGCTCCAGCCGTTTTTATATTGCCAATTATTTTGTATTCTTTTTCTTGGCGGCATTCTCAAGCTTTGACTTTGGCTCTTCAGCAAATTCAGCATCTTGCCCGTACCCCTGTGGATTAACTCCTGGCGCCTTTGTTCCTCTGTTTCCCTTTTTACTCATCGCATTTGATCCCTCCAAAAAATTTTGTTTAAAACTCCATCGAAAAGTGAATTAACCTTAATAGGTTGTCTGCTTGGACAGCTTAATCCTTATTATGAACGGTCAAGAATAAAAGCAATCATTTTTCTTCAAAATAACATGGAGGTGACAGATGATGAACAAAGGTGCAGTAATTGCGATATCAAGTATCGGCCTGGCCCAGGCTTTAAAAATACCGATTCATTATGCAAAAACACAGGAATGGAAACCAGATTTATTTTTGGCAACAGGAGGCATGCCCAGCTCACACTCAGCTGGCGTTTCTTCCCTAACCACCTATGTTGGCCTTACAAGAGGAGTGCGTTCGATTGATTTTGCGTTGTCCCTGGTTTATGGCATGATTGTTATGTATGATGCCCAGGGGATCAGACGGCAGACAGGAGAACTTACTTTAAAGGTGAATGACCTTGATGAACTGATTGATAAAATCCATGAGGATGACCCGGTGGAGTTCGAGGAAAAGTCCCCGGATCCTTTGAAGGAAATGCTCGGACATCAGCCAAAAGAAGTGCTGGGCGGAGCCCTTCTCGGGATGGCTATGGGATTTGCTGGTTATCTTTTAACGAAAAAACGGTAGAAAAAGCTCGGATAATGCGGTAAAATTTTACTAGAAACGGCTTGAAGAGAGAGGATTGATTCAGTCAGTGCGGACAGTTGAAGATTATCTGCTTCATTTGAAGAGCAAGGGTTTCCATTTTCGCGAGGATGCCATCGGCTTCATATTTTTCGGACAGCAATATACGAATTCCACCGATGAAATCGCAAATGCAGCCATCGAAATTACCCTGAAGGCTCAAAAGGGTTTTGACGGAAGCTTTTATATTTCATTGCTTGAAACGTTCGCTTCTAATAAAATTGATTCCCGCAAAGCAGCATTGCAATTTGTCAAAAAAATCGAGCTTTTGGCCGTATAACGAAAAGCGGAAGCGCCTGGTCAGCCCCGACAAGCGACTCGAGCTGCTCAAAGCTAACGCTTATCGCAAGATACTCGAGGAAGTTTATTCAGGGGAGAAAACTGGCTAGGCGCTGAAGCTGGACAATTCTTGAAGTGGAAATTATTCTGAACTAAAAATCATAAAAAAAGGCTGGTTCCAAAGCATCATGCTTTGAAATCAGCCTCTTTTTTCGGAAATAGTTTGCGGACGAAGCTTTCAAATTTTCCTGATGGCAGTTCAGCGAAAATCATCCCGGCGAAAATCAGCGCACAACCCGCCAGTGCACTATAGGTCAGGCGCTCATCTGCCCAAAAATAAGCGGTAATCGCTGCAAAAACAGGTTCCATCGCAAAGATCAGGGCAACTCGGGTAGCAGTCGTATGCTTCTGGAAATTCGTCTGGATGAAGAACGCCAGGGCAGTCGCGAGAATCGATGTAACCAATAAGGCGACCATCACATCCGCAGAAAAAATGACCTCTGGCTGGAAAGCTCTTTGCCAGTCCTCGAACAGGACAGAAGAAACAGCTGAAAGGGCGGCAACCGTAGAAATCTGCACAGCTGTCAAAAGCAGTGTAGGATAACTGCTTGAGAATTTTCCGGTAAAGACGATATGCAGGGCGAAGCCTGCTGCACAAATCAGCACAAAAGCATCCCCGATGTTAAGACTCGACACATCGGACATCGTTAATAAATAAAGGCCGATGGTAGCCGCCGAAACGCCTGCGATCGAATTAATACCTGGACGCTGTTTCAGAATCCCAATCATCAGCAAGGGGACCAGAACGACGCTCAAGCCAGTAATAAAACCAGCCTTGGAAGATGTGGTGTACAAAAGGCCAAGCGTCTGGAATGCATAGCCTATGAACAGCCAAAACCCCAGCATAACCCCTGATCCAAGCAATTTCTTGTCAAATTTCTGAAGTTGATGCCTTTCAAAGATCACAAGCCATAGTCCCAGGAGGAGTGCAGCAATGGTAAATCGAACGGTGTTAAACGCGAGAGGCTCAAGGAATGAGATGGCATTTTGTACGACGACAAAAGTTGCACCCCAGATAAGAGCAACGAATAATAGGCTTAAGTCTGCAAAAGTTGATGCTTTCATTTAGATGTCGGTTCCTTTCCTATTGTTGTCTCTGACCGCTTTCCTCGCTAATTCATCAGCTGTTTTATTTTCACTCGATGGAATCCATTTCATGAAGAACAGATCGAATTGGCCGGCAAGCATCAACGCTTTTTCCAGAAGAGGGGCATAAAGTTTGTTTTTGACGAACTCCTTCTCGACCGCAGCATTCACCAGCTGTGAATCAGTCCTGAAGGAAACAACCTTAAAACCATTCTCAATACAAATTTCCAATGCTTTTATAAATGCATGATATTCAGCTTCATGGTTTGACATGACGCCAAGAGGGATGGAATATCTGAAAACTTCCCCTTCTCCTTTAATAAAAATGCCAGCACCGCTTGGTCCCGGGTTGCCAGCACTTGCTCCATCGATATATACCTCGAACAAAGACGATCACTCCCGGTTGGTTTGTACAGATAATAGATAGTGTATCATAATAGGAGCGATAATTTATAAAAATATACAAAAGCATTTTCGGTACCAACAACTCTTTTTCATTGTAACGGCCATCGAAAATGGGTAAGATAACTAAAAATGGCGGAGACAAAACTGATTGGAAAGTGGGGAGAAGTCTTGAAATATAAATTGGAATGGGAATATAAATCAAAAGGTCTGGCTCCTATCCTGTTCAGCTCTGATTATCTGGATGGAGAACATGCGCTCCAGGCTGGTGAAGAACTTGAAAAATCGGGCAAAGCGTTGGAAATCTCCTTCACTGATGAAATTGGTACCTCCTGGTCAATCAAGGAAATGCGCAAACTGCTTGCTGAGGTGGAAGAAGAGCCTCATGATTTGACTGTTTATTTCGATGGAGGGTTCGATAATGCCCACTATAAGGCCGGACTCGGCACAATCATTTATTACAAGCAGGGCAAAAAGAAATACAGGCTGCGCGCAAATGAAGTATTCGATGAGTTGGAAACGAATAATGAAGCAGAGTATGCAGCTGTTTATTTTGCGCTTACCATCCTTGAGGAAATGGGCGTCAGGAACATGTCTTGTGAAATCAAAGGCGATTCCCAGGTGGTTTTGAAGCAGCTGGAGGGTGAGTGGCCGTGCTATGAAGAAACCCTCAACCGCTGGCTGGATCGGATCGAAAAGAAGATCAAGGAGCTTGGATTGCATCCAAAATACAATCCGGTAGGAAGGAAAGAGAACAAAGAGGCTGACAAGCTGGCAACCCAGGCTTTACAGGGGAAGATGATCAACAGCAAAATGCAAATAATATAGCCAGGAGGGAAACGATTGACTCGAAATGAAATCCTTGCTGAGGTTGAAACATTGCTCAATACATATTGCAATGGATGCTTCCTGAAAAAGCATCACCGGCAAGAACACGGAAAAACATCCGCCCACCGGTTTTGCATAACAGAATGCACCGTCGGCGAGAAAATAAAAAAATGCGGACAGAAATTATAATTAGCATGTGGTTTTAATGGACATTTCAGGGCTATGAAGAATGTGAAATGTCCAAGAAAGTGGGTTTAAAGGACATTCAACGCCATGAAGAATGCAAAATGTCTAAAATCAAATATACAAATCAAAAAGGCTGGCGTCTGCGCCAGCCTTTAACTTTTGGAATTATAGTTTCACTACGTTAGCTGCTTGTGGTCCGCGGTTTCCTTCGACGATTTCGAAAGATACTTCCTGGCCTTCTTCTAATGATTTGTAGCCATCACCCTGGATCGCTGAGAAGTGTACGAATACATCATCTCCGCCTTCTACTTCAATAAAACCGAAACCTTTTTCATTGTTGAACCATTTTACTTTACCGTTTTGCATGTTAAACTTTCCTCCCATGTCTTTCGCGACACAAAGTCTGCGTCAAGTTGAATATTATCATCTAATTGGATACACCTGCATTCTTTTGACATGGCAAATATATTCTATTAAATGATGTCTTAAATATACAATATTGGAATAGTCCTAGTCAAGAATGTAAGCGCTATTATAATGTTAATAATCTTAAAATTTCGTAAATTAAAAATCATCGTCCAGGTTCCTATTTCCGGAAAAATTTGTTATTATTTTCATATCGAAGCATTCCTTTTGAACCGCTCAATAGTTAAAAAACAGCAATCAATTAAAAAAGCAGACTATTATTAGCTTAGAGGAGGGTACTATGATGAAGACCACTCCATCAGCGTTCACGTCCTTATCTGATTATCAAATTGAGACATTATTGGATTCAATCAGGAACGGTAATCCCGTTCAGGACCCGACATCACAGAAAGCAGTGAATACTAAAATCGATGATATTTCCAGGAAACTCGATGCAGCTTCCATACAAATGGAAGAAATATTCGATGTAGTCGCGAAGACAGGCGTTGTACCTGTCTCTGAAATCAAAAATGAAATCATGCCTGCAATCAGACAGGCAGCAGAAATACCTCATATCTATCACCTTTTTTATGAACTTAAGTCAAAAGACGAGTATACTTACAGGCATACAGTCTGTGTCGGCATCATTTCAACGTTGCTTGGAAAATGGTTGAATCTTAATCAGTCCGATTTGAATGACCTTTCGCTGGGAGCTACCCTCCATGATATTGGAAAGGCTAGAATTCCAGCTGAAATTCTCAATAAGCCAGGCAGGCTGACACAGGAAGAATATGCCGAAATGAAACGCCATACCGTTTATGGATACAGATTGCTGAAGGATATACCCGAGTTGAATGACAGAGTTGCTCTCATAGCTCTCCAGCACCATGAACGGGAGGATGGTGGCGGCTATCCGTTCAGTCTGCGGAGCGATAAGATTGACGAGTTTGCCAAAATCGTCGCGATTGCTGATGTCTATCATGCCATGTCGTCTTCGAGGGTTTACCATCAGGCGGAACCATTCCACATAGTCATTTCCCAGATGCAAAACGATGTTTTCGGCAAATTTGACCCGAAAATCATGGTGGTCTTTCTATACAGGATCATGGACAGCCTTGTCGGGAAACGCGTTCTTTTAAGCAATGGTGAAGAAGGGACAATTCTTATGGTCGATAAATTTGAACCGTTGAGGGCCCTGATCAAGACTGAAGATACTTTGATTGATTTGCGTCTCAACCGCGGTTTGAGAATTTCACGGGTCTTAAATGATTCAATCGTAGGGGTATAAAAAGCAACTGCCATTCATATCTTTTAATAGTCAAATATGATGAATTAAAGGGTGAGGGCATGTATCGCTTTTCGATTGGTGATGAGGATTGGATTATCATTTTTTCTTCGCATCTTTCCCTTGAACAAAAAGAAAAGGAAGAAATCATTCGTTCCATCGCCATCATGGGTCCGCAATGGGCTGCTTTCAGTCACGGAGAATCATTCGTGATATTTCAGGAACTGGTCGGAGCGATCGTGGTAAGGATTGAAAAAGTTCCTTCATTGATTTTGACTGTTTCGGCAGTCGTTAATAGGGATCGATGGTACATCAACGAGAATAATAAAGTCGAGGCGTTTGATACTGATAGTTTTTAAAAGGCAGCTGAGCAATCAGCTGCCTGTTTATGTGTTTTAGAGACTGAGATAAAAGTCCTTTACGGTCTTGGCGAAATAAAGATAAAATAGAATTTAGGTTTACACTACGCTCTTACTAAAGCTTTTCAGGAGGAAATTATGAAGTTGATCGTTGCGGAAAAGCCTGACCAGGGCAGAACGCTGGCCTCCGTTTTTAAAATGAAGAAGAAAGATGGATACCTTGAAATCCTTCCAAATGAAATTTTTCCGGATGGCGCTTATGTCTCCTGGGCAATTGGCCATCTAACGGAATTGTCCTCGCCTGAACAGTACAACCCATCCTGGAAAAAGTGGTCGCTGAATACATTGCCGATCATTCCGGAGCAATTCCAGTATGAAGTCGTAAAATCGAAAGCAAAGCAATTCAATATTATAAAAAGATTGGCTTCGGACCCCCAGGTAACTGAAATCATCCATGCAGGCGATGCCGGGCGGGAAGGGGAGCTGATCATCCGGAATATCCTTCGTCTCGCAAATTGCACGAAACCGATGAAACGGCTGTGGATTTCTTCCCTAACCCCAAAAGCGATCAAAGAAGGTTTTCAGAAACTGCTGAGTGAATCAGATACAAAGAATTTGTATTTTGAAGCCTATACTCGTGCTTGTGCTGACTGGGTTGTCGGCATGAATGCATCCAGACTGTACACTCTCTTATTGCAGAAGAAGGGGTATTCAGATGTATTTTCCGTTGGAAGAGTCCAGACACCAACGCTTGCTCTCATTGTAAAACGGGAACTGGAAATCGAGAACTTTGTCTCAGAACCATTCTGGGAAGTAATCGGGAAATTCGATATCAATGGCAAAAAATACACTGGCAAATGGGAAAAAGATGGTGACTCAAGGATCAAATCAAAGGAAATGGCTGAAAAAATTGCTTCATTCTGCAGCGGCAAAGCGGCGGAAGCAGCAGAAGTCATTTCCGAGAAAAAAGAATTCCTGCCTCCATTATTATACAATCTCTCAGCGATTCAGGCTGAAGCAAACCGGCGCTTTAAGATGTCGCCGAAAAAGACGCTGGACATTTTACAAGGGCTCTATCAGAGGGGAATCGTCTCATATCCTCGTTCGGATTCCAGGTATGTGACTCCCGGCGAAGCGGAAGGCTTTCCAACTATCCTGAATAAACTCAAGGCTATTCCAGAGTATGGACCGTTATTTCCGCTGCCGGTGGAATCCATTAAAAACAACAAACGATATGTAAATGAGAAAAAAGTGACGGACCACTACGCGATCATCCCTACCGAACAAGTACCAAATTTGGGCAGGCTTTCGGGTGATGAGCTTAAACTATATGATTTGCTCGTAAGGACGCTGATCGCCGCTCACTATGGACCTTATGTTGCGGAGTATACGACCATCAAGACGGTCGTGGATGGCAGGGCTGAGTTTATTTCGAAGGGGAAAGTCCAGCTTGATGAAGGCTGGAAGAAGGTGCTTCCTCAAAAAGATGCAGACAAAGAACCGGAGCTGCCTGCTGTTCAACAGGGTGAAACCGGAACTGTCGTAAAAACAGAAGTAAAAGAAAGCAAAACCCAGCCTCCAAAGAGACTGACTGAAGGACAGTTAATCACCTTAATGAAAACGGCCGGCAAGCATATTGAAGACAAGCAGCTGGAGAAAGTGCTGATGAAGGCAGAAGGACTTGGAACCGAAGCTACGAGAGCAGGAATCATTACGATGCTGAAGGACCGGGCCTATATCGATGTCCGCAAGAATCTTGTTTATGCCACAGCAAAAGCTAAAATACTCGTGGCGGCAGTTGGCGGACAAGTCCTTGCTTCACCGGAAATGACAGCAAAATGGGAACAGCGGCTGCACCAGATAGGCGAGGGGGAAGCATCTCCCAAGCAGTTTATCGAGCAAACCTCAAAAATGATCAAGCACCTGGTTTCGGAAACGACCGAAGGGTCAGCAGGCTGGACATTTTCAGAGGAACTCACCAATGCCTTTGTGCCCGGAAAAAAAGGCGGGAAGGCAAGGCGCGGCACGAATCTGGGAAAATGTAAAAAATGCGATGGCATGGTTGTGGACAAGGGTACATTCTATGGTTGCTCCAACTACCAAAAAACAAAATGCAATTTTACCCTATCCAAACAGATCTTAGGCAAGACAGTGACGCAAAAAAATATAAAGAAGCTGCTGGCAGAAGGAAGCACAGATGTAATCGAAGGCTTCCAGAGCAAGGATCGAACTTTCAACGCAAAGCTGTACTGGGATGCGACCGAAAACAAACTGAAATTTGATCTGGCTCCACAGCCCGTCAATCAAGGTGGGTAGCGCCTTGTCACCCTTGTCCTTCTATAGTAAACTTTAATATGGCTATTGTATAAGCATTGGAGGTCATGGGATGCCAACACCTAGTATGGAAGATTATATCGAACAAATTTTTATTTTAATAGAACAAAAAGGTTATGCCCGGGTAGTGGATATCGCAGAGGCATTATCGGTCCATCCCTCCTCAGTGACAAAAATGGTCCAAAAACTTGATAAAGACCAATTCCTGGTTTATGAAAAATATCGCGGGCTTGTCCTGACTCCTAAAGGATACAAAACCGGCAAAAGGCTGGTGTACCGACATGAATTGCTTGAACAATTATTGCAAGTAATCGGAGTGAAGGAAGAGAACATCTATAATGATGTCGAGGGAATTGAACATCATTTAAGCTGGGATGCAATCGACAGGATCGGTGACCTTGTCCAGTTTTTTGAAGAAGACAAAACACGGGTCCAGGAATTAAGGGCGATCCAGAAACAAAACGATGACCAATAAAACAAACACCTGGCAGTTGCTGTCAGGTGTTTTTTGAGGTCAGTATATATCTGGATACGTTTGAAAATCAGCACCGTCTGCTGAAATTAACGAGGAAATCCCATCGGTTTCATCATTGATGTTCACTCCTGAAATATTCCCTGCAGACGCTTCCAACAAGGCTTTACGATAAGAGATGATCCTCCCGCTCGAGGTCTGGAAGCTGATGATTTCACCAGCATTGTTTTTATGTACCGCAACTAACTGTTCTTGTTCCAATCTAATCTCTCCTTTCATCCACCTAGTCTTGCACTTTTACCCGAAAAATAAACGTAACAGGAATTCTGCATTTCTTGACGAATTTACTATTATTAGAAAAATTAGGCGGGTGAGCTTTTGAATACATCAGATTGGAAGAAGGAATCGGAAAAACTGTGGGACAGTATGGCAACATCATGGAATTCAAGAAGCAAGGGGATGTGGGAGGACGGAAGCCGAAAAGATATCGTTCCCTTCATCGAGAAATTTGTCTTACCAGGTGCGGCGATTTGAGACTTAGGATGTGGAGATGGTGTCGGCACAAGGAAGCTGTCGGAAGCGGGTTATGTGGTCACCGGAATGGATGTTTCCGAGGAGATGCTTGAGAAAGCCAGGCAGTATTCTATTGATTGTGATTTTGTTAAGGGGAATTTAACTGATTGCGGAATCCAGAATAACGCCTTTGAAGCAGTGATGGCGATCAATTCGATTGAGTGGACGGAAAGTCCATATGAATCTTTGAAAGAAGTTTCCAGGGTATTAAAGCCTGATGGATTTGCTTGCATTGCCATTCTTGGACCCACAGCTGCTCCGAGAAGGAACAGTTTCCGGAGACTATATGGGGAAGAAGTGTTCTGCAATACAATTATGCCATGGGAGCTGGAAAAACTGGCCGTGGAGATTGGCTGGAAAAAGGTTGGGGAATACGGCGTCTATAAAAAGGCGGCTGAACAGATTTCCCTGGGATCACTGCCGTTGGAGCTTCAGCAATCACTTTCGTTTATGTGGGTTTTCATGTTCCAGGTTCCAAAACCAGTTTAGAGCACGAAGAAAGGCACCGAGATTTGTCGGTGCCTGTTTTTTCAATTCCATTCAAATGGAGTCTCCTGGTACACATAATAATTGAGCCAGTTTGAAAAGAACAAATGTGCGTGAGACCTCCACCGATTGGCCGGTTTCTTTTCAGGATTGTCATTTGGAAAGTAATGCTCAGGAACCTGGATATCAATTCCCCTGCCTCTGTCTCGTGCATATTCCTCTGCCAGAGTAGTAGCTTCATATTCAAGATGGCCGGTGATCATGATTCTGGCCCCATCCATGCTTGAAATGATCAATGGTCCTGCTTCATCAGAAACCGCAAGGATCTTTAAGTCTGGATGCTCTTCCAGTTCATTGATAGGTATTTCGGTGTTCCGTGAATGCGGTGCAGGAAATTCATCGTCAAACCCTCTTAACAATTTTTCCGTTTCATCCAGGACTGCATGATTGAAGATTCCTGAGCATTTTTGCGGAAGGACGTATTTGCCAATGCCATAGTGATGATAGATGGCAGCCTGCGCTCCCCAGCAGATATGCAAAGTCGATGTCACGTTTTCCTTTGTCCAATCAAGGATTTCCCTCAGCTCATTCCAATATTCCACTTCCTCGAATTCCATAAGTTCGATAGGCGCCCCAGTAATGATCATCCCATCATATCTCTTTTCTTTTACCTGGCTGAAGGTTTGATAAAACTCCTCTAGATGATACCTGGATGTGGTTTTGGAGTCATATGTAGCTGTTTTCAAAAAAGTGATGTTGACCTGGAGCGGAGTGTTTCCGAGCAATCGAAGCAGCTGTCTCTCTGTTTTTTCTTTCTCAGGCATAAGGTTCAGGATCAAAATATTCAATGGGCGGATATCCTGCCTTGAGGCGCGGGTGTCATCCATGATGAAAATATTTTCTTTTTCCAATATTTCTTTCGCTGGCAAATGCAGCGGTATTTTGATTGGCATAATATAACCTCCCTTTTAGCAAACTAAAGTCAGTAATTTTTATTATAGTCTGAATTCTTTTATGGAGCAATTGGCTAAAGAGGAAATTTTATGACAAATAAATATTTTTTACCTGATAGTAATTTTCTGATGGTAGAATATAAGATGGTAAGCACATAGATAATATCTGGGGGGATTGGGAATGGAAACGAATGTTCAAGTTAAGTCAGATATTGAAATTGCCCGTGAAAGCCAAATGAAGCCGATCGTTGATATCGCAGCGAGCATAGGACTTGATGCCGATGATATTGAGATGTTCGGAAAGTATAAAGCAAAGCTGTCATCAGAAGCTTTGGCGAAATTGAAAACAAAGGAAAGCGGCAAGGTCGTACTTGTCACTGCGATTAATCCGACTCCTGCTGGGGAAGGGAAATCGACTGTGACCGTCGGACTCGCCGATGCTTTAAATAAGCTGGGACAAAAGACGATGATAGCCATGCGTGAACCGTCACTCGGACCGACGATGGGGATCAAGGGCGGTGCAACAGGGGGAGGCTACGCACAGGTGCTTCCGATGGAAGACATCAATCTTCACTTCACTGGCGACCTGCACGCCATAACCACAGCCAATAACGCGCTGGCTGCATTGATCGATAATCATCTTCAGCAGGGAAATAAGCTGAATATTGACCAGCGCAGAATTGTCTGGAAGCGGGCACTTGATTTGAATGACCGTGCATTAAGGAAGGTTATCATCGGGCTTGGCGGGCCGCTTCAGGGTGTACCGCGGGAAGATGGGTTCGATATCACTGTTGCATCAGAAATCATGGCAGTTTTATGCCTTGCAAGCGACCTGAAGGACTTAAAGAGGCGCCTATCCAATATGGTGGTTGCCTATAACTTTGACAAGCAGCCTGTTACTGTCGGTGATCTTGGGGTAGAAGGCGCACTCACGCTTTTACTGAAAGAAGCCGTAAAGCCAAATCTTGTCCAAACGATTGAACATACTCCTGCATTGATCCATGGAGGTCCTTTTGCCAATATTGCTCATGGCTGCAATAGTGTCATCGCGACTGAATCAGCATCCAAGCTGGCTGATTTTGTTGTGACAGAAGCTGGATTCGGGGCAGACCTTGGGGCAGAAAAGTTCCTGAACATCAAAGCAAGAACAGCTGGAATCGACCCATCAGCAGTTGTCATCGTGGCTACCATCCGTGCGCTGAAAATGCACGGGGGCATGAAGAAAACCGAGTTGGTGAACGAGGATGTCCAGGCCTTAAAGGACGGTTTCACAAACTTGAAAAAGCATGTTGAGACGATTGCCAGCTTCGGCTTGCCGTATGTTGTTGCAATCAATCGTTTCATTACCGATACAGAGCTCGAAACGAATACACTGAAAGAAATGTGTGAGAATGCAGGCATACCAGTTGCGCTGACAGAGGTTTGGGAAAAGGGCGGTGCTGGTGGAATTGAGCTTGCTGAGACATTGCTCGATGTGATTGAAAAAAGTGAAAATACATTTGCCCATTTATATGACCTTTCCGATTCACTAGAGGATAAAATCAAGAAGATTGCGACTCAGGTTTATGGTGCAGATGGAGTCGAGTTCTCAACAAAGGCTAAGAAACAGCTCTTGGATTTTGAAGGATTCGGCTGGGGTGTGCTGCCAGTCTGTATGGCGAAAACGCAATACTCATTGTCAGATGATCCGCAGAAACTTGGGCGGCCGTCAGGCTTTACCATCACAGTCAGAGAATTGAAGCCTTCGGTTGGAGCAGGATTCATTGTCGCTCTGACAGGTGAAGTCATGACGATGCCAGGACTTCCTAAAATGCCGGCTGCGCTGAATATGG
The DNA here is from genome assembly GCA_018613055.1 of Chryseobacterium sp. ISL-80. Taxonomy (GTDB): domain Bacteria; phylum Bacillota; class Bacilli; order Bacillales; family Cytobacillaceae; genus Mesobacillus. The sequence continues at coordinate 114,322 of JAGGQZ010000018.1, read as the reverse complement.
ACGTTGATGAAGACGGGAATGCAGTTGGTCTATTTTAATCATAATAGTCTCGAAATCTAAAGTGCCAGCCTTCCATATGGGAGGCTGGTTCCTTACTATATCGGATTTATAATTTGAAAGGGAGTGAACGATTTTGTTCGACCCGACAGCATTTGAAAACATAAAAGTGGTAATAGAAGGCGAAATATATGACAGGGATTTGAGTGGGGAAATCAAGGTTGTGGATCGGAATGACTGGATCAATACAGCCAAGCTGTCGCGAAAATATGAAATTTCCTTTACTGTAAGTGGATACAATGATAAAGAAATTGCAGCGATCATGACTTTAGAGGCTGGTTTGGAAAATCTTTCAGCTGAATTATTAGGAAGCCGCAGCGCTAATCACCTTGCAGGATGCATAGTCGGTATTTCTTTTACAATGCTGCATAGAAATGAAGTTCAGGTTTATCGCTCCATACAGGAAGGTCTGGAAGATATCTGGGGAAAGGACAGGGAAATTGTCCAATCCGTACAGGTTTTTCCGCTCGCAGAAAGTCAAAGGATCAGAAACTTTGCCAGAGTATCATTTAACCGCCTCGTTTATGAGGAGCAGATTGATGATTTAACAGAAATGATTGACTATATGGTTGACTCAGTGAATAAACTAAAAAAATTATTGGATGAATAATAATTCCTGCTTTTATAGGCAGGAATTTCTGTGTTGTTTTCAGAATAATCTATTATCGGAAAGTTTTTAAACATTAATTTGCAAAAAGTTCTCTATGTTTAATATAAACTTTGGACATGTATAGCTGTCCGGGAGAAAACAGGTTTAAAATGGGGGAGATTGTTTGAAGAAAATAGCTTGGGTAACTGACAGTACAGCATATCTGGATGAGGAATTGAAGAACCATCCAGATGTTTACCAGGTGCCGATGACCATTGTTTTGGATGATGTTGAATACCTGGATGGCAAGGATTTAACTGCAGAAGAATTATATGAAAAGTTAAAAGCGGTGAAGACTCCACCTAAAACTTCACAGCCGCCTGTGGGTGTTTTTATGGAGTTATATGAAAAACTTGAAAAAGAGTATGACCTCGTTTTCTCGGTTCTGATTTCCTCAAAATTGAGCGGAACCGTCGCATCAAGCGTACAGGCGGCACAAGCTGTAAACATACCGGTCATCACGTTTGACTCGAAAATTCTCACATATCCGCTGACATCACTGTTGAAGAAAGGAATTTCCCTGGCAGAGCAAGGTAAGACTGTTGAGGAGATTAAGGAAAAACTTGAAATCATCCGTGATTCAAATGAAACCTATGTGATGATTGGGAGCCTGGAGCAGCTTCATCGCAGCGGGAGAATGTCTGGAGTGCAATTTTATCTCGGAAGCATGCTCAGCATAAAACCAATCATCAGCATTGAAGATGGCGCATTGAATACGAAGGAAAAAGTGAGAAGCGACAAGAAGGCCCGCGACAAAATATTCGAATATTTGAAGACTTCTCATGAGAAATACGGAGTGGAGGAAGTTTACATCCTCTATGGACTTCACAAAGAAGCTGCAGATGAATGGCAAATCCAGCTCGAGAGAATATTCCCGGATATTACATTCCTCAGCTGCCCGATTGGAGCAGTCATCGGCGTCCATGCAGGTGAACATACCATCGGAATCAGCTGGAATAACGCAAAAGTATAAGTGCCGATTTGGCACTTATTTTTTTGCTCATCCATTTCATTGCTCCCATGTTGGAAGACTCTATAGGGCAGAAAGAAGCGTGAAAGGTGAAAAAGTGTCCGATAGAAGGGCTCTATCGGACAAACGGAAGCGTGGGGGGTGGAAAAGTGTCCGATAGAAGGGTTTTATCGGACAAACGGAAGGGTGAAGGGTGAAAAAGTGTCCGATAGAAGGGCTCTATCGGACAAACAGAAACGTGAAGGGTGAAAAAGTGTCCGATAGAAGGGCTCTATCGGACAAACAGAAACGTGAAGGGTGAAAAAGTGTCCGATAGAAGAGCTCTAACGGATAAACGGAAGGGTGAAGGGTGGAAAAGTGTCCGATAGAAGAGCTCTAACTGACAAACGGAGGCGTGGAGAGTGAAAAAGTGTCCGATAGAAGGGCTTCCACTATATCCTTAAAAGTATATGAAACTTCAGTATGTCAATCCTCCCATTACCAGCCGATTTATATGGTAAAATGAGTTCGGTAGGAAAGTAGGTGCTGGATTTGAAAGAGTTGATAACTATCACAGAGAAATTTGTGAAAAACGAGCTGGGCGGTGATTCTTCCGGTCATGATTGGCATCATATTGACCGGGTGAGGAAGAATGCACAGCTGATTTGGGGCAAGGAAAAGCAGGGTGACTGGTTCATAATCGAAATGGCAGCCTTGCTTCATGATATACCGGATGATAAATTGAATGAATCGGAAGCAGCCGGATGGGCGAAGCTTGATTCGTTTTTGCAAAGCATAGAATTAGAAGGTGCAACTGCTTCAAAGATTAAAAGCTGTATTGAAACGGTATCTTTTAAAGGAGGAAGGGCGATTGAACTCGACAGTATCGAGGCGGAGATCGTCCAGGATGCAGACCGACTTGATGCCCTTGGTGCGATCGGGATTGCGAGGACTTTTGCTTTTGGAGGCAAGAAAGGCCATCCAATTTACGAACCCAGCCTGGGTGTCAGAGGAGAAATGACGCTTGAAGAATATCGGAGTGGCAGCACTTCTTCGGTGAATCACTTCTACGAAAAGCTTTTGAAGCTGAAAGATAAAATGAATACCGAGCATGCGAAGCAACTAGCTGAGGAAAGGCACCGTTTTATGGAGGCTTTCCTTGAACAATTTTACAGTGAATGGAATGGTCAGGCATGAAAATGATCACGATTGAAAACGTGACAAAAACATACGGAGAAAAAGACCTCTTCAATGGCATTACATTTACGATCGGCGAACGTGAACGGGTCGGTTTGATCGGAGTGAACGGCACCGGAAAATCTTCTCTGCTGAGAATCGTAGCGGGAATTGACCAGCCGGACTCTGGAGAGTTGATATTTGCAAAAGATTATAAAATATCGTTTTTGTCCCAGCAGCCTGAAATGGAACCGGAGAAAACCGTCCTTGATCAGGTATTCAGCGGAGAGGCTCCTATCCTGAAGCTGATGCGGGATTATGAAATGATTCTTTCTGAGTTAGGCCAAAAACCTGATGATGCAGGAGTTCAGGAAAGGTTTTACGAGTTGCAGCGGAGAATGGACAGCTCTGATGGCTGGGATGCCAATACGGCGGCAAAGTCGATTCTGATGCAGCTTGGGATTTCAGACTTCACACGAACAATGGGTGAGCTATCCGGCGGTCAGAAAAAACGTGTCGCACTTGCACAAGTGCTGATTGAATCTCCTGATTTGCTCATCCTGGATGAGCCTACCAACCATCTTGACTATGAAACAGTCAAATGGCTGGAAGATTATCTTTCACGCTATTCCGGATCACTTTTACTCGTTACCCATGACCGGTACTTTCTGGACAGAGTGACGAACAGGATATTTGAATTGGACGGGGGAAACCTATTCAGCTATAAAGGCAACTATGCCAGTTTCCTGGAAGCAAAGGCAATCCGCGAGGAAAACGAAGCTGCCACACTCGAGAAGAAGAAGAACCTGTTCAGACAGGAACTTGAATGGATCCGGAGGGGCGCAAAGGCCAGGACAACGAAGCAGAAGGCGAGAATCCAGCGTTTTGATAAACTGGATGAAGAAGTGTCAAATGTTAAATCTGCTGAAAAACTGGACATCTCTCTAAGTGGCAGCAGACTGGGCAAACAAGTACTTGAATTGAAGGATGCAACAAAAAAATATGAGAACAAAGTTATTCTCGATGATTTCAATCTTCTCGTGAAGCCTGGTGACAGGCTGGGAATCATCGGCCGTAATGGAACAGGGAAATCCACTTTACTGAATATCCTGTCGGGAAGAATAGAACTTGATTCTGGCGAGATCATCACTGGCCAGACTGTTAACATTGCCTATTATACACAGGAAAATGAAGACATGGATGAGAATAAACGGGTGATCGAGTACCTGAAGGAAACAGCTGAAATTGTCCATACAACCGATGGAAAAACCATTTCGGCTGCACAAATGCTTGAGCGATTCCTGTTTCCTCCATATGCACATGGAACTTCGATCAAAAAGCTTTCAGGAGGAGAAAAGCGCAGGCTCTACCTGTTGAAGCTGTTGATGGAAGAACCGAATGTGCTCCTGCTCGATGAGCCAACCAATGATCTGGATACACAGACTTTAACCGTATTGGAGGATTATCTGGAGGAGTTCCCAGGTGTTGTGATTACTGTATCCCATGACCGCTATTTCCTTGATAAGGTTGTCGACCTGCTGCTTGTATTGGAAGGCGATGGCCGTACTGATCTTTATTACGGCAATTATACCGATTACCTGGAAAAACGGCCGAAACCTGATTCAGTTTCTTCTTCCCAGCCGAAGAAAGAAAAGGTTGAGCAGCCTGAAAAAACGAAGAAAAAGAAATTGAGCTTCAAAGAGCAAAAAGAATGGGCAGAAATCGACGATAAGATATCAGGTGCTGAAGCCCGCCTTGAAGAAGTGCAGGCTGAAATGGCCAATATCGGAAGTGATTTCGAAAAAGGCCAGGCTTTGATGAAGGAAGAGGAAGAGTTGAATGAACAGCTAGAGTACTTGATAGAAAGGTGGAGCTATTTATCTGAGCTCGCTGACGAATAAGGCCTGGATACCAGGTCTTATTTTTTTAAGTCTAAATCCCGATATAAAGAGCAAATAAGATCGCTTTTAGAAAATATATACTTCTTAAAGAGGAGAAAAGGCCCATTTGTAGAATTCTTAACGAAAAAGTAAAATTTTGTTGGGGGAAATATGATAAAACCAAAGCGTTCACTCAGGCAAATGAAAGAAACGGCTTCGCGGCAATTTACAGATAGAGAAGAGCCAAAGCTATCGTTTAGGAAGGCAATGAAATCTTTGAGTCACCAGGAATACAAAGTATTGGTATTTTACGGGGTAGGCGGCATAGGGAAAACAAGATTACTGAAAGAATTAATGGGTCTTACAGATTCTATAGATGGGAATTCAATTAAAATCTCAATTGATTTCAGGGAAGTGAAGCATCGGGAACCCTCAGAAGCACTCATTTGGTTTAGGCAACAGCTGGCAAATGAAAATGGGATCAAGTTTACTACCTTTGATCTGGCATATGCTGTGTATTGGAGAAGGATGAGACCGCAACAATCATTAAAGGCAGACCGAAAAACAATTCCTTTTTTAGAGGAAGGGAACTTTGTTGGGGAACTAATCACTCAATTGGAAAATATACCTGTTGTTCAATGGATCCCAAAGACGATTAAGCTCATAGATGGGTTTGCCCAATACAAGGAAATCCTTCAATGGTGGACGAGAACCGGGAAAGACATTTTAACCGATTTAAAGGACATGCATCCAAAGGACATCGAAGAGATGCTATTGGTCTATTGGGCGAGTGACTTGATTGACTGGATAAAGCGGACTGGGAAAAACGTGATATTTTTCTATGATACTTATGAAGCATTGTGGGAATCCGAGCGAACTATTGGGTCTATCGGAGATAAAGATGAATGGATAAGGGAGTTTATTCTCCAATTTGAGGACGTTCCAGTTTTGAATGTGATTTGTGGAAGGGAGAAAATCACTTGGGATAAGTTGAACCCTGAATGGGAGTGCGTTGTGGAACAACATTTGATGGGTGAACTCTCTCCGACAGATTGTAAAAGTTTTTTGAATTCCTGCGGCATTACAGATGAAGGCATTCAAGAAAAAATCATTCAGGGAAGTGAAGGTTTGCCGTATTATCTGGATTTGATGGTAGATACATATCAATTGGTTTCTAGAAATAGTATTCCCCATGTAAATGATTTTTCCAGAAGGCCTGATGAGGTACTGCAGCGGTTCTTAAAATATTTGGACAGGTCTGAGAAAGAAACATTAAAGGTGCTGTCTATTCCTAGATATTGGACTGAAGAACTATTCTGCCAATTAGTTAATGAATTCAATACATTTTATCCAACAACGGCGTATCAGCAGCTTTGCGATTTTTCGTTTATCAGTGAATCAGAGCAACGGGGTTATTGGTCGATGCATAAACTGATGAAAGAAGGACTATGTGATCAAGTCCAGAGTGAGTCCCAATCTTTATTCGAAAGAGTGCACTCATTTTTGTTCCAATATTACACCAGCATGTTGAACAGGGAAATTGATGATGTCCGACTGAGCTTTGCCTTTGCAGAGGGTTTATATCATGGTAAATATATTCTTGAAGATGAAGAACTGTTTGGATGGATCAGAAAGCATACAACCTTGCTTATTCATGAAGGCGAATGGTCCTGTATCATTCAGGAGTTTACCAGTCTTTTGGAAGGCCGATCACTAAACCGGAAGTTGACCGCATTATTAAATCAAAAGCTTGGCGAATTATTTACTTTAAAAGGACAATATGAAGCTGCTGTTGATCACAGTAATCAAGCACTGGTTGGTTATTACGAAGAATTGCGAGATGAGAATAATGGTGATCTATGTGGTATTTATAGGTCGATAGCGGATATAAAGCATAATTTAGCTGATTTATACAGAAATACTAATCGATATGAACTGGCAATAAGAAACTACAAGGAAGCAGCTGCGATTCTGGAACAGAAATTCCAGGAAGCAGACCATTCTGAAGAAATTTCTTTGATTTATACCAGAATGGGAAAATTGTTTAAACTATTGTCTCAATACGATCAAGCCAAACAAGCCTATGAATTGGCACTTGAAAAATGTCTCAAATTAATAGACTCCGGTCATGCCACTTCAACATTGTATGCAGTAATTGGACAGATCCATGAAAAACTGGGGGAGATTGAACATGATGAGACCCAACTGGTTAACGAGGATTTTTCCCATTTTCATGAGTCAATTAAAGCATATGAACGGGCATTAAAGGATAATGACAATGAATTGGATCTCCGTGTGATTGCCAATCAGGGACTTGCTTACAAAAGGCTGGCTGAAGCTTTACCGGTTGATACCCGTGCAGAAGAAAAGCTGGCAAACTTCACAACAGCCATTAAGATTTATAAAAAAGTCGTAAAAAATGTCCCGGACTATATAGATGTCCATGAAATGCTGGGACATGCATCTGTAGATCTACTTGATTTATATATTGACTTAGGGATGTACGATAAGGCGACCGAGTCATTTAATCTTGCTATCAGTTCTTTTGATAAAGTTTTGGAATTGACCGAAAAACAGGGGAGTTCAAGGAACAGAATTTCATCAGCATACAGGACACTGGGGAGAATGCATAGAAAACAAAAAAATTATAAACTCGCATTGGAAGCGTATCAAACGGCATTAGAGAAAAGTAATGACGTGCTTATCCATACACCTGACTATATTTATGGGTTTAACAGCAGGGGGAAAATCTTTGCAGAGATGGGAGATTTCTTTATTGAAACAGGTGACCATGAGCAGGCGGTTGAAAGTTACCAAAATGCAATAACCAGTTTCATGTCAAGCCTGAAAAAATCGCCACATTCCAAAACGGCTCTTTCCCAGATTGAAAAGCTAAATAAAACCTTAAAAGAAATCCTCCAAAACTAGCTGGACAGTCGAGGCAATATTCTTATCGGAGGTTTTCATTCTTTTGGTTTAACACAGCTGCTTTCTATGGTTGGACCATAACTATAATGGTTCCTAAATGCGATTGTTCACTTGTTATGTTAAAATGGCTTCATTCCTGAAAAATATAAAGGGGTGGGAATGTGAAAATTATATCAATTGAACCAACACCAAGCCCGAATACGATGAAAATCAATCTGGATGAAGAACTTCCAATGGGCAAGAGCAATAACTATAAAAAGGACTCGGCGGCCGGGGCACCGGAAGTCGTTTTAAACATATTGGATATTGAAGGGGTAAAAGGGGTTTACCATGTGGCAGACTTCCTTGCAGTCGAAAGGAATGCCAAATTTGACTGGAAGGTCATTCTTCCTGAAGTGCGGAAAGCGTTCGGCGAAGATGCAGAGGAATCTGGAAATGGTGCCCCTGCAATCAATGAACACTTTGGCGAAATCAAAGTGCTCGTCCAGGTGTATAAAGGGATACCAATGCAGGTGAAGCTAACAGATGGAACAGAAGAGAAGCGGTACGGACTTCCAGAATTATTTGTGAAAAAAGTAGGAGAAGTTCAGACACCGGAAGATAACGTGGTAATGGTCCGAAGGTGGAAAGAACTTGGAGTCCGATATGGCGAATTTGAACAGGTTGGAAATGAGGTTGTCGAAGAGCTTTTGGCAGCTTACCCTCCGGAGAGGCTGGAGGATCTGGTCAAGTTAGCGAAAAATCCAGCGCAGGAAGCCCAGTTGCAAGCAGCAAAGAAGAAAATCAGGCTAACGGAAGCTGATTTGGACAATCCTGATTGGCGCATCAGATATCAGCTCCTTGAACAGATGGATGACCCGACAATAGATGACCTGCCTGTACTTGAAAAAGCGTTACAGGATGAGAAAGCCTCCATACGCCGCCTGGCAACAGTGTATGTAGGAATGATTGAGGATAAAAATGCACTGCCTTTATTGTATAAGGCCTTGGAGGATAAAACCGTTACAGTTCGCAGGACAGCGGGAGATTGCTTATCGGACCTTGGATTCCCGGAAGCGATGGACGCAATGATGAAGGCTCTCAAAGATCAAAGCAAGCTTGTCCGCTGGCGTGCCGCCATGTTCCTGTATGAAGTTGGGGATGAGCGGGCATTGCCTGCATTAAAGCAAGCTGAAGATGATTCCGAATTTGAAGTAAGCATGCAGGTGAAATTGGCGATTGCCCGGATTGAACATGGCGAAGAAGCAAAAGGGTCAGTATGGAAACAGATGACTGAATCAAGAAAACAATAATCAATAAAAGACACACAGGAAAATGCAATATTTCCTGTGTGTTTTTTTTTTATCCCGATGAATCCGCTTACAAATATTTAATAATTAAAATATTTAGATTATTATTGCAATTAGTTTTGAAAAGAGGTAAGGTAATGAATAAAAAATCGGGAGGGACAATCAATGGGAAAAGATTTAAGAATTAAAAGTCATGTTTTCAGTGATGATGCCAGGAAGGCACCAAACAGAGCGATGCTTCGTGCAGTTGGCTTCAATGATGAGGATTTTAAAAAGCCGATGATCGGAATTGCAAGTACCTGGAGCGAGGTTACTCCGTGTAATATACATATCGATAAGCTGGCTGTTAAAGCGAAAGAGGGAGCGAGAGCAGCGGGTGGTGCTCCTCTGATTTTCAATACAATCACTGTGTCCGACGGTATCTCGATGGGAACGGAAGGGATGCGCTATTCCCTGCCGAGCCGCGACTTGATTGCTGATTCTATTGAAACAGTAGTCCAGGGAGAAAGCCTTGATGGATTTGTCGCAATTGGCGGCTGTGATAAAAATATGCCAGGCTGTATGATGGCGATCGCAAGGATGGATCTTCCCTCAGTTTTTGTATATGGAGGGACAATCAAGCCTGGAAAACTGGATGTCAAGGATATTGATATAGTATCTGCGTTCGAAGGGGTTGGCCAGTATAATAAAGGCGCCATCGGCGATGGACAGCTGCACAAAATTGAGTGTCATGCTTGTCCGGGTTCGGGTTCGTGCGGAGGGATGTATACAGCCAACACGATGGCCAGCGCGATTGAAGCACTCGGAATGAGCTTGCCGGGCAGTTCATCCCATCCAGCTGAAACGGATGAGAAGCGGGATGATTGCTTTAAGGCCGGGGAAGTGGTTTATCAGATGCTTGAAAAGGATATCCGTCCAAGACAGATTTTAACAAAAGAAGCTTTTGAGAACGCGATTACCGTGGTAATGGCACTTGGCGGGTCCACAAATGCGGTGCTCCATTTGATGGCAATCGCCAATGCGGCTGAAGTTGACCTTACCCTTGAAGATTTTAATAGGATTCAGGAAAAAGTCCCTCACCTGGCAGACCTGAAACCAAGCGGGCAATACGTCATGCAGGATCTTTTCGAAGCAGGAGGAGTCCCAGCTGTCATGAAGATGCTTTTAAAAGAAGGAATGCTTCATGGAGATTGTCTAACGGTTACTGGCAAAACAATCGCAGAGAACCTTCAGGAATTCCCGGACTTGAATCCGGGCCAAAAAGTAATCCGGCCGGTTGATCAGCCTTTCAGAGAAAATGGGCCGCTAGTGGTCATCAAAGGGAATCTTGCCCCGGACGGAGCAGTAGCAAAGGTTTCTGGCCTGAAAGTGAAAAGTATGACAGGTCCAGCAAAGGTATTTGACGATGAAGAATCAGCATCAAAGGCAGTGATGTCCGATGAAATCGTTGCCGGTGATGTATTGGTCATTCGTTATGAGGGGCCAAAAGGCGGACCGGGCATGCCTGAAATGCTGTCATTATCAGCCATCCTTGTTGGAAAGGGCCTGGGAGAAAGTGTGGCCTTGCTTACAGACGGAAGGTTTTCTGGAGGAAGCCACGGCCTTGTCATTGGCCATATAGCTCCTGAAGCCCAGGTTGGCGGCCCGATTGCCTTGATACAAAACGGAGACATGATTACGATTGATAGTGAACAAAAAGTGTTATCAGTGGCGCTGAGTGATGAAGAACTTGCTGCCCGCAAACAGAACTGGACACCGCCGGCACTGCCATCGAGAGGGACTCTGGCTAAATATGCTCGACTTGTTTCCTGTTCTTCCAAAGGAGCTGTAACGGACCTTTTTGAAGGGGAAAAAGTACAGGAGCCCGTTCATTCCTAGACTGTGGCGTTCTTTTATTGCGTTTGGCCCAAATAATATAGTATGCTAACACTGCAAACCAATGTTTGGGAGGGAATATTTATGTCAATGGCATATGAAGAATATATGAGGCAAATGGTCAAGCCGATGCGTGAAGAACTGACTCGCGCAGGTTTCAAAGAATTGCTTACTGCAGATGAAGTAGAAGATTTCATGGAAAGTGCGGAAGGTACCACTTTGGTCGTTGTTAACTCTGTATGTGGCTGTGCGGCAGGTCTTGCCCGTCCATCAGCAACACAGGCAATTTTAAGAAGCGAAAAGAAGCCCGATCATTTTGTCACGGTTTTTGCAGGGCAGGATAAGGAAGCGACTGCAAAAATGCGTGAATATTTTACAGACCTTGAGCCTTCTTCACCATCTATGGCATTGTTGAAGGGAAAAGAAGTGGTTCACTTCATTCCTCGTCATGATATCGAAGGCCAGCCAATGGAAGCGATCATGGAGAACTTAACTGCTTCGTTCGAAGCTAACTGCTAAAATTATTTGCGGGATATCCCGCAAAATGCACGGGTCGGCTTTTAGTTGCAATCGTAATCTTTTACGATGGGGTAAAATCCATGTGAAATCAGATTTGCCAATCGGGAAAGGATGTCAAATGACGTCCTTTTTCTTTTTTTAAGCCAGGAGGTGTTTGTTGTGTTTGTGACAACAGCGGGCAGGACGGATGAACATATGACTGCCCAGGCAAAAGCAATTGCGGCCGAGTTTGAAACGGAGTTTATTCCAAGAAAGAAAAGATCGGTTTCAAAGCTCCAGGAACAGATAAAGGATGACTGCCTGGTAGTTGGAAAGGAAAGACTGGAGCTATTTCCGTTCGGGGAGACAGAGCCTTTCTTTTTTCATCCCAATTCAGCGATGTTTCGCATTAAAAGACTTATGAACGGGGAAAGAGATCCTCTTATAGACGCAGCACAATTGCATGAGGGGATGAGCTTCCTTGATTGTTCTCTTGGTCTTGGTTCGGATAGTATCGTGGCCAGTTTTGTCGTCGGTGAAAAAGGTTCTGTAACTGGAATAGAGGCAAGGCAGGAGCTTTCCTATTTAGTGAAGAGAGGCCTGCGTATGTGGGATTCTGGCAATGAACTGATCAACAGGGCGATGGAAAGGATTCATGTAATTAAAGGTTATTCACTGGATATCTTAAAAGAAATGGAAGACAACAGCATCGATTGTGTTTACTTTGATCCAATGTTTGATGAGTCGATCCTTGAGTCGGATGGAATCAGGAGCTTAACGAATTTTGCTGTTTATGAGGGACTTTCGGATGAACTGATGGATCAGGCAAAGCGCGTTGCCAGGAAGAGGATTATTCTCAAAGATCATTTCAGGAGCAGGAGATTTGAAGAGTACGGTTTCAAAGTAATCGTCAGGAAATCAGCAAAGTTCCACTTTGGAATCATAGCAAAAGATGGTGGATGTGAAGGGCCTATTTGGCTTGAGTGACGGACAATAAATGGATTTTTACTGTCCGTCCACAAAAACTCCACGGCTCAATCAGCAATGGCTAAATAAACAAAATAAGCTAGCATAAACAAACTGACAGCTATAGTGATCCACTCCATATTTTTGACCCCCTTTTTAACTCAATAAACAAGCCTCTAATATTTCCTTATAACCATTTTTGAAAAATCTGAAACCCATCGCCCACATATACGTATAAACAAGTTATAATGATATTAAACCAACGTACTGATATTATTTTTACCAGGACAGGCTGCATTAAATCATATTTTAACAATGCTGATAGATTTTTATTTTAACAGTTAATAATTCTTCCTATTTACATAAGGATGTGATCCAAATGCCTGCATGGCTCCGTAAATCGTTAGTTGTCATGATATCGATTGTTACCTTTGGGATGGTCTCTCCTGCCCAGGTGAATGGGTTCCTGACAACTACAGCTGAAAGATCAGATAGATCGACTGCCGCTGAAACGGCTTACCTTGATTCCCTTGATGACAGTTTTGATGAAGATGTGGAGCGGAACCGGTTCATTGACAGGGCGATGAGGGAAGCTGAACTTCAGTCCTTCGAGAAATTCGGTGGAAAAATTGGCCCAGTGATTGAGGATGAATTCAGGCAGACAATCTTGCCGAACATTGAAAAGGCAATTGAAATGGTAGCTGTGCAATATCCCGGTGAAAAACTCAATACACTGCAGATTACCGAAATGCCTGGCGGTGGCGAGTCAGAAAAGATCTTTCATATAATTGGAGACAATGGCAAGGACATTATCCGCTTCCATGTCAGAAGGGACCAGCCGCCAAAGGATGGTCACTGGTTTAACTTCCATTACCATACCTATCATGACGAGTTCCAGACTCATTATGAGCTGGGAAGAATCTTCTGGGCGAAAAACACTCCTCCAAAATGGAAAAGTTGAATCAAATCTGCCCGCAGGCACTGTGATTAAATGCTTCTCATTTTTTTGGCTGAAATAGGACTTAAATTAAGAAAAACGAAATATGTTTTTAGTAAAGACCCGGCTGATGCTGGGTTTTTCTATACATGGACCTAGAGCTGAAAAATGGGAGGAACATCTAGAATGGCGGACATCATACAAGGTTTTGTTGATACTTATGCCCAATTTTTCAATTGGGATATGTGGATCGAGGTATTAACGGATCCAGTTAGCTGGGGGCTGATCGGGACTCTCATCATCCTTGAAGGACTTTTATCTGCTGATAATGCTTTAGTCTTGGCTGTAATGGTAAAGCATTTGCCTGAAAAACAGAGGAAAAGGGCGTTGTTCTATGGATTGCTGGGCGCCTATGCGTTCAGGTTCATTGCCATCGGAATCGGTGTATACCTTATTGAATTCTGGTGGGTTAAGGTTCTTGGCGCCGGCTATCTTGCCTGGCTGGCGACTAAATACTTTATGGAAAAGAAAAAAGGAGAGATCCCGGAAAACGGAGAAATTCCTGAAATTAATAAAAGTGGGCTTCTGATCCGAATGTTCGGGACATTCTGGGGCACGGTTGCCGCAGTGGAATTGATGGATATTGCTTTTTCCGTGGATAGCGTCCTGGCAGCACTGGGGATCAGTGAGGAAGTTTGGGTATTGCTGCTTGGCGGGATGCTGGGTGTTCTGATGATGCGGGGAGTTGCAGGAATCTTCATCAGATTGATTGAACGGATCCCTGAACTTGAGACAACAGCATATATCCTCATTTTTATCATATCTGCAAAAATGCTGGCCGGTGTTTTCGGTCTTCATATCGAACATGCACATTTCTTTATTCTGCTGCTAATCACCTTCATAGCAACCTTTGTAGTTCACTACACGAACAAGAAAAAAGCTGCAGAAACGGAGCAGCAAAAGAATGTCCAATAAAACGAGTCAGGGAACAGATGCATGTCTGTTCCTCTTTTGATGGACAGAAATCCAAACGGCAAGCAAAAGTGTCCGTAATCAGGTTCATGATGGACAGAGATATAGCAAACTCACTTTATTTGAGTTACATCCTTTTCTTTCGCTGCCTTCCTAATCAACAGGAATAAGCAGGCAAGTGAAGAATAGATAATGATGAATGTGCCGGTTATCCTGGTTAACGTGAATGTTAGTGGCATGAGCAGGAGGGTGAGAATGAACGAATAGAATAACAGATCAAATAATACCAGCCAGCCAGAAGACATAGCCTGCCAGACCTGGGATAATTCCTCTTCCAGCTCGCCAATAGGCTGTCTCTTATATAAGAAGCGCATGTGCGTCACCCTTCCAGATTGAAGTATTTATCTATATGCAGGGACGGCTTTGAAAGTGAAAATCAGACATATTCCTGATCCGTGAAACATTTTTAGAACCTGCACGTAAAGGTAGTAGAGGTTTGCAGTTGGTTTTTCCATTATAATGGAATCAGATAGCTTGGCAGCGACTAGTAACGATTTTTTGTTCAGTGGGATGTGATTCTATGTATTCATCAGAGTATCATATAGTGAAGCATGCATTACCTTTAACAGACGGGAACTGGTTGTCTATGTTAAAAACTCCAGCACATGAGCGGCCGTCTTTTAAAAAAGATGGCAATTTCATACATATAGGGCAGGTTGCAGCCAGTTTCACAGGTATTCCGCATGATGAAGATGAATATTATAACCAGTTATATGATTATGTTCACTCCCATGACCTGATATTGCTAAGCGAGGAGATAGTAGTCAGCAGATTGGAAGCTGCCCGTATGCTGACAATACAAAAAGCAGTTTCCACCTGCCAAAAAAGAAATGTTTCAATAAAAGACATTGTCTTAATCCTCGAAGAAAAGGATTTGCTGCTGAAGTCCGATCATCCCATCATCAACCGCCAAGTAAAACTCGCACTGATGGAAATGCTCAATCTATATAGTAAAAATGAAGACGTGGGACTGGCGGGCGAAAGTTCCGTTAATATCCTTGACGATGTCCTTGGCTGGACCCTCGGCCAACTTGGCCAACATTTGGGAAAGGCAGATCCAGAAAAGAAGATGCCAGCTTTTCTTTGGTATGGAAATTACACAAAAAGCCACCAGTACTTACTGTTCCTTTTGCTGGAAATAGGCTGTGATGTCATATCATTCACACCGGCAGGAAACGACGCCCTTGAAATGGCTGCACAGGAGGGATTCCGCTGCTTTTTGCATGAATATCCCGAAAAGCAAGATCCAGAAAGGTTTCCGACTGAACATAGAAATAACAGCGCTACAGTAGCGTATCAGGCTTCAAAAGAAATCGAAAACATTCTGACGGATGCTGGAAGATTATTGTATAAAAGATGGCAGTTGAGAGACTATGTACCTTCGGTTATCACTCTGAAAACAACTTACGAAGAATTGTTCCTGGTAGCAGAGGAAAAGGCGATGGTGAGGCCATATTTTGAGATGAAAGATAAAACGGTTAGGGTTCCTGCGCTGTTCGCTAAAATCAATGGGGTCAGCAATAAGCGGAGAGAGTATTGGAAGCTTTCATCGGCTTGTTCTCCAGGAGAATGCACTACTCGTTAAAACGCTCCCATTTTCCACAGGGGCCAATAGTGATTTTCGGTTTCATTATCACAAGGCTCTCGACAGAGACGGACTGCTTGACCCGAAAAAGATGGCCGGCGCACACTATTGGAAATACCATCACATGCCCGAATGGCTACAAACAGCTATCGCATCAGCAATCAGGAGGATTTGTGCCGATCCGGGGCTGAAGCCTCAAAACAATGAGAAAGTAGATGATATCAGGGTCTATTTGTTTACACAGTCAATGCAGATACCGGAAGGCATATTGAAAATGCTGCAGAAGTTCGATTTTTCCCAGGAAGTGCCGAAGGTGATCATTTACAATAACGAGCTGAATGGAACCATTACCAGGCCAGACGCAGCCCTGCTGCTGTTATTGAACCAGTTAGGCACAGATTTGATCATTTATAATCCTGCAGGCCACAGCGATATTGAAAAATTCATTGAAAAGAGAGTCTTTGTTACCCATTGGCTTGAGGACGTAGTATTTGAACAGGAACTAAAGGAACCTTCTGTCTTGCAAAAAATCATTGTTCAAGGACTATTCAAAAGTCTAAGGAGTGATTAGGTTGATGTTTCCGATCAATGATCAAAATGTAAGCCCTTATTCGGATCGTTCCCCAGGGAAGTGGAACGATGCAAAGGTGTCAAAATTAAAGCAGGCGTTGTTAAAAGAACAGGAGGTCCAGCATCTGGCCAGGAGCATTGATGAGCAGGATCTTATCAAAATTCTTGAATTTGGAATGGAACCTGCTGTTGAGGTTTCCCGTTTCTCTGATCAGCTTCTTGATTTTATTTTGAAGGATAACCAAGCGGATTATGGGCACATACTCAACCAGCTGGGGAAAGTTATGGACCGCTTTGACAGGAAGGATTTTGAAAAAACAGCAGTCGGATTGTTTAGCAGACTATTCAAGAAAACTGGGAATGTAATGGATAGATTAATGAGTAAGTATCAGTTGATTGGCAACGAAATAGATCAAATATATGTGAAGATCGTCAAATGCAAAAGAGAAATGGCAGAAAGGTCGACTAGGCTGGAGAAGTTGCTTGAACAAAATTACCAACATTACTTGACGCTTGAAAAATATATAGTCGCTGCCGAAATGAGGCTCAATGAATGGAAAGCAAGCGAAGAGATGAGACTGGAACAACCTGTTACGAATGGTGATCTTATGGTCTCAATGGAAGTTGACCCATGGAGCAATGCGGTAGAAGCTCTTGAGCAAAGAATTCATGACCTTGAAATGGCTAAAATGGTTGCATTGCAAGCGGCACCTCAAATAAAGATGCTGCAGAGCGGAAACGACAGGCTGGCTGCCAAGATGAACTCGGCATTCGTTAGCACCATTCCTATTTTTAAGGATGGATTGATCCAGATCATCGCTGCGAAAAGACAGAAGTTGCTTGCCGATTCCTTGAAAGAGCTGGGCAAAAGGACGAACAGGATAGTCTTCGTGAAGAGCAAGAACATCAATGGGCAAAGCAGGGAAGTTCCCGCAGTTTTGGATATGCCGAGCATTACAATCGAGATGATTGAAGAATGTTATCATATTATTATGAAAGGTATGCAGGAAACCAGGTCGCTCGAAGAGGAAAATAAACGGTTGGGAGAAAAAAGCAAAGAGCGTCTGGTGAAACTGCAACAAACAATAGGACCACCACATTGATCAATCCAGTGGCATACTCATCCATTCTGCACGGATGAGTCTTTTTGTTTTTTAACGATAAATAATGGATTTTTCCGCTAACAAAATCTCTCATTCAAACTTTTTAATCCGCTGACAAACTACCAAAACTTAAACATAAGTATAACCTCTTCCCTTTTATAGAGAAAATCCACAGCAATAGTATGTTTCCTGAATTTCTCAGCCAGCAGGCAAGCGAACATATGTTATAATTTTAATAGATTACTAATGAGAAATCCCTCACTCTATCGTTATCCACATTTATTGTTTTTCGTCCAGAAAAAACTCTTCGGGAAAGGGGATAATGCATGCGAAAAGTTTTTCAAATATTCGTGGTTATCATTCTTTCCTTCACACTTCTAGGAAGCTCTAATGCCAATATGGATGGCATTTTTCTTTTTGAATACCCTAAACAATCTTTACTGTATGAATCTTTGGCTCCTGAAAAAGCCAGTCTGGCAGGAAACCTGGTGGTACTTCCTGAGGATGACTTCGATCAAGTGGAAGCAGCGAAGATTATCGGGCGTCTCACCCTTTTGCCAGAATCCATGATCAAGAAAGCAATCAATCAAAATATTAAAGTTCGATTATTTGAAGGCAACCTCACTGATAATCCTACGGCCAGTCACTTAAAGGGGGTCATTCCGCGGGGCTACACATCTAAACGGACATGGGACCAGGTTCCGGGAATTGGAGGATCCAGAGTTGTTCTTGTTAAAATTGGAAGCAGTGAGAAGGGAAAGGGGCACGGGTCGGTCAATCTTGAATTGCACGAGCTGGCACATTCACTCGACCGGCATGTCTATGACGGAATCAGGGAGGAAGAAAGGTTCCTGACGATATGGAAACAAGAGAGCCGCCTGCTTTTTCCCGGCAGGGCGTATTTCCTGGATTATCCGGAGGAATATTTTGCCGAATGCTTTGCTATGTACTATATTGGCGGGATGCCTGCACGTTTGTTGAAGGAAGCAGCTCCGCAAACCTATCATTATATTGAAGGACTGAAATAGTATTTTTCAAGAATTCTGTTAAAAACAAGCAGGAATCCTGATAGGGAACATCAAAGATAAAAAGAGGAATATCCTTTATTCCATCCGTTATACTTGCTAAAATGAATAGAAATAAATCGTAGGTTTTGAAGGGCAGGGAAATTCATGAAACAATATCTAGAATTATGTAAACATGTCTTGGACACAGGTGTAAAAAAGGAAGACCGTACCGGTACAGGGACAATCAGTACGTTCGGCTACCAGATGCGTTTTAATCTCCAGGATGGATTTCCGCTGCTGACGACCAAAAAGCTTCACCTAAAATCGATCATCCATGAACTGCTTTGGTTTTTGAATGGTGATACGAATGTTAAGTACTTACAGGAAAACGGTGTAAGGATTTGGAATGAGTGGGCAGATGAAAATGGTGAACTAGGGCCGGTGTACGGACATCAGTGGCGCTCATGGGACGGTGCTGATGGGGAAACCGTTGACCAGATTTCAGAATTGATCCATACAATCAAAACCAATCCTGATTCCAGAAGAATGATTGTCAATGCATGGAATGTAGCGGAAATTAAGAATATGGCCTTGCCGCCATGCCACTGTATGTTCCAGTTTTATGTAGCCGATGGCAAGCTTTCTTGCCAGCTATACCAAAGATCGGCGGATGTATTCCTTGGTGTGCCATTTAATATCGCTTCCTATGCGCTCCTGACAATGATGGTTGCCCATGTTTGCGACCTAGAGCCTGGCGATTTCGTGCATACCTTTGGTGATACGCATATATACTCTAACCATGTTGAACAGGTTAAACTCCAGCTGACAAGGGATCCTAAACCATTGCCAAAAATGAAGCTGAATCCTGATGTCAAATCGATCTTCGATTTTAAATTTGAAGACTTCGAATTGGTTAATTATGAAGCACATCCTCATATTAAAGGGGCAGTCAGTGTATGATTTCATTAATTTGGGCAATGGACGAAAATAGAGTAATTGGTTACCATAATCAGCTTCCCTGGAGGCTTCCCGAAGATTTAAAGTTTTTCAAGCGTGTAACGATGGGACATCCGATCATGATGGGAAGAAAAACCTTCGAATCGATAGGCAAGCCGCTACCCGGAAGAGAAAATATTGTGGTAACACGGGATGAAAACTACAGGCCCGAGGGCTGCACAGTCATGAACTCCATTGGAGAATTTAGGGACTATGCAAATAAAAAGGAAGAAGAAGTATTCGTCATCGGCGGTGCGGAGATTTTCAAGGAAATTTTGCCGGAAGCGGACAGGCTTTATTTGACAATGATCCATCATCAGTTTGAAGGAGATACCTTCTTCCCAGTGTTCGACATAGAAAAGTGGAACCTCCAAACAAGGGAAGTCGGTCCAAAGAATGAGAAGAATCCATACGATTATGAATTCCTTATTTTTAAACGCAAATAGCACGTACATTGAAGCAGTCCTCAAAAAGGATTGCTTTTTTCATTTAGGAACAATTATGAAGAGCTGTCAAAGGGAGAGTGTACGTAGATTAAAATATAAAGGGAAAACCCATTCGCTTTGAGTTAAGGAAAAAAGTGAGTAGACTTTTCTTATTAATTTGTATAATCATATAGTCTTGATAAAACAAATCCATTATAATGGCAACAGAATGTACTTAGGAGGAAACAATGCTTCGTTTAATTGCGTGTTTTTTGTATATGGGTGGCTATCTTGTCTGGAGCTTGCCAAAACTGTCAGGAATAAAAAGGTTACCGGAAGATATGGAGTTTGAGCAGAAGAAGCGGAGAATCCATGAAACGCCGAAAAACTGGTCAAAAACGTTCATGGCACTGACCGGATCCCAGATTGAGGTGCAGGGGCTGAACAATATTCCGGCAGGGTCTGTTTTGTTCGCCAGCAACCATGAAGGTGATTTTGATATACCGGTCCTGATCGGCGCCATTGATAAACCATTTGGCTTCATTTCCAAGATTGAAGTCAAGAAAGTCCCGATTTTGTCTGCCTGGATGGAAGCGATTGATTGTGTATTTATTGACAGGAAGAATCGCGAAAAAGCGGCAGATTCCATTTTAGCAGGGGTGGATTTGTTAAGGAAGGGTCATTCACTTGTGATATTCCCGGAAGGAACGAGAAGCAAGGGTGGTCCGATCGGGCGATTCAAAGCGGGGGGCTTCCGTCTTGCCAAAGATTCTGGTGTCCCAATCGTCCCAATTTCCATCACGGGTACAGCTGATGTCTTTGAAAAGAATGGCCGCCTTGTCAAACCAGCCAAAATAAATGTCATCATCAGTCAGCCAATTTATAGCTGGCAATACAAGGATAAGGATTTAATCACAATTGCTGATGAAGTTCGAGATAAAATCATACGTTCAAGGGATGAAAAAAGAATTGCTTCCTGATCTGAATTCAATTTCCATCAAAAAGCCCCTGCTTTTCGCAAGGGCTTTGTTTTTCATCTCGAAATCTGGCTGGACGAACGATGGATTTTGTTATTCGAATTGTGAAAGGCTATTCATCATCCTGGTGAATTCTGAAGGAATGCAAAAATCCTCAGGCCTCAGATTATCGCGGATCCATTTTACCATTTCAATAGGGCTGTTGAAAAACTCTCCGCTAGTATCACTTTTGCGGATCATATAACGCCCGTTGTCTTCATCAAGGGTAACCTCTACCGGCAAAGCCCCGTCATAACTGTTCAAATAAAATTCCATTTTCAATTCCCTCCAGCATGTTTTCGTTATTATATGTAATTTTACTCTCATTTTATTCAATGTAAAGCCTAGAATTTCAAATATTTTAAAAATTCAATCGACAAATATTTTTTTTGTGATATAATGAACAAATTAATTATTTTGCAAAGTGAGGGTGACAGGAGATGGAACAAAAAACATTAAAGGGAAAATGGGTAAGTGTAGAAGACATCCTTATTGCCTATAGGCATCTTAAAGAGATTGTTGCCCATACTCCGCTGCAATTGAATCAACGATTATCGGAAAAATATGGAGCCGATATCTATCTGAAAAGAGAAGACCTCCAGCATGTACGTTCTTTTAAACTTAGAGGAGCATATTATGCAGTCAGGCTATTATGGGAAAACGGATTGGAAAATGGAGTAGTCTGTGCTAGTGCCGGAAATCACGCCCAGGGTGTGGCATACGCCTGCAGACAACTTGGTGTGAATGGGAAGATCTTTATGCCTGCGACCACACCGGGACAAAAAATCAGCCAGGTGGAAATGTTCGGCCGTGGATTTATTGAAATCGTCCTGGTTGGGGACACATTTGATGATTCATACCGGGAGGCACGGGAATGTGCCGAGAAAGAAGGCAGAGAGTTTATCCATCCATTCGATGATGAAAATGTAATTGCCGGACAGGGAACCGTTGCCGTGGAGATCCTCAATGACTGCCAGGATTCTGTGGATTATGTCCTCGCAAGTATTGGCGGTGGAGGCCTGATGGCTGGATTGAGCACATACATAAAAAGCGTTTCCCCTGCGACAAAACTGATAGGTGTCGAGCCTAGCGGAGCAGCGTCCATGAGTGCAGCTTTTGACAGGAATGGTGCGTTTCCCCTGGACAATATTGATACATTTGTGGACGGTGCCGCTGTGAAATGTGTGGGCAGCAAAACCTATGAAATTTGCAAAGAGCATGTTGACGGGCTCGTCGCGGTTCCGGAAGGGAAGGTCTGCACTTCGATCCTGGAACTATATAATGAACATGCGATTGTAACGGAGCCGGCAGGTGCCCTGCCAATTGCGGCCCTTGATCTTTTGAAGGAAGAAATCAAAGGCAAATCGGTTGTTTGTGTAGTGAGCGGCGGCAATAATGACATCGGCAGGATGCAGGAGATCAAGGAAAGATCTTTGCTCCATGAAGGCCTGCTTCATTATTTCATAGTCAATTTTCCTCAACGGGCTGGGGCGCTGCGTGAATTCCTTGATGATGTTCTTGGACCAGGGGATGACATTACGAGGTTTGAATATACGAAGAAAAATAATAAAGAGAGCGGGCCGGCGCTTGTCGGTATTGAATTGAAGAATAAACATGAATACAATAGGCTCATTGCCAGCATGGAGAAAAAGGGCTTTGCCTTCATGGAATTGAATAAGGAACATCAATTGTTTAATTTACTGGTATAACATTAACAATAGATAATTGAGGACAAATGTTATAGAATAGAAAATGTCACATTTAGTTGGAACATTGTGTCCTTTGTGAATTTCTTATGAACTTTCGCAGCATTCCTCCACTTTGTGGATGAAAAGTACTATAATCATAGTAGATTTACAATATGAAAAAGGAGATGTTGATATGTTATCAAACATCGGAGTTCCTGGATTGATCTTAATCCTTGTCTTAGCACTCATTATCTTTGGACCAAAGAAACTTCCTGAGATTGGACGTGCATTTGGCCAGACGCTTCGTGAATTCAAGAAATCAACTCGCGAATTGACAAGTGATGTTATGGAAGAATTCGAAGATGAAAAAAAGGAAATTACTAAAGTCACTAAATAGGGTGTAAGATGCTTTTGTCTTACCCCTTTTTCTTTCGGGGGCTGAAGTTTGCTGCCTGATTATGGAAATGGAAATGCAACAAATGGAATTGGCAGGGGATTGGTATGGAAGATAAAGAATTAAATCTGGTGGATCATCTTGATGAGCTGAGGAACAGGCTGATTGTTTCTGCTGTGGCCTTCATTGTTTTCTTTGGCTTAGGTTTTTATTTTGTCAAAGACATATACCATTTCTTTGTACGGGATTTGGATGTGAAGTTAATAGTCCTGGGACCAAGCGATATAATCTGGATTTACTTCATGCTCGCTACAATCATCGCTATTGCTGGTACGATACCGGTACTGGCAATACAAATATGGCTGTTCGTCAAACCGGCTCTCAGACCGATTGAACGGAAACTTTCCCTTTCGTACATACCGGCGCTGTTCATCTTATTCATCGTTGGTCTTGCTTTTGGCTATTTCGTGATTTTCCCTACAGTCCTTAGTTTCCTGGTCGAACTGAGCGGGGACATGCTTGTCACAAACTTTACAGCAGAAAAGTATTTCAAGTTCATTATGAATATGACAATCCCGTTCGGAGTCCTATTCGAGCTGCCGGTCGTCGTGATGTTCCTGACCTCACTCGGGGTCATAAACCCTTATGTTTTGGTAAAAGTCAGGAAGTATGCATACTTCATACTGGTTGTCATCTCAGTAGTTATTTCGCCTCCGGATTTCATGTCAGATATCCTGGTGACGATTCCGTTGCTGTTATTGTATGAGGTCAGCATCAACTTGTCTAAAGTGGTATACAGGCGGAAGCTTAAGAAGGAAAAAGAGTGGCAGGAGCAATATGGAGATATGGATGATGAGGAATCCTCCTTTTAACATTGAGCTAGAAGCATTCAAATAAAAAAGTCTTAAAAACGTGTGGGCGTGTCCATGCGTTTTTTTTGTTTTTGGCTCTGTTAAAGCTGAAAGTTGATTTATAGTCTCTGTTGAGTGTAGTGAAGGCCTGTCTGCTTGCCGAGAAAATGGCGGGTTTTAAGGTTGTGAATCTTGAAGCTTAGCGGAATGGAAAAGGATTAATTTTTTTTGTATTCAGCGCAAACAGACACATTTCGACCTTGATTTAGGGTATAATATATACAAACGGGTATAAAAGAGGATTGATATTTTGTTATTCAAAAGCCTAGAGTTCAAAAATGTTGTTGGACAGAAGGTTAAAGTCGTGGAAATTCCTGTGTTGGAAGAAGAGAGTTCTTTTTATTTTATGATCCAAGTCCGTTTGCAAACTTTTATTACAGCAATCTATCAGGAAAGAAACGCAAAAAAGTTTTATTCGTTCAAAGAGTATTTAAAGAGAGTGATGAAATGGCCGGATTATGAGCAGCTGTTCAAATCTGCTGAATTGAAAAATAACGCCTGAAGATTTATTTTTGAAGCGCCTCCTAGTAGGCGCTTTTGTTCTTTTTTCAGTTATTTCAGCCTGTTTGTGGCTCGCGGGAGTTCACCCGGGATGAATACATATAATATTAATGCAGCTACAAAGGAGGACAAGTAAATATTTTAATTTGTCATGACGAATAGGTATAATAGTAATAGTGTTTTTGATAGGGATGTGATATTGTGGCTAAAATTAAAATAGTAACAGATTCCACTTGTGATCTGAATGAGGAGACCATTAAGAAATGGGGAATCATTGTTGTTCCATTATCCATTTCAATTGATGGAGAAAATTATCTGGATCGGGTGGACATCACTCCGGGTGAATTCATGGAGAAAATGAAGGCTTCTGCTGACCTGCCAAAAAGTTCGCAGCCTCCTGCTGGCGAATTTCTGAAGTTGTATGACGAGCTTGCTGCGGATGGCTATGAAGTCATTTCGATCCATATGACAGGCGGAATGAGCGGTACAGTACGCTCAGCAGAAAGCGCTGCCCAGATGTCCAGTGCGAAAGTGAATGTCGTCGACTCCCGGTTCATTTCGAAAGGATTGGCTTTTCAGGTGCTTGAGGCAGCACTGATGGCAGCCGAAGGGAAGTCAGTAGATGAGATTTTGACAAGACTGGATACAGTAAGAAAACAGACTCGCCTTTTTGTTGTCGTTGATACACTTGAAAACCTGGTCAAGGGTGGAAGGATCGGTAAAGGAAGAGCGATGATTGGCTCATTGTTGAACATAAAGCCGATTGCCTCACTGGAAGGTGGAGAATATACTCCTGTATCGAAAGCGAGGAGTCATTCGCAAGTCGTTAAATATCTAAAAAAACAATTTACTGAAGATACAGAAGGAAAAATGATAAAAGGGGTAGGTTTGGTTCATGCCGAAGGGTTAAGCCTCGCTGAAAGAATTAAGGAAGCTGTCGTTGAAAGCTCAGGCTATGATCATTTTACCATTGAAGACACAACGCCCATCGTCAGTACCCATACTGGCCCCGGTGCAATTGGCTTCATGTATTACTTCGAATGAATTACATATCGTTTGTGATACGGCTTGGGATCTTAAATTCCCAGGCCTTTATGCATTTTTAGCAAATAACCAAACTCGACAAAGTCCGTTTTTATATTAAGGTTCTGTTAAATCAACAGCCCCATTTGAGAGTCCTATTCCAAATTCGGTCAGTAAAGTTGTTGAAGCATACAGGAAATCATGAAAGAATGTCGAATGTTTTAACTATTCACTCTTGATAGAACGGATAGTGACCATGAAAATATGAAATTCAATCTAAAAAACCTTTCATTATTCAATAAAGTATGGATGT
The DNA here is from genome assembly GCA_018613055.1 of Chryseobacterium sp. ISL-80. GTDB lineage: Bacteria > Bacillota > Bacilli > Bacillales > Cytobacillaceae > Mesobacillus. Next base: position 88,554 of record JAGGQZ010000018.1, on the reverse strand, counting down.
TTTCTTACATGATTACAACGATTGTTGTCGTTTCGATCATGGGGACAAGTTTTTACCTTCAATCAAAACAGCTGAAAGATCAAATGACTGACAAGGTTGAGGGAGTTGCAGGAATTTGGTCATCAACTATTGACCCGGACGATATAAAAACTGCAGAACATCTCAGGAAAGAGACAAACCCATCAAGCGAGAGGCTTGAGAAACTTCTGACCATGGTCGGGGAGAAAAGTGCTTCTTTCCTTGGAGCGTATATCATACTGCCTGAAGAATATCAGAACCAAAAAGTTTATATCCTGGCCGCTTCTGACATTTATCGAGACTATTCCTTTGGATCCCAGATGTTTTACGACGCAGGTGATCAATTTCTAAGTGCTTTTCGCGCCAGCCGGGATCAGAATAAGGTAACAAGTACAGATATTTTCTCGGACCAGTATGGATCATGGGTGTCATCCTTTGCCCCTATCATGGATAATAGCGGGGAAGTAGTCGCAATACTGGGAATCGATGCCAAGGCAACAATCATCAGGCAAAATCAGATGGAAATCCTTTTTCTGCTAATCGTCCAGATGTCCGCCATTTTAGTAGCGGTTTATATCATTTTGAATTGGGGCCTCAAAAAGGTGATGAAACCTGTGGATGACTTGTTTTATGGGTTAAAGGAAATCAGTTCTGGTAATTTTTCTGTTCAGTTGCCTGTCCGCGACCAGTCTGAATTGAGTATATTGAGTGAACAGTTTAATGAGATGGCATCTCAGCTTTCTCAGCTGTTCAAAAGTGTATCAGCTGCATCAAGGCAACTGGGACAGTCTTCACTCGAAGAAAATGAATCGCTTTTGCTGGAGGAAGCGATTAACACAATTGAGGATATTTTTGAACGAACTAAGCTGCAGCAAGAGCTTCAGCGTGCTGAAAAGATGAACGCCATCGGCCAGCTTGCTGCTTCTGTTGCCCATGAAATCAGGAACCCTATGACCGTAGTAAAAGGATTCCTGCAAATTTTCCTTGCGAAGGACATGAGTGAGGAAGAGCATACATATTTAAAACTGATGATTGAAGAATTGAACAGGGCGGAAACCATCATCAATGATTATTTAAGCCTTGCAAAACCTGATGTTGGGAAGCTGGAAACCATCGAAGGAAAAGAATTGGCTGAACAGGTAATGGACCTAATGAGCTCTTATGCGATGATGTCCAAGAATATTTCCCTGCATACCGATATAAAGGAGCCAGTGAAAATCAAGGGAAACAAAAGTGAATTAAAGCAGGTGTTGATCAATATCCTGAAAAATGGGATCGAAGCAATGGAAGGCGGAGGGAAGCTCAGTTTGACCGTTGAAAAAAAAGGCGATTATGGAGTCTTCATCATAAAGGATACAGGAGTTGGGATGACATCAGAGGAGCTCTCAAGGCTGGGAACCGCTTTTTATTCATTAAAGGAGCGGGGAACTGGCATGGGATTGATGGTGTGTTACCAGATTGTTGAACGGATGAAAGGGCAAATTAAAGTGTCCAGTATCAAAGGCTCAGGAACCACTTTTGAGATAATGGTCCCGGTATTAGCAGAAAGTCCTGAGTAAAATTCAGGGCTTTTTATTTTTTTGCCATTATTTTCAACCCCTTCAATATAATTTTACAAGGGGGTGCTCGGTTGTGGCGAAAAAGATGCTGTTCTTTAGTGATTTTGGAATTGATGATAATATTGCTGTTTTATATGCTTTTTTCAACAAGGAAATTGATCTGGTTGGCGTAGTGGCGGATTACGGGAATGTATCAAAACAGGATGCGCTCCGGAATGCTGCTTATTTGCAGGAACTGACAGGAAGGCATGATGTTCCTGCCTTTGCTGGCGCAGAACTGCCATTAACGGGAGACCCGCCTGAATATGTACCAGATGTACATGGGGTAGAAGGGCTTGGCCCTATCATACCAGATTTTGAAGTGGATTCCACACTTGAAAACTTCCATGGCATCAAGGAAATCATCGAAAAAAATCCGAATGAGATCATCATTGTCAACGTTGGCAGGCTATCATCTCTTGCTGCTGGATTCATCCTTTATCCTGGAACCATGAAAAAAGTAAAGGATTTTTATATCATGGGTGGTGCTTTCAATGAACCGGGGAATGTCTCACCAGTAGCAGAAGCGAACTTCTATGGTGATCCTTACGCTGCAAATATAGTCCTGACACAAGCAAAAACACCTGTCAAGATCATACCTCTTAATGTCACAAGCGGAGCGATTGTGACACCCGCGCTTATTGATGAGCTGGATGCATATTACCAATCAATCGGAAGTAAAGTTGGAAGCCTGGTAAAGCCCATGTTCGATTATTACTATAAATTTTATAAGAAGCGGAATCCTGAGCTGACAGGTGCGCCTCTCCACGATGTTCTTACTTTATGGGCATTGCTGAATGAGGAGAAGGTCGTTTACCGTAAAGTTCCTGTCAAGATTGTCGTGAATCGGGGCGAGGCATTTGGACAGAGCATAGGAGATTTCAGGAATACGGTCAGCAAGGCTGAATTCCCTGTCCATCAAGTAGCAATTAACTTCAATTATACGGAATTCATCAAAGATTTTTTCATCACGATGAAAAATTCCCAAAGCCATAATGGAACAGATTGATATCATTCATTTCACACTTTCCTCATATCTTTTTCTTTCTTCTCTCAAACTCGTCTGCTAGAATTGGTTATGGACATTATAGGGAATGCAGGTGATGAACGTGAAAAAGGGATTTTTGCTGATCATGATGGCTGCTGTTGCCATTATCACAGCTGCCTGTGGAAACGGCGAATTAAAGGATGGGGTAAATTATCCGATTGAGGATTTCACATTTACGAATCAAGCTGGTGAGCAGCTTAGTAAAGACGATTTAAAAGGGAAAGTATGGGTTGCAGATTTTGTTTTCACGAACTGTGCGGATGTTTGTCCGCCGATGACTGCCAATATGGCAAAACTTCAGGATATGATTAAGGAAGAAAAACTCGAGAATGTTGAAATTGTGTCATTCAGTGTTGATCCTACTGTCGACAAGCCTGAAGTCCTTAAAGAATATGGCCAGAAGTTCAATGTGGATTTCAGCAATTGGTCATTCCTGACTGGTTACAGCCAGGAAGAAATAGAAAAATTTGCGCTTAAAAGCTTCAAGGCCTTCGTCAAGAAACCTGAAGAAGGAGATCAAGTCATTCATGGCACTGACTTCTATCTTATCGATCAAGAGGGAGTAATGAGGAAGTATTATACTGGTCTGAAAGAAGTACCTTTTGAACAGATCATCGAAGATATTAAAACACTTCAATAGGCCGCTTTTGTGGCCTTTTTTTTTGCTGTCATGATTAAGGCCCGGCTGCTTGAACAGATTAAAATAAAAGATAGAGCATCATACATACTTCAACAAAGGAACACGTGAGGCAGCATTAAATGTTATAATTATTATACTTTTCATAGGTAGGTGATAAAAAGTGCTCAAAAAATTCACCTTACTTAATGTCCTGATGATTTTACTTTTAGGAGCTTGCAGTCCGTTTGAAAACCTGCAAAAAGGGAATTTCAATAACGTAAAGAAAACAGGGATGGAAATAAAGGAAGCCTTGCCGGATTCTTTTTTTCCAAGGGAGCTGCATATTGTGGCTGCCGGGGACTCTCTGACACAGGGTGTCGGTGACAGTACGAATTCCGGTGGCTATATACCATATCTTGCAGATGATCTTGAAAGCGAAAAATCAATCAGGAATGCTAATTTTGAGAATTTTGGAGTTCGAGGCAACAGAACGGACCAGCTGTTGAATAGGCTGGAGAATAAAAACTTACAATCATCTGTAGAGGAAGCCGACTTGATCATTTTAACCATCGGCGGGAATGATTTAATGAAGGTTGTTAAAGAGAATTTTTCCAATCTAAGACTTGATCAGTTCCAAATCGGACAGAAAATCTTCGCTGAACAGCTGCAGGAAATATTCACGGCAATCCGCAAGTTAAATCCAAATGCACCTATTGTGTTAGTGGGGCTTTATAATCCATTTTTCATTTGGTTTTCCGATGTTGAGGAAATGAATCAAATAGTGGATAAGTGGAATGGTGAAAGCAACTCGATAGTAGAGCGTGATGGGAATGCTTATTTTGTCGACATTCATGATATATTCTTGAACAATGAAGAGAATCTTTTGTACACAGATTATTTCCACCCCAATGACCGGGGTTACCAATTAATTGCCGATCGGATATATGGACTGCTTGATGAACAGGTCCTCGATTCGCTGAATGAATAGAATTGGACAGAGGAGTTACAAAGACTGATGGTGAAAAACAAGTGGAAGATAGGCTTTTTTATTTTATTGGGTCTGATTGCAGCCTCGATTTTACTCTTTTGGATTCTGATCTCGATGCCTGCAGAGAAATCGAAGGAAGAGCCAAGCAGCAGGAATGCGGCTATGGATGATGTTGCCTTTCATGTATCGACGAACAAACGGGACTTGAACAGGGTGATCAATCATTATTTAGAAGAAGAAGCGAAAAATAGCCAGTTTGACTATCAGGTTTTACTGACAGATGAGGTTGAATTATATGGGACGATCCCAATCTTCAGTCAGGAATTGGAATTGAAGCTGACTTTCGAACCTCGTGCTTTGGAAAATGGAGATTTAATCCTGAAACAACGGTCCATTTCAGTTGGAAGATTGAACCTTCCCGTTTCAACCGTGCTAAAGTTCGTTCGGGACAGCTACCATTTACCTGCAGCAGTTGAAATCCAGCCTAAGGAAGAAAGAGTATACGTCTCGATGCAAAGGCTTAAGCTGAAAAGTGATATAAAAGTACGGGTCAATGAATTTGATCTAAAGAAAAATAATATTAAATTTACCCTGCTGGTTCCGGCAGATTAGGAAGGCGCTCTTATAGAGTGCCTTTTTGCATGATTTTTGCTAAATTGCTGGATTCTTAAGCAAATAAGAATGGCCGGTCTCCCGGCCAGGATTCATCCCTGCAATAAAAGGACTTCAAGCGGCGGCTCTCCCTTTGCGGTCCCAATCGCAATAATCGTATAGGCGTTATTTGGCTGCAATTTGACATCGGGGATCGTCAATACGGTGTTTTTAGTTCCTGCAATTTTGGCTTCGAGTGTAATCGTCATTGGGGTCAGAGCCAGGTATGTGGTAGCTTGTTTATAGGATACATTCGGGAAAATGATATCCCCATTCATTCCGGCTATGTCTACTGCCGGGGCGTCTGGTGAAAGATGGATGAACCTTGCTTTCGTTTCTCCGACAGGTGTTTGCGGGTGATCCTCAAATGTCAGTAACTGGAGTTTATTCGAAGGTCCGGCGATTGCGGCAGTGTATATCCTTCCTGGTTCGACCGTTATTTTTTTGCTAATGACAGTCGAAACGCTATCTCCCGCAGGATAAATGTCTACCTGATATTTTCCAGGCTGCAGCTGCATATGGCTGCTATTGTTTTTATAATCAAAGTCACGTAGTACCCGGCTGCCATTTAAATAAATATCTACAGCCTTAAGTCCCGGCGAAGCGTGCAAGAAGCGCAGCATTGAAGGCAAAGTGGTTGGTGTACTTACAGGTGATCCATAAGAACGCATCAACTGTACAGCCTTGTTCAGGTTCCGCAAATGTTTATGATAGTACATGACATGCATATTCGGATCAATATATTTATAGTAATTCGCCAATAAATCATACATGGCAGCTTTATGCAGGTACTCATTCTGATTTCTGGTGGACATACCCCTCACTCCTAAATAGAATACTCAAATGTAAAATATGCAAAATGGGCATAATGGGTGCGGAACTGTTCATAATGAACATGGGAATTTTAAAAAGGGTTTACAAGGAGAAAATTTTTCCATATACTGAAGATAACTATACGAGAGGCAGGTGGAGTGCAATGAGCAGAATGTTAAATGTTATTAAGATGGCCGTTACTTATTGCACGTCCCACTAACCTAAGCAGAACAATCGACTATTCGTCTTTTTTCTACATGCTTATGAAACCATGGGACTGTGCATGCCTGTGGTTTTTTATATTAAATAAGCATGTTGGAGGAAGAAATTGAATGAATAAACTTGAAAGTATCGGAATGACTGCTGAAATAGAAAACTTTTTTAAGGAGGTTCAATTCCAAGGTTACAAGCCTGGCAGGGTTGCGTTGGAGCACAAGCATAGTTACAGAGTGTGGCTCGAAGATGGAGAATATCTCTGTACCCTTTCAGGCAAATTGACATATGAAGCGAACGGCAGGGACGACTTGCCTGCGGTTGGTGACTGGGTTGCCGTCAAAACCTCACCAGGTGAAGTGTGGGGAACCATCCGGGGAATCCTGCCGCGAAAAAGCAAGTTCTCCAGAAAGGCTGCAGGCCAGGTCACCGAAGAGCAAATTGTCGCAGCTAATATTGATACGGTGTTCATTGTAAATTCACTTAATGATGACTTGAATTTAAGGCGGATTGAAAGGTATCTTTTGCTCGCCTGGGAGAGCGGTTCGAATCCGGTCATTATATTGAGCAAAGCGGATTTGGAAAATGAGCTGGAAGCGAAGATCGAACTGGTGTCAGGAGTGGCCATTGGGGTTCCTGTCATACCAGTAAGTGTCCTTGAGGGAACCGGCATCGAGCAATTAAAAAGATATCTAACCCCTGGACAAACGGTCGCTTTAATCGGATCGTCAGGGGTCGGAAAATCAAGCCTGGTCAATTATTTCACGGGATACGAAAAACAGCTGGTACAGGAAATTCGTGATAGCGATGATAAAGGCAAGCATACAACAACACACCGGGAGATGGTATTGCTGCCTGGTGGCGCGGTACTCATTGACACACCGGGAATGAGAGAGATTCAGCTATGGACAGTCGAGGAGGGCATCGGGGAAAGCTTTGCAGATGTCGATCAGTTCGCCGAAGAATGCAAATTCCGTGATTGTACCCATGGTAACGAGCCCGGTTGTGCAGTTCGTTCGGCGATTGATGAAGGCCGCCTGGATGAAAACAGGCTTGCCAGCTATAAAAAGCTGCAAAAAGAGCTGGCATATATTGACCGGAAAATGGATAAGAAAGCACAAGCTGAGGAAAAAAGGCACTGGAAAAATATCAATAAAGAAATTCGCCAAAAAACAAAATACAAATGACCATCAGCCAAGCCTCTTCTTCGGAAGGGGCTTTTACTGTTGAGCGTTATGAATGTGTTTTTTGCTTTAAAAGTTATACAATAGGGAATAAGTATTTGAGTAGAGTTTATTTAAAAATTGGAAGAGGTGGAATCATGAATAAAGGAAATCGGGCGCTTGCGACTTTTGCCGGAGGCTGTTTCTGGTGTATGGTGAAGCCGTTTGATGAGCAGCCGGGAATCTACAGTGTTGTTTCCGGCTATACAGGAGGAACCAAGGGAAATCCTACATACGAAGAGGTCTGCAGTGAGACGACCGGCCATTATGAAGCCGTACAAATTACATTTGATCCGGAGGTATTTCCGTACGAGGAGATTCTGAATTTATACTGGCAGCAAATCGATCCAACCGACCCTGGCGGTCAGTTTTATGACAGGGGCCAATCATATCAGACAGCGATCTTCTACCATGATGAAGAACAGAGGCAGCTTGCAGAAGAGTCGAAAAGGAAGATTGGCGAGAGCGGTCAGTTCTCGAAGCCAATCGCGACAAAAATCCTGCCGGCAAAAACCTTCTATCCTGCCGAGACCTATCATCAGGGTTATTATAAAAAGAATCCCGAACGATATAATGCTTATCATAAAGGTTCAGGACGTGAAGCTTTTATCAGGGAACATTGGGGGGAAAATAAATGAAAAAGAATCAAGAAGATTTACAGAAAAGGCTGACGCCGATGCAATATGAAGTGACACAAAACAATGGGACAGAACCGCCATTCCGGAATGAATACTGGAATGACCTTAGGGAGGGCATGTATGTAGATATCGTCTCTGGAAAACCATTATTCAGCTCGCGGGATAAATATGATGCGGGCTGCGGCTGGCCAAGCTTTACAAAGCCAATCGAGGAGGAAGAAGTTATCGAAAAACAGGATCTGAGCCATTTCATGGTCAGGACCGAGGTGCGGAGCAAAAGTGCGGATTCCCATCTGGGCCACGTATTCGATGATGGTCCGGGAGAAAATGGGCTGAGGTATTGCATCAATTCAGCAGCCTTGAGGTTTGTTCCGAAAGAAAAGATGGAAGAAGAAGGTTATGGTGAGTTTCTAAAACTGTTCCAGGATTAAACATGACTAATACGCAGGAAGGAATGGTACGCATGTTTAAAAAGTTGTTTGGAAAAAAGGAGGAACCCATTAAAACGATCAAGCTTATGGCACCAATTACCGGGAAGGCAGTCGATCTGAAAGAAGTTCCTGATCCTGTTTTTTCTGAAAAAATGATGGGTGACGGTTTGGCGATTGAACCAGCAGACGGAGTAGCTGTTGCACCGGCAGATGGGGAGATCATCCAGGTTTTCCCTACAAAACATGCTATAGGGATCAGGGCTAAGAACGGAGCGGAGATTCTCATCCATATTGGCCTGGAAACCGTATCCCTAAATGGAGAAGGCTTTGAAACACATGTGAAGCAAGGTGACCAGGTAAAGGCAGGGGATAAACTCGTATCCTTTGATATGGGGATCATCAGTGAGAAAGCGAAGAGTACCATAACCCCAATTATCATCACTAACACCGACCAGGCGTCCTCATTAGAAAAATTGACTGAAAGCGATGTTGAGAGAGGATCAACTGCGATTCTTGAAGTGACCTTTGAATAGAAAACAGCCGCTGATCTATGTCAGCGGCTGTTTTGTTTCACATGTTTCTCCCCGTTAGCGGAAGTCATTCCTCCTGAAAGGATGAACTTCATTGCATCCTCGGATTTGACATCGAGAATTTCGATGTCTTCTTTGGGAATCAGGAACGTAAAACCGGCAACTTGAAAAGTTTGAGGTACATAAACGGCAACATGTCCTGATAATGGTTCATGAAATGCCTGAAGGTTCTCAGACGTAATGAAACCAAGGCTTTTCATATTGGTTCCTGGGATCGTAACCAAAGCCACTTTTGAAAACGACTTTTTATCCCCAAGAAAAGAATGGACAGTATCTTTGATAACAGAGTAAATCGTTTTGACTAGAGGAATTTTTTCCAGAAGTCTGTCAACCAGCCTGATGATGCTGCCGGTAATGAATCGGGTCGACAGCCAGCCGAGAAAGGTAATCAGAACCAATGTTGTCAGCAGGCCGATCCCTGGAATATAGCTTTCTTTAAAATACGGCCTCAGTAAATTTCCAAGCAAACTGTCCAAAAACATGAAGGTTTTATAAATCACATAGATAACGAGTATGATTGGGACAATGGTGAGAATACCGTTAATAAAATTTTTGAATATACTTTTCATGGTCTCTCCTTCAGGAATTATTGCTGCCCTAAATACAGCTTCCCATGTCAAGGGACCCCTTTTCCAAGCATGATCCAATCTGCGGTTAAGAGGTGGGCATATAGAAAGTATCATACACTTTCCTTCGGGAAATTTCTATATTATTTTTCCTCATCGACAGCGACGATGATCGAGGAAATCTGGACCATTTTTTGTTCACTTTTATTATGCAAGGATGCTTCTTTAAGTGTTTCAAAGCGAACTGTATGGTGACCGTTATCAAGGCCGCTTGCTATATATATGACTCGCTCCCGTGAGAACGGCCACCAGGTGGAAAGGGTACTAACATAGTTTCCGTCAATATAAACCTTCATCATTCCGCCGTACTGGCTTCGTATTGCCGTCACTCCAAGGATGGATCCCTCAAACTCATATTCCAGTATATCCCCTGGACGTTTGCTGATATTTATCCCATTTTGCCTACGGAACCCTTTGCGGGCAGAGAAATGTTTTTTTTCAGACAGAGAGATTGCTTGATTTCTTGTCAAGGGTTTAGGATATCCGGCAACATCCGTTTCCTTTTGAATATGATCTTTGATCAGCTCCAGTATGGAATACGCATACAGTTGATATCCTTTCCCATTCGGGTGCACCATATCGGTCGTCAGCTGTTCTGTCAGCATGCCAGATTCCTTGAAAGGAATACGCATGTCCAATGGCTTAGCGCCATAATGGACAGAAACTCGTTTAATCGCCTCAGCAAATTCCTCCTGCTTTAAAGGATTCTCGATGATCGTGATCACTTCAGAGCCCGGGTATCGCTCTTTTGCTTTTCTGATCAGTCTCTCATAGAAAAAAGTGAATTGCTCAGCGTCCATATATTTACGGTCATTTTCACCAAAAACAATGAAAATGAGATCGACGTCACTGAACTTTGGGGCTTTTTGCAGTTTGTATAAACCTTCAAAAGCAGTCGCTCCACTTTGGACAATGCTATTACGGCGTGCCCGGGATCCGCTGAAATCCTTAAGAAGCACCTCGAACTGGCTGTACCATCTTAGGTCTTTGCTTTCTGCTCCAGCGCCCCGTCCAATGCTGTCGCCAATAATCAAGTAATTGATCGATGAACCGGCGGAGATTTTTTCATAAACATTTAAATCATCGGACAGGTAATGTTCTGATTGAATCGCTAAAAAAGAGATTACTGCAGCTGTAAGGAAAAATAGGGTCAAAATTTTTTTAGCGTTAGATTTCATACTTGGCTGTACCCTCCGGACGTTAGTTGCTATTATTCCATTTTAACCTTTACCCGCTAAGAATGAAGTGAAAAGTTGGCATGGCTGGGAAAAATGATAAATTAAAAAAAATAGGCTAATGCACAAACGGGTCAAGTACCCATATCATACCGTAAAGGGAAAGCAATTCAAAAACAAACGAGGAGTGGTTTTTAATGTACGGATATGATAATGCCCCAATGCCTGTAACTGCACCAATGGCAACAGCACCAACTTATGGCACTTTCTGTGGCGGCGGTTACCCTTATGCAGGAGTGGGCGGTGCTGGCTGTGGTTACGGATACGGCGGTTTTGCATTAATCGTTGTTCTGTTTATCTTGTTAATCATCATTGGTGCTTGCTGCAGCTATAACTGGTAAAAACAAAGTAGCATAAAACGCCTGTAAAATAATTTGCGGGGCTGTCTGCCAACAGACAGCCTCTTAATTCGCCATCGTTTAACACGAACGTTTATTTTAAGTATATTATTTATAGTTCGTGTTTTAGGTTGACTGCATAATGGTTATTTGTTATATTTACCATTGGTTAAGCAAAAAACTGATATGGCGGAGGATGCAGAATGAAAACAAACTATGATGTGATTGTCGTTGGAGCAGGTCCGGCAGGGATTTTCACTTGCTATGAATTATCGTTGAAGATGCCAGAAGCTAATGTTCTGTTAGTGGATAAAGGACACGATATTTACCGAAGGAACTGCCCAATTTTACAAAAGAAAATTGAAAAATGCCCACCGCCAGCTGGAAAAAAGGATTTTGCAGGATGCCTGCCGGCGTGTTCGATCACCAATGGTTTCGGCGGGGCAGGTGCCTACTCGGATGGAAAATTCAATATAACAAGTGAATTCGGCGGCTGGATGACGGATTACCTTCCTGATTCAAAAGTTGTCGAACTAATTAAATATGTAGACCAAATCAACCTCAAACATGGCGCAACAGAAAGCATAACCGATCCAATGACAGACAAGGTCCGTGAGATCGAACGAAGAGGTTATGCCGCTGGCTTGAAGCTGCTGAGAGCTCAGGTTCGCCACCTTGGTACGGAACAGAATCTTGAGATTTTAAAGGATATATTTGAATACTTAAAAGACAAAGTGGATATGGCGTTCAAGACGGAAATCGAGGATTTGATTACTGAAAAAACGCCTGACGGCCATAAAGTCACAGGTGTTGAGCTCAGGAACGGGGAGAAAATTTATGCTGATAAAGTCGTAGTTGCGCCTGGCCGTGACGGCTCCAAATGGCTGACACAGCTTTTGAAAAAAAGAAGGCTTAAGATGATCAATAACCAGGTCGATATTGGAGTCCGTGTCGAAACATCCAATGTCGTCATGGAGGAAATAAATGAACACCTATACGAAGGGAAGTTCATCTTCAATACCTCAGTAGGGACCAGCGTGAGAACCTTCTGCAGCAATCCATCCGGACATGTTGTTGTCGAGAATCATTCCGGAATCATGCTTGCAAACGGCCATGCCTATAAAGATCCCAAACTTGGAAGCGGCAACACGAATTTTGCACTGCTCGTGTCCCATACATTCTCTGATCCATTCGATAAACCGAATGAATACGCGCATGAAATATCCCGATTGGCGAACAGTCTTTCCAACGGCGGGCTGATCGTACAAAAATACGGAGATATTTTAAAGGGTCGCAGGTCAACGGAAAAAAGAATCAAAGAGGGATTCCTTGAACCGACATTAAAGGAAGCAGTCCCTGGAGACTTAGGGCTGGTCCTTCCATATAACACCCTTAAGAGTCTGGTGGAGATGACGGAAGCGCTAAACCAGGTTACGCCTGGTCTTGCTTCAGAGCATACGCTTTTCTATGGGGTTGAAGCGAAGTTCTATTCAGCACGGCCGAAGCTGAATGACAAGTTTGAAACTGAAATCAGCGGCCTGTATGTTGGCGGAGACGGTGGTGGCATCACTCGCGGACTTGCACAGGCAAGCGCCTGCGGAGTCTGGATTGCGACTGACATTATCGAGAAGTCAAAAACAGGACGAAAAGCTGAGCCTGCACTTGTATAGGTCCTGTGAGTAAATTGAAAAACTAGTTTCTATTTCGCACGTTTTAACATGCTTACACCCTGCCTTTTCTTTGATAGAATAGAAGATATCATTGAAGAGGCGGGGAGAATATGTTTGCACCAAAGTTAGTGACTGGGGATGAAATCCGGATCATCGCACCATCGACAAGCATGATCATTTTGAAGGGAGCTCAACTGGATCTGGCTGTTGAGAGGTTGACGCAGCTTGGCTTCAAGGTGACATTTGGAAAGAATGCAGATGCTCACGATGAGTTTTTCAGTTCTTCGATTGAGGAACGGATTGAGGACATTCATGAAGCATTTACCGACCCGAATGTAAAAGGGATTTTAACGGCCATAGGCGGATACAATTCCAACCAGCTGCTGAAATACATAGATTTCGATTTGATCGCTGCCAACCCGAAGGTTTTTTGCGGCTACAGCGATATTACGGCTTTGCAGCTGGCAATCTATAAGAAAACCGAGCTGGTAACCTACTCAGGCCCGCACTTTTCAACCTTTGGCGTGAAGCATGGACTGGAATACACATTGAATTCGTTTTTGGATGCAGTTACGAATGATGCGCCTTATGAAATTTCCCCTTCAGAAACGTGGTCAGATGACGCCTGGTATCTGGAACAGGAAAATCGGACGTTCCACGAAACCGAGGGCTATATGGTCATCCAGGAAGGAGAAGCAAGGGGAAGGTTGATTGGCGGCAACCTTAGCACAATGAACCTGCTTCAGGGTACTGAATTCATGCCATCCCTGAAAGACAGCATCCTGTTCATTGAAGATGATGAAGAAAGCCATTCAAGGAGTTTCGACCGAGATCTCCAATCACTTCTTCACCTTCCAGATGCAGCCTCGATAAAAGCCCTTTTGATTGGCCGTTTCCAAAAGAACTCCAATATCACAGAAGAGGCATTAAGAAAAATCATCATGAGCAAAGAAGAATTAAGGAACATTCCAATCATCGCAAATGTCAATTTCGGACATGTCCAGCCATTTGCCACCCTGCCGATCGGGTCATTCGCGACCATAAAAGCAGCCAGTGACGAAACGGAGATTTTTATTGAACATGACGAATAGATCGTGATGGAGGCACCTTTCATAGAGGTGTCTTTTTCTTTAGGTGGGCATAGGAGCACTTTGGACAGGTTTTTAGTTGAACAAGCAGAAGCAGTCCGAAGTAACCCTGAGTTCGGACAGCTTTTCATGTAATAGCCCTAAAGCTGTCCGAAGTAACCCTGAGTTCGGACAGCTTTTCGTGTGATAGGCCTTAAGCTGTCCGAAGTAAGCCCAAGTTCGGACAGCTTTTCGTGTGATAGGCCTTAAGCTGTCCGAAGTAAGCCCGAGTTCGGACAGCTTTTCGAGTAATAGCCCTAAAGTTGTCCGAAGTAACCCCGAGTTCAGACAGCTTTTCGAGTAATAGCCCTAAAGCTGTCCGAAGTAAGCCCAAGTTCGGACAGCTTTTCGAGTAGTAGCCCCAAAGTTGTCCGAAGGAGTTCCGAGTTCGGACAGCTTTTCGTGTGATAGGCCTTAAGCTGTCCGAAGTAAGCCCGAGTTCGGACAGCTTTTCGAGTAATAGCACTAAACCTGTCCGAAGTAAGCCCGCGTTCAGACAGGTTTTCGTATAATAGCCCTAAAGCTGTCCGAAGTAAGCCCGAGTTCGGACAGCTTTTCGAGTAATAGCCCTAAACCTGTCCGAAGTAAGCCCGTGTTCAGACAGGTTTTCGAATAATAGCCCTAAAGCTGTCCGAAGTAAGCCCGAGTTCGGACAGCTTTTCATGTATTAACGCCAAAGCTGTCTGAAGCAGACAAAAGTTCGCCACCTTTCCATGAACTACCTCCAAACCTGTCATAACTACCCTCAAAGTACAAACAGTACTTCCGCAAACCTCCTTTAAAAAACAAATTTTAATAAACACAAAAATCCCTTCACAGCATTCCCTTGGGATGTATGGCGTAATTTTTTCATATATAAGAAAGATTCCCGTTTTGTTTTCATACAATTTACAGAATGTCCATTTGATTTTATTTGCGGTGAATGGAGTGAAATTATGAGGCCGTCCTATTTAATCAAACCTGCCCTGGATGAGAACTATCCGGAGATTGACTATGGTAAAGGTGTCTACCTTTTTGACAAAGACGGAAAGAAGTATCTCGATGCTGCATCCGGGGCTGTAACGGCAAACATCGGTCACGGAGTCCCTGAAATCATTCTGGCGATGCATGAACAGTCCAAACGAGTTTCATTTGTCTACCGCTCTCAATTCACCAGTGAGCCGGCAGAAAAGCTTGCTGAAAAGCTTTCTGATTTATTGCCTGGTGACCTGAACTGGAGTTTTTTTGTAAACAGTGGGTCAGAAGCGACCGAAACCGCCTTGAAAATTGCGATTCAGTACTGGCAGGAGAAAGGGATGAAGTCAAAAACCAAAATACTTTCGAGGTGGGTCAGCTACCATGGTATCACGCTTGGCGCGCTCTCGATGTCAGGACATCCCGGAAGAAGAGCGAGGTTTGTCCCATTGCTTGAGGAATTCCCGACGATTTCACCTCCCTACTGTTATCGCTGTCCATACCAAAAATCGGCTCCGGAATGCGGTTATTTATGCGCCATGGAGCTGGACGGGGCAATAAAAAGGATTGGAGCCGACCATATCGCCGCATTTATTGCAGAACCGGTGATTGGCGCAGCCGGCGGTGCGATTTCGCCACCGGAAGGCTACTACGAAACAATTAAAAAGATTTGTGATGACAACAATATATTATTTATCGCGGATGAAGTAATGACAGGGTTTGGCAGGACAGGGCCAATGCTGGCAATGGAGCATTGGAATATCATTCCCGATATTGTCGCCCTTGGCAAGGGGATGGGAGCCGGTTATGCACCAATAGCAGCGACCGTCGTAAGTGACCATGTGATGGAACCAATCCTGGTGGGTTCCAAAGTGATCATGAGCGGCCACACTCTAAGCGCAAACCCTCAATCATGTGCAGCTGCTTTGGCTGTTTTGGAATACCTAGAAAATAATCATATTTTAAAAGATGTAGAATCGAAGTCTGTTTATCTGAAAAATAAGCTCGATTCCCTAAAAACACAATTCGCCTTTATTGGTGATGTACGGGGAAAAGGGTTGCTTCTTGGTTTAGAGTTTGTCAAATTGCCTGCAGCGAAAATTCCGTTCGATCAGAGCGTAAAACTGACGGAGCTGGTTGTCAGAACTGGCAGGGACCACGGAATATTGCTGTATCCTGCTGGGTCCGGCCTTGATGGACTGTCAGGGGATGCGGTCATCATCGCGCCGCCGCTTACAATCACCAAGCATGAAATTGACGAACTGATTGCCCTTTTGAAAACAACATTCTTTGAAGTATATAAAACACTGGGATTTCCTTTTGAAAATGGAGTTGAAGAGTAGATGGAAAATCCATTCGGGAAAATTGCTGCGCTTGAGCAGGCAATGGAATATTTCTATGACGGAATGACCTTGATGTTTGGCGGGTTTGGCGGAGTTGGTTCTCCTCCCGCCCTGATAGAGGGCATTCTGGACAAGAACATCAAAAACCTTGTGTTGATCGGCAATGATACAGGTTTTCCGGAAATCGGCATCGGCAAAATTGTCAGCCGCAGGAGGGCCAGGAAAGTGATTGCCTCCCATATCGGATCGAATCCTGTTGCAGGCGACCTGATGACCAGGGGCGAAATGGAGGTCGAGTTCTCGCCTCAGGGCACGCTTACGGAACGCATAAGGGCCGGTGGAATGGGGCTTGGCGCTATTTTGACAGATGTTGGGGTCGATCATGATTTCGTTTCACAGGGCAAACAAAAGATGACTCTTAATGGAAAAGAATATTTGATTGAAACTGCGCTGACGGCAGAAGTAGCCATCGTCTATGCCAAGAAAGCCGATCCATACGGGAACCTGGTTTTCGATAAAAGCGCCCGGAATACGAATCCGCTCGTGGCGATGGCGGGGAAATTCACGATTGCCGAGGCTGAAGAAATTGTTCCGCTTGGCAGTCTGGACCCAGAAGAAATAGTGACGCCAGGTGTGTTCGTGGATATGGTGATTCCATCTTGTGGGGTGAATTGGAAATGGGCATGGGAATAGATGTCAGGAATAGGATGGCGAAGCGGGCTGCCGAGGAGATTACTTCCGGCATGGTAGTCAATCTGGGGATTGGAATCCCTTCTCTTGTCCCTAACCACCTGCCACGGGAAACACAGGTGATGTTCCATGCCGAAAATGGGATAGTCGGAATGGGCTCATCCCCTGAAAAGGGATGTGAAGATGAAAATTTATGCAACGCTGGCGGGTTCCCGGTTACGGTCGTTGCAGGTTCTTCCTATTGTGACAGTGCGGCAGCATTCGGAATGATCCGACGAGGGCGTGTGGACCTTACAATACTGGGTTCTTTGCAGGTCAGCCAAAAAGGGGACCTTGCGAACTGGATTGTCCCGGGCAAAAAAGTGCCGGGAATGGGTGGGGCGATGGAGCTGGCGCAAAAGGCCAGGAAAGTTGCTGTGCTGATGAACCACACCGATAAGAACGGGGTGTCCAAATTGGTGAAGTCATGCTCCTTGCCATTGACTGCCTCCAACTGTGTCGACATGGTGATCACCGACCTGGCAGTTTTTAAAATAAATGAAGGATCCATGATTCTCTCTGAGCTTTTTGCGCCATATACCATTGCTGAGATTACTTCTAAAACAGCCTGCGATTTCTCCATCGCCGAGGATCTCCGGGTTATTGACTATTAAAGGGGTTGATATCGTGCAATCTGCTGAGGAAAAGGTGCGGAAATATATCAAGGAAAATAGAATCAAGGGAACACGTCTGTTGCAAAAAATGGTACAGGAGCCAAGTACGAGGGGAGAAGAAAGTGGAGCACAGGCTGTAGTGATCGAAAAATGCCGCGAATTAGGCTTTGAAATGGATATCTGGGAAATCGGAGGTGACGGACTGGCTGACCACCCGGCGTTTTGTTCTGATCGCCTCAACTTCAAAGGCAACCCTAACGCGGTAGGAATCATGAGAGGAACTGGCGGGGGAAAGTCGATGATCCTGAATGGCCATATCGACGTTGTACCCGCCGGTGACATGAAGGACTGGGATCGCGACCCTTTCAGCGGATATATTGAAAGCGGCAAGCTTTACGGCCGGGGCTCAACGGATATGAAGGGCGGTACTGCCTCCTTGCTGATGGCGATGGAAGCTATAAAGAATTCAGGGATTAAGTTAAAAGGGGATGTCATTTTCCAGAGTGTGATCGAAGAAGAAAGCGGCGGTGCGGGGTCGCTTGCTGCAGTACTAAGGGGTTATAAGGGGGATGCCGCAATCATTCCCGAACCAACGAACATGAAGCTATTTCCAAAGCAGCAGGGATCCATGTGGTTCAGGATTTCGGTTAAAGGCAAAGGTGCCCATGGCGGCACAAGGTATGAGGGAGTCAATGCGATTGAAAAGGCGATGCTGGTGATTGATCGATTGAGAAAACTGGAAATGGAGAGGAACGAGAGAATAACAGATCCGTTTTTTGATAGTATTCCAATACCAATTCCAATCAATATCGGAAAAATTCAGGCTGGCGACTGGCCATCCTCGGTTCCTGACCTGGCGATCATTGAAGGCAGGATGGGGGTTGCCCCGAACGAAACCCAGGAGGAAGCAAAACGGGAAATGGCTGCAGCCCTATCACAAGTAAGCAATGCTGACTCATGGCTTCAAGAAAACAACCCTGTGCTTGAATGGTTCGGCGCAAGCTGGCTGCCGGGCGATTTGGATCCGGAGCATGAACTGATTCGAGTCATATCTGAAAGCTATAAAGGTGTCAAAGAACAGGAGCCATTAATTGAAGCCTCCCCTTGGGCGACAGATGGCGGCATCCTTTCAAAAGTTGGCGGGATACCGGTAGTGGTTTTTGGGCCTGGGGTAACGCAAACAGCACATCAGGCAAACGAATATATCAAACTGGAAGATGTATTTGAAGCGGCCGAAATCATTGCCATGACTTTGCTTGAATGGTGTGAAATAAGTGAATAGCATCTTTTACTTGCATTGGTGAAGCAAGCTTTAAAGCTTTTAAACTAGGAAATTAAAAATGAAAGCAGACTGGTATATGTCCGGAACCTGCGTCTAACCTAACTGCCATCATTATCGATTAGGGGGAGTCAAAAAGTGGGAGATATAAAGATCAAAACAGCCATTCCGGGTCCCAAGGCAAAGGCCTTGCTCGAGAGAAAAGAGAAGAATATTCCTGTTGGCCCATTCAATACGATCAAATCTTTTGCCGAAAGGGGCGAAGGTGCCCTATTGACCGATGTAGACGGGAACACATTCATTGACTTTGCAGGTGCAATCGGCACGCTCAATGTTGGCCATTGTCCGCCAGAGGTTGTGAATGCGCTCCATGAACAGATTGACCGTTATCTTCACCCATGTTTCCATGTGATGATGTATGAACCTTATATTGAACTGGCGGAAATGCTGAACAATATTACCCCGGGCGACCATGATAAAAAGACTTTTTTCCTGAGCAGCGGTGCGGAAGCAGTGGAGAACGCGATAAAAATCGCCAGGAAATTTTCCGGCAGAAAAGGGATCATTTCATTTGAACGTGCATTCCATGGAAGGACATATATGGCAATGTCACTGACAAGCAAGGTGAAACCGTACAAGTACCAGTTCGGTCCGTTTGCACCTGAAACCTATAAATGGCCGTATCCTGTTTATTCCCAGGAGAAAAGCATGTCCCCCGATGAACTGGATGCTTATATTCTGAAGAAGTTTGAAACATTCTTCCAAAGCGAGGTGCCAGGCACGGAAATTGCCGCGATCATCATGGAACCGATCCAGGGCGAGGGTGGATTTAATATACCATCAAAGACCTTTGTGCAGGGTGTGAAAAAAATATGTGAACAGTACGGAATCCTCTTTATTGCAGATGAGATCCAGACTGGTTTTGGCAGGACAGGGAAGATGTTCGCAATGGAGCATTACGGCGTGATACCTGATTTGATGACCATGTCAAAATCGATTGCTGCCGGACTTCCAATCAGTGCGGTTACAGGACGGGCTGAAATCATGGATTCAGCTGGCATTGGAGAGATTGGCGGAACATATGGCGGAAGTCCTCTCGGTTGTGTTGCAGCGATAGAAGTCGTTAAAATGATAGATGAGCAAAACCTTCTCGAAAGAGCAAACCAGTTTGGAGATAAATTTCAGGAGAGATTTGGAAAACTGGCAAAACAGTTTCCTGAGATTGGGGATATTCGATCTTTAGGAGCCATGTGCGCTATGGAATTTTTCGATGAAAATGGGGTGCCGAATGGGCAAATCGTTAAGGAGGTGCTAGCGAAGGCTCATCAGCGCGGATTGATTTTAATGAGCGCAGGTCTTTATGGAAACGTCATCAGGCTTCTAGCTCCGCTTGTCATTACAGACCGACAAATGGAGGAAGGGTTTGATGTCCTTGAATCAGTGATTTATGAATGCTGCAAACAGCAGGAGGGATAAGATGAAACAGGATTTATGGATCAATGGAGAGAGTGTGGAAACAGAATATTACCGTCCACTGTTAAATCCATATACAGGTGGACAAATAGCCGAAGTAGCAGAAGCGGCCAAAGAAGACGTGACCAGAGCGATTGACTCTGCAGCTGAAGCAGCGAGGGGCATGGCGGAAATGGATGCCCATAAACGTGCCGATATTCTTCGGAAGGTGGCCGATTATATTCAGGAGGATCGTGAAGAATGTGCAAGGCTGATCGCCGAGGAATCCTCCAAACCATTGAAAGCGGCCCGGGCAGAAGTCGACCGGACCGTCATGACCTATACATTCGCCGCGGAAGAAGCAAGAAGGATCCAGGGAGAAACCATCCCGATGGATGCCGCGCCCGGCGGAGAGGGGCGTATTGCTTATACTGTAAAGGAGCCGCTTGGCGTCATCGCTGCGATTACTCCATTCAATTTCCCAATGAACCTTGTCGCCCATAAGGTCGGACCTGCGATAGCAGCGGGAAATACAGTCGTCCTTAAGCCAGCGAGCCAGACACCGTTATCTGCCTATAAAATCGCCTCATACTTTCATAAGGCAGGATTGCCGGCAGGCGCTCTGAATGTGGTAACCGGCAGCGGGAAAAGTGTCGGCGACGTCCTGGTTGCTGATGACCGGGTGAAAAAGGTAACCTTCACCGGAAGCCCTGCGGTCGGTACTTATATTCGTGAAAATGCCGGTTTAAAGAGGGTAACACTTGAACTGGGTTCGAATTCGGCACTGATTGTCGATGAAGGAACGAACCTTAGCAAGGTAATGCCAAGAATCGTGACGGGTGCCTTCTCAAATCAGGGGCAGGTTTGCATTTCGATTCAGCGCATTTATGTCCATGAAACTATTGCCGAGGAATTTGTTTCGCAGTTCGTTGAAGAAGCAGGCCGTCTTAAAGTGGGGGACCCTCTGGAAGAAGAAACAGATGTCGCTGCAATGATCAGTGCGGGGGATGTACAAAGGGCCAAGTCCTGGATTCAGGATGCGGTGGGAAATGGAGCCGAACTGGTCCTGGGAGGAGAAAGCGAACAGCAGGTATTAAAGCCGACTGTGCTCCTAAATGCAAAACCGACTGATAAAATTTCCTGTGAGGAAGTCTTCGCACCAGTTGTCCATATCAACACGTTCCAGGACTTTGATGAAGCAATCAACCAGGTCAATGAATCGCAGTTCGGCCTTCAGGCAGGTGTCTATACAAATGATCTTCAAAAAGCTTTCAGAGCAGCCAGGAATCTGCACGTCGGCGGCGTGATGATCAATGATATCCCTACTTTCCGGGTCGACCATATGCCATATGGCGGTGTCAAACAAAGCGGGACTGGTAGAGAAGGAATCAAGTATGCTGTTGAAGAAATGACTGAACTAAAGCTTGTTTCATTCAAACTGGATTGAACAGTCAGCCTGGCCCAAAGCCAGGCTTTTCATTCGACAGAAAAATAAGGGGATGGGGGAGAGAAAATGCATTTAGGGAAAACACTCGTCTTATCAGACAAGAATGGCAAGATGACTGTTTATCTTGATAAACAAAATAAACGAGTGAGAGTGGAAGATTACTTGGGCAGTTTATCGAATGCTTTGAAACACGCAGAAGAGCTGGCAGAGAGCGAAAAGGCTGATAAATTGATCATTAAAGGAAGAAGAGAACATTTTACACAGCTCCTTGAACACGGGTACAGTTTTGAAGCAAGCATTGACGGTTTTTTCCTTGGCTCTGATTGTGTATTCTTTTCAAAGTTTTTAAGTGACGAAAGAAAAGCAACGCCGCACTGGACCGAGGAGGATGGAATCATAAAAAGTGTCTATCGTTTGGCGGAGCCTACCCAGAAGATTAATCCTCCAGGCGATTATGTGATGAAGAAAATGGACAAATCGGATGCCCACGGATTATCCAAGTTATACAAAGAAGTTTTTCAAATCTATCCAACCCCGCTGAATGACCCGGAGTATATTGTCAAAACGATGACTGAAGGAACGATTTACTATGGATTTGTTCATAATGGCCAGATTGTTAGCGCAGCTTCCGCAGAGGTCGATCTTTTTTATAAAAATGCGGAAATGACTGATTGTGCGACATTAAAAGAGCATCGGAAGCATGGCTTGATGAAAGTCCTCCTGGCTCATTTAGAGGCAGAACTGATTGAGAACGGCATCTTTTGCGCCTATTCCATCGCGAGGTCATTATCATTTGGCATGAATGCGGCATTGTATCAATTAGGCTATGCCTATCGCGGCAGGCTGGTGAACAATGTATATATATATGATAAAATTGAGAATATGAACGTTTGGGTAAAAGATTTGGCAAAACCGCCAAATTTTGGGCAGTAGAAGACAGTTTTTCGGCACGCTGTCATATACTTAATATGGGAGTGTGATGGGATTGAATTCAGTATCCAATGTTACCGAAGAAATCTTGAGCGCCATACTGAAATGCATCGATGAAGCCATCCATGTCGTCAACACCGAAGGCATAACGATATTCTACAATCAAGTCGCCGCCAGGCATGATGGATTGGAAATCAGAGAAGTAGTTGGGAAGCCGCTCTTGAGTGTTTTTCCTTCGCTGAATGATCAATCCAGCACCTTACTGAAAGTGATCGAAACGAAAAAGCCAATCTATAATGAAACACAATCCTTTGTAAACTTGCACGGAAGGAAAATTGAAACTGTCAATACGACTCTGCCAATATTTGTCCAGGGGGAACTGATAGGTGCTGTTGAAATCGCCAAGGATTATTCGCGGATCAAGCAGCTTTCAGAACGCCTTGTCGAAATCCAAAAGGGTTTGAGACTCCGAAATGGCAAGGCTGTAAAACAGCAGGCCGGCTATACATTCAGTGATGTGCTGACAACGAATAAGCATTTTATGATGGTAAAAAAGAAGGCTGAAAAACTCGCAAAATCCGATTCTCCCATTCTTGTCTATGGGGAAAGCGGCACCGGGAAAGAACTCTTCGTCCAATCTATCCATAATGCTTCAAAGCGGGCTGCTGGTCCGTTCATAGTCCAGAATTGTGCAGCCATACCTGAAAACCTGCTCGAAAGTATACTATTTGGGACTTCTAAGGGAAGTTATACCGGAGCGGTGGACAGGCCAGGTCTTTTCGAGCTGGCAAACGGAGGGACGCTTTTCCTTGATGAGCTTAACTCGATGCCGTTCGACCTCCAGGCTAAATTGCTGCGTGTACTGGAGGATGGCGCTGTCAGAAGGGTCGGAAGCACGAATGTGACGTCAGTGAATGTCAGGGTGATCTCCGCGATGAATGTCTACCCGGGGAAAGCGATGGAAGAGAATCAGCTGCGTACCGACCTCTTTTATCGACTGAATGTTCTGACGTTCGAATTGATTCCTTTGAGACAGAGAAAGGAAGATATCCTTTATCTGAGCGACCTTTTTATAAGCCAGTACAATCATGAGCTGAGGAAGCATGTGTCCGGGCTGGATGAAAAGGCGAAGTCTATTTTTCTTACCCATCAATGGCCTGGAAATGTACGTGAGCTAAAGCATACAATTGAGTACATGATGAATGTCTGTGAAGGTGAAAAGCTAACTGCTCATGACCTTCCAATGATGCTGAAAAATATCGCCCCAGAGCCGGTGAGCAGTACTCCTTCATTGGTATTGAGAGAGAACCTGAAGGAGCTTGAGGTGCAGTTGATCAGGGATGCGCTCGAAGCCTCCGGCGGAAATATCCAGCAGGCAGCCATCCTGCTCGATATTCCAAGACAAACACTTCAATATAAATTAAAAAAATTGAATATCTAGCCTTGAAACATAATCTGCCGAAATTTCAGCAGGTTATTTTTTTTATCCAGAAGTGTCTTGTTCTTCAAAAACCCCTGCTGCAAGCAGTTTACTTATTTCAGAATAGTCCGCTAACTCTGGCACAGAACTTGCATTATAAATTGATATAAAAATAGCTAGGGGGAAATTGGATGAAACAAACTTTATATAAGCCATTAAGACATTGGAAAGATATCGAACTATGGAAAGATGTGACCGAAGAACAGTGGAATGACTGGCTCTGGCAGCTTACCAATACAATCAGGACACTCGATGATTTGAAAAAGGTCATCAATCTGACCCCTGATGAAGAAGAGGGTGTCAGGATCTCTACAAAAACAATCCCGCTCAATATCACACCATATTATGCTTCATTAATGAATCCAGATGATCCTCGCTGCCCGGTAAGGATGCAGTCTGTCCCAATCTCAAAGGAAATCCACAAAACAAAATACGATCTTGAAGATCCATTGCACGAAGATGAGGATTCGCCTGTGCCAGGCTTGACCCATCGATATCCTGACAGGGTGCTGTTCCTTGTTACCAATCAATGTTCTATGTACTGCCGTTATTGTACCCGCCGCAGATTTTCCGGACAAATCGGCATGGGGGTTGCCAAAAAACAGCTGGATGCGGCGATCAACTATATCAAGAATACTCCTGAAGTACGCGATGTGCTGATTTCTGGAGGGGATGGGCTGCTGATCAATGACAACATCCTTGAGTATATTTTGAAAAACCTGCGTGAAATTGACCATGTTGAAATCATCCGTATCGGTACCCGTGCACCTGTTGTATTTCCGCAGCGGATTACAGAGAATCTATGTAACATCCTCAAAAAATACCATCCAATCTGGCTGAATACACACTTCAATACATCGATTGAAATTACCGAGGATTCAAAGCGGGCCTGTGAAATGCTTGCCAATGCAGGTGTCCCGGTTGGAAATCAATCGGTCATCCTTGCTGGCATTAATGACAGTGTCGCCATCATGAAAAAGCTGATGCATGACCTTGTAAAAATCCGGGTTCGCCCTTACTATATCTACCAGTGCGACCTGTCAGAAGGCATTGGCCATTTCCGCGCCCCTGTGACGAAGGGCCTTGAAATCATCGAGGGCTTGAGAGGGCATACATCCGGCTATGCTGTTCCGACCTTTGTGGTTGACGCACCTGGTGGAGGAGGAAAAATCTCCTTGCAGCCAAACTACCTGATTTCGCAAAGTCCTGAGAAAGTCGTGCTCAGGAATTTCGAAGGTGTCATCACCTCTTATCCAGAACCTGAAAATTATGTGCCAGGCAGAGCGGAAGGATACTTCAAACAGGTTTATCCTGATTACGAAAAGAAAAAATCCAATACCGGAATTGCAGCCATCATGAATGACAGTGAATTCAACTTAATCCCGGAAGGACTAGGCAGGATTGACCGCCGTGAAAAGTACGAGGAAGATCCAACACATGCATCACTCAAGGATAAGCGGGAAAAGCGCGATGAACTGAAAGAAAAGAAATTCATGGCACAACAGAATAAAACAACTCACGCCCCTGATCCTCAGGAGACGTTCCCGACAGCAAAGGGGAGTGAATAATGGCTAATTGCGAATGGTGCAGCAGTGAAAATATCAAAGCAGTCACAGACAAAGTTTATTGGGAACTACCCGATGGAACCAAAGCAATCCAAATTAATGATACACCTGCAGTCCATTGTCTCGACTGTCAAATGACCTACCAGACTGAATTGATCACAAAGGAAATCGAAGACCAGCTGTTTCTAATCGACACAAAAAAACTGGCCAAAGTCATCACCTTCGAAGAATTGATGGAACAGCCAAGACTGTTAAAACGGAATTACTTTGATTTTACATCGTGAAATGAGGAGTGACAAAAATAACCTGAAACAGAAAGCTGTTCACAAAAAATTCACACTTCCTTTTTATCCAGTTACTCCCTACTCTTTATAATAGAGTGGGGAGTATTCATATTGGAAGTGGGGAGATCTAATGTATATCGCTTTATCAATCATGCTGATGGCAGCAATGTTGGTGTTGTTCCTGTGCGGATACTATGTGAGGATGATCAAAGAGAAATTCGGGATGAACTGGCTTCATGCTGTTCCCATCACTGTGGCCATTTTAATGGTGAATATTATATGGGCATTGCTGGAAATGGCGAAATCAGCCAGATGGCAATAATGGCGGGCACCTTTCCTGTTAGAAAGGTGCTCAATACTTTCTTATATGTGGACGGACAGTGAACTTTTCGTTATAGTATGGACAGACAAATTCTAACTTTAGGCAGGCGTTCATATATGTATAAAAGCTTTTACCACTTTCTGATGAAATACCGCTCCACGAAACCGAAGGATGCGATCAGCAGGTTCGCGAACTCTGCATACGATGATCTTTCCTTCCCTAAAAACTCGGAAGACTACGACGAAATAAGCTCCTATCTGGAAATGAACGGACAGTATCCTGAAAGCATGACTGTCTTTGATGAAGCATGGGAGGAATATTTGATAGCTGAAAGCTGAAAAGGCTGCTGCGCACACACGCAGGGGCCTTTTGTTTTAATAAAATAATCCATCCTCCATCTGGGCGTGGCGATTTTCAGAATGGTGCATATACTGTGGTAATCACAATTCACGACTCATCGTTGAGGAGATGGAGGAAATGGAAAAACGGAAGAAACCTAAGTTTAACATCGGTGATACAGTCGTGATCACTATTTATGGTACCGTGGGGAAAGTGACAGATGTAAAGTGGCTTGACGGCCTTCATGTATATGAAATCAATAAGAGCGAGGGCTTGTATTTGGAAACAAGTTTGCAGATGCTCTCTGAATATGATGGAAAGCTGATGGAAAAGGAACAAATCGATATCGAGTATAAATATTTCTTCGGCGATTTAGTCCAGGTTAAAGGATATGGTTCGGATCTCTTTAAAGTTGTTGGTTTCAGGACTGAAATCTGGCGTTATAAAGAAGATGCCTGGGAGGATGTCATCTATGAACTCTCGAGGATTAAAGATGGAGAGTGGCTTGAAGCCGGGGAAGAGGAACTGACACTTGTGGCGGATTCAGAAAGCGCAGATACTTTTATTCAGAAGCTCGGCCTTCTGTTTTCAGCCAATAAAGAAGTAAGACCCTCGGTGAACCTCGATAAAAAATCCCATCAGCCCCGTGCAGGCGAAAAGGAAGAGTTGCGGAAGATCAACCAGAAAAGGATGACCATCGATCATTTGCTTGATATATACAATGACTACCGAATTTTATATAAATGGTTCAATGATGATGAATACGCTCATGTAATGAGAGTGATCATCCGCAAGCTGTCATTGCTGGTTAACAATGATGGAAAAAGCCATGTTTAAAACCAGCCTGAAAACTCAAGCAGCACATAAACAAGAAAAGGAATCCCGGCCACTTGAAAAACCTTAAATAAGGAATTCACAATGCTGCCAAAAAACTCTACAATCACACTGTTTTCTTTATTGACCTCAGCAACGAACATCTCTGCAAGCGTACCTATTGTCTTCATGGAAATTCACCCCGCCATTGATTTATTCCATTCTATGCTTGTCCAAAAGAGATAGAACGATTTTTCTGAAAAATCAATATGCTTGGCATGAAACAAGCGCATATATCATACATTTGGAATAAAGGGGGGCGAATCTGTGAAAGAGATTGAGGTTATAATCGATACAGAGGAGATTGCTGAATTTTTCTTTCATGAACTTGTTAAAAGGGGATACGTTCCCACGGAGGAAGAACTTGAAGAGATGGCGGATATCACGTTTGAATATCTGATTGAAAAATGCATCATCGATGAGGAAGAAGAAATAGATTAAGTAGATACACCGATGGGAGGGGCCGATTCGGATGAATCAGCCTTTTTTATTTTAAAGTATGTTCACTAATTAAGGAGACAAAAAAATATCGCGTTTTATGAAACCCTGTTAACTCATAATCGTATACATAAGCGTAAAAGAAAATTGTGATTTTTGGGAGGCAATGTGGATGTCATTTTTTAATAAGGTGTTTGCCAGTGTTGGAATCGGAGCGGCTAAAGTCGATACGAAGCTTGAAAAGGACCGGGTGATGCCTGGAGAAGAGATACGCGGAATTGTTCAAATTCGCGGAGGGAGCGTTGAGCAGAATATTGATGACATCTATTTGAGTTTACATACAACTTATATAAAAGAAAGCGATGACCGAAAGTATACAGCGACAGCTCAAATTGACCGCTTCAGGCTGACGCAGTCCTTTCTGATCAAAGAAAATGAAACAAAGGAAATCCCTTTCACCTTCAGGCTGCCATTGGAAATTCCGTTAACTATGGGAAGAACGAAGGTTTGGGTAACGACAGGACTTGATATCAAAAATGCAGTCGACCCCGGAGATAAAGATTATTTGACGGTAGTGCCTAACCCATTGATGCAAGGAATCTTTAATGCCGTAAGCAATCTAGGCTTCCGTTTAAGGGAGGCTGAGTGTGAGCAGGCACCCAGGCATCTTCGGCGGAATCTGCCATTCGTCCAGGAGTTTGAATTCGTGGCTGCATCAGGCCCATTTAGAGGACGTTTGGATGAACTGGAGTTGGTTCTCTATCCAAACAGCGAAAACGAAGCAGAAGTATTGATGCAAGTTGACCGAAGAGCAAGAGGTATCGGTGGTTTCTTATCAGAAGCAATGGGCATGGATGAAACCTATGTGAGGATGAATATCCATGTATCTGATTTGCCCTCCTTACAGCAAAAGCTTCAGGATACACTTGCACGATACTGCTGAAAATTTGATGAGACGATGAAGCGAAAGCTTCATCGTCTTTTTTTATCCTTGTTTCTTTCTTCCGTTAGCTGAAAATTCTTTGCCGTGTGCTTCTTGCTCGGCAACGATTGCTTCAGGAGGGATATGGTTATTTTTCTTAGGTGAATTGATGCGATTGCGATGTTTTTTACCCATTAGCTCAATCTCCTTCATGTCTTTTTTCAGTTACTCTGTCTTAGAGAATGTTTTATTTCAGCTTCGGTAAAGCTATTTCTAGCTTGCCCTTTTAACAATTTTGTCATGAAACTGAAGATTTTCCTGCTTAACTATATTGTGGTATAGTTTTGAGGTAGCAACCTATAGGATGGAGGATTATTTGAATGAGTGTACATATTGGTGCTAAAGAAAATGACATCGCAGAAACGGTATTGCTTCCGGGGGATCCTTTGAGGGCAAAATACATTGCTGAAACATTCCTTGAAGATGCAAAGTTATATAATGAAGTCAGAAATATGTTTGGGTACACAGGCACATACAAAGGCAAGAGGGTTTCCGTCCAGGGTACTGGCATGGGCGTGCCGTCCATTTCAATTTATATCAATGAGTTGATGAATAGCTATAATGTCCAAAACCTGATTCGCGTGGGCACTTGCGGAGCCATCCAAAAGGATGTCAAAGTCCGTGACGTAATCCTGGCAATGAGCTCATCAACCGACTCTCAAATGAACCGCCTTACTTTCGGCGGAGTGGACTTTGCTCCAACAGCAAATTTCAATTTATTGTACAAAGCCTACAATACAGGTCTTGAAAAAGGCTTAAACCTTAAAGTAGGTAATGTGTTCACTGCTGACCAGTTCTACAATGATAATGCAGAATTGGAAAAATGGGCCCAGTATCAAATTTTAGCGGTCGAAATGGAAACAACAGCACTCTATACACTGGCTGCCAAATACGATCGCAAAGCACTTTCTATCCTGACAGTCAGCGACCATATCCTCACCGGTGAAGAAACGACATCAGAAGAACGCCAAACAACCTTCAACGACATGATTGAAGTAGCACTCGAAGCAGCCATAAAAGAATAATGATTTGAAAACCCTTTCCTTTGAGGAGAGGGTTTTATTTAGTTATATTTCGTGTCCAGAATTCAGGAAATTCGAAATACCTAATAGTTTAAATGACATTTTGAAGGCAGAGGGAAGTCAAAATGTCTAAGAAACTGTGTTTAATGGACATTTTGAGAGGAGAGTGTAACCAAAATGTCTAAGAAATGGTGTTTAAAAGACATTTTGAAGGCAGAGAGAAGCCAAACTGTCTAAGAAATGGTGTTTAAAGGACATTTTGGAGGCAGAGAGAAGCAAAAATGTCTAAGAAACCGTATTTAATGGACATTTTGAGGATAGAGTGTAATCAAAAAGTCGTAGAAATCGTGTTTAAAGGACATTTCGGAGGGAAAGTGTAATCAAAATGTCTAAGAACCCGATTTTGACGGACATTTTTACCATCCAAGCATACTGTCTCTAATGGTTATACTGATTCAGTTTGCATTTCCCAAAACCAGGTATAATGAATAACAGGGATAATGGGAAAAAAGGCCATTCGAAAGTTTGTTGAAAAATGTTAGAATGGTGTTATTGCCTTAAAATGTTGAAGATTGGTGGACATAATGAAAAAAATATTACCAGTAATCGCCTTGCCAATATTATTGACAGGGTGTGCACCTGTTGAGCCTTATCTAGAGAAAATTCCTTACTTGGGAGAAAAACTAGTTGGACAAGATAAACAGGATGACAAGCCAGCAGAAGTAACAGAACCTGAGCAGAACAACATGGAAAACGAGGATCCTCAAGGGGACAAGCCTGAAAATGAAGCATTGACACTTGAAGCGGCTTATTTCAATGTGGTCCAGCAGGCGGACGGCAAGAATGTCATCCAGAACCCGCAGAACACTTTGGCGCTTGTCAATAAGATTTTTGGATTGCCAGGCAATTATATTCCCGGCGACCTCGTTCGGCCGAAAGTCCAATTTTCTTTTGGAGATGCAAAGCTTGAAAAGAGCCTTATGAGGAAAGAGGCTGCAGAAGCTATGGAAAAGATGTTTGCAGGAGCAAGGAATGATGGAATCGAACTTGCTGCCGTTTCCGGTTACAGGTCATATGGCCGACAGGAAACCCTGTTCAAAGCTGAGGTCAATAAGGTAGGCGAAGAAAAGGCCCTTGAGGCAGTTGCCAGACCTGGAAGCAGTGAGCACCAAACAGGCTTGACGATGGATATATCAAGCAAGAACAATAATTTTAATCTGAATGAACAATTCGGTTCAACAAAAGAAGGAGTCTGGCTTGCCCACAATGCTCATAAATACGGCTTTATCCTGAGGTATCCAAAAGGAAAGGAAGAGCTGACAGGCTATATGTATGAACCGTGGCATTTTCGGTATGTGGGCATAAAAGCGGCAACCGAAATTTATGAAAATGAATGGACACTTGAAGAGTATTTTGAAAATGTGAAGAAAATCTAATTGGGAGCCTGGCTGCAAGCCGGGCTTTTTGTTTTAAAAATGTAATAACTCTTATTCCCATATCCGCAAGAATAGTGATATTTTTAACTGTATACTTTGTCAAACAGGGTAAAATTAAAAAAGCACAAACATTTTGGTTGATTAATATACTATACAGGGGTATAGTAAGTGGTGAAGATAAGATTAAAAAATCATCGTTCGAAACGGGGTGTAATTGATGAAAGAACAAATGACTGTCGATATTACAGGCATGACGTGTGCTTCCTGCTCCACAAGGATCGAAAAAGTCCTGAATAAAATGGATGGAGTCGAAGCAACTGTTAACCTGGCGATGGAAAATGCCTCAGTACAATACGATAAAGAGAAAATCAATCCTGATGATATTTTCAACAAAATAAATGACCTGGGGTACGGCGTCAGAAACGATAAGATGGATTTGGATGTGTTCGGCATGACCTGTGCGGCCTGTTCGACCAGGATTGAAAAGGTACTGAACAAAATGGATGGTATGAAGTCAGCCACCGTTAACCTGGCGACTGAATCCGCCTCAGTTGAGTTCAACAGTGCCGTCCTGTCCGTTGATCAAATCATCGCTAAAATACAGGATCTTGGCTATGATGCCAAGGAAAAAATTCAGCGTGAAGCAAAGGCACAGCAAAAAGAAGAGGAAATTAACGCAAAGAAAAGAAAGTTATTAATATCCATTCTTTTGTCGCTTCCGCTTTTGTACACCATGATTGGCCATGCACCTTGGGATACTGGCCTGCCGATGCCGCATCTGCTGATGAATCCATGGTTCCAGCTCTTGTTGGCGACCCCAGTCCAATTCTGGATTGGCGGCCAATTTTATGTGGGTGCCTATAAGTCGTTAAAAAACAAAAGTGCGAATATGGATGTCCTTGTTGCCCTTGGTACTTCTGCTGCTTATTTTTACAGTCTTGCAGAAGCAATTAAAACAATCGGAAACCCGGGCTATATGCCGCATTTGTATTTTGAAACGAGCGCGGTACTGATCACCCTGATTCTTGTTGGAAAACTGTTCGAGGCACTTGCGAAAGGACGTACAACAGAAGCGATTTCGAAGCTTCTAAGTCTGCAAGCAAAGGAAGCGACCGTCATCAGGGATGGCGAGGAAATGAAAATCCCAATCGAGGATGTCAAAGTCAACGATACCATACTAGTGAAGCCTGGCGAGAAGATTCCGGTAGATGGCAAGGTGTTAAATGGACAGTCCGCTGTCGATGAGGCCATGATAACAGGGGAATCCATTCCGGTTGAAAAGTCTGCAGGCGACCCATTGATCGGTGCGACAATCAATAAAAACGGCACTCTGACAATGACTGCAACCAAGGTCGGTAAAGATACCGCCCTTGCAGGAATAATCAAAGTCGTAGAAGATGCACAGGGAAGCAAGGCGCCAATCCAGCGTGTGGCCGACCAGATTTCCGGTATCTTTGTTCCGATCGTTGTTGCGATTGCGATCGTCACATTCCTTGTCTGGTATTTCTTGATTACACCTGGTGATTTTGCATCATCTCTGGAAACAGCGATTGCTGTACTCGTCATCGCCTGCCCATGCGCACTTGGGCTGGCAACTCCAACCTCCATTATGGTGGGAACAGGAAAAGGTGCAGAAAACGGAATCCTATTCAAGGGCGGGGAGCATTTAGAAGCTACCCATAAAATTAATGCTATTGTTCTTGATAAAACGGGTACAATTACTAAAGGTAAACCAAGTGTAACTGATTTAGAAATATTCGGTGAAGAAGAAAAAATCCTTAAGTATCTGGTATCAGCCGAGAAATCCTCAGAACACCCTCTTGCTGAGGCGGTTGTTGAATATGGCAGCGCAAATAACATTGAGATCCTTCCGGTGGATGAGTTTTCAGCGATACCAGGCCACGGAATAGAAGCAGTCATCAAGGGTGAAAAAGTTTTGGTGGGAACCAGAAAGCTGATGAAGCAGACGGGAGTCGTATTTGACAGATACGAAGAACAGCTGGAGAAGCTGGAGACTGAAGGAAAAACAGCCATGCTGATTGCCATCGATAATAAAGTGAATGGTATAGTCGCCGTGGCAGATACTGTGAAAGAAACAGCCAAAACGGCAATTGAAGAGCTTAAATCAATGGGCATCGAAGTATATATGCTCACCGGTGACAATAAGCGTACTGCCCATGCGATTGCCTCCCAGGTTGGCGTCGAAAATGTCATTGCTGAAGTACTGCCGGAAGAAAAGGCAAACCATGTAAAAGAACTTCAGCTTAAAGGCAAGAAAGTCGCAATGGTCGGCGACGGCATAAATGATGCGCCGGCACTTGCCCTTGCCGATATCGGGATTGCGATTGGTACAGGGACAGATGTGGCAATTGAAGCTGCTGATGTCACCATTCTTGGTGGGGAATTAACATTGATTCCTAAAGCAATCTCATTAAGTAAAAAGACAATGCAAAACATTCGCCAAAACTTGTTCTGGGCACTGGCATACAACTCAGCGGGTATCCCAATCGCTGCCATGGGACTCCTCGCGCCATGGGTAGCAGGAGCGGCAATGGCATTCAGTTCAGTTTCTGTAGTGACTAATTCCCTTCGTTTGAAGCGGATTAAGTTATAAATTTTTTATGAGAGAGGAAGAGTTAAAATGGAAAAAACAACTTTAAATGTATCAGGAATGACATGCGGACACTGCGAAAAGGCAGTTAAAAACGCTTTGATGGGCGTAGACGGTGTGGCCAGTGTAGTCGTTTCATTATCAGAGGGAAAAGCTGAAGTAGAATACGATGCTTCTAAAGCGGAAGTAAGCAAAATGAAGGCTGCTGTTGAAGATCAAGGCTACGATGTAGAATAAGATTCAAAGAGGCTGACAAGAGGTCATGGTTTTGACCTATGTCAGCCTCTTTTTGTTTCATAGGAGGGCCGCTGCATGGAGGCATACAGCACAATTCAGGTGCATTGCCTATTTTTCTGTTAATTTCAGAGTAAAAATGTTATTCTAATCATTAAGGATTTTAAGCTTGATTGGAAAGTGGTGAAAAGGGTTGGATCAGCAAAATATAAATGAAGAAAACAAGGAAGAGCTTGAAGGCCAAAATAAGGCGGAAGAAACAGAGAACAAGAATAGTTTTCTTCGGATCAAAAAGTTCCACTTTGCAATGCTGTTGTTTTTTCTTGTCTTTTTAACAGCAGGAATCACTACCTTTGCGCTTGCTTTCGGTGAGGACAAGCCAGCAGTGCAGGTTATAAGGGAAAGAGAAGAATTTGCAAAGCTATACGACGCATATGACACTTTGAAAAATGAATATTACCAGGATATTGACCAGGAAAAACTTATCAATGGGGCGATAGATGGAATGCTTTCTTCACTGGATGATCCGTATTCAGATTATATGAGCCAGGAAGATGCGAAGAATTTCCACCAGAGTCTGTCGTCATCATTTGAAGGGATTGGAGCGGAAATCCAGGAGAGAGATGGTTACATTTCCATCGTCACTCCGCTAAAAGGTTCTCCAGCTGAAAAAGCAGGGCTCCAGCCTGAGGATAAAATCATGTCGGTTGACGGCAAAAGTCTCCAAGGTATGAGTACGACTGAAGCCGTAGCTCTCATTAGGGGTGAAAAAGGGACTGATGTAAAGTTGTCCATTCTTCGCCAGGGGGCCGAAAAGCCGGTTGACGTTACCATCACACGTGATACGATCCCGATTGAAACAGTTTATGGTGAGATGCTTGAAGATGGAATTGCCAAAGTCCAGATTACGAATTTCTCACAAAACACTGCTAATGAATTAGTAAATGTTTTAAATGACCTGCAAAAGCAGGGGATGAAAGGACTTGTCCTGGACCTTCGCCAAAATCCAGGCGGACTTCTTGACCAGGCAATCAAAATATCAAGTCTTTTTGTTCCTGAAGGAGAGATCCTATTCCAGGTTGAAGACCGCAATGGCAATGTGAAAAAGTATCCATCTGAAAATAAAAATGGCAACAAGCTTCCTCTTGTAGTAGTCATCGATAAAGGAAGCGCCAGTGCATCGGAAATCCTGGCGGGAGCTGTCAGTGAATCTGCCGGTGTTCCATTGGTGGGTGAAAAGTCATTCGGCAAAGGGACTGTACAGCGGGCGGAGGATTTTTCTGACGGTTCGAATATGAAGTTCACAACAGATAAATGGTTGACACCTAAAGGGAATTGGATCCATAAAAAAGGCATCAAACCGGACTATGAAGTGGCTATGCCGGAATACGCTTCACTGCCGTTTATCGATCCGGAAACTGAACTGACAGTTTCAACAGCCTCTGAGCAGGTGAAATCAGCTCAAAAGATGTTGAAGGCGCTTGGATTTGACCCTGGAAGGGAAGACGGATTTTTTGATGAAAAAACGAAGGAAGCAGTCAGCGAATTCCAGAAATCCAAAAAGATCGAACAAACAGGTATCCTGAAAGGAAGCACAACCATCGAGCTGATGAATGGATTGCGTGAACAGCTTAAGAAAGATGATCCGCAAGTACAAAAGGCGCTTCAAGTGTTAAAGCAGAAGATGGCGAAATAGCGGTTGGTGCACAGGAATTACCTAATAATGTGGTAACTTGAAAATCTCCAGCTTTTGCTGGAGATTTTCTATATTACTTAGGAAAGATAGGCGAATGTGAAAATGAAAAAAGCAGAAGTTTATATTTTGTCAGGATTTCTGGGAACAGGAAAAACGACTTTATTGAAGCGTCTTTTACAGCATGAAAAAGAGGCTGAAAGAAACATAGCTGTGATGATGAATGAGCTTGGAAGTGTATCGATTGATTCAGATGCCGTCGATTCTGATGTCCCGTTGAAAGAGTTATTAGGAGGGTGCATTTGCTGTACAATCCAGGATAAACTTGAATCCCAGCTTCAAGGATTGCTCTTCGATCATGACCTCGATGCGATTTATATCGAAACAACAGGTGCTGCACATCCAGTAGAAGTTTTGGATGCAGTGCTGTCGCCGCTGTTTGCAGACAAACTGATGATCAAAGGAATCATCACGACTGTGGATGGACCGCAATGGCTTAATAGAACTAGTCTCGATCCGCAGGTCCATCAGCTTTTACTTGAACAAGTCAAGCATGCTGACCTGGTCATTATCAATAAATCAGATCTGCTCAGTGAGTCTGAACAGGCCAAAATCAGCATGGACTTACAAGGTCTTAACTCTAAAGCGAAATGTATTTTGAGTTCCTATTCCAAGATGCCAATGAAGCTTTTGGAAGGATTATCCTATTCAAAAAAAGCGGAAAGCGCAGATTCACATGTGTTGGCGGATTTAAGACTGAGTACATTTGTTTACCGGTTCGAGACTGCGATAAGCCAAATGGCATTTGAAGATTTCTTAAGGGCACTTCCAGATTCCATTTATCGGATTAAAGGATATGTATGGTTTGACCATTCTACGTATCCCGACTTATTCCAGTATTCATATGGCATGCCATTTTATATGAAAGAATACATGAAGATGCCGCTGAACCTTGTTTTCATCGGCCAGGTTACAGATTGGAACAATATAGAACAGCAGTTAAGGAAACTGGAAAAGTAAGACTGTTATCAAGGATCTAAGCCCGGGTAAAAGTTAGACATCTATATCAAAGACTTTTGATCGCAATCGATAATTCATTAAGATTATCTAGAGAACCATAATAATGATTGAACATGCCCAGCTATCCTGGGCTTTTTATTTTCATTTTTTTTCCTGAATAGTACAGAGTGTAAAAGCAAAAACTTTCATGTAGCAAAAAAAACTGAATGATACTCAGGATAGAACTAAATAAAATAAGCCGGGTTAAGAAGAGATGATCTTATGAATGCATTTAAAATTTTTATAATGGCGATGGTGCTTCTAACCTTTTCGGACATAAGCGCGGAAGCTAAGAAACAATCAGACAAGGTTAAAATGCCGCAGTGGGAAGAAGTTAATGAAATCCTGCCGAGATACAGCAAGTTCACTGTCATGGATCTGGAAACAGGCCTCCGTTTCCGGGTCCAGAGGAGAGCCGGAAGCAACCATGCGGATGTGCAGCCTCTTACATCGGAAGATACTGCGATTATGAAGAAAATTTACAATGGCAAATGGAGCTGGAAGCGCAGGGCGATTATCGTTATTTC
Source organism: Chryseobacterium sp. ISL-80 (assembly GCA_018613055.1). GTDB lineage: Bacteria > Bacillota > Bacilli > Bacillales > Cytobacillaceae > Mesobacillus. Next base: position 51,115 of record JAGGQZ010000018.1, on the reverse strand, counting down.
GGAAAAAGAAAAAATCGCCGCTTCGATGCACGGAATGCCGCATGGGGGCGGAGCCTTGAAAAATAACTTTCCGGGGCACTTTTGCATCCACTTTTACGGAAGTACAACTCACCGTACGAATTTTATGGATTTATCCCATAAACTTATGATATTAAAATCGGCAGGAAAGCTTGAGAAATATCTGGAACAAACAGATCCATATGATTTGGTTAATGCTTATATCGCAGGAATCAAACAGCAGGATCCTTATATTGTTTCATTTATCTCTCTTCAGGACATTAAATGGAAAAAGCTGCTGCCGCAAATTGAGAATATCAATATTAACCGGATGGAAGTCTTGCCAGCTGAGGATGTGGGAGATCAATTGACTTTGACTGTACCTGTGGAAATCAATTGGCAGATGAAAGGCAGAGGCGGACGGAATTTTACAGGAGAGATAGTACTTGTCCGATTCTTGGGAAATGAACAATGGAAGGTTGATTCAACCCGTTTTCTTGAAGATAATAAAATAGCGATACCTAAATGAAAAGCTTGAGAACTTGTCTCAAGCTTTTCATTGTTGTTCCTGAATGCGAATAAATCAAGGCTTACCGTGTACCTTCCGTTTCAACTTTCACCGAATTTGGCAAAAGTTTTCTCATCTTCGACAAGACCGCAGGCAGCACATTGGATTTTCAGCTCTGGGCCTTTATACGGAAGGTGGAAGGGATCTAATTGGTCATTCGAATATTGTTCCACAATCTCACCGGATTGCGGGTTTAATTTTACAGGCTGAGGAATCTGGGAAATCATATTAAATCTGGTCCGGTTGGTTTTGCAATTAGGACAACGATACGGTTTGCTCATGATATAGTCTCCTTTTAAGTCATTTATCTTTATTTTTTGCATTGTCGGGGTGAATTATGTAAATATACAAAGTAAGGACATGAAACCGTCATTTTTTTGCAGGAGGCTGTAAAAGTGGAGACAGAGGCATATGAGAAATTACTTGATGAATACAGGATGATTTGGAACAATCGCCGGCTGGAGTCAGCTCAGGAGCCAGAAGAGATTCTTAGAGATGCCATTCTTAGGGATCTGAGAGATGAGAATTCCCATCCAAGGGCCAGAAAATCACTAAAAGATAAATTCTTTCTTGCCACAAAGAGGATAATGGAGTCATCTTTGTCAACTGAAAGCAAAGTCATTTTAATTCAATTGCATCTGGAATTGGCGGATGCCATTCAGCTGGAGGATTCTAAGTAGGGGGACGAAATATTGGGGAAGAGGTCCTGTTGTTGGATTTCAGTTCTGAAACGTACCTGGTCTGTTCCTGTCTAAGAAGGAAGTGTTGCTTCCTTTTTTTTTGAGAAAAATGTCAAAAAATATCATCATAACACTTGCTTTTATACCCCTCGTGGTATAAAATTTAGATTGTAAGTTCAGTGATGAACAAGAATTAATAAGAGGTGAAGAGTAGTTGCTGACTGGTTTTATCATCATTCTCCTTTTGGTCACTTTGATTTTCAACCGCTATGTTCCTGTGAGGAATCTTCGGGCGGTAAACGGCCATGAGCATGAAGCAATATTTGTCGACCTGAGAGATTATCAGGATTCAGCTAAAAATCCTGTCAATGGAGCCATTAATATCCCATGTGGATATTTAAAAAGATATATAAAGGAAATCCCGAATGAACAAATTGTCATCATTGCATCCAATGAAGTAGAAAAGAATTTTGGAGCAAGATTGCTAAAGAAATATGGTTATGATATCAAGGGTTATACCATTACTGGACCATCACAATAGGAGGTGGCTAAAGTGGAGTACAATAAAGAAATAGTCAATCGCCTGAAAAGAATCGAGGGGCAGGTTAGGGGCAGCATACGCTTATTGGAAGAACAGGAAGAATGCAAGTCGGTCGTGACTCAGCTGTCAGCAATCCGTTCCGCAGTCGATCGTACGATTGCCTTGGTTGTCAGCAAGAATCTTGAACAATGCTTGATCAGTGATTTGCAGGAGGGACGGGAAACATCGCAGGCAGTTAATGACGCAGTAGAACTGCTTGTCAAGAGCAGGAAATAAATCAATTTCTGTTCTTGACAAGGCGATTTTTGTCACTTAAAATACCCTTATTGGTATATAGGTATGGTGAATCCATTCCTTTTCTATGGGGATCTACTAAAAAGATAACGAGGTGTATATGGATGGATGTAGTAATTAATGTGTTAATTGTTGTTTTAGCCGTAGCATTCTTATGGAGCCGTTTAGCTCCAACCAAAGGTGTGAATCAAATCACGACTGCACAGCTTCGTGAAATGGTGAAGACAAAACCGGCAGGAACACAATTTGTCGATGTCAGGACTCCTGGCGAATATAAAGGAAACCATATTAAAGGGTTCAAGAATATTCCGCTTCAACAGCTGGCAAACCGCACAGGAGAACTTTCTCAGGAAAAAGATGTAGTCGTCATTTGCCAGAGTGGCATGCGCAGCAGTCAGGCAAGCAAGTTATTGAAAAAAGCTGGATTTAAAAATGTTACAAATGTAAAGGGCGGCATGAGCGCCTGGTAATTTTTAAGGAGGAAAAGAAAATGCGTCAGATGACACCAACAGAAGTACAGAATAAATTAGGCAGCAATGAATTTGAAGTTGTGGATGTTCGCGAGGTAAGCGAAGTTGCACAAGGAAAGATTCCTGGTGCAATCCACATTCCACTTGGACTTCTTGAGTTCAGGATGAACGAATTGGACAAGAATAAAACCTATGTAATGGTTTGCCGTTCTGGCGGCCGCAGTTCAAGAGCATCCCAATTCCTTGATTATCATGGATATAATGTGATCAATATGCAGGGCGGAATGATGGCCTGGCAGGGTCCAACTGAATAATGCAGCAATAGAGACGGCGATGGCTGTCTCTATTTTTATGTAATCATGACCATGGCGTAAATAGGATCCGATACGTTCGATTTCATAGATTTATCACAAATTAGAGATATAATAATGTGAGATACTAGTGGAAGAAAAGGAGTTAATTATGAAGCGGACTTATTTGTTGGCAGCAGTGGTTTTCACTGCTTTGTTATCTGCCTGTTCTTTCGAATCATATGAGCCAATCTCAAAAGATTCTTCTATTATATCTACAGTGAACATAAAGGAAATGACCATTTCTTTTTATGATATGGATAAAGAGGAAAAATTGCCTGATTGGAAGGTTGACCGCCCATATATAGGCGGAATGATTCTGCCTGATGGGGACACGCTCCTTCTTTACGGAAAAACCTTGGAGACGGTTGACCTCTATTCATTAAGCAGAGGGGAAAAAATTGATTCCTGGGAAACAGGCGAAGGAATCGTTAACTCTTTATTAGTAGGTGATGGAGAAATAGCCTTTGCCGACCAAAACAGGGAAAGTATCCGCTTTTTTAATGTTAACGGGAAAGAAGTGAAAGAGGTCGAGGCGGAGAAAGACCCTTTAACCCTCCTCGAAGCGGAGGACAAGCTTTATGTGATCAGCTACAACCAGGAGATGGTCACCGTTATTGACCTGATGAATAAAGAAAGGCTCCCTGGATTTAAAGTTCATCCTGCAGCAGCTGGGGCCATCATGCACACGGGAAATAATGAGTTATGGATTGGCGGGCATGGCAAAGGGGCCCAAATCGAAGAGCGAATCCACATTTATGACCTAAAAACAAGAACTTTAAAAAAAGAAATACCAGCTCCGGTGATGCCAGTGGATTTTACAAAGAATGAAGACAATATTTTTGTTTTGAGCCATGGCTCCAATACGCTGTATAAGTTGTCAGGGGACGGGACAAAGGAGGGTTCAATTAAGGTAGGTGCGAATCCTTTTGAGATTGAAGTCTTTGAAGATAAGCTGATTGTTGCTGGTTATGATAGCAACGAGGTGTATATTATAAACCCCGAAAGCTTATCAATTGAAAAAACGCTGAAAGTCGGCGACGGCCCCTTTCAAATAGTTACGAGGGAGAGATAACAGGATGAATCCCGTAAATGTTCTGATCATCGATGACGAAGAGGATATGCGTAATCTCGTTCAAATGTATCTGGAAAACTCAGGTTTTACATGTGTTCATGCAGCTGATGGCGTGGAAGGCTTGCGGAAGCTGCAAGAACAAAAATTCGACCTGGTGATTCTTGATATCATGATGCCATTTGAGGATGGCTTTGCTGTATGCGGAAAAATACGGGCTTTTTCACAAGTGCCGATTATATTTTTATCAGCTAAAGGGGAAGAATGGGATAAAGTGAAGGGCCTCCAGCTTGGAGGGGATGATTATATCGTCAAGCCATTCAGTCCAGGTGAGCTGGTAGCAAGAATCAATGCGCTGTTAAGAAGGACATCGTTCGTTAAGAATGAAGATGAGACAGTGACTCTTGGTAAAATAACCATCGATAAAAAGGGAAGAAGGGTTAGTGTAGATAGTGAGATTGTTCCCCTGACGCTTAAAGAATTCGAGCTGCTCGTCTTTCTCGTTAAGCACCAGGGCCAGGCTCTTAGCAGGGAACAACTGCTTGAATATGTTTGGGGTATGGATTACCACGGCAGTTTAAGAACGGTAGACACACATATTAAGACACTGCGAATGAAATTGGGTACTGGTGACTATATTCAAACCATATGGGGCGTCGGATATAAGTTCGAGGTGCCGGCAGGATGATCTCTTTTTCAGACAGCCTTTTTAAAAAGCTATGGCTGACGGTTACTGCGACTATCCTGATTACTGTCTTATATTCCTATTTATTATCTTACCTATTTTACGAGAAACTCTATGTCGATATTGTTGAAGAATCGTTATTGGATGAAGGTAACCGCCTTGCAAGCGACTATAAAGGTGGACCACTGACAGATGAAATGAGGCAGCAAGTGGAATGGTATAATGAAAAATCTGAATCAGAGGTTTTTCTTGTCAGCAATCCTAAAGAGTTAAGTGCCTGCCTTCCCTATTCAATCGATTATGAGACACTGATCGGACAAGAAGAACGGGAACAGCTTCTGGAAGGGGAGCCAGTACTGAAATCTGGTTTTGAAGAGAGATTTGGCCGGAAAATACTTGCCGTGGCCATTCCTCTTCTTGATAACAGCAGGCTTGAGGGAATTATTTACTTATACGTTCCGCTAGCTAAAATCTCCGAACTGACGGTTGATTTTTCATTTCTTTGGCTAATTGGTGGAGTGGTGTTCATTGTCATAGCTGCTTACCTTGGGTTTAAAATGCTTCACCGGCTTACGAGGCCTCTTGCAGCTATGAAGCAGGCAGCAGAAAAGGTATCTGATGGAGACTATTCGGCGCGTGTGGATATTCAATCGAATGATGAGATTGGACAGCTTGCCAAGGCCTTTAACCATATGTCTGAGTCTGTTCAAAAAGAGGATGAAAAAAAGAGGGAGTTCCTGGCTGATGTATCCCATGAACTCAGGACTCCTATCAGCTATATAAAAGGTTATAGTGAAGCATTGGAAGCCGGAATAATAAAAGATCCTGATGAAAAAAATAAATACCTCAAACTTATCAACAGGGAATCTGGCAGGATGGTTAAAATCGTGGAGGACTTACTTGACCTTTCAAGGCTGGATGCGGAGGAATATAAGCTGGTAAAAAACCCATTTTCACTGGCACAGCTAATTGATGATTTTATCATTAAGTATGGGCCTGCCATGAATGAAAAAAATATCAGCCTGTCACTTGATTTGGATCCGGATATTATCATCAATGGTGATGAAGGTAGACTGGAACAAATCTTCCAGAATATTATCGACAACTCCATTCGTTATACTGAAAAAAATGGGACGATTTCAGTCCGGCTGAACAAAGATCCATATGGCTGCAAAGTTGAAATCCAGGACACCGGTATTGGAATACCAGCTGAAGATATTGCGAAGCTTACAGATCGCTTTTACAGAGTGAATAAGGCAAGATCTCGAGCAGACGGCGGAACAGGGCTGGGACTAGCCATCGTGGATAAATTAGTGAAGCTTCATGATGGAAGGATGGAAATTACGAGCGAGCTAGGAAAAGGTACAGCCATCAAGCTTTATTTTCCGGTAATAGAATGATCATCATTCAAAATGACATATCTTGATAATAATTAGCTCATACTTTCAACACATTTTAAGGCTAGGATAACACTGTATTAATCTTAATTAAGGGGTAAAAAGAATGAAACGATTATGGATAACAATAATGGTGGTGCTGCTGGGCCTGTTTGCAACAGCTTGTACGCAAGATCAAGCTGAAGAAGAGCCACAATTTTTAGAAGTCGATCTCACTGCCAATCCTGAAAAAGCCGAGAAAGGTGAAGAGATTACATTCGAGGCCAAAGTTTCCTACGGATCGGAAGAAGTAGAAGATGCAGAAGAGGTTAAATTTGAAATCTGGCGTTCCCAGGCAGAGGAACATGAAAAGATTGTAGTAGAACATGCTGAAAATGGAGTATATCGATTGAAGAAGTCTTTTGAAGAAGAAGGGACGTACTATATTATTTCTCATGTCACGGCACGACGTATGCATAATATGCCAAAAATCGAATTTATAGTCGGCCATCCAAGTGAGCCGGAAGAGGGCAACTCTACTGACATGAAAATGGAAGACATGGATAAACAGAATACAGAAAAAAGCGGACATTGATATTAAGTGGCAGTTGCCGCTTTTTTTTATGCAAAAATCCACCTAGAAGATTGTAATTCTTTTAATGTTTGTAATATGGACGAAAAAAAAGTAAAGATTTAGGCCGAATAAAAAAAGTGTCAATAACTTTGTTTTTCCTTTTTGAGGTGAGGCTGGTTATTAAATAAAAATATGGTTAATTGTGCCTAGATTAAAATTCCTAAAAACCCTTTTAAAATGCGGTTGGGGAATATATTTCCTATGATATTTTGATAGAATAGTAATATTTCCATTTAAAACCAGGTTTGTTACAAAAAAGCCATGATATGATGAGTTTGCAAGAGAGATAGATAAATTCATTTTTTCGGGAGGAATTGGAGAATGAAAAAGAAATTGATCCTTTCAGTAGCAGCGGCTGCAGCATTATTCGGTGCGAATCCAGCAATGGATAAAGCAGATGCATCAACTATACAGACAAAGGTTTACTATTATCAAAGCGGGAATCTCAATGATTTTAATGTAGATTCTATCCTGCAAAAATATTTCAAGAATTATCAATTCGCTTGGAAACAAGCAGAGCCTGTGCAAAAGAATGTCCAGAAGCAAGCAGAAGCTCCTCAACCTGCAAAAGTTCAGGAACCTGCGAAAGCACCGGCACCTGCGCCAGCCAAAGAGCCTGCAAAGTCTCCTTCACAGGAAACAGCTAAAGCACCGGCTTCCTCAGCTGTAAGTGCCTATGAACAAAAAGTAGTAGAGCTGACAAACCAGGAGAGAGCAAAGAACGGCCTTAAACCACTTGCACTTGATACGGAATTGAGCAAAGTTGCGAGAGAAAAGTCCCGTGATATGCAAAGCAAGGGCTACTTCAGCCATACAAGCCCAACTTACGGTTCACCATTTGATATGATGAAAAAGTTTGGCATCACATATCGTTCAGCTGGTGAGAATATCGCTATGGGCCAGCCAACACCTGAAGAGGTAGTTAAAGCATGGATGAACAGTTCAGGCCACCGTGCCAACATCCTTAACTCAAGCTATACTCACATCGGTGTAGGGCATGTAGCAACCGGCAATTACTGGACTCAAATGTTCATCGGTAAGTAATTCAATATACAAAATGGAGAACAGCCTGAAATGGCTGTTCTTTTTTTGGTTTTTAAGTAAATTATAATTTTGTTTAGTTGCGGATAACACATGTGGGATTCTTAATCCAGCTCCAGCGCCTAGCCCCTCGAGTCGCTTGGCTAGCTGCGGCTCCNNCGACTTCACTGTCAGGCCCTCCAACGCTTGTCGGAGTTGGGCAGTCGCCTCCGCTTTTCGAATTGTCTAGTGTCGCCTCCTAGAAACTCCGAAACTTCAACTCCGCCGGCAGAAGCAAAAAGCGCTTCTTTGTCGGAGTCTCCAGTTTCTGCGTTTCTGGGCAGTCGGCTATACTTTTCGATTTCGGTCCGCCCAATGAAGTCAAAGAACGACTTCACCGGTCGGCCCTCCAGCGCTTGTCGGGGCTGAACGAGGCGCTTGCGCTTTTTGTTCGTTAAGTCGAAATATCGATTTCGGAAAACTGGAGATCGACAATCTTGGGCAGCCGAAGCTCTAACACCCCATCCCGGTGGGTGGCGGAAGCACCCTTGCGCTTCACTGTTGCAGGCAGCACAATTGTGTGTTTATCAGAGAAGTCAGGTATGTGTTCAATGATTACCTGATTTGAAGTATAAAACATCTTCATTTGATTCAGCCATGTGTCATTTTTTAGCGGAATCCTTACATATACAAAGTCATGGGTTTCGAAAATTTCCGCGTTCAATTTATTTGTCGGTTTGTCTGTTGGTGCTGCGCTTTGCTGCTGCATTCCTTTTAACCATTCTTCAGGCTTAAACATCCCCTTCATATCTGGCTGGAGCATTTTACCCATCATTTGCTGAACATAGTTCTCGATTTCTTCAGGTTTCATCTCCAGAAACTTCCTTTGTGAATTTTTATCGAACGGCAACATATTCCATGGAAACAATTATATCCCGCCTTTCAAACAGCACATCATCGATATGGATAGTATATGCAGGCAGTTGCCCAGCGGTTAAAAGGGGGTTTTATTTCTCATTAAAAGCTAAAAGTTGCAAAACAGCCATCTTCTTTTTAGTATAGTGATAAGTAGTCTAATGAAGATGAGGAGTACAGGTTGTGGAAAATAAAACGGCTTTGATTACCGGGGGTGCGGCCGGAATAGGAAAGCGGACAGCCCAGCAGCTTGCTGCCGAAGGAGTCAATATAATCATCAATTATCGAAATAGCAAAAATGAAGCAGAAGAACTCGCTGCCTATTTGACAGAGAGGTACAACACTAGGAATATTTGTATTCAAGGTGATATTACGGAATATGAAGCTTGCGGACAAATTGTTTCTCAAGCATTAAAGGAATTTCCCGCCATTGATATAGTCGTTCATAATGCAGGTCCATATGTTTCTGAAAGGAAAAAAATGGGGGAATATAGCATCGATGAGTGGAATTATATTATAAATGGTAATTTGAACGCTGTTTTTTATTTATCTAACCTAATAATCCCCTTAATGAGAAAGCGGAAGTGGGGGAGAATCATTACGGTTGGTTTTGACAGGGTCGAGTCAGCTCCTGGATGGATTTACAGGTCTGCGTTTGCAGCGGCTAAATCCGGTTTGGCGTCATTGACAAAAACGATTGCTCTGGAAGAAGCGGAGAATGGAATCACCGCCAATATGGTTTGTCCTGGAGACATCGTTGGTGAATGGAAGGAGAAAGCAATCGAAGATTCTCTTCATACTGTCGATACAACAGTCCCTGTAGGCAGGCCGGGTACCGGACAGGATGTGTCCAGAATGATCAGCTTCCTGGCAAACGAACAATCCGGTTTTATTACCGGAAGCATCATTCCAATCACAGGCGGTAAAGATGTCCTGGGGAAAATCTATCGTGAAAAACCTTAGACAGCAAAAGCTCTGGGCAAACCAGGGCTTTTGCTGTTTTATGAATAAGGATATGATTGATGGGAAAGCTAATAACAAAGCAAATCAATTCGGTTGAAATTATCTAATTATTATTGCGATTTAGTTTATTTATTGAGGTGAACGAGATGGGAATAGGTTTCAATATGAATAGAATCAACCCGAATCAGACACAAATCTTTTTTGAAGATGGCCGTTATGAGACGCTGACAGATGCAGAATTGGAAGCTTTCTTATCAGAGGCTTCACTACAAGACCATGAAGAGACGAAAGTACAGGATCCGTTTAATTAACCGAAGGAAGTCCCTGAAAGAATGAAGTAGAAAAAAAGACAATCTTTTTCCCGCTATCAGTTAAGCTTTTGCATATTGCCAGCTCATAATAAAATAAAACGCCCTAAAAGGGCGTTTTCTGTTATGCTTCCAGCAATTGTACGGCTTCCTCTTCTTGTGGAACAGTCCTCTTCAGGTATAGGGTATATTGATCTTTAGGGATTTCATAAAGATCATAAACCTCTCCAGCCGCATTTAGTTGTTCATATATATTTCTTCGAGTATCGTTTGCTTTCACAATATAAGGCAGCTTTTCTGCTGCTTTGAGGGAGCGGATATTCACTTTCCTGATCCGCATGAAAATCGTTTCAATTCCCAGTTCATAAAATAACTCCTGGAAAAAAGCATCTTTTGCCACATTATTGTAGCCCTTCCCATGATAAGGCTTGCCCAGCCATGTACCTAGGAATCCAGCGCCTTCCTGAATGTCGTACAGATTGATTGTGCCGATTGGAGCACCCCATTCGTCAAGGATGGTTCGGGATATCAGTTCACCCTGTTCTTCAGCTTCAATCGTTTGTTTTGTAATGAATACGAATTCTTCATAGGAATTTGCCTTTTGACGCACAAAAGGGAAGACCTCCGGATGCGCCATCAGCTCAAATAATTCATGGCAATCATGAAGATCGCGTTTCTTGAGCATTTGTATCCCTCCACACAGGGCAGTCCTGTCCCGTACGAATGTACTGTACGGCCACCCTCGAAATTTTTTGTAAGTTGCTAAAAAATTTCGGGGTGGGAATCGAACCCACTAGAACCAGGATACTGGTGGCGCACCATTTGCCTTCCCTAATCACTTTGCTTTATGAAATTTTATTTCCAAGAAGTATATTACAGGATAATCGCAAAAAAGCAAATAGGTTTTTTATCTTTTTTTCTGCGATTTTTTGCCAAAAATCTACACTGCTTTTCGACTATTTTTGATAAACAATTTGGCCATTTATCATAGTCCATACTGGTTTGGCGTTATAGTGGAAAGGATGCTGATTCCACAATACCAAGTCTGCATCTTTCCCGCGCTCAATACTGCCGACAAGGTGATCAACCCGCAAATTACGCGCAGGCAAAATCGTGATACCCTCAAGTGCTTTTTGTTCGGACAAACCTTCCCGTACTGCGATAGAGGCACAAAGATTCAAGTACTGGATCGGTGTGTATGGGTGGTCGGTCGTTACAGATACTTCAACCCCATGGTCAGTCAATTCCTGATATGTTTTCCAGCTCTTATTCTTGAGTTCGACCTTTGACCGGCGGGTAAGCGTAGGGCCTACAGAAACTTTTAAATTAAGTCCTGCCAGCTCTTCCGCTATCAAGTGACCTTCTGTACAGTGCTCAATCCGCAAATCAAGGTTGAATTCATCAGCAAATCTGATTGCAGACATGATATCATCAGCTCGATGGGCATGAACCCTGACGGGGATCTCCCTTTTCAAAGCTTTAATAATGGACTTGATTCTCAAAGAATCTGTATTGTCGGCATTCTTCGCCTCGTAAAACGCTTCCCTCAGCATCCCCATGATACCCATCCGGGTGATTGAATCTTTATTGCCCATACTGTGGATGCGCTTTGGATTTTCACCAAGAGCGATTTTCAGGCCTGCTGTTTCCTGGATAATCATGTTCTTGATGTTTTTACCGGCCGTTTTAATGACAGATGTAGTCCCGCCGATTACATTTGCGCTACCCGGCATAACATGCACAGTGGTAATCCCATATTTGAGGGCATCGCCGAAGGCAGGATCGAGCGGATAAACACCGTCTATCGCCCGAACATGAGGGCTCATCGGCTCTATTGTTTCGTTGGCGTCATTACCAGCCCACCCTGTTCCTTCATCATAAAGGCCGAGATGGGTATGGACATCTATGAAGCCTGGAAGCAGAAAGTTATTAGAGCAGTCTATAACTTTAACTTCTGGTCTATCAATAATATCGGGTTCGATTTTGGCTATTTTTCCATCTTCTATTAGTACATCACAATTTGATCTTTGTTCAGAAGTGATTGGGGTTACATTGGCGTTTTTCAATAAAATCCTGTTCATATTCCATCCTATCCTGTTTTTATTTTTTGAATTTTATAAAAATAAAGACCTTTAACATTCATTATAATGAAAAAGTTCGGCAATCATGAAACTTTTTTACGGCCATTTCGTACAGTTAACTATAAGAGGTTGGGAGGAATGGACTATGCCAAAAAATGATGAACGGCTCATTGCTGCAGGAATATATTTGATCAGCTTTTTCACGGCGTTTTTAGGACCGCTGATTATCTGGCTTGTAAAAAAAGATGATTCAAGCTATGTTGATTACCACGGAAGGGAATATATGAACTTTTTCATTTCTTATACAGTATATGGAATTGTCAGCGGAATTCTCGTCATCCTGCTGATCGGGATTTTTATGTTGTGGATCATCGGGATATTGGCCATGGTATTCACGATTGTAGGAGCAATAAAAGCTTACGAAGGGCAGGAATATCGAATTCCCTTCATCTTTAGGGTTTTGTAGTAAAAAGAGTTTTTGATGGATCCGGCAGAAATACTGCCGGATTATTTTTTTTATTTTTTTGAACGAATTTTCTCCTAAGCCGTCTTATGAATGTAAAACAAATGAGGGGGTTTTCAGAATGGAATTATTAGCTGATGTGAACTGGGCACTGCTAGCACCTATACTGGTCATTCAGGTTATTTTATTGGTGGTTGCGCTGGTTGACTTGATAAGAATAGAAAAAACGAATGGACCGAAATGGCTTTGGGCAGTGATCATATTGGTGATCAATATCATCGGGTCAATCCTGTACTTCGTGATAGGAAGGAGAAACCAGTAATGGCCTTGGTCCGTGTCGAAAATCTGGAAAAAAGCTTCAAGGATTTATTGGTGATTAAGGGGCTGAATTTTGAACTGGAAACCGGAAAATGTGTAGCTTTGATCGGTGCTAACGGAGCAGGGAAAACAACTACACTGAAAATGATTTCCGGATTACTTGAACCGACAAAAGGAAGGGTTGAATTCGAGGGAGAAAAACAGGGGAGCGATCATCGTCGACTCATTGGTTACCTCCCGCAGCATCCTGTTTTCCATGACTGGATGACTGCCAGGGAATTCCTTGAATATGTCGGAAAGCTATCAGGATTAGGAGCGAAGGAAGCGAAGTCAAGATCAGCCGAACTTCTCGAGCTTGTGGGTTTAACAGAAGCAAAAAACAGGAGGATCGGCAAGTTCTCCGGCGGGATGAAACAGAGGCTTGGAATCGCCCAGGCAATCATCCACCGGCCGAAGCTGATCATGCTTGATGAACCAGTTTCAGCACTTGATCCTTTCGGGAGAAGAGAGGTCCTTGAACTGCTCGATCGCCTCAAGAATGATGCTACCGTATTATTCTCCACCCATATCCTGAATGATGCGGAAGAGGTTTGTGAAAGCATCTTGTTCCTTCATTATGGAGAACTGATTGAATCGGGAACAATGGAAGAATTCAGGGAAAAATATCATCAGTCCAAAATTGACCTTGTATTTAATCAGGAGGCCAAAGGGTTCCTGGATTCCTTTTCCGGCCAGGAAAAAATCACTTCCATTCAAACTGATGGCAATAAAGCCAGTATATATACGGAAGATCTTGAAGCGGTTAAGAAGCTGATCCTTAACCAGGCAGGCAAAGACAACTGGCCGCTGATTAAATATGAAATAGGATCCATCAGCCTGGAAGATGTGTTCATGAAGGTGGTGCAAAAATGAAACAGTGGTTCACGCTATTAAACAAAGAATTCCTTGAAATGTCCAGAAACTACAAATGGATCTGGATGCCAATTGCTTTTATTTTGCTGGGGGTATTGGATCCGCTGACCACCTATTATTTACCTGAAATCATCAGTTCATCAGGCGGCCTGCCCGAGGGAGCGGTTTTTGAAATGCCGGTGCCGTCACCTCAAGAAGTATTCATCATGAGCCTTGGGGAGTATCAGATGCTTGGGATATTATTAATTGTTCTCTCTTTTATGGGAACGGTTTCTGGTGAGCGGAAAAGCGGCGTTGCCCAATTAATTCTTGTCAAACCTGTTTCGTATGTATCCTACATCACTTCCAAGTGGGCAGCAGCACTTATCTTAGTCATTCTATCTTTCTTCCTTGGGATGTTGGCAAGCTGGTATTATACTGGTGTCTTGTTCGAGTTTCTCCCATTCAGCAGCTTCATGGAGACATTTGGATTATACTCCCTTTGGCTCGTTCTTGTGCTGTCTTTCTTGATTTTATGCAGTGCTGCTTTTATCCACCCTGGAGCAGCGGCGGTGACAGTACTTGGAACGGTATTCATTACTACGATGATCGGCGGTTCCTTCCAGCATCTGATAGAATGGAGCCCGACACAGCTCTTTTCCTATGTGTCTGAGAGATTGGTTGCTGGTTCATGGTCAGAACATGTTTTGCCGGCTGCAGTTTTGACCGTCACAATGATTATTTTATTCTTGAGCCTGGCAATCTATATTTTCAAGAAAAAGGAACTAGCGGATTAGGACTTGGCCATTGGCCAGGTCTTTTTTTGACTAATTTAATTAGTAGAGAAGAACTGTTTTTCTTTTCCTTTTGTCGAAAAAAGTCCTTAGAACAATTAAGATATATAATTCTTTCAACACAATTTGCACCCTTTTTTATATAGGAAATGGAAAAAGAATAATGATAAAGGCCTAAATCCCTGTATCGATTCCTATTTTTCTTGTCGAAATCATTATATTGCTAAAGTTAAGTGATTGAATATAATGAAAATTAAGATAAAAAGGAGGGGTAATATGTCGACAAGAAAAAAGCTTTATGCAGGCACATTGGCCGTGCTCTTAGGGGCGGCAACCATTTTTAATGCTGGTGTTGGAAAAGGAGAAGCAGAAGGGAATACAGAAAATACATACCTTGTCGTTTTTAAAGATGAACAGGGACTTCCTGCCGGTTATGCTGATGCAATCAGAAAAGCAGGCGGACAAGTGGAAGATAAGCTGGACAAGCTTGGAGCGGTTGAGGTCACTTCGAAAAACGCCAAGTTCCTGAACGAAGTAAAAAAATCCTCCCTTGTACTCGAGGCAGGAGTCGAGAATACCGTTTATCCTGAACAAACAATTGATGGTGAAACAGTATCGGCTGACGACTTTACTGAAGGAGCAGACTTTTATAACCAGTACATGTGGGATATCAAGCAGGTGACGAATGATGGCGAGTCCTGGAAGCTTCCGGGCGGAACCGGATTATCTGCAGACGGAGAAGATATTGTTGTTGGTGTAATCGACACCGGGATTGATTACAATCACCCGGATCTGAAAGACAATTATGCCGGAGGTAAGTCATTCGTTCCTGGCTATGATGATCCGATCGACCAGAATAGCCATGGTACCCATGTTGCCGGTTCAATTGCTGCTAAGGGCAAAGCACTTGGCGTTGGTCCAGATCTTAAAGTGGCATCTTATCGGGTGTTCGGGCCAACAGGCGGAGCGGCCACTTCCCATATTGCCGAGGCGCTGATGACAGCTGCAGACGATAATGTTGACGTTGTAAACATGTCCCTTGGTGGATATGACTGGTTCCAGGATCCTGCTTATGCAACGAAAGACATTGTAGCAGATGTACAATTGTTCAACCGTGCAATCCAGTACGCCATCAAAAACGGAGTGACGGTTGTCGGTTCAGCAGGGAACAATGCTGTCGATTTAAGCAGTCCGGGAAAATTGTCAGGTGATGACAATGGTGCTACCCACAGAAGTCCTAGCAGCCAGACCATGATCAGGGTTTCTGCCGGCGGTGCTTTGAAGAATCTTGCCTTCTACTCTAACTATGGAGTTGGTAAAATCGATGTAATGGCTCCAGGGGGAGACCTTGGACCAAACTATGATCCTGCCACTGGATCTGGAAGGGATAATAGCTACCTTGCATATAGCACGGTGCCAGTATTTGATGCCGATAAAAATGTCATTGGCCACGGATACGGCGGTAAGGGCGGAACTTCAATGGCAGCGCCAAAAACTGCGGCTCTTGCAGGTGTAGTAATCGCAAAGCATGGCAAGGACCAGCTTACCCCTGCACAAGTAAAAGCGATCATCCAAAATTCTGCAGAAGATCTCTTTAAGCCAGGTTACGATGAAAATGCAGGACATGGTTTAATCAATGCAGTGAATGCTTTGAACTTGAAATAAGAGATTTGGACAGACAGGGCTTCCTGTCTGTTTTTTCATTCTGTGGACTGAATCATAGCGGCACTTTACTAGCTTTGAACAGCACGGGTCTAGTATTTAATTGATTCACCAGAAAAAACTAGCATGATTGGCCTCCTTGATTAATAGACATAGAATGACAAAGTAGATTTTCTTCAAGGAGATAATAGATATGAGTATCCGGGAGTTTTACCAACAAAAAGCTTATATTAATTTAAACGGTTCTATCATATCAGCAGGAATCCTTTTGGTGACTTTGGCGATCAGTCTGGTCTTTTCCTGGAATTTGCCTCTATTCCTTGTTACGATTCCATTTCTGGCTGTCAGCCTTGTCCATTATATCGGTTTTATATCATATAAAAGAAAGACGGAAGTGACGCCATTACCAGTTTCCCGGTTTGATGACAAGCAACTTTTTGAGCATAACAGTCTTCTCCTTGCTTTTGCCCCGGCCCCTGCTTTAAAAATGCTTTTTTTTACTCCTGATGGTATGCCTGCCGGAGAAATGAGGGAAATCAAAGTCAGGAAATACAGGTGGTTCATCCCTGATTTTGCTGATAAAAGAATAAGGAAGCGAATCGGGGTTTATGACTCCCATGGAAGGATGCAAGCCAGCCTGGTCGAAGACGGCAATAGGTTGAAATTGCAGGATCAACAAGGGGAAATCATCGGTTTATTTTATCCGGGAAAGAAGCAGTCGGGTACTACTGGCATGGCGTTTGTAAAGAACGGAAAAAAGTTGAGAGTCGAAGAAACCTCTGGCCTGTACCATGGCATCAAGATGGTGCGGGAGGAAGGGGAGGTCGCGGCCAGACTTCAAAAAGGCTGGATGCCCCTTGAGTGGACCCATTACTTTAAAGAGGCAAATACACCAGTACTTGCATTCGACTATAGTTTGAGTCAGGAAGAGCGGCTGACAGTGTTTGCTGCTCTAGCCATTCGCTATATGTATTACGATCACTAGTTTGAAATATATTCCACTTCTCAAATATTCGTTTATCCAGCCTGCTGTGAGGATAACAGATAGATAGGAACGTAAGGAGGTTGGAATATGGTAAACCAGCAATATCAGGATTGTATCCAGGCGTGCATTGAATGTATCGAAGCGTGTAATGTATGCTTTGACTCATGCTTGAAGGAAGAGAATGTAAAAATGATGGCCGAGTGCATCAGAATGGACAGAGAATGTGCAGAAATCTGCGGCATGGCAGTAACAGCGATGCAGACCAACAGCCGCTTCGTCAACCAGATCTGCGGTTTATGTGCGGATATTTGCGAAGCTTGCGGCAATGAATGCAAAAAGCATGATCATGATCACTGCCAAAAATGCGCGGAAGCATGCTTTAAATGCGCAGAAGCATGCAGAAAAATGGCATCATAATCATCAGAATGATCAGCTGCTATGCTGGTCATTTTTTTTGCTGTGGATTGCCTAAAACAAGGGAGAAGCAGGATTGAAATTGCTTAAAGTCAGCACGTCTATTGAACAATTCCGATATTTATGGCATCTTTTAATATAACGAAGGATTTTGGGGGCGTAATAATGTTGATTGATTTAATTAAATGCCATGGATCGAATAATGATTTCTTTCTGATAGATGAAAGTGACCGCAACTATAAATTTGATGATTTTAAAAGGCGGGATTTGGCGTTGGCGCTATGTGACCGGGAAAACTCATTGGGGGCAGATGGTATCCTGTTCATCCGACCCAGCAAGGTGGCGGACGCGCAATATCGCATTTTTAATTCGGACGGTACGGAAGCATCGATGTGCGGAAATGGGCTTCGTTGTGCAGGACGGTATGTCTGTGAAAAACTGGGAGTGGATGAAGCGGTCATTGAAACGCTGAAGGCCAACCTGAAGGTCAGGAAGCATGAAGAAATTTTCAGTGGTATTCCGACCTATCAAGTGGAAATTTCTCCGGTCACTTTTGACTTGAAGGATTTGCCATTAAACCTTGAACAGGCTACCCTCATCCAGGAGAAGATTCCGGCATTGTCAGAAGAATTAACATTCACAGCGCTGGCGGTCCCTAATCCGCACTTAACAGCAGTTGTCAGCAAAGACCAGCTGGATTCTGATTTGCAGACTGAGCTAAGCGTAAAAGTGAACCAGCACAACGATTTATTTCCTGATGGCGTTAATGTCAGCTTTATCAGGCTGCTGGAAAAGGGAAGTATTTTTGTCAGGACGTATGAGCGGGGAGTAGGCTATACGAACGCCTGTGGGACAGCAATGTCAGCCTCCACTCTTGTTACCTGCCTGATGAATAAAAATGAATTGGAACAGCCGATCAATGTGTACAACAATGGCGGAATGGTACAGTGTGCAGTCCATAAGGAAGGTGATACATTCACCATTGACTTGATTGGCAACGCCACGTTTGTCTACTCCGCCCAAATTGACGTTGATTTTAATGTCGATGGAATCCTTACGGAGATACTTGAACAGGAAGACTTCAATGAAGATGTGCAATATGAAAAGCTGCAGGAGCATGCCAAAAAGTATCTCAGCAGATTTTAAGCATAACTATTTTCATATCCAGAAAAAATCCTGAAGGCGATCTTCAGGATTTTTTCTTTTTTAAGATGTTTAGAACTGGCTCGAAGTCCTGTTCGGCTTTTGCAGCAAAGTAAGTCCTGAACGGGCAGCCTAACCTTTTTACACGATCGATGATCGTTCCCAGCCGGAAATCCTCAATCTTCAAATCCTCGGTTACTTCTTCCCAAAAGAGCGGTGTCGCCACCCCTGCATGAGCTTTTCCGCGGGCGGAATAGGGACTGACAATCGTTTTGCCCTCCGCATGCTGGATATAATCCACATACAGCCTATTGCCCCTGTTTTTCTTCAGTCTTTCAATCGTGAAAGAATCAGGGTCCTTAGAGACTAGATAGTTTGCGATAAAGGCGGTGAACAATCTTGTGTCATCATAGCTGTATTTATTTGAAGGAAGCGGAACGTAAATCTGAAGCCCTTTGTTGCCAGATGTTTTTATAAAGCTGATCAGCTTCAGTTCATCAAGAACTTCTTTAATATAAATCGCAGCTTTAATAGCCAGGTGAAAGTATTCCCTTGATGGGGGATCAAGATCAAAAACGATTTCCTCTGGACCTGTACTATTAATTGTCTCAAAAGGAATGTGGAATTCGACGGCAATCTGGTTCCCAAGCCATAAAAGTGTCTTCATATTGTTGCAGACAATGTATTCAATGCCTTCCCATTTCGAAGTTTGTACAAACTCCGGTGCATAATCAGGAACGTTTTTTTGGTAAAAGGCTTCTCCGAACATGCCGTGCGGAAAACGGATCACTGTCAAATGCCTGTCTTTAAGGAAAGGAAGCATATATGGCGAAATTTCCCTTAAATAATGGATATAGTCAATCTTTTGGATAGGCGGATCTTCCCATAGCGGCTTGTCAGGATGCGTGATTTCGATATCCGGGGGCAGGTTCTTTTGCTGGAGAACGAATTTATCATACGTACAGGCTGCTGGAGTTAAATCAAACCTGAATTGATGGAAATGAGGCTCACGTAGCTGACCATCATAAACTTCAAGGTATTTGACCTCCAGACAGATCGCGGGCTCCACATAGATGTATTGGTGATCTTCTCCACTTTTGTTCTGCTTGATGATCTGATGTAGGGCATTTTTTTCCTCAGGCTTAAATCCGAAGACCACCAGCCCTATTTGGTGTAATTCCTTCCCTTGATAAACAGAGATATAAAAATAACCATTCGATTTTTCATAGGCAGTCACAAAACAGGATACATATTTCCAATTTTTTGTTTTTATCCATGTCTCTGTACGCTTTCCTTCTTCCCATTTGCTAGTCGCCTGCTTAGCAATAATTCCCTCACCGTCATAAATGACAACTTTTTCCCATAAACTATCCAGATTTGTTTCACTGCCAACAAGCTGTAAAAGGTCCGGATGTTGAGGGCTGGGGGATTGCGGCAGCTCAAGCTCAGTGAATAAGGTGCTGAGCTGTTCGCGCCTGTCCTGGTAACTTTCACCCGCTAAACTTTTGCCTTTTATTTTAAGAAGGTCAAAAATCATAAGCCTGCAAGGATTTCTCGCCGATTCTGTCCTGATTCTGTCCTGGGACCTCATTCTTCCCCTGATTTGGATGGCCCCGAAGTTCGCTTTAAACGGGTTTTCAAGGTACACTAGTTCAGCGTCAAAAGTCAGCGGCAAATAGGGCGCGAACTTCTCCTTATAAGCCAGAAGGAAGTCAGCGATTTCAGGAAACAAGGGCAGCAGTGGCTTCCCATTCCTGCTTGTCATTTCGATTTCATGATCCCATGTCAACTGCGCACGAAAACCATCATATTTGACTTCATAACGCCATCCATCCCCCCGGGGGGCTTCAAATGCAAGTGTTGGGAGCATCGGTTTCAGCATTCTTCCCATCCTTTCCGCGTTCATATTTTATATTGTTCCTGTTTGAGTCCAAACTAGTACGCTGGCAAATGTTTTAATGAATGATTCATGAATTCTAAAGCAAATTAGTAATAAAACGATAAGGTGGAGAATGCCGTGCATACAATTTGGAAAGGGAGCATCAGCTTCGGTCTCGTTAATATCCCGATTAAGCTTCATGCTGCAACAGAAGATAAGGACATCAAGCTTCGCACACTTCATAAAGAATGCCACTCGCCGATTAAATACGAAAAAACATGTCCGGTTTGTGATAAAGAAGTAAAAAATGAAGACATTGTCAAAGCATATGAATACACGAAAGGGAAGTTTGTCATCCTTGAAGAGGAAGATTTAGAAGCACTGAGGAAAGAAAACGAAGAAAAGGCTGTCGAAATTATTGATTTTGTGAAAATGTCCGAAATCGATCCGATTTACTATCAGCGAAGCTATTTTATCTCGCCCAATGAAAGTGGCGGAAAAGCTTATTCCTTGCTAAGGAAGGCACTTGAGGAATCACAGAAGGTGGGCATTGCGAAGATCATGATCCGCGCCAAGGAGCAATTGGCTGTAATCAGGGTATATGATAACACTCTGGTCATGGAAACGATCCATTTTCCTGATGAAGTCAGGAAAACCGTTGATGTTCCAAACGTCCCTGCTGATGACAAGGTAACCGAAAAAGAGCTGGAAACAGCCATCATGCTCATTGATCAGCTGACAACCGAATTTGAACCGGATAAATACAAAGACGATTATCGGACAGCCTTATTAGAATTGATCGAAGCGAAGCGTACCGGCAAAGAGCTGGTGACACCAACAGAAAAAGAGCCAGTATCCAATGTTACAGACCTAATGGCAGCGTTGCAGGCTTCCATTGACCGGACAAAGCCTGAGAAAAAGAAAGAACCTGCAGCCGCAAAGAAAAAGAAGACAGCTCCAAAACCAAAGGCAAAGGAAAAGAAACAAGCCTGATAGAACTAGGAATCACCTTGAGCCGGCCAGCTTTTATGATGGCCGGTTTTTATCTAGGAATTCAATGAAAAAGGATAATCCCCAATAAAAGAAGAATAAAAAGAATATAGAAGAGGAGGTTTTATGATGAATAAAGTACTTGTCCTGGGAGGAACCCAATATTTTGGGAAAAAACTGGTCCAGAAACTGATCGATCATGGTGATGAGGTTACAATTGCCACAAGAGGAACAAAAGACGAGCCGTTTGGTGAAAAAGTAAACCGGCTCGTGATCGATCGGGAAAAGAAAGAGACACTGGCAGAAGCCCTCAAAGGCAAAGAGTGGGATCTGGTCTATGACCAATCATGTTTTTCACCAATTGAAGCCCGGGATACAACAGAATTGTTAAATGGAAGAGTGGCTCGATATATCTTCACTTCTACCCAGGCTGTCTATGAATTCGGCACACTTCATAAGGAAGAGGATTTCAATGCATTTACATATTCGATCAATTACAAAGGGCGCAGGGAGTATCCGGGTTATGAAGGTTACAAAGAGGCGAAGCGTGCTTCTGAAGCTGTGTTCCACCAGCTTGGCCAATTTGAAACCATCTCCTCCAGGTTCCCAATTGTCGTTTCTGAAGATGACTACACAGAGCGTTTGAAGTTCCATGTTGATAAAATACTTTCAGGAGAAGCGATCGGTATTCCGCAACCCGAAATGCGCTACAGCTTTATCGAGGCAGATGAAGCAGCTGATTTCCTGATGAACATCGGAAAGTCAGATTATACCGGTCCAATCAACCCAGGTTCTGCTGGGGACATCAGTCTGCAAGAACTGATTGATAAAATCGAGTTGCTGACCGGAAAAGAAGCGATCGTTGATAAAAATCCTCATTCAGACAATATGTCACCATATGCTTTACCCGGGTCATGGTCGATCGACACTTCACGTGCAGCAGCACTGGGTTACCGATTTACGGGTCTCCATCGTCTTCTGGATACATTAATAAAGAAATATATCATGGCGTATGGTAAGATTAGCGAATAAAAGTTTGGCAGGTAAAAGGAGAGTAACATGGCAGTTAAGATCACACCATCGGGAGAACAATTGATTCTGGAGCAAATAGCCAGGCTGGAACAAGAATTAAAGCAAGTACGCATGGATAAAAATATAGCCTTCAATGCTTGCGGGGATGATAAACTGGCCAATCCCAATTTTCATAAGTTAGAGCAAGATGAGCGGATAGTATTGGACCGCCTGAACGAAATTCAACAAACATTCAAGACTGCTGAATTATTTGAGTTTAACGAGAGAAATACAGAGGAAGTTGCGATTGGTTCCATTGTTAAGTGCTTATTCGAGTATCCGGATGATTCAGAAGAAGAAACTTATGAAATCGTCGGTTATGGAGAATCGAATATTGATGAAAATAAAATGTACTATGATGCGCCGGTTGCCAAAAAACTAATCGGATTAAAAGTGGGGGAGGAAACGCTTCTCTCAATTCCCTCTGGCAAAATCAAGTGCAGGGTTATAGGGCTTTATCGCAGCTGGGATGAAGCAGCAAAGTAAAACAAACTCCAATTCCTAAAAATATCCCAGAGCTAATGATGCCGGGATATTTTTTATGAGAACTTTTTTATAGGTGCTTGAATCTGTCTAGTGGTCGTTTCATGGTGATTTCTTGAAGGGAATCCGCTGACTGCTGTCTAATTATATATGAAGGACAGATTCTGTTTGAGTTGAAATAGTACATAGGGGGCTGACAGATGGAAAAGAAAAATAAATGGAAACTCATGATCTTGCCTGCCAGTCTGTTCTTGCTGGCTTTCGGATTGTATGCAGGTTATTCAATGTGGGAAAGTGGCAATGGCAATGGCAATGGCAATCCTATCATGAACAGCAGCAATACAAGCAATCAGGGAAAGGGACAGACTGTTGCGGTATTCCAGGATGGCACAGATAACACTGGCTACTCATCTGTCGGAGTGTTTATTTCTGATTTTCATAAAAAGTATAATGATACCCTTGGCTGGGGCAGGATTGACAAAGTGGACTGGGAAGAACAAAGGAAGATCGCTGGGGAAATCATATCAGTTATGTCCACGGTCGAAACTGAAAATGCCTCGCTTCAGTCTGATTTTGAATCCATCTCCAACTTCTCAAAAACGATCAAAGATGGCAGTAAGGATAAAAAGATTTTGCTTCAGCTTCACCGTTTCTTTCATGACCTTGATATTGTGGTCAATGAGTATAACAAAACCAATGATTATTTCAATGTAACCAAGTATAAAGGTTAATCCGATTCCCACAGGGTAACATAACAGGGAAAAGCAGTCGGAAGGGATGTGTTCGGCCATGAGAATTGTTGTCGTTTCCGACACTCATATGCCTAAGAAGGCGAAGCAGCTGCCGATGATCCTGAAGCGTGACCTGGAAGATTGTGATTTCATCATCCATGCAGGAGATTGGCAGACAGTAGACCTTTATCATCATCTGCTACAGTATGCACCGACCATTGGGGTAACTGGCAACGTGGATGGTCCGGAACTTAAAAGCCTTCTTAATTTAAAAGAAATATTCCGCGCAGGGGATTTTCGCATAGGGATTGTCCATGGACACGGCACAGGGAAAACGACTGAAAAAAGGGCAATAGAGGCTTTTGCCGAAGATGCTGTCGATTGCATCATTTATGGCCATTCACATATTCCTGTTTTAAAGGAAAATAACGGAGTAATCATTTTTAATCCCGGGTCTCCAACAGATAAAAGAAGACAGAAGGAATTTTCCTATGGTATCCTGACAATCGGGGAAAGAATAGAAGCTAAGCATATCTTTTTTGAAGATAAGCAATAAAATCACTGTGCAGAATGGAGTGTAATTCTTCTTGAAAATATTTGATGTGAAATTTCATGCAGAAGACCAGGTAGAAACGATGAAGGTGCAAAAATTGAGCAACGAGGATTACGAGCAAGCGACTGAAGGAGGGACACGTCATCTTTTTGATTTGGACACCAATATAGGCTTCTTTGTTTTCTTTGATGCAGAAGATAAGAATGGCAAGGAATCCTATCTAATGCTTCAATACGAAGAGGACAGCGAAGAACCTTCAAATTGCTATGGGTTCGGCCTTAAGGATTTCTATGAATTTTCAGCATTGTACCTGAATGACCTTGAATTCACGGAAGAACTGAACGAAGAAGAGGGAGAGCTCGGCCCTGTTCAGCACCTTGCCCATCTTCTTTACCATATAGTCGAGGAAGGAAAGTCAGTAGAGGTGTAAAAAAGAAGAGCAGGGTTTCCCTGCTCTTTGTTTCGCTTATTCCTGTTCGGTTACTTCATCAGTCTGCAAGTGTTGTTCGCAATACGCTGTAACCTGCTCTTCCTCGTCATCCTCAAGTTCAAAATCGAGAACCTTTTCAGTTGCCTGTTCAATGAAGTAGCTTTGGAGAATTCGGCTGTTGTTCTCGTCGACAAGGAACAACACCTTTAAAAGCAGCCCTTTATCCGTATAAAGTTCATCGTCTTCATCAACTTCAATATTTAAAAAATACTCATATCTGTCCCCTGTCAGAAGTCCAAATGGATCTTCGAGGAGTTCAACGGTATGTCCGGTAATCTTCATGTATGTCTCATCCTTTTGGTTTTGTCCTTTCTATTATATATCGAATTCCCCATAAACAATCAAGGAATATACTGAAAAAGAACAACGAATCCGGAAATAATCAGAGAAACAGCTTCAGCGCTTGATAACCAAAGTAAAATGCAAATCCAATCAGAGAAACGCCAGATATAAGGGAAATGAAGGTCAATAGTCTGGATGTGAGCAGTTTACGGAAGCTGCTTGAAATAGCGGCCATCGCAATATCCCACATAAGCAGACCGAGAATGATGCCGAAGCTGTAAAGAACAAGTTCACCGGTTCCATAGGAAGAAGCGGTTTTAGCAAGGACAGAGCCGTAAATTCCTAACCAGAATAAAATGGTCAGCGGATTAGAAATAGACATGATGAAACCGGAGAAAAAAGACTTTATACTTGAGTCTCCTTTACGATGGTCCATCATGATTTTTCCGGAATTGATGATCGTCTCAATGCCTGTATACATCAGGACAAAAAAACCGAACAGCCAGAGGAATGACTGCATGAATGGGGTTTCAAGATACTTAACAACCCCAAGATAGACAGTAAGCATATAAATAATATCGGCTGTCAAGGCACCAAGGCCAAAAAGCCATGCCTGTATAAAGCCGCTCTTGATCCCTTTGTCCATTTGTGCCGCATTGACAGGACCAATAGGCGCGGCAAGTGACAGGCCAAGGAATATGTAACCGAGGAAGACACTCAATTTTAAGAAACCCCCAATAGTCAAAGCGTGATTTGCTTGTACTATTTCTATTCAGGGTAGCGATGGTGTACAACCCTTTTTACAAAAAAAACAAAATAAAATTTTGCCTTTCTAAATAAAAAATGCGGAAATGAATATACTATTTATTGTTGTTCAGGAACATCTGAGGTGTCACTTTTGGTAAAAATAAGAAAGTGTGGTAAAATGGAATAGATATCAACTTTCGGACCATTCATTTATTATAAAAAGTATCAATTGCCGGCTTTTTATAATAAATGAATTTTTTTATCAATCGAACGATGATGAGGTTTTTCTCTAAGTGAGATGGGCTCAGGATGAATTCTGGATCCTGCAAACAAGCTGATGGATCAGCTTCAAAGAGAAAAGACCGTGACTAAAACGATAGGAGCGTGAGGAAATTGGCATTTGGAAGAAAACCGCCTGAAGAAATCGTCACTGCAGAAACGAAAATATGGGTATGTACTTCTGATGATTGCAATTGCTGGGTTCGTGACAACTTTAAAAGCAGCAATGTCCCCGCTTGCCCGATTTGCAAAAGTGATATGGAGGAAACGACCAAGGTATTGGAAGTGGTCAACAACCATAGTCAAAATCTAATCGGTTAACCAATGATGCAAACAGCCTGGATGAAAATCCAGGCTGTATTTTTTTGTTTTGAAAGCTAGTTAATCCCTACAAACGCTAAGAGCTGAGATCAAAGCTGCCAGTAAACGCCTTTATTTTGATAGGTTTGTAGGAAGAGGAGCTAAAGCTGTCAAGAAAGCGACGTTATTTTGACAGGTTTGCAGGTAGAAGAGCTTAAGCTGTCAAAAAAGCATCATTATTTTGA
>JAGGQZ010000018.1:0-24395 GCA_018613055.1 Chryseobacterium sp. ISL-80 | reverse complement strand
AGGTTTGTAGGAAGAGGAGCTAAAGCTGTCAAGAAAGGCACATTATTTTGACAGGTTTAAAGGTAGAGGAGCTAAAGCTGTCAAGAAAGGCACATTATTTTGACAGGTTTACAGGTAGAGGAGCCAAAGCTGTCAAGAAAGCGACGTAATTTTGACAGGTTTGCAGTTAGAGGAGCCAAAGCTGTCAAAAAAGCATCATTATTTTGACAGGTTTGTAGGAAGAGGAGCTAAAGCTGTCAAGAAAGCATCATTATTTTGACAGGTTTGTAGGAAGAGGAGCTAAAGCTGTCAAGAAAGGCACATTATTTTGACAGGTTTACAGGTAGAGGAGCCAAAGCTGTCAAGAAAGCGACGTAATTTTGACAGGTTTGCAGATAGAGGAGCCAAAGCTGTCAAAAAAGCATCATTATTTTGACAGCTTTGGAGGGAGAGGAGCTAAAGTTGTCAAGAAAGCCCCAGCATTTTGACAGCTTTGAAGGTAGAGAAGCAAAAACTGTCAAAAACCCTCTTTCATTGGGATCGACCAAGGCGATAACGAATCCCACATAAGCCACCTTTACAAAAAATCTGCCTGAAAACACAAAAAAAGTGCCCTGTTAAAAGGCACCTTTTCTGTATGCGGATGAGAGGACTTGAACCTCCACGGTGTTGCCACCACTAGAACCTGAATCTAGCGCGTCTGCCGATTCCGCCACACCCGCGAATTAGTTATAAAAGAATTATATCATAAAAGTAATTGATTTCAATTAAAATTTTAGGAAATCTCGTACAAGTTGTATTATTTTTCAATCTGCACACATAAAATTTACAAAATTTCTGTGTGTTGGAGGACGAGAACTTGAGCATCAGTTTGCTTGCAAGCTATATTTTTTTGGGATTAACCCTGGCTGCTCCCATTGGACCGGTCAATTCAGCCAGGCTGGATAAGGGAATCAAAAATGGGTTCTGGCATGCATGGATTGTTGGTACAGGCTCGATGATTGCTGATGCCATCTTTATGCTTCTCATCTACCTTGGCCTTGTTAATTTTTTGGACATGCCGATCCTCCAAATATTCCTGTGGCTTTTTGGCGGTTTTGTGCTCATTTATTCGGGCATTGAGTGCTTGCTGAAGGCAAATGATATTCATCTCGCCTTCAGCCGGGGGAGAGAATCTTTATTTAAATGCTTCCTAACGGGATTCATCATGTCGATCAGCAGTCCTTTATCGATCCTTTTCTGGCTTGGGATTTATGGATCGGTACTGGCGAAGACGGCAAGCAATTATGGCCGGGCAGACTTATTGATCTACAGCAGTATGATTTTCCTGGGGCTCGCAGTGTGGGATATATTTGTGGCAGCGATTACGACCGGGTTCAGGCGGTTTTTGAACTATCACAGCCTAAGGATGATTTCTATACTATCAGGCCTGTCATTATTAGGATTTGGTTTGTATTTTGCTTACCAGGGCATTAAAGCTTTATTTTAATAAAATAATATGTTTATGACCTCTTTTAAAAGAGGTTTTTTTTTTGAAAACATCCAAAACCAATCATATAACTTGAAGGAACGTGAATAATATTGATTGGTTTTGAAAGAAAATGATTGATTTTTGAAATCGATTACATTATGATGGATTTACGAAGCAATTTAGGAGGAATGGCTCATGTTAACACCTGAGCGCCACCAGCTCATCTTACAACTGATCAAAGAAAAACCAATCGTGAAAATTCAAGAACTAGTTGATATAACAGAAGCTTCTGAGTCCACTATACGTCGAGACCTGACGGTGCTTGAAGAGGGGAAATTCCTTAAGAGGGTACATGGAGGTGCGGCAAGGCTGAGGGGGAAACTTCAGGAACCGAGCATGAACGAGAAATCTTCCAAAAACCTTCATGAAAAAAGGCAAATCGCCCAATATGCTGCGAGTCTGGTAGAAGAAGGCGACAGCATTTACCTTGATGCAGGCTCGACAATTAAGGAAATGATTCCTTTCCTGCCTGCAAAGGATATTGTAGTTGTTACCAACGGATTGATGCATTTGCCGGCACTGATGGAAAGGAATATTGAAACCTATGTCATCGGAGGTTATGCGAAACCAAAGACAAATGCAGTGATCGGCAGAGGAGCATTGGCCAGTCTCGAACAGTACCGGTTTGATAAATGTTTCCTCGGAGTCAATGGCATTCATCCTCATTCTGGATTTACAACGCCAGACCAGGAGGAAGCGATGATTAAATCCAAAGCGATTTCCTTATCGCGTGAAGCATATGTACTGGCAGATGACAGTAAATTCTCGGAAATCACTTTTGCTAAAATAGCCGATTTGCATGAAGCGGCAATAATTACAAACATTCTTGAAGAAGAGACCAAAGGACAATATACCAGCAAAACTTCAATAAAGGTTGTGACATCATGATCTATACACTGACACTGAATCCATCTGTCGATTATATCGTCGAAGCAGGCGAAATTGTTCTTGGAACTTTGAACAGAACGTCCCATGAAACAAAACTTCCAGGCGGAAAAGGCATTAATGTTTCAAGAGTCCTACGTTCAATTGGAGTAGAAAGCAAGGCAACTGGCTTTTTAGGAGGCTTTACAGGCAAATACGTTGAAGAGTTCCTCAATAGGGAAGGCATTTATACGGGTTTTGTCAAAGTCGAGGGAGATACAAGAATCAATATCAAACTGAAGGCTGGAAAAGAAACTGAAATCAATGCAAGTGGCCCGGAAATATCCTCTCTTGCAATCGGATTATTGAAAGAAAAAATCCAACAGCTTGGAAAAGGTGATTATCTAATCATCGCTGGAAGCATTCCATCAAGCATGCCTCAAACGATTTATCAGGATATCGTCCAGATCTGCAAAGGAACAGGGGCAGAAGTGGTCATTGATGCAGAAGGTGATTTGCTTAAAACCGTGCTTGAATATAAGCCTTTCCTGATAAAACCAAACCATCACGAATTGGGGCAGTTTTTCAACAGAGAGATATCAGGAGTGGAGGATGCCATTGTATATGGAAAAAAACTCGTAGAGGCAGGAGCGAAAAACGTCATTGTTTCTCTTGCTGAAAAGGGTGCTGTCTATATTAGTGAATCTGGTGCCTTCCATGCGAGCGTTCCACAGGGGGAAGTGAAAAGCTCTGTGGGAGCCGGCGACTCAATGGTGGCGGGCTTCCTGGCACAGTACTTGAAAACTGGTGACCGCAAAGAGGCATTCCGATTCAGTGTGGCATCAGGTAGCGCAACAGCTTTTTCAATCGGGTTATGTACACCTGAAAAAATAGAGACACTTCTTCCAGAAGTAAAAATCCACGAATACCAGTGAGGGGGAGAACAATGAGAATTACAGAATTGCTGACAAGAGAAACCATTCATTTAACGATGACTGCCAAATCAAAGCTAGATGCTGTCCATGAGCTTGTCGGGGTACTTGATGCAGCCGGTAAAATTACCGATCGGGAGATATTCAAGGAAGCGATTTTAAATCGCGAAAAACAAAGTACGACAGGTGTTGGGGATGGGATCGCTATTCCTCACGCAAAAACTGCCGTTGTAAAAGAAGCTGCTATCGTATTTGGCCGTTCAGAGTCAGGGATCGACTATGAATCTCTTGATGGGCAGCCAGCACATTTATTTTTCATGATTGCAGCCCCTGAAGGAGCGAATAACACGCATCTGGAGGCATTGGCACGACTATCGACCATTTTAATGAAGGCGGATGCACGTGAGAAGCTGATGGCTGCTCAGTCTGCTGATGAAGTCATGGGTGTCATTGACAGTTATGACCAGGAAGAAAAAGAAGAGACATCTGTTGGGGGTAATAGAAAATTCATCGTTGCCGTTACTGCTTGCCCAACAGGGATTGCCCACACATACATGGCAGCGGATTCGTTAAAAGCCAAATCGGCTGAAATGGGCGTGGATATCAAGGTGGAGACGAATGGGTCAGGAGGAGCAAAAAATGTCCTGACACCTGAAGACATTGAAAGAGCAGAGGCTGTCATTATCGCTGCCGATACAAAAGTTAATATGGAAAGATTCGCAGGCAAGCCATTGATCGATGTACCAGTTGCCGACGGAATTCGCAGGCCAAAAGATCTGATTGAAAAAGCGGTTAAGAAGGATGCGCCGCTTTATAAGTCGACAGGCAATGCGCCGGCAGAAAAGAAAGAAAGCCGCGGAGGAATCTATAAGCATTTGATGAATGGTGTATCAAATATGCTTCCATTTGTTGTTGGAGGCGGTATCCTGATCGCGATTTCCTTCATGTTTGGCTATAATGCCTTCAACCCTGAGGATCCATCCTATCATCCGATTGCCAAGGCCCTGATGGATATTGGCGGAGGAGCGGGAGCATTTGGATTGCTGGTACCAATTCTTGCTGGCTTCATCGCCCTAAGTATTGCTGACAGACCTGGATTTGCTCCTGGTATGGTTGGCGGGGTGCTTGCTGCAACAGGAGGCGGCGGCTTCCTTGGAGGTTTGGTCGCTGGATTCCTTGCAGGATACCTTGTTCTCGGTCTGAAGAAATTATTTGCCGGCCTTCCTGCATCACTGGAAGGGATTAAAACAATTCTATTGTATCCATTGTTCGGAATTGCCCTAACAGGATTCATTATGTTATTCCTGGTAAATAAACCGGTTGGTGCCTTGAACCAGGCAATTACAGACTGGCTGTCAGGGTTAGGAACAGGAAATGCTGTACTGCTTGGAATTGTCCTTGGCCTAATGATGGCATTCGACATGGGCGGACCAGTTAATAAAGCAGCTTATGTTTTCGGAACAGGGTTGCTTGCGAACGGTGTATATGAGCCGATGGCAGCCATTATGGCTGCTGGCATGGTTCCTCCATTAGGAATCGCACTCGCGACTACCATCTTTAAAAACAAATTCTCAAAAGAAGACCAAGATGCCGGAAAAGCGAATTATATCATGGGACTTTCCTTCATAACAGAGGGTGCAATCCCATTCGCTGCGGCTGATCCGCTTCGTGTGATTCCATCCGCGATGGCTGGAGCGGCAGTAGCCGGCGGATTGTCAATGATGTTCAATATCGGACTTCGAGCTCCACACGGCGGTTTGTTCGTGGTTCCGCTTGTGGACGGCGGATGGCTGTTATACCTGGCCGCAATCCTAATAGGCTCAGCTGTCACAGCAATCTTGCTTGGATTATTGAAAAAGCCTGTAACAAAGTAATATATGGCCTGCAGATTTTTTATCTGCAGGCTTTTTATTGTTTATTTAAACCGAATGAATGAATAATTTTCCTGGGACACAGATATGCTTTTATGAAGCTATTTTTGAGGAGGGGACTGGAATGGCTCGGGATTTCAAGGAGGCGGCTGTTTATGAGCACCGGTTTTGGCTTCAGGTTCTTGGGGATCACGGAAGATTCCTGTTCGAGGCGCTTGCTCCAATTGAACAGGAAGAAATTGATACCGCGAAATATTTCATCAATACATTTGATAGGCTGCTGCAGAGAGTTGACACAACCGACTTAATCCATTTGAGTATGAGGGCGGATGAAGAAGCGAAGAAAATCAGGCAATTTAAACTGGAGCTCATGGAAAAAATGCTGACCGGAAAGGTGAAAATCCATTTTGGTCCCACATTTGTAAACCATATGGTAAACGAAGTTGAAGAATATTTAAGGGTTCTTGAGTATTTGAAAAGGGGAGAGGTACCACCCGTATTTCATGAGTTGCATCACCATACTGTCTGGCTCCCTGATGCAGCCGGCCATGCTGGTGCGATCCAAAGTAATCTGGACCAAGTTGAAAAACGTTTGAAAGCTACAAGCGAGAAATTTGTAAAGCAGTTTGAAGATTTCTATATAAAAGCTGTGGAACTGACTGGTTATCTGCGTACGAATCTAACTTCTTTTCCAGCGCTGGATAGAATGAATCTCGAGGTTTCTATGGAAATACAGGTCTTCATGAGGTTTCTTGATGAGTTAAAGGAACTTGAGTTGACTGAACAGGCATTAGGCAGTTTTGCCCCACTTATGGCTGACCATATGTTCAGGGAAGAGTGTTACTACTTATCAAAAGTGGCGGAAGCAGCGGCAATGAAACAGCCCCACTGTGACCCTGGTAAACCGAGGCTGGTAACGGATTAATAACAGGGTAGATACTGGATGGAGGTCATCCCTGATCATCTAGTATCTTAGCCCTAATTTTTGCTTATTGACAGAACATGTGTTCTAGTTTTGGACAAGGGTATGTTATACTTGAGAAGCAATAGTCAGATCTATTGGATGGTCGGCGAACCCCGGAGGAAGGGGGTGATGCCTTTGACAGTATTCGAGACTTTTATGGCTATGTTTTCATTTGCCAGCCTCATCCTCGCAGTGCTGACGTTCGGCCAAAAAAAATAGACCTCCCTTAAGCGAAATTGAGTGAGAGGTCCAGCAGTTCCATGTCCGATCCTCAATGGGAACGGCTATTGCAATGGCTGTCGGTGGGCCAACACCGGCAGTCTTTTTATACATTTTTACAATACAAGAATACCATACAAGGCTCGCAATGTCACGGTTATATGGTCCTTTATGCATGAGTAGATTTGCAATTTGGCTATACTATGAAAGTTATCTCAATCCGTGCATGAAGGAGTGAATTGCGATGCCAGTATGCAAATTACAATATGGTGACCTCTTTTACGAAGAAGCAGGCGAAGGAACCCCAATCATCTTCCTCCATCCGCCGGGTATGGGGAGAAAGGTGTTTCATTTTCAGAAACCATTAAGCCAACGATTCAGATTGTTCTTCCCTGACTTAAGCGGTCACGGAGAATCCACAGCAGTGCTGGAAAAAGTCACAATCGAGAAGTACGCAGATGAAGTGTTGATGCTTGCGGATTGGCTTGGCCTGGAAAAAGTCACATTGTGCGGTTACTCCTCCGGCGGCAGCATCGCCCAGGAATTCGCCCTGACTTATCCGGAACGTACCAAAGCCCTGATTCTATCCGGGGGCTTTGCGGAGGTGAAGTCCCCGGCGTTAAGGTATGAACATATTCTTGGGATGTACTTTGTGAAACACTCTCCAAAAACGCTGGCAAAAACAATTGCAACTGCTCATACCTTTGATCCAGAATACAGGTCGGAACTTATTGAGCATATGTTGAAAACAGACATGGATACATGGTTTCATTTTTATTACGAGTCATTAAACTATTCCTGTGTCGAAAGACTGAAATCCCTGTCAGTTCCTTTGCTGCTGATCTATGGATCAAGAGATTTTATTAACCAGCATCTTAGGACCTATGAGAGAGAGCTCGAACATTTCGAAACAGCAATTATCAAAAAGGTCTCACATCAGGTTCCTGTGAAGAAGTGGCAGGATTTTAACAAGGAAGTAACCAAGTTTATGCTAGAGGTCGCAAGGTTATAAAAAAACGCATTGTCTTTAATCAATGCGTTTCTTTATGCCTTTTTGTCCGGTTTGATTGCCAGAAAAGTGGCAAGCGCTGCTGCTATACTTAATGACGCCAGTATGATGAATATGAGTTTGTTCGAATTCTTCATCATTAAAGCGATGACGGGAGGTCCGGCTGCGACGCCAATGAACCTCATCGAGCTATAAATGGAGGTAATCGTACCCCTTTCTTCCTTCTCGATACTTTCAGTGATTAGCGCATCAAGAGGAGGAAGACTTGCGCCGATTCCTATACCCGCAACCAGGAACATGGATATTAGAAACCACAATTCTTTAGAAAAGCTCAGCATGATAACTGCGATTCCGAGCACCAATAAACTGATAAAGGTTATCCATTTCATAAGCACCATATTTTTCTTGATGATTTTACCTGTAATAAAAGAGGAAAGGCACAGTGCCCCTAATGGCAGAGCGAGCAATAACCCTTTCTTAAGATCCTTTATTCCGTACTTGTTCTCGAGGATATCGGACAGGTAAAACAATACTCCAAAAAGCACAAACATGACAATTGTACCAATAAAAAAGATGGCATACAGCCAACGCCCATTCTCAGTAAAGATCAGTTTTACTTTCTTGATGAAATCCTTAAAAGGCAAAGGTTTATTCTTCTTTTTCGGACTTTTAACGAGAAAGATCATCAATATGATTGAAATTGCACAGAAAACCGGGATAGAGAAAAAAGGGATAAACCAGATGAATCCTGCCAGGAATGAACCCAGGACTGGGCTAAGGACTTTCCCAAGTGTGTTTGCCGTTTCAATTTCCCCAAGCACACCGCTCACTTCATCATCGCTTTTGAACATATCCCCGACCAGTGGCAATACGATGGGAAAGGCTCCGGCTGCTCCCACACCCTGCAAGGCCCTGCCAATTAAAACGATCCAATACCCGTCGGTCATTTGCCAAGAGGCCCATCCTGAGATAATTCCCCCGATACCAGTTATGATAAGGCTAGGGATGATGACTTTTTTTCGGCCTATATGGTCAGATAAGTATCCGGCAATCGGGATTAAAAAAATTGCCACAATGGAGTAGACGGTAATGATTAGGCTTGATTGGAATGCGGAAATGCCCATTCGCTTTTCAATAACAGGCAATACAGGAATCAGCATTGAATTGCCAAGTGTCATCACAAGCGGTATGGAAGCGATCGACACGATTGCCCATTTTTGATTTTTGACAGGATCATCATTCGTATCCTTATCTTTCTTACCCGAAAGACTCCCGGATTTTGGAAACAAGTTCTCAATATGATTCATTTTCGAAACCTGCCTTTAATTCATACTATTTCTAGTGTGGTCGAAAACGGTTGAAAAAATGGTGTCTTTTTATGGTAATGATTGTACATTGTTTTAAAAGTTGATTTGAAAATCTATATGGTATTTTTTTCGGCGAAAGGATAAAATATTTGGAAAAGTCCGGAAGGGTGGAGGAACATGGGTAAAATACTGTATTTGAATGTAGGGAAGCCTGAGCTGAAGAAATGGAAGGGAGAGATGGAGCAATCGGCGATCGGGAAGAAAGGTGTCAAACAAGCCTTCCTGACAAAGAATTCGTTCGAGGGTGATGGAGTAGCAGCAACAGAGTATCATGGAGGACCAGACAGAGCTGTTTGCTTCTACCCAGTTGAACATTACCAGCAATGGTCTGCTGAATTCAAAAAAAACATAGATGCCCCGACATTTGGGGAAAATATTTCGGCTCATGGAATGAAAGAGGCTGACGTATACATAGGAGATATTTACCGGCTGGGGGAAGTGATAATACAGGTTTCACAAGGAAGGATTCCATGTTCAAAAATCTCCAAAAACAATGGTATCGATTTGTTATTGAAGAGAGTTGTCCAGACGGGATATACCGGTTATTTTTTCAGAGTGCTGGAGGAAGGGGTCGTCGAAGAGGATGCAGAAATCGTATTGCTGGAGCGAAAACAAGACGACTTTTCCATTCTGATGGCTAATGAAATCCTTTTTCATCGCAGGAAAGACATTAAAGCAATTGAATCACTCATAGGAACCGAAGGACTGGCAGTGGCGTGGAAAGAAGAATTGAATAAACTCTTAATGCAGAAAAATTAAAATTTTGTATTTTTTTATTGACTTTTATATTTATTGCCTTTATCATTTAAAACAATATATCGTACAGTGTTGACGAAGAGTAGTAACTGAAACGGGTACTTAAGAGAGCTGATGGTTGGTGAAAATCAGTGTAACTGTTGCAGCGAATGGACTTCCGAGCTTCCAAACCGAACCCACTAGGCAGTAGGCTTTGGCGAACAGGCCTTATCGTTACAAAAGGCAGGTATTAAGCAAATGATGCTTGATGCTTTAAAGTGAGCTGTTTTTACAGCTAATTAAGGTGGCACCACGGGTCTCTCGTCCTTATTTTTATATAAGGAGAGGGCCCTTTTTTATTTGTCCAAAAAGAAAATGCCTTTTCATGGTTAAAAAACAATAATATTATTATGTTAACTCGTTGAGCAAGAAGAGTAAGCAGGATATTTTCGTTTCAGAGAGCCGGGTATGGTGTGAACCGGTACGAAAATGCCTGTTGAATGGCCTTGTGAGAGGCAGCCTGAAATGACAGTAGGGCTGCCCGGACTCCTCCGTTAAAGGGATAGGGTATACCGAAATCGTTTTTTAGATTTCCTGTACCTGAAGAGAGGGAACTTTTTGAGTTCCAACCAGAGGTGGCACCGCGGTCCAGTCGTAATCGTCCTCTATACAGCACAATTTCTGTGCATGTATAGGGGACTTTTTTATTTTTCTAAGGAGGATTTATATGAATGTAGAGACAGCTGATGTTTTTATCGAGGAAATTGAGGGGGATACATTAACACCTATATCTGTGTATCAAATGATCTCCGGCAAGAAAAAATTCCTTCTCGAAAGTTCACACAAGCATAATGATTCAGGCCGTTTTTCCTTTATCGGCTGTGACCCCGTTTATGAATTCTTGAATGAAAAGGGCAGTGCCTATTTGGTAAAAGAAGGAGTTAGGCAGCAAGTCCAGGGCTCATTTTCCAAGTTGCTGAAAGAGCTCCTTCCTCAAGTGAAGCCTGGATTTGATATTCCTTTCATAGGAGGCGGGGTTGGATTTGTAAGCTATGATTACATTCGTGATTTTGAAGAAATTGGGGCGCTGAAAGAAGATCCTCTTAATATGCCTGAAGCGCATCTGATGTTCTTCAATGAAGTCATCGTGTTTGATCATCTTAAACAAAAAATTAACCTGATTGGCATTCCATTTCCGGGATACAGCAGTGAGGATCTTATAAAAAAAATTAAGAAACGTAAAGAGGAGCTTGATTCACCAGCTGCAAAACAGCCTGTCAACCCATTTTCACTATCAGAGTTTAAATCCGCGCAAGAAAGGGAGGAATTTGAAGAATCGGTCAGAAAAGCAAAGGGCTTGATTGAAGAAGGGGAAATCTTTCAGGTTGTGTTATCAAGGAGGCTTGCGGCAAATGCAAAAGGAGATCCATTTTCATTTTACCGAAAGCTTCGAATAGATAATCCCTCCCCATATATGTACTTCATTGACTTTGAGGGATATGTGGTTGCCGGTACTTCCCCTGAAAGCCTGGTAAAATACCGGGATGGAACGATGGTTACCAACCCTATTGCGGGAACAAGGCCTAGGGGAATATCCGCTGAAGAAGATATAAAGCTTGAATTGGAATTGAAAGAGGATGAAAAGGAATTGGCCGAACACAAAATGCTCGTCGATCTGTCAAGGAACGATTTAGGAAGGATATGTGAAGTCGGCAGTGTCAAGATTGATAAGTTCCTGGCTGTTGAGAGGTACCAGTTTGTCATGCATCTTGTATCAGAGGTGAGCGGGAAACTCTTGCAAGGTGCCCACCCAATCGACGGACTGGCGGCATGCCTCCCTGCTGGAACCGTGTCAGGGGCTCCGAAAATACGGGCAATGCAAATCATCAACGAGCTTGAGAATGAAAAAAGAGGCGTCTATTCAGGAGCGGTCGGTTACTTCTCTGCCTGTGGAAGTATGGACTTTGCACTCGCGATCAGAACATTGGTTGTCAAGGATGGCAAAGGATATCTTCAGGCAGGTGCCGGGATTGTATATGATTCCGACCCGGCGAAAGAGTTCGATGAAACGAACCATAAATTAAAAGCATTAATGGAGGCGGCCAATGATTCTTCTGATTGATAATTACGATTCATTTACCTATAACCTTTATCAGTACCTCAGTGAACTGGGGGCTGAGGTGAGAACTGTTCGGAACGATAAAATAACGGTTCAGGAAATTTCCCTAATGGAACCGGAAGCCATTGTCCTATCACCTGGCCCCGGCAGGCCGGAGCAAGCCGGAATCTGTGTTGAAGCGGTAAAACATTTTGCGCCAACGATTCCGATCCTGGGGATATGTCTTGGCCATCAGGCAATCGCATATTCATTTGGCAGTTCCATAATCAAGGCGAGAAAAATCAGGCATGGCAAGGAATCCACCCTCAACCACACCGGAACTTCGCTCATGATGGATTTGGAGGAGCACCCTGAAGTAATGAGATATCACTCTTTAGTGATCGATCGTCTGACCCTGGATCAGGATTTTGAGATCCTGGCCCTTGCAGCTGATGACGATGAAATAATGTCAATCAAACATAAGAATTATCCGTTATACGGACTTCAATTCCACCCGGAATCAATTGGAACGAAGAGCGGGAAGCAAATACTAGCGAATTTTCTTAGCGAAATCAGAAAGGGGCTTTTAACTTATGAAACATTATCTTGAAATGCTGGTCGAAGGAAAATCATTGATGGAACATGAAATGGAGGAAGCTGTCCGGGGAATTTTCACTCAGGACACGACTGACTCTGAGATTGCTTCATTTTTGACCGGCCTTAAATTAAAAGGCGAAACAGCAGAGGAGGTTTCCGGATTAGTTAAAGCAATCAGGACATATGCCCTCAATTTTACAAAGAAAATACCGAATGTTCTTGATAATTGCGGAACAGGAGGGGATGGGTCAAAAAGCTTCAACATCAGCACTACTTCGGCATTTGTCATTGCCGGAGCCGGAATAACGGTAGCAAAGCATGGGAACAGAAGCGTTTCGAGCAAGACCGGGAGCGCAGATGTATTGGAGGCTCTTGGTGTCAGTCTTGACTTCTCTCCAGAAGCAACAGAAGAAATCCTTGAACAGAATGGAATTGCTTTCCTTTTTGCACCCCATGTCCATCCAAAATTGAAACAAATCATGAAGGTAAGAAGGGACCTGAAAATCCCGACGATCTTTAATTTAATCGGACCTCTGACAAATCCAGTACAACTTGATTACCAGCTGCTTGGAATTTACCGCAGGGATATGCTAGATAAGTTTGCCCATGTGCTTTCGAACCTGAACAGGAAGCGGGCGATTGTCATTAACGGAGCTGGAGGAATGGATGA
This sequence comes from Chryseobacterium sp. ISL-80, assembly GCA_018613055.1. Classification (GTDB taxonomy): domain Bacteria; phylum Bacillota; class Bacilli; order Bacillales; family Cytobacillaceae; genus Mesobacillus. The sequence continues at coordinate 11,559 of JAGGQZ010000018.1, read as the reverse complement.
AGCATCTCTTGCTGGTGAAAACGCAATGGTCATCGTTTCAGAAGGAGAAATCAATCGCTTAAAACTGCAGCCTGAAGAGGTGAACTTGCCAGTTTACGACAACAGCAGAATCAGAGGTGGGGATGCACGCGATAATGCAGACATCTTGCTCCAGGTTCTTCAGGGAAAAAAAGGGGCACATCGGGATACCGTCCTTTTGAACGCAGGCCTTGGAATTTATACTGCAGGGAAGGCAAAAACGATTCTGGATGGAGTGAACCTGGCAGCGGAAAGCATCGATTCAGGCAGGGCAATGGCTAAACTGGAGAATTTGATCAGCATCAGCAATCGAAACAAAAAGGCGGTAGGTTGAAATGGGAACAATACTTGATTCAATCATTGAACGAAAAAGAGTGGAAGTAGAAGAGTTGAAGAAGGTGGAAGTTGATCTAACTGAATCATTAATAAAGCCGCGATCTTTAATTAAAGCGTTAAAAGTAGCAAATAATGTCGCGATTATCTCTGAATTTAAGAGAGCATCACCTTCAAAAGGAGACATCAATCTTTCTTTGGATCCTGCCCGGCAAGCGAAGCTTTATGCCCAGGCAGGTGCATCAGCTATATCGGTGTTAACGGATGAGAAAGGTTTCAAGGGGTCTTTTAGCGACTTGAAAAAAGTAAGAGAAGCAGTGGACCTGCCCATTCTTTGCAAAGATTTTATCGTGGATAAAATTCAAATAGATCTGGCCCGTTCCGCAGGAGCAGATGTCATTTTGCTGATAGCATCGGCATTATTTCAGGAACAGCTGGCAGCGCTTTATGAATATGCCTCTGAAAAAGGATTGGAGTGCCTGGTTGAAATCCATGACGAAAAAGACCTGGAAAAGGCACTCCTTACAGGGGCTCAAATAATCGGGATCAACAATCGGGATTTAAAATCATTTCAGGTCAATCTTGAAAATACCGAGAAGCTAGGACCGCTTGTGAAAAAAGCAGGAGCATTTCTGATCAGTGAAAGCGGCATGAAAACAAGGGGCGACATCGTACGTGCTGCAGCTGCTGGTGCAAGCGGAGTACTCGTTGGGGAGACATTCATGACTTCAGCCGATCTTAAAGAAACTTTCAATAAATTCACTGTTCCAGTCTTGAGGAATCATCATGAAGGTTAAGATCTGCGGGATACGAACAGTTGAAACAGCGCTCCACGCGGTTCAATGCGGGACTGACGCTCTTGGTTTTGTTTTCGCAAGGAGCAAAAGGCAAATTATGGCTCAAGAGGCAAAAAACATCATTGAAACTATTCCAGAACATATCTGGAAGGTAGGGGTATTTGTCAACGAAGATTCAGCAGAAATAAAGCGAATCGCTGAGTCTGTAGGACTCACACACATACAGCTTCACGGAGATGAAGTTCCAGCTGACTATCAATCAATTGGACTGCCAATCATTAAGGCAGTTTCCGTTCATTCACCCAAAGACCTTGAGAAAATTGATGCAATCGAAGCGGACTACATCCTCCTCGATAGTCCCCCAACAGAATATCGGGGAGGAAATGGCTCAAGTTTTGAGTGGAATCTGGTTAAAGCAATCGGCAAGTCAAAGAAGAATATCATGTTAGCCGGTGGATTGGACCCTGAGAATATCAGCAAGGCAATTGCCAAGGTCAACCCTTGTATGGTTGATGTCAGCAGCGGTGTCGAAACAAACGGAGAAAAGGATTTAACAAAGATAAAAGATTTTATAACTAACGCAAAAAATCCAGGGGAGGAAGAAGACTATGACAACAAAAACTTATAATTTGCCGGATGAAAAGGGGCATTTTGGGAATTTTGGCGGAAGGTTCGTTCCGGAAACACTCATGGAGGCAGTACTGGAACTGGAGAAAGAATACAATCGTGCATTGGAGGATAAGGATTTCCACGCAGAACTGCAGAAGTTAATGAAGGATTACGTAGGGAGGGAAACTCCACTATACCTTGCAGGAAATCTCACTGAGCATGCCGGCGGGGCGAATATCTATCTCAAGCGTGAGGACCTGAACCATACAGGAGCCCACAAAATCAACAATACAGTCGGGCAAGCTTTGCTTGCGGTCAGGATGGGCAAGCGTAAGATCGTCGCCGAAACCGGAGCAGGACAGCACGGAGTAGCCACAGCAACAGTCTGTGCCTTGCTGAATCTGGAATGTGTCATCTTCATGGGCAAAGAGGATATCAGACGCCAGCAATTAAATGTCTTCAGAATGGAACTGCTTGGGGCAAAAGTGGTCAGTGTCGATGCCGGAAGCGGAACATTGAAGGATGCTGTCAATGAAGCACTAAGATACTGGGTGACAAACGTCAGGGATACACATTATATTCTGGGGTCCGTAATGGGGCCTCACCCGTTTCCAAAAATGGTCCGCGATTTTCAAAGTGTCATCGGCAGGGAAACGAAGCAGCAGTTTTTTGAAAAAGAAGGAAAGTTGCCTGATGCTCTCGTCGCTTGTATTGGCGGAGGCAGCAACTCAATTGGACTGTTTTATCCGTTCATAGAAGACGAAAGCGTATCGATCTATGGGGTTGAAGCGGCAGGAATGGGATTGGAAACTGATAAACATGCAGCATCACTGTCGAAAGGGAAGCCAGGAGTCCTGCATGGTGCGATGATGTACCTTCTTCAGGATGAGGACGGACAAATCCAGGAGGCTCATTCGATTTCTGCTGGCCTGGATTATCCTGGAATTGGGCCGGAGCATAGTCATCTTCATGATATCAACAGAGTCAATTACGAATCGGTTACTGACGAAGAAGCGCTGGATGCTTTCCAACTGCTATCGAAGCTTGAAGGCATTATCCCGGCTCTCGAAAGCGCGCACGCGATCGCGTATGCAGTCAAGCTCGCTGCACGAATGAGCAAAGATGAGAACATCGTTGTCTGCTTATCTGGCCGTGGTGATAAGGATGTACAGACGATTAAAGATCAAATGGGAGGAATGGAATAATGGACAGGATCGAAAAAGCCCTGACTGAAAAAGGAAAAAAGGTTTTCATACCTTATATAATGGCAGGAGATGGCGGATTGGAAGCGCTCAAGGAGAGATTGCTCTTCCTTCAGGACTCCGGAGCAGACGCAATCGAGATCGGCATTCCATTTTCCGATCCCGTTGCTGATGGTCCAACCATCCAAAAAGCTGGCATCCGGGCACTTGCTCAGGGAATCACTGTTAAAAAAGTACTGAAAGATATTGCATCATACAAGACGGAGGTAAAGATCCCGTTAATATTAATGACCTATGCAAACCCAGTTGTAGCTTACGGGATTGAAGCTTTCGCGGTTGATGCTGCCAATGCCGGGATTTCTGGCTGCATCATCCCGGACCTCCCGCTTGAGGAAGAAGATTTGGTCCTGGCCCCTTTTGAAAAGAATGGTATAACGCTGATCAGGCTGGTCACATTAACGACGCCAAAGGAAAGGATACGAAAGATTGCTGGAAGTGCGGCAGGGTTCATCTATGCAGTAACAGTTACAGGAATTACAGGTTCACGAAATAAGTTCAGTGAAGACCTTGCTGAATTCTTGACCTTCGTTAAAAGTGAGAGCACCGTACCTGTTTTGGCGGGATTCGGTGTCTCAACTGAAGAACAAGTCGAGGATGTTTGCAGGCACTGTGATGGAGTCATTGTGGGAAGCAGGATTATTGACTTATTTGAACAGAATCATTTGGAAGGAATTAGGGAACTTATTCTGTCTGCTGAAAAAATTAGTGTTTGATTTGAATAGAATGCATGAACGCATCCCAAAAACGACATTAGCAAGAATAAAAGAATGATTTGTAGAAAACAAATCTGCCAATAACCGACAGTAAAAAACCGCTGCGTTTATTATAGCAGCGGTTACTTCTTTTCTGCCATGACGCATGCCGTCAGCACAGGCTTCACTTTTAGGAATGAAATTTCCGGGTTTACGAAACCGGCTCGAAGCAGATCTTCTTTCATTTGTTCCCCTAGCTGTCTTGCTGTCTCGTCGGTGGATCCTTCTTCACGAGGCTGGACAGTGAGGACAATCCTTCCTCTGCTATCGAGTAATTTATATAATCTTCTCAATGAAATCATCGGTTTTTCCCAGAGGGGATAGTTATTGACAGAGATAATTTTACTGTAACAATGATCCGGTTGGTAATCAGCTATATCTCCGGTTGTCAGGTGTACTTTACCCGTTTCAATCCATGTTTTATTTCGCCTTGTGGCTTCATCCCTCATCTTAGCCGATAAGTCAATTCCATCTACTAAAATCGATTTGTAGGTTGACATCAAGGTCTTGATTCCGTAACCGGGCCCGTAGCCAATCTCGAGGATACGGTCATTTTTTTCGACATGAAGCTTCTTGATACTCCACTTATTAATTTTTCTATTTTCAAAATACATTATCGTCCCTGCAAGTTTTCCAAGGAATCCTTTAGGCTTCTCAAATTGCTTTGCAATCGAATCAATCATTTCTATGTCACCCCTGAAATACTTCTTCCTCTCTTTAATACCAGTTTTCGTATCCTTTTAAACTCAACAGCCTATATATGTGTATTATGCTTAGATGAATTCATATCAGTAAGTTCAATAATTTTCATTTTATTCTGAAAATTATTTCTCGGGAAACCGCAGGAATAGACAATAAACAACAATGTAAAGTCGAGCGCGAAAAAAATTTGCCTGTTTTTGTCATGGTTACCCTTCGTTATTTTTTGCAAAAACGTGCGATTTGTTACAGTACATTTTCGTTAATATTTTATATACTTTATTTAAAGTGTTGCAGACATAGGGAGATAATAGACGAAATATTTAGTTTTTAAAAAGGAAGTTGACCGATATGAAAATGTACGAGGCGATTCTCACAATACTCCAAGAAAAAGGGAACGCAACGATCCCATTCATCTGTGAGGAAATGAATGATCATGCACCAGACCTTGCCCGTCGCAGAAATCCAATTTTTGAACCTTCATATATTAAAACATTGATCAGCCGGAATACTGAATTGTTCGTACTAAACGATGAAACTGTATCCATCAGGCCAGACAAAGAACCATTGCTGCTAAACGTTGTACTGCATGGATACCCTGGTCCGGAGCTGAGAGTAAGAATAGATTTTAAAAGAAATACATTCACGTATTTTGAATGGCATCTTGATTCAAGAGCGCCAGGGCCCCTAAAGAAGGGAAAATATGGAAGTGTGGAAGAATTCAAAAAACAGCTGTACACCTTTAAGTTGTGGAATTGGCAGGATGATTACCACACAGAGGGAATCATCGTTGATGGTACCAGTTGGTCGGTTACACTTAAAACCAAAGGAAAGACATATGAAAGTAAAGGCCTTGAAGCTTTCCCAAAGGAATGGGTGGAATTCTGCAAGGCCATCAGCAAGCTCGTTGGAATTGAGTTTTCGTGCTGACCGCAGGCGCACTGCGGTTTTTTTCTTGCCTAAAATATGATACGATGGAGTTTATTAAAAAGATTTAAGAGTGAAACTGGAACTTTATTTTTAAATAAATAGAAGAAGTTTTACTTTATGGACCATGGAGGTCATCTGGAAAAATGAAAGACATATCTGTACAAGAATTAATCAGTTCAAGTAAATATATCCCTGTTGATGTTAGAGCACCTATTGAGCATAAGGATTCAGCGATTCCCGGTTCGGTGAATGTACCGTTGTTTACTGATGACGAAAGACAGGAAATTGGTACATTATACAAAAAGTCAGGAGAGGAAGCAGCTAAATGGCGGGCGATGGAAATTGTATCCCCGAAGCTGCCAGGTCTTCTTGGTGAAATAAAAGAACTGAAAAAGACCGGTGCTGAGCCTGTCATTCATTGCTGGAGAGGCGGGATGAGAAGCCGTTCCGTTGCTTCATTCCTGGAATATGCAGGCATACCTTCCTATCGGCTTGAGGGCGGTTATCGCGCCTATCGGGAATATATTTTAGAAAGAATTCCTGAATTATTGCCTCAGAAGGCTGTTGTTTTGCACGGAATGACAGGGACAGGAAAGACGGATCTTCTAAAAGCTTTGCAGGAAAAAGGCTATCCTGTAGTCGATCTTGAACAAATGGCCAACCATAGAGGATCGATTTTTGGAATGATTGGGATGGGTGATGCTCACAATCAAAAAACCTTCGATGCACTGTTATTTGATCGACTGAATGAAATAATAGGATCGAATTATTTCATTATTGAGGCAGAAAGCAAGCGAATCGGACGGGCTGCCCAACCTGATGAAATGATTGCGAAGAAGTCTGACGGAATTCATTTCCTTGTCAAAAGTTCAATTCCCAAGAGGGTCGAGCGAATATATGATGAGTATGTACATCCTTTTAAAGAAGAGGCGTGGTTTGAAGAAGAAGTACAAGAAAAAGTCACCAAGCTTCTAAGAAGGATTTCGCAGGATGCCGCAACATCACTCCAAGTTGCCTTGAAAGAAAAGAATTATCAGGAACTGATTGAAATCTTGTTAATTCATTATTATGACCCTCGTTATGGGCATGCACTTCAGGAGTATTCTGGTCCCTTTCATGAAATTGATGCTGATGACCCTGATGTATTGGCCCAACTCGAGACAAAAATCAAACATGCCCTCTCTGATTCTAATAGGGGTTTAAAAATTTAATGGAATGGTAATTAAGGAAGGAAAGCATTTATTTTGCTTTCCTTTTCTTTATGAGTTTTATCACTGAATATTTAGATAATTCAATATATAATATAGTAAGGGACTATTTCATAGGAGGATGGAAGATGAGCGAATCAAAAAATTGTCATCATCGATTTTCACTGCATGAAGAAAGCGTTGGATTCACCAATAATGATGGAGTCGACATATTCAACGCAGGATCAAGGTTCCAAAAAAGCATCACCTGCGGTCATATTGAGCTGCCTGTTGAACATAATGACATGATCGAGGTAAATCAAATCGAAAAAAGAAATAACCTTTTTGCCCCCAAAAACATGTATGTTACCATGATGAATCTTTAACATTATCAATGCCTATATATATCTTCGAAACTACTACCGGTACCCACCGGTTTTTTTTATGGGGTTCATTTTTTTGAAATAATAAAATCTGTGAAATAATTTAACACTATCGTGATAGTCAAAACCTTTGGTTAAAAGAAAATATCATGGTAAAATATCAATGTAACCGTTTGATATCTGAATTATAATATTATTCTTTGATTTTACCGTTAAAAAAGAATACGACAGGGTAACAAATAATTAGCATACTTTACGAAAAGCAAGGGGGTTATACGATGAAAAAGCCTGTTACGGAACGTACAGAATGGCCGGGATTTTATGGGGCTAATCAGGGATATGTGGAAGAATTATATGAACTGTTCCTTCAGGATCCAAATGCGGTAGATCCTGAGATGAAGGCCTATTTTGAACAGAACTCTGGTAAGCGGAAAACAACAAATCAAGTTGTAGATTTTCCGATGTCAACGGAAGCACATACGTCTGGTAATCCAGCTAAAATCGCCGCCGTCCTGAGATATGCAGACTATATTCGTTCGAACGGCCATTTATCTGCCAATATTTATCCTTTACAAACAGGAAGCTCGGACAAAGTGCTGGAGGGTCTGGAAAAGTGGGGACTGACGGAAGAAGACTTAAATATGGTCCCTGTTGAACTCGTTTGTCCAAGCGCTCCTGCTGCTGTCAAAACTGGAAAAGAAGCCTTTGAATATCTGAAAAAAGTATATTCCAATACGATAGCGTATGAATTTGAGCATGTAAATCAATTGGACGAAAAAGAGTGGCTAAGGAACAAAGTAGAATCAGGTGCGCTGATTCCGCAGGTGGAAGATGAAAGGAAGATTGGCTTATTTGAGCGCCTGGCAGAGGTCGAAAACTTCGAGAAATACCTGCACAGGACGTTTGTGGGGCAAAAGCGATTCTCAATTGAAGGTCTTGATGCAATGGTGCCACTTTTGGATGAGGTTATAGCCGGAGCTGTCAATAACGGAGTGGAGACGATAAATATCGGAATGGCTCACCGGGGAAGGCTTAATGTTCTTGCCCATGTTTTAGGTAAGCCGTATGAAATGATTTTCGCTGAATTCCAGCATGCTCCAAACAAGGAATTGGTGCCTTCTGAAGGCTCCATTGGAATCAATTTTGGCTGGACTGGTGATGTAAAGTATCACCTTGGAATAGACCGTAAAATTAAATCAGGTACTACCGCAAATGCAAGGTTGACACTGGCCAATAATCCAAGTCACCTTGAATTTGCCGGCGCGGTTGTTGAAGGCTTTACACGTGCTGCGCAGGATGATCGGGATCAGCCAGGATATGCAAAATACGATCCAGTTAAGGCGATGGCGATCCTGATTCATGGTGACGCCGCTTTTCCAGGACAGGGAATTGTTGCGGAAACCTTGAATTTAAGCCGCTTGCAGGGATTCAAGACTGGCGGTACTGTTCATGTCATAGCGAACAATACGATTGGTTTCACAACGGAATCAATGGATTCAAGATCAACAAGGTATGCGAGTGACCTTGCAAAGGGATATGAAATACCAATCATCCATGTGAACGCCGATGACCCTGAAGCCTGTTTGATGGCAGCAAGACTTGCCTTCGAATACAGGAAGACATTCGGCAAGGATTTCTTGATTGACCTGATTGGATACCGCCGTTTCGGCCATAACGAAATGGATGAACCAATGACGACCAATCCGGAAATGTATAAGCTTGTGCACAATCACCCAACAGTCAAAGAACTTTATGGGAAAAAGCTAGTATCCCAGGGTGTGTTCACAGAAGAAAAACGGGCAGAAATCGAAGATAATATAAACTCAATCCTGAAAGCGGCCAATGAAAAAGTTCCCAAAGCAGAGAAAGAGGTTAAAAGAGAGCCCGATATTCCTGAAGTGGTTGAAATGGGGATTCCGCGGATCAATACAGGGGTGCCTGCTGATATTTTAAAGAAAATAAATAGTGACCTCCTTAAATGGCCTGAAGGCTTCAATGTCTTTAACAAATTGGCGAAAATCCTTCAAAGAAGGCTGGACGCCTTCTCTGAAAACGGAAAAATCGATTGGGGCCTTGCCGAAACTCTGGCCTTTGCATCCATTTTACAGGAAGGGACACCAGTCAGATTGACAGGTCAGGATTCAGAGCGCGGAACGTTTGCCCAAAGAAATCTTGTGCTTCATGACAGTACTACTGGGGAACAATTTTCGCCGCTTCATACTCTGCCAGATGCCAAAGCTTCTTTCTCCATCCATAACAGCCCTTTATCTGAAGCGGCAGTTGTCGGATTTGAATATGGCTATAATGTCTTTGCTCCCGAAACACTGGTTCTCTGGGAAGCTCAGTATGGAGATTTTGCGAACGCCGCTCAGGTCCTGTTTGATCAGTTCGTGGCAGCAGGAAGGGCAAAGTGGGGCCAGAAATCAGGTCTTGTGATGCTTTTGCCCCATGGTTATGAAGGACAGGGACCAGAACATTCAAGCGGCAGGGTTGAGAGATTTCTAACTTTGGCTGCAGAAAATAACTGGACTGTCGCCAATCTTTCCTCTGCGGCCCAATACTTCCATATCCTCAGGAGGCAGGCAAAGATTTTAAGACAAGAATCGGTCCGCCCTCTCGTGTTGATGACACCTAAGAGTCTGCTAAGGAACCCGCTGGTAGCGGCAGACCCAACACAACTGACAGAAGGAAGCTTTGAACCAATTTTCGAACAGCCTGGTCTTGGGACAAATCCTGAAAAAGTGGAAAGGGTCGTGTTATGTTCTGGCAAAGTGAGCATCGACCTTGCAGAACAACTAAGTGGTGAGGACATTGACTGGCTGCATGTACTAAGAATTGAAGAAATCTATCCATTCCCGCTGGATGAGCTAAAAGAAATACTCGACCGTTATCCAAACCTGAAAGAGGTCGTGTGGGTCCAGGAAGAACCGAAAAATATGGGAGCCTGGACATTCGTTGAACCGCGGATCAATGAAGCGGCACCTAATGATATCAAAGTAGCCTATATCGGACGCAGAAGAAGATCAAGTCCGGCAGAAGGAGATCCGAATACTCATAAGTTGGAACAGGCGAGGATCATTCGGGATGCACTGACTAAGACAAATAGAGGAGGAAACGATGATGGCAGAAATTAAAGTTCCTGAATTGGCCGAATCAATTACCGAAGGAACGATTGCCCAGTGGCTGAAACAAAAGGGTGACCAAGTACAAAAAGGTGAATATATCGTTGAACTGGAAACAGATAAAGTCAATGTTGAAATCATTTCCGATTATGATGGCGTTTTGACAGAGCTGCTTGCGGAAGAAGGCGATACTGTCAAGGTTGGGGAAGCTATTGCGGTTGTTGGTGAACAAGCTGGTGGAGATAGCGGAGAACAGGTCAAAACTGCTGAACAGGGCAAGGAAAAAGAATCACCTGATGAACCCGTAGAAAATCAACAAGGAAACAATACATCAACCGATAACCCACCTGTCAGTGAAGAACACGGAGCAGATGAAGACAGTCAGGGCAGGGTCATCGCTTCACCTGCAGCACGAAAGCTGGCCAGGGAAAAGGGAATCAACCTGAACCAGGTATCTTCTCAGGATCCACTTGGAAGAGTCAGGAAGCAGGATGTTGAATCGTATACCCCTAATCAACAAAAACCTGAAGACAACAAGCCTGCAAATAGCAGGCCCGAAAAAGCGGCTTCTACAGCTGCTGCCAATGAAGACGATAGTCGCTTTGAGCGTATCAAGATGTCAAGAAGACGGCAGACCATCGCAAACAGGCTGGTAGAAGTACAACAGACAGCAGCCATGCTTACAACCTTTAATGAAGTCGATATGACAGCCGTCATGGAATTAAGAAAGAAGTGGAAGGACCGCTTCTTTGAAGAAAATGATGTGCGCCTTGGCTTCATGTCTTTCTTTACAAAAGCAGTTGTCGCAGCATTGAAAAAGACACCATATTTGAATGCAGAAATCCAGGGTGATGAGTTTGTCCTGAAGAAATTTTATGACATCGGCGTCGCCGTGGCTGCGGATGAAGGACTGGTTGTCCCAGTAATCAGGGATGCCGACAGAAAGAACTTCGCCGAGATCGAACGGGACATTAATGATCTCGCCGAAAAAGCGAGATCCAATAAGCTATCCTTGAAGGACCTTCAAGGCGGAAGCTTCACGATCACAAATGGAGGCGTGTTCGGATCATTGCTATCAACGCCAATCCTTAACGGCCCACAGGTAGGCATCCTGGGCATGCACACCATCCAGCTCCGTCCCGTAGCGATCGATAAGGAACGCATGGAAAACAGACCAATGATGTACATTGCCTTATCCTACGACCACAGAATCGTTGATGGAAAAGAAGCAGTTACCTTCTTGAAACACATAAAGCAGCTTATGGAAGACCCAGAATCACTGCTGCTGCAGGGATAAGTTTTGGTAAAGCACTGCCGGGTTGGCAGTGCTTTTCATCTTATTTGAGTATTCGGTGGTGGCTTATAAGCTGATTTTGGTGCGGAATGCAATAATGTTTGTTAAGAAACCGATGTTATTTTGACAGGTTTGGAAGTGGAAGCCCCAAAGTTGTCAAGAAACTGATGTTA
>JAGGQZ010000017.1:161613-312217 GCA_018613055.1 Chryseobacterium sp. ISL-80 | reverse complement strand
AATTGGCGAACCTTTCAGTAGTCCTTTAGGGTTTGGTCAGTAACAAAGGCTTTCAGCCGCAGAGAAAACCACCCGTTCTCACGGGTGGTTTTTATTATCTCAAAACAGGAAAACATGCTTTCAGTGGAGAATTATCGTGAGAATTGATTTATAGGAGTGTAAGAAATGAAGACTAAATTAATTTTAGTAGAAGGCCTTCCAGGGTCGGGCAAGTCGACTACCGCGAAATTGATCCACGAACTCCTCATCGAGAATCAGGTACCTGCTGAGCTTTTCATGGAAGGGAACCTCGATCATCCGGCAGATTATGAGGGAGTTGCTTATTTTACAGAAGAAGAATTTGAAGAACTTCTTAAAAAGAGCGACAGTCTCAGCAAAGTTTTTCAGGATGAGGTAACCGTCAAGAGGAGCCGTCATCTGCTGCCATATATGAAAATCAAAAATGAACTAGGTGACGGTTTTCCAGATGAACTGTTCGCGGCTATTTCCGAAAACGATGTATATGAACTTCCGTTGGAAGAAAATATCGCAATCATTTCGGAAAGCTGGGAAGAGTTTGGAAAACAAGCTGCTGAGGAAGAAAAAGTCTATATTTTTGAATGCTGTTTTATCCAAAACCCTGTGACCATGGGCATGGTTAAGTATGGAGCTGCTGATGAAGCAACCATTGATTATGTCAAAAAACTCGCACAGGCAGTTGAGGCTCTAAATCCATTGTTAGTCTACGTAAAGCAGGAAGACATAGAGAAATCCTTCCGAAAGGCAGTAAGCGAACGTTCTAATGACTGGTTCAATGGGTTTGTCCATTACTATACATCTCAAGGATACGGGCTCGTAAATAGTTTAAGTGGGCTGGAAGGCACCATTAATGTCCTTAAAGCAAGACAGGAACTCGAGTCTAGGATTCTTAAAAACCTGACCATGCCTGCGTACATCCTGAACAATTCCCAGTTTGATTTTGAGAAGCATCGGGGTAACTTGGAAGAAATACTAGAAGGATAAACAAATTATAAGCAGGAGCCTGATTCAATTATTGGATCAGGCTTTTTTTAGCAGGACGAAATAAGGTAGGGAATCATAGTTTGATTTCTATGAGATTCTTTGGATGAGGAAGTAGAGTCAGAATCAAGGGGAATCATGTCGAAATAAAAATATTTTTCTTAGGTAAAAAGTACGAGGTAAATGGAGAATTAAATCGAATACAATTATCTGGAAAAAGTAGATTTCTCTAATTTTTCTATTATATGAGTGGGGGAAGATGAATGGCCAAAAAGGTAGTGTTTTTGCTGTTATCGCTGGTTTTTGTCATGTCAGCAGCTCTTGGGAATGTCAGTGCTGCGCCAAAGAAAGAGGAGATCAACTCAACAGTCAAGGGTTCGATTAAGGAGAACGGGAAATCTTTAAAAAACAGTCTGGTCATCCTGCAGGAAAAAGGGAAATCCGACCGTATGTTTACTGCAACTGATGCGTCCGGTGCATTCAAGGCAAAATTAGCTGATGGAACTTACACAGTTAAAGCGATCAAGAGCAAGAATGAGTGGTTTAGTACAAATGAAAGTTTTGCAATAAAAGAAGGAAAAATCAAAGGGAATAAAGATGGTGCAATTCATCTTTCAGATAAACAGAAAAAGAAAAAGCCATCGTCTGAAGCCAGCAATTTTAGCGGCGTACTCAAAGAAGGCGACAAAGGATTGAAGGCTGACTTAATCCTCGCCAGATACGGTGAATATGATGAAGAAATCTATGTGGTTTCTTCGAAGAACAACGGCAGCTTCTCTGCATACCTGCCTGATGGCATATACTATTTATATGGTGTGGAAGAAGCCAGCGGGTTCTATCGCTATACCAAGCAATATACCGTTGTAGACGGAGTGGTCCAACTCGACGGGGAAGCACAATCGAACCTGGAAATTACCCTTCCAGTCAAGGCTCATCATGGTAAAGTCGGTGATTCAGCGAAACCGTTAGCCGAAGCATCTATTATTTTGGAAAAACGAGTTTTGGGTGAAGAATACGACAGTGAATTCATAGAGTTTGTTACTGCGAATAAAAAGGGTGAATTCTCTTTAAGAAAACTGGAAGATGGGATCTATTCGGTCGGTGTTGACCATGCAACCTATTCTGCCTGGAACCAGTTAACTTTTGAAGTGGTAGATGGAGATATTTACATTGAAGGAGAAGAAGTTTCTTCTTTTCATATAGTGGTTCCTGACCTGAATGTAAAAGGGACCGTGACTGATGGAAAGAAGCCGGTTGCTAATTCCTACGTCATTATTGAAGGGGATGAATTTGGCTTTGGAACTCCTGTTGACTCCAAAGGCAATTTCGCATACCGTCTGGCAGACGGGCATTACACTATTTTCACGATTGATGAACCATACCGATCCACCATGGTGAACGTTTCTTTTGAAATCAAGGATGGGAAGATGGTTCAGGATGGACAATTTGTATCCTCGCTGAACATCCAATTGCCGCCGGTCACTTTTTCAGGGAAGTTAGTCGAGGACGGTGTTTCTCTGCAGGGTGAGGTTGCCGTAGAAACTCTTTCTCAGGATGGCAATTATGAATCGTATTATGCCATGACAGACGAGAATGGAATTTATTCCATGCGCTTGAAGGATGGCAGCTACCGGGTAACATATGGTTACTTATTCGAGGAAGGAGAAGGAGTGCCATTTGCCACAGACTTTGAAATCAGTAACGGTAAGCTGTATGTAAATGGACAGCAACAATCCTTTCTTGAGCTGGAAATTCCTCCAGTCAGCCTCCATGGATTGGTGAAAGACGGAGAGAATCCGGTTGTCTATGGTGATTTAGTGGTAGCATCTGAGGACTATAGTGTACATGTCTGGAAAAATATCAATTCTGATGGAACATTCACGATGCGCTTACCTGATGGAAATTATCATATTAGAGAGGTTTATTTGGAAGGAACAAGCGCCCCTGTGAATCTTGCATTTTCAATTCAGGACGGAAAACTGTATGTCGGTGGAGAGCTGCAGGAAGTACTGGAGGTCAATCTTCCATCCGTCACTGTGACAGGAACTCTTTCCGAATCAGGAACTCCGCTAATGGGTGAATTATATGTCACGCAAATGAACGAAGCAGATATGCCTTTAGAGGCCTGGAGCATGACAAATGAAGAAGGAGTTTTCAAATTCCGTCTCCCAGACGGAGAGTATGCCGTGGGAAGCGTCTATCTATTTGATGGCACATCGTTTAGTCCAAGCTCCATTTTTACCGTAGAATCAGGAGAACTGTATATAAATGGAGAAAAGAAGGATCAGCTGGATATTCTGGTTCCTCCAATTTCTGTAACAGGTACACTCACTGATCAAGGAACACCTGTATTTGGAAGCATGACAGTTATAGAACTTAACAATGAGGAAAACCCTCTCTATGCCTGGACCTGGATTGACAGCGGAAACTTCCAGCTGCGCATGCCGGATGGGGAATACAGAGTGTTAGATATCGGCCTTGAAGATGGCACATCCTTTAATGCCGGCCTAGAATTTAGCGTAGTTTCCGGAAAACTATATATCAATGGAGAACCGGCCGAAAGCCTGGATATTGCCGTACCTGCAGTTAGTCTAAAAGGCACCTTGTACAATGGCCAGAATCCGGTAACAGAAGGTATTGTTACGATTAGTACAATGGATGGAGATTGGGTAACAGATAGCTATGTCTATGAAGGCTCCTTTAATGGACGACTTCCAGATGGCGAATACAAAGTTTTACAGGTAGCTGATTACCAAATTGGCTGGTTTAACTTTGACCAACCATTTACGATCCTTGAAGACAAAATCTATGTTGATGGTCAGGAAGTTGAGTCCCTGAGCCTGAACCTGCACGACGGCTGGCAAGAGCCGTAAAATTATTTCGATGAGCCTATTCCTCAGGGAGTAGGTTTTTTTATTGTTCAGCTGGTGTTTGGTTGACGTGACTAATCGTTGGGAGGGGAGCGTATTGGTTACTGAAAAAACCAAATTACGGAAAAATAGGTTACCAACAGAGTGTATTGGTGACCAAAAAAACCAGAAACAGGGAAAACAGGTCACCAATAGAGCAGATTGGAGCACGAAAAATCCATTATCTGGAGAATATAGGCACCAATGACGCGTATTGGTACCCTTGAAATCCAGAATCTGGAGAAACGAGTCACCAATGAGACGTATTGGAGCACGAAAAAACCAGTATCTGGAAAAAGCAGGCACCAATGACGCGTATTGGTCCACTTTAAATCCAGAATATGGAGAAACAGGTCACCAATGAAGCGTATTGGAGCACGGAAAATCCAGTTTCTGGAGAAAGTAGGCACCAATAAGGCGTATTGGTACACTTGGAATCCAGTATCTGGAGAAACGGGTAGCCAATGAGTCGTATTGGAACCCTGGAAATCCAGAAACAGGGAAAACAGGTCACCAATAAGAGTTCTGGAAACATAGTTTGCAGAAGCATAGGCTCTTAGGCATAACAAAAGAGGAATTTTAATATTTTTAGAGAAAGTAGATAAAAAATAGACGGTGGTGAGGGCGATGGAGGGTTTCAATTACAAAGACTATGACGGGCTTGGTCTAGCGGATCTGGTAAAAAGGAAAGAGGTTCAGCCTATTGAACTGGTTGAGGAAGCGATCCGGTTAACGGATTCACTGAATCCGAAAATGAATGCCGTGATTAATAAGATGTACGAGCAGGCACGAAAGGCTGCTGGGCAGCAACTGACAGGCGCTTTTGCAGGGGTACCGATGTTTCTGAAGGATATCTCGCAGGAGATAGCAGGGGAACCGATCACAGCAGGTTCCAGGGCATTTTTAAAATATCGGGCAAAAGAAGATTCCGAATATGCTAGACGCCTGCGCCAGGCTGGCGTGGTTTTTCTCGGACAGACCAATGTACCTGAATTCGCATTGGTCGCAGTGACGGAGCCTGCCCATTATGGACCGACTCGAAACCCGTGGAATCTCGAACACACTCCTGGCGGTTCAAGTGGAGGTTCTGCAGCAGCAGTTGCTTCAGGATTGGTTCCGATTGCCGGCGCCAATGATGGCGGAGGATCGATTCGGATCCCGGCAGCCTACTGTGGGTTATTCGGACTGAAGCCAACCCGCGGCCGGACACCGGTTGGACCGAATTACGGCCGGGCATGGCAGGGCGCTTCGGCGGAACATGTGCTTACCCGTTCAGTCAGGGACAGTGCGGCCATGCTGGATGCACTTCATGGACATGAAAAAGCCGGTGCATTCTCTGCTCCTCCTTTTGAGGGAAGCTATCTTTCAGCGGCAAGCACTCCAATCGGAAAAAAGCTCCGGATTGCTTATTCAGTAAAATCGCCAATCGAGACGGAGGTTGACGCTGATTGTCAGGAGGCTGTCCTCAAAACGGTTCGGCTGCTCGAATCGATGGGGCACCAGATTGAAGAGGTGGAAGCGCCTGTTGGTGGCCATAAAATCGCGACAAGCTATTTGACCATGTACTTCGGGGAGACGGCTGCGCTTTTAACATCATTAGAAGAAGTGCTTGGACGAAAAGCGACTGCCTCGGATGTCGAGCCAACGACCTGGCTGCTCGGCCTGCTTGGCAAAGCAACTTCTGCAGAGGAATTCGTTTTAAGTTTAAGAGAATGGGATAGGGCAGCACTCATGATGGAAACCTTCCATGAAACCTATGATTTTTACATCACACCGACAACTGCCCATCCGCCGGCAAAAATCGGAGAACTGGAACCGTCATCGTCTGAAAAATTTCTGATCAGCACTGTCGGCAAGCTTGGCCTCGGCGGTGTTTTGAAAAAGGCGGGAATCGTTGATCAAATTGCCCAAAAGAATTTGGCGCGCACACCATTCACGCAGCTCGCCAATCTTACAGGACAGCCATCCATGTCACTGCCATTGCACCAAACAAAAGATGGACTGCCAGTTGGAGTGCAGGTGATGGCAGCTAGGGGAAGAGAGGATTTGCTTTTCCAGCTGGCGGGAGAATTGGAGCAATCAGAAATGTGGCAGGATGTCAGGAAAAACCCATTATGGGATTGTTAATCAAACGTTTGAATAAATAGGCTCAAACCATTGGCAATACTGAAAAAGAGGCAGCCACTCGGCTGCCTCTTTTAGCATAAAACAATGATCCTGTATGGCGTGGTTTGTGCCGGGATGCTGAACGTGGAGGGACCGTAAACCACAATCAGGTTCCTATTTGCAGGACTCTTTGTAAACCTCTGACCATTTTCCAATAAAATCGGTATCCCGGGGGACAGATTCAGCTTCAACATGCCATCGCTGCTGATCAGCTGCCTGTTGAAAAAATCGACTTTCACATTCTGGCCAGGTGTTTCTTTTACCATGACAAGCGCCCGGTATTGAGGCGGGTAAATCATCGGAACCGGCGCATCGGCATCATAATAGCCTGTCACCCGGTCACCAATACCCACCATCGCCTGATCGACAAAGTAAGTCCTCGGTTCGATCACAAAATTCACTTGCCTTCCCGTTCCATCGATAACTGACATCAATCGATAACATCCTGCGTCTTCGCCTGATGGCGTAATCGAAAAATCATTGATCATACTTACTGTTCCGCTGAAAGGCTGGTACTTAACCAATCATCTCACCCCGCTCATCGTACTCATGCCTATAGTCTATTCGGCCAGCCCAAAACTGTGCTTGTTACTGTGCTGAATAAAAGGGTAAACAGCCAATAAAAAGGAATGGTAACATGCCTTTCAATTATGACCTCGATTTTGACAGCATTGATTTCCGTGAGCAGCCAGAACTATATCGTGTGGGCAGGGGGGAACAGGGCGTCCTGCTGGTAGAACCCTATAAAAGTGAAATCCTGCCGCACTGGCGATTCAAAACCCCGGACATCGCAACGGAATCATCAGAAAAAATCTATCAGATGTTCCTGGATTACAAGGCGAATAACGATTTTGTCGGCATGGATATGGCGAGGAAATTCCTGCAAATGGGCTACACCCGCGCCCGCCGGTACACGAATTATAAGGGCGGCAGGAAATATGATGACGACGGCAAGGTGAAAGAGCGGCAAAACGATCCAGTGAAGGCCGAGTCCGCCGCAATCTTCATGGGAAAATGGAAACAGGCCAGAACGGATCAAGAGTATCTTGAGATGAAAAAGGAGCACCAGCGAAAATATGGATGAAAAACCTAATAATCTAACCTGAGTAGATGACTTATTGGCGAAAATATAAATTTATTGGCGGAGTTCACAATTTTATTGGCGAAAATCTGATTTTGTTGGCGAAGTTCACAACTTTATTGGCGAAAATCAATTTTTATTGGCGAACTGGAAAAAACCACTCATTTTTCCCAGTTGAAAAGAACCCTGATCTCTATCACGGATCAGGGTTCAATC
Source organism: Chryseobacterium sp. ISL-80 (assembly GCA_018613055.1). Lineage (GTDB taxonomy): Bacteria > Bacillota > Bacilli > Bacillales > Cytobacillaceae > Mesobacillus. The sequence continues at coordinate 304,846 of JAGGQZ010000017.1, read as the reverse complement.
GTTTATTTTACCGGAGTGACAGCCTCGGTCAGGGCTGCATCCAATTGCAAAGCATAGGCTTCCGTTTGCTGCTCGGTCCAGTTAAACTGGTCATGCATGAAGTTAATCACATTTTCCTTGTATTGACGTACGGTTTGAATATCGAACAAAATCGCGCCTGTCCGCCTGTTGAAGAAGTCGATTGGCGTGGCTGCGGCTTCAAACTGGATTGCATAAATCAGCTTTGCGAATAGCTCCAGTGGCAAACCATATTTGTCTGCTTCCTCCTTATGTGCAGAAGCAAGCTGGAACACAACGGAAACGTTGGAACCATACTGGTAGGCTAGACGACGGGCTTCTTCTTTTGTAAAACCAGCTCGCAGGCCTTCATCAAGCTGTTTATCCACAAAAGAATCGAGGTTAGCAGAACCGCCCACATCTCCACCGGATATCGGCAGATTCTTCGTCTGGCATCCAGGGAAGCTGCGTCCGTCTTCTTTCGCGAATTTTTCAGCAAGCAGGTCGACAATTGTTTCGGCCATTTTACGGTAGCCGGTCAATTTTCCGCCTGCAATCGTAATCAGTTTAGAATCGGATTCCCAGATTTCATCCTTTCTGGAAATTTCAGAAGGTGCCTTGCCTTCCTCATGAATCAGCGGCCTAACGCCTGCCCAGCTGGATTCTACATCCTTTTCCGTCACATTCACTTCCGGGAACATGTAGTGAATTGCCTTCAGCAGATAGCTTCTGTCTTCTTCCGTCATGCCCGGGTCAATAGGATCTTCATTGTAAAAAGTATCGGTTGTGCCGACATAGGTTTTGCCGTCGCGAGGAATCGCGAAGACCATCCGGCCGTCCAGTGTGTCAAAATAGATCGCCTGCTTGAGCGGGAAGCGTGATTGATCGATGACGATATGGACACCTTTTGACAGCTTCAGCGTTTTGCCTTTTTTCGAATCATCCATTTCACGGATGCCATCCACCCATGGGCCGGTTGCATTGACGACTTTTTTGGCATGTACTTCGTATGCTTCTCCTGTTAAAAGATCCTCGACAAGAACACCCGACACAATCCCATTCTTATAAATAAGGTTTTTAACTTTGGAATAGTTCAAAGCCGTCGCACCTTTCGAAACAGCCTGCTTCATAACCTCAATCGTCAGGCGGGCATCATCGGTACGGTATTCAACATAATAGCCGCCACCCTTCAAACCTTCCTTTTTCACAAGTGGTTCCCTAGAAAGTGTTTCGGCTGCGCTGAACATTTTCCGGCGTTCGGACTTTTTGACGCCTGCCAAAAAGTCATAGACTCTAAGTCCGATTGACGTACTGAAGCTGCCGAATGTTCCGCCCTTATGGAAGGGGAGAAGCATCCACTCCGGTGTCGTGACGTGGGGGCCATTTTCATAGACAATAGCCCGTTCTTTTCCGACTTCGGCGACCATTTTCACTTCGAATTGCTTTAAATAACGGAGGCCGCCGTGCACCAGCTTTGTGGAGCGGCTTGATGTGCCTGCTGCAAAATCCTGCATTTCCAGCAGGGCGATATTCATGCCTCGTGTTGTGGCATCCAGCGCGATTCCGGCACCGGTAATTCCGCCGCCAATCACAATTACATCAAATGCCTCATTTTTAAGCTTCGTCACTATATTTTTACGGTCGAGATTTGAGAATCTCATACGATACGCCTCCTTGAATATGAAAAAAAGAGAGACCACAAACAACATTATCGCCAAAAGCCGTAATGTTATCGTGGTCTCTCCAGTTCTCCTACCCGATTTATTAACTTGTAATCATTGTATCACAGATACATGAGATTTTCATGTGTCGGATTCTTGAAATTGGGTAATTTCCCATAATTCCCTTTTGGATGTAGTGATTGCCGTGGCGCCGGCATTGAGTGCGTTTTTTACCTCTTCGGGAGTTCTGATCAATCCGCCGGCAAAAATGGGAATATTGACGCGTTCCTTGACCTCTTGGATCATCCAGGGCATGGCTCCCGGTAAAACTTCAATAAAGTCGGGCCTGGTTTTTTCAATAAGTTTATAGCTTTTCTCAAGAGCATGTGAATCAATCAGAAATACCCTTTGCACAGCGACCACGCCTTTTTGCTTTGCCTTTAAAATGACACTCGTCTTAGTGGAAATCAGGCCGTATGGTTTGTACTCCTGGCAAAGATATTCGGTCGAATAATCATCACTCTTCAGTCCCTGGATCATATCGACATGATAGATCATTTTTTTGTCATGCTGTTTCGCCATGGCATTGATATTTTTTAATTGGGCGACATGAACTTCAAGCATGACGCCAATTTCAAACGGGCTTTCAAGGAACTGCTCAAACTCTTTCATATTTGAAGACGCGGGCAAGATTTTTTGATTCAAAGGAATCCCTTCCTTAACAAAGATTATCAACTATCTTAACATGAGACATTCGGGAGTTTCCATGTGTCAGCAAAATTATACACAAAATAGCATACTCATATTTGTGCAAAAGCAATCGTACTAGTACGATAGTACCAAATACATTAAATAGAAGATAATGAGGAGAAAACATGCAGATTAGCACGCGAAAGAAGAGTACACAGGTTTTTGAGGAAGACGCCGTCCTGGCTGCGATTGAAAGGTCTTTGGCGATGATCCAGTTCGATCCAAATGGAAAAGTTCTTTGGGCGAATGAAAATTTTGCGAAGACGATGGGCTATCGAGTGGAAGAAATGCCGGGACTTTTGCATAAACAGTTTTGTACCGCCGATTTTGCAGAAAGCCGGGGATATGCAGAATTATGGAGAAACCTCCGCAACGGCAAAAGCTTTCAGGAAAAGATCCAGCGAATCACCAAGAGGGGGAAGCTGTTGTGGCTGGAAGCGACCTATACGCCGGTGTACGATTCTGCAGGGAAAGTAGCTGGCGTTGTGAAGGTGGCCACAGACATAACGCAGCGTGAACTGAATACAAACAGACTTGCAGAACAGCTCCAGCAGATGTCTGAAGACCTCAGCAGCCGGGCAGAAATGGGCATTACGAGAAGTGAAGAAGCAGCAACGGCCGCCAGCAGACTGGTGAAGGAATCGAAGGAAAGCCAGGAGATCCTCGAGTCGCTGAAATCCGAGGCAAAATCGATCGGAAGTATCGTCCAGACGATCCGCGAAATTGCCGCACAAACCAACCTGCTTGCCCTGAACGCAGCCATCGAAGCGGCAAGAGCTGGTGAACATGGAAGGGGCTTCAATGTCGTAGCGGGAGAAGTCAGGAAGCTCGCCACCCGAGTCCAGGATTCAATCCAGGAGGTCAATAACCATATCGAAGGGATAACAGGCGAAATCACAAAAATTAACGAAGCAACCCAGCAATCACGAAATGGCATTACCAATAACCAGAAGCTTAATGAACAGGCAGTGGCCGCATTCAAGGAAATCGGCAGTGCCGCCCGTGAATTGGACCAGCAGGCCAGAACATTTAAAGAAATATTGTAATGACAAGGGACACCGCTGCCAATTCGGTTGCGGTGTTTTTTGTTGGAGAAGGAGTAAACGGAGATACTGCCCCACAATTTTGAAAAATAATCAGTCCACTCGGCAACTTTTCCCCTATAATACTCGTCTCAATAGGAAAAGGGATGAGCATTATTTGTTGAAACGCTTAATTTGTGATATATTTTAAGAATTCAACCCCCTATTTTCTCCAACCAATTTCTTCACTATTCTTTTTATAATATGATTCCCATGGGAATTGATAAATACATTTGCACAAAGAAACAGGAGCTGAACTATGGAAAAGAAATTGAAAAAGGATCTCAAGATTTTCGCTTTGGGCGGTCTTGGTGAGATCGGAAAAAATACGTACGTAATCGAATACAAAAATGAAATGGTCCTTGTGGATTGCGGAATCAAGTTCCCGGATAACGAATTGTTCGGAATTGATTATGTGCTAGCGGATTATACTTATTTGAAACAAAACCAGGACAAGCTGGTTGGAATTTTCGTCACGCACGGCCATGAAGACCATATTGGCGGATTGCCGTTTTTGCTGCAGGATGTGAAAGCACCGATTTACGGCGGTGATTTTGCAGTCGAGCTAATCAAGTCAAAGCTTCAGGAACATAAAATCAAGGGCGTCAAGTTCCACCAGATCGACAATGATACGGTCGTCGAGTTCCAGAATATCAAGGTTCGCTTTTTCCGGACGACGCACAGTATTGCCGACTCATTCGGTGTCGTGGTGACGACTCCGGAGGGGAATATCGTCCACACTGGTGACTTCAAATTTGATTTAACTCCGGTTGGAAGGGGCACTGATTTTCAAAAAATCGCTGAAATCAGCGGTGAAGGCGTGCTGTGCCTGCTTTCAGACAGTACGAACAGTGAGCAGCCAGGCTTTTCTGTCTCTGAGCAGCGTGTCGGCGAAGCAATCGAGGATATTTTCCAGACAGTGGACGGCCGTGTGATTTTCGCCACGTTCGCATCGAATATTGACCGAGTACAGCAGGTTGTGAAATCTTCCCTGAGATACAACCGCAAAATGGCAATTGTCGGGCGCAGCATGGAGAAGACATTCGAGATTGGCCGCAGATTAGGGTATATTACGGCACCGGACGAAGCGTTCGTCAGTGTCAATGAAATCAACCAGGTTCCAAGTAACCAGCTGACGATTATCTGTACGGGAAGCCAGGGTGAACCAATGGCCGCACTTGCGAGAATCGCAAACGGCACACACAGGCAAATCTCCGTTATACCTGGAGACACGATTGTCTTTTCATCCTCACCGATTCCTGGCAACACAATCAGCGTTAACCGGGTGATTGACAAGCTGCACCGAATCGGCGCTGATGTCATCCACCATAAAATCAGCGAGGTCCATACTTCTGGCCATGGCAAGCAGGAAGAACAGAAGCTAATGATCAAGCTGCTGAATCCGAAGTTCTTCATTCCGATTCACGGTGAATACCGCATGCTGGACCAGCACGTCAGATTGGCAGAGCAGTGCGGCATCCCTCGGGAAAACAGCTTTATTTTAGATAATGGCGATGTTCTTGAGTTGTCTGCTGATGGCGGTCAGGTTGCAGGAAAGGTCCCGGCACAGCCTGTATATGTCGATGGCAGCGGGATAGGCGATATCGGGCACATCGTGTTAAAAGACAGAAGGGTGCTGTCTCAAGACGGACTGGTCATTGTTACGATGATGATCGACCGTGATAAAAAGCAGCTTGTCAACAAACCGACCGTTGTCACGAGAGGATTCGTCTACGTCAGGGAATCAGGCGATCTAATGAAAAATGTCGAAGAACTAATTACCGATAAAATTGTAACCGAACTGGCAGGCGGCACAAGAGACTGGTCCAGCATCAAAAAAGCAGTCATCGACGTCGTCAACCCATTCCTTTACAGCAAGACAGGCAGAAGACCAATGATCCTGCCAATAATCATGGAAGTATAATGCGAGAGAACGATCCTTTATGGGTCGTTTTTTTTGTGTTGCAGCAATGGAAGGTTCGGACAAAACACGGCGACGACTTTGAATAATTGTCTGAATCCATCCCAGGTTCGAACAAAATGCTACGAGGAACTCCAAGAAATGTCCGAAGTCACCCCAGGTTCAGACAAAACGGGTGGACCAACTCGAGAAAGTGTCCGAAGTCACCCCAAGTTCGGACAAAATGTGGCCTTGAACTCGAAGAAATGTCCGAAGTCCCCCCAGGTTTGGACAAAACGGGTACACCAACCCGAGAAAGTGTCCGAAGTTACCCCAAGTTCGGACAAAACGCGGTTGCGAACTCGAAGAATTGTCTGAAGTCACCCCAGGTTCGGACAAAATGTGGCCTTGAACTCGAAGAAATGTCCGAAGTCACCCCAGGTTCGGACAAAACGAGTACACCAACTCGAAAAAGTGTCCGAAGTCGCTCCAGGTTCGGACAAAACGCGGCCACGAACTCGAAGAATTGTCCGAAGTCGCCCCAGGTTCGGACAAAACGAGTACACCAACTCGAGAAAGTGTCCGAAGTCACCCCAGGTTCGGACAAAACGCGGGTACCAACTCACAATCATGTCCAAGCCCCACACCCAAAGCAAAACCCACAAAAAAACCCCACTGAAAAATCAGTGGGGTTACGTGTTTTATTCTTCTTCCTGCTTGCCATAAAAGCGAAGCAGATCGCCGTAAATAATCTGGTCAGAGTAGCTCAGTTCATCTTTGGCGGTCTCGATATAGGGTTCACAGCTTGCCGTGTCTGTAGGCTCTTCTGTTGCTTTATCGTAGCATGTGCCTTTCGTGTAGACGAGATCTTCAGTGATGAAGCTTCCGTCTCTCAGGACTACGAAATTGTCCTGGTTTTTGGAGAATAAGTCTCCGCCGAACTCGATATCCTGCTTCGTATCAATGCCGGCAAGGCTCAATAGCGTAGGGCGAAGGTCGATCTGGCCACTTACAGTTGAGATTGTCTTGCCTTCCTGACCCGGAATGTGGATGATCAACGGTACACGCTGCAATTGTGTTGACACAAAAGGCGTGATTTCTTTTCCGAGATATTGTGACATTGCCTTGTTATGGTTTTCAGAAATACCATAGTGGTCACCGTAAATCACGATGATTGAATCGTCGTAAAGTCCTTCAGCCTTCAATTTCTCGATGAATTGCTTCAGTGCTTCATCAGTATAGCGGACGGTCGGGAAGTAACGGTTCAAGGTACCGCTGTTTGAATCATACTCATCGATGAACTTATCTTCTTCATCCAATTCGAATGGGAAGTGGTTTGTCAGCGTGATGAACTTTGCGAAAAACGGTTTCGGCATTTCTTTCAAGTGTTCAACAGACTGGTCAAAGAAATCCATGTCCTTCATGCCCCAGCCTACTGAATTTTCTTCGTTCACTTCATAATCCGGCAATGAGTAGAAACGGTCATAACCGAAGTTGTTGTACATGACATCTCGGTTCCAGAAGCTCTTGTTGTTGGCGTGAAGCTTCGCTGTGTAATATGAATTCTCTTTCAGCTTTTCAGCGAGTGACATATATTCGTTCCCCGAGTGCGTGAAGAATACTGCACCACGGCCGAGCGGATATAACGAGTTTTCTAACAGGAACTCTGAATCGGATGTTTTACCCTGTGCTGTCTGATGGTAAAAGTTATCAAAGTAATAGCTGTCTTTGATGAAATCATTCAGGAATGGCGTGATTTCCTGGCCGTTCACCTTCTCGCCGATGACGAAGTTCTGTGTAGATTCCATTGAGATGACAATGATGTTCTTGCCCTTGGCCGCGCCAAACAATTCCTTAGAAGGTTCAGTGTATTGAGCCCTTGTGTAGTTTTCGATTTCGGTCAACTGGTTGCCATCTGCCAGAGCTCTTTGTGCTGTCGTCTTTGTTTGCAAATAGGCATCGTAAATATGGTGATTGTAAGTCCCGATATTTTTCACAAGGATTTCTCTGTCAAAAGTACGAGTCAATAATTCAGGACGCTCTGATTCGGAAAGGCCAAGGTTAAAAAATGCCAGGCCGATCGCACTGAAGTAAAAAGCAGCAGCATAAACGCTTTTGTACTTTTTGAACGTAATCTTCGGCGTTTTTACAAAGGACAGTGCCAGAATCAGCAGGGCATCCGCAAAATAAATGATGTCGCCCCAACCGATCAACTCTCCGACACTGCTCTTCAAATCACCCATATTGCTTGTCTGTGTAAGCAACGGGATCGTGATAAAATCGCTGAATTCACGATAATAAACGACATTGGCGTACAGAACGAAGGAAGTGATGAAGCTTGTCGCGACGACAAAGATCTTCTGCTTCGTGCCTGCCATGAAAATCCCGAGCCCCAGCACGAACATCAGGAAGCTTAATGGATTGATGAACAGGATGAATTCCTGCATTTTATTTTCAATATCTATATCAAAATTGAATTTATAAACAGCGTAGGTTTTAAGCCATAATAAGACAATGGCGATCATGACGAAACTAATGGAGATTTTGTTCTTATTTTTCCCCATGGAATCCCTCCTAGGAATCTATTGAAGCTTACATTTTACCACAAACGTAAATAGATTTGTAGCTGTACCAAAGTCGCATTATTCTCCGATAGCTATTGTACTGTGGAGTTGGAGCTATTGTTCATGGTAAAATGTGTTAGTTTGCTTAAGTAAACTTTTTTGCCCGCATATTATATACGTGGACAAAGGTAAAAAGGTTTCTATAGACTCACTCGCTTTCTGATTGTTAAAATGTTTTAGCAGTTGATTGGAGGCTGGTCCATTGAATGAACAACGTTATACCAATTTAAAACAAGGCGAACGCGGTGCGATCATAAGTATCGCTGCATACATATTGCTGTCCGCTTTAAAATTATTCGTTGGCTATATCAGCGGTTCAGAAGCATTGAAGGCGGATGGATTGAATAATACGACTGATATTTTAGCTTCAGTATCTGTCCTGATTGGACTCAGGCTGTCACAAAAGCCGGCGGATGAGGATCATCTTTACGGCCACTGGAAATCGGAAATGGTCGCGTCGATGGTCGCATCCTTTATCATGATACTTGTCGGCGTCGAAGTTTTAATCAGTGCCTTCACCTCAGTTTTCGAAGGAACCAGGGAAGCGCCGGATCTGATTGCCGCCTGGACAGGCCTGTTTTCAGCACTAGTGATGTATACCGTCTTTCGTTATAATCGAAACCTAGCACGCAAAATAAAAAGCCACTCGGTCATGGCCGCGGCTAAAGATAACCTGTCCGATTCGTGGGTAAGTATCGGAACTGCAGTCGGCATCATCGGGTCCCAGTTCGGCTTGCCCTGGCTCGACCCTGTAACTGCCGTCATCGTTGGCGGGTTGATCCTGAAAACAGGCTGGGACATTTTCCGCGAAGCATCCCACCAGCTTACTGATGGCTTTGATGTAGACCTAATTAAAGAATATAAACAAACCATCTGCAATATTCCTGGTGTGAAAGGAATTAATGACCTAAAGGCACGAAGCTACGGCAATAACATCGTCGTCGACTGTGTGATTACCGTGAACCCGGCGCTTGATATCAGCACCGCACATGATATTTCCACAAGGGTCGAAGAGAAGCTGATGGAAGAATTCGATATTTATGACGTCCATGTGCATGTGGAGCCGGATTGATAAAGAAAAAGTTATGAAAGACTATGGACTTGTTAATGCTATACTTAGACGGACTATTAGATTTTGAAGGGTACAGGTAAAAATAGATGAAGTTTGTAAAATCTCAGATGAAACAGTTGATTAAGGATAATCCAGAACTGCAAACGCGCTTATCCAGTTTGATAAAAGAACATGAACTGGAGAAAAACTTCGCCCTTAAGGCTTTGTATCATGCTGAAGTAGCTGAGGGCGGAAAGTATCAGCTCGCATACCAAGCACTTGACTTGCCCAAGGGGTAAGTCATTTTTATTTCGAGTTCCAGAAGGTAAGTTATATGACATGGAACGAAAGGGTTGGGAAATTATTGAAATCCACAAACTTTAAGCCTAAGTCTTATATATATAATTACGCTTTTCCAGATGAAGAAAAAGAGTTGTGCGCACTGGAAATGCGCTCGTTTTTTGGGGAGGATACAGAATCCAGCGTCCTGGAGAGCACATTGAAAATCGATCCAAGCCGAAGTCCGTTTATGAGGGGACGTATGGATGTCATCCTTGAAGGTGAGCAATTAGAGGACCTAATCGAGCAAGTGAGAAAGATAGAATTGAATGGCTCTACTTTTAAAGTGATGTATGTAAAAGTGACAGGTCCTGATAAGGTGAATTTTGAAGAGAGGCGCCGTATTGAACGGGAAGTAGGTTTGCAAATTCCCGGAGAGCCGGAGCTTGTGAATCCAGATGTGCTGTTTGGGATCGTGCATGTAAACGGGCGTTGGGCATTTGGTGAATACCACAGCAGTGAACCGGTCTGGCTGAACCATCAACAGAAGCCGCATAGCTACTCAACTTCATTAGGCACTCGTGTCGCAAGAGCCGTCGCCAATATCGCAGTTCCTGATCCAGCTGAAGTTAAAGCGATCGATCCATGCTGCGGAATTGGAACGGTAGTGGTGGAAGCATTGTCGATGGGGATCGACATCGTGGCAAGTGATATCAATCCGCTCATACTGCCTGGAACAAGGGAGAACATCGCGCATTTTGGCTATGCAACGGAAGTGGAGTTTAAGGATATCCGAAAGGTCACTGGGAACTATGACGTCGCAATTATTGATATGCCGTACAATCTGTGCTCGGTCATCACATCCGAAGAGCAGCTCGAAATGCTGAAAAGCACATACGGATTTGCTGAAAAAGTAGTCATCGTCACGATTGAACCAATCGACTCGATCATCGGAAATGCCGGATTTGAAATTGTTGATCGCTGTGTCGTGAAAAAGGGGAATTTCACACGCGAAGTGATTGTTTGTGAGAAATGATTAACGCTATAGGATAAATGAAGGACGATTATGGCTGGCATAATCGTCCTTTCTAATTTCTTACTTAATGGCCTTGCTGACTCTAAGCTTCTTTCCTTTGATCGTTGCATTCTCCATTGCCTGAATGACAAGCGAACCTTTTCCGTTCAGGATATCTACATAGGACATGGTATCGTGGATCGTGATGATGCCGATATCGTCTGCTGATACCCCAGGGATTTTCGCGATCGTTCCAACGAAGTCGACGGCGCGGAGCTTCTTCTTTTTCCCGCCGCTAAAATGAAGCTTCATGATTCCCTGGTTGATGCGGGCTGTCTTGTTATTTTTCACGACACGGCGCCCGCTGATTTTTTCATCGAATGCAGCCAGGTTTCTTGTAACTTCCTGCCTGCTCGGAGCTTCTGCTACAGGAATTTCAAAGCCAATGTATCGTTCGATAGCCTTGATGAATTTTTCTTCATAAGGTGTAGCAAAGGTAATCGCTGTTCCTTTGTTGCCAGCGCGTCCAGTTCGGCCTGTACGGTGGACATAGCCTTCCTTTTCCATCGGAACGTCGTAATTGATGACAAGCGAAACGTTATCCACGTCAATCCCGCGCGCAGCAACATCGGTCGCCACTAGATAACGGAAATTCCCCATCTTGAAGCCATTCATTACGGCGAAACGGTCTTCCTGTTCTAATCCGCCATGAAGTCTTTCGCAGGAATAATTGGCATCCTCAAGCTGTGCAAACACTGTATCAACATTTTCCTTCGTTCGGCAAAAAATAATGCAGCTATCTGGGTTTTCAACAACGGTAATGTCTTTAAGGAGTGAGATCTTATCTTCTTCTTTCACTTCCAGCAGCATATGGTCTATCGTATTCGTTGTAACTCCAGTAGAAGCAATTTCAATATTGACCGGATCTTTCATATATTTGTGACAAAGATTTTCAACATCCTTAGGCAATGTCGCAGAAAACACCATCGTTACTCTGTCTAATGGAAGGTCTTCAATAATCGATTCCACATCATTGATAAAACCCATATTCAGCATTTCATCCGCTTCATCTATGATCAGGTACTTGATTTCATCCAATACAAGTGTTCCTCTTTCGATATGATCGATGACGCGTCCTGGTGTACCAACAACAACATGTGTTTTTTGCTTCAATTCCTCTTTTTGTTTTGCAAAAGGTTCCTTCCCATAAACGGCCATTGCTTTGATTCTTTTAAACCTGCCAATATTCGTAATGTCTTCACGAACCTGTACGGCCAGTTCCCTGGTTGGCGTGAGAATCAACGCTTGCGGATTTTTTTCCTCCCAATCAATCAAATTACAAATAGGAATGCCGAAGGAGGCTGTTTTGCCGCTTCCTGTCTGGGATTTTACGACAAGGTCTTGCTTTTCCAATGCTAACGGAATGACTTCTTCCTGAACCTCTGTTGGCGATTCATATTTCAACACTGAAAGGGCGCGTTTAATTTCGTCGCTTAAGTTGTAATCGTCAAAACTTCTGTTACTCATGTAAAAACCTCTTTTTATTTTATTATTCCACTTATTTATATTTAGGATTCTCGCAAAGAATCATCATATGCATAAACTGAATAGTATTCATTATACTTCAAACGCGAGACTAATCGACTTAAATTTGAGAAAGGGAAGCCTTCGAACAAATTGTGCTCCTTCGATTTGCTGATGAAGCTTTTTTGAAAAAAAATCTGAAGTTACGTGTAAAATAAAAAGTTTCACAAATTATCAATAAACCCACCGATACCCAAAGAGGTTATCGAGATATAATAAAAACAAGAAAGAAAACGATTTCATTTTTGTGAAAGGGTGTTGGACATGAACTATCAAGAAATCAAATCCCATTTAGAAGCATTGCAGATGCAGCTGGCGAATAAGATGCAGAATCCAAACCTGTCTATAGATGAAAAAGACGAGCTGAAAAGAGCAATTGCAAACTACGATTATATTATCGAACTGACCTGCATGAACCATTTTGAGCGCGGAACTGCCATTCATTAAAAAAAGTAAGCCTGAAGGTGGATTTCCTCCAGGCTATTTTTATAAGGTAAGAAAGTATAATTTCCACATCGAGCCAAATCTAGTTCAGCGCTTCTCGGGGCTGACGCTTTCTCATAGTACTCCGCCCAATGGCTTCTGGCTGAAATAATCCAGTGCATAATTGACCTGGTGGATGTCATAAATATTTCTTTCAATGCAAAATTGAATGACAAGGTCGGAGGTTTCGCTGTCCGACAAAGAGTAGCCGGCAGAGCTTAACAGCTTGTCGGTTTCTTTTTTGCTCAATTCCAGTCCCAGCGCAAGGGCGATCACTGTATTCTTGCTTGGCCTGTAATCAGGGTTTGAGCGGATTTTCGAAAAGAGCCTCCGGTCAATTCCCGCCTTTTTATAAACCTCTGCGTCGGTGGACCCTTTTTTATCAATGAAGCCAAACAGCACCTTTTGCAATGTCGGCTTCCGTTTCTGCTGAATGAAACTTTCAATTTCCAGCGGAGAAATGCTTTCGAGGACATAATCCTCAATGGGACCCATTGACTTTTCACAAACAACGTAAATCATGTTCTCTTCAATATACTGCTGCAGTTCTTCCAAAATCCGGTGATCCAGCATGTGGCCAGCCTCCTTAAAATGTCGCTTAACAGGCGACCAATATATGGATGAATCTAGATATGATTATATCAGATTCAGCTTAGGAGGATGATAGACATGAACAAGAATTTAACAGAAATCATTTTTTTGCTCGACCGCAGCGGTTCAATGGCTGGGCTTGAAAGCGACACGGTAGGCGGCTTCAATGCTTTCGTGAAAAAACAGTCGGAGCTTGCTGGCGAAACCATCCTGACAACCGTGCTCTTTGATGATGAATATGAGGTCCTTTGGAATGGAATTGACGCCAGGCATGCAAAGCTGACAGAAGAAGAGTACTTTGTCCGCGGTACAACTGCGCTGCTGGATGCAGTGGGGAAAACCATCCTGGACGTCGGCTACCGGCTGGCAAAGACCTCGGAAGACCGCAGGCCTGGCAAAATCATCTTCGTCATCACCACAGACGGAATGGAGAACGCGAGCAGGGAGTTCACATATGGAAAAGTGAAGGAACTGATCCAGCACCAGCAGGAAAAGTATGGCTGGGAGTTCATTTTCATGGGTGCCAATATCGATGTTGCCAGTGAAGCTGAGAGTCTTGGAATCAATCTTGAGAACTCTTTTAACTTCGAAGCCTCTGAAAAAGGCGTTGAAATGATGTATGAAATGGTTTCAGAATCAATTACTGAAAAAAGGATGAAATAGAATCAGGAGGTATGATCATGACAAACAATAATTTGGGTAACTGCAAGACTTGCGGAAAGGAAATCGCCAAAGGTGTGAAGAAATGCCCTCATTGCGGCAAAGACCAGCGCAGCTTTTTCGGAAGGCATAAGATTATTAGTTTCATAGGCATATTGATTTTGTTTGGAATCATCAGTTCAGCACTTGGGAGCGGGAAAGAGGAAGCGAGTCAGGCAGACGGCACTTCAACAACTACAGCAGCAGCCCCGGCAAAAGAAGAAAAAGTATTTAAAGTGGGAGAAGCTGTGCCAGCGGATAAAGTGGAGATCACAGTAACGAAATTTGAGGAAAAAGACCAGGTTGGCAATGAGTTCGTAAACAAGGCAGTATCCGAAGGCGGCACATTCGTAGCGATCCAATATAAAATCAAGAACACTTCAAAAAAACCTGTCGGAATGTTTGATTATCCTGCTGTCATCCTGGTGGATGAAGAAGGAACAGAGTATGACGCAGACATCGATGCATCTTCCAATTACGCGATCGAGACAAATGTAGACAATGCCAAGATTGCGAGCGACCTGAACCCTGGAATCACCGTTACAGATACAAAAGTATTTGAAGTATCAAAGGAAAGTTTTGCGGCAGGTAAATGGTTCATCGAGGTAGGCGACGAGAAAGTGCAGCTGAAGTAAAGTCAGAACCCGGAGACTTTCCGGGTTTTTGATTCTGACATCTTCCGGACATGAAAGAAGCTCTAAAACAGCAAAATGTGCAGGCTGAAATCAATCTTCCCGTCCACTTTTAGCTTGCCAAATATTTTTAAATCTTTTTTTTACCTGACATTTTACTGACATATTCACCCTGTAAATTAAAAGTATAAGGTCCATGTCCATTCTGGACCTGAAAAAAGAGAATGTTTATAGGAGGATGTCAGAAATGAAAAAGAAATCAGTCATTGGATTCACCATTGCGGGTGCATTATTGCTTGGAGGCTATGCGACCACATCTTTAGCGAATGATGATAGTACCACAAGTACAGCCGCAAATACTGTAAAAAGCTTCTTTGGAAAAGGGTTTGGCCATAAAGGGTATATGGGAGGCAATTCCGAAGCATTGATTGAAAAGGCGAAAGAGCTTGGAATCAGCACATCGGGCAAAACAGCCGAAACATTGATGAGTGAGATTCGGGAAGCAACAATCAAAAAAGAAGCAAAAGAACTGGGAATCAAGACAGACGGCAAAGATATCGCGGCGCTTGCTGAGGAAGTTCAGTTGGCCAATCTTAAAGAAAAAGCGAAGGACCTGGGCATTTCTACAGATGGTAAGGATGCAGATGGACTTCGCGATGCCATCCGGTTAGCAAACCTGAAGGATGAAGCAAAGGAACTTGGAGTGTCTACCGACAACAAGGATGCCCAGACTTTAATGGAAGACATCCGTACAGCGAACTTGAATAAAAAAGCGAAAGAGTTGGGCGTTTCTACGGAAGGCAATGACCTGCAGACACTTCAGCTGGAAGTCCATACTGCCTATATCAATCAGCAGGCTAAAAAGTATGGAATTACTGTAGACGGCAAGGATATCCGCGAAATTACACAGGAAGTCCAAACGGCCAAAGTAAAAGCAGATGCAAAGGAACTGAATATCACCATCGATGGCAAGACAATCGTAGAAATTGCCCAGGAAGTCCGGGAAAAGAAAGTCGTGAACCTGGCGAAGGAATTGGGTATTTCCACTGCGGATAAGGATGCACAGGAACTGATCCAGGAGATTAGGGACAAGGATGCAGACAAGCTTGATGAGCTGTTTGAAGAGGGAATGGGCGGATTTGGAATGAAAGGCTTTGGCGGCGGCTTCGGTCACGGGGACGGATTCGGTGGCGGCTATGGTGGTATGGGACAAAAAGGTGGTTTCGGCGGAGAAGGTGGAATGGGTCCAAAAGACGGATTCGGCGGTAAAGGCGGCCGTGGCGGCATGCACCAGGAAGGCAATGGTCAGGGAATTTAATGGCACAGCCTAAATAAATATAGATTGTGCAAAGTCCCCCGGTACAAAGCGGGGGATTTTTCTTGTAAGATAAAAATATAGATAAGCTCGAGAAGTGCCAGCATCCCTTGCCGGGGCTGTTCAGGCTCCGAAGCTTTGCGGGATAACAGGAGGAGCGGCAATGAAGACAATCTTAATAGTAGAAGACGAACAAACGATTTCGAGAGTGCTGGCGGTTTACTTGAAGCATGAAGGCTATGAGGTGATACAGGCCAATGATGGAGGCGATGGGCTGGCACTATTTGCTCAGCGCAAGCCGGATCTTGTGCTGCTGGATATCATGCTGCCGGGAATGGACGGCTGGGCTCTATTAAAGGAAATCCGTAAAACCAGTGCTTGTCCGGTCATCATGCTGACAGCCCTCGGAGATATCGACTATCGTCTAAAAGGTTTGAATCAGGGTGCGGACGATTATATCTCCAAGCCGTTCGTCGGCGAGGAAGTGGTCGCCAGAGTCAATGCGGTGCTGCGCCGCTCCTCCAATGTCCTTGAGACGGAAAATGAGAAACAATTTGGCAGTCTGAAAATCAATATGGATTCACATGTCGTCACAGTAAATGGAGAAAAAGTGGTGCTGACGCCAAAAGATCTCAGTCTGCTGATTTTCCTTGCTGAGAGGCCTAACCGGACATTCACGAGGGAAGATTTGATCGAAAACGTCTGGGGAATGGATTACGACGGGAGCGACCGGGCGGTGGACCTGTCCGTCAAACGGATTCGCCAATCACTGGCGGCTTGGCCTGCAGCACAGGGGGAAATCAGGACATTACGAGGATTGGGGTATCAGTTCAGTGTTTACGACAAATAACAAACCAACAACTCTTCTGAGATATTGGACAACGAGGTATCTTCTTACCCTGGTTGTCGGACTTCTGTTGCTCGGAGCCGGATCGATGTGGTGGATCAGGCAAACTACGCTGGAGAACCGGTTGAATTTAATGGAGTATCTGGCGGTCGAAACAGCGGATCGATACGGACAGTCCACTTCAAATAATGATTATGGCCGTCTTGATCGCAGGCTGCAGGACAGGGCCAGGATCCTTCAAATGGAAAATCAGCCTCAGCTATTCATTACCGATTTGGAAGGCAATATCCTGAATTCGGGGCCGATGAAGGGCGGAGGGGGTCCTCACCACGCATCCGGAGAAGTTCCTGCCTCGGTGTTTGAAAATGAAGATACGATCAACAAGCTGAAATTAAATGGTCAGCAAATCTACACTGTTAAAACTCCAATCATAATGAATGAAGTTCAAACCGGATGGGTAGTTGTGATGCAAAGTGGTGACGAGTTGGCCGATGTCAATCAGGAATACCGGCTGTTGATTGTTTTGTTGCTTGGGCTGGGTTTACTTGGCTGGATTGTCATTTATCTTCTTACCAAAAAAATCCTCAAGCCCATCCAGGATGTCGCACAGGCTGCTGCACAGGTTAGGGAAGGCAATTATGAGATTAAATTGGATTCCAATCCAAAGGAACTAGAAATACACCAACTCGTCACTTCTTTTAAGGAAATGACGAAACGCCTGACACAGCTGGAGCAAATGCGAGCCGAGCTGCTGGCTGGTGTGACGCATGATCTGAAAACGCCTGTTACCTCGATCAGCGGCCTTGTCCAGGCGGTTCGGGATGGAATCGTCACAGGGGAGGAGCGCCAGGAATTCCTGGAAATCACGCTAAAAGAAATCCAGAGATTGCAGAGCATGATTTCCGATTTGCTCGACTTCAATTCCCTGGCTGCCGGTGCCGTTACCATCCGTCCGGAAAACTGCAATCTGAACAAGCTGGTCGAGGATATCGGGCGGCAATGGCAGTTGACACAAAATAAACCTGTTGACCTAAATGTGATCACACCGGAATCAACGGTACACAGAATGACCGATCCACTGCGGCTGCAGCAAATCCTCATCAACCTGTTGAATAACTCATATCATGCTATGGGCGATTCAGGCTCAATCTCCATTATCCTTTCAGAGGAAAGAATAGATGTAAAAGATACAGGTATAGGAATACCAGAGGAAGAGCAGACGCTAGTATTTGAACGTTTCTTCCGTGGTGAGAAGAAAAAACTCAAGGTCAGGGGACTTGGCCTTGGGCTTCCTTTCAGTAAAATGCTTGCCCGGTCGCTCGGGGCAGACTTGATTTTAAAGGAGAGCAATTCAAGCGGCACGACCTTTTCACTACGGTGGCCAAAAGAAACATAAGAAAAGGGCTGCATCTATCTTTGCAGCCCTCTTAAGCGTTTAGTAATTGATTAATAGATTCATCAAGCTTTTCAGATTCACTGTCATCCAGCCATTCTTCTGGAATGACGATGAATCTGGCATTTCCTCCATTTAAATAACTATAGATGATTTGGGCTTCATCAAGTTCCTCCTTGCCAATGACGACAGGTTTCCTTTTATCATTCTCCTGGAAGAAGTAAAGGATGGTGTCCTTTATCTTCTCTGACAGGTGCCTGAACTTCTCTGGGTGGTATTGTTTGCTAAAAATAACGTTATGCCCTTTGATCAGGAAAACCTTCAATGTGCGGTCATTGATCCTTTCAACCACAACAATGTTTTTATTTCCTCCAGTGAATTGAATCATATTTTCCTTATACAAAAGGATGGAGAGTGATTTCATGTAATTCCTGTATTTTGCTGCTTCTTCAAATTGATATTCTTCGGAGGCCTGATTCATTTTCTTCTCTATTTCATCCAAAATCTCTGTATCAAATCCCTGTAGAAAAGATATGAATTTCTCCACGATCCTATTGTATTCCTCAACTCTTGATCCACCTAAACACAATCCATTGCACTTACCAAGCGTATAGTTTAGGCAAGGAGAACCCTTGAGTGGATGAAGGCAGTTAATTTTAAAATACTCCTTCAAGTTCTCGATTGCTTTTTTTACATAAATCATGCTGGTATAGGGTCCAAAATAAATCGTGCCGCCAGCTTCGGATATTTCAGAAGCAATTGAAATTTTCCGGAAAGGTCCGTCCATTTTAATTGCAATATAAGAGTACGGAAGGTGGCTCTTCATTTTCTTGTTAAAAAGAGGCTGTAATTCTTTAATTAGCTTACATTCAAGCAAGAATGCCTCGAATTCCGTATCAGTATGCAAAACATGAAAATCATTTATGTTAGCAACCATCTTTTTGATTTTTTGTGGATGGGCTGCAGAGTTTTGAAAATATGTTTGGACCCGTTTTTTGAGGCTTTTCGCTTTCCCGACATAAATCACTGTGCCCTTTTGATCTTTCATAAGGTAAACACCAGGAGTCAAAGGAAGGTTTTTGACCTTTTCTTTTATATTCATATCCGCTCCCTCAATTGTCTCTTATTTTTAAAACCTTATATTTCTTCATATTTTAGCATAATAGGTGATTAAAACTCTTTATAAGCAAATAAAGGTGTCATTCTTTAGAATGTTCCCGCTTTCATTCACTATCTCGGCCGAATGCTCGCGAATCACCTCGTATCCCTTGAAACTCATCCTCAGGATGTTACGATAAGTAAAGTTGACAAAAAGCAAACGGAAATAAAAATGATGAGGTGAATGCGGTTGTTAAAACATAAAAAAGTAGCATTTTTAGGTGCTGGATCCATGGCGGAAGCGATGATTTCAGGTCTGGTCAAGTCAGGGAAAATGCATGAAAATCAAGTTTATGTTACGAACAAGAGCAATGCAGCGAGACTGGAACGTCTGGAATCCAGATATGGAATCAATGCGATGCCTCAGGCTGAATTGCCATACGAAGAAATAGATATGTTTATTTTAGCGATGAAGCCAAAAGGAGCAGCGGGTGCTCTTGCGGATTTGAAGGATAAAGTAGTTCCTGGCCAGGTGGTTGTTTCGGTTCTGGCAGGCATTTCAACCGGTTTTATGGAAGAAAACCTGAACAGTGGCCAGCAGGTGGTCCGCGTCATGCCGAACACATCTAGCATGATCCAGGAATCAGCCACTGCGATGTCTCCTGGCAGGCATACAACGAACGAAAATATAGAGGATGCAAAAGAATTGTTAAGCAGTATGGGTAAGGTATTCTTGATTGAAGAGGAACAAATGGATATCTTCACTGGATTGGCCGGCAGCGGCCCTGCTTACTTTTACTATTTGATGGAGCACATGGAGCGTGTTGGCAAAGAAAACGGCATGGACGAAAAAATGGCCCGTGAAATCATTGCCCAGACCATCCTCGGTGCGGCGAAAATGATCATCGAAAAGGATGAAACACCAGAGGTCCTCAGGAAAAATGTAACCTCTCCGAATGGAACGACAGCCTCCGGACTGAACGCTTTGAGAAAATACAATGGCGGTACGGCAATTTCCCAGGCGGTCAACCATGCCACGAATCGGTCAAGAGAAATCAATAAGGAACTCGAAGGCGTCCTCGTTCCGTCTTAAGAAAGTGAAAGCTCCCGGCAGATACAGCCGGGAGCTTTCTTTCTACATATACACTCGATAACCACGCCATTTTTCAAATACATACTGGAACCCATACAATAAGTATGCTTTGTAATGCAGATAGAAGAAAAATTGAATATGGCTCAATTTGTTCAGTCTGATGATTTTAATTTTCTTTAGTACATCAATCAAAAAGAACGCAAAGGCGCCGTCGGCAATCGCATTGAGTGTGATGAATTTTTTGAAGTTCCCATCTGAGATCTTCAGAAGCCACATCGACAGCGGCATATAAGGTCCGATGCTAAAAGGAAGCTCATCACGAAGGAATGATTTTCGTTTGTTGTAAAACTTCCACCAGTTTCGCTTGTGACCATACAAATGGTTGATGATCTCAAAAATTACGATAAAAACTCCTGCAACAGAGTAGCGCTTGAAGCTTCTTTTGCCGATGAACAGTAACGAAAGCCATGGAACAATAATCACTACAAGATTAAAAACGAAATGCCTCTTCGCAATCTTCAGATGTCTTCACCTCAAATCCATTTCATTCCTTCTATAAACTAGCCATAAATTAGAAACTTTAATCAGGTATTAAAAGAAGAAATTCATTCAGTTTATTTTTCATAATTATTGAAAAAGTGGCACTCCTTGACATATAATCACTTGAAGATATTAAAGGAGAACAGATTATGATAAGAAGATTTTTTACCTATTACAGGCCGCATCGCAGGCTTTTCATCATTGATTTCAGCAGTGCCGTCATTGTCGCTTTACTGGAGCTCGCATTCCCGCTCGCTGTCCAGTGGTTCATTGATACCTTGCTGCCTGGCGGGAACTGGAACATGATTGTCAGCGTGAGCATCGGATTGCTGCTGCTGTACATCATCAGCACCTTGCTTCAATTCATTGTCAATTACTGGGGCCATAAGCTTGGCATCAATATTGAGACGGACATGAGGCAGCAGCTTTTCCAGCATGTCCAGAAGCAGTCCTTCCGCTTTTTCGATAATACGAAAACCGGCCATATCATGAGCCGGATCACCAATGACCTGTTTGATCTGGGGGAACTGGCACACCACGGACCGGAGGACTTATTCATTGCCGTGATGACCTTCGTCGGAGCGTTTTGGATCATGCTGACCATCAATGTAAAGCTGGCACTTATTACGATGATCATCGTGCCATTCCTTATTTGGCTAATTACGTATTCCAACCTGAAAATGAACGCTGCCTGGAAAAACATGTACACAGATATTGCCGACGTTAATGCCAGGGTCGAAGATAGCGTCTCAGGAATTCGGGTGGTTCAGTCTTTTACAAATGAAGAGTATGAGATTGAGAGATTCACAAAGAACAACCGCAAGTTCCGCCGTGCCAAGTTGACCGCCTATAAGGTGATGTCGTTCAGCTCGTCCGGTATTTATATGCTGACAAGGCTGATTGTCCTCGTTGTCCTGGTTTATGGTGCATGGCTAAGTTTTCAGGGCAGCCTGAGCTATGGGGAACTCGTCGGGTTTGTCCTCTATGTGAATGTCCTGTTTAAACCAATTGATAAAATCAGTGCGATACTTGAATTGTATCCAAAGGGGATGGCAGGCTTTAAGCGGTTTACCGAGCTGATGGACCAGAATCCGGACGTCGTGGATCGCGAGGACGCGATTGAGGTTCCGCATTTGAAAGGGGATATCGAATTCAGGAATGTCATCTTCAGCTATGAAAAGAACAAACCCGTCTTGGACGGAATCGACCTGGAAATCAACCATGGAGAGACAGTTGCGTTCGTTGGTCCGTCGGGTGCAGGGAAGACGACGATTTGCTCGTTGATCCCACGTTTCTATGATGTGAACAGCGGCAGTATCACGGTCGATGGTATCGACCTCAGGGACATGACGAAAAAATCGCTGCGCTCGCAAATCGGGATCGTCCAGCAGGATGTGTTCCTTTTTACGGGGACGCTGCGAGAAAATATTGCATATGGTTCATTGGGGGCCACCCATGAGGATATTGTCAGAGCTGCAAAGCAGGCACATCTCGAGGACTTTATCGCTGCCCTGCCTGATGGCTATGAAACGCAAATTGGGGAACGGGGCTTGAAGTTATCAGGCGGGCAAAAGCAGCGAATCGCCATCGCCCGCATGTTCTTGAAAAATCCGCCCATCCTGATTCTCGATGAAGCGACATCAGCGCTTGATACCGAGACGGAAAGAATCATTCAAAAGGCACTCGCCGAATTATCGAAGAATCGGACGACGCTGGTCATCGCCCACAGACTGGCGACCATCAGAAGTGCCGATCGAATCGTCGTTGTTACCGAGGATGGGATTGCCGAACAAGGCACTCATGATGAATTGATCGAGCAAGGCGGCATTTTTGCCAACCTCCACAGGGTTCAATTCGAAACTTCCATTTAGGGTTGGTTTATTTTACCTATTTTGCTATGATAGAAATAAAATCATGATAGATTTGGAGTGAAGTTCCATGACCGGAGCTTTAACAGGGGCTTTAGGTATCATTATGGTGTTTTCGATTCCGCTTGTCGCCATTGTTACAAGCCATTATCAAAAAGTAGCCAAAATCAAACACAACATGATTAAAGACGAAATCGAGCTTGAAAGACTGAAACATGAAAACTACCTGCTGGAAACAGAAAAAATGAAGCTTGAACTAACGAAGCTGGAAAGCCCTCTTGATAAGATGAATGTATTATAGCAGCTGCCCTCTCGTGTAATGCGAGGGGGTTTTTTATATGGGGAGAAATCCTTGTAATTAAGAAATTTTTATAAAAATGGTTAAATATCCCTTGAGTAAATGCATAATATGCTATATAGTACATTACAACAGTAATGCACTATGTGACCTGTTAGAGGAGGTGCGGGGTTGATCCTTAATTCAGATAGCATGAAACCGATTTACGTCCAGATTGCTGAGTGGCTGGAAACGGAGATTCTCAGCGAAAGTATCAAGAAGGATGAGAAGGTCCATTCACAATATCAGCTGGCGGAAATGCTGAATATCAATCCGGCGACAGCGGCAAAGGGCCTGAATATTTTAGCGGATGAAAACATTCTTTATAAAAAGCGCGGTCTCGGTATGTTTGTATCGGAGGATGCGAAAAAGATTATCAGTGCGAAACGGAGGAACCAGACATTGAAGTCATTGGTGCTAGAGTTGGTGCGGGAGGCGGAGCATCTCCAGGTGACTGAGGATGAATTGATCGCGATGATCCAGGAAGCCAAACGGGACTTGAAGGGGGATACATGATGAGTGTGCTGGAATTCGAAAATGTAACAAAGACATATGGGAAGAAAAAAGCATTGGATGAGCTGACGTTTTCAATCGGGGAAAACAAGATCACAGGCCTGATTGGCAGGAACGGAGCCGGCAAGACGACGATGCTAAAAATCGCTGCTGGTTTCATGCGCGAGAGTTCAGGTGAAGTAAGGGTATTTGGGGAAAATCCGTTCAATAACCTGTCTGTGTCAGCGAACATGATCATGGTGGATAATGATATGAATCTGCCAGCCGCGCTGAGTCTTGACGAACTATTAGAGTCGGCAGCGAGTTTTTATCCTAACTGGGATATGAAACTGGCCAGGAATTTAATGGACTATTTCCGTCTCGACCTGAAGCAGCACCATACCGGACTTTCTAAGGGGATGAAGAATACCTTCAATGCAATTTTGGGGCTGGCTTCCCGCTGTCTCCTGACAATCTTTGATGAGCCGACAAACGGGATGGATGCTGGTGTCAGGAAGGATTTTTACCGAGCGCTGCTAAAAGACTACATTGCCAACCCACGAACCATTATCATTTCAAGCCATCATCTCAATGAAGTAGAGGACATTCTTGAAGACATCCTGCTGTTAAAGGATGGAAAGCAATTTTTGCATATGACGGTTGAAGACCTGCGAGAGTATGCGGTCGTTGTCAGCGGAAAAGAAGAAATGCTGATCGACTGGATTAGTGGACATGAGATATTCCACCGGAGCAATGCCGGTTTTGGCAGGAGTTATGCGGTAATCCGCAACAACTTGTCAGAAGATCAGATTACGGCAGCCATGAAAAACGGCCTGGAGTTCTCGACGATTTCAAACGAAGATCTCTGTCTGTACTTGACCAGCCAGGAGAAAGGCGGGATTGATGATGTCTTTAACAAAAATTAACCTCTGGGATATTGTAAAAAAGCAATTCCGATTCAAATTGAAATCCTACCGGGGAATGTTCACTTCGCTGATGATCCTGCAAATCATCGGGATCCTGTTTTCGCTTGCCGGAGAAGGAGGCGGGGGCGGAGGCTCTGATACTTTCAGTTATGACATGAAATATTATTCAGGGAATATCATCCTTGCCTTCATGATGATCTGGGCGTTCATTTCGGCGATTGTCGTAACGACCCAGGCGTATCGGTTTGATGATTATGCATTTGTGGCCAACAGGCTGAGCAGCCATTTAGCGAATATCCTGTTCCTCGGCTGGGCAAGTATCGTCGGCGGAGTAACATTTTTGCTGGCGAGCCAGTCGCTAAAGCTGTCCGTCTTGTTCCTGCAGGAGCGGGAGCTCATCGAAAGCCAGCGATTATCAACGCTGCAGATGGCAGAGGGCCTGGCCGGGACCATCCTGTATTTGTTCCTTTTCACGGCACTTGGCTATCTGGTCGGGATGCTCGTCCAAAGAAACAGGATTTTTATCATTCTTCTTCCTGCTTTATTCTTCGGAAGCATTTTCATCAATGTGGTAGCTGGCAGCGAATCCACCCTGGTCATTGATATTGGACAAATTTTTGTGAAGGAAACCTCCCTACTGCTGTTCCTGTTAAAGGTTCTATTAACAACAACCATTGCATTTGGATCTGCGATATTGATCTCGGACAGCCTGGAGGTGAGGAAATGAGTCTCGTTTTATTGTTCTTAATTATCATATTGGCCATGATTAGTTTCGTAAGTTTCTCCAATAAGTTCATCAGTCCGAGGTTTATGAACGGGAGTGGCACCACAAAAGTTTTTACAGGCTATCTAATTGTTTTGCTTTGCGCTGGAATTATTTCCTTCATTGTTCCAAAGGGGGAATCCTATCAGGGAGATTATTTGACAGATCAAGAAATTCAGCAAAATGAACGATATAACGGCGATATTTATTCGATTGTTGAGTCCGGAAAAATTGAGGAAGCAGAAGGGCTTACGAAGATGAAATCATGGGAATTTCCGTTGGAAGGAAAGTCTTTGAATATCAATGCGTTGAGCATCAATGCCTCGGTATTCATCGAGAAGGTAAATTCTCTCGAAAATCAGGTCAAAGTGACCCATTACACCACTTTTTCATATATAGATAACATCGATATCACGGATCGTTTCACTTCACCGGAAATCCAACTGACTGAGACAACTCTGAAAGTCTTCCCTCAAAAACCCGTGAACGTCAAACTTGTAAAGTACGCGAACGCCTTTCCTTTTAACCAGTTCGCTGAAGATGGGGAGCAGTTCAACGGCGGGTATGGGATGATGCAGGGACTGGACTTCATCTATATCAAGGTTCCAATGGAGACCGAAGTCTCTGGCAATGGATATGTGATCAACGAATAGGAAACTCCTCTTTGAGGGTTTTCTTTTTTTATATGTTGTTTTCTTATCTCCTGATCCTTACGTTATAATGATACAGTATAAGGTTTTTTAAATGAGGAATGAGAAAATGGCTTTTTTGAAAAAATTCAACTTTGTTGGGGGCAGGGTCCTTAAAACGGGGATTGCTGTCTTCATTACTGCACTGATTTGTGACCTGCTCGGCTGGCCGCCTATGTTCGCAGTCATCACGGCCATTGTGACCATCGAACCAACAGCGGCTGATTCCATTCGAAAAGCATATGTCCGATTCCCGGCATCGGCGATCGGCGCAGGGTTTTCCGTCGTGTTCAATTTTGCATTCGGGCACAGCCCGCTTACCTATATGCTCGTTGCTGTCGCGACCATCATTGCCTGTCACCGGCTGAAGCTTCATGATGGGGCTTTGGTGGCGGTATTGACAGGAGTGGCGATGGTTTCAACCGTCAATGACCACTATTTGTCGAGCTTTTTCATCCGCCTAGGGACGACATTGACAGGGCTGACGGTCTCGACACTTGTGAACCTTCTGGTGATCCGGCCGGATTACTCCAGATCCATCAAGGCAAAAATCCAGCAACTGGTTCATGAGACAGGGAATCTGATTGCCAGCAGAGGAACAGAAATCACCAAGCATCAGCCTCTGCACCGGGAAACAAAATCAGACTTCCAGAGAATTATCAAAGAGATGGAAAGCATTGAAACATTGTGCAAATACCAAAAGAAAGAATGGAAGCTGCATCAATTCGACCGGAAGAATATGCGGAATATCCACTATGATTTCAAAAAGCTGACGATTTTGAGGCAAATCCATTACCACGTCGGAAATCTTTTTTCGCTGCCTTCGATTCATCTAACTGAGTCAAAAGCGAGTGTAGTAGAAGCGATGGTAAAATCAATCAAGGCCGCACTCCATCATCCAGATTTCTTGCTGGACGAGGAGCATGATGCCATCGTCAATGAATTGCTCAGCTTATTAAGACATGAAGTAGATGAGAGGGAGGCAGACGCCGACCGGTTCTCCGAAGAAACGATCATCTACTATGAACTGGTATCGATCCATGACCTGCTTGAAGAATTGAACCATATCCACCAATTCGAAATCAGGCATCAAAAATTGATCGAAAAATCATTGGAAGTAAGCTCCTGACAGGGGCTTTTTTTCGTTCCAGACACTAGTTAACTACTAATCAAATGCCTGCTTTTAAGTGACACCTCCTCCATACTATTCCAATCTAATTGAAAAAAATTCTCATTTAGTTATTGACTTTTATTAAACAGAGCATTTAATATTTAAATAGGTTAACTGATAATGATTATCATTATCTATCGATGAATTAGGAGCATGGCCATGAAAAAGCGTTATTTGATTGCCTCTTTGATAGTTCTTTCATTGCTTTCTCTCTTTGTTGGAGTCAGCAGCATCACGCCAATTGAGCTTCTGGATTTCCAATCTGAAGCAACGGAAATCTTCCTAATCAGCAGGGTTCCGCGGCTGATTGCCATTCTGCTTGCCGGAGCAGGGATGAGCATCGCCGGATTGATCATGCAGCAGCTAAGCCGGAATAAGTTTGTGTCGCCAACAACGGCAGGTACACTCGATGCGACGAGACTGGGAATCCTCGTTTCGATGCTGTTTTTTGCAAATGCTTCCACGATCGAGAAAATGCTGGTGGCGTTTGTGTTCGCACTTGCCGGAACATTTTTGTTCATGCAAATCCTTGACCGGATCAAGTTCAAAGATGCAATTTTCATTCCGCTCGTCGGGATGATGCTGGGTAATATCCTATCATCCATATCGACATTCTTTGCTTACAAAGCAGATGTCATCCAGAACATGTCGGCATGGCTGCAGGGAGACTTTTCGATGATCATGATGGGCCGTTACGAGCTTTTGTACATAAGTATTCCGATTCTGGTGATTGCCTACTTGTTCGCCAATCGCTTCACGGTGGCGGGAATGGGTGAAGATTTTTCGAAGAATCTCGGACTCGCCTACAAGCGTGTCGTCAATACGGGATTAATCCTGGTGGCACTGATTACAGCCACCGTCGTGCTGACGGTCGGAATGATTCCGTTCCTCGGCTTGATCATCCCAAACATCATCTCGATTTTCAAAGGCGACCATCTGCAAAAAACATTGCCGCACACAGCACTGCTGGGGGCGAATTTTCTGCTCGTCACAGATATCCTCGGTCGAGTACTGATTTATCCTTATGAGATTTCCATCTCCTTGATGGTCGGCGTCATCGGCAGCGGAATCTTCCTGTACCTGCTGTTTAGGAGGAAGGCCTATGCGTAATTCCGTAAAATTAATCATCCTTGCTTTGTTCGCTGTTGGTGCCAGTGCCTTGTACTTATTCCATGACCTCAATGGCAGCTTTGATTATGCTCTGCCAAGGCGGGCTTACAAGGTGGCGGCGATGTTGATCACCGGAATTGCGATTGCCTACTCAACGGTCGTATTCCAGACGATCAGCCACAACCTCATCCTGACACCAAGCATCATCGGACTGGATTCGCTTTATATGCTGCTGCAGACTGTGCTGATTTTCTTCCTTGGTTCCGGTCATGTCACAGTCGTCAATAAACAGGTGAACTTCATTCTGACAGTGGCCATCATGGTTGTGTTCGCCCTGCTGCTCTACAGGCTTCTTTTTAAAAAAGGAAATCAGCCAATCTACTTCTTGCTGCTGGTGGGTATCATCGTCGGAACGTTTTTCTCAAGCATAACGACCTTCCTGCAGGTGCTGATTGACCCGAACGAGTTTCAGATTGTGCAAGACCGGATGTTTGCGAGCTTCAATAATATCAACACGGATCTGGTATGGTTGGCGGTTGCCTTGATCATCCTGCTGATCCTATATGCATGGAGGTTCACGCCCTATCTCGATGTGCTGTCACTTGGCAGGGAGAACGCGATTAACCTTGGAGTCCCCTATGACTCTATCGTAAAAAAAATGCTAGTGCTCGTTGCCGTATTCATTTCGGTGTCCACCGCCCTAGTCGGACCGCTGACGTTTTTGGGCTTGATTGTTGCGAATCTATCCTATCAAGCTTTTAAAACTTATAAACACAGCGTCCTCATCAGCGGTGCGATTTTAATCAGTGTGATTGCCCTGGTTGGCGGCCAGTGGATCGTGGAAAGAGTGTTCACGTTTTCCACCACGCTTAGTGTCATCATCAATTTCATCGGAGGCGTGTATTTCATTTACTTACTGCTGAAGGAGAGTCGATCAACATGATTTCAATTCGTTCACTGTCCAAATTTTACGGAAAGAAGAGTGTCGTCGAGGATGTGACGGTCACCATCCAAAGAGGCCAGATCACTTCGTTCATCGGTCCGAATGGCGCCGGGAAATCGACGCTGCTTTCAATGGTCAGCCGGCTGCTTGATGCTGATTCCGGAGAGGTGCTCATCGACCAGACCGATGTTAGGAAAATGAAGTCGAATGAATTCTCGAAGGTTGTCTCGATCCTGAAACAGTCCAATTACATGAATGTCCGCCTGACCATCCGTGAACTCGTTTCTTTCGGAAGGTTTCCCTATTCAAAGGGAAGGCTGACCGATGAGGATGAGCGGTTCGTTGACCAGGCGATCGACTATATGCACCTTAGGGATATGCAGGACCGTTACCTGGATGAATTATCTGGTGGGCAAAAACAGCGAGCATTCATCGCGATGGTCATCGCCCAGGATACCGAGTATATCCTGCTTGATGAACCGCTGAACAACCTGGACATGAAGCACTCCGTCCAGATTATGAAAATCCTGCGCCAGCTGGTCGATGATCTCGGAAAAACGGTCGTCATCGTCCTCCATGACATCAATTTTGCTTCCGTATATTCAGACCGGATTGTTGCCTTGAAGGATGGCAAAGTCATCAAGGATGGCCCAACAAGGGAAGTCATCCAGTCAGACGCATTAAAAGAAATTTACGATATGGATATCCCAATCCAAGAAATGAACAATTGCCGGATTTGCGTTTATTTTAATTCTTAGTAAAAGGGGAGAAATACCATGAAAAAAATCTATCAATTTGCTTTAGTTTTATCGATGTTATTCGCATTGGCAGCTTGTGGCTCTGAGGAAAAAGCAGAAACAGCATCAGCTGGAGAAACAAAGGAAATGACCATCAAGCATGAGTACGGGGAAGCTACAGTCAAAAAGAATCCAGAAAAAGTAGTCGTTTTCGATTTCGGTGTGCTGGATACACTTGATGAGCTGGATGTGAAGGTGACCGGTGTTCCACAGGCAATCGTTCCTGAGTACCTAGAGAAATATGCAGGCAAGGAATATACGAATGTCGGCAGCCTGAAGGAGCCTGATTTTGAAGCCATACATGCCATGAAGCCTGACGTCATCTTCATTTCCGCAAGACAGGCGGAACTGTATGATCAGTTCGCAGAAATCGCTCCAACCGTATTTGTCGGCATGGACTACACGAATTACATGTTCTCTTTTGAAAAGAACATGAAGCTGATCGGCGAAATTTTTGATAAAGATGATGTTGTTGCTGATAAATTGGCGGTCATTAATGCAAGTGTCGATGAAATCAATAAAGAAGCATCCGCTGCAGATGAAAAAGCATTGCTCGTGCTCGCGAATGAAGGAAAGGTAAGTGCATATGGCTCCGGGTCACGTTACGGATTCATCCACGATGAGTTCGGCTTCAAGGCAGCAGATGAAAAAATCGAAGCATCCACCCACGGCCAGAGCATCACATTCGAATACATCCTTGAGAAAAACCCAGGAATTTTGTTCGTCATCGACCGCACCGCAGCTGTAGGAGGCGAAGTCGGCGCGAAGGAAACCATCGAAAACGAGCTCGTGAAAAAGACAGACGCTTTTAAAAATGGAAAGGTCATTTACCTGGACGGAACCAACTGGTACCTAAGCGGCGGCGGTTTGCAGTCACTAAAGTCAATGATCGAAGAAGTGAGGTCGGCATTGTAATGTTTTATCAAATGAAGAGGTTGCTTGTGAAAGAGGGACATTCCGGCCAGGTGGTTGAACGCTTTTCGAAAAAGGGCATGCTGATTGAAAAGCAGCCCGGCTTCCTTGATAAACAGGTTCTCGTAAAAAAAAGCCGCCGAGGCGATGAAGAAGTCCTGGTGATGATCAGCTGGCAAGCAGAACAGGACTGGAAAAATTGGGAGAAGCATCCCGACCATATCGCCGGACACAAAGCTAAAATGGTCCAGCCAAAGCCAGACTATATCCTCGAATCCTCCCAGGATGTTTATGAAGTGATGTAAGAGACTCAATTTAGAGTCTCTTTTTTAATTGGAAAAAATCCGCATTTTTTTCCAATTCGCTATATAAATGAAAAAGTCGCTATAAAAATGAAAAAGTCGCTATAAAAGTGGAAAAGTCGCTATATAAATAGAAAACTCGCTATAAAAGACAAAAAGTCGCTATATAAATTAAACTTCCGCTATAAAAAGTTCGGCAGCACGAAAAATCGGCTTTTAAAAGAGAAGGTTCCTCGCAATTTTAAACTCAAACTTCAATAATTTTCGTTTATGTTACACTCCCTGGAGGAAAATGCAAAGAAAAACGTTTTCACCAAAGGGATGTTGTTTTTGTAATAAATTCGTCAATGTCTTGGTTAGGAAATGGCCATTTGTCGTGCTATTCTATGTTGTGTAGATTTTCACAAACGTACTATTTGGAGGAATCATCTGTGGACGGCATAAAAGGTTTGCTTGAGGAACCGTTAATTTTATTATTTGTGATCTTATTTCTCGGCTCTGCACTAGGGGAAATTAAAATACGAGGACTTAGTCTCGGAACGTCTGGTGTATTGCTGGCAGCTATGGTGTTCGGACATTTCGGCTATCAGGTGTCAGCGGTCATCCAGCAGCTGGGACTTGGCTTATTCATCGTGGCAGTGGGCTTGTCAGCAGGACCGCGCTTTTTCCGGATGATGAAAACGAGTGGAATTGTGTTTGGCATCATCAGCTTGCTGATCGTTCTGGTTGCTTCGATTACGACGATTATTGTGTCCAAGCTGTTCCATCTGTCGCCGGCATTGAGCATCGGCATCATGACCGGTGCGCTGACAAGTACACCAGGTCTTGCTGCCGCACTTCAGGCCACTGGCGATCCGCTTGCGTCTGTCGGCTACGGGATTGCCTACCCATTTGGCGTCCTGGCAGTGGTGCTGTTCGTGCAGCTATTGCCGCGCGTGCTGAAGGCCGATCTGGCGGAGGATCTGAAAAAGAAATCAGGCCCTGTCCGCAATGATGAGTCGCCCGAGGTCATGACGATAGAGGTGACCAGCCCTTCTATTAACAAACGAACGCTAAAAGAGCTCAAGTTTAATCGGAACAATTCGGTCGTCATCAGCCGGGTCATCCGCGGCGACCGGAATATCATTGCTCTTAATGATACCGTTATTCTGGTGGGGGACAGGCTAGTCGCTGTCGGATTGCCAAACGATTTGAAAAAGCTTTGCGAAGATATCGGCCGTGAAGTGGAGACGAACACGGTAAACCATGACAATGTAGAGCTTCGCAAAGTGACCGTGGATGCGCTTGAATTGATTGGGAAGACGATCAAGGAACTTGAATTAAGACGCAAATACGGTGTCACAGTCACAAGAGTTGAACGAGGCGGTTTCGAATTCAACCAGAATCCAAAATGGCGCCTTGAACGCGGCGATGTCCTGACGCTGGTCAGCAGCAAAGACCGGTTGGATGACGTCGAAAAACTGTTCAGCAGAAAAAAACTGACAGTGACCAATATCCATATTTTATCGTTGAGTCTCGTACTGCTGCTCGGCGTACTTGCCGGGATGGTGCCGATTCACTTCCCGAAACTAGGGACCATCACATTCGGCGTCGCCGGTGGACCTTTATTCATTGCCCTGATCATCGGCCACTTCGGAAGACTGGGACCAATCCATGCCCGCTATTACCAGCCGTCGAATCAGGTCATCCGTGATATTGGTCTAGTCCTATTCCTTGCAGGAGCAGGTACAACCGCCGGAAAAGGTATCGTCCAGGTCATCCAGCAGGAAGGCTTCAATCTCGTCATCGGCGGTGCAATCATCACAATCCTGCCAGTAGTCGCCGGCTTTTTCATCGCAAGAAAGCTTTTCCGGCTCAGCATCATTCACTCATTAGGCGCATTATGCGGCGGAATGACAAGCACACCCGGACTTGGCGCAGCCAACCAGCTGATGGACTCCGAAGACCCATCCATCGCCTATGCCGCCGCCTATCCATTCGCGCTGATTTCAGTCGCGATTGCATCACAGGTTTTGATTTTCTTTTTATAAATAATTGAAAACTCCTTCCGGATTGAAATCTAGTGGGAGTTTTTTTTATTGGGCTATGGCGTGGTGGACACACCAGTTGCAGCTTATGACGGACAAAAATAAGAGAAAAAACGAAGAAAGTGTCCATCATCGACGTCATGACGGACAAAAATCAGGGAAACGACGAAAAAAGTGTCCATCATCGAAGCCATGAAGGACAAAAATCAGGGAAACGACGAAAAAAATGTCTATCATCCAAATCATGACAAACAATCATATAGAAAAAATCCGTCCATCTCGAACCAAATAAATTTTTATTGAATTTACTAAACAATATTGACAATATTTTCAAAAGGAATTATATTATCATTATTGATAATGATAATAATCGCAATCTATAATACAGCAGGTGATCACGATGAAGGAAACGAAAGCAGATTTGATTTTACATCCAGTACGAATGAAGGTTCTTCACACGCTATCAAGCGGGAGGAGGAAAACAGTCCAGCAGATTGCCGAGAAGCTGCCGGAGGTGCCACAGGCGACTTTGTACCGCCATTTGAAAAAGCTGCTTGATGGAAAAATCATTGAAGTAGTAGAGGAAAACCAGGTAAGAGGAACGCTTGAGAAAGTGTATGCCTTGCCTAAAAATAATGAAGTTGTTTCAAGGGAAGAGGTGCTTAAAGCCGGACCGGATGAGCATCTGGACTATTTCATTAAGTTCATGGCGAATGTATTGATGGATTTCGAGTCCTATATCCGCCAGCCAAATTACGATTTCCAAAAGGACATGGCGAGCTTCAGGACGGCAAGTCTATATGCGAGCGATGAGGAATATAGTGAGTTTATCAGGAAGTACGTCGAATTGATCACGCCGCTACTCCACAATGAAGAAACACCAGACAGGAAGAAACGGACCGTGACCAATATTTTAACAACCCATAATCCAATTGAAGAGGGGAAAAAGGATGATGAACGTCCAGATGGTTAAAGAGGAAATCGCATTTAAGAGTGATGTGATGTTAAAAGGAACATTATTAGTGCCAGATTCGGGGAAGGAAACTTATCCAACCATTATGTTTCTTCCGGGGTCAGGCAAATTGAATCGTGATGGCAGCACACCGAATGGGAAATTCAAATTCAACCTTTATAAGGATTTGGCGGAGTTGTGCACTTCACTTGGCTTTGCCACGTTCCGCTATGATAAAAGAGGGGTTGGCGAAAGTGAAGGGAATTACCATGCTGCCGGGCTCTCTGATGCACTGAAGGATGGGGAAGCAGCGCTGGATATGCTGGCGGCTCACCCGAAGGTCGACGGAAGCAAGTTCATCATCATGGGACATAGCGAAGGATGCATGGTGGGTACGGCCCTGAACGCAATCAGGCCTGCAGCAGGACTTGTCCTCCTTTCCGGCGGCGGTGAAACGCTTAAGGAAGCGCTGGATCGGCAAAGACAGCTGCTTTTCGAAGAGATGAGAGAAAAGAAGGGTATCCAGGGCTTCATCATCAAAACGTTCAACACCCTCGATAAAGCTGAAAAGCAAGCACAGGGAACCTACCAAAAAATGATTCAATCCGATAAAGATGTGACGAAAACACTGGGC
The DNA here is from genome assembly GCA_018613055.1 of Chryseobacterium sp. ISL-80. Classification (GTDB taxonomy): domain Bacteria; phylum Bacillota; class Bacilli; order Bacillales; family Cytobacillaceae; genus Mesobacillus. The sequence goes on along the minus strand of JAGGQZ010000017.1, from coordinate 270,289 downwards.
TTCATCAAGATGCCGGCCAAGTATTTCAGGGAGCATTTTGCGCTTGATATCGAAGCGGCTTTGGCGAAAGTGACGTGTCCTGTACTGGCGATCAATGGCGCAAAAGATTTCCAGGCCAATCCTGAAAAGTTGAAGCGCATTGAGCAATTTGTCCAGGGTGAACATGAAATCCATGTTGTCGAAAACATGGACCATGGCCTGAAGGAGCAGCTAACACCAATGACTCCATCAACCTATAAGAAAGATTATTTAAAAACAATCGGCAAACCGATCCACCCAGAGGCAGTTAAACATCTGACTTCCTGGCTTCAAAGATATCTTTAATCATAAAAGTCCCATTACCATAGCGGTAACGGGACTTTTTCGTGTTTTATAGGAAATAATCTACTTACTGAACGATTTCTCTACTCAACAAACGGCTTGATTTTCGGAAACACCTTGAGGGCGTTATTGTAAAATACATCCTCATGATGCTCCGGCGGGATCAGGTCCTTGATAAAATCGATGTACGGTCCAATCGGGATGAGCGGCCAGTCTGTGCCGAACAGAAGTTTATCGTAGGAATCGGCGAATTCCAGTGCGTGGCGCAGGTGGTCGAGGAAACGCCCCTGGCTTCGCTTATCCAAAGCCTCCTTCGTCCCGACGATCAATCCTGACAGATCGGCAAAAACATTCGGATTCTTATAGATGATTTCCGCACCTGTCAGCGTCCATGGATCCCCGAAATGGGCCATCATGAAATTGATATCACGATTATTGACCGCAACCTCGTCAATGGCCATCGGATGGGAATACTTCAGATAGCCGCGTTCAGAATACGTATCGCCAGTATGGAAAACGACCGGGAGCTGGTATTTTGCTGCCAGCTTATAGACGGGTTCGTACACATCGTCATAGGCATAAAACGGATAGTATCCAAGATAAATCTTGATCCCGACTGTCTTCGGATTCTGCAATTCAGCCTCAAGTCGGGTGAGGGCTGTCTCATCAAGGTCGTATGGATTCACCCCGGCACACCAGAAGATATTAGCTGGGACCTCATCCTCCAAATCCAAGCCCATCGGCGTCCGGGCTTCATAATCCGGAAACCCCATCTTGTCGGTTTCGGTCAGCCCCATGCCAATCCCGAGAACCACATTGGCCTCATTGAACTCCTGAAGGATGCCGGAAGCGGAATAGTCGACGAACGACAGCTTCTCGGCTGTTTCATAAAAGGATTTTATTTTTGATAGATGGATATGGGCATCGATGATTTTCATATTTTCTCCTTTTAAAATTGAACTCTTCTCAGCTTTTTCAACAGATTTGCTGACAGTTTACGATCATCAAACAGCAGGAACAGCGGAGCGCTTTTTTCAAAATGGCCCTGGTGTTTGGAAGCGAGCTGGAGCACTTCTTTATTCGTATAAGCCTCGGTAATTCCTGCATCGTTGTTTGGGATAAGATAAAGCTTTTCAGGCGAATGAATTGATTCGAAATAGGAGTCGCCATCAAGCAGAAGCGGAATCTCCTCACTGCCAGCTTGGTAGGAGCGCATGGTTTTACCCTCATCAACGGAAATGCTGAAATCCGCGAGATTATCGGCCCCAGCAAAGATGTCCGTCATCCACACTTCCTTGGAAATATTTTTGCCGCCATCATTCACGACCTCGGCAAAAGAAGCGACTACCGGCACGCCTGGAAGCAGTAAATAGTATTGGACATACTGAACGCCATTCCAGTCTTTATGCTCCTTGAATTCGGTGGTAATCGCAAGGCCGATCCACTTGTTGCCGTCATTGTCCTTCCGTTCGACCACGGAAGCGGTGCTGCTTTCTTTTAACAATGAGAAGGTGTTGATTCCGTATGGAGCTGTCTTCATGCCGCCAGCCCATGGATTCCACCAGCTCTTCGCCTTCGGTTCAGGATAAGAATGGGCGAGCCATTCCTGGCCGTTCACCTGGAGGGAGAAGATTCCTGGATAAAAATCCGGGTCTGCCTTCATCTTAATGACACCATTATCAACAGTGAAACCACCGCCTTCAATGCCAGAAGAAACCGTGCCAGCAGGGGACAGCAGCATTTCTAAGAATCTTGCCTCCGTTCCGTTTCCTTCATACGAAGCATCGATGATGGAAATGGGATTCCATTGCAGTTGGGAGGTAAGGGAATAAGCCGTCTTCTCCAAATCAGAGGTGATGGCATGACTTTCATTTCCCACGGCAAGTGTGCCATCCAGGTAGCTGTTTCGGTATGTTTTTAACGTAAAAGTTGGCTCGGCATCAGGCCGGACGACAAGTTGCTCCGCCTGGAATCCGAATTCAGCCGTCGTCTCCGGCTTTTTAATTATTGGAGTCTGCTTTGCATAGGCAATAAATTCCTCGAAATTCTGAAAAGCCCCAAGTGAGAGCGTGATTGTTTCTGAAACAGCCTTCGCACCTGGTTCCATTTTGCCGAATTGATCTTCAATGACAAACTGCCAGCCCTCAGGAGCAGCGTTGCTTTTTTCAGACCAGCTCAACCCGATTGGACCTGAAGAACCTTCAGAAAAATACCAGTTTCCTGTAATCATCTTTGAATCCAAGTCGCCGAACTCGATGATCCGGTTCCCGGAAAAATGGACAACCTGATTGTCGAGCGGGAAATAGGCCTCTTCGATTTCCTGATAGACTGGTTGGCTGAAAGCTACGTTCTCGTGAACCACTGTCCCGCGATTTTCGATTTCCGCCCATGTATGGACGAGACCATCTCCAAACAAACGGTATGTCTGATTTAAAATAAGGCCTTCCATTTCACCTGATTCCAGCTTGATTTTCAGATCGATGGAATCATCATTTGCTTCCCAGGTGACAGATTCCGGACTTTTTTTCGTGAACTCGAGTGAATAGGGTTTCCCTAGCTTTGGTGTCAGAAATGCAAATGGCTGCTGTCTTTTGGCATTTCTGGCAGCGGTCGTCAACAGGTCCCGCTTGCGGACGTTGATTTGCCCGAGACCATTGAAGATATGCCAGAAATCCTTCGCTTCACCGCCGAATTTTTCACCTAGTCCTTTGAAGGGAACAGAAATGTTTTGTTCGAATATCAGTTGATCACCGTTTTCTTTTATAGCGGTAATCTTCAGTTCAGGATTGTAATAACCGTGTTCTTTTACCGTTAGAGGAATTGTGATGGTTTTACGTCCACTCGCAGGCACATTTACGCGGTACGTATCATGCTCTAAAACTACCTGTTTTGTATCAGGGAATTGTAAAAGGAACGCCGCGTCATCCCGCAGATTGTTTTTTACTTCTACTTGAATAGTAGTTTCTTTGTTTAGAAAACTGAGATTGCCGGAATAGCTGGCTTCGATTTTTGCCGGATCGATCGGGAAGACTCCCAGCTTCAGCTCACATGCAAGCCCATTCACCAAAACCGTTGCATTGACGCTTGGATGTGTCCGCCAATTGCTCGGTTCTTCTCCTTTTCTAACGGTAAAGGCTGCCGAAATGGTAGATTCATCGTGTACTACTAAATCTGAATCGAGTTGATAAGAGATGCGATCTTCGGCGCCGCCGCTTGCTTTAAAGCTAAGTGGCTCACCGCTCTTATTCACAATCCTGATTTCAAATTTTCGTTCTTCTTCCTGGATGATTTCATGGTCGGCCATCTTCATTTCAAGAAGGAAGTCATCCGTTTCAACCAGCGACATGCCACGGCTCGTTCTCTCGAATTGAACCCGGGCATTGGTGTTTCCGTTCTGCCAGCTATATTCATAGAAGGTAAAACCATTTTCTTTGATTCCGTCCGGCTTCACGTCTATCATTCTCGTACTGTCCTCATACCAATTCAGCTTTTCGAACACTGGCTGCAACAGCGGTGTATTCAGCACTTGCGGTATGAAATTCATCAAATGAGTCGAGTCATCCCGGTCTTCCCAGAAAAAGCCGCATTTTTTATAGAGCGGTACAGCCTTCGTATTCCCGGCCCATGTGTAAAGATCAAGCCGAGGCCAGCCAAGTTCCACGGTTTTTTCCAGCGCCTGGAGCACCAGCTTCTTGCCGATCTTGTGCCCTTGATAATCCGGGCGGACATTGAGCAGGGGAATATACAGCGAACCTGTATCCTCCTTATACTCCGACAGACCGCAGTAACCGACGACTTCTTCTCCGTCCAGCGCCAGGTACAGCTCGATATTGTCCGAGTTCGCTTCCTTCTTTTTGACCTGCTCCTCCGTCATGACGCGCGTATCGCCGCCCCAGCCATCACGGCTCAGGTTCCACATCTTCGCGACCCCTGCCGCCAATCCTTCGTGGTACTTCTCAATTTGAATCACCTTGTTCAATTGTGTCACGTCCATTCTCCTCTCTTAACTACGGGCCGTCTTCCTTTTTAGATAAAATAATAAGCTGCTTTGTTGCATTGTCCATGTTTATAACCTCCTTCGATTTGATGGGAGTGTACAAAGCACTCCATCTCCATCGTAAAGGGAAATTTTACTAGTGTAAAGAAAATTCAATCTATTTAGTTTACAAGATTTTTCGATATAATGAAGAAAAAAGGAGTGAGGCTTCATGGAGCAAACGATTCATTGGGGAATCCTTGAATTTGAGCAAGGCCAAATTTATATTGCAGCAACGCCTAACGGCTTATGCTATGTCGGATCGCCAGAGGAAGACTTCGATTATATGGTAAAACGGTTTCCAGCGGCGGACTTCGCAGAGAATGCAGAAGCACTGGAACCATACGCACGTGAATTAAAGGAATATCTGGAGGGAGCACGCACTGATTTTTCCCTGCCGGTAGATGTAAAAGGAACCCCATTCCAGGAAGCCGTCTGGACAGCATTGAGGGAAATTCCCTATGGTGCGACGTATACATACTCCGACATCGCCGAAAAAATCGGCAAGCCTGCCGCAGTAAGAGCAGTCGGAACCGCAATCGGCGCAAACCCGATTCTGATCACGGTACCCTGCCATCGAGTGATTGGAAAAAATGGGTCGATTACTGGATATCGTGGCGGGATTGCCATGAAGCAGCATTTGTTGGAGCTGGAGAACGTACAAAGTAAGGGTTAAGGTGCCGAAGTTGCAGGGTTATAAGGATTTAGTCACCGGTGAAGCCAACATGTGCCCGAAAAAAGGGGAAGTCATGAATTTCGGTCACAAGTGAAGGCAACATATGCCCGAAAAGAGGGGAAGTCGCAGATTTCGGTCACAAGTGAAGGCAACATGTGCCCGAAAAGAGGGAGAGTCGCAAATCTCGGTGATAAGTAGAGCCCGCTGGACCTGCGTAGGTAAACTATTAATAACTTCATAATGATAAATATGAATTGTAAGAAATCTGCCATACATCTCTCACACTTTTTCTGCAGCCAAAAGCTATAATGAATCCAAATGGACGGTTGCAGAATACCAGAGAGTGATGGGGGCGATCTAATGAAGAGTTTGATTGTTTACTGCTCAACACATGGTACGACAGCAAAGGCGGTGCATGGTTTACGAAAGCGGATTGAGGGGGATGTCATTGCCATCAATCTTGATAAAACGAAGCTTCACTCGGATTTGGAGCTGTTTGATTCGGTGATGATTGGCGGGTCCATCCATGGAGGCAGCATCCAGGGGAGGGTCAAGAAATTCATGAAGGAGTATGAGGATGTGCTCCTGAGGAAGAATCTAGGATTATTTCTCTGCTGCATGAGGGAAGGGAAGGAAGCGCAGGAACAGTTTGAAGCCGCATTTCCGGCAAAACTGAGGGAAGCGGCAATCGCTAAGGGGATATTCGGCGGCGAGTTTATTTTTTCGAAAATGAATTTCTTTGAAAAAATCATCGCGAAAAGTGTGACCGGCGAGACGGAGGATTTATCAAGGTTCGATGTGGAAGCAATCCATGAGTTTGCCGATGCTTTCAATCGGAACCATAAATATTTACCTGTTTAGAATCGGGGGCTTTCATTGAAGCCTTCGGTTTTTTTATTAGAGTCAGTCTGCATATTCGTGCGGATACCCCTATCTGGCCGTGGTTCGGCATTTGCCATATCTCGGCAACCGCCTGATACCAGTGATCAAATTGGTGAATAAGAATAAATTGACAGGCGAAGAAATGAAGAATCTCGGATTATGAAACCTTTGTGCCGGGTAAACCGTATATGAATTATGCTGAGTTGGAGTATTTGATTTATTTGTGCCAGACAAGTAAAATATATTCTGACAAATTTTTTTTCGGAGAGTGAATTTTTTTGGAAGTTCCCATAGGTTTAGTCATTTTATTAGGTGTTTTAATTCTTTTGTCTGCCTTCTTTTCATCGGCAGAAACCGCTTTTTCCAGCGTCAACAGAATCAGGCTGCGAAACTATGAGTCTGAGGGCCGCGCTGGCAGCAAGAATGCTTTGTATATTTCCGAGAACTTCGATGACGCGCTGTCTACAATTCTAGTAGGTAACAATATCGTGAACATTGCGGCGGCGAGTATTTCATCTAAGGTAGCTGTCGATCTGTTCGGAGCAAGCACTGGTCTTATCATCAGTACTTTTGGTATGACAATCTTGATCCTGATTTTTGGTGAAATTTTGCCAAAGTCGATTGCGAAGGAACATGCAGAAGTGTATTCGTTAAGAATTTCCGGTATCCTGCTGTTGCTGATAAAAGTCCTGACGCCGATCAATTTCTTGTTCAGTAAATTGAAGGCATTCGTTTCACGGATGTTCTCGAAGGATGGAGAAGTCCAGCCATCTGTCACTGAAGAAGAAATCAAAGTGATGGTGGACATCAGTGAAGAAGAAGGCGTCATCAACAACGAGGAGAGGGAGCTTGTACACCGTTCCCTGGAATTCAACGATGTTCTTGTCGGCGAAATTTTAACACATCGAATGGATATGATTACAATCGAAGTAAACCAGTCCATCGAGGAAATCAAGCAGATTTTCCTTGAAGAACGCTTCTCACGGATTCCGGTTTATGAAGATAATATAGATAATATCATCGGCTTCTTGTCCGAACGGGAGTTTTTTGCCGAGTTGATCCAGAATAAAGAAGTCAATGTGCGTGAAATGCTGCGCCAGCCGATGTTCGTGGTGAAGTCGATGAAAATCGCCACGCTGCTGCCTGAGCTGCAGAGAACGAAGAGCCATATGGCCATTGCTGTCGATGAGTTTGGCGGCACGAGCGGCTTGATCACCCTCGAAGACATCCTTGAAGAACTGGTCGGCGAAATCTGGGATGAGCATGATGAGAAGGTCAACATCATGACGAAGATCGATGAAAACACATATGAATTCGATGCGGCTTATGATCTTGATGATTTTGCCGAATTGTTCCATGTACCGATGCCGGAAACGTCGTATCATAACCTCGGCGGCTGGATTTTTGAAACATTGGAAAGCATTCCGGTAAACGGTGATACATTTGTTTACGAAAATCTGCGGATCATCGTCAAGGAAGTAGAAAATCATCGCATTCGTAAAATAAAAGTGGATATCATGCCCGTTTTAGAGGTGGAAGAGTAAAAAAGAAGGTGGAATCAGGCTGTTTGATGCCTGGCTCCACCTTTTTGTTACTGTATAAAAGTTAGCAGCAAGCAGTATTCCCGCCGCAGCAAGCTTCGTTTTTCTCTTCTGTTTCCTGGACTTCCTTGATTTCTACGCCGCAGCAATCAGACTTTGAGTTATTCCCCATTAGGATTTTGATAAAATTAGCCATTGATTTCACCTCCTTTCATCAATAAATTTTGATTAATTAAACGAAGTAGAACACAAACCCAGAGATGGTGGACATCGTGATCACGGATGCAATGAATGCTATGACAAGCTGTTTTTTAAAGATTGATTTTAGCAGGATGACTTCCGGCAGGCTGGCGCCAGCTGAGCTGATCATCATCGCCATCACCGGGCCAAGCGCCATTCCTTTTAAAATCAGCATTTGCGAGATAGGAATCATGCTTGATAAGCGGATGTACAATGGGATTCCGGCGATGGCAGCTACCGGGATAAGCCACCAGGCGTCGTGACCGAACCATTGAGTAATGAACTCCGTTGGAACGAGTCCGTGGATGACCGCGCCGATTGCAGCACCAATCAGCAAGTAGGGATATACGCTTTTCATCAGCGACCAGGTTTCATTTAGAGCGAACCGCCAGTTGAATTTTTGGTTGCTTTCTTCATATCCAGACATGATGACATTTTTGACGTAACGTTGGAATCCGAGCTTATCAAGGGTGAATCCGATTGCAATAGAGAAGACGCTCGTAATGACTGTGTAAATGATGGTAACCTTCCAGCCCATCACGACACCCATGATCGTTAAAATCGTCGGATCTAGCACCGGAGAAGCGAAGAGGAAAACCATGACGATTGAGAACGGGATTTTCTTTTTCAGCATATTAACGACTACTGGTATCGTGGAGCAAGAGCAAAACGGTGTGATAAACGCAAACAGGATGGCAGCAATGCTGGCAATCATTTTACTGCTGCCGGTTAGCTTCTTCTCGATTTTTTCGTAGGGGATGTATCCCTGGAGCAGGCTGATCAAGAAGGATATCCCGATAAAAAGCACAGTCAATTCAAGGGCGATCCAGAAAAAGCTTTTAAGAAATTCAATCATCTTCCTCTACCTTCTTCCTTTGTCATTTTATGCGTTAGCTGGAACGGGGCAGCATTTTGGCTGCTTTTTTGAAGTTCGTGCTGGCCAAGAGAATCGCTTAGTTTCCGGCTGTTCAAAAAACTTCCATGCATGTCGGGCTTTCCTTTCAACTTCCCGCTGTTTTAACTGCGCCATTGTTTGATAATCTTGATAAAACATGTATATCCTCTCCTTAATCAAAATATGTTGATTTATTTATCGAAAAAAATTGATTAAACATTTGAAAAGTAAACCTAACAACAGTTGCTAGGTCTGAAAAGGCAACAAAGCTCTGGAGATAGCAGGTGGTTGATCTCTGTGGTGTTTACTGTGTAGTAGCTCCAGGTTCCCTTCGTTTCTTTTTGGATCAGATTGGCATCAAGCAAAATTTTCAAATGGTACGATAATTTTGATTGGGGCATGTCAATCAGTTCACTTAGATCACAAACGCAGCTGGAGTCTTGCTGGCAAAGAAGATTGAGGATGTGCAGGCGTTTTTGGTCGGCAAGGGCTTTGAATTTCTTCTCGTATTTTTCAAAGGTGCTTTGTAGCGGCGGTTCCTTAGGTGCTTTAGTGTCCGCTGTCAGGTCTGTTAAAGGAATGAATTTTTCCACTTTCAGCTCTCCTTAATCAAAATCTCTTGATATATTGTATTATATTTCCTTCCAAACCATTTTGCAACCGTTAAATCAAAATTTTTTGATTAATCTTTTTGAGTCAAAAAAATTTCATGAATAAAACTATAAACCTAGAAAAATAGTTATATAATACAAATGGGAGGTGCAGTGGATGGGTTGCAGAACAGGATGGGACATTAAATCGTCAGAAACCATGCAAGGAATTATTTCTAAAGCCGAGAAAGAATTCCCTAAAGTAAATGAATCGGAAGAGCTTGAAAGCACGGCAGCATTTTTCAAGGCGCTCGGAGATGAGACACGGCTAAAAATCATGACTTTATTATGGTTTGAGGATTTATGCATGTGCGAGATAGTCGATGGGTTATCTGGAGCGGCATCGACGGTCAGCCACCATTTGAAGATCATGGAAAAGGGCAGGCTCATCCAATCAAGGAGAGAAGGCAAATTCACCGTCTTCAGTCTGAATAAAGAAAGGCTTGCACCTCTGATTCCATTTATAAAAGAAGGCGATCTAAATGTTTAATGAATTGGCCAACTGGCTTGTCGTCGATGTTTTCAACATGGAGTTATCCTCAAGACTTGGAGGTGCACTCCACTTTTTCATCTATGACACGACCAAAATTTTATTTTTACTTGCTGTGATGATTTTCACGATTTCATTCATCAGGAGCTTTTTCCCGCCCGAAAAAGTCAAAGAATGGCTTGAAGGCAGAAGAAAGGGAACTGCCAGTGTCATGGCAGCCTTCCTTGGTGTCCTGTCACCATTTTGCTCTTGCTCAACCGTGCCATTATTTATTGGCTTTGTCGAAGCCGGAATCCCATTAGGCATCACCTTCACATTTCTGATATCATCGCCAATCGTCAATGAAATCTCGCTGGTCATGCTGTTTTCCATGTTCGGCTGGAAGGTTGCACTGATTTATGTACTTGCCGGTATGATTCTGGCGATTGTGGCGGGAGCTATCATTGGCAAGCTGAAGATGGAAAAACAAGTGGAATCATATGTATATGAAATCGCGGCTGGCCAAGAACGAATCCATATGCTTGAGGGAGACTCCAGAACGTTCGCTGAAAAAATCAAGGCGCTATTCACCCGGGAGGAGCTTAAGGAAAGAACTACTTTTGCAGCCCGGAATGTTGTGGAGACAGTTCAGAAGATTTGGCTGTATCTCTTGATTGGGATTGGGATTGGCGCGTTTATCCATGGTTATGCCCCGCAGGAACTGCTCGTCAAATATGCTGGAGAAGGCAATTTCTTCGCGGTGCCGATTGCGACGATTTTAGGTGTACCGTTGTATTCGAACGCTGTGGGTTCTTTGCCAATTGTTGAAGCATTATTGAACAAAGGGGTAGGTGCGGGTACGGCGCTGGCCTTTATGATGGCCATCACAGCATTGTCCCTGCCAGAAATAATTTTGCTCAGGAAAGTAATCAAACCAAAGCTGATTGCTGTATTCACCGTCGTCGTGGCAACAGGGATCATCATCATTGGCTATGGTTTCAATGCAATTTTATAATGACAAGGAGGAAATGAAGATGAATATCAAAATACTAGGTACAGGATGCAAGAAATGCCAGGAACTTGAAAAAAATACCCGCACGGCTGTCGAAGAGTTGCAGCTTGACGCACAGGTAGAAAAAGTTGAAGACATCAAGGAAATCATGAAATACAAAGTCATGAGTACACCGGCCCTGGTCATTGATGAAAAGCTGGTCTCCACAGGCAAACTGCTTTCTGTAAATGAATTGAAGGCTATGCTGGCTTAAACAGATCATTGCAGTGTGTGAAACGCTTTGGGTAGACCCAGGGCGTTTTTATATTGAGTTAAATAGGTTCCGTTGCATTAGACTGCAATAACAGAAATGGAGATCTTTACAAAACCTTAATATTTGCTTATATGAAATAACATTGACCATATAAGCAAATCATTATATGATGATACAGTAATTGGAGGTGGAGAGTAATTGACCAAACAAAGTATTGAGATGGATCAGGCTGCTGCAGTGTTGAAGCTGCTTGGTGACAAGACTCGTTTGACAATCATGAGGATTCTGGCTGATCAGGATTGTTGCGTCTGTGAGTTCGTAGCGATATTCGAGGCGAGCCAACCGGCCATAAGCCAGCATATCCGCAAGCTGAAGGACGCAGGTCTGGTAAAAGAAAGCAGGAGGGGGCAGTGGATATTTTACTCACTGAACCGGCAATATGAACATTTCGAATTTGTTCAATTGCTCTTGGATGCACTGCCAAGCCAAGAAGAAAAATTATTGGATCTTGAAAAACAGGGAAAACGGATTTCCTGTGAATGATGGAGGGTATGAAAATTGTCAACAGCAATCATTGCATCACTGATCTTTCTCGTGACGCTGACATTGGTCATCTGGCAGCCTAAAGGGCTGAGCATCGGCTGGTCTGCTATCGGTGGAGCGTTAATCGCGTTATTATTCGGCGTTGTTACTTTCCAGGATGTGATCGACGTAACAGGAATCGTCTGGAATGCAACTCTTACATTTATCGCACTAATTATTATTTCACTAATCCTAGATGAAATTGGATTCTTTGAGTGGGCGGCTTTACATATGGCGCGGACTGCAAAAGGAAATGGAGTCAGGATGTTTGTCTACGTTACCCTGCTGGGCGCAGGTGTGGCCGCGTTATTTGCCAATGACGGAGCTGCACTGATTTTGACTCCGATTGTCCTGGCGATGGTACGGAACCTGAAATTTGAAGAAAAAATGGTGTTCCCATTCATCATGGCGAGCGGGTTCATTGCCGATACGACTTCATTGCCGCTTATCGTCAGCAACCTGGTGAATATCGTCTCTGCTGACTATTTTGATATTGGATTCGTTGAATACGCATCACGCATGATCGTGCCGAACTTCTTCTCGTTGGGCGCAAGTATTTTGGTTTTGTATTTATTTTTCCGAAAAAGCATCCCGAAGAACTACGAGATGTCACATTTGAAAAAGCCTGCGGAAGCAATTAAGGATCTGAAAATGTTCCGCTTATCATGGATTGTGTTAGGAGTCCTGCTTGTCGGCTACTTCGCAAGCGAATTCCTGAATATCCCGGTATCGTTCATTGCCGGCATCGTCGCGATTTTCTTCTTGATGATGGCGAGAAGGAGTCCGGCTGTCCACACGGCTACGGTTGTAAAAGGGGCTCCGTGGGCAATCGTGTTCTTCTCGATTGGCATGTATGTTGTCGTTTACGGTTTGCGTAATGCCGGATTGACAACTATTCTGGCTGATGTCATCCAGGCGGCGGCCGATCAAGGCTTATTTGTCGCAACGATCGGCATGGGCTTCATCGCGGCGATTCTTTCTTCGGTCATGAACAATATGCCAACCGTCATGATTGATGCGCTGGCAATTGCGGATACTAACACAACAGGAGTGGTCCGCGAAGCTTTGATCTATGCAAATGTCATTGGATCTGATTTAGGACCGAAGATCACGCCAATCGGATCGCTGGCAACCTTGCTGTGGCTACACGTCCTTTCATTAAAAGGCGTCAAAATCTCTTGGGGCACTTATTTTAAAACCGGAATTATCTTAACCATTCCTACTTTGTTCATCACATTGGTAGGTCTATATATTTGGTTGCTAATTATCTAACAAGGGAGCGAATCTACTATGGCTAAAAAAACAATCTACTTTTTATGTACAGGAAACTCTTGCAGAAGCCAGATGGCTGAAGGCTGGGCAAAAAAATATCTTAGTGACGAGTGGGAAGTGAAGAGTGCGGGTCTTGAAGCGCACGGATTGAATCCCAACGCCGTTAAGGCAATGAAGGAAGTTGGAATCGACATCACAAGCCACACATCAGATGTAATCGATCCAGAAATCCTCAACAATTCAGAGCTTGTCGTCACACTTTGTGGCCATGCAGACGAGCATTGCCCTGTTACACCGCCGCACGTAAGACGCGAACACTGGGGCTTTGATGACCCGGCAAAAGCTGAGGGAACCGACGAAGAAAAGTGGGCCGTGTTCCAACGTGTTCGCGACCAAATCAGCGACAGAATCAAAACATTTGCAGAAACAGGAAAATAATATGAAGCCAGGGGGAAACTCCTGGCCTTTTTCAAAGGAGGAAATGTGAATGAGCAAGAATTATCAAGCGCTAGTCCCCGGTCGGATCTTTATTGGCGGGGCAGATGCAATCCCTGAACTGCTTGAAAATGAAAAAGTCGATATGGTGTATGATTTGCGTGCAGAAAATAAAGAGGGGAATTATGATTATCCACGCACTCATCTGCCAATGTATGATAACGACTCACAGCAGGATGAGTCGGTCAAAAAGGCGTTGGATGAGATTGAAGCGGCTTACGAGTCCGGGAAAAATATTTACTTCCACTGCTCAACTGGCAGAACAAGGACAGGCACGCTTGCCGCAGGTACTTTGCTTAAGTTGAATCGAGCAGACAGCATCGAGGAAGCAAAGTCGAAGGCACGAGAAGTCCGCGAAGTACTGAATCTGGATTCCCAATTGATTTCATCCCTTGAAAGAATCTTCCCTGAGAAAAAATGAAGATAACTGACAAAGCACGTGAGCAATTAATGAAGAAACAGGTGTCTTGCATCCGACTGTACTTCGCCGGCATCAGCTGAAGGAGCTCAAAAATTGGACTGGCTCTGGATGAGTCGGACGAAGATGACGAGATCATGCTCGTCGATGGAATCAAGGTCGCCGTGGACCCTTCAATCGAATATGAAGCAAAAACGGTGACAATTGATTATGTAAAAGGTGATTTTGTACTGACAAATAAGAATTTTTGCTGACAGCCCCTTTAAAATTGGTGGCTGTTTTTTCATTTTGTATTGAAAATTGCCTAGCTTAAAGTTTATTTGGCGAAAATCAAAATATATCGACCACATTTTTCATATCAGCGGATTTTGGATTTTATCGACCACATTTTGAATTATATCGACCACATTTCCAATTATATCAACCAAGTCGCTTCATTCCGCTAAAAAAAGCCCAGGCACGCAGCCCGGGCTTCCACATTTCTACTACCACAAATTCGGTTTCACAACCATGAACCAGAGCATCGACATCAAAAGAAAAATGTAGGTCCAGATGGTGCGTTTCAGTTTTGCGGCTAGTTCAATTTTGTTCGCGCCTTCTTCGGCAAATTTCCGAAGTGTTGGCGAGAATGCCCGTGCCAGGAAAAACAGGGAGGCGAACAGAAGCGCCAGAGTTCCGACGATCCACGGTGTTTTCCATGTCCAAGGGCCGAGGATGACAAGCAGCACTCCAGATCCAATCAGCACATGGCCGGCGTGCTTGGACAGCCGCACGACTGACTTCAGCAATGCCAAGTGGGCTTCGAGCTCTCTCCCCACGGCATCAGGCAGTTTTTTTACAATCGGCATCAAAATGAAGAATGGCCCGATTGATGCAATCACGCTTGCGACGTGAAGATAAATGATGATTCGGTACAATAAATCCATTTTTTATTCTTCGACAGGGCTGAATTCATGCACCCATACGCGCATTTGCGGAAGCCATGGCATTCCCGGGTGATAAGATAGGATCGACTGCTTGTACGCCTCGACATTTTCGAAACCTTCGCGCTGTGCATCGGCATCTGTCAATTCGCCAAGTGATTGAGAGTAGACATTGTCCACGACGAATTTCTTTCCTTTTAACTCCATGATTTCGCCTACATCGGCATAGCGGCCGTTACGGCGAGTTGCTGTTTTCTTGCCTTCCAGCACTAAATTAATATCGTCTTCCATTGTGATCAGACGCTCGATCTCACATGTTTTTGGCGGTAAAGCATTGTTTTGTTCAGTCATTGAAAAAACTCCCTTCCGTATGTTCCTATCTAATGTACCATATTTTTAAAAAAGAAAGCCAAGCCATACAACGTGAAAATAGTGTTTTTCGAAGTTTTTCCCAAAACACCGGAAATAGAGTGTAACATTTTACATAGTTCATCGTTTTAGTAGCGAGATTTTAAAAATAAGGGGCAGTTGTATGGACGAAAGCAGAAGGAATGAACTCGAAAATTTGTATAGGAAGTACACGAAGCCCCTGTATTATTTTTTGCTGAAGCTTTCAGGGTCGCCGCACCTTGCCGAGGATTTGACGCAGGAAACATTTGTCCGGGCAACGATTTCGCTTTCTTTTTACGAGAATGAGGATGTAAGGGCCTGGCTGTTCAAGGTAGCGCGCAATGCTTATCTGGATGAATGGCGCAAGAGACAGCGAAGGAAATGGGTGCCATTTGCCGATTACCTTTTTGCAAAGGATGAGATGGCAAGTCCTTATGGGCTTCCGGAGGATGAGGCGATCCAGGCAGAGACTTCCGATGACCTGCAGCAGCTAATGGCTTTTTTGCCGGAACAGTACCGGTCGATCCTCTATTTGCGCGAGGTCGAAATGTTCAGTTACCAGGAAATACAGGAAGCGCTCGACCTGTCGGAGAACCAGGTGAAGGTGACACTGCACAGGGCCCGGAAAAGGCTCGCGCAAATCGCGGAAAAACAAGGATGGAAGGACGATGAACATGGAATGGACTAAAGACAAGGAAAAGAAAATCCTCTTAAAATACCGATTCACATTAACGTTAAAGGTGATCAGGGTCATCCTGGCCACGCTGTTCCTATTCTGGGTGTATATGATGGTTGTGTCCATCAGCTATGATGCGCTCGGTTTGGAAAAAAAACATCTATTTTACAGCCGGCTGGCGATGGACTGGACCCAGCCGAATATGCAGGAGGACTTCGGCGGTCTTGATTCAACTGAAATCACCCCGTTCCTTACGCAAAAAATCTCTTATCCAGTTTTCAAAATGATTGGAAAGGAGCCTGAACTGGTAGGCACAAAACAGTTGGCCAAACGCGTGATCCCGATGTATTCAACCAATACGACGGAATTCCTGAAACCGAAAACGGAAAGTGAATACCATTTTTACCTGCCGGAGCATCCGAAGACTGGGAACAAGCTTGAAGCAAATGAGGATCCGGCGGTCTGGACGAAGCTAGAGAAAGTCCATGAAGGAACGGTTGCCGAGCTTTCTTTTTCAACAAAAGAGTATATGACGCCTGAAGAAATGCTTGGATTTCTGGAACCCTATGATCTCGATGTTCTTTGGATGCCCCTGTACACCGGGGAGCTGAAGAATTATGAAGAAAGCTGGTGGGGAAGCAGTGATTCCTTGTCAGTCGCACCTTTTGGTTTTACAGGTGGACGTGAAGCGAATGACGGATTCACTTCACAGAGCAAATTAAGCCTGGAAAAGAAATTCACTGAGGAAAATAAGAAACTGATGCTGCAACAAATGAAAAACCTCCTGGAAGATGAATCAACCAGCTACCGGGAGAATTTCCTCGGTCTTTCTCATCTTGAAGAGCGCTACGATTTTCTGATGAAGGAAGGATTCCAGGTCTACGGCGCAGTCGTAACCGGACCGGTGAAAGAACTGCTTAAGCTGAAGGAAAACGAGCAGATTCAGGGTGCGAACCTTGGAGATATGACTTACTGGAATTGGGCAGAGGAATAAAATGAAATTTATGAAGAAGCAGGAGTCTTTTCTAGGACTTTTGCTTCTTCTTTTGCAGTTGGAAATATACTAAAATAGTGTTTTCTAGTACAATAGAAGTAGAAGGTGGACAGCTGTTTATCGGTGTATTTTTCGTCTAAAACACCCATTTATTTCAAATTAAAAATAATTACTTTCGAGGGAAAGCTTGAGCCTTTGTGGCTGTCAGGCATAGCGTGCTGGATCGTGATCGATGTCTGGCGGCTGGGGAGATGAGAAAGATGTTTACTAACTTTGATAGTATTGATGAGCTTAAACGAAGCGTCTACATGTGGCTGCTGCCAATCATCACGATCGCCCTGGTCATCAATAGCTTCTTGAATAATAATAGCCTGTTGGACACAGTCCTTAATACGATGCTGATCAGCTGGTTTTCGGTCAGCTGGGTGCTAGCTTATATAAACAGGGGAATCCGTATAGGTGAATGTGTCACTCTTTTTTTGGTAAGTGTGTACCATGTTTCCACCATGTTCGATGTCGTTACAAATGATCTAAAGGCAAGTGGCGGATCATTAGGAGATTTCATTGTCTGGATGCCGCTGATTATCATGTTCTTCTTTTTGGTGCTAGGGATAAAAAAGGGACTTTACTACTCCATTTTCATCTTCATGATTACACTGGCAATCGGAGTGATTTACAGCGGTCAGATGAATTCTGAATCAATCGATTCACTTACACAGTTTCATGCGGCGAATATCGTCTATATACTTGTTCTCTTTTACGCGCAGAATATGTTCCGCGCTTTTACAGAAAGAGATTTGCTTAAGAAGTATGCCTATCTCGATTCGCTGACCCGTGTGGCCAACCGGCACCAGCTTGATATCTGGCTCGAAGATGAGCTCAAGGCTGCGGAAGAGGAAGGAACGCCATTTTCTATCATCTTTTTCGATATCGACCATTTTAAAAAGGTTAATGATGAGTTCGGCCATAAAATCGGCGACTGTGTGCTCAAGGAATTGTCTGCTATAGTCTCTGGCAATCTAACAGACGGAGACCTTTTCGGCCGCTGGGGCGGAGAGGAATTCATGCTGATCATCAATGATATCGGCGGACAAGCGTATGAAAAAGCCGAGCATTTCCGCAAGATCGTCGAGAACCATTGCTTTAAAGGAGCAGGCAGTCTGACTGCGAGCTTTGGAGTGACAGAATTCCAGTCCGGCGATAATATTGATTCATTGCTGAACCGTGCCGATGAAGCATTATATGCCTCGAAAAACTGCGGCAGAAATAAAGTCAGCGTGAAGGAACCATCCTGATTGATCGGGATGGTTTTTAAATTTCCAACAATAAATGATTAAACTATATAGATAATGTGGTAAGATAACTATGGCTAGGATTCTTTAAAAATAATAGTATATGAAATCGCTTTCAATAGATTGGTAAAAGGAGCAGTGCACCATGAAATATCGTTCTGCATTTGATATTATAGGTCCGGTGATGATCGGGCCATCGAGTTCGCATACAGCCGGCGCTGCAAGGATTGGCCGCGTGGCGCGCACATTGTTAGAGAAGCAGCCAACGAAGGCCGTCATCTCCCTGTACGGCTCTTTTGCTAAAACTTATAAAGGACATGGAACCGACTTGGCACTTGTTGCCGGGATCATGGACTTTGATACATTTGATGAACGGATTCCAGACGCTTTGAAAATCGCGGAGCAATCTGGGATCGAAGTGGAATTCATCACCGAAGATGCGGTCACAGAGCATCCGAATACAGTAAAAATAAATTTATACGATGGACAGGGCAAGGAACTTGAAATTGTCGGGATTTCCATCGGCGGCGGAACGATTGAGATTACCGAAATCAATTCGTTCAAGCTGAAGCTGTCCGGGGCCAACCCGGCGATTCTCGTCGTCCATCATGACCGATTCGGGCTGATCTCGGCCGTGACATCTGTTTTATCAAAATATCAAATTAACATCGGCCATATGGAAGTTTCCCGCAAAGACAAGGGAGACATCGCCGTCATGGTCATCGAAATGGACCACAAACTCGAAGACGGAGTTTATGCAGAGTTAACTGCCCTTGATGGCGTTGACCAGGTCATCCGTCTCGTTGACTAAATTTGATTAACATCAGGAGGGCAAGCCATGTTTCGTAATGTTGCGGAGCTTGTTGAATTAGCTGAAAAAAATAACGTGAAAATCGCCGAAATCATGATTCGGCAGGAAATAGAAGTTTCAGGCCGTACCCGCGAGGAAATCATTGCCCAGATGGACAATAATCTGCAGGTGATGGAACGAGCTGTGGAAAGAGGTTTGAACGGCGTTAAATCCCAGACCGGTTTGACCGGCGGGGACGCGGTCTTGCTGCAAAACTATATCGCCAGCGGAAAATCCCTGGCGGGTAATCTATTATTAGATGCCGTCAGCAAAGCGGTCGCGACGAATGAAGTGAACGCAGCAATGGGCATTATCTGTGCGACACCGACCGCAGGATCAGCAGGCGTCGTACCGGGGACACTTTTTGCCGTAAAAGAGAAATTGAACCCGACACGGATGGAAATGATTGAGTATCTGTTCACGACCGCTGCATTCGGATTTGTCGTCGCCAACAATGCGTCAATTTCCGGAGCAGCCGGCGGATGCCAGGCAGAAGTCGGATCAGCTGCCGGAATGGCTGCCGCTGCAATCGTTGAAATGGCTGGCGGAACACCGCAACAGTCATCAGATGCCTTCGCAATCACGCTGAAAAATATGCTTGGATTAGTCTGCGACCCTGTCGCCGGACTGGTTGAAGTTCCATGTGTAAAAAGAAACGCGATGGGTGCTTCGAACGCCATCACTGCTGCCGACATGGCACTTGCCGGCATCACTAGTCGAATTCCATGCGACGAAGTCATCGGCGCGATGTACGCCATCGGCCAGACGATGCCATCCGCATTAAGGGAAACAGCAGAAGGCGGACTTGCCGCAACACCAACAGGCCGAAGACTGGAACAAGAAATTTTCGGGAAGCCAAAAGAAAAGCTGGTAGACTATCTGATTCAGAAGTAAGCCACTCTCAATCGAGGGTGGTTTTTTACTTTTTCTCGAACCCAAAAGTCGACAGATTTAGCACCTTCTCTTCTGTATACTGGATAAAAGAATACATAGATTCAGTCATGGAGACTTGAATAACGGAGGGAAAGGGTGCTTAAACGAAGTGTATTTCTCGCGGTGACGATTGGACTTGCTGGAATGAGTGCAGCCTATGCTGAAACAACGGAGGATTTGCCCGAAATCCGTCAAAAACGTTTCGACCTGAAGCAGGATTTCACTGAGAAAGAAGAGCAAATTGAATCAATGGATGCGGCAGAGCAAAAATATCTTTTGGAACTGAAGGCATTGGATGACGAGGTGTCGGAGATTAATCAGGATATCCGGGACCTGCAAAGCATCATGGTTGAGTCAGAGAGCACGGCAGCGGATTTGAAAAATGAAATCGACAAGCTGGCCAACACCTTGCAGCATCGAGAGCAATTAATCAAAGAGCGGCTGCGGACGATGCAGGCGCAGGACGGATTAGGCTTGTATGTGGATCTGATTTTTGATTCGAAGAATTTATCCCAGCTGTTCGATGCGGCAACCGCTGTCAGCACCTTCATTAAAGCAGATAAAGATTTATTGGCAGTGCATCAGGCAGACCTTGAATTGAAGAAAAAGAAGGAATCAGCGTTAGAGCGGAAAATTGTTTTGCTGGAAAAAGACCAGCTTGAATTGGAGTCGCTGGAGGCTGAATTGCAAAAGAAGGTAAAAGAAAAACAGCGCTTGCTTGATTCGGTCCAGAAGGAAAAACAGGAAAACGAATCCGAGCTGATGGACATGTATGAAGTCTATGTCAATCTGGCATCCCAGGAGATTGCGATTTTAAAAGAAAACCAGAGAGTGGAGTTTAGCAGTGCTCAACCAGAAGATGGTTTTGTTATCCCTGCCAGGGGCGAGCTGACTTCCGGGTACGGTCCCAGATGGGGGAGACTTCATGCAGGAATAGACATTGCGGATGAATCTCCGGACTCGGTCGTTGTCGCTGCGGCATCCGGGACAGTCATCCGCTCATACTATTCTGCTACTTACGGAAACTGTGTCCTGGTCACCCACAAGATAGAAGGAAGGACCTTCACCACCCTTTACGCACACCTGGATAAAAGCACAGTCACAACCGGGAAGAGCATCAAGAAAGGGGAAATGCTTGGCTACATGGGAAATACCGGTGACAGCCGCGGCAAGCATCTCCACTTCGAAATCCACGAAGGCCAGTGGAACTATGAAAAATCAAACAGCGTCGACCCACTCTTATATGTGAAAAAATAAGCCAGGTTTCCTTTGGGAATCTGGCTTGCTCTTTACGTTAACGTCAATGGTATAATTTATTTACTGATTATTCTGTTAAAAGTAGAGGTTTTGCTTATGTATTCGATTTCTGATTTGGCCGAGGAGTTTGGAGTCACTACCCGAACAATCCGCTACTATGAAGAACTGGGTCTTTTGAATCCAGCCCGTTCTGAAGGCGGCCGCCGCGTCTATTCCAGCAGCGATCTGGCAAGGTTAAAGCTTGTCCTTCGAGGGAAAAGGTTTGGTTTTTCACTTGAGGAAATCAAGGAGATGGTGCTGCTATTTGACGAAGATCGCTCAGGTGAAAAACAGCTGAAGCGGACGATTGAATATGGGGAGGAGAAACTGGCAGAAGTGAATGAAAGAATAGCAGAATTGGTTGAGATCAAAGAAGAAATCGAAAAGCTGATGACTGATTTTAAAGGGAGGCTAAGTGAATGAATTTTTACGAGGAAGAACCGCAATTTCGAGCATTGCTGAAGGAGTTATTAGATGAAGAATTCTTTGAGTACGCAGATCGGGAGCTGCTGGCGTTCGGCGAAAAATGCGCCAATGAAATCGACCAGCGCGCCAGATTCACCGATCGTGAAGGCCAGCCAAAGCTGATCAAATTCGATGCTTATGGTGACGATATCTCGGAAGTTTGGGTGAACGATGGCTACCGGAAAACCGTCGAAGAATCCTATAATACCGGGATTGTCGGCTATGTTCATAAGGATATCCCCGAATTGGGACGCCATGGGAATTATATCTATTCTTACGCACAGGGCTATCTATTGTCCCAAACCGAAGCAGGCTTTTACTGCCCGGTTACGTTGACGATGGCAACCGCATATTTATTGGACCAGTATGCATCGCCCGAGCTAAAAGAGAAATTCCTCCCCCATGTTTTATCAACAGGAGAGACAACTCTATACGAAGGAGCCACCTTCCTGACCGAACGCCAGGGAGGATCCGATGTTGGTGCGAATGTGGTAAAGGCAGTCCAAACAAGTGAAGGCTACAAACTCTACGGTGAAAAATACTTCGCTTCCAACGCAGGAATGTGTGGAGTCGCGATGGTTTTAGCAAGAAAAGATGGAGCCCCATTGGGAACAAAAGGACTGACACTATTCGCCGTGCCATGGCGCAAAGAAGATGGAAAACTCAATGGAATCCAAATACGCAGACTTAAAGACAAACTTGGAGTTCGCGCAGTCCCATCCGCCGAAGTAGAATTTGACGGAGCAGAAGCTTATGTAGTCGGTGACCCGGCAAAAGGCTTCTATTACATGATGGAAGCACTGAACCTCTCCCGCGTTTGCAACACCGTCGCTTCACTTGGCATCATGCGCCGAGCCTACCGCGAAGCAAGACAATATGCACTGAAACGTGATGCCTTTGGCAAGAAGTTGGCCGATTTCCCAATGATTAAGGATTCTCTTGTAAAAATGGTAGTGAAGCTCGAAGTCGAAACGCGGACAGTATTTAAGTATCTCCCTTTGTTTGAGAAAGTCATGAGGAATGAACCGGGAGTAACAGAAAAAGATATCGTCCTGAACAGACTCTATATCGCCCTCTTGAAGAAAGAAACCGCAGAACAAGCGGTTCACTTTGCGCACGAAGCCATTGAAATGCACGGCGGGAATGGGTATATCGAAGACTTTGTAACGCCACGGTTGTTGAGGGATGCCCAAGTATTGACCGTTTGGGAAGGGACTGCGAATATCCTTGGGCTGGAAGTATTGAGGTTGATGGAGAAATTTAATGCTGGGGAATTGTTTTTGCAGGAGATGAATGAGCGGATTGCTGGAATGAACGGAGAGCATGTCGACCAGGTTCGTGATGGAATAGAGCGACTCGAGAAACTGCTGGTGTCTCTTCGGACGGCAACACATGATCACAAAACTTTTCATTCTAAGCGAGTGGCTGAATTGATGGTGAAGATTTTTGAAAGTGTGAATGCGTTGGAGTATGCTGCAGGTGGGGATGAACGGGCTCAAAAGGTAATGGAAGTTTTTATTGAGGATACATGGGGTACACCGTCCAATTTTAATCAAGACATGAAATCTGTAAACTATTTTGATGAAATTGTTAATCTTATAGAAAAAGTAGAACTACCGTAAAAAAAAGTACCAGGACCAACAAATGGTCCTGGTATTTATTTTCTGACAAGTTTAGCGAAGATAAAAGGAAATCGATGATGGAAATTGTTGAAATGAATAGAAAAGTAGACTTCTGTATAAGCGGGTATTCAATTAATCGCCAAATTCCCAGAAGATTGATATTTTATGTCAAGAAATGCAAAACGAATCCCCTTGTCCGACTGTAACTTTCAGAATAGTATTTTATTTGCGGCCGCAAATAAAAAGTTTTAGGGAGGGAATCGTTTGAAGAAGATATTAAAAACAAGTCTATCAACTGTAGTACTTGCGGGTACCCTGTTTGCAGGTTTCCCTGGTGCATCATATGTGCCAAAAGAAGTGGATTTCTTACATAAGGCAGAAGCCGAAAAAGGACATTCGCATGGAGCACTCGATTTAGCAATTATGAATGATGAAAAATTAATTGAATCATTTATTAAGAGAGGACTTCTATCAAAAGATGCCTCAGAAGCAGAGAAACAAAAGTTCCTGAAAAACTATTTAGCTTTAAAGGGGAAAGTGACGGATAGCAAAGAGTCAGATCCTTTGGCAGCAAAAGTAAAAGCAGCAGAATCAGGAAAACAGAAGGACTTCAAAAACTTTAATAATGGTCTGCTAAATGGCAAAGGGGAAAAGAAAGGGCATTTGAAGGGTAATCCTGATTCTGTTTCTGAAAGCGATTACAATGGTGATGTGAGAAAGGATAAGGTACTTGTCCTAGCTGTTGAATACTCTGATTTTAGCCATAATAATATCAAACCAAATGAATCTGACAATTATTATGAGGACTATCCACTATCACACTACGAAGATATGATTTTTGGTGAAGAAGGTGTAACTGCACCAAATGGTACGGATAAACTGGTTTCCATGAAGCAGTTCTATGAACAGCAATCAGGAGGAACCTATTCAGTTGATGGAAAAGCCTATGGCTGGCTCAAGGTACCTGGTACTGCAGCATTTTATGGTGCTGACAGAGCAAATGGAGGCCATGATAATGTTACTCCTGGAGGTTCAAAGCAGTTGGTGGTGGATACCTACGAAGCAGCTTTGGCAGCAGGCATTCCATTAGAAGAATATGATTTTGAAGATCCACACGATTTAGACGGTGACGGGAACCTTCTTGAAAAAGACGGTTTGGTTGATCACTTGATGATCATTCATGCTGGCATGGGACAGGAAGCAGGCGGAGGATCATTAGGAGATGATGCTATCTGGTCTCACCGTTCTGCAAAGTTCTACGACAAGGATGGTCTTGGTAAAGGGAAGCCTGGCTTCTATGATTACACAATGATGCCAGAAGACGGCGCGACTGGTGTATTCGCGCATGAATATGGCCATGACCTTGGCTATCCTGATGAGTACGACACGATTTACTCAGGTACCGGTGAAGCTGTTGCCTACTGGTCAATCATGGCAAGCGGATCATGGGCAGGGAAGATTCCAGGAACTGAGCCGACTGGATTCTCTCCAATGGCAAAACAATATTTCCAGTCTTATTTAGGCGGAAACTGGACAAATGATACAGTCGAACTTGATTGGAACGAAGTATCTGCCAAAGGTACACAGGTGTTGCTAGACCAAGCAAATTCACCTAATGGAAAAAATGCAATCACCGCAAAAGTAAATCTTCCGCAAAAGAAAACAGCTATTAACAAACCAGCGACTGGCAGCTACCAATACTGGGGTGGCCAGCAAGATGAAATTGATTCAAACATGGTAACCGATGTTAACTTAACAGGAAAGTCTTCTGCAACATTATCATTTGATGCCTGGTATGATATCGAAGAACAATGGGATTTCGCATTTGTTCAGGTTTCCACTGACAATGGCTCTACTTGGAAGTCATTAGGAAATGCTAATACTCGTTCTGATGTAGTCCCTGAAGGATACCCAACCATCCTTACATCTATGCCTGGATTCACAGGGAACTCAAATGGCTGGCAATCACAATCATTTGATCTATCTGAATATGCAGGTCAAAACATTAAACTCCGTCTTCGCTATGCTACTGACTGGGGAACTTCCAATACTGGATTCTTCGCTGACAATATCAAAGTTGTAGCAGATGGCCAAACTATTCTTGAAGATGGAGCAGAAACACAAACTACACCTTTTACTTTAAACAAATTTGAAAGATCTGACGGAAACAAGTACTCTGACCATTACTATCTGTTGGAATGGCGTAACCATAAAGGTGTCGACACTGGCCTTGCCAATATTCGCCGTGGAAGCTCCTTAATGAGCTATGATGGCGGGTTAGTAGTTTGGTATGTTGACCCAACATACACTGATAACTGGACTGGAGTGCATCCAGGAGAAGGCTTCCTTGGTGTGGTGGATGCCCATCCGGAAACTCAGTTGAATTGGAGCACTGGAACAGCAGCATCGACTCGTTACCATATTGCCGATGCAGCATTTGGATTAAATCCAACTTCGGGATTAGACCTTCTATATCCAGATATGACACTAAACCTTGACTCACAAGAGAGAGTAACATTGTTTGACGACAGCAACAGCTTCCTAAACACATTCATGCCAGACGCAGGCCGCAAGATCGGCAACTACGGCTTGAAGGTTCGTGTCAACGGACAGGCTAAGGATAAGTCTGTTGGGGCGATTGTGATTTATAAGTAAGATTCAGAACCTCTTGTTGCAACTGTAATTAATATAGTTGCACAAGAGGTTTTTTGCTTAAATATTTGTCGAAAGTTGGGTTATAGTGACTGAATAAATTTATTTGAAAATTAATTCTTTTGAACAGGTTGACACTTACAAATTGAGATGGTATTTTAATCATATGTTCTATATAAAGAACGAAGTAATTCTTTATTAAGATGCACCATAGCAGGAGGAAAACATGAGCGCAATTGCAGGAATCATACATTTAAAAAAAGAGCCAGTTCCCTTTGAACATGGTAGGAACATAATGAAAGGCCTTGAAAAGTTCCCGGCAGACGATATCCAAGTCTGGCACAAACACAATGCCTTCATTGGAAACCATGCGCAATGGATCACTCCAGAGTCAGTTGGCGAACAACAGCCATTCTATGATTCCGAAAGGCAATGCGTCATCACTGCAGATGCCATCATCGATAACCGAGAAGAATTGTTCGAAAAGCTGCAAGTTGAGCGGTCAAAACAGAAACACATGCCAGACAGCCAGCTCATTTTGCTAGCTTACTATAAATGGGGAGAAGAATCCCCAAAACATCTTGTTGGAGACTTCGCGTATATGATCTGGGATGAGAGAAACCAGAAACTATTTGGGGCGAGGGATTTCTCGGGGTCAAGGACTTTGTATTATTACAAAGACGATGAGAGGTTTGCGTTTTGTACTACGATTATGCCACTGTTTACTCTACCTGGAGTAAAGAAGGAATTGAATGAGCAATGGCTGGCAGAATATATAGCTAACCCTGGAAGGTTTGAATCAGTTGAACCAGTATTGACTGTTTATAAAAACATTTATCAAATACCACCCTCCCATTCTATTACAATAATCAACAGATCTTTATTCTTAAATAGATATTGTGATTTAATTCCAGGGACAAAAATGAAATTAAAATCAGATGATGAATATATAGATGCTTTTCGTGAAGTATTTCAAAAGGCAGTTGATTCTAAACTACGCACGCATAAGACTGTCGGGGGACATCTAAGTGGTGGATTAGATTCGGGTTCAGTTGCTGCCTTTGCAACAAAAACCCTTAGAAAGGACAATAAAAAGCTTCATACATTCAGTTATGTACCAGTAGAAGATTTTGTTGATTGGACACCTAGAAGTAGAGTGGCTAATGAGAGGCCTTTGATTGAGTCAACAGTAAATTATATCCATGACATCTCACCTAACTACTTAAGCTTTGAGGACAAAAATCCTTATTCAGAGATTGATAACTGGTTAGAAACGATAGAAAGTCCTTATAAGTTTTTTGAAAATACATTTTGGTTGAGAGGAATTTATGAAGAGGCAAGTCGTAAAGGAATAGGGGTATTGTTAAATGGACAACGAGGTAATTGGACCATTTCTTGGGGTTCGACCTTCGATTATTATGCCTTGCTATTTAAAAGTTTAAGGTGGATAAAACTTAATCAGGAAATGAAGGAATATTGTTATCGTTTTGGTACAGGGAGAAAACGTATACTTTCAAATATGAATAGGAGATTATTACCTAAATTTTATCAGTCACAAGATTTGAATGATGAATTCCCTATATACATCAATAAAGATTTTTCTTCTAGAACAAAAGTATATGAAATACTAAAAGACCAGGGGGTAGATATTAAAGGAAAAGTTGATTCTAACGCTTATAAAGTAAAAGAAGATCACTTTCATAAGTTATATTACTGGAATACAACAGGAACTTATGGCACTAAGTTATCTTTACGCTATGGTCTTGTCGATAGAGATCCAACAAATGACTTAAGGGTAGTCCGCTTTAGTTTGTCTGTTCCTGAAGAACAATATGTTCAGAACGGATTGGATAGAGCCTTAATTAGAAGAGCAACAAAAGGGTATTTGCCCGATGATATACGATTAAATATGCGCAAAAGAGGTATCCAAGGTGCTGACGGAGTACATCGGATGACGTCTATATGGGATAGATTTATAGACGAAATTGAAAAATTAAAAAGTGATTCCTTAATGACGGGAATGATAGATATTAAGGTAATTGATAAGTGTGTTGCTATTATAAAAGATAACCCTAAACCTGAATTAGCATTCGAATTTGAATTTAATATACTTATGCGAAGTTTAATTTTATATAGATTTATTAAGAATCTTTAATTGAAGGGAGGTGATATGATGAAAAAAGCTTGGATTAAACCAGAATTAGAAATACTTAATATCCAAATGACTATGGGTGGACCAGGGCTTAGGACCCCTGATGCAGTCCAAACAGATCCTGATGCACCAGATCATGACGATGAAGTGCTCCATCATAGTTAATCTTTAATTGTACTTAGGTCTCTGCCCTTATATTAAAAAGTATAAGGGCATTTTTTCAAATATCTCCCTTTAATTGCTCTTCCAATCATTGAGGAGTAAAGGATGGGAAAAGTCGAATAAGGTTTCCGGAGGTAACATGTTAAGTACTTTTAAAAAAACTGCTTACAGAGGTTTTAATTTTGTTTTTCTAAGTGAAATAGCATTGCCTGAATTACAAGTTGTTAATGGCATAGAGGAAAAAGCTGATATCTTAATAGAATTAGCTGATTTAAAAGATGAATGGAATGAATTAGCAAAATCTAAACGTTACTATAATGTAACAGGAGAGAAGATTTGGTTTTATATTCCTTATACTGCAATTTATTGTGTATGTGGTGGAAGAAAAATTATTGTTTCACCAATGGATGGTTCTCATGAAGAGAAAATCCGCCTTTACATTTTGGGTTCATGTATGGGTGCCCTTTTAATGCAAAGAAAAATCTTGCCATTACATGGTAGCGCTGTTGCCATTGATGGAAAAGCTTACGCAATTGTGGGTGATTCAGGTGCTGGGAAATCGACCCTTGCTTCAGCGTTATTAAGCAGAGGGTATCAATTATTAAGTGATGATATTATACCTTTATCCATATTAAAAGAGAATATTCCCGTTGTCACTCCTACTTATCCTCAGCAAAAACTATGGCGTGAAAGTTTAAATGCAATGGGAAATATGAATAATGAATATCAACCTATTTTCGATAGACAAGAAAAATTTGCAGTTCCAGTAAGTACACAGTTTTCATCCCAATCAATTCCTTTAGCGGGTATTTTTGAATTAATAAAAACAGATACCGATGAGGTGAAAAAATTTCCTATATCCGGTTTGAGAAGTCTCCATATATTGTTTTATCATACTTATCGTAATTTTTTGATTGATGAAGCGAAATTAAGGGAATGGCATTTTGGTGTAACTGCAAATATAGCTAATAGAATTCCTGTTTTCCAACTTTGTCGACCTAGCAGCAAATTTACGGCCCATGAATTAGCTACTTTAGTTTTAAATAATTTGGGGGAGAATGAATATGATGAAAAATACTAAAATCGCACTTAATCAAGAAGTAGTACAAGGAAAAGGAAATATTGTCAGTGACATGGGGGGAGAAAAAGTGATGTTAAGTATCAACAATGGTAGGTACTATAATTTAGGTGAAGTTGGCGGGGGGATATGGGATATTATCCAGGAACCTATGGAAGTTAAAGATCTGGTGTCTATATTGTTAAATAAATATGAAGTGACCCAATTGCAATGTGAAGAGCAAGTGGCATTGTTTTTAAGTATGCTATTGGATGAAGGGTTAATAAAAGTTATTAATTAGAATAGTAAGCTTTTAGAAGGGGATATAAAATGAGGTTTTTAACAATGCTAAATACCTTTGTTTATCTGAGTACAAAAAAAAAGTTGCTTTTTATAGAAGCATTTCTTTTTTTAGGATGGGCTCGCATTCTAAAGATGCTCCCTTTCTCTAAAGTAGCTCCTTCCTTAGGAGATAAGATGAATGAAACACCGTACAACTCAATTGATTCCCATAGTATAGAAATCAAAAATGTTTCCTATGCAATTCACATAATGAGTAAATATACATTTTGGGAAAGTGAGTGTCTTGTTAAGGCAGTAGCTGGAATGAAAATGTTAAAAAGGCGAAACATTGATAGTACTTTATACTTAGGGATTGCTAAAGATGCTGCTGGAAAAATGATTGCCCATGCATGGCTAAGAAGTGGTTCATTTTATATTTCAGGTTCTGAAGGGATGGAAAAGTTCACTATCGTGGGAGTGTTTGCTAAGAGAATAAAAAGCAATTAGTTAAAAGGGGAAAGGTATGAATAAAAATCTTAATCTTAATTTAACGAAAGTGCCTAAAGAACTTAAGTTAATACTTGAAATTGTTAAAACTGAGAATTTGAGTAATATTTCTATTGAATTGCAATATGGAATTGATTGGGAGTTGTTTGTTGAACTTGCTATACATCACCGACTCTATCCTTCGTTATATTTAAAACTAGCAAATATAGATTACAATTGGATACCTGGAAAGACCGTCGAAACTTTACATAATTATTATATAAAAAACACTTACAAGATGCTCCAATTAAGTGGGGAAATGGAACAATTAAGTCAACTATTATTAAAAAATGAAGTACGTCCGATTTTTTTAAAAGGGCCTGTACTTGCTGCAGATCTTTATGGAGATATTTCTATGCGAACTAGCGGGGATCTTGATATTTTAATCCCAATGAATGACCTACAAAGAACAAATGATCTACTTGAGAGTCTTGGATATAAGAAGGATGAGTACATACAAACTGTGTTAAATGATTGGACATGGAGGCACCATCACTTCACATATTATAATTCAACCAAGCGTATAAAAGTTGAAATACACTGGAGGCTTAACCCAGCTCCAAACAAAGAACCAGGATTTTCTGAACTCTGGAACAGAAAACGGAAAAGTAACATTACCTTCTACCCTATATATTTCTTAGGTAAAGAAGACTTATTTTATTTTCTTGTTACACATGGAGCGCGTCATGGCTGGTCACGCTTAAGATGGTTATTAGATATCCATCAGATTATGAAGCAGGAATTAGATTGGGACAGCATTAATAAATTGTTGAGAAAATTTCAAGCAACTCGTATTGGGGGGCAATCGATAATATTATCATCTCAATTGTTTAACACAACTTTAAATAAAAACAAACACATATTCATAAAGGGGAAAGTCCCACACAGGTTAGCACAGGAAGCAGTATTTTATTTAGAAAACATGGTGAATTTACATACAGCCCCTGTTTCTGAGCATTTTGCGAAATACCACTCAAATCACTTATTTTCGTTAATGTCTTTATCACAAAAAATTATTTTTCTCTTAAGTTTCCTACACCCATATTATATAGATGCAGAAACATTTCCTTTGCCTAAAAACCTACATTTTCTTTATTATCCGTTACGTCCTATTCTATGGATGTGGAGAAGAAAAAAGAAACAGGTATTATCCTAGGGGGATTAAGTTGAAACAAGTCATATTCTTTTTAAAAGAGTTATATTCTTATGCTGGAAAAAAGCTTTATTTTAACCTGATGGGCATGGTGTTGGTCAGTATTTTAGATGGGGCAGGATTATTATTGTTGATCCCGGTAATTAGTTACAGCGGGATTTTAAATTTAGAGGGTGGAAATACAGCAGTCACAACAGCCACCGACTTTTTAAATCATGTACCAAATACACTTGGCCTCTCTCTTATTCTTTTGATTTTTTTAATAGTTAACATCATTCAAAATTTACTTCAGCGATATGTTACAATTCAAAACGTTAAGGTTCAGCAAGGGTTTGCACGTTACCTGCGAGTTGAGATATATAAGGATTTATTGCAGGCGAACTGGGAGTTTTATGTTAAACGAAGGAAGTCGGATCTTATTAATACGATAACTGCCGAATTAGGACGTGTGAGTGCTGGGACGAATATGTTTTTACAGTTAATTACTGCTATTGTATTCACTTTAATCCAAATAGGATTTGCTTTTTTACTGTCACCTAAAATTACCATATTTGTGTTATTGAGTGGATTGATATTATCCATTTTTTCTCGAGGTTTCATAAAAAGGTCTCGCCTGATTGGAGGAAAAACCTCTGAAATGGGAAGAACCTATTTGGCTGGAATTACTGATAACTTTAATGGTATTAAAGATATTAAGAGTAATAACCTTGAACAATCAAGAATGAATTGGTTTTGGGCAATTACCCAGCGAATTCATGACGAACAGATGGATTATATAAAATTAAAAACCTCATCACAATTCTATTATAAAATGGCATCTGCAGTTTTCATCTCTTGTTTTATTTTCTTATCCGTTAACATATTTAATTCACAGGCTGGGCAGCTAATGTTGATTATTATCATTTTTACAAGACTTTGGCCGAGAGTAACTGGAATCCAGTCAAGTTTAGAGCAGATGGCGACAACTGTCCCTGCACTAATATCTGTTATTCAGTTGAAAAAGGAATCTCAAGCAGCGAAGGAAATAGATGTTTTGAACTTCCAAAAAATAAAGCCTCTCAGTATAAACCATGGAATTGAATTTAAGAATGTTTTTTTTAGATATAGTCAAAGTGAAAATATATTTGCCGTTAATGGAATTAATGCTTTTCTTTCCTCAAATTGTATGTCAGCTGTCATAGGGAGGTCAGGTGCTGGAAAAAGCACTTTTATTGATCTGCTAATGGGGTTAAACAAGCCTGAAAAGGGCTATATTCTTATAGATGACGAACCTTTAACCCAAGATAATTTACTAGCATTAAGGAAGTCTATAAGTTATGTTCCACAAGATCCGTTTTTGTTTAATTCAACAATAAGAGAAAACTTATTAATTATAAACCCAAAAGCGACCGATGAACAAATCTGGGAAGCACTTGAGTTTGCTGCTGCTGATTTTGTAAATATGTTACCTCAGGGATTAGATACTTTAATTGGTGACCGTGGTATCAAACTATCTGGTGGAGAAAGACAACGTCTTGTTTTAGCCAGGGCTATTTTAAAAAAACCATCTATTTTAGTACTTGATGAGGCAACCAGTGCTTTAGATAGTGAGAATGAGGCTAAGATTCAAGAAGCATTAGAAAAACTGAAAGGTAAAATGACAATTATAGTTATTGCTCATCGCTTATCAACAATCAAAAATGCTGACCAGGTAATTGTGTTGGATCAAGGCAGATTAATTCAGCAAGGTAGATTTTCACAATTAGCCAATGAGAAAAAAGGAATCTTTAGCAAGCTATTATCTAAACAAATGGAAGCTGTAAATTAATGGAGAGAAAAAGTTGAAAAGTTTGTGATAATGTATTGACGCGTTCTTTATACAGAACTAAAATAGGTATATATTATTAGTTATTGAGAACTTATATTTTTTTGATCTAAATGTTCTCTATCTAGAACAAACTAAGTTTTAAGGTGGGTTAATGAGCAATGAATAATTCAAAAAAAGGGATTGCCAAAGAAATCAATATTAAAGAAATTTTCTTAGTTATAAAAAAACGTCTTTGGATCATTGCCATTATTACTGCCCTCGCATCAATTGCTGGATATTTATATGGTGAAAAGGACATCACCCTTCTGTATCAATCTTCGGCTCGGATCATTATAGGAAAAGAAGCTGACATGAATACTCTTCAGGTAATACTAAAAGATCCAGTAGTACTGGAGAAGGTCGTTGAGAAACTGGAGTTGAATCGAAGTCCCGAGTCTCTTGCCAATCAGATTAATGTTGGTATTCTTGATGATTCAAAGGTCGTTAATATAGGCGTGATAGATACCGATCCGAATAGAGCAGCTGAAATCGCTAATACGACAGCGGAAGAGTTTAAGACTGAGATAACCAGATTGCTTGATTTTAGTGATATGGAGATATTTTCACCGGCAAAAATCAATTCCACCCCAATTAATGAGGAAAAAAGCAAATCGGGAATTATCGGACTGGTTTTTGGTCTATTTGCAGGTATAGGATTCGTTTTCTTTTTGGATTCACTAGATGATACTGTCAGATCCCAAAAGGATGTAGAGGATTATCTTGGTCTACCTGTAGTAGGAAGGATTTCAAAAATGACTAAAAAGAATATTAAGAAGCAAAGTATTCATCCTATAGACTTCCCACGAGGTGATTCAGGTGTTCCGAAGTAAACGAAGGTCAGCAAATGCAAATCAAAAAAGAAATTTAATTGTTTATTCCAATCCAGATTCAATCATAGCTGAACAATTTAGAACGCTTCGGACCAATATTCACTTCTTGACTGGTGGTAAAAAGAGTATCTTGCTTCTAACATCTCCTGGCTCGAGTGAAGGGAAATCCACAGCTGCAGCGAACCTTGCTTTATCTATGGCGCAGCAAAAAGAAAAAGTGCTGTTAATTGATGCGAATCTTAGGGATCCAAATATACACTATATCTTTAAAATTTCTAATGGTAAGGGATTAGCGGATGTACTATCTGGTCAAGAAGAATTAAAGAATGCTGTGTACAACACGGAGATTGGGAACTTGGCAATATTGACAAGCGGGCAGCTGGATTCTAACCCGGCTGAACTACTTGGTTCAGAATCAATGCAGAAGTTATTTCAACAAGCATTAGAAGAATATGATTATATCTTTATTGACTCCCCTCCTGTATTGGAAGTGACAGATACAAAATTACTGGCAAATAAAAGTGATGGTGTAATCCTTGTTATAGGGGAAGGAAAAACAGCTATTGAAAAGGCAACAGAAGCTAAAAAGGCACTTGAGTTCGCTAAAGCAAAAATTTATGGCGTCATATTGAATGAGATGTAGAAACAGTTATTTTTTTAGTATTTTTGTTCGTTATTAAGAAAATATTGTTTGTTTTGTGGTGATGTCTCCTAGCCGATATCAAAGGAGGCACTCGGTCATGCTGTGGGTTGAAAAAACCTTAGACGCTCTGGTCGTCAAGAGTGTGATGTGAGGAGGGGTTAAATGCCCCATTTTATTATAAAGTTTTTACTTATTTGTTTTCTGAAAAGAACAAATAGGTAAAAACTTTATTTTTAAGGAGGATTCGTATGAAGGAAATAGATAAGTTTCCGAAATCGGTGAAAAAAGCAGTGAGGTACATAAAGCAGGACGCCAGCAAAGAGCAGTTAGAAGAAATCAGGAAGTTGATCGACTATGCTATTGAGCTTCGGAGTGTGAGGTTAGATTAAAAGAAGAAAGGAGGCAAAGCATGACATATAGACAGAGGCTTTCGTTATTTATCCTTATTGATTCAGTAATTGTACTGACAGCGATTTTCTTTAGTCACTTTCTAGTACGTGGAACGATCAATACTTCTCCATGGTTTTATTTGATAAGTGCTACAGCCATTTTGATAAGCCATCATTTATTTTCTTTTAAATTCAAACTTTATAAAAAAGCCTGGGAATATGCAAGTGTCGGAGAATTAATCATCATCCTGAAAACGGCATCGGCTTCAATTCTGACTGCAGCAGTTTTCCAGGGAGTCATACTTAACGAAATTTTTATAAGGCGGTTGTCGGTAACGTGGCTGCTTTTAGTTTTGATTATTGGCGGCTCAAGGTTTTGTTGGAGAATTTACAGGGATTTATATTTGAGTCGTTTAAATTTTAGCAAGAGGACACTAATTATTGGTGCAGGTTCTGCCGGAACAATGGTTGCAAGGCAGCTATTAAAGAGCAAGGAATCGGATCTACAGCCTGTTGGTTTTATCGATGATGATGCCAAAAAGCACCACTTGGATATTATGGGCATACCAGTCCTTGGAGGAGTAGACAAAATCGATGTCATTGTAAAAAAAATTAAAATTGACAATATTGTCATTGCGATTCCTTCGTTAAGCAGGAAAGAACTGAATGCTATTTTTAAAGAATGTGCAAAAACGGATGCAAAGACGCAAATCCTGCCAATGCTGGAGGATCTAATGACCGGCAAGCTGTCAGTTAACCAATTTCGCGATGTTCAGGTTGAAGATTTGCTGGGAAGAGATCCAGTTGTGTTAAACGACGATAAAATTTCTGAGGACATCTCAAACAAAGTTGTTCTTGTAACTGGTGCTGGAGGATCAATCGGTTCAGAAATCTGCCGGCAGATTGCACAATTTAATCCGGATAAATTAGTTCTGTTAGGACACGGTGAAAATAGCATCTACTCAATCGAAATGGAACTCAAAGAAAGTTTTAGTGGCTCAAACATTGAATTTATTCCTGTAATTGCTGAAATCCAGGATGCCAAAAAAATGATGGCCGTGATGGAGACTTTCCAGCCGGAAGTTGTTTATCATGCGGCCGCCCATAAACATGTTCCTTTAATGGAACGTAATCCTGAAGAAGCAGTGAAAAATAACATGATTGGCACGTTGAATGTTGCAAATGCTGCAAGCTGGCATGGGGTGAAAACATTCGTAATGATTTCATCGGACAAAGCAGTTAACCCGACAAGCGTGATGGGCGCAACAAAGAGGCTGGCTGAGATGATTGTACAGCATATGGATGAGAGCAGTAACACAAAGTTTGTTGCCGTCAGGTTTGGTAATGTCCTTGGAAGCAGAGGAAGTGTGATCCCTCTCTTCAAGCGGCAAATCGAAAAAGGCGGTCCTGTCACCGTGACGCATCCAGAAATGGTGCGTTATTTCATGACGATTCCTGAGGCATCAAGGCTGGTGATCCAAGCAGGAGCTCTGGCGCAGGGAGGAGAAATCTTCGTCCTGGATATGGGAGAACCTGTGAAAATAGTAGACCTGGCCAAAAACTTGATTAAGCTATCAGGTTATTCTATAGAAGAAATCGGAATAGAATATACAGGAACAAGACCTGGTGAAAAGCTATATGAAGAGCTTTTGAAGGATGATGAAGTAGGAGAGCATCAAGTGCACCCAAAAATTTACGTAGGAAAAACGTCAGAATTATATATATCCGAGATAGAAGAAATTATCGGCACCTTCTCAAGTATGGAAAAAGAAGAATTGAGAGACCGTTTGTTAGCATTAGCTAATAATACGTTTGCCGATTCTCCGATTATGTCAATTTCAGTTTAGGGGTGGAAGTAGATGAAAGTAAAAAAAGCGATTATCCCAGCTGCTGGCCTGGGAACAAGGTTCTTACCGGCAACAAAAGCGATGCCAAAAGAAATGCTCCCGATTGTTGATAAACCAACTATTCAATATATCGTTGAAGAAGCGATAGAGTCAGGAATTGAGGATATTATCATTGTTACTGGCAAAGGGAAAAGAGCGATTGAAGACCATTTTGATCACTCCTTTGAATTAGAACAAAACCTATTAGAAAAAGGGAAATTCGAGTTACTAACTGAGGTCCAAAAGTCTTCAAAACTCGTTGATATCCATTACATTCGCCAAAAAGAACCAAAAGGGCTTGGCCATGCGATCTGGTGTGCTCGGAAATTTATCGGGAATGAGCCTTTTGCAGTTCTCTTAGGTGATGATATTGTCCAGGCGGAAAAACCTTGCCTCCAACAAATGATGGAACAGTATGAAAGATATAATGCTTCGATCCTTGGAGTGCAAAAAGTGAACCCAACTGAAGTATCAAGATATGGGATTGTAGATGGAAACTGTATTGGTGACCGATTTTACAGTGTCAGCGGTTTAGTAGAGAAACCAGCGATTGAAGAGGCTCCATCAAATCTGGCAATCATGGGCCGCTATATTCTGAATCCAAGGATTTTTGATATTCTGGATCAGCAGGAACCGGGTGCTGGTGGAGAAATACAACTAACGGATGCGATCGCCGGTTTGAATGAATATGAAGCGGTTTATGCGTACGATTTTGAAGGCACCAGATATGATGTTGGTGAAAAAATGGGCTTTATTAAAACGACGATTGATTTCGCCTTGCAGCGCGATGATCTGCGCTCAGATTTGCTAGATTACTTTTCTTCGATTTTAAATCTTGAAAAAGCAAGGCAGAGTTAAGATTATGGCTTTGAAAAAGAGAATTTTATTATGTGCTACGGTTGATTACCATTTTAATGCTTTCCATTTGCCTTACATGAAATGGTTCAAAGAGCAAGGTTGGGAGGTACACGTTGCTGCTAAAGGTGATATGGAACTCCCTTTTGTCGATAAAAAATATGATTTGCCAATACAAAGGTCGCCATTCAGCCTGCAAAATATGAAGGCATATCAACAATTAAAATCAATCATCGACCAAAATGACTATCAAATCATTCATAGCCATACACCAGTTGGCGGAGTTCTGGCCAGACTTGCATCCAGGGCAGTGCGAGAAAAAGGAACGAAAGTATTTTACACAGCTCATGGTTTTCATTTCTGTAAAGGTTCACCAGCATTAAACTGGGTAATCTATTATCCTATTGAAAAATGGCTGGCAAGGTATACCGACTGCCTGATTACCATTAATGAAGAGGATTTCCACAGAGCAAAACAGCATCAATTCAAGGCAGACCGTATTGAACATATTCATGGAGTTGGAGTAAACACAGAAAAATTCAGGCCCGCTGAAAAAGAATTTAAAAAGGAATTAAGAATCGCCTACGGCTACAACGTTGGCGATTTTATAATGTTTTACGCGGCGGAATTCAATAAAAACAAGAACCAGCAATTGTTAATTCGAGCCCTGGCACAAATAGTAGATGATGTTCCAAAAGCTAAGCTGTTATTAGCTGGAGAAGGACCTTCATTGCAGGAGTGTCGCAAATTGGCAAAAAAACTAGCTGTTGAAGATCAGGTTCATTTTTTGGGATTTAGGAAGGACATTGAACAGTTACTGCAAATATCTGATGTTGCTGTTGGATCGAGTTTTCGAGAAGGTCTCCCTGTGAATATTATGGAAGCCATGTCATGCGGCTTGCCGGTAATCGCATCAGTAAACAGAGGACATCGAGAACTAATTACAAACCAGCAAGAAGGCTGGTTAATCAAAGAGTCTAACCCACGGATGTTTGCTAAAAAGATGAAGCTGTTAGCAAAGGATCCAGCTCAAAGGGCGGTAATGGGATCAAATGGCCGCAGGCTGATCATCAACAAATTCAGCACAAACAAAATACTTCAAGAGAAGAGTGCAATCTACAAACCACTTATGACAGAAACGGAGGAGTCACAGTGGGCAGTCCTTTAAGAGTTTTACATGTAGTCGTCAACATGAACCGTGGTGGGGCAGAAACGCTGCTGATGAATCTGTATCGAAATATCGATCGCTCAAAAATACAGTTTGATTTTTTAACCTGTAAAGAAGGTGTGTTTGATGAGGAAATAAAGCAACTGGGTGGGATAGTATACAGGATTCCTTATATAACTGATGTGGGGCACTTCAAGTATAGAAAAAATCTTGAGGAGTTTTTTAATTCCCATCTTGACTATAAAATTGTCCATTCTCATCTTGATAAAATGAGTGGTTTGGTGCTACAAGCTGCCAAAAAAGCAAGGATTCCTGTAAGAATCTCACATAGCCATAATACAAGCAGCGAAGGGAATTTAGCCGCTAAACTTTATAAGTGGTATA
Organism: Chryseobacterium sp. ISL-80; assembly: GCA_018613055.1. Lineage (GTDB taxonomy): Bacteria > Bacillota > Bacilli > Bacillales > Cytobacillaceae > Mesobacillus. The sequence continues at coordinate 231,101 of JAGGQZ010000017.1, read as the reverse complement.
TAGGACAGTTAATTAACCCAAATGCGACAAACTATTATGCATGTTCTCAGATAGCTGGAGAATGGCTTTTCAATGGAAGATCTACATCAGCTTCCATTTTAAAGAATGGAATAGATATTAAAGAGTATAAGTACTCTCATCAAACAAGAAGAGAAGTAAGAGCGGAAATGCAAATACTTGATAATCAAATAGTATTCGGACATGTTGGAAGGTTTGCTTACCAGAAAAATCATAAATTCCTGATTGAAGTGTTTGCCGAATACTGCAAAAGTAATAATGATTCTATCTTATTACTAATTGGGGATGGGCCATTAAGGGAAGAAATCGAAAAGAAAGCCTTTGACCTAAAAATTCATAATAAAGTCAAATTTTTAGGAGTACGCTCTGACATCCCTCGAATATTACAAGCTCTTGACTTATTTATATTTCCATCTTTACATGAAGGGCTGCCAGTATCATTAATAGAAGCGCAGGGTGCGGAGTTACCTTGTTTCATATCTGAACAAATCTCTAAAGAAGTAGATATGGGAATGGGCCTTGTTGAATTTCTTCCATTAAATAATAAAAGGGTATGGGTTGAGGAAATCAAAAAAAGAGGATCTTTTACGAATAGAGGAAAGTTAAATCTAGACCCTATAATACAAAAGGGATATAACATAAAAAATACTGCTTCTAAGCTCGAAGAATTTTATTTATCGGTATAGGGGGTGAAGCGAGATGAAGTTACTAACGGTGTTTACTCCTACATTTAACAGGGCTTATTGTTTACATCAGTGTTATGAGAGTCTGGTACGCCAAACCTGCAAAGATTTTATGTGGCTGATAATCGATGATGGATCGACAGATAACACAAAGGAATTGGTTGATAAATGGAAAAAGGATAACCTGATAGATATTGAGTATATCTGGCAAAAGAATCAGGGAATGCATGGAGCACATAATACTGCTTATGAGTCTATTAAAACGGAGTTAAATGTCTGTATAGACTCAGATGACTATATGCCTGATGATGCGGTTGAAAAGATCAAAACCATGTGGAAGAATCGTGGCAGTGAAAAGGTTAGTGGGATTATTGGTTTAGACTCATACACAGATGGAAGAGTGATAGGAACGAAACTTCCGAGTAAGATAATGACATCCACGCTTTTTGACTTGTATCACAAATATGGGGTTTCTGGAGATAAAAAGTTAGTTTATAGGTCCAAACTTACAAAGAGATTTCCTTATCCAATCTTTGAACATGAAAAATATGTTGGGCTAGCTTACAAGTACCACATGTTGGACCAGGAGTATGAGATGCTTCTGATGAATGAGGTTTTATGTTGTGTAGAATATCTTCAAGATGGTTCATCGCTTAATATGTTGAGGCAATACCGAAAAAATCCAAAAGGGTTTGCATTCTACAGGAAAGAACTTATGAAATTACCATTCGCGAATCACGAGTTTAAGTTTCGACAGGCTATCCATTATGTTTCCAGTTGTCTGCTGGATAAAAATTATCTATTTATTAAAGAAGCACCAAACAAGGTCATAACCACGGTAGCCGTGCCTTTAGGAATAATACTGTTTGTATTTATTAAGACAAAAACAAGAACGGTTTAATTGAAAGGAATAGAAAATGGAAGTTCTTTGGTTAAATCTTTTCATTGTCTTTTTTTTCTCGTTAATGGCAAGGTATTTTGCCATACCTGTTTTTAATACTGCTTCAATGACTACGATTTCATTGCATAAAATATATGTTATAGGATCACTATTATCACTAGCTCTAGTATCAGGTCTTCGCTCAAACATAGGTGATACTTACTTTTATAAGCATGCATTTGAAGTGAATGATTTTACATGGGAACAAGTGAGGAATCAAGAGAATATAGGCTTTTGGATCTTTCAAATGTTTTTGAAAAAATTCTCTGACGATCCACAGATTTTGATTTTTACTGCTGCAATTATTACAAATATACTCATTATTTTTGTGTTTTCGAGGTATTCAAGGCATTTTGAGTTAAGCACGTTTGTTTACATCACAGGCGGACTATATTTAGTTACAATGAATGGAATTCGTCAAAGCCTTACCGCCGGTATTATTTTTATGGCCACACGGTTTATCATAAGTGGAAACTTCTTCGCCTACGCCTTGATCGTCTCATTTGCTTCTACTTTTCATGAGAGTGCACTCATTCTTCTGCCTATTTATTTTCTGGTTCGGTACAAAGCCTGGTCCAGAGCAACGTTAATGTTATTGGTCATTGCTGTTGTTATTGTGTTAGGATTTGATCAGTTTTCGTCGATCCTTTTCTCTAGCTTAGAAGATACACAATATGGCCATTATAAAGATTTCCAGGAAGGGGGAGCCAATGTAATCCGTGTTGCAGTTTTCGGGATTCCTCTTATCATTGCATTCTTCGGAAGAGAAAAGTTAAGAGATATATTTCCTGAAAGTGACTACATAGTCAACATGGCACTTATTGGCTTAGTTTTTATGATTGTATCAACACAGAATTGGATATTTGCCAGATTTAATATTTATTTTGAACTATACCAGCTTATTTTAGTAGGGTGGATCGTAAAGCTCTTTCATGAAAAAGAACAGCGGTTAGTTTACTTAGGTATAATTGTCTGTTATTTCCTTTATTACTATTATGAGAGTGTTATTAGTTTAAATATTCTCTATAAGAGCGACTATATCAACTTTTAAATTTCTTGATGATAGGGGGGATAAATAGTGGAAGAAAAACATATCGATAGGGTCTTGCATATAGTAAGCGTGATGGATCGAGGCGGGGCGGAAACATTGCTTATGAATGTATATCGAAACTTGGATAGAAGCAAGCTTCAATTTGATTTTATTGTCCATCGGGCTGACCAAGGAGATTATGATAATGAAATCCGACAGTTAGGCGGAAAAATTTATAACGTTCCCAGTTTGGGAAACTTTGGACCGGTTTCATATGTTAAGAAACTAGCGGAGGTCATGTCCTCAAAGTTCTATATTGCCGTTCATTCACATACGGACTATCAAAGTGGATTTCCTGCCCTTGCAGCAAAAATTGTAGGAATTCCGCATCGGATTTGTCACTCTCACAGCAATAATTGGCCAATGAATGACAGCTTCAAACAAAAACTTTTACTAAAGGGTTTCCAGGCACTAATTAAATTCTCAGCAACTCAGTATTGCAGCTGCAGCCAGGAGGCTGGAGTTTTTTTATTTGGCCAACAAGCAGTTGATAAGAATCAAGTAACAATCCTGAAAAATGGTATTGATTTAAGCCAGTATCTCGATGAAACCATTACTAAAACAAGTGTGATCAGAGAATTAGGTCTCGATCAGGATGCGAAGATCATCGGTCATGTTGGAAAGTTTTCAAAATCTAAAAACCAGATTTTTATTCTAAAGGTTCTCAAACAACTGGTTAATAAAGATAAAAGGTATGTGGTTCTGCTGGTTGGAGATGGTCCATTAAAAGAGAAGATTGAACAAGAAGCAGAGAATATGGGCCTTTCCAAACATGTTCGTTTCTTAGGGGTACGGTCAGATATTCCTAGACTTATGAAAGCTTTCGATGTTTTTCTTTTCCCTTCTATTTTTGAGGGCTTCGGTATTGTAACAGTTGAGGCCCAGATAAGTGGAACTCCATGCATCATGTCGGATTCGGTTCCAATAAGCACAGATATGGGGCTTGGCCTGGTTAAGTATTTAAAACTAGAAGAGAATCCTGAAAAATGGGGAGAAGGAGTAGAAAAGGCAATCAATATGCAGAGGCCAGAAAAAGATACTTTAGTTAAAGCGCTGTCTGACAAAGGTTTTAGTATTCAACAAAACATTGAGGAATGGATGAAGCTTTACAGAGTTGGTTAGTAATCTACTATATTGGGCGGAGTGATAAATGAAGAAGAAGGTATTGATTGCCTCATTCGACTTAGAAATTGGCGGGGTAGAACGAAGTCTGATTGGGTTGCTGAACAGCATTGACTATCAAAAATATGAAGTCGATCTAATGCTCTTTAAGCATGAAGGAGAGTTCCTTTCGTTATTGCCTGAAGGACCTAACTTGCTCCCGGAGAATCCAGCTTATAGTACATTCAGAAAATCAATTTCACAAATCATCCGAGATGGCCGATATCCTATTGCTGTTTCAAGGTTATTAGCCAAGTATTTAAGCGGTATTAAAGGAAAATTAATGAAAGTGGAGGAACCAGGATATTTAACGATCCAATATGGCTGGGAGCTTACACGTCCATTTCTGCCTGAATTATCAAAGGAGTATGATCTTGCGATTGGTTTCTTATGGCCGCATCATTTCATCGGGGAAAAAGTAAAAGCGAAAAGAAAAGTCGGCTGGGTCCATACGGATTATTCCAATATTTTTATAGATAAAAAGACAGAAATGAAAATGTGGAGAAATCTAGACCAAATAGTCGCAGTTTCTGAAGAATGTTCGAAGACCTTTTTAAATGAGTTTCCACATTTAAAAGAAAAGACAATGGTTATAGAAAATATTCTTTCTCAGGATTTTGTAAGACAGCAATCTGAAATTCAGAGTGCGCAGGAGATCGAAAAAGAACCAGGCAAAACCGTTATAGTGTCTGTTGGCCGGCTTTCTCATGCGAAAGGGTTTGACAATGCAATCAGGGCATGTAGGCAATTAGTCGATAAAGGTTATGATATTGCCTGGTATATTGTAGGATATGGCCCGCTGGAAAATGAGCTGCGCAAGCTAATAACTGAGTTAGGGCTGGAAAATCATTTTTTCCTTCTCGGTAAAAAAATGAATCCTTATCCTTACATAAAAGCATGCGATATATACGTCCAGCCTTCAAGATATGAGGGGAAAGCAGTAACCATTCGTGAAGCGCAGATACTTGGAAAACCAGTTGTCATTACTAACTTTCCAACGGCAAAAAGCCAGGTAAAAGATGGGGTAGATGGACTTATTACTCCAATGAAAATCGGAGGAATTGTCGAAGGACTCCAAAAGTTACTTGATAATCCTACTTTAAGAGAAGAGTTGATCAAAAATACAAGGTCAATGGATTATGGAAATGAAAATGAAGTCCAAAAGATTTACAGCTTAATAGATGCATAAACGGAGGTGGATCCATGCCAATTCTAATAACAGGCGGTGCAGGCTATATTGGCAGTCATACTTGTGTTGAGTTACTAAATGCAGACTATGAAATAATCGTTGTCGATAACCTGATGAATAGCAAAAAAGAATCATTAAACAGAATCAGTGAAATTACCGGAAAGAGCTTTCCGTTCTACCAGGTTGATTTATTGAATGAGCAAGAGCTTGAAAAGGTCTTTATTGAAAATGAGATTGAAGCTGTCATTCACTTCGCCGGTCTTAAAGCTGTTGGTGAATCTGTTCGATTGCCGCTCAGGTATTACCATAATAATATCACCGGTACAATCAATCTATTAAATATAATGAAGAAATACGATGTGAATAGACTGGTTTTCAGTTCCTCGGCGACAGTTTATGGAATGCCGGATAGAGTTCCAATCTCAGAAGACTTCCCATTAAGTGCACTTAACCCATACGGCCGAACGAAGTTAATGATTGAGGAAATATTAACAGATCTTTATCAATCTGACCAAAACTGGAGCATCGCCTTATTGAGGTATTTCAACCCAATCGGAGCTCATGAATCCGGTATGATTGGAGAGGATCCAAATGGAATTCCCAATAATTTAATGCCATTCATCACTCAAGTGGCTGTTAGGAAACTGCCAGAGCTCAGTGTCTTTGGCAATCAGTACCCAACAGCTGATGGAACTGGAGTCAGAGATTATATTCATGTAGTTGATCTTGCAAAAGGACACTTGAAGGCACTTGAAAAAGTAGCAACAAGCAATGGAATTGACTCGTATAATCTGGGGACTGGAAAAGGATATAGTGTACTGGAAATGGTAGAAGCTTTTGAAGGTTCGGCTGGCGTGCCTATTCCATATAAAATTGTCGAGCCGAGAACAGGAGATGCTGCTATCTGTTTTGCTGATCCAACGAAAGCGGAAAAAGAACTATATTGGACAGCAGAAAAGAATCTAAGAGAAATGTGTGAAGATTCATGGAGATGGCAATCGAAGAATCCGAACGGATATGAGGAAAACTTAACACAAACAGTACCTAGCAATCCGCACTTATCTAAAAGTGGGGATTTTTTTATGTTAAAAAATGAATGAGAAGAGGATTAAGCAATGAATGTACAGGAAACACAACAACGCTTCAAGGAATTGCTGCAGGAGATTTATATTAGGGGTCAATTAATTGAGGACATCAATACCGAAGAATTGATCTTAGAAATCCAAGAGAAGCTCACATTAGTTTTAGAGAATAAACATTAATCTTAACCATTGCTAGGGGTTGCAAAAATGAAAAGGCTCTTAGATTTAATTTGTTCAATTTTACTCCTTGTTGCATTATCACCCATCATCTTGTTCACTGCTGTATTTGTAAAAGTCAAACTGGGAACACCAGTCATTTTTAAACAGAAGAGGCCAGGATTAAATGAAAAGCCCTTTTATCTTTATAAGTTTAGGACGATGACAGATGAGCGAGACCGAAACGGAAGGCTACTTTCAGACAAAATCCGTTTGACCCCAGCTGGCCAATTTTTAAGGAAGTACAGTCTAGATGAATTGCCGCAGCTGATCAATGTATTAAAAGGAGATCTTAGTCTGGTGGGGCCCAGGCCGTTATTGATGGATTATCTTCCTCTTTATTCTCAGGAGCAGGCAAAACGCCATCTTGTTAAACCCGGAATTACAGGGTTAGCTCAAATCAGCGGCCGAAACACCTTATCCTGGGAAGAAAAGTTCAAATTAGATGTTTGGTACGTTCATAATCATTCCTTTCTTCTTGACTTGAAGATTTTATGGAGGACAATGTCCAAAGTAGTCCAATCAGAAGGAGTCACACAGCCTGGTAATGTGACAATGGAGCCGTTTAAAGGATCGAAATCTATTGTAAAAGAGGGGCATGGATGAAAATTGCCATTATCGGTCAGGGAGGACATAGCAAAGTAGTTCGAGATGTCATTAAGGCGATGGGAGATGCAGCAATAGTCGGCTGCCTCGATGATAAATTTAATGCTGAATTTTTCCATGAACAAATTATTTATGGTCCAGTGAATGCTTCCAAAAGTATTGTTGAGGATTTCCCTGAGGTGAAATTTGTTGTTGCTATTGGAAATAACACCGTTAGAAAGCAAATTGTAGACCAGCTAGGATTTCCCGAAGAGTTTTATGCAACTCTGATTCATCCGACTGCTCAAATAAGCTCAGATGCTATTGTCGGGCCCGGGAGTGTCGTGATGCCATGTGCAGTTGTAAACTCGGATGCTCAGCTTGGAGCACACACGATCATTAATACATGCGCAGTTGTCGAGCATGATAGCAAAATTGAGAATTTCGTCCATATCTCTCCGAACGCCACTTTGACCGGAAATGTCACGGTCAGAGAAGGAGCGCAGATTGGTGCGAGCGCTACTGTTATCCCAGGTATAGAAATTGGAAAATGGGCAATAGTCGGAGCAGGTGCAACAGTGATTCATAATATTCCACCAAACAGCACGGCAGTTGGTGTGCCGGCGATTGTGAAAATAAGAGAAGTAACTGGGGGTGTATAAATGATTGATACTAGAGTTCAAAAAAGAATCTATCTCTCCTCACCGCATATGAGCGGGAATGAAGAAAAGTATATAAAAGAAGCTTTTAATACAAATTGGATCGCCCCTCTGGGACCAAATGTAGACGCATTTGAAAAGGATATAGCCGCATATGCAGGAGTCAATGAAGCAGTAGCTGTCAGTTCTGGAACGGCAGCGATTCATTTGGCTCTTTCTTTATTGGGAGTAGAAAAAGGGGATACAGTATTTTGCTCCTCATTAACATTTATCGCAAGTGCTAATCCAATTTTGTATTTGGGTGCTGAGCCAGTATTTATCGACTCAGAACCTGAAACGTGGAATATGTCCCCAGAGGCTTTAGAGAAAGCATTTATGGATGTAGCATTGAATGGAAAGCTTCCTAAAGCAGTGATTATTGTGAATCTATATGGACAGAGTGCAAAGATGGATGAGTTGACTGCGTTGTGCGACCAATATGAGGTGCCAATGATTGAGGATGCTGCAGAATCCCTTGGTTCATTTTATAAAGGAAAACCAAGCGGCTCGTTCGGATGCTTTGGGATTTTTTCTTTTAATGGCAATAAAATCATCACCACTTCTGGTGGCGGTATGCTCGTGTCAAATGATACCGAAGCAATCCATAAGGCACGTTTCCTGGCAACACAGGCAAGAGACCCAGCACCTCATTATCAGCACAGCAGAATCGGCTATAACTATAGAATGAGTAATATTTTAGCTGGAATTGGCAGAGCGCAGCTGGAGGTTTTGGAAGAAAGAGTCGAAGCAAGGAGAGCTATTTTTGAAAGGTATCAACAAGAGTTATCTGCATTACCCGGCATTCAATTTATGCCAGAGTTAAACGAAACCTATTCTAATCGTTGGCTTACAGCAATGACGATTGATGAACATGTAGCAGGACTTTCAGTAAGTGATTTAATAGAGGGGTTAGCTAAAGAAAATATTGAAGCAAGACCTGTATGGAAGCCCCTTCATATGCAGCCACTGTTCAAAGGTGCCCAGTATTTTACACATGGTGAAAAGGAAAGTGTCTCAGAACAATTATTCACCAACGGAATTTGCCTGCCTTCAGGTTCCAATATGGAGGAACTAGACCAATCACGGGTCATTAATTGTATTAAAAACTTTATTAATGTAAAAGAGGTTGAAAGAAAAATAGTTTAATATCCAAGAATAATGAGGTAACCCACATGATTGGAAAAAATTTATCTGAACTCAGAAGAAGAAAGGGGCTGAGCCTTTCTGAATTAGCTGATCGATCCGGGATTTCCAAGTCATATTTAAGCAATATAGAACGGGATGTACATAAAAATCCTTCCATACAAATTCTGGAGAAGATATCGGATGTTTTAGATGTAGACCTTAAAGCATTGTTGATAAGCGGTCATATTACAGAAAAGGTTCGCCACGATAAAGAGCTTTACGAATTTGCAGAAGAACTGAAAAAAACAGGGATTAAGAAAGACAATATCCGTGAATACAAACAGCTTATTGATTTTATAAAGTGGCAGAATGAAAAAGTTAATCAAGAAAATTAAGGATATCTAATATTCTATTATTGACTCTCAACGATAGGGTAATTGAAATGAGTAGAATGCGGAGATGTAATAATGAAAACTAGAATATTATTTGTTATTGACTCGTTAGATTGTGCTGGTGCTGAAAAAAGTCTTATAAGCTTATTATCTTTATTAGACTATAATAAGTTTGAAGTATATCTAAAGATGTTTGCATATGGAGGAATGTTAGAAAACTCCTTGCCTGAGCAAGTGAATTTACTAGAACCACTATCATATACAAAATTCGCAAATTTAAGTATTAAAAAGGCCATAGAGTATTCATTTAAAAAAAGAGATTATAATATGCTTTTTACAAGACTGAAATACTCATTAGCAATTCGAAAAAAACAATATAATAACGAACAAAACTCAAGGATATTTTGGAAACTCACAAAAGGTGTCATCGAAGAAGACCCCACCTTATATGATATAGCAATTAGTTATGCACAAGGTGTACCTACATTTTATGTTGCTGAAAAAATTAATGCCAAGAGGAAGTTTGCATGGGTTAATAACAGCTATCGTCTAGATGAAATTGATCAAATTTTTCAAAGAAAGTTTTATGATCAATATGAAAAGATTATCGCTGTATCAGATTCTGCAAAGACAATATTTCTAGAAACATTTCCGATGTACACCAAGAGAATGGAAGTACTTTACGACATTAATAATTATGCTTTAATTTCATCATTATCTGAGCTTGGTGAAGGGTATGATGATGATTTTGATGGACTAAGAATTCTTACGATAGGGAGGTTTCATTATCAAAAAGGATATGATATAGCAATAGCAGCCTGCAAAAAGCTTAAGGAGAAAGGTGTCAAATTTAGATGGTATGCATTAGGAAAAGGTCCCTTAGAATTAGAGATAAAAAAGTTAATTCAACATAATGGTTTAACAAATGAGTTTAGATTATTGGGAGTGAAAGCCAACCCATATCCTTACATTAAAAATGCTGATATTTATGTACAGACTTCCAGGTATGAAGGGTTTGGCCTCGCGATAGCAGAGGCTCGTATGCTCAATATCCCAGTGGTGACAACTAAATTCGACGCTGTTTTTAATCAAATGGTTGATCAAAAAAATGGCCTGGTAGTAGAAATGAACCCAGATGGTATAAGCAATGGAATTATACAATTTATTGAGAATAAAGATTTAAATAGACGAATAAAACGTTATCTTACTTTAGAGAAGAAGGGAAATGTTGAAGATATTGAAAAGTTTTATCAACTTTTACAAAATGTTGGTGAATAGAATATGCAAAAGAAAATATTATTCATGGTAATTAATATGAATGTAGGCGGAACGGAAAAAGCTTTATTGAATTTGATTGAAACAATGCCAAAGGAAAAGTATAACATAAAAATATTAATGCTGGAATTTTCTGGGGGGTTCCTGAAGTCACTTCCTGAATGGGTTAAAGTGGAGGAAATAAAAGGTTATGAAAAAATGAAAGAAATTCTTCATACTCCTCCGAAAAGGATTATACTAAATTTCATTAAAAATAAGAAATTTATGAAGGCTGTATATTATCTTTTGATATTTCTAATTGTCGCAATTAAGAATGAGAGAAGTCTGCTTTTTGCTCACCTTTTGCGGCACCAACCTATTGAAAATAATGAATATGATGTTGCAGTAGCTTATGCAGGTCCAATGGACTTCATAAGCTATTATATTACAAAAAAAGTGAGGGCCAAGAAAAAGTATCAATGGATTCACTTTGATGTAAGTGAAATCGGTTTCAATGTTCAATTCGCCACTAAATTGTATAAAAACTTTGATAAAATTTTTGCCGTTTCAAGAGATGGTGTAAATCAATTAATTAGATTAGTACCTTCTATTAAGAATAAAACTGAAGTGTTCACGAATATTACAATCCCAGAAAATATTGTTAAACTCGCAAAGATAGGGGGGGGATTCCAGGACAATTTCAATGGGATAAGGGTTTTAACGGTAGGACGACTCAGCAAAGAAAAGGGACAGGATTTAATTATTCCAGTTTTAGCTCATCTAAAATATGAGGGATTTAATATACGCTGGTACTGTATTGGTGATGGTAATGCTAGGAATGAATATGAATCCATGATAAAGGAATACGGTATTGAAGATGAATTTATATTAATGGGAGCAAAGCATAATCCTTATCCTTTTATGCAACAGTGTGATATATATGTTCAACCATCCAGACATGAAGGATATTGTTTAACATTGGCAGAAGCCAAATGTTTCAATCTCCCGATTATTAGTACTAAATTTGCAGGAGTAAGCGAACATATAACACACCTAAAGACGGGATTAATTACGGAAACTAACTCTACAAGTCTTCATCAGGCTGTAAGGGAAGTAATAAAAAATTCAAAATTGAAAAATGAACTTATATCTAATCTTAAGACTGAGAATCTAAACGAGGCAACTATTATCCGAAAGAAAAAGTTTTCTAATCTTTAGTTAGCTGTTTTTTAATAAAGGGGCTGAGTAAATGAAGAAGAAGATCCTCTTCATGCTGAGTAGTATGAATATTGGAGGGGTAGAGAAGTCTTTCCTATCACTACTATCAACAATAGAAAAGGAAAAGTATGAAATAACCCTCCTATTATTAGAAAAAAAGGGTGAGTTTCTTTCCTTTGTTCCAGATTGGGTGACAGTAAAAGAAGCATCTTGGTTTATTACAATAAAACCAGTGATTTTACAGTCACCATACAAGACGGTTTGTGAATATTTTATAAATTGGAATCTTCATAGAATTCCCGGTTTCATCATCACCTATTTCATTTCAGAGAAACTTGATGATAGATATCTTTACTATGAACATGTCATGAAGAATGTTCCTCCAGAATCTACAAAATATGATTTAGCAATAGCCTACCAGGGACCTACTGATATTATTGATTTTTATATTTCTAATAAAGTCCAAGCAGCCAAGAAAATATCATGGATCCATTTTGATGTATCCAAGCATCAAATAAATAAAAAATTATATAAAAAATTATACGGGAAATTCCATGATTTAGTAGTGGTTTCGGATGAAGCAAGACAACAGTTAGTACAACTAATCCCATCTGCAGAAGGGAAGACAAGAATCGTTCCTAACATTATCAATGATGAGTTGATTATAGAGATGTCAAAAGAAGCAATAATCTTTGATCCGAAATATAAAGGTTTGAAGATTTTAACAGTTGGAAGGCTGTCTGAAGAGAAAGGGCAAGATTTAGCTGTAAGGGTGTTATCGAAGCTAAGAGAGAATGGTTTTAATGTTAGGTGGTACTGCATAGGTGAAGGGAAATACAGGGAAAAGCTAGAGAGTTTAATTAAAGAGTTTGGAATCGAAGAAAACTTTATTCTACTAGGATCAAAAACCAATCCTTATCCTTATATGGCTCAAGCAGATATATATGTACAAACATCAAGGCATGAAGGATATTGCTTAACTTTAGCCGAAGCAAAGTGTTTGGATAAACCAATCGTAACCACTAACTTTATTGGTGCTTTTGAACAAATCATCGATGGGGAGAATGGCTATATAGTAGATTTAAATGAAGATGAAATTTATTCAGCAATTAAACTGTTCATAGAAAATAAAGAGATTAGAGATAACTTAAGTAAAGTTTTATCAAAGAAAAAACAGAAGAGGGAGCAACCACAATTTTCTGTTTAGAAGAAGGGGGTTAATAAATGTGAATCCAAAGATAAGTATCATCGTTCCAGTATATAAGGTTGAAAAGTATTTACATAAATGTATAAATTCTATCCTGGCTCAAACATTCACTGATTTTGAATTGATATTAATTGACGATGGTTCACCGGATAACTGTGGGAGAATCTGTGATAAATATGCTAGGAAGGACTCAAGAGTTTCTGTCATCCATAAGGAGAATGGTGGGCTAGCATCTGCTCGTAATGCTGGTCTTGATATTGCAAAGGGAGAATATATAGGATTTGTAGATAGTGATGACTGGATTGAATCAGATATGTATGAATTACTCTATGACCTATGCACAGAAAACGACTGCGATATTTCAAATATCAGCAGTATTATTTATTTTAAAGACAGAATACAGAAAAATGGTACTCATCCACTAATTGTACATCAGAAGTCGGAAGCAATGAAAGCGATGCTTGTGGGAGATCTGTATGACGAGGTAGTTTGGACAAAGTTAATTAAAAGGACTCTATTAGAGGATATCCGCTTTTCGGAAGGGATGGTTTATGAGGATACAGCATTTACTTATAAAGTGATTCATAAGAGCAAAAAGGTCTGCAGTATTGGTGCTCCTAAATACCATTATATAAAAAGAGAAGAAAGTATTATGGACAACGCCAAGAAGAGTATTAGAATTGATGCGGTCTTGATCTACGATGAAATGTTTAAGTTCATGGAGAAATACTATCCAGATTTGACATCGTTAGTTAGTTTAAAGCTCGCAAATAGCGCATTGGTAATTATGAATGCCATATCAGGTCATGATGAATTCAATAAATACAAAAATCATTTTAAAACGGTAACCAATATCTTGAATTCATATTACAGTACATTGATGCGGTTAAAAGAGTATCCAAGGAATGTAAAAATTTTATTGACAGCAGCTAAGTGTCATCCAATCTTTTATAAACTTTTAGTCAATCAATTACCGAGGAGAATGCAGGCATGAAATCTATCATTCTCAAATTTTACAATGATATCTTTAAAGTGTATGAATCAATTATTATCATGAGAAATAAATTTATATCCCTTACAGTCAAACCTCCTACAGTGAGAACAACTGATGAAACCTTAACCAAATTGATTGAAGAGAAGGCTTCAATAAGCAGATTTGGTGATGGGGAATTCGCTTTAATGAATGGGAAGGATTTGCTTTTTCAACCGTATATCCCATTATTAGCGAGACGCTTGAAAGAGATTATAAAAAATGATCAAGAAAAACATTTGGTGGGTATTCCAAATGTTTTTTTGAATTTGGATTGGTGCAGTGATAAAGCTAGTGCTTATTGGAATAGGTATCTAAATATAAATAGATTTAAAATCTATAGAATGATAAATTTTAACAATGTTTATTATGATTCGCTGGTGACACGACTTTATATTGACCACAAAGATAAAAAGCTAGCCAAAAAAAGGTTTAATAAATATAAACAACTATGGAATAACCGAAGTATTGTCATAGTAGAGGGAGATAAAAGCCGGCTTGGAATAGGGAATGATTTATTTAATGGGGCAACATCCATTGAAAGAATCATTTGTCCATCAACGAATGCCTTTGAAAAATATGAAGATATCCTAAATGAAGTTATAAAGCACGATAGATTAAAACTAATACTTATTGCGCTTGGCCCAACCGCAACAGTATTAGCATATGATCTTGCGATTCTAGGATATCATGCAATTGATATAGGACACATTGATATTGAATATGAATGGTTTTTACAGGGAGCTGAAGAAAAGGTTCCTGTAAAAAGTAAATATATAGGCGAAATTCCTAATGGAACAAATGTCCAAGATATAGAGGATCAGAGGTATAAGAAAGAAATCATTGTGGAAGTAGTGTGAACGAGATGGTAGTTGAGAGATGAGAACAGAACATTCAATAAAAAATATTTTCATAGGAATTCTGTCTCAAGTAGTTTTAGTTTTATTAGGTTTTATTTCTCGCAAGATTTTTGTGGACAGCTTAGGTATTGAATATCTTGGAATAAATGGTTTATTGACAAATGTACTATCGGTAATGGCATTAGTGGAGAGTGGGATAGGAATAAGTATTGTTTATAATCTCTATAAGCCTCTCGCAGATGGTGATGAGACAAAAATTATAGCTTTAGTTCAGGCGTACAAAAAAGCATATGGAATCCTTGCGTTAATAGTAATAATCTTTAGTGTATGTTTATACCCATTTTTGGGTGTACTTATGAAGGATGGCGGTAATATTGAGAATTTGGGATTAATTTATTTCCTATTTGTATCCAAGAATATCGTTTCTTATTTGAATGCACATAAATGGTCCTTGATAAATGCTGATCAAAGGGGATATGTCCTTGCAAAAGTAAATCTTTTGTTCCAAGTGATTACAATGATTGCAAGGATTGGAATACTAGTAGTAACAAACAGTTTCATACTGTATCTGGTAATAGAAATAGCATTGTATATAATTCAAACCATTTATAATGGGAAGATCGTAAATAAAAGATATCCCTATATTAAAACAAAAGAGAAGTATTCTATGGATATAAAAACAAAAGAAAATTTAATTGAAAATGTAAAAGCTATGTTCTTGCATAATATTGGGGGATTTTTGGTCTTTGGTACAGATAATCTTTTGATTTCTTCATTTATTAATGTAGCTACAGTAGGTCTTTACTCAAACTATGTAATGATAACCTCACAGCTTTTTTCCCTGGTTAATCCTATACTTGGGGGGATAGGAGAGAGCGTAGGGAATCTAATTGCTACTGAAGATGGAAATAAGAACTATTCAATATTCAAAGTTTCCTTTCTCATTAATTTCTGGCTTATTTCCTTCTGTGTTATATTTTTGTATAACTTATTAGAACCATTTATAAGTTGGTGGTTAGGTAAGCAGTTTATTTTGAATCACCTTTCATTTATTTTTATTTTAATTAACTTTTACTTAACTGGAATGCGTACAGCAATCGCCACCTTCAAAAATAAAGCTGGCTTGTTTACACAAGATAAATATGCGCCAGTAATTGAGGGCTTGATTAATTTGATTTCTTCACTGATTTTGGTAAAGTTTTATGGGCTAGCAGGAATATTCATGGGAACTACTATAAGTACTTTACTGACAATCTTTTGGACTCAACCCCTGATCGTGTACAAAAAAGTATTTAAGGTCTCAGTTAAGTTTTATTTCTTAAAATACTTTATATATCTATTAATTACTGTTATTATAGGCTATTTAACTAAACTAACTAGTTCAATCATTATACAGGGAGAAAGTTTTATATCTTTGATTGGAATGGGTATAATATCCATTTTCATCCCTAATATTTTCATTTTAATTATTTTTTATAAAACTAAGGAATTTAAATATCTTATTGAAAAGATAAAAGAAATTAGAGTAATCAAAAAAAAAACAGGAAGTTTCGAGGGATGAATTTTATAGTTAATAAAGGTTTCTAAAATGAACAAACAGGAGAGCTGAAAATGAATATTAATACTATAAACTCAGTATTTTGGATTCGAGCAATAGCTTGTATAGCAGTTGTAATGGGACATAGTATACAATTAACTAATGTTGAATTTAAAAATTTTAGTAATGACTTTTATAGTTTATTATTAAATTATCTGTTGGCAGCAGGGTTGTTTGGTACACCTGTTTTTGTATTTATCTCCGAATTATTACTCTCAAAAAAGTATCCAACCCAATTGCCAGTTGGATTTTTTAAAAAGCGGATTGCTTACATTTTCTTCCCTTATCTCTTTATGAATGTGGTCTACGCATTTATTAAGATTGAATCATATAATGTGATAGTTATTATTGTTGAAATACTAAAAAATATTTTTTTAGGCCATTCAGTGCTGTATTTTATATTAATAATCTTTCAATTTTATTTACTACATTCTATACTTAATAATTTTCTTAATAGATATTCTCCAGTCGCCGTCTTATCCGTTTCTTTTGCAATTAATATGCTATATCTAGCAATCTTTAATTTTATGGATCCACCTAATAATTCTATTGCAAAAGAAGTATGGAGATATGGTTACTGGTTACCGTTCGTAGGTTGGCTATTCTATTTTACTTTAGGCTTTTACTGTGGTAAATATTTTGATAAATTTGTTTATTTATTAGGTAAGTATTCAAAAACGGTATTCGCACTACCTCCATTAACGTTTTTTCTTTTTATTATTATCAATAAGTTTGACCTTATTAATTATACAACATCTAAGAGAGTGGATATGGTTCCATATACAGTAAGTATAATATTTTTGATTTTTCTGGTTTCAACCCACTTCATTAAGACAGTTCCGAAAATTGTAATGATTATTAGTAATTATTCATTTAGCATTTATTTATTGCATATGCTAATTATTCATCTTATTGAACTATTTACGCCACCAATTATGCTTAATAAACTAAGCTATTTAGTAATTGTGATGGTAATCAGTGTTTGTTTTTCAATCCTCTTATCATATTTAATTAATAAATTCACCTTTGGTAAGTATATTGTAGGAAACATTAATACATACAAATCTTATACAGCTAAACATAAATTTAAGTCTCCTAGAAGTATAAAGGTTTAATAGAATATTAATAATAATTAATCGGTTGCAAAATATATGTTAAAAGGAGTATAAGTTTGGTAAGCAAATGTGGTTGGTTTTAAAGGAGAGAATTAAAGTGGAAATTGCCATGACGCTTGAAGCTGTACTGCAGGATGTTGGGGACGGAATGTCAATAAGATTTATATATTGGTGATATATGTTACAGAGGACCAGAACCGCAGCGTTCACTCGATTTGGTGAGAGAGCTAAATACAAAGGTTATTAAAGGAAATGCTAATGAATGGGTGGTTCGTGGTGTCCAACAGGGAGAGGTGCCTGCTCAGGCACTAGAACTAATGAATAAAGAAAGAGACTGGACTGTATCTCAGTTGGATACGGAGAGTATAGATTCTTGCCTGCGGAATTGAAGATTGAGATAGAAGGTGTGCGAATCCATGCTCATCATGCCACTTCACAAAGCTTGTTTGATATAGTACTCCCTGACGAATCTGAAGAAACTCTTATAGAGTCTCAAATGGTTCAAGATGCGGATATCTATGTATACGCTCATATCTTTAAGCCATACATTAGGTTTACGGATGGGAAGTGTATTATCAACACAGGCAGTGTGAGTCTCCCATTGGATGGATTAAATAAAGCATCTTATGCAATGGTTGAACTAGATGGTTACAATTATCAAACAGCAATTATTAGAGTTGATTATAATGTTGAAAAGGTAATTGATCAGTTTAGCGGCACAGATTATCAGAACAAAGAATCTATGATTAAGGCTCTAAAGAATGCAAGGGTTAAGAAATTAATAATTATAGTTGTTTATATTCTTGGAGGAGTAGAGTTCACATTAGGGGACTGGTAAAAGGGTATGATGTTAAGTGGATATAAAATAACAAATCGAGGATTATTGATTTAGGAGGTGAACTTGTGAAGAAGTTAAGAAAGGGTATTTTTGTTAGCTTATTATTTATTTCAATATCAATTCCTACTTTAGCGATTGCAACTGAAAATAATAAATCTTATTCAGACGAAAAATCATTTCTGTCATTCTTTGATAATTTGTTTAGTGCACTTTTTGGCGAAAAGAGTTATGCAAATTACGATGAAGATGAATATGAATCTTTTAATTACGACAAGTACACCGGTGATAAGGATTGGTATTATATTGGCGATAAGAAAATTAATAAAAAAGACTGGGAGAAACACTTCAAGAAGAAACACCTTCCTAAGGGTGAGATTGAATCGAAGGATATTTGGAAAAAATGGTATTGTTACGATGATGATTGGGATGACGATAACTGGGAAGAGTGGGACAAAAAGTGGTGGAATCGGTGGCATTGATGCAGCAATTTTTTAACTGGCTATTATTGAAAGTCATTGTTTGGTCTATTAAGACTTAATTTAAAGGAAGGTACTAATGCTGTTAATTATTAAAAGATTGTTTTTTATATTATTAACCATTGGCTATATGAGCTTTATTTGGATTCAATCAAGTTATTTTGATCCTGAAAGTATAGCTGGTTTTTCAAGTTCGTTAAGCCACTCTGTTTTTCTGCTTATAGGTGCTGCTTTTGAGATTGCTCACCTTTTTCAATTTGGCTTGTTGTATTTATGCATAGTCGTCGTCTTCCTTAGTTTTGGCAAGTTACGAACCTGGCATGAGGTTACTGCGGTATTAATCGCTCTAGCGTATGGAATGGTTGATGAGCTTCACCAGTTGTATGTACCGTTTCGATCCTTTTCAATAGGAGATCTATTGAAAGATATAATTGGAATTGTTGTTTTTTGGTGGGTGGTGCACCGAAGTTATTTCTATAATGAAGGTTCAAAATTAGGTCGCTGGTTAAGAAGTTTTTACTTGAATTTAAAATGAATTAAAGAATTTGTCGAATATATTTTCTTTAAAAAGAACAAATGTTGTTTTATAATTCAAAGGAATAGTAATTTTGCAATTGAGCGGTTTTCTAGCTCATTTATTTTTAAATTCGTCGTTCTATATAATGAACAAAGGAGGGATAGAATATGTCAAAAAAAAACGTAAAAATCCGCCCCCTAGTATTAAGTCACCAACCAGTTCAATTTGAAACGTCGCAAAGCTGGAATAAAGGACGTGGACCTGTTTCAGGGGATGACGGAAATAGTGATGGAGATAAATATAAACATGACCCTTTTGATCCCAAAAAGGATCATAAAAATAAACCATAAAATCCTCCCCAAAGGTTTTCTACTAATTAAAATGGAGATTGTTATGAAGAGTTATTTATGTGTGATAGGAGAACATACAATTGAAATTTCAGTTTCTAGTTCTATGTATGCAAAAATTAACAAGCTTTTTAAAAGTATTAAAAGTACAAATCAAATACCTGGTATTAAAATAGAAATCAAATTTGGTTATGGTAGGCCATTTGTCGATTATCTTGTCTCTATTAAAAAGGACGCAGACAAAATTTACTTCCAAAGATCTGACTACCTAATCGATTCCACCCCAGACTATACTTCAGCTACCATCCACGTCCACGACGAGCTAGCCTTAAAGCACGCTCTAATGAATCTCTACAGCTCCTACATCGTCTACCACAACTGGGGTTTATTAATTCATTCATCCTGCGCAATCGAGGATGGCAGGGCGCATATCTTTGCTGGTCATTCGGGAGCGGGGAAATCGACTGCTGCAAGGCTATCGGAACCACGTGCTCTTTTATCTGACGAAGCCACAATTGTTAAAATCTCAGAGAATGGCATCACTGTATTTGATTCGCCTTTCCGAAGTGAATTACAATCCACCGGTTATCAACAGCCAAGATCTTTAGCTGGAATCCAGCTCCTGCACCAGGCGGAGAGTAACAGAATAGAAATGATACGGAAACCTGAGGCGCTATTATCCCTGATGGATAAGGTCTTTTACTGGAGCCATGATACCGCGGAGACGCAGCGTATTATGGGTCTATTGCGTACATTGGTAGAAAAGGTTCCGGTTTATGAACTGTATTTTCGTAAAGATCCTACATTTTGGGAGCTGATTTCATAATGGTTCAATTTATTCAAAAAAATAGTTTTGAGGCGACCCAGATTGAGGATGAGTGGATCATTCTTGATACTGATCAATATACGGTCACTAGGGTGAATGATCTTGGAGGCTTCTGTTGGTCGAAGCTTTGTGAGGCTCAGACGGTGGATAGTCTGCAAACTGCTATTGATCAGGAATACGGTGCAGAATGCGAAAAAGATTCGGTTGTTAAATTTTTAACCGACTTAGAAAAGTGCGGGCTGATTCGCCATGCTATTTGATCAAGAAACGATTCTTTTTTTAAAAGTTGCAATTGAGAAAGATGGTTTTCTTGAATTGCCTGCTGATGGTAACAGCATGTTTCCGTTGATCCAGAGAGGGGATGTATGCAGATTCAATCCATGCAGTCCTGGCTCTTTGGTGAAGGGAGACATTATTTTATTCCACACGGATCAGGGGCAATTGATAGCCCATCGGTTAATCAGCAAGGAAGCAAACAAATACCTTTTCAAAGGGGATACTAATCTGGGATCTGACTTGCCTGCCACACCTGAACAAATCATCGGTAAACTTACTACTATTAAAAAGCAAAGATACGATGTCTCTATGCAATATTCCTCAGTAAAACTATGGGGAAATTTGATCATGTCCTTGCCTTTTTTGTCAGGAATCCTGAGGAAATATCTTAACTGGAAATCTCATTATGCAGAAATGTGGAGTACGCTATGGCGAAAGTTAAACAGTTTATAACGATTGCGAGTCAATACTTTTCAATGAAGGATATCCGAAAAACCTTTTCGATGTTGAAGCCTTTTTTTCTTAGGCATTGGAAGGCTTATTCGGCACTCCTTTTTTTATTAGGATTTGATATCTTTTTTACGATTGCTTTTGCCTGGTTTTTCGGGAGTATTACCGATGCGGCGATCCGCAGTGATTTTGAGGAATTAAAAAGACTGATTCCGATTGGGGTTGGGCTTACTGTTCTAAATATCATTTCGAATTTCTGTGATATTTATTTTGAAACGATTGCTTCAAACGGCTTGAAAAAGGATTTGAAAGAATATTTATTCAAGCATATTCTCAGCCTGCCTGCAGGTGTTGCCTCTAACCTTCGTTCCGGCGATCTTCTTTCTTATTTTACCAATGATATTCATAGCATTGATGGTGTTACTGGCAGCAGTTTGATTAATTTAATCCGCCTGCCGCTCACCTATATTGCCGTCCTCATTTATCTCTTCCAAATAAACTGGGCTTTGTCCATGATTAGCATTCTGATTGCTCCAATAGCGATTGTGGCGGGCGCGGGATTTGGCTTGCTGCTAAAACGGAATGGGCGCAAGCTTCATAGTTTGATTGCTCAAATCAACAATACTTTAAGTGAAACTTTCCAGGGTTTCCAAGTCATACGCTCTTTTACGCTTGAAAAGAAAGTCTTTGAAAAGTTTACTCGGGAAAATGATGATTATTTTAAATTAGAGCTTGAAAACGCGAAGCTGCAGGGCTGGTATTATTCAGGCGGTTATCTAATCAGTTCAATGGTATTCTTGACATGTCTGTCACTGGGTGCTTATTTTGTCTACCAAAAAGAGATGTCGATAGGCTCTTTATTGACTTTTACCAATCTCGTTGGCTATCTTGTTTATCCGCTGACTGGCCTGGCTGGACAATGGGCTGGTTTCCAGAGATCGATCACAGCTATTGAGAGAATCATTGAATTGGTCGAAAAACCTGTCGCTTCTTTAGAATTACCAGCTTACTTGCCTGCAAAATCCAACATGAAATCAATAGAGTTTAAGGATATTTCATTCAGTTACGATGAAAATAAAATGATCTTTTCAAACTTGAGTCTGCAAATTCCACCAGGAAAAATGGTCGCTCTAGTAGGTCCAAGTGGAGCGGGGAAAACGACGTTGTTCAATCTGCTTCAAGGTTTTTATCAACCGCAATCAGGACAAATTTTGATTGATGGAATTCCGACTGAAGAAATGACAATTTCGGAGTTAAGAAGCGCCATTGCCCATGTGCCGCAGGAGACATTTCTATTTGCTGGGACCATTCGTGATAACCTTTCGTTAGCTAGAGAAGGAATTTCAGAGGTGGAAATGATGGAGGCTGCAAAACAGGCCTGCATCCATGACTTTATCATGGGACTCCCACAAGGATATGATTCGGAGATTGGTGAACGGGGGATAAAGCTGTCTGGTGGACAAAAGCAGCGAATCGCGATTGCAAGGGCCATTTTGAAAGATGCACCAATCCTGCTCCTCGATGAAGCGACCTCTGCTTTGGATAGCAATACTGAATCAACGGTCAAACAAGCACTTGAACATTTAATGAGAGGAAAGACGACCATTGTGATTGCCCACAGGTTATCCACAATCCAGAATGCTGACCAAATTATTGTGCTGGATGAAGGGGAAGTAGTACAAACGGGAACTCATGAGGAGTTAATTGTAGAAAATGGACTTTACAGGAAGTTGAATTCATCTGTGCTGAAGCCTAAAAGTTCTGAACATCTATACTTGGTATCTAAGTGATTGGAGTTTTGCAAAGTGATGAATCAATTGGTATCAGCATTATATATAAATGAAATTGAGTTGCCAGGTGATGAAGTCTATTATGAGCAGCTTTTAAAAAATCAGGATATAGACTCAATCGCCCCTCAGCTCTATCAATTATTAAAATTACAAGGAAAGCTCGATCGAGTACCAGACTTTTTCCGCCAATACCTAAAAGAGAAATACTTTCAAACCATGCAGATTAATTTATTTGTAAAACACGAAACAACTCAGCTTCTCAATGCATTCGAAGAGCGAAGTATGAAAGTCATCCCTCAAAAGGGTGTTGGCTTTGCTGAAGCCTATTTCAATAGTTTGGGTGCAAGGAAGACATCTGATATAGACCTACTTGTGAAGGTACAGGATATTGATGCAGCTGTGAAATTAGTAAACCAACTAGGTTTTACAGTTGAAGAGGAGAGAATTCCTGGTCATTTTCATTGCAGTTACAGTAAGAAGCTTCCTGGATCAGAAATTCCTTTGGTGGTTGAACTGCATTGGGATCTGTTGAAGGAGTCGACAGCGCAGTTTAATATAGAAGAATTCTGGCAGGCAGCAAAGCCATTAGGTCAATATTCTTCGGTTAAAGAGTTATCACGTATCCATGTATTTTACATGATTGTTCTGCATGGATGGCGCCACAATCTTGACTCTCTAAAGTATTATTTGGATATCATTCAACTGATTCATTTTTTAAGGGATGACTTGGATTTTGATCTATTAATAATAATGACTGAAAAGCACAAAACAAGAAAAAGGATTATACGGACGCTTTCTTCTGTATATCAAGAGTTTCCTTTTCTGGATTACATCAAGCCTTTTCCATATAAATCTTCCAGAAGGTACTTGGAATTCGGCAAAAAAAAGAATGGCAGCAGCTTTTACAAAAAATATACAGATTATGTCGATTATCAATATTTTAGCTATGATACCCCAAGCCACACGATTAGGGAAATAATTGCTACGATCCTTCCTGCCAAGAAATAGTGTTATGAGCGGTGGTGCAAGGGAATAATAGTATGAAAAGGAAGGTGAATTACTTGGTCCTGTTATTCTATTATCTTTCCCTTCTTAACCTTGTTGATACAGCCTTGACAGTTGCCGGGGTTGAAAGCTCACTAATAACTGAAGCCAATCCATTGATGGAGAGGATCTATTCGATTGACATCGGACTATTCATTGCGTTAAAAGCTCTTCTTTCTGTGGCTTTAGTATTGCTTATACTGTATAAAAAAGTACCAAAATCAAAGCTTGTAAAAGGTCTTACAATGTTTGCGGCTGCTAGCTACACAGCCGTCATTGGCTTGCATAGCTTCTGGCTGGTCCATCTTGTTTGACCAGTCAGAGTATTTGTTTTAACTCCTCACAAATATCCTCGAAATGTTCATTTATTTTTACTATTTTCATATTCAATAACCATTTTAACAGGCGTATAATTTTTCTTATAAATGTATAAGAAAGAAGGCGTATCGTAGATGTTTCAGACGCTCAAGCGTGAGCTTTTGGCCGGGATTACGGTTTCGGTTGTTGCGCTGCCGCTGGCATTGGCTTTTGGGATGCAAGCGACGGGGAATTCTGATGGTGCCATCATTGGTTTGTATGGTGCTATCATCACTGGTTTCTTTGCGGCTTTATTTGGCGGGACGAAGAGCCAGGTCACAGGTCCGACTGGGCCGATTACGATTATTTTTACAGGGATTGTGGCGACTCAGGGTCTGGAGTATGCGTTCATTGCCGCATTCATGGGTGGGCTGTTTCAAATTGTCTTTGGGTTGCTGAAGGCCGGGAATTATTTGAAGTTCATCCCATTACCGGTAGTTAGCGGTTTTATGAATGGGATTGCCATCATTATTATCATGGGGCAGCTGCAGTATGTGACGGGCAGCTTTTTGGTTGTGCTGTTGACGATTGTCTTTATGCTGTTTGCGATGAAATGGATTAAGATTATTCCACCAAGTCTGATGGCGTTGATTTTAGGAACAGTGGCGGTAATACTTCTGGAAAAAGTGGTTCCTGCCGTACATTTTACCCTGCCATTTATCAATGATTTCATATTCTTTGATAGTGTAGATAGGATTGGGGAAATTCCAAAAGGGCTGCCTCAGTTCCATCTGCCAATTGCAGACTTAGGAACGATCATTCAGTTGATTCCGGCGGCATTAAGTATCGCAGTTCTTGGATCGATAGACTCTTTGCTTACGTCTGTCGTCATGGACAATATGACAGGTACGAAGCACAAAAGCAATAAAGAGTTAATTGGCCAGGGGATCGGCAACACGCTTGCTGGTTTGTTTGGTGCGATGCCTGGTGCTGGAGCCACAGTTCGTTCTGTAGTCAATTTACGCAGCGGAGGCCAAACCGCTTTGTCAGCGATGGTTCACAGTGTAGCCTTGCTGCTGTTCATGCTAGTATTCGGACCGCTGGCGGAAGAAATTCCACTGGCAGTACTAGCGGGGATTTTAATCATGACTGGTATTACAATGTTCGATTATGACAGCTTGAAAATCCTCAAGGATGAGCCTCGCACTGACGCAGCCGTCATGCTGGTGACGATGATCTTAACAGTAGTCATTGACCTGATGGTAGCGGTTGGTGTTGGGATTGTGATGAGTGCACTGATTTTCATGAAGCGGATGAGCGATGAAGGCTTCAAAATAAACAATAAAACGCAACAAGGTTTAAAGATTTACACGCTGGAAGGACCGCTGTATTTTGGCGCGACAGAACTGATTACCAAAACAATTAGTTCGGATAACAGCCAGGGAATTGTAATTGATATCGAAAAAGTCACCATAGTGGATGCTTCTGGAGCTTTGCTTCTTCTTCAGCTTAAGGACCAGCTCAAAGAACGCGGCCAAACACTATATCTCGTCGGCAACGATCTTGATCTTGGCGGAATCCTGCGGAAGATGAATATATTCCATGAGTTCGGTACACAGGGACATTTTGAAACCATGGAAGAATTAATTACTTATTTAAAGTTTAATAACAGATTAGTTACTGGTGCCTGAGAAAAACTCAGGCACTATTTATTTTTTTATAAAAATATTGCCAATTTTTTCTTTTACAGGTACAATATGAAAGTATTAACTTAAGGAGGCAGTCGAAATGATTGATTTAAACCAAGCAACTAAGACAATTTCATATGTTTTACCTTCGGCCTGCCTGTATTGTGTGTAGTAGCGCTTAT
The DNA here is from genome assembly GCA_018613055.1 of Chryseobacterium sp. ISL-80. Classification (GTDB taxonomy): domain Bacteria; phylum Bacillota; class Bacilli; order Bacillales; family Cytobacillaceae; genus Mesobacillus. The sequence goes on along the minus strand of JAGGQZ010000017.1, from coordinate 204,910 downwards.
TTTTGTCATGTAAAATAACTGCTAAACCATAGACTGGGATGTCTGTGGTTTTTTTGTGCCTAAAAATCGAATGTATGTTCTTGGAGAGTGATATTGTGATTACTGTTGAAAATTTGAAAAAGGAATATAAATTGGTGAAGCGTGACCAGGGTCTTAAGGGTGCGGTCAAATCGCTTTTTAACCGCAAGTATGAAACTAAGCATGCGGTGAAGGGGATTAATTTTACGATTGTACAGGGGGAGACGGTTGGCTATATTGGTGCGAATGGTGCGGGTAAGTCGACGACAATTAAGATGCTGACGGGAATCCTGACACCGACTTCTGGTAAGGTGACGGTGAATGGGCTGGTGCCATATGAAAACCGTCAGAAGAATGCCGTGAATATCGGGGCGGTCTTCGGGCAGCGGACTCAGCTGTTCTGGGATATTCCGGTTCGTGAATCCTATAATCTGTTAAAACATATTTATGAGATTCCGGAGCAGGAATATCAAGAAACAATCGCAATGTTTACTGAGGTACTGAACCTGGAACCATTGCTCAGCATTCCGGTCAGACAGCTTTCCCTCGGACAAAAAATGCGCTGTGAATTGGCTGCGGCCTTTCTTCATAGACCTAAAGTTGTTTACCTGGATGAGCCAACGATCGGTCTTGATATTGCGGTAAAAGTGAAAATCAGAAAGTTTATAAAAGAAATGAATCAGCGCTGGGGCACAACAGTGCTGCTGACTACACATGACATGCAGGACATTGAGGAAATTTGCGACCGGATCATCATTATTGATGGCGGTACGATTTTGTACGATGGCGGGCTGGAGCAAATCAAAAAGCAATTTGGGCAAAAACGTGTGATCCACTTTGAACTGGCTGACAAGGAAAAATTTGTGTTGCCAGATCCACTCAATGGACAGGTGGAAATTTTACCGAACGAAGAAGAAACGAAGGTCAGTCTGTCTTTTGACCATGAGACTGTTAAAAGCTCGTTCGTCATTTCAGAAATGATGGGCATGTATGAAATTGGCGATTTGAATATTGCAGACCCGAAGATTGAGACGATCGTTGAGGAACTGTACAACAAGCAGGAACAGGGGGGAGAGCATGAGAAAGTATTGGCAAATAGCTAAAGGGCGGATGCAGGAGAACACGGCTTATTCTGCCTGGTACTGGGCTGGGACCGCCTCGGCCGTAATGAGGCTGTTGATTATTTACTTCTTCTGGCAGGCGGTCTACGCAAACCAGACGACGATTGAAAATATCAATCTGGAAACGATGCTGACGTATATTGTCATTGCGATGATGCTTCAGGGGTTTGTCGGCGGTGTCGGCAATGAGCTTGCGGAAAATATTAAGGACGGCCAGGTCGCGATCGAGTTGATGCGTCCGTACGATATGATTTTTAAACTATTCGCGGTTGATATTGGATCGAAAATCATGTATTTAATCCAGGGGACACTGCCGATGGTGCTGATTGCTTACTTCTTCATGGATTTAAGCTTTCCAACATCACCTGAGACGATCATTTTATTTATCCTGAGTGCATTAGTAGGGATCTGGATCGGTACGTTCTTTGATTTCCTTGTCGGTGTGCTTGCTTTCTGGACGGTCAATGTTTGGGGAGTCAGGGTGCTGAAGGAATCCTTGATTACGTTTTTCTCCGGGGCGCTGGTTCCAATCACGCTTTTCCCTGATTGGCTGAGAATCATCACGGAATTCTTGCCGTTCCAGGCGATGGTCTATCTGCCGGTTTCGATTTATTCAGGCCTCATAAGCGGGACGGACGCTTATATGGCATTGGGAGTCCAGCTTTTCTGGCTCGTGTCTTTATATGTTTTGGTTAGGGTAATCTGGTCGCAGGCGATTAAACAGATTACGATTTTCGGAGGATAGGAGGCGATTGGATGCGTCGTTATACGAGATTATATTGGGAGTTTGCGAAGAGCCATATGAAGGTGATGATGGAGTACCGAATCGATTTCTTGATCGGTGTCGCCTCGGTTATGCTCGAGCAGTTCGCTTCGATCTTTTTTGTAAAAGTGGTTTTCGACCACATTGAGCAGATCAATGGCTGGTCGTTTTATGAGATATTGTTCATTTACGGAATAGCGGCGACGGGCCGGTCGATCCACCAGATTTTCTTTGATAATCTTTGGACACTTGGCTGGCAGTATATAAGGCCAGGAAAGCTGGACCGGTTGCTGATCAGGCCGGTCAATCCTTTGTTCCATGTTGTGGCGGATCGTCTCCATCAGGATGGCTTTGGCCAGCTGATCATCGGGTTGATCATTCTCGGAACAGCGATTCCACAGCTTGACCTCGTTTGGGGAGCGACGGAAATTGCGATGCTGGTCATCATGATCATTTCATCCGGATTAATTTTCGTGGCGATCAACCTATTTTTCGCGACATTCAGCTACTGGATGATCGACAGTCTTCCTATTGTATGGGCAGTCTTTAACCTCAGTGACTTTGCGAGATATCCGCTGACGATTTATCACAAGGGAATCCGCATGTTCCTGACATGGATCATACCTTACGGGTTCACAGCATTTTTCCCGGCAGCTTATTTTATCGATAAGTCTGGCTACAAGGAGTTCGCGCTCTGGACTCCGGTTGCTGCAGTTGTTTGCTGTGTGATTGCCTATGCTTTCTGGAACAGGGGGCTTAAAGCTTTTGCAAGTACAGGAAGTTAAACTAAAAGCTACCCTATAAATGTAGGGACTTTTTGCTGAACACTTTCATTATCGTATTGCCTCATAGGACTTCAGTCAGGTAAGATGGAAAAAAGTAGATTGATAGGGGTGGCAAGGATGTTGGAAAACAAATCAATCAGAGAAGTGTGGCAGGAAATCGAAAAGGTCATGACGGAAAACCCTGAACCGATTCAAGGTATGAATACGGTCTATCAATATGACATCACGGGTGATGACAGCGGAACATTCCAATTGCTGATCACAAATGGAACGGCACGCGTTGTTGAAGGAACAGAAGCAACACCTGATTGCACCCTGAAGCTGTCAGACCAAAACTTCAAGAAAATGATCATGGGCAAGCTGAACGGAACAGCAGCCTTCATGACAGGGAAACTCAAAATCCAGGGCAGCATGGGACTCGCGCTTAAACTTGAAGGAATCTTAAATGAATACAATCTGAGTGAAACAGCATAAAGCAGGATGGACCAGGCAATTAATCGCCTGGTCCATTTTTATTCCATAAAAGATTCCTTTCAATCTATAAAAAATATTTATTGAAAATCTCCTTCCTGATTAGACAAAAAGTAACAAGATGTGACACATCCTGCTATAATAAGGCTATCAAGTTTTAAGATTTAAGGAGATTCCGTATGGAACCATTCAAAAAAAATTCGGTTTTAGTTTATGAAGAAGTAAAAGCAGTCAAGTTCTTTTTGTGGACTTTTTATATTATATTAGTTCCTTATGATTTCACAGTTTATTATATATATCCATATTTTAACAATGTAAAGACAGGGTTGCCATATGGAGGGCTGGGGTTCTATTTTCATTTGCTATTGTTTGCTTTGCTTCCTTTGGCCATCTTCATAATTAAAAAGGGGCATCCTGAAAAAGTGAAATATATGTATTTCGCTGCTTTTATAATATTGGACACGATCAATAATATTTTAATTTATTGGGGTACTAATCGAGAGTTCAATAGTGGCCATATTCTTGAAGTATATTTCATTTTGTTTTCGCCTATGTTTGTCAGTAAAAAATTCTTTTGGATTATTACATTGGGCTTTTCTCTTAAGTATCTAACAGTGGGTTTGATTTACCAATCTGCTAAGGTCCTATTCGCGCTAGGCTTGATTCTCTTTATTGGCATAATTGCCTGGATTTTACTTACTCGTTTCCAATCATATATAAATGCTATTACCTCAATGTTTGAGGATATGAGACAAAAAGAAAAATTGGCGGTTATTGGTCAAATGGCAACAGCAATTGCTCATGAAATTAAAAACCCTTTATCCTCTTTGAAAGGTTTCACTCAATTACAGCAAGAAAAGGATAAGGGCGATGAACAGTATTACCCAATTATGTTAAATGAAATTGATAGAATTAACTCGATCGTTAATGACTTGTTGATTTTAGGAAGACCAAATACAGCTGTTAAAACGCCGAAAAGTCTAATGGGGATTACCGAGTATGTTGTATCCGTTATTGATCCGCATGCTCACAGGAAAGAAATTAATATTGAATATGACGTTGATAATACTATTGTACTTTTATGTGACGAAAATCAAATAAAGCAGGTATTTATCAACTTAATTAAAAATGCGATAGAAGCAATGCCAGATGGGGGAATGGTGAAAATAGATTCCCAAGTTAAGAGTGATCGAGCTTTCATTTCAGTAAGGGATGAAGGGTGCGGGATTCCTCCTGAAAAACTCGCTAAATTAGGAGAACCATTTTATACAACCAAGCAAAATGGAAATGGTCTGGGCCTGATGGTCACGAAAAAAATTATTGAAGAACATGAAGGTACTTTTAATATTGAAAGTGAGTTAGAAAAAGGAACAACTGTGATTATATCTTTACCCATCGCCAAGTAAAGTTATAGTTGTATAATGAAAAATAAACCAATAAATAAACCAAAAGGACTATTTTATTAAATAGTCCTTTTGGTTTATAATGGAGAAAATTGTCGAATCTTGCTAATTTGGTCTAGGTCATAATGCTCATTTTATTCTTATTTCAATAAAACTATTAATATGTCAAGAATAATGGCGATATGAAGGAAAAATACATAGGTTTGTAGACAGAAAAAGAGGTAGTATCATGCAGAATTCTTTTGAAGAGCCATCTTTGTATCATGAGGAAAAAAGAGCATTAAAATGGTTTATAACTTTATTTTATATATTGTTCATTTCCTTTGAGATTTTCTACTATTACATAAATCCGACTTATGTTACGCACAAGGATGTTTTAATTTTCTCGAACAATAGATATTATTACCATCTTTTAATCCTAATGTTATTACCTGGTGTGTATCTATTGGTGAAAAAAGGGGAACTTTATTCAGTTAAGTTTATTTTTTTTCTGGGATTTATAGCAATTACAATACTCAATGATTCAGTAACATACTTAAGCAATGATGTAGCCTATGACGGGGGAAATATCGTTGAGGTGTTTCTCATACTCTTTGCGCCTATTTTTGTGAATACTGCTTTTTTTTGGACGGTTTCACTTGGAACTATTTTTAAATACTCATACATAGGACTATTACTTAATACAACCGTAGTTTTATTCCCGATAGCAGTAATTATAATCCTATCGATATTAGGGTTCATAATTTTAAGAAGATATCAAGGATATGTGAAAGCTATTAAAGAATCCTATGATAATCAATTATCTGGAATTGTTAAGGGTGTAATTGCAACACTTGAGTTAAAGGACCCTTATACCAGGGGTCATAGCGAAAGAGTAGCTTACTATGCAAACTCACTAGCTGAATCTACTGGCAGATTTACAAAAGATCAACTGCGTTCCTTTACATATGCATGTTTATTACATGATATTGGGAAAGTGAATATCCCTGATTCAATACTTATGAAGCCTGGAAAATTGACAAAAGAAGAATACGAGATTATTAAAACACATCCAGCGGTAGGGGCAGAAGCTATTGTTAAGGTGAATGGATTAGGAGACAGTATTGATATTATCAAATCTCATCACGAAAGGTGGGATGGCAAGGGATATCCTGAACAATTAAAAGGAAATGAAATTCCTTTTTCAGCAAGAGTAGTATCCATTGCGGATGCTTTCGATGCTATGACATCCTCTCGATCCTATCGTTCAGCCATGCCTTTTGACGTGGCGTACAACAGGATAATAGAAGGTCAAGGTACGCAATTTGATCCTGAACTTGTTGAAAAGTTTAAGGAAGTTTTTCCAGAATGGGCTGCATTCCATAAGAGTTCAGAATGGAATGAAGATCATTTTGTTCAAAAACATAATTGTGTAGAGGAGGTGAGGGCATGAAAATCCGTAAGCTAAACAAAATTAAAACAACCTGCTGGTGGTGTCCATTTTCTAAACAATAATGAAGGAGGGGGATGTTAAGTTTCTGGAAACATCCCCTTTTTATTACTTTGATAAGGTGATGGGTATGGATCTTACCTATGAAACTCATGTTACACTTAAACAACTAGCTATTCGAAAAGATCAAAAACATTATATTGTTGAAGATGTATTGAATGGTGAATTTTACGAAATGCCCGAACTATGTATTGTTGCTATCGAGCTAATAAATCAAAGAAAATCCCTTAATGATGTGGAAAAAGAATTGACCGTTAGATTTCCTGATGAAGAAATAGAACTATTTGATTTTGTCTCTCAACTCCTGGAATTGGACTTAGTCAGCGAAATTAACGGTGAAGAAATGTTAAAAAGTTCGTCAAAGAAGGACCAATCGGGTTATTCATGGATTCCAAAAAATCTAGGCCGTTTTTTCTTCAATTCTTTCAGCTCTAATCTTTATCTAATTTTACTCATCGCAAGTATAGCTTTAATCCTATACAACCCGGCATTATTCCCTCACTACTCCGATATCTTTGCTTTTGATCTCATGCTGCAAAATATTATTGCATGGCTGGTGATTACTTTTTTTCTTGTCCTTCTCCACGAATTCGGCCATGTCCTGGCGGTCAGGTCAGAAGGGCTGCCTGCTAAGATTGAAATCGGACATCGGCTCTTTTTAGTGGTTTTGGAAACAGATATGTCGCAGGTCTGGAAGCTGCCGGCTGAAAGGCGGAATAGGCTTTATCTCGCGGGGATGTATTTTGATTTTGTTGTGTTATTTCTGGCGTTGCTGGCTCAAATGTTTACAAGTGAAGATTCGCTCATCATGGGTTTATTGAAGCTGGTGGTGCTGGACACGTTCATTCGCCTGGTGTATCAGGCTGCTGTTTTTATGAAAACGGATCTTTACTATGTGATTGAGAATAAGACGGGCTGTTATAACTTGATGGAAAATGGACGGAACTTCCTGGCGCAGTGGCTTCCCTTTTTGCAGGTACCGCAAACGGAAACATTCGACGGTGAGGAAGGGCTTGTCCGTACATATGCAGGTTTCTACCTGGCCGGCATCCTCTTAACCATCGCCATCACCGTCTACTACTACATACCGCAAGTGATTTTCGCGGTAAACGATATTATGTTGCCGGGCTTTATTGAGCCGGTGAATAGTCTTCGTTTTTGGGACTCGGTTGTCTTTTTGCTGCAAATCGTTTTAGTTTTGGGGTTATTGATTTTTTCATGGACGAAGAAATATCGTTTTAGCAGTTAAAAAGACAGCCGGGTGGCTGTCTTTTTCAGTAGGTTTTAACATAATCAATTAAAATCTCTTTATATTTTTCAAGCGATTCCAGCAATACAAATTCATCGTCACCGTGCCAGTTCGCTCCACTTGGGCCGAACTCAATTGCCGGGATTCCATGGGCTGCAAAAAATTGGGTGTCTGCTGCACCGTGCTGGCCAAATAGGATGGCTTCACCATCGATATGCTTTTCCAAGACCGGTTTTAGCTGGGATATGAATGGATTATCAGGTTTTGTCGCGACAGGGATTCCCTTTAATCCAACAGTAACTTTACCATCCGAAATACTTTCGATCTGCTGGATGATGGTATCAGGTTTTTGGCCCGGAAGATAGCGGATATCAAGGGACATGATGCACCGATCCGGCACTTTATTAAAAACTTCACCGCCTGAGATGATAGCAAGGTTAATAGATGGCGATTGGTAAAATTCCGAGCTTTCTTTTGTAAAAGGTAATTGAAGAAGTTTTTCGTAAACCTGATAGGCTTTGACGATTGCGTTCTCGCCTTCCCATGGACGGCTGCCATGAGCTGATTTTCCTTTCACTTCGACTTCAAGTCTTAAGACACCTTTTGCCTGAAGGGCGATTCCGAGCTGGGTTGGTTCCGAGGCAATCACGAAATCCCCACGATAGCCATTTTCGACAAGGTAGCCTGTGCAATTTTGCCCGCCGATTTCTTCATCAGAGACAATCTGCAGCTGGATTTTGACACCAGGTTTCTGATCCCGTAATTCCTTCATTGCGACCATCATCGCGGCAACACCAGCCTTCATATCGGCTGCGCCCCTGGCGTGGAGTTTTCCATCCTTCTCAATGGGGATGAACTGCTCCTTTTTTCCGCTGACAACATCTACATGGCCATTCCATACGATTGTTTTATCGCCTTCGCCAATCTCACATACGAGCATTTTATACCCATTATTCTCAATCAAACTTGGCTTCAATTCTTGCTCAATCAGCCATTGCCTGCAAAACTCGACTGCCTGATTGGCCCCTTCCATGGTGGAGCTGTCAATCAGGATCAATTCTTTTAATAATTCTTTCACTCTATCAACACTCCTCGAAAAGGTTCTACAAATACATTACCACTCTATGATTGTTTCAATCTTATAAATCAATTGTAGTCCTTTTGGCGGAAAAATAGATAATTATAATATTCGCAATTGCCGACATATATCGAGGGGTTTCCGCAAAAGTAAGTAAATATTACCTATTAAATAGCTCGAATTTTACAAAAAGTTTAGAAAAGTCAGGTCTATCAGTCCATTTCCTTCTACATGAATCCTACTATAATTAAACTCGTATGCTACCAAATTAATTATTAAGGAGATGGATTTTCTTGAAGAAGCCTTTGCGCCAGTTAGGAAAAACCGTTGTTGCTACGACAATGGCATTGTCAGTATTGGCAGGACCTGTTTCTTATAAGTCATTTGCGGCAGGTAAGCCTGATAAAGCAGGAAAACATGAAGTACAGCTGCGAATCATGGGGACTACTGATATTCATACACATTTATATAACTATGATTATTACAAAGATGCATCAACGAACGAATTTGGTCTGGCCAAGACGGCTACCCTGATTAAGCAGGCAAGGGCTGAAGAAGAAGGGAAAAATAATCTCCTTTTTGATAATGGAGACTTGATCCAGGGAAATCCGCTGGGAGACTATAAAGCCAAGGTTGATGTACTGGAAGACGGTGAAATGCATCCGGTCTTTGAAGCTATGGAACTATTGGATTATGATGCGGCTACAGTCGGCAACCATGAATTCAACTATGGTCTGGATTACCTGGATGAAGTGCTGGATGACGCGCCGATGCCATATGTGAATGCAAACGTGTTCAAGGATGATGGTGACGATAATCCGGAAAATGACGAAAACTACTTCAAGCCATACACCATTTTTAACAAAAAAGTGACTGATAATAGCGGCAAGACACAGGTAATCAAGGTTGGTGTTGTCGGTGCTGTAACACCGCAAATCTTGCAATGGGATAAAGCGAACCTTGATGGCAAGGTTATTACAAAGGATATCGTAAAATCAGTAGAAGCACAGATTCCAAAAATGAAAGAAGAAGGCGCTGACATCATCGTCGCGCTATCCCACTCTGGAATTGGCGATGAGAAAGTAGTGGAAATGGAAGAGAACGCGGCATACGACCTGTCACTTGTTGACGGCATTGATGCAATCATCACTGGACACAACCACTTAACTTTCCCTGGTGATTTTAAGAACCTTCCTGGCGTAGACGCAGCCAATGGTACAATCAATGGAGTGCCGGTTGTCATGGCTGGAAACTGGGGCAACCAGCTTGGTGTTATGGACTTAACGATCGCTAAAGAAAAAGGCAAATGGAATGTTAAGAATTCTAAGGCTGAGCTAAGAGCGATTTATGATAAAGCAACAAAGACTCCATTAGTGGATGCTGACAAAGAAATTTTGGAAGCTGTAAAAGAAGACCATGAGGGCACTGTAGATTATGTCCGCCAGCCTGTTGGGGAAACTGATGCTGACATCCACAGTTACTTCGCGCTTGTACAAGATGATCCATCAATCCAAATCGTAACGAATGCACAAAAATGGTATGTGGAAAAGCAGGTAAAAGGTACGCCTGATGAAAATCTTCCAATCCTATCTGCGGGTGCTCCATTCAAGTCTGGAAGAGGCGGTGTAAGTGATTACACTTATATTCCAAAAGGAACGATTGCAATCAAGAACGTGGCAGATCTTTACTTATATCCAAATACCGTTTCGACAATCAAAATTAAAGGAAGCGATGTAAAAGAATGGCTTGAAATGTCTGCTGGACAGTTCAACCAGATTGATGAGGACATTACAACAGAACAGCCGTTAATCAATCCGAAGTTCCCGGTATATAACTATGATGTTATTGATGGTGTTACTTATGAAATCGATGTGACAGAGCCGGCTAAGTACGATGATAAGGGAAATCTGGTTGACGCTGATGCAAACCGAATCAAGAACCTTCAATACAATGGCCAGCCAATCGACCTGGAGCAGGAATTCCTTGTTGTAACAAATAACTACCGTGCTACTGGAACATTCCCAGGTGTGAAAAATCAGACAGCAGTAGAAATGTATCCAGATGAAAACCGCCAGGCGATCATCGATTATATCCGTGAAGTTGGAACAATCGATCCATCTGCTGACAATAACTGGAGCTTTGCTGGTGTGAGCAAAGATTTAAATGTTACTTTCAACTCAACTCCTGATGCACAAAATGCGTTGCCTGAAAGTGGTTTGATTAACTATGCTGGTGAAGCAGCAAACGGCTTTGCTAAATACCAGCTTCATTTGCCAATTGGACTTCAGCTTTTAGGAATCAATGATTTCCATGGCCAGCTGGACACTTACAATTCTAAAATCAATGCTGGCGGAGTGGATTATCTTGCTGCTTATTTGAAAGAACGTGAAGCGACAAATCCTAACACATTGCTGCTTCATGCTGGTGATGCGGTAGGAGCAAGCTCGCCGGTATCCGCTTTGCTGCAGGACGAGCCTACGATCAAGATTTTGAACGAGCTTGGTTTTGACGCAGGTACTGTCGGCAACCACGAGTTTGATGAAGGCGTTGAAGAAATGCTTCGCTTGATCGATGGTGGAAGCCATCCGAAAACAGTGGATAAGTATGGCGAATTTGAAGGCGCTGACTTCCCATATGTTGCTGCTAACCTTGTATACAAAGAGACAGGTGAGAATGTCTTAGATCCTTACAAAGTTATTGATGTGAACGGAATTCCGGTCGGAGTAATCGGAGTAGCTTTATCTGACACTCCAAGTATTGTTATCCCAAGTGCTGTTACAGATGTAAAGTTCACAGACGAAGCGGAAGCCATCAACCGCTATACTGAGGAGTTAAAAGCTCAGGGTGTAGAAACAATTGTTGTATTAGCACATAACCCATCAACTTCTAACCCTGATGGATCAAACGCTGGAGAAGAACTTGTTGAGATCGCTCAAAATGTGGATGATGAAGTAGATGTGTTATTGGGTGGGCATAATCATGCTTTCACAAACACTAAAGTAGATGGCAAAATTGTCGTGCAGTCTTATTCTTCAGGTACAGCTTTTTCTGATGTAGACTTATTGATTAACCCTGTTACGAAAGATGTCATGGTTGGTAAGTCTGAAATCGTGACGACATACCGTGACCAAATCCAACCAGATGCTGAAATCAAAGCGATGCTGGATAGCTATGTAGCTGATGTCGCACCGATTCTGAATGAAGTAATTGGAACAACACCTTCTTATATTAGCCGTGACACAAGTGCTGCTGGTGAATCAGCAATGGGGAACCTTGTAGCTGACTCAATGCGCTGGCAGACAGGCACTGATTTTGCTTTCATGAACTCAGGCGGCGTACGTGCTGACATTGACCAAGGTGAAATTACTTGGAAGGAAGCTTTCACTGTACAGCCATTCGGAAATGACCTTGTGAAAATGAACGTGACTGGTGAAGTCATCAAGACTTTGCTTGAGCAGCAATGGGGCAGCAAGGTCCGCATCATGCCGATTTCTGGTTTGAAGGTCACTTACGATGACTCCAGAGCTGCAGGAGACCGCATTGTTTCGATCACGAAGAATGATGGCACACCTGTTGAGATGGATAAAACTTACTCCATCACCGTCAACAACTACATGGCAGGTGGCGGGGATGGCTATGCAATCCTGGCAACAATCACTGATAAGCAAATCGATGTAGTCGATTTGGACGCTTTGGTAAACTATATTAAGGCGCACGGGGAAGTTAATCCTCAAATCGAGGGCCGTGTAACGAAGTTAAACTAATAGTTTAGAAGGGAGCACTTTACCCGGGTGCTCTCTTTTTTTGTAAAAAAGTTCTAGTTCCTTAGAATCAAATTTCGAGACGCGAAGAAAATTTCCCAATATATAAGTTCATGAAAATAGTTTTATTTACACATATTTCTGAGATGAAAACAGGAAAAAGGAATCAGTTTATTTTTATAATGGGTAATTTCGACAAAAAATACAAAAATTTATAGGTAAATATTATTATATTATAAAAATTTACAATATTTCAAAACCTTGCTACAATTTCAATCAGATTCTTCAGAATATATGAATAATCGAAACTTGGAAAATAGCAGGGGGTAATCTTTTTGAAGAAGAAAAATACGTTGAAGGTTCTTTCCAGCGTAGCGGCAAGTGCAGTCTTTGCTTCCACATTATTTGCTGGTTCATTTGCGGGGTCACCAGCAACTAAGACTGTAGAAGCTGCCACAGCTCTGGAATCAGCGCCGATTGATTTGAATATCGTTGACCAGGATCGCCTGGCAAAGGCGTTGCAAAAGCGCGGTCTGATTTCTAAAGGAGCTTCTCAGAAAGAAGTAAACAAGGCAGTCACTGCTTATATCGAAAAGAAGCAAGGTGAAAAGCCTGGCAAGTCCGATAAAGCTTTGACAAAAGAAGAGAAGGCTTTTGACAAAAAGGCCAAAGACTTTGTTTCAAAACAAAAGGACAAGCTCGCTAAGCAGCTTGATAAAGGTCATGAAAACTTCAAAAAAGGAAAGCCGACGGGAGCAGTAAAGGTAGACTCTGCTAAGCAGGCTAACTACAACGGAGACGTTCGTGAGGATAAGGTTCTTGTCCTTCTTGTAGAATATGCGGACTTCCCGCACAATAACATCGATCAAGAAGAAGGCTATATGTGGGCCGATGACTTCAATCGCGAACACTATCAAAAAATGCTGTTCGGTGATGAGGACTTCACACTTTTTAATGGTGAAAAGGTAAAGACATTCAAGCAATATTATGAAGAGCAATCAGGCGGAAGCTACACAGTTACAGGCGAAGTTTCCAACTGGCTGAAGGTGCCTGGTACAGCTGCTGAGTATGGCGGTGACAATCCTGATGGCGGCCATGATAATGCTCCTGGAGCAAAGGGTGCTCGCGGACTTGTTAAGGATGCATTGGTAGCAGCAGCTGAATCTGGAATCGACTTAGCTGAATATGACCATTTTGATCAGTATGACCTCGATGGTGATGGAAACCAGAATGAGCCAGACGGCCTTGTTGACCACTTGATGGTTCTGCACTCTGGTGTTGGACAGGAAGCTGGCGGCGGCAAGCTTGGTGACGATGCAATCTGGTCACACCGCTGGGTAGTCGGCAACGCTCCTTTCCGCGTACCTGGAACAACTGCTGCAGTTCCTTACTGGGGCGGACAAATGGCGGCATTCGATTACACTGTAGAGCCTGAAGATGGCGCAGTAGGTGTATTCGCTCACGAATTCGGACATGACTTAGGTCTTCCAGATGAGTATGACACTCAGTACACTGGACAAGGTGACCCTGTAGCTTCTTGGTCAATCATGTCAGGCGGAAGCTGGAATGGAAAAATCGCTGGAACAGAAGCACCAAGCTTCTCTCCGCAAAATAAAGAATTCTTCCAAAAGACAATGGGCGGCAACTGGGCCAATATTACAGAAGTGAATTACGAAGATATTGATTCTAAAGGTCTTGCAACAGTTATTGACCAGAGTGTGACAAAATCAAAGAACCCAGGAATTGTAAAAGTAAACCTTCCTGGTAAAGAAGTGAAGGGAATCCAGACAGAGTTTGGCGAGAAGTACTACTACAGCCAAAAAGGCGATGATCTTCATACAACACTTGTAACACCTGAGTTAGATCTAACAAACGCAACTAGCGCTGAATTCTCATACAAAGCGAATTATGAAGTTGAATTTGATTACGATTATGTATACGTTAATGCAATTGTTGATGGCAAAGAAGTAGAAATCGACAAAATCGGTGATACAAATGTTGCTGGTGGAATGGATACTTCAGAAGGCAAATGGATTGATGTAAAGTACGATCTAAGCGACTATGCTGGCAAGAAAGTACAACTTGCTTTTGAATACGTAACTGACGGCGGCCTTGCTCCAGAAGGTTTCGCAATGGACGAGCTTAAGCTGACAGTTGACGGTGAAGAAGTTTTCGTTGATGGCGCTGAAGGCGATGCAGCTGTAACACTTGATGGTTTCATCCAAACAAACGGTACATTCTTCAAGGACCACTACTACTATCTGGAGTGGAGAAACTACGCTGGTTCCGACAAAGCTTTACTTGAAGGACGCGGAGTGAAGTACAACACTGGTATGGTCGTATGGTATGCGGATGATTCATTCACAGATAACTGGGTTGGTATCCACCCGGGTGAAGGCTTCTTAGGACCAGTCGATTCACATCCAGAAGCAATCGTAGGTACGCTTAACGGTAAGCCTTCCGTTTACCAAAGCACACGCTACCAGGTAGCAGATGCTGCATTCTCTATGGATCAGACACCTGCATGGTACATCAATTCTCCATCTCGCGGAATCTTTGATTATAAAGGTCTTCCAGGGGTAACTGAATTCGATTCTACCAAGTCTTACATGAATGACTTAATTCCAGACGCAGGACGAAAAGTTCCAGCTCAATTCCCGATTAAGTTCAAGGTAATCGGCGAAGCGAAAGACAACTCTGCTGGTGCAGTTTGGATCCATAAATAAAACTTTAAGACATCGGGCGACTATTCGTCCGATGTTTTTTAATTTTAAAATAAATTGTGTGTAGATAACTATAGTGGTTGTCTTAATCCAGCACCAGCGCCTAGCCCCTCGAGACGCTTCGGTCCTGCCTGAAGTCAAAGAACGACTTCACTGTCAATCCCTCCAGCGCTTGCGCTTTTTGTTCTGAATTGGAAAAAAACGCACGGAATTTCCAGTTTGCCAATAAAAGTTGGAAATCGCCAATATATTAAGAATTTCGCCAGAAAAGCTATGAAATCGCCAATAAAATTATATTTTCGCCAATAAAGTTGTGAACTTCGCCAATAAAATAAAACCGAGTCATAAACTAGATGAAAAATCGTGATTCAGCGGGGGAAGACTGGACTTATAAGCAGGTTTTAGCTAGTATCAATACTAGAATGTTTACGTGAAGGAGAAAATCATGTCAGAAACCCAACCAATAATCGCTCAATTGAACCCTTTCCTGCAGCAGGCCTGGGAGAAGGCCGGATTCGAGGCGATGACTTCAGTCCAGTCGACAACGATCCCGTTAATAATAGAAGGAAAAGATGTTGCCGCTGAATCGCCGACAGGTACGGGCAAAACTTTAGCGTACCTGCTTCCTGTTTTAAATAAAATCGATGCGAAGATGCAGAATACACAGGCCGTAATTCTTGCCTCATCACAGGAACTTGTCATGCAGATCCTCGCTGAAATCCAGAAATGGGGAGAAGGCAGCGGAATCAAATCAGCAAGCCTGATTGGAGGTGCTAATCTGAAGCGCCAGATTGACAAGCTGAAAAAAAGCCCGCACATCATCGTCGGAACTCCTGGACGCACGAATGAACTGATCAAGCAGAAAAAGCTGAAGATGCATAAGGTCCACACCATCGTACTCGATGAAGGCGACCAGCTGCTGACACCGGAACATAATGAAACGGTGAAAAGTATCGTGAAATCGACTCTTGCTGATCAAAGGCAGCTATTACTTTTTTCAGCCACACTGCCTGAGGCTGTAGAAAAATCAATCAACAGGCTGGCGAATGATCCTGAAATCATCAAGGTGAAGAAGGATGACACCATTGATGCAGCCAAAGTCGAGCATATTTACTTCCGCAGTGAGCAGCGTGACAAGATCAAAATTCTTGAGAAAATTGCGCGTCTTGATGGAACAAAGTCGCTCGTATTCATTAAGGATATCCCTAATCTGATCATTGCTGCTGAGAAGCTGAATTTCAAGGACATCCCGGTTGGACAGCTGCATAGCGAACTGGCCAAGCAGGAGCGCCAGAAATACTTGAATAAATTCCGCGAAGGCAGCAGCGAGATGCTGCTCGTCACTGACATCGCGGCTCGCGGCCTTGACATTAAAGGCGTAACCCATGTTGTCCATTACGATTTTCCACGGGAACAGGACAAGTACATCCATCGCTCTGGCCGTACAGGCCGTTTTGGAGCAGAAGGAACCGTCATTTCGATCGTCAACGAGCGAGAAGAACGTGATCTGAAAAAATTCTGCAAGGCGCTGAATATCGATCCAGTGCTGAAGGAATTTTACGGTGGCAAAATTGTCGACGCTGAATAATAGCAAAATCAAGCTATAGGCTCTGGTCCTATAGCTTTTTTTCTATATATAAAGGGATTTCTGTAAAATCTAAAGAATATATATTCTGAAGTTTATTTTTGGAAGGAACTGTTGAACATGAAAAACCCACGTTTACATACATTGATGGAAGAATGGCTTCCGGAAGCGTCGATCGATGATATGCAGGGAAAAATGGAAAGCGGTGAGCTGACATCGCATGATCTTGTGCTGATGTATCAGGCGAGGATCGCTGCTTTTGATAAGACGATCCACTCTGTGCTTGAATTGAATCCAGATGCCCTGCATATCGCGGCTGCAATGGATTTGGAGCGAAAACAAAAAGGTCCAAGAAGTCCGCTGCACGGCATCCCGGTCCTGGTCAAAGACAATATCGATACAGGCGATAAAATGCATACAAGTGCCGGCTCGCTGGCCTTGAAGGATTCAATTGCCACGAAGGATTCGTTTGTTGCGTCCAAACTTCGGGAGGCTGGCGCAGTCATCCTCGGAAAAACAAATATGACTGAGTGGGCTAACTTCATGGCTAATGGCATGAAGAGCGGCTATAGTTCACGCGGAGGACAGGTGCTCAATCCTTATGGCCCTGGCAAGTTTGAGGTTGGTGGATCTAGTGCGGGTTCTGGTGCGTCGATTGCAGCGAATCTTGCGGCAGCTGCTATTGGTACGGAGACCGACGGTTCAATTTTAAATCCATCCTCGCAAAATTCATTGGTTGGCATTAAGCCGACAGTTGGCCTGGTCAGCCGCAGCGGCATCATCCCGATTGCCCACACCCAGGACACGGCAGGACCGATGGCTAGAACCGTAAAGGATGCGGTGTATCTTTTAGAAGCGATTGCCGGGCTGGATTCGCAAGATCCGGCAACAATGGTAAGTTTACCTGAATTCAACCATGACTCTCTTTTCGATAAAAAAGCATTAAAAGGAACAAAAATTGCTGTTGTCCGGGAAGAGTATATTGGCCAATGGACCGAAGAACAGGAGCAAATTTTTCAAAAAGCGGTTGAAAAACTGGAGGAGCTTGGCGCGGAAGTTATAGAAGCGGCAATCCCGGCAGCAAAAGCGAAATGGGGATACAATGTTTTAAGCTATGAATTCAAAGCTGACCTGAATGCCTACCTGAACGGATTGGCACCGAATGTTCCAGTCAGGACGCTTGCTGATGTCATTGCCTTCAACTATGAGCATGGTGAGAAAACGCTGAAATATGGCCAGCAGGTGATGCTCGGATCGGAAGCGACAAGCGGAACCTTGACGGAGGCAGAGTATCTCGAAGAACTCGAATTCAATCTTTATATGGCCAGGGAACAGGGAATTGACTATGCCCTGAAGGAATACGGAGCGGATGCGGTGCTTTTCCCGATGGATGGCTCTACGATCGGCTCAAAAGCAGGATATCCTTCGATTACAGTACCGACCGCTTACAGTGAAGAAGGAGAACCAATCGGAATCACTTTTTCGGGCACAGCCTTCAGTGAACCTTTGCTGATCAGGCTCGCCTATGCCTACGAACAGGCAACCAAGGTCCGCCGCGCACCCGAACTTGGAATAAACGCCAACGAAAAAATCCATACTACACCTTGAATCCATTAAAAGGAGCGAGGAAGCATGGGTAAGCAAAAGCTAGGCAACGGAAACGCCCAGCGCAACAACAACAAGAAAAAAGGCAATAACACACCAGAAGAGCTTGTTGAATTCACAACCGGCCAGAAAGAGAAGAAATTCAATAATCCGATTGATTAACAAAAAAGCATGTGACGGTTTTAAAGTCACATGCTTTTTGATTTCCTGATAAATGTAAAATGTAGAGATTATCGGTTATTTCGTAGAGATTCTGCATTTAAGTGTAGAGAATAATGCAAATTCCGTAGAGAATAATCCGATTTCGTAGAGAATATGTGAGCTTTTGTGGAGATTCCCTATTAATGCCCGCTGCCCTTATCAAAATTACTCCCTGATACATCGGCCACATTCTCGATCGCGACGAGTGCGTTCGGATCGATATCATCTACAACCGAGCGCAGAGTAGACAATTCAATCCGGCTGACAATAATGTAAATAATTTTCTTCGGTTCGCTTGAAAAAACGCCCTGGCCCTGAATATAGGTCATGCCGCGTCCTAATTGCTTCAACAAGGCTTCGGCGATTTCTTCCGGGACATCGGAAATGATCGTTACTGATTTTAACTCTTCCATACCCTCGACAACGACGTCAATCATCTTGAATGCAATGAAATAAGTGATGATCGAGTACATGGCTGTTTCCCAGCTGAACACGAGCAGTGCAGCCAAAAGGAAAATGAACAAGTTCATGATCATGACGATCTGCCCAACGGACACGGTGCGTTTCTTGCTGACAAGGATCGCGATGATTTCGGTGCCATCAAGCGCTCCGCCAGCGCGGATGACGAGACCGACGCCTGTTCCAAGGATGACGGCACCGATGATGGTTGCCAAAAATAAATCATCTGTTACCCGGTCATAGTGGTGGAAATAAGCTGTCGCTCCGGATAAAATAATGACGCCGTACAGCGTCCGAAGGGTGAATTTCGTTCCCATCCTCTTATATCCGATATAAAGGAAAGGCAGATTGAACAGGATCAGGAAAATACTCATCGAGACGTTGGTCAATTCCGCTGCGATAATCGAAAGGCCGATTACACCTCCATCAAGGATGGCGTTGGGGACGAGGAACATATCAAGCCCGAATGCGGCGATGATCGCCCCAATCGTAATCGTCACCAGCTGTGTAACCTCTTTTATGACTCTTTTTTTCTTCGTTGCTGCCACTGAATATCAAACCCTTTTCTATAAAAATCTACTATCTAATTGCATTGTATGTACTATACTTATTGTATCAAACTTAAAAGTCATCTGGAAATTCTACATGATATATCCATGATTAGTAAAAGTACGTTTTGGGGTAATGAGTAGGGAAGTGATTCGAAACAACGGAGGGACCATTTTGGCTAACGAAACTCAGGTTAAACATAGATCCAACAAGCAACAGACCACATCGAAAAAAAGGAAAGATCAACACAACAGAAAAACGAATAAAAATCGCGGCAACAACTCATATCTTCGCACCAATCCAAGACCGGCAGTAGACGATAACCGCCTCAAGCGTGTCGATGAGAACGTTGACGATCTGCCGAAAAAAGATACCAGCAAAACAACAAAGCAGAATAGAAGCAAAGCAACAAACCAAGATCAAGGTAAAACATCAAAACAAAGAAGCAGCAAAATAACCACTAAAGATAACAGTAAAACAACAAAACAAAACAACAGCAAAGCAACTAATCAAGATAACGGTAAAACACTAAAACAAAACAACAGCAAAGCATCAAACCAAGATAACGATAAAACACCAAATCAAAACAACAGCAAAACAACAACCCAAGCTAACGCTAAATCAACGAATCAGAACAGCACAAAAGCCACAAACCAAAACAGCGACAAATCAAAAAAACAAAACAACGGCAATGAAAAACCGCAAAAAACTTCTGATCCTCAGGCCTCTTCTGAAAACCAGGGGGTAAAGCACAAAGAACAGTCCGGCAAGTTTGAGACGGCTTTTAACCGAATCCATAAAGCGCTGAAGGAAATGGTGAAGGGGACGGACAGCGATGCGTTTGTCGAGCTGCTGTACTCTGGCTATAAGAATCATTCATTGGTCCGCAAGTATAAAAGTGAGCTGCATCAGTTTGCCAAGCTGCGGAATGCGATTGTCCATGAGCGGGTGAATGCGGACTATTATATTGCTGAGCCGCATATTGAGGTGGTTGAGCGGATTGAGGAAATCGCGAAGGAGTTCGAGAAGCCGCAGACGGCGTTATCAATCGCGACCAGTCCGGTGTTTTACTATTATGAAGATGCTTATCTTAAAGATGTGCTTAAGGTCATCAACAAGTTTGATTTTACGAGATTCCCGGTATATGACAAGGAAGATAAATATGTAGCCCTGCTGACTTCGACGGAGATCATCCAGTGGATGGCGAAGCATTTTTCCGACAGTGTCGTTCATTTTGAAAATGTTCAGATCAAAGAATTGCTGACGAAGGGGAAAAATTATTTCGTCACGTTTGTGGATGAGGAAGCATCTTTATACCATATTGAGGAATTATTCGAGCGTTACCATACGAGGGGCAAGAAGCTCCAGGCGGTCATCATCACGGAAACGGGCGACCGCCACGGAAAGCCAATCGGTGTCATCACACCATGGGATTTGCTTGACAGTGATCCCGAGGACTGACTTCACAAATCTTTTGAAAATCGTTCATTGACGAGTTTACAGCGATATTGATATACTTCAGCTAATATTATTGATTTTAAATGAATAACTCTTATCCAGAGTGGCGGAGGGACAGGCCCTGCGAAGCCCGGCAACCTTCTTTCTATTAGAAAGGTGCTAATTCCTGAAGAACGATTTCTGAAGATAAGAGAGGCTGAGCAGTTGAAACCTCTCCTTATTTGGAGAGGTTTTTATATTTTATAAAAGCAGGTGGATGAAATGAACAACAGGTTTGAAACGGAAGTACTTCATTCAGTACATACGAAGCAGCAGGGAATTAAAAGCAAGGCGACGCCGATTTACCAGACTTCGGCTTTTACTTTTAAGGATCTTGATGAACTTGAGGGTTTTTATCAGGGTGAGGGGAATTATCTGTACTCCAGGGTTGGCAATCCGAATACGGATGAACTCGGACAAGCGGTAGCGGCTCTTGAGCATGCCGAGGATGGTGTGGCAGCTTCTTCAGGCTTGGCTGCAATTTTGGCAGGTGTCCTGGCAGTGGTGAAAAGCGGCGACCATATTGTGGCCGCGGATGATGTATATGGCGGAAGCTTCCATATGCTAAAAGCAGAGCTCGAGCGCTTCGGGATTGAAACGACATTCGTGCCGTTCTCGGATTTGGGCAATGTCACAAACGCCATCAAGCCTAATACGAAGCTTCTATACACAGAGTCGATCACAAATCCGCTGCTCCGCGTTGAAAAGCTGGATGAAGTCATCGCGCTGGCAAAGAAGAGGAACCTCGTTGTATTAGTTGATAATACGTTTGCGACTCCGCTCCATGTCCGTCCATATGAGCTCGGTGCTGATCTTGTGGTCCACAGTGCGACAAAATACATTGGCGGCCATAGCGATGTCACTTCCGGCGTCATCGCTGGCAGGAAAGAACTGATTACCGAAGCACGGGCGAGAATCGTCAACCTCGGGGCGAATCTGAGTCCGTTTGAAGCATGGCTGACATGCAGGGGCTTGAAGACGCTGGCTTTAAGGATGAAGGCTCAATCTGAGAATGCGAGATTGCTTGCTGATCGTCTGCGTGAAAATAAGCAAGTCGCAAAGGTTTATTATCCATTCGCAGAAGCTGAACATGGCTTTGGGGCCATGGTATCGATCGAGCTAGCGGGGCATGTGGATACAGACCAGTTTTTCAAATCGCTTGGCTGGGTAAAAATCGTTCCGACACTGGCAGGCGTTGAAACCACCGTTTCCCACCCGCTGAAAACCTCCCATCGCGCACTCCCTCCTGAGGCGCAGGCCGAACTTGGCATCACTTATCGCCTGGTAAGGATTTCGGTCGGAATCGAGCACGGAGAGGATATCGTTTCCCAGTTTGAAGCCGCCTTGGCAAAAGCTGTTGAGTAAGATGAAAAATTTTCCGGAAATGCCGATATTATTATAGAGAGATCATTCATCCCCAGTGTTCGCGCTGGGGATTTTACAGGAGAGGATAGTATGCGGGACCTTTCGTTAAAAACAAAGGTGTTTGCCTTTTTTGGCATGTTATTTTTTGTTTATGCCATTTCGACAATGTACAATTTTTATCTGCTGAATTCATTCAAAGGAGACTCTGATACGGCCGAACTGGTATCCAGGAGTATGTACTCGACAGCCATTGCGGGATCGCTCATCTCGATAGGCTGCCTTGTTTTCATTATTATTTTATTCAAAAGGGTCTTTAAGCCCATCGATCGCCTCACACAAGCGACACAGAGAATTGTTCAGGGCGATCTGGCGGTGAAACTGGCAAGTGATTCAAGTGATGAGATTGGGAAGCTGACCTCCCATTTTGCTGAGATGATCAGTCAATTACGGCATCTCGTAGCTCAATGCCAGGATAATACGCAGGTTCTGCATGAATCTGCAAGAAAGCTATTCGAGAGTTCTCAGGTCCATGAAAATGAAAGCGAGAGAATCAAAGCTTCCATTCTTCAAGTCTCTGCCGGCGCTGAACAGCAGCAGGGCCATTCGGTTGTGCTGAGTGATATTGTTGATAATATGGTGCAAAGAATCAGCGAGATTGCTCAACTATCCAATATGATTGAAACAATGTCCATGACCAATGCTGTGAAAAGTGAAGAAGGCCAGAGACTCATCAGTGAAACGAGCAAACAGGTCGGGCACATGGATCAGATTACGAGACAGGCTGCCAGGGATGCTGAATCACTGGCTGAAAAAACGAATAAAATCGATGAGATCGTCAGTATCATTTCCGGAATTGCCAACCAAACGAATCTGCTGGCATTGAACGCGGCCATCGAAGCTGCGCGTGCCGGGGAGCAGGGGAAGGGGTTTGCTGTCGTAGCCGGTGAAGTGCGACTATTGGCTGAACAATCGCTTCAAGCATCCCGGCAGATCCAGGAAACGATCGAGGTCGTCCGCAGCGACATTAAACAAATGGTGGATGTCATGTCTGGCGGAAGCGTGGAAGTACAAAAGGGCAGCAAGTTATTCGGCAATGTCCAAATCCAATATAATGAGATGCGGGAAGGGATTCTGTCCATCCAGGATGAAATTGGCACCATCAGCCAGTACACTGCAGATTTGAATCAGCAGACAGATAAATTATTGACGATGAATCATGAAACGAATGCCATTTTGCAAACAAATGCAGCCGGAATTGCTGAAATGGCTGCAGGATTTGAAAATCAGGGAGAGACAGTCAGGGAATTGACCTTGACGGCTGAGAACCTGACACAAGTCTCTTCGTTGTTGAACAAAACCGTATCCGTCTATACTCACCGCCAATAATCGTTCGACATCAGGTTTACACCTCCTGTATGCGGGTATCTTTAAAAGGACTACTCGTCTAAAGGAGGCTTTTATTATGTTTGAACATGAAAAACATCTTGTTGGAGTATATGATAACGAGCAAGACGCAATCCAGGCCGTTGAGGACCTGAAGAGGCAAGGGTACAATACCGATGATATCTCTGTTATTAGTAAAAACGACGAAGAGGTTGATCACGTAAACGAAGCAACCGGTACAAAGACTGAGGAAGGTCTTGCTGCAGGTGCGGCAACAGGCGGCATATTGGGCGGCCTTACTGGATTACTGGCAGGCATCGGAGCACTAGCGATTCCTGGAATCGGCCCAATCGTGGCTGCAGGCCCGATTGCTGCGACACTTACAGGTGCTGCAGTAGGCGCAGGTGCCGGCGGATTGGCCGGAGCATTGATCGGAATGGGTATTCCGGAAGATGAAGCAGAACGCTATGAAGGCTATGTAAAAGAAGGTAAAATCCTTGTAGTCGTCGAGCGTGACGAGAACAGAGTTGGCCTGAACGATGGGACGACAACGACAACAGCTGGTTTGGACGGAACAAGAACGAACAACCCTGTTGATGCACCGCTCACTTCGGACAACCCTGCCAACACTCGTTTTGACAACACACGTGACTTTTAATTCATAAAAAAGGCTGCCATTTGGCAGCTTTTTTTATGGGCACAATTTAAAAAGCTGGCTGCATCAATTTAGCAGCCAGCTTTTGCTATTCTTTTTCCCTTGTATCCAGTAAATCGATCCGGCTTGCATCATCGAAATCAAAAGCAGAGGTAATGAAAAACATTAAAGTGCCGCCAAGCAGGCCGAGACAAATGACATAACCGATCGTTATAACCCATAGATATCCCATAATCCTCATTCCTCCCTTGATAAAACTATATGCATCGTTAAAGTGATGTTTTCTTGTAAGTTCAAGATTCAACTGTATATTTTTATCAAATATTCTCATCCTATCAGTTGAGGAGGAGTGGATATGGTAAAAAAGATCATACTGGCCCTTGTTTTAATGTGTATGGCTATTCCCACTGTATCGTTCGCACAGCAGGTCTATACGGTTAAGGAGGGGGACTCTTTATGGGAAATATCCGTCAGGTTCAAGGTTGGCCTTTCGGAAATCATCGGTGCTAACCCGCAATTCAAGAATCCTAGCTTGATCTATCCTGGGCAGAGGGTCAATATTCCTAATCTAAGCGCGACAAAGAGTATCGAAAGCCAGGTCATCCAGCTGACGAACCAGGAGCGGGCGAAGAATGGACTGAAGCCGCTGGCAGCCGATTGGCAGCTTTCAAGAGTTGCGCGATACAAATCTGCAGAGATGAGAGATAAAAGTTATTTTTCTCATACAAGCCCTACATACGGCAGTCCGTTCACCATGATGAGGAATTTTGGCGTCAACTACCGAAGTGCCGCTGAAAACATAGCAGCTGGGCAGAGGACTCCAAATGAAGTAGTCCAATCGTGGATGAACAGCCCCGGACATCGCAAGAATATCCTCAGCCCTGCATACACCCACATTGGCGTCGGGCATGCAACAGGCGGGAATTATGGGCATTATTGGACCCAGATGTTTATCGCAAAATAAGGAACGGAAGAAATACCCCGGTGAAGCTGTCACCAGGGTATTTTTTATGGACGGAAACGCAAGAGGGACGACCGGTCCGGTATCCTGCTAAGCCTCAGGACCTACCTTAAAATCAAGCTCAGGCACGTTATGGATTTTTTGCGGCAGAGGTAAGATGAGTACATAAGAGATAAGGAGGAATTGAACATGAAAAAAATTGGTTTACTGCTTGCCGGTTTCATCGCTGCCATGGTGCTGATGTCAAACCTTGGTCCGCTTGTTGGTCTCGGCGTAAGCTTGCTGGTGCTCTACTTTGTCATCAAGCAATTTTTAAAGACTCACTCGACAGCTGGAAAAATCGGCTGGGGAATAGCCGGGTTCATCATCCTGATGGCCACAGCTTCAAACGTACCTGCCATCCTGGGAATCGCAGCTGCATACGTCCTTTACCTTGTTTACAAGAACTGGGACAAAAAAGATGAGGCAATCAAAGAAGACAACGATCCATTCGTCAACTTCGAAAAGCAATGGGCAGAATTAAAAAATAACTAGGCTTTCGAAATACTAAATTACACGAAAAAAAGGAGAGATTGTAAATGGCTAATCTATTAACAAGAATCAAAAACACTGTTATGTCAGATCTACATGAGGCACTGGACCAGAAGGAAAAAAAGAACCCGATAGCGCTGCTGAACCAGTATCTTCGCGAATGTGAAGCAGAAACGGAAAAGGTCAGGAAGCTGCTTGAGCGTCAGGGCCAGCTGAAGGAACGGTTTGCCCGTGAATACCAGCAGGCACTTGAAATGGCAGAAAAACGGAAGCATCAGACGGAAATCGCGATGAGAGCCGGGGAAGCGGAACTTCAGGAGTTTGCCAGCAGGGAGCAGGTTCAATACGAAGAACGCGCGGCTAGGCTGAAGGAAGCGATGGAAAATGCGGGCAAGCAGCAAATGGAGCTCGAACGTAAATATGAAGACATGAAGCATCGATTGAAAGATATGCACATCCGCCGTCTCGAATTGATGGGCCGTGAAAATGTAACTCGTGCCAACTACCGGATGGACCAGGTGCTTGACCACAGCAACGGCTCCGACAAAGCCTATTCTAAGTTCACAGATATGGAAACCTACCTTGATCAGCTAGAAGAAAAGGTGAACAGCAACTATCACCGGAATACGATTGACGCAAGGATTGCTCAGCTTGAAAAAGAGTACAAAAATGAAGAAACCCATACTATTTAATAGGCAAAACATGGTATTCTATAAAGGCGCAGGCAGCTGCGCCTTTTGGATATCACCTCTTTTGAACTTCAACTTTATTCCACTCTAAACATAATCCCAAATAATTTAACGGAAGGGGGAAAACAGCATGTTGAAAAATATGAAAAATGATTATGTCAGCTGGATTGTGATTACCGGAGTCATCCTGCTTTTGCTGGAAGTTTCTTTTTTCAATGAAGGGCTGATTTTCTCCCTTTTGGCAAGTGGAGCGATGATCTACTTCGGACGCTCTTTAATGCCGAAAAAATCAGGAAAGGCACTGTTCTGGGCTGGGTTATTCTTTTTCCTGAGCAGTGTTTTCAGCATGATGACCTTCAGGTTTTTTCTGTTGGCGGTACTGATCTATCTGGTCTATCAGTATATCCAGTCAAAAAAGAAGCCCGAAATGATCACGCCAGTTTTACAAGAGCCTGAGAAGGAAATCAGCCAGGAAATGCTGATTGAAAAACCGCCGCTTTTTAAAAATCGCTTGTTTGGACATCAGGAAACGCCTTCACATGTATATGATTGGGATGATGTCAACATCCAGACCGGAATTGGCGACAACGTGATTGACTTGAGCCTGACGGTGCTGCCAAAGGGCGAGACAGTGATTTTCATTAGGAATATCATCGGGAATGTAAAGGTGTATGTGCCATATGATGTAGAAGTCACCCTCCGCCATTCATCGGTTGTCGGCTCTGCCGAAGTTTTCGGACATCAGGAAGGCAGGGT
Source organism: Chryseobacterium sp. ISL-80 (assembly GCA_018613055.1). Lineage (GTDB taxonomy): Bacteria > Bacillota > Bacilli > Bacillales > Cytobacillaceae > Mesobacillus. The sequence continues at coordinate 177,813 of JAGGQZ010000017.1, read as the reverse complement.
GCTGAACCAAAGCCTATTCGTGCAGACACCTGGCTATGAAGACGCTGGGCAAAAGGTGAAAATCTTTACCTCGATGATCGTCGGGAATATCGAGGTGAAACGCATATGACAACTGCCATGCGCCAAATCTTATGGGGGTTGACCTTTGGAATCATATCGTTTATTGCGCTAACACTGTCTTATTGGCTGGCTTTCCCTGCAGCTCGCTTTTCCGATTTATGGAACCGTGAGCTGATGGACATTCCGTTTGTCATCTTCACATTCAGCATCAGCGTTGTGCTTGGCATCGCGTTTGGCATGGCTTCAGGCATATACTGGCGCAAGCAGTTCAAAACGGTGGACAGCTGGCTCTTCCAGCTCGAGGAAGGGCAGCAGCCTGAAATTGAAGCAAACCAGGCATACGCAGAAATCACATCGGTCTCGAAACGTGTCAGCAAACTGTATAAACAGATCTCAGAAAAAGCGATGCTTTCACAAAGGCTCGCAACCGAAAAAGCGGAGGAGCAGGAATCGCGGATCCAGGAGATCATTTCCCAGGAGCGCAACAGGCTTGCTAGGGAGCTGCATGATTCGGTCAGCCAGCAGTTGTTTGCGGCATCGATGCTGATGTCAGCGATCAATGAAACAAAAGGACCTTCAGAGGAACGGGAAGCCAAGCAGCTGAAGATGGTCGAGGAAATGATCCATCAATCGCAGCTTGAAATGAGAGCGCTGCTTCTGCACCTCCGGCCGGTCGCGTTGAAAGGGAAGAGCCTGCAGGAAGGAATTGAGGAACTGCTGCTCGAATTAAGACAAAAAGTCACCATGAATATCAACTGGAAGGTCGAGCCGTTTCCGCTTGATAAGGGCGTTGAGGACCATCTGTTCCGGATTTTGCAGGAGTCGATTTCGAATACGCTGCGCCATGCAAAGGCGGATCAGCTGGAAGTGCTGCTGATCCATCGTGATGATAAGGTCATTTTGCGGGTGGTTGATGACGGAATGGGCTTTAATGTCGACGAAGCAAAAGCGGGATCATACGGGCTCCAGAACATGCATGAACGTGCAGGGGAAATCGGCGGGACATTGAAGATCGTAAGTGTTGAAAATAAAGGGACCAGGCTTGAGGTCAAGGTTCCAATTTTAGTGGTGGCGGGTGAGAAGAATGATTAAAGTAGTGTTTGTGGATGACCATGAAATGGTGCGGATCGGAGTATCATCGTATCTATCGGCCCAGCCGGATATCGAGGTGATCGGTGAAGCGGATAATGGCAAGTCGGGTGTCGAGATGGCGCTTGAACTGCGGCCGGATATCATCCTGATGGACCTGGTCATGAAGGAAATGGACGGCATTGAAGCGACAAGGCAGATCATTGAACAGTGGCCTGAGGCGAAAATCATCATCGTGACCAGTTTCCTCGATGATGAAAAAGTGTACCCTGCGCTTGAGGCCGGTGCGACAAGCTATATGCTAAAGACCTCGAAGGCCAGTGAAATCGCCAATGCGGTGCGGGTTACATACTCCGGCCAGCCTGTGCTTGAGCCCGAAGTGACCGGGAAGATGATGATGAAGATGCGCCAAAAGAACAGCGTCGAATTGCATGAAGAGCTGACCGAGCGCGAGATGGAAGTACTGAAGCTGATTGCCGAGGGCAAGACGAACCAGGAAATCGCCGATGAACTGTTCATCGCCTTAAAGACCGTGAAGACGCATGTCAGCAATATCTTAAGCAAACTGCAGGTGCAGGACCGCACCCAGGCAGTGATCTATGCGTTCAGGCATTCACTTGTAAAATAACGACGTTCTTTTGCAATTTCCTATTGTAAACTGAAACGAACAATAATCATACGAAAACAGCCTAAGATAAGGAGGTCCAGAGCATGGAACCATTTTTCGGGGTATTCGGCCTGTTAGGAGTATTGATTTCACTCGTCCTTCCACTGGCCATGATCATCCTGTTCGTCATGCTGGTGACAAGCACAAAAAGACAGGAAGCATTAATGAAGGAAATTCTTGAAGAGCTGAGGAAGAATCAGCCAGATAAAAGCTTTTTGAATCGATAACCATAAACACAAGCAGGAGCCATTAAAAAACAAAAAGAGGCCAATGGCCCCTGGTGAAACTAATTAGCTTTCTCTTCGATTACATCTAACTTCATAAGCATTTCGCTTAACGCAATGGATATGACTTCCCGTTCTTCAAATTCATTTGGATAATGGGAAGCACTATTTATATAGTTATGCTTTTCAGCTAACTTTTCTTTTATTTTTTTACACATCCAGAGCTGGTAATCTGAAAGTTCCACGTGTCTAAGCATTGTCACCCACTCCTTCGTTAGTTATCCTTACCCGGTGTCCAAGCTCGGTTAAACACTTTATCCACAAGAATATCAGCATGGGAAAAATTGATAAAAAGCCCATAATGACAGCTTCCAATACCATTCAATCAAACATTTGATTATTTGAATTTACAGAAAATGGGCCGCTTGCAATTCAGGAAAAACTTGCTAAAATAATTATCAGATTGTAAAATGAAACTAACTATTAAGGAACGGAGGTGAGGAGAGATGATCAAGACTGTTTTTGTACGCGGATTTTGGAATGAATTCCTATATTTTTGTCGTGCAAAATTTGCTGTTGCAGCTGTCAACGGGATACGTATGCCCTTTTTTAACAGCTCAATATCAAAAACAAACGGTACGATCATCTCTTTTCCCGCTTAGGTGAATGGGGAGGGCACACAAGTCCTCCTTTGTATTCATGGAATCTAAAAGCCAGGAGCAGAGCCATCTGCCCCTGGCTTTTTGGCGTTTACCGATAAACCAGGTTCAGGAGAAGAGGGGGATCGATTTAGGAGGAAATCATAATGATCACATGCAGTGTTAACCATATAAGCAAAATGTACGGCGGCAATTTGATATTTGAAGATCTGTCGTTTGAGATAAATGAAAAGGACCGAGTTGGCCTTGTTGGACCAAATGGGTGCGGCAAGACAACATTGCTGCGTCTTGTTGCCGGCATTGAAGAGCCGGACAATGGGCAGATTCACTGGAAGAAAGGCTTGAAGATTGGCTATCTGGCACAGATACCAGAGTATGAAGCAAGCATGACGGCGAGAGATGTTTTGGCGACAGCCTTCGATGACTTGCTGGATGTTCAGGATGAGTTGAAGCAGATGGAAATGGAGATGGCAGCAGCCGGAGAGGACTCGCATAAGCTTGAAAGGCTGCTGGCAAAATACGGCGTTCTCCAGGAGAGGTTCGCTCTTGGCGGCGGTTATGAAATGGAAGCGAATATTGACAGAGTCGCCAACGGTTTAAGAATTGCAAGCCTGCTGGATTCCAATTTCAACAGATTGAGCGGCGGAGAGAAAACAAAGGTTGGCCTGGGACTGAGCTTGCTGCGGAATCCGGAGCTGCTGCTTCTCGATGAGCCGACGAACCATCTAGATATTGTGGCTGCCGAATGGCTGGCAGAATTCCTGAAAGACTATGATGGCACCGTCATCATCATTTCCCATGACCGTTATTTTCTTGATGAAACGGCGACAAAAATCCTCGATATGGAGGATGGGGAAATCAATCTCTATCACACAAACTACTCGGGATTCGTAAAGGAAAAGGAATCGAAACTACTGCGTGAATTCCAGGCGTATGAAGAGCAGCAGCGAAAAATCAAGAAAATGAAGGAAGCGATCAAAAGGCTGAGAGACTGGGCAAACCGTTCGAATCCTCCAAGCTCGGCGCTTCATAAGCGGGCGACGAATATGGAGAGGGCGCTTGCCAGGATGGAAAAGCTTGACCGGCCAGTTTTGAACAGGAAAAAAATGAACTTTGAACTTGAGACTGGAGCTCGAAGCGGAAAAGATGTACTTGTTTTCAAGGAAGTAAAAAAGTCTTTTGGCAGCAGAGAGCTTTTTGACAGCATCCATCTGCAGCTTAAATATCAGGACAGGGCGGCGATTGTTGGCGAAAATGGCTCGGGAAAAACGACGCTGCTAAAATTCATCAGGAATGAAATGGTACCGGACCAGGGAGAAGTCCGGCTCGGCAGCAATGTCAAAATCGGCTACCTGTCTCAGCATATGGAGCTGTCGAGTAAGGATGGATCCGTACTGGACGCGTTCAGGAGTGAAGTCGTCATGAATGAGGGGGAAGCGAGGAATGTGCTCGCAGGATTCCTGTTCTATGGGCCTGACGTTTTCAAGAAGGTGTCCCAGTTGAGCGGAGGAGAACGGATGAGGCTGAGGCTCGCCCAACTGATGCATCAGGACCTCAATTTCCTGATTCTTGATGAACCGACCAACCATCTGGATATCGACTCCAGGGAGGTGCTGGAGGAAGCGCTCGAAGACTTCGAGGGAACACTGCTGGCCGTTTCCCATGACCGATACTTCCTGAATAAACTCTTTGACAAGATATACTGGCTGGAAAGCGGGGAATTGACCGAAATAACCGGCAACTACGACCGGGCGAGGGCCAAGATGGAAGAAAAACGGAAGCTGCGAGATGATGCGAGGCCAGAGGCTGAACGTCTTGTAAAAGAGCCTGTTATCAGGGAAAAGCCTGTTAAGAAAACACCTGCTGTTCCCAACGAAGATGAACTGCTCGAAAACATCGAAGCGCAGGAAGCAGCAATTGCTTCAATTGAAGACCAAATGGCCTTTGTTTCAGACTTAGCTTTATTGCAGGAGCTTCACACAAAAAAAGTAGAACTGCAAAGCAAATGCAATCAGCTTTATGAAAAGCTGGAGGAAATCTCATAGTGACACATTAAGAACTGCTGGGTGTCGGCAGTTCTTTTTTATCTTTATGAAATGCTGGAAGCCAGCAGTTTTTTTTGGGGGGACTGGAAAAAAACGCGCGGAATTTCCAATTCGCTATATAAATGAAAAAGTCGCTATAAAAATCGAAAAGTCGCTATAAAAAAAGAAAACTCGCTATAAAAAATTGAAACTCGCTATATAAATCAAAAACTCGCTATATAATTTTGAAATGTGATATCAAAAAGAAAAACTAGCTATAAAAATTTAAAATTTTCTGCTGAAAAAACCTAAACTTGTTAAAAAATCATGGTTTCGGTTATAAAACTATACTCCTTCCTATAAAATCTGCTCCCAGGCTAAGGCATCTACTGTTGAAGACGTCTGTTAAGCGTTGCTCACCGCCAATTTGCACTTTCTTTAATATTGTCCGGACTTGTCTCATATGTTTATAGGAGTAAATGAGACAGGATTGGGAGAGAAGCTATGAATACTTTTTTAAAAGGGATGTCCATCCTCGTGGTTGCTAATTTTTTTGGTGAAGTGGTGGAATTCCTGGTCAATATGATTCTCGCGCGCGAGCTTGGGGAAAGCGGGATGGGGCATTACATGACGATTTTGCCCACGATATTCCTGATCATGCTGCTGGCAAATTTTGAATTGCCCGTATCGATATCCAAGATGATTGCCGAGCATGATGAGTCGTACCATCGGAGCATGATGAGGCATGCCATTAGGCTGGCAGTGGTGTTTACAACGGTCCTGCTGATTTTGGCAGCCATCGTGCTTCCGATCATTCCGATTTTCAATGAATACCATCCAATGCTTAAATGGGTCGTCCTGTCGCTCATCCCGGTCATGACAATCACCGCGATTGCCAGGGGGTTTTTCATGGGTAAACAGGAAATGGGAAAGATCGCGATTTCGCATTTCCTGCGGCGGGCTGTCCAGCTTGTCCTGTTATCGGCTGTTTTCCAGTATTTCGAGTTTGGCAGTGAAACGGCACTGCTTGTGGCCTTTTGCACGCTTGCCGGGAGTGAACTCGTCGTCTTCCTGTATTTATTGCACCATTTCATCATGTCTTATCAAAAAATCAGGAAGGTGCCTGGTAAGCCTGTAAGCGGCGGAGAAGTCAGAAAAAATCTGGTGGAGGTGTCCGTTCCGACGACAGGCCTGCGGATTTTTCACTCTCTGACCCATGCCGTCCAGCCTTTCTTGATTAAATTTGCCATCGTCACCGCAGGACTAACACCTGAAATGGCAACTGAACAATTCGGAATGATGGCGGGGATTGCGATGACGATTGGTTTTTTTCCGGCTTTCATTGCGCATTCTTTCCTGATTATCCTGATTCCGACCGTATCAAAGGCTTATGCGGAAAAAGAGTTCCATAAGCTGCAAAAATTGCTTCAGCAGGTGATGCTGCTGACTTTGTTTTATGGCCTGCCGGCTGTAACGGCCTTTTATTTTTTGGCTGAGCCATTGACGATGACGTTTTTCCATTCGAAACAAGCCGCTGTCTTTTTGCAGCTGCTGGCACCTTACTTCCTGTTCCATTATTTTACGATCCCGATGCAGGCCTATTTGATCGGGCTCGGGCTGGTGAAGGATGCTTTTATCCATTCCGTCTATGCAACGATCGTCACCTTTGCGCTCATCTACCTGGTCGGCTCAAGGTCTGAATGGGGGATGGAGGGCGTCATCATTGGCATGAATACTGGCAGTATGGTCATCTTGCTGCTCCATTACATGACGATTTGCAAGAAGATTGGCATCACCTGGCTCTCAAGGAATACGATCAGAGATTCCCGATTGTAAAAGGATTTCGGAGATTTTCGAAGAATTAATAGTTAGAAGAATTTTTCAGGAGTGATGGTGTGGAAAAAGTATTGCGTGGGCACCATCTCCTCTGTGTGCATGGTTTCAGGGGAATGGGCTATAGTGATAAATTTGTGAAGAAAATGGAAGGGATCGTGAAGGATATCCGTGATCCTGAGCAGGACTTTTACATAAAGGTGGTTGCTGCGTTCGATGACGCCTGCATGTCATGTCCGCACCGCGGGCTTGAGATTTGCGAGGCAAGCGAGGGTTCCAATGAGCATGTTTTATCGATGGACGGGAAAGTCATCCGCCATTTAGGACTTGTACCCGGCGAGCGCTATTTAAAGTCGGAGCTTGTAAATTGGACCGCTGAAAAAGTTGAACCTGATGACCTTGATGAACTTTGTAAAAACTGCTCCTGGCTGCAGTATGGTGTCTGCAAGGAAGGAATTGCGCAGCTTCGCGAGAAGAACAGCGCAAGCATCTCAATGGAATAGAGCTTGAAAGAACCATAAAAGATGCCTGACCAGTGTTTGCAGCATACAAGCACAGTGTCAGGCATCTTTAAATTTTTCTTCGATTTTAGGGTTATTGCCGTATAAAACAAGTTTGTCACCTGGCTCCAATTTCGTCTCATGTGCTTTGTTGCGGATATTGATTTCGCCTCTTTTAATGAATAACAGAATAATATCGTCTTCCATATCGACAATATCATCGAAGGTCATATCAGCGAAGCGCGAATCTTCATTAATGGCAATCTCCCTGACCTCATCGTCTTCTTCCATTACAAGGACATCGCTGATCGGCAAATCAGCCAGTTCATAGTTTTCTTTTAGCTCGCTCTTCAGTTTCCCGGACATCAAATGCTGCACCAGCGGCGCTCGCAATATTAACAAAAGGACCAACAGCCCGCCGGCAACATAGGCGATTTCCATTGTATAAAATTCATCCTCTAATATTTTGCTGATGGCCGAGATGATGACTGCCAGCGAGAAAGCTCCGAACAAAATCAGAAATGCGCCCAACCGTCTCCTGACAGGATGGTCAATGATCAGCTCAGATTCCCCTGTTGTAAATCCAGTTCCGGTTAACATCGAGATGACCTGGAATCTGGCTACTTTTCGCTCCAAACCAGTCGCCACAAAAATGGACGTATTAATCTCAATCACGGTAAAAACGATGAACAGGTATATGAAAATGAATAGAATGCCCATGACCTCCATCCCCCCTCGTACTATCTAGTATTGATTGCCGAGGTGCGATTTAAACAAAAATAGACCGGGGAAGCCATTCCCCGGACAATTTTATCGTTGTTCCTGAAGATTCTCGTTGTAATAATTCACACCGTACATGGCGCCTTCACTGACCATCTTGTTGTCTTCAACATCCAACGGGTCAGGGTTGCCTGCTTTTTGTACCGGTAAGACATCTGTCTTCGAAGGCATCACTTTTTCTTTCACTTGCGTAGCCATCTCGGTAAGTTTTGTTTTATTTTCCGGCTTCATTGCCATCCAAAGGGCTGCAGCTCCAACACCTAACATGACAGCATTTTTCGTTTTGGTTTGCATTGTTTTTCCCTCCTGTATTAATTTTGAATTTGCTATTGTCTATATTCGTATTTACCCGCCCAATAAAATTCAGAAACATTTTTAAAATGGAAGGCCTGCCAAGTATTAGAGTATTCGTTTCAAGCTTGCATTTAAAGGGAAGAGTAATAGTTGATATCATATGAAAGGTCTGAGACCCTTGAAATATACATTTAATCAGGAAAAATGGACATGGTTTGATTTCGATGAGGGAGACGAGGAGAAAGTAAAGGAGCTGGTCTCCAAAAGCTCAAACTGTGGTGAATGGTTTGAAAACATAATAGATCGGAAAGCTAATCTTCTCAACCTTAACACTGAAATAAGGGGAGAGGAATACATTTGGGGCTCGCTCATTTATCAACAGGATATCGAGGATAAGGGTGAGAAGAATATTTTCCATTTTTACATTTGTAAGGAATTTTTCATAACGGTTAATTTTGATTTCTCCATTATTGATGCAAGTCCAATCGGAGTACAGAAACAAATGAATCAGGCAGAAAATGGGATAGAAGGCTTTTTAATTCTTCTCGGAGAAATTTTATCGACTTATTTACAAAAGATAGATGGCTATGAAGAACGTCTTCATAATTTATTATGGGAAATGAAGGAACAGAACAATCTGAAAATCCTTGAGAGAATCTATGAAAATCGGCACGAACTCCTTGTTTGGAAAAACCTGGTTGTGCCAATCGTCGAGATAAAACTCATCGCTGAGGAAGCATATGGAAAAGGAATACATGAGAACTCCGAATTCAACCGGGTAGAGACGCGGGTAGAACGGATAAGGATGCTGCTAAGCGAATACCAGCAGGCAATCGATACAATGATCAATCTCGAAGAAGTCGTGTCTACCCACCGCGGCAATGAAATCATGAAGACCCTGACAGTCATGACGATTCTATTCACTCCAGTGACCGCTTGGGGTGCTGTGTGGGGAATGAACTTCAAAGTGATGCCGGAATTGGAGTGGAAGTTAGGGTATTTATTTGCAGGAATATTGATCATCGCATCAACAGCTGGCCTATATTATTATTTAAAGGTAAAAGGCTGGATGGGAGATATCCTGAAGGTGAAAAAGAAGAATCGATTCTTTGGGTAAAAGTTAAACCGGACCAAATAAAAAATCGCCCGAGGGCGATTTTTTTCTATTCAGCCAGTTTCACAAGCATATGGGCAAGGGCATGCTGCTGTTCTTTATTGCCGACCTTCCAAAGCTCCTGCAACAGCTGCTCTTCTTTATTGCGCGGTGCCACGTTCTCAGCGAGATAACCAGCAACCTTTTCCGCTGTCTTTGCCAGCTGCTCTTCATCTAAACCAGCTGTTTTGCCAAGATTGATTCGTTTGCTTAAATAAGTCCTGAACTCATTAAAATCACCAAGGATTTCATCTGCCTTCTGAGTATCCATTCGTTCTAGCGTCTCATCCACCTTGCTAGTGTCCACTTCGCCATCTTTATGAATCATATGATCCTTTTCCATGTGTAAAAACCTCCTCGTTTAAGATAGTTATTAAATACCCTGATGTCGGAATCTAGTAAACATTTGGGAGCACATTCAAGGTTGGAAGGTTAATGGAGGAAATCAGCGTCTGAATTCCTAATTCAAGAATCTCATTAAAAAAGGTGCGGGCCACTGGGCCTGCACCTTTTTTAAGTCCGACATCCGGACGATGGGAGGAGTATTAAACTGTTGCTATTCAACTTGCCCATCTGAGGTAAATCGATTTTAAATGTATCGATTTAAGACCAGCGTGCCTTGAGACAGCAGCGCGAATCTTCCTCCACTTGCATAGCCAATGACGTATTCCGAAGTCGCCGTAAAGTCTTTCAACTTAACCAGTCCCTTCCTTACTAGTATTGGCATTGCTCCAATCCTGCGGACTAACTTAGAGGAGTGTCCTGCTTGAGCTATTCAAAAACAATGTGGTCAAGCGATGTTAAGTCCATCGATTTAAGACCAGCGTGCCTTGAGATAGCAACGCAAATCTTCCTCCGTTTGCTAAGCCAATGACATATTCCGAAGTCGCCGTAAAGTTTTGCACTTTAACCAGTCCCTTCTAGTTTTTGTATTGGCCTTGCACTATATATATACCCGGGTGAAATCACAGAAAACTCATTAAACTCAATAAAAACTTGGTAATAGTTCTAAATATTGGTACAAGCAAAAAGGCAGCCGTTATGGACTGCCTTTTGAGTAATATTTAGTCATTGCTTGATAGGATCCCGAAGAAACGGAGTATATATAGGAAAAGATTGATGAAATCCAGATACAGGTTCAGAGCCATCAGCGGCACTTCTTCCGGACTCACTCCATAATGTTTCATTCTGTTAAAATCAAACAGCACATATCCACTGAAAACGAGGATTCCAATGAAGGAATAAGCCATCATTCCCGTGGTGCTTAGCGGCCAGATCCAGTTAAAAATACTGACAGCAATCAAAGCCAGCAAGGCTGCCATCAGCATGCCGCCAAGAAAGCTGAGGTCACGCTTCGTTTTTGTCGCATAAATCGCGAGTCCTGTAAAAACAACAGTAGTTGCTCCAAGCGCGTTGATCACGACATTTGCACCAGATACCGCGATGTAATGGGCAATGACCGGATACATCGTCATTCCGGAGATGAACGTAAATGCATAGAGGAATGCATAGGAAATGGCTTTCTTTTTGCGTAAAAAGAACACCCCGATCAGCATCGCAAGCTCAATGATAACGAGCGGAAGGAACAGCGCTGGCGGAACGAACACTCCTGCCATTGTGCCAACGAAGGCGATTGCCAGGGAAAAAGCAAAAGTTCTCATTACCGATGGCATCATCGAATTATCTGTGTATGCGTACATTAATATGTCACCTCATAAAGTTATTTGCTTATATATACGGGTGACAGGCATGGCAGGTTTCATCCAGAACGAGAAAATTTAAATATGGTTTTTTTCCTTTAGAAGATCGCGGATTTCTTTTAAAAGCTCTTCTTTTACATCCGGTGTAGGAACGGCAGGCTTTGCCTCTTCCCTTTTACGATAGCGGCTGATGATTTTGATGAATATGAAGATGGCAAAAGCCGTGATGAAAAAGTTGACGACCGATTGAAGAAACGCACCGTATTTTACCACTTTGTATGTAAGCTCTGAAAAATCCGCACCAAAAGTTGCAAGTCCAACAATCGGCATAATAATGTCATCAACAAGTGAGGAAACGATTTTTCCAAATGCTGCCCCGATGATGACCCCGACAGCGAGATCCAGCACATTGCCTTTAAAGGCGAATTTCTTGAATTCATTCCACATTCAATATGTACCCCCTATAAATAATATCCCTTATATTCTGCGAGATTGTCAGGGAAAAAGCAATAGGCCTGATACCCTGACGGGGACAGGCCTAAAAATATATTTGATTTTACTGAATCAGCCTCATTTTCAACGCTTTTACCGCAGCATCGGTCCGATTCTTGGCGTCGAGTTTATGGATGATGGCTGAAATATAATCACGTACCGTATAGGCGCTGAGGTGGAGTGCGTCGGCTGCTTCATTGATGGAGGCACCTTCGGCGATGAGCTTCAGGACCTCACGTTCACGTATGGTCAGGACTGTGTGCTGGACGCCAAAAAGCTGGACGGCATCCTCGTAATACTGGTTCAATAATTCGCCGCCATATTGTCCAAACTTGATGAGAGCCGTCAGAGTCTGATTGTTGACGGTGAATGACTTATTTTCCCCGCGGTCAAGAAGCGCGAGGCCAATCAGTTTGTTCTCAGCCGGTACGTATATCGGCAGGACGACCAGGGATTTCAAACTATAATCGCGTACATATTTTCCCGGTAAAATTTCGGCAGCGTCTTCGATGAAAATTGGCTTTGAATGGCTGAAATGCTTTAAGTATTTACGCAAAAGCGGGAATTCGGCGATGCTTTCCTTTATATGCTGGACAGACCCCGTATTGACATTATGAGCATGGACGCCGACACCACTGTGCTCGCCTGGTGAGTAGATGAAAAGGGCACAGCGCGAAAAAGGAAGATAGTCAACCAGTCCCCGGGTGATCATTTTGACCGCTTCCGAGGCGCTTTGCGAATGGATCAGCCGCTGCTGGAACAGGAGGGTGGCATCCTTCCATTCTAGCTCGCTCTCCAAGTGATTGAGCTTCATCTGTTTCAGATACATTTTTCTCAGCGTCTCTTTTTGCTCATCTGTGATCGTCTCGGCCTGGTCCTTTATACAAATCATCAGGGTTTCAGTCAGGCAGGGGATTGTAATGATTTGAGGTGCTTCCTGGCCTGGTGACAGCAATCTGCTCAGGGCCGTCGACAAATTTTCCAGATGGTCTGCTTGAAGGCCCTCACACATGGTGACAAGTTGTTCGGTTGCCTGCTGGACGTCTCCGCAGACGACTTTATTAACTTTGTATCGTGATTTTTCATTCCGGATAACCGCGAGCCAATTGCTCTTGACAGTTCGGAGCCCTGCGATGGTCTTCAGCCATTTATCATCCTGGTATTCCAGCCGCTGTGTGCGCAAGACCTTATCGATGATTCTCGTAAAAAAAACCTGAATTGCCTGGTGATCAAGGAATCCAGCATTCTTTCTTTTTAATGCTTTATGAAATAGATTTTCCACTGCGCTGATCAGGAAGATGGCATCAAAATCATCGACGAATTCGGGATGTCGCTTTTGCCATTTCAGGACCAGCAACTGGATGAAATCGTTTGTAGAAACAAAAGTAGTTTTCGAAAGATTGTTGAAGCCATAAACAATCATCCGTTCAAACTCTGAAACAAGTTCATTTTGCCAGTCCTTTAAATCCTTCTTTAAGCAGGACCATTCTTTAAGAAAAGGTTTCTCGTATTCTTTTAAAAGAAATAACCCTTTTATAGCCAAATCCTCAATTTTATGCTCCATCAGGCAACCTCACTCTCAGATTCTGGTAAAATAATATTCGTTTAAAAATTCAGATTTTTGTCCGTCAACTTCATATACCCCGACATTTAACGGGGTTAACATGTTGTTAACGATTTTTTTCGGAGTTGTAGGCTTGATTTTTCGGGGATATAGTATGGAGAGAATTAATTTTGAATTTTAAAAATATTTAACGGAGGTGGCTTTCTTGAACGGAGCTGTCGTCATGGAAAGCAAGACGAATAAAAAGGTGTTTTGGGGTGCGCTCGCATCCGGATTGCTTGCGCTTGGAATCCTGCTTGTGTCCTTCGGTGTATCCGGAGTGGCCTATGCTGTACCAATCGCCGGGGTAGGGGATTTCTATGTTGAATTCGATAAGCTAGAGGGCAAAGGCTACAAATTCTATCCAAAACTCGGAGAGACCAGCAGCTCTGACGCTGCACCGCAAGGAACCAATATCATCGACACCCTGACAATCGACAATCTGAAGTTATATAAGGACTTTCAGGTAGGCGGCGAATGGATCCGCGTAAAAATCCAGGCATCAAAGCCAGTACAGATCTCCGGTCTCCAGCATGATGCCGGGCTGATTGAAGCGAATGCCAAGTTCCAGAACCTCGCGCTAAAGGAAAACAACAGTACAGACTGGACAAAGCAATTCGAGCAGACATCAAGCACGATTACTCTTGAAAATGCAAAATTGAAAACGCATTATCTATTCCAGGAGACCATCAATATGGCGGGCATGAAATTGACCGTGGAAAAAATCGATAAGAAATAATCGAGGTGACAGATATGGTTTTTAAAAAATGGAGGCATACAAGGCCTTTTTTCGGATCGATATTGACCGTATTAAGCGGGCTGATGATTCTATGGGTGCCCTTGAACCTGTATTTGAGCACATTCCTTCCAGGGTCGGTCGCAGTCATTGGCTTGCTATTTGGCGGCTTAATCACGCTGATGGGATTGATGTCTTTCTTTTTGCCAAGTGCCTCTAAAGCACTGGGCATCATCGTCATTTTTTTATCCATTCTATCGGTCATTGGCGCACTGGGCGGTTTCCTGTTCGGGACGATATTCGGCATTATTGGCGGTGCCTTGCTCACAGCATGGCGGATCGTACCTGCAGAAGAGGCATCAGGATCACCAGGCTCGAACGTAACAGAGCAACCAGCCGAAACAGGGTAAAGGGGAGAAAAAATGAAGATTGTCAAACATCGGTTATTTTTAATAGGAATGTGCATTCAACTCGCTGCATTATCCTTTCTCCCGTTTATTGAAAAAGCGAATGCAGCTGGAAGTGATGCCGACGGGTTCATCATCCAGGCTGACAGAGTCGTCGGCGAGAATATGAAGGCAACGATTGTGGCAGGCGAGACATCTGGCTCGAAGGCAAAGCCGATGCTGCGGATCACCTACGATTCCGCACAGATTTATGGCATGAGACTGACTAAACAGTTCGCGACTCCGGGAGGAACGGTAAGCATCACAATGAAAGCCAGCGGCCCCGTCCATATTAAAGGAATGCAGGTCGATGCCAGCGCGATTTCCTTCCAGGGAGCATGCGTACACGCAGTGAAAGTCATTCCGAATGCTGCCCTCGAAGGAGTGACCATGGTCGCCCATTCAATGAAAGCCGCCAACAGCAGTCTCGACCAGCTTCAGCTGCAGACAGTCAGCGGCAATGGCGGAGTCCAGAAGCCAGGCACCCTGAAAATTTTGCAGGAACTCGGCTCGATGCCATTTGAACAAATGAAGAAGGAGATTGGAAAAATCACCAGCGGCCAGCTTCCGCTTACATGTGAGGGAGATGAAGAGAGTGGTGAAGAAGCTGGATCAATCACAAATCCAGCCGACGAACTGGTAGAAGATGTGACCGACCCAGTTGATGACGCGATCGGGAATGTCACAGACCCGTTGGACGGCACGGTAGGGGAAGTGACAGATCCGATTGATGATACGATAGGGAATGTGACGGACCCGCTGGAGGATACGATTGGGAAAGTGACGGATCCGCTGGATGATACAATCGGGAAGGTGACAGATCCACTGGATGATACGATCGGAAAGGTGACAGACCCACTCAAGGAGGCGACCGATCCGCTCAAAGATACAGTTGAGAAGGTAACCAAACCGGTCAATGATACAGTCGACAAGGTTGTCACACCTGTGGATAAGACGGTGGGCAAAGTAACAGAGCCTGTGAAAGAGGTCGTCAATGAAACGACTGACACTGTCAAAAAAGCGACCGAACCAGTGACAGAACCAGTAAAAGGGACAGTTGACGCCACCGCAAAATCTGCCTGTGAAAAGCTGAAGGCTGCGGATGGCGAAATTACTAAAGAACTGGGCCTGGAATTGATCGACAAGGCCCTGGCGGAAAATAAAATGCTGGACGAACTTTGCCCAACAGACAAGACCCTGACTGATCAGCTGGAAAGCTTGACGGAAGGACTGCTCGATTCACTGGGCCTGCTCAACCTGCTTGGATTAAAACCGAGCGAGGAAGAACAACTGAAAAAGATGAGAGATGCCATTTTAAAAGAGCCGGATGGATCTATCATCGATTTTGACTAAACAGAAAAGGCAGAGGATAATTCCTCTGCCTGTTAATATTTTATTGCGAAAGATTTATAGGTTTCGGTATTTTCAATCTCGTTCACTTCAATGTGGTCAACAGTGGAAAAAGGATTGCCCCTTCGCACCTCATCAATGAATTTCTCAAGATCGCCTCTAGGACCTGAAGCAAGAATCTCAACGCCGCCTTCACGAAGATTCCTTACCCAGCCAGTAATTCCAAACTGAATAGCTTTCATTTGTGTATAGTACCGATACCCCACACCCTGAACCTCTCCTGACACAATAATCTGTAATTGAATCAAGACGTCGCCCCCAGATAAACAATTAGGTAAACAATATTTCTAATATTATATGTAAAGATTCCTTGATAACTTCATTATAGCACAGTGATTTAGGGTGCATAAGGGAAAAGGGAGTTTTAATTTTTGTAGGAACCTTTTGTAAAACTATACTAAGCTCGTGGTTCAGACAGGTTTGATGTAAGAAACGCACGAGATTTTGACAAGTTTGATAGAAGCAGCGGGGAAGCTGTCAAGAAAAGGTCGTTATTTTGACAGGTTTGTTGGGAGTAGCGGGGAAGCTGT
>JAGGQZ010000017.1:0-161571 GCA_018613055.1 Chryseobacterium sp. ISL-80 | reverse complement strand
TGACAGGTTTGATGGGAGTAGAGGGAAAGCTGTCAAGAAAAGCTTGTTATTTTGACAGGTTTGATGAGAGTAGCGGGAAAGCTGTCAAGAAAAGCTTGTTATTTTGACAGGTTTGATGGGAGAAGAGGGGAAGCTGTCAAGAAAAGCTTGTTATTTTGACAGGTTTGATGGGAGTAGCGGGAAAGCTGTCAAGAAAAGCTTGTTATTTTGACAGGTTTGATGGGAGAAGAGGGGAAGCTGTCAAGAAAAGCCTGTGATTTTGACAGGTTTGATGAGAGAAGAGGGAAAGTTGTCCGAAGTAGCCCCAAGTTCGGACAGGTTGAAGGGCAAAAGCAGAAAAGCTGTCCGAAGCAGATCCAAGTTCGGACAGGTTGGAGAGCAAAAGCAGAAAAGCTGTCCGAAGCAGCCCCAAGTTCGGACAGCTTGGAGGGGGAAAGCAGAAAAGCTGTCGGAAGTAGATCCAAGTTCGGACAGGTTGAAGGGCAAAAGCAGAAAAGCTGTCCGAAGTAGCCCCAGGTTCGGACAAGTTTGAGAGCAAAAGCAGAAAAGCTGTCTGAAGCAGAGCGGAATTCAAAAGTGTCACAATAAAATTCCAACCCAATCAATAAAACAGCCGAACAAAATGTCCGGCTGTTTCCGTGAATATTAAACCAATCTTACAGTGCCCAGTCACCATTACGGAATACTGGTTCAGCGGTTCCGTCTGCTGTGATGCCGTCGATGTCCATTTGATCGGAGCCGATCATGAAGTCGACGTGCGTGATGCTTTCGTTTAAGCCGTTTTCAGCCAGTTCTTCGGAAGACATTGTCTTGCCGCCTTCTACGCAGAAAGCATAAGCGCTGCCGATTGCGAAGTGGTTGGATGCATTTTCATCAAATAGTGTGTTGAAGAACAGCACATTTGATTGAGAGATTGGCGAGTTGAATGGTACAAGGGCAACTTCACCAAGATAGTGTGATCCTTCATCTGTCGCAACGAGCTGCTTTAGGATTTCCTCGCCTTCTTCTGCTTCGACGCCAACAATTTTTCCGTTTTCGAAAGTCAGCTTGAAGTTGTCGATGATGTTTCCGCCGTAGCTAAGTGGCTTCGTGCTTGAAACATAGCCGTTCACGCCAGTCTTCAATGGAACAGAGAAGACTTCTTCAGTCGGCATGTTTGCCATGAACTCGTTGCCCTGCTCGTTGACGCTGCCAGCTCCAACCCAGATGTGCTTCTCAGGAAGCTCGACTGTCAGGTCTGTGCCTGGTGCTTTGTAGTGAAGCTTCTTATAACGCTTGCCGTTCAGGTAATCAACCTTTTCATGAAGGGAAGAGTCATGTTCTTTCCATGCAGCCACCGGATCCGGAGTATCCACGCGGACTGCCTTGAAAATAGCATCCCAAAGCTTTTGCACGGCTGTTTCCGCAGTCTCTTCAGGGAACACCATTTTTGCCCATCCTTCAGAAGGAGCAGCAACAACTGTCCAGCTGACCTTATCGGATTGTATGTATTTGCGGTATTTTGAAAGTGCTGTTCCAGCAGCTTTCTGGAAGTTTGCGATGCGCTCGGACTTTACACCCTTCAACAAGTCAGGACTTGAAGACACGATCGACATGAAAGCTGCACCGTTCTCAGCCAGGTCTTCCATTTCACGTGCGCGCCATTCCGGATATTCGTTGAATGCTTCATCGGGTGCAAGGTCGTATTTCGTCCTGTTCACCACGTCATCATTCCAGTTCACGACGACGTTTTTAGCACCTGCGTCGTAGGCCTTTTTTACAACAAGACGGACAAACTCTGCAGAGTCAATCGTCGTATTGATGACAAGCGTCTGGTCTTTCTGAATGTTCACGCCAACCTTGACAGCAAGGTCTGCATATTTCTCTAAATTCGTTTTGAAATCACTCATTTATTTCGCCCCTTTTCTGAATCTTCTTTTATATTGTAACGATTTCACAGGAAAAAAGAAACTTAAGACATTCGACTTTTGCAGACAATGGGAGAGCTGATTATCAACAACAAAGCTGCTTTTTAATATCCCACTATGAAAAAAACCATGCAGGCCAGATTCCCTGCATGGTTTTTTAGCACTTCCTAAACACCAGCTGACTTCCTGCTCTCATACATCCGAAACATCACCCAGAACAGCACCGCGCTTAAAACAGCAAGTACGCTCAGGATGGTGAAGGTCCAGCCATAACCGATCCACACGGTAAGTGGGATGCTGATTGGTGCGATCGTCCGGCCGATGGTATAGCGCAATGAGGCTGCTGCGAAATATTGGCCGCGCATTTTCTCGGGTGCCAGATTCGAAATGAAGGTTTGCTGTAAACCGGCCGTCATCAGCTCAGCCAGCGTGAAGACCGCCATTGCTAAAATCAACCCCCAGATCCAGTGTGTAGCGCCGAACATAAGGATGGAGACGGCGTAAACAAGCGACGACAACACAAATACATTCCGTTCAGGGAATCGTGTCACCCACTTAGTGACAGCAACGGTGAAGAGAGCGACAAGCAATCCATTCTCCGAAAGAATCAAACCAAAGGCCTGCTCGCCATTCACGGTGAACACCTTGCTGCCCAGTTCTAAAACGGTTTGATTATTCACCATTTCCTTTGTATAAACAGGGAATAACAAATCGAGCTGCATGAAAGTCTGTGCTGCCAAAATCCCGGCAATGATGAACATGAGGAAAACTTTGTCCTGAATGATGATCTTGTAGTCGGCAATTTGTTCTTTAAGGAAATCATACCATTTTCCATTTTCAGCGCGTGCCTGCTTAGCGGAAGCAGGAACCGTTTCACGCGTCCATTTTGCCAGGACAAGCGCAAGCAGGATGGATATAATCGCCACGGCGATCATCAATTCAAACCGGTATTTCACGTAAAAAATTGCTCCAAGGATCGGGCCGACAACGACAGCGATATTGATCTGTGTATAAAAAATCGCGAACACACTGCTTCGGTCTTTTTCAGGGACGACATCTGCGACCATCGCCTGGCTCGCCGGCCAGTAGATGGAACCGAACACGCCGACAAGCGCAAAACAGATAAATCCAAGCATTGGTGACGTGTACCACGGTGAGACCGCATAGGCAAAAACAAGGAACGCGATGCCCTGTCCGAATGCGGAAATCACCATCATCCGCTTGCGGCCGAATCTGTCTGCCGTATAGCCCCCAAGCAAATTGGCGAATACCGAGAACACCTGGGAAAAAATCAGCAGGAATCCGGCCTTGTCCTTCCCAAAGCTTTCGGCAAAATAAATCGTCAAAAACGGGAAGAACATCCAAAATGTTATATTCATCAACGCCTCGCCAAACAGGCGAATCTTTAGGTTTCGATCCCAATCTCTAATCCTCATGATGCTTCTCCTTAGTTTCCTTAAAAGTATAATCTAGCGTCAGCGCCTGGTCCCTAGAGGATCTTGCGCATTCCGACTTTATGACAACCAACGAATATCATACTACTCCAAAGGAATTTTTTACAAGTTAAATCCTTCATATTGAAAATAAAGAACAGCACCTTATTAGGGTGCTGTTGTAAAACTATTCCTTATCCTCAAGTGCTGCTTTAAGCAAATCTCCGAGACTTGTGCCGAAGTTTTCCTGGGATGGGGCGTATTTTTCCTTCAGTTTGCGTTCCTCGCGTTTGGTTACGCCTTTTTTCTTTTTGTCCTCCGCTTTTTCAACGACATTGCAGCGGCGGCATTGGAAGTAGGCGCCTGCCTTGCCGTTATGGATTTCCATCCGCTTGTGACATTGCGGGCAGCGGCGCTGGGACAGTTTAGGGTCCTTATGCTTGCGGAAGCTGCATTCGGGGCTTGAGCAGACAAGGATGCGTCCCTCTTTTGTCTTACGCTCCTTCATGAACTCTCCGCATTCAGGACATTTTGAGCCAGTCAGGTTATGGGCCCTGTATGTTTTGTCACTTTTCTTGATTTCGGAAACAAGGAGGGAAGTCTGTTCGCGGATCCGTTTTTTGAATGCCTTCGGATCGCTTTTGCCACGAGCGATCTCCTCCAGTTCTTTCTCCCATTTCGCTGTCAGTTCCGGGGAGGTCAGTTCATCGTTGACAAGATCGAGAAGCTGTTTCCCTTTCTTGGTTGAGTACAGGCGGCCGTTCTGGCGTTCGACGACCTCCGATGAAATAAGGCGCTCGATGATTTCGGCCCTTGTTGCCGGCGTGCCGAGGCCGAATTTCTCCATTTTTGAAAGGATATCTGATTCAGACAAGCGTAACGGCGGCTCGGTCATCTTTTTGTTCACAGTCACCTGGCCGACATTGTAGCTTTTGCCTTTTTCCAGATGTCCAAGGGATTGAGTTGCGGCGTCATCCTCATCCTTGCCAAGTACCTTTTTAAACCCGATCTCAAGGATGTTCGTTTCGCGTGCTGACAATGTTTCACCCTCAACTTCGAAGCTTGCATGCACAACTTCGTATTGGTAGGCCGGGTAAAATAAAGCCAGGAACCGGCGGACAATTAAATCGTACAGCTTCCGTTCATCTGGTGATAAGTCTGCCAGATGAAGCCGTTCCTCCGTCGGGATGATGGCGTGGTGGTCGGTGACTTTTTCGTTATTGAACACACGGCGTGCCTGAACTTTGCCTTTTTGGGCGACTGCCGGTTTCGCTTCATCCCGGTAACCTGACATGATTCCCTGAAGGCGGTCGAGCATCGTTGCTTCCATGTCGGTCGTCAAATAACGTGAGTCTGTCCTCGGGTAGGTGACGAGCTTGTGCTGTTCATACAAACCCTGAAGCACATTGGAAGTTTTCTTTGCTGAGAAGCCAAAGCGTTTATTGGCGTCACGCTGCAATTCCGTCAGGTCATATGGCATCGGCTGCGGTTCGGACTTCTGTTTGCGGTCAAGTGACTTCAGCACTGCTTTTTTATTGGATAGCTTCTGTTTAATCTGCTCTGCTTTTTCCTGGGAAAAAATCCGCTTTTCGCCTTTATGGTCCCACTCAGCATTGAGTGATCCAACCTTTGCCTGGATGGTCCAGTAATCCTTAGGGACGAATTTATTGATTTCATCCTCACGTTCAAGGACCATTGCGAGTGTCGGAGTCTGGACGCGGCCAGCTGATAAAGGATCCTTATACTTAGTGGTCAGTGCCCGTGAAACATTCAGTCCGATCAGCCAGTCAGCCTCGGCACGGCAGACAGCCGACTCGTACAAGTCCTCATATTGCTTACCGGGTTTCAGGTTTTTAAAACCTTCCTTGATAGCGCGGTCCGTCTGGGAAGATATCCACAAGCGCTTGATCGGCTTCCGCCAGTTGATGCGCTGAAGGATCCATCTTGCCACAAGTTCACCTTCACGTCCGGCATCGGTCGCGATGATGAATTCCCCGATATCCTTGCGCTCAGCAAGATGTTCAATTGCCTTGTATTGATGGCTCGTCTGCTTGATGACCTTCAGCCCCATTTTTTCAGGGATGATTGGGAGTTCTTCGAGCTTCCAGACCTTATACTTCGGATCGTAGTTCTCCGGCATTTTTAATTCGATCAAGTGGCCGAGTGCCCAGGTGACGATGTATTGATTTCCTTCGAAATAACTTTTATGCGTTTTATTGCAGCCAAGCACACGCGCAAGTTCGCGGGCTACGCTTGGTTTTTCTGCAAGGACTAATGATTTCATGATTGCTCCTTTCAAAACAAAACAGTTTTGCTTATGCTTTACTTAGTATAATGGAAAAAGGAGATTTTTTGTAATGGAGGAGACCATGAGCGATTATATTAGAGAAATCCGCGCCTTGATTGGCAGCCGGCCATTCATCCTGACAGGTTCTGCGGTGCTTGTTTTTAATAAAGAGTATGAGGTGCTGCTGCAGCTTCGAGCTGATACGGGCAGGTGGGGGATTCCCGGGGGTGCGATGGAACCTGGGGAGAGTTTTGAAGAGACAGCTTGCAGAGAACTGTATGAGGAAACGGGTCTGAGCCTGAATTCATTGAAGTTATTGGATGTAATTGCTGGTGAGGAATATTACTTTCAATATCCAAATGGCGACGAAATTTATAACGCGATTGGTTTGTATGCTTGCACCGATTGGGACGGAGAGCTGCAAATGCTCGATGGCGAAAGCAAGGAGCTGCGCTTTTTTGCATTGGACAAACTTCCTTCACTCCAGGGAAGGCCGGAATTGATTTTAAACAAAATAAAGGGTTATGGAATCATGCCAGTCATCAGGGAAATTGAACTGAATAATGTGATGGCAGCGGCTGAAGTGCTTGATCTTCAGAAAAAGTCATACAGAATTGAAGCGGACCTGATTGGCACGGATGAAATCCCGCCGTTGAAAGAAACATTCGAACAGCTGCAAAATTGTGGCGAAACCTTTATAGGCTATTTTATAGAAGGAGTGCTGGCCGGGGCGGTTTCCTATAAAAAGTCAGGGGAAGTGCTTGATATTCATCGGATGATGGTCCATCCTGATTTTTTTCGCAGGGGTATAGCAGGGAAGCTGCTGGCCGAGGTTGAACGGCAGGAATGCCATGAAATCATTGTATCAACCGGGGCAGCCAATACGCCTGCGATTAAGCTTTATGAAAAACTGGGTTTTGTGCGCCAAGGAGACTCAGTAGTCGGAAATGGCCTGGTCATCGCCAATTTTAAAAAATAAAAAGGACCAGGCGCCTGCCTGGTCCTATTAGCTATATTTCTGAATTAAAATTGCTACCTTATTCCTTTATCCTGACAGCAGTTCCTGTCGCGATGCACATCATCATGCCTTCACGCAATGTCTCAAAATCAAGGTCTACGCCGATAATCGCATTCGCACCCAGGCGCCGGGCTTTGTCCTCCATTTCGCGAAGCGCGATCTCACGGCCTTCAGCAAGCTTGTTTTCATAAGCGGAACTCCTGCCGCCGATCACATCGGTGACACTTGCCAAAAAGTCGCGCACGACATTCGCGCCCATTATTGCTTCTCCGGAAACAACCCCCATGTATTGTTCTACTTCCTTGCCTTGCAGTGTCGATGTAGTGCTTACGATCATGTTTATTCCTCCCCAAATTTAATGTGCTGAGTGTGAAAAGATTGTGTATAGATAACTATACGATGTTCATGTGGAAAAAGTTTCAAAAAAAGAACCCGGCGATCGCCAGGTTCCAGAATAAGCTATACTTCATCTTCCTCAATCCGATTTTTGAAAGCTTCTTGGACAACCAGGAATTCCTCGTCTTCCTGTGCTTCGGTTTCAGGACGTTTTGCTTTTAGTGCACCTGCAGGCAAGTCTCCTGGATGGCCTTTTTTCTTATGGTTGAACTCTTTTCCTCTGCTCATTCGTGAACCCTCCTTTCTTGTCTCATGTAGTTTTTCCTGAGGGAACCTGAAATATAAAAAATGAACAGCATATGATTGTATAGATAGAAATTTTACGAAAGGAGGGCGCTGGTATGGAAGAAAAATTGTATGCCAAAGATATAGTGCAATGCCCGACTGTTTTTTGTGCGAACCGTGACGACCAGGCACCATTATTTACTGCAGAAGCCGTTATCAATGGTGATATCAAGAAAATCAATCTCGAGGATTATCGGGGAAATTGGGTCATTTTATTTTTCTATCCGAGCGATTTCACCTTTGTCTGACCGACAGAGCTGGCGGCGGTCGCCGCTATTTATCCATATATAAAGGCGATGGGTGCAGAACTGATGTCCATCAGCACGGACAGTGTTTACAGCCATCGCGTCTTTAAAGAAACCTCACCATCACTGAAAAATGTGACATTCCCTATGGTTAGTGACAGGACACAGGTCATCAGCCGTGCCTATAGGGTGCTAGATGAAACGACAGGTGCCTGCTTCAGGACTTCGGTATTCATTGATCCCGAGGGTATTATTAGAGCCAAGTTGACTTATCCAGGAAACGTGGGGAGGAATCTCCCGGAACATCTGAGGATTCTTCAGGCTCTGCAATATGCGAAGCAAACAGGAAAAGGGGTACCGGCGAACTGGGTGCCCGGTCAGCAGGGAGTCAGTACAAGTCCATCGAATATCGGGAATATTTAATGAGTTTAGGTCCTTGATAAAGGGCCTGTTTTTTTATGTCTGTGACGCGCATCACAAAATACAGGGAAAATGTCACAAAATATCTACAAAAATCTTCAATATCACTCACAAAGTTTTTTTAAAATAGAATTATGAGTATGTTAACTTTTTCACAAACTAAAAACTTGGGAGGAACCAAAAATGGATGAGGTCTTGATTTTAAGCCGGATCCAGTTTGCTGTCACCGTGTTTTATCATTTCTTGTTTGTGCCGCTGACGCTTGGGCTTGTCATTCTTGTTGCCATCATGGAGACGAAGTATGCCCGTACCCTTGACCAGACCTATAAACGGATGGCGGATTATTGGGGAAGGCTGTTCGCAATCAACTTTGTTCTTGGGGTCATCACGGGCATTACGATGGAGTTCCAATTTGGGACGAACTGGTCTGAGTATTCGAAGTACATGGGGGATATTTTCGGTTCACCGCTCGCGATTGAAGCACTGGTTGCTTTTTTCCTTGAATCGACCTTCATGGGCATCTGGCTGTTCGGCAAGGATAAGTTTTCGCCGAAGATGAGGGCGATCTCAATTTGGATGGTTGCGCTCGGCACGAATCTCTCCGCACTCTGGATCATCACGGCAAATGGTTTCATGCAAAATCCGGTCGGCTATGTCCTGAAAAATGGCCGTGTAGAGCTGAACAGCTTCGCAGAGCTCGTCACCAATCCTTATGCATGGTATATGTTCGTACATACAGTCGTCAGTGCCTACATTGTCGGCGCATTTTTCATGATGGCCATTAGTGCCTATCATCTACTGAGGAAAAATGAAACAGCATTTTATAAAAAATCTTTCAAATACGGGCTGGCAATGGCACTTTTCTCTGCGACGCTGACTCCATTCATCGGCCATCAATCCGGGGTATTCGCAGCTCAAATGCAGCCGGCCAAAGGAGCGGCGATGGAAGCAGTCTGGGAAACCCAGAAGGCCATGCCATTCCATCTCATCCAGATTCCTGATCAGGAAAATGAGAGGAATGCTTTCGAAGCAATCAGCATTCCTAAGCTTGGCAGCTTTTTTTACACGAATTCCTTCGATGGCGAGGTAACAGGACTTAATGATATAGCGAAGGATGAACGGCCAAATGTTGAACTGGTATTTTACGCCTTCAGGGTGATGGTCGCGCTCGGCGTCTTTTTCCTTGCTGTATCGTGGTACGGATTGTATTTGTACCGGAAAAATAAACTGGAGAACTCACCGAGATATTTGAAACTTGTCCTTTACTCCGTGCTTCTTCCATACCTTGCAATCAATGCTGGCTGGATGGTGGCAGAAGCAGGACGACAGCCATGGGTGGTTTATGGATTGATGAAGACATCAGAAGGAGTGTCTCCTATTGCTGTATCGCAAGTCGTCTTTTCGCTGGCAGCGCTCGTCATTTTCTACACCGTTCTGCTGATCGCGGATGTCTATTTGATCATAAAATACGCAAAAAAAGGACCGGAATCAGAGGTCCAATTTGGTCTTGAAGGAGGCGTGAAGCATGTCTCATGATACACTTGCGATTATCTGGTTCGGGCTTTGGGGCTTGATCTGGACCGTTTATTTCATTCTTGACGGATACACGCTCGGAACAGGGATGCTATTGCCTTTCACTGCGAAAAACCGCCAGGAACGAAACCAGCTCCAGGAAGCAGTCGGACCGTTCTGGGGCGGGAATGAGGTCTGGCTGATTACCGCCGGAGGTGCGACCTTCGCGGCATTCCCGGCCGTCTATGCGGACATGTTCAGCTTTTTGTACACTCCGTTGTTCCTTGTATTGATTGCTTTGTTCATCAGGGCGGTCGGGCTCGAATTCATGCATAAGGATGACAACCCGATATGGCAGGTAGCCTGTAAATGGAGCTTTTTTGCCGGAAGCTTCCTGATCGCTTTCTTGTTTGGGGTGACCTTTGCCAATTTGTATCGCGGACTGATGATCGGAGCAAATGGCTACGAAGGGAATCTGTTCAGCCTTCTCAACGGATACGGGATTTTAGGAGGATTACTGTTTGTTTCTCTGTTCCTTTTATCTGGATCATTATGGATTCAATTAAAAACATCAGGACAAACCGCAGTGCGGGCTTACAGGATTTCGCGAGTGTTGGCAGGAGTGGCGCCAGCAATGTTGTCACTTTTCTTCCTGGCAACGGTGAACCGGACGCCATTGCTGGATAACTACACAGAGCATCCAGTCCTTTGGATCGTGCCGATTCTCGCATTGGCCGCGATGATTGCTTCGGCTTACTTTATCTTTAAAAAGAAAATCGGCTATGCGTTCACTTCAGTGTGCGTAACCATATTCACAAAAATGGCGTTCGGATTCATCGGGATGTTCCCGAACATGCTGCCATCAAGAATTGACAGCTCCTACAGTGTCAGTCTATTTGACGCCGCAGGAAGCAAACTCAACCTGACAATCATGTTCATCGTCGCAATCATCTTCGTGCCAATCATCCTTGCCTACCAATCATGGAGCTACACATTGTTCAAAGATAAAATCATCAAAGAGAATGCAAAAGGATACCAATAATGGAGGCGTCTGGGTTAACCAGACGCCTTCTCTTTGAGGGAAGTGATCTAAGAAGGGATTCATGGGTTTAGGATTAAAGAGAGTTTCCTGGACATTTCGAACAAAGTTCCAGACTAAAATGTCTAGTAAAAGCAGTTTCTTGGACATTTCAGACACGGTTCCACTCCGAACTGTCTAATAAAAGCAGTTTCCTGGACATTTCGAACAAAGCTCCAGACTAAAATGTCTAGTAAAAGCAGTTTCTTGGACATTTCAGACACGGTTCCACTCCGAACTGTCTAATAAAAACGGTTTCCTGGACATTTCAGACAAAGCTCCGCTCCAAAATGTCTAATAAAAGCAGTTTCCTAGTCAACTCAAATAAACCCCAGCCCCAAAATGTGCAATAAAATGAACCGAGGATATAACGGTGAAAACAGCATAAAAAGGACCTATTAGATTCACTCTAATAGGTCCCGTGTTTATGATAAGTCCGTAATCGTAGTTTTCAAATTTGCGTTGGTACTGATCTCTCTTTCAATCACCGTATTTTCTTGTTGCAGGTAGCTGGCATAAGATCTGTTCCATTTTTTTATGGCAGCAAAGGATAGAATGGCTGTGACTGCGACGATACCTGCAATGATCGGCCAAAATGCGGTGGATACATAACCGCCGTCGTACGCTAATCCGATCGGGGAAAACACAACGTAAGTGACGGCAACGAATGCAAGCAGGATCACGGATACTGGCAATGTGTATTTCCATGGTACCATGTCAACGGCTGCTTCTGAGTGGAAGGTATATGGTGTCACTCTTGGCTTCCAGATTCCAATTCCGACCATGATGGCGACTTCAGCCACGAACAGAATTGCGTATATATGAATGAAGTGGATTGGAACAGCATAATCGAACAGATGCTGGGTTCCCCAGACAAGCATATAGTAGGTGATGACATGGAAAATGATCACGACTTTTGCTGCCAGTGCCGGTATTCGTTTTGAGAAGATGCCGACAAGCAGGATGGCGATGATCGGGATATTGAAAAAGCCTGTGAATCTCCTGATCAGGTCCCATAAGCCTTCAGGCGCGTTCATCAATAATGGTGCAATACATAATGAAATGACTGCCAGCAGCGTGCCGGCGATTTTGCTTACGGAAATTAATTTGGCGTCATCTGCATCCCGATTAAAGCGCGCTTTATAGATATCGAGCGCGAACATCGTTGCCGCACTGTTCAATAATGAATTGAACGAGCTCAGGACGGCACCAAGGAGGACGGCCAGGAAAAAGCCTGACATCCATTTCGGCAGGACATCGGAAATCAATGTCGGATAGGCGAGATCCACCGATTTCAGTCCGCCTCCATACATGTGGAAAGCAATTACTCCGGGAATCATCATGGTCAACGGCACAAGCAGCTTGTAAAATCCGGAGATTAAGACACCCTTCTGTCCCTCAGCGAGGCTCTTTGCGCCAAGGGTTCTCTGGATGACATATTGGTTTGAGGCCCAGTAGAACAGATTGGCAAAAATCATGCCGGTAAAAATGGTCCCAAAAGGCACGGAATCCTGTTTAGTCCCGATTGAGTTCATTTTTTCGGTGTCCGTAGTTGCGATTTGTTTCATGCCATCGCCGATACTGCCGTCCCCCAATGCAATCAACCCAAGGATCGGAACGAGCAGCCCGATGATGATCAAGCCGACACCATTTAAAGTATCCGAAACCGCTACTGCTTTGAGTCCGCCGAAAATCGCATAGATGGCGCCTATGATGCCGATGATCCAGATGACAATCCAAACGGATGCTACGTAAGAAATGCCAAACAGTTCAGGGACATTGAAAAGCTGCAGGACAGCGAGTGCACCAGAATAAAGCATGGAAGGTGCCGTCACGAGTATGTAGCCGAGCATGAACAGGAGGACAGTGTATTGTCTCACGCCTTCATCAAACCGCTTGCTCAGAAACTCGGGAAGGGTAGTGAAGTTGCCCCCGAGGTATTTTGGCAGAAGGTAGGTGGCCATGATTATGATTGCAAAAGCAGCTGTAACCTCCCACGCCATGTTTGACAGGTTGGTGCGGTAAGCCTGGCCATTTAATCCGACCAGCTGTTCAGCTGATAGATTGGTAAGCAGGAGGGAACCGGCAATGAAACCGCCGGTCAGTCCGCGTCCAGCGAGGAAATAACCTGCTGAATCACTAACCTCACCTTTCGTTTTTATGTAGGAATACCAGGCTACCAGACCCATGAAAAAGGCAGCCGAAATTAGAGTGAAAGCAATTCCCCCAAAATTCATTTAATGAACACTCCCTTGATATGTAATTTTTTAACTATTTAATAGCCTGCTTGCTGACTCTCTAAACCTTTAACGCGATAAAATCTTATTTCCAAATACTTAAATTAGAAAAAAATGGATAAAAGTTATATACTAATAGTAGTAATGTTGAATTTAATGGACTGGAGTGGTTCAGATGGATTTTTCAATGGTGGTTTCGGAGGATCGTATCAAGCGTGCTTATAAGGATGGAGAGTTTGAAAACCTGCCAGGCTACGGGAAACCGTTGAATCTGGAAGATTTATCAGCTGTGCCGGAAAATCTTAGAATGGCGTACAAGATGCTGAAAAACGCTGGTTTTTCACCAGAAGAACAGAGGCTCAGGCAGGAAGTGATGACAATCGAGGACCTGATCCGAACCTGTGAAAATCCGGAAGAGAAAAACAGGCTGAACCAGGAACTCAGCGCCAAGCTGCTGAAGTACAATAAAATCATGTCCAGCAGGGGTGCCAGGACAAATTCCTCATTGTTTAAGAATTACGAGCAGAAAATAGAAAAGAAACTATTATAAGTAAATGGCCAGGCGGAGAAATCCAGCCTGGCCATTTTTGTTATTAAAGGTTATTTTTCATTGTGTAATCTTGATGCACTGGATCTAATGCTCTTACGCACCAAGTTTCTCGATTTTTTCAGCTGCAGCGGCCGTCTGGCTGACGTAGGCGGCAATTGTCTGGTTGTCATCGTTCAGTGTTTCGATGGTTGCATTCATTTCTTCAAGACCGGCAGTTGCCTGCTCGATGATTGCAGCCAGCTCACGTGTCGATGCTTCGACATCGCCTGTCTGATTCTGGACATCGCCAACCATCAATTCGAATTGACTGAATTGATTTGTCAGAACTTGCAATGTACAACTCACATCTGCGAAGAAACCTGATACTTCCTCGACAGCGGTGCGGCTTTCTGCCAGCTTTTCACTGCTGTCATTCATTTTTTCCAGTGCTGCTGAGTTTGTTTCATTCACGGAAGTTAGGTTTTCGGTAATCTGGATGGCAGTTTCTTTCGTCATTTCCGCCAGCTTGCGAATTTCATTGGCCACGACGGAGAAGCCTTTGCCAGCCTCGCCAGCACGTGCCGCTTCAATCGAAGCATTGAGTGCAAGGAGATTCGTCTGATCGGTGATGTTACGGATGTTGACGATGAATCCATTCGTTTCTTCGATTTTCTTCGTCAGCATCGAGAATGTCTGGCTCAATTCGGAAATAGAAGCGGCAAGCTCTTTCATATCACCCTGCAGCTCGCTTATTTTTCCAGAACCGCTTTCTGTCGCTTTGGCAGCCTGTAAAGTATTATCTGAAAGCAAGACAGACATTTCGGACATTTCATCCATTCTTTGCTTTGTCATTTCGGCATTCTCAGAAATTTGATTGATTTGTTCTGTCTGGACCTGGCTTCCGGCAGAAATTTCATTTACGGCGATTTTCATTTCTGTTTGTGATGACAGATGGGTCTGGATTTGTTCATTGATTTTACCCAGACTCTCCGTTACGACGAGCAGCTCGCTATGAAGCAGGGCACTGTGCTGTTCTTTCCGTGCTTTTTCATTTTCAGATTCCGCGAGAAAGGCTTCCAGAGAGTGAAAGGAATTCCTGTTTAAGCGGATCAACACGAACAATACCGCACCCATTAAAATATAACAGAGCAGGATGGCCGCGAAGGTGGTGCTTAGAAAGTCCTGGTTTTCTGTGGCCAGCAAGGTGTTCATGATTACGGCCACCAAACCCAGGCTATAACCGGTAATAAAGATTTTCAAGTTGAAATGGATGGCGGAGAAGACGGCCAGGAAGATCAGCACCAGCAAGAATGCCCCGTTGCCGCCAAACATTCCGATATAGATGAAATGGTGGGCGAAAATAGCAGCAAATGCGGCATAAGGGAAAAGAGCCTCTTTCTTAAGCCATAGCTGGAAAATCAGGAAAAACAGGATGAAAAATGATAATTCACTTACATATACCATCGTTTTAATGAATGGTTCTTTTTCAATCAGTGTATAGGCAGCAGTCGCAATCAAGGATACCGAATAAGTGCTTAGCATCAAGACGTTCTTCTTTCTTGTATCCTGCCTGCGGAGATTTTCAATAGCCTCCACGTAAAATCCTCCTCAACTAATCAATTGTCTTTGCTTAAGTTATATCGGCATAGAAATTCACAATCTTAATTGCTTGGCTAAAATTTATTTTTGATTGCTAAATCACTTAAGATTTTTAAAAATAGGTCGAAATAAAAAGAGATATTATGACAGTTAAAAACTAGAGACAGAAATAGAAGTAAAGCAGACAGGGGAGTCGTACATGGATAAGTCGTCGATCATTGGTGTCATATTAGCCATCATTGCAGTCGGAGTCGGGATGGTGTTGAAGGGTGTAAGTGTCAATGCGCTCGTGAATCCGGCAGCTTTCTTAATCATAATCGTGGGTACTGTTGCGGCGGTATCTATCGCCTTTCCGGCAGGAGAACTGAAGAAAGTGCCCAAGTTGTTTAAAATCCTGTTTAAGGAACAGGAAAGTGCAGATTTGCCGTCATTGATCCGCCTGTTTTCTGAATGGGCACAGCTTGCCAGAAAGGAAGGCTTGCTGGCGCTCGAAGCGAAAACAAGTGAAATCGATGATGAATTTTTGAAAAATGGCCTATCGCTTGCTGTGGATGGACAGAGTGCTGACTACATCAGGGACGTTTTAACAGAAGAGGTTGAAGCGATGGAGGAACGCCACTTGTCAGGTGCGGCCATTTTCACCCAGGCAGGTACGTATGCGCCGACTCTCGGGGTTCTAGGTGCTGTAGTTGGTCTGATTGCCGCACTGAGCCATATGGACAATACCGATGAGCTTGGAAGGGCGATCAGTGCTGCGTTCGTGGCGACGTTATTGGGGATTTTCACTGGTTATGTGTTATGGCACCCATTCGCCAATAAGTTAAAGCGCAAATCAAAACAGGAAGCACAAGTGAAATACATGATGATTGAAGGCATTCTATCAATCCTTGAAGGCGAAGCGCCGAGGGTGATCGAGCAGAAGCTTGCTTCCTATCTGCCAGCTGGCGAACGGAAACTGATCCTCGAAGAAAGCGACGTGACGAAGGATGAGTAGGAAAAGGAAGAAGAAGCATCACGAGGAACATATGGATGAGTCCTGGCTGATCCCGTATGCGGACCTGCTTACGCTCCTGCTTGCATTGTTCATCGTCCTGTTCGCGATGAGTTCGGTTGATGCCGTCAAGTTCCAGCAACTTTCCAAGGCCTTCAATGATGTATTTTCTGGAGGAACCGGTGTGTTCGAATTCCAGAGTCCGATGCCGGAAGGACAGATGGAGTCGCCTGACGAACGTAAGGAAGATGTTGAAAAGAATGATGAAGACAAGGCTGATGCAGCCAAAGACCAGATGGAGCTCATGGCTCTCCAGCAGAAGGTCAACTCCTATATAGATGAGAAAAAGCTGACAGACAAGCTGAATACGAAACTGACGGATGAAGGACTGCTGCTGACGATCCGTGACAATGTCCTGTTTCAGTCGGGAAGGGCAGAGGTCCGTTCATCAGATATCAATATCGCAAATGAAATCGCGGACCTGCTGATCATGGAGCCGCCTCGGAATATCATTATCAGCGGGCACACAGATAATGTGCCAATCAGGACCGCGAGATATGAATCGAACTGGGAACTGAGCGTCATGAGGGCTGTGGAATTCATGAAAATCATTTTGAAGAATGAACAGCTTGACCCTCGCTGGTTCAGCGCAAAAGGATTTGGTGAGTTCCAGCCAGTCGCGACGAATGACACAGCAGAAGGCAAGGCAAGGAACCGCCGGGTAGAAATCCTAATCCTTCCGCGTACAAGCAATAATCCGGGTCAATAAACAAAACCGCTGCCAGACAAAATGGCGGCGGTTTTTTATTTAGGGGGTATTTTCATAATATTGGATATTTGCTATGATTTAGGAATCTAACTTTCCGAGGTAAAAAGAAATGAATAAACTAAAAAACTATTACCGCCAATTTCACCCGATTGTATGGGTACTGCTGGGGGGGACTGTCCTTGCAAGGGGGTCTGCGTTCGCAACCCTGCCGTTCCTGGCCATCTACCTATCTCGGAATCTGGATTTGCATCCTGTATTGATTGGATTGACAATTGGGATCAGTCCATTGTCTGGTGTAATCGGGGGCTTTCTGGGCGGCCATTTGTCAGACAGATATGGCCGTAAGCCGGTAATGATCGGTTCATTGTTCGCGATGTCGCTTGTCTATTTTGGCTTCATGATTGCTGATACACCGGGCTGGTTCATCATCCTGAACGCATTGAATGGCTTGAGCGGGTCATTTTTTGAACCGACCGGCCAGGCACTGATTGCCGATTTGACGGAAAAACGCAAGCGGATGAGGGCCTTTTCACTCAGATATACGGCCATCAATATTGGAGCATCTGTCGGTCCATTGCTTGGTGCCTATCTGGCTGTGGTTTCAGCTAAATCAGCTTTCATGGTGACGGGGATCATGTATTTCATTTATGTATTGATCCTTGCACTGATGATGAAAAAATTTGATTTGGGCAACCCGGCAGGTGAAGGGGCAAGCAAGGTGACGATAGCCAGTTCATTAAAAATCATCGGCAAAGATAAGGCATTGAGATATTTAATATTGGGAACCATCATCATTAACTTCGGGTATTCGCAGATGGAATCCAATGTACCGCAATATCTAGAATCGTCCATTGCGAACGGAGTATTTGTGTATTCCGTGATGCTTTCCATCAATGCAGTCCTGGTCGTCCTGCTGCAAATGCCAATCAGCCACTTCGCGGAAAGATTCAAAACGATGCAGGTGATGATGGCCGGTGCGGTCTTCCTGTCATTGGGAATGCTGACATTTGGCTTTGTATCCGGCTGGTTCACTGGCATCACGGCAATTGTCTTCATAACAGTTGGAGAGATACTCATCTTCCCATCAAGCAGTTATCTGGTCGATCAGCTGGCAACGGATGAACTGAGGGGGACATATTTCGGAGCGGCACAATTCCGGAAAATCGGCCATTTCCTTGGACCGATTGCGGGAGGATACTTATTGAAAGAAACAGGCGGGACCATCTTATTTATGTTCATCTCCCTGGCTGTGCTTGGCAGTATCCTGTTTTTCGTCCAGGGCAACCGAATTTTTGTAAAAACAACTCCACCTGCAATCGAAAACTAGTAAAAAGAGCAAGATTCAATCGAGAATCTTGCTCTTTTTGCGTTTTATAGGGATACGACTTATCCGAACAGAAGGTTTTATAGCGAAAATTTATGTTTTATAGCGAAAAAATAATTATTATAGCGAAAATCCATTTTATATAGCGAAAATTTGATTTTTATAGCGAATTGGAAAACAAACGGAAAATCCAATAAAAAAAGAAGCCGGACCTTTCATTACTCGGCTTCCTTGCCTGGTGGATCTGGCTGGCACATCTTATCGACTGCGACGCCAATCACAAGCATCATGACAATCGGAATGGAGAAGTTCAGTATATGAACTATCGTCATGTTCATAACCTCCTGGATTAATCAGATATACATATTACTTACATTATATTGTAATTGTCACAAAATAGACATAACTAATTTTAGATAATTCTGAAAATAAACATCTGAATCTGTATTTGCTCAATAATCACCCCTAAAAAACTCGATAGAGACTTCAACGTTTCCCAACATATATTTCAAGATTTCATCACATTTATTTGCTAGTTTTAAATGAGAAACTTTTCCGGGAGGGGGGAGGCAGTATGCACAGGCTGCCATGGCCAATTTGGTTTATCATATTTTTGCTACTTTGGCTTGTGCCTGATGCTGCCAGCGCCAAGGATCTTAAAGTGGAGGATGGCCTATCGATCCAAAGTGCGATTGACCAGGCTGAAGCAGGAGATACCCTCACAATTTTTCCTGGTACCTATAAGGAAAATATCGTGATCAATAAGCGAATGACCTTGATAGGAGAACAAGGAGCAATAATTGATGGCGGGGGAAAGGGCAATGTCATTGAAATCGCCGCACCTGGTGTCACCGTTAAAGGACTGATGATTCAAAATTGCGGTTCAGGCCAGGAGGACAGCGGGATTTTCATTCAGAAAGCTGACGGAAATATCATTGAAAACAATATATTGAAAGATGTCCATAACGGAATTTACATCACGAACAGCAGGGATAATCAGGTGCTGGAAAACAGCATAACCAGTTATGAATCCCATTTTTCGAAGCGTGGAAACGGGATCCACATGTTCAAGGGTGGCGGCCATTTGCTGAAAAAGAATGAAATTGCCGCTGTCCAGGATGGAATTTATTATGACTTTACGGAACATATCAAAGTAACAGGAAACCATGTCAGTGAGTCACGATATGGAATGCACTTCATGTTCAGTGAAGACATTTCTGCAGAGAGGAACCATATCGAAAAGAATGTGACAGGGTTCATGGTAATGGATTCAGCAAATATCACCTTCCTTGAGAACAGGGTAACCGATCACTTTCATGTCCGGGGTTTTGGCATACTCATTTATGAAACGAGGAATGTCCTGGTTGAGCGCAATGAAATGTTGCGGAACAGCACGGGGCTGTCATTGGAAAACGGAGTGAATCTATCGATCAACAAGAACCTGATTGGAGCCAACCAGGTTGGGCTTGAATTCGTGGGGGAAAACAAAGAGAATCTTTTTGCTGAAAACAATTTTATCGGCAATGTTGTCCAGTCCAAGATTTCGGGGGAAGACATGAGGCTTGATGATGGATTGAAGGGAAACTACTGGGATGATTACAGCAGTTTTGACCTTTCGGGCGATGGTATTGGTGAAGAGGCCTACAAAGCTGGCTCTTTATACGACCGCATTCTGCGCAAACAACCGTACTGGCAATTCTTTTTTGAAAGTCCGTCTGTGAAGCTGTGGACAAAGGCGGAATCCTTATTTCCAAGCTTTGGATCGGCAGAGGTTTATGATGCGCGTCCGCTGATAGAACCGGCAGAAATCCAACCTTCTGCTGCACAGCAGAATAGGGACCACTGGAGGTCTGGAGTGATTGGAATCGTATTTATTGTGATATCGCTATTTGCCATTGTGAAAGGAAGGAATTTCAGATGATCAAGAAGCTTGGTTTATTACTGCTGTTTTCTGCAACAGCTGCCGGCTGCAGCAATAATGCGATGGAACCGGAAGAAATCAACCCTGAAATTGATGTATGTGAGGTCTGCAATATGGGTATTGCCCATGAACACTATGCCACTGAGGTCGTTACCGCTGATGGTGAAATATATAAATTTGATGATCTTGGCTGTATGGATGAGTTTCTTGAGAGGGAAACGGATCTTCAGGATGAAAAGGCTGCAAAAAAATACGTTCGAGATGTTGACACGGGTGATTGGGTCGAACTTGAAAAAGCTTTCCATGCGTACCATCCTGATTTCTGGACCCCGATGGCTAATGGAGTGGTCAGCTTCAAGGACAAAGAGGGTGCTGAACAATATGTAAAAGAACAGGGCATGGGAGAAGTGCTTGATTATAAGCTATTAAAAAAACATGAGTGGAGCTGGGAGCAATGATGCATATTGCCAGGCAGCAGATGACCTTGTTGATGAGAAGCCACTGGCTCGCAGGCTTTGGCTTGCTGTTCTCATCACTTGCTGTCATGGTTGCGTTCCTCGGGAATACCGGTGGCTCGGGTTTTGATGGCTTCAATAGGATGACAGCGAGCCTCCTGAATATTAATTTATTGCTGATCCCCCTGCTTTCGCTTTTGATCGGGAGCCTGTTCCTGTCGGGTGAAAAGGAGGACCGGGGGCTGATGCTGCTGCTGACGTATCCTGTTACACCATGGAGTGTGATCCTCGGAAAATATGCAGGGTTGTTTGTCGCCGTCTGGTCGGTACTGACATTTGGATATGGTACAGCCCTGCTGGTGATTTACTTTTTAGGCGCAGGGGTTTCTGTATCGCTGCTGATATTATTTTATCTCTATTCCTTATTGCTAGCGGCGATTTTTCTGTCACTGGCGATGGTGATCGGGATCATTGCCAAATCAAGATTTCAGGCGCTCGGCATCAGTTTGATTGTCTGGGCATTCCTGGTCCTGTTCTATGAATTCATCATTATGGGTTTGAGCCTGCTTTTATTGAAGCAATGGTTGCTGCCGATGCTGACAGTGTCGATTTTCCTGAACCCTGTAGAACTGATCAGGGTTCAGTCGATCCTTTCGCTTGATGGCGCCTCGGTATTCGGACCGCGATTATATGATTTGACCATCTGGGCGGATGGCATGACAGGCAAAATGTTGTTTATTTTTGCTGTCTTGCTCTGGATGGTTTTGCCGGTGATTTTTTCCGTACGCAGGCTGAAAAGGGGTGCTGCAGATGAATGATGAATGGATCAGGATTGAAGCACTGGCCAAGCATTACAGTGATACAAAAAAGGTTGCTGATATCAGCTTTGCCATCAATAAGCCGGAAATCTTCGCTCTTTGCGGCGGAAATGGTGCTGGCAAAAGTACGTTGATCAAGATGCTGACAGGTATCATGAAGCCGACCAATGGGAAGGTTTTGTTGGAGGGAAGTGAAGTCGACCCGCGAAGCCAGGATTTCAAAAAGCTGTTTTCGTATATGCCAGATGAAATGCTGTTCCCGCGACAATTGACTGGTCTTGAAGTTTTGACTTTTTTTGCGAGATTAAGAGGCATCGGTGATGGAAGAGTGAATGAAGCACTTCGCCAGGTCGGTTTATTTGAAGTTCGTCATATGCAGATCAAACAATATTCAAAAGGCATGCAGCAGCGGCTTTCGCTGGCCCAGGCATTGCTCCCGGATGTTCCTTTAAGGATTCTCGACGAACCGACCAATGGTCTTGATCCACTTTGGGTGTTCCGTTTTAAGGAAATCATTCAGGAGGAGAAGCGGCAGGGGAAGACGATCTTCTTTACTACCCATATTCTCAGTCTTGTAGAGGAACTGGCTGACCGGGCTGCCTTCATGGAAGAAGGGCAGATGAAGGTCTGCAAAACCGTAGATTCGCTAGTAAATCATAATGGCAGCTATCTTCCGCTGGAAAAAGTATTTTTCAATTAGCATTCCTTCAGCCGGCCCAATACGGCAATGGTGAATAAGAAAACTCCCGGTAATATGGTACCGGGAGTTTTTTGGTATGATCAAGGCTTTCTTATCGAAGCGTTAGCATTCTATGCATTTAGGCAGCTACAGGAAAAACTTATCAATGACCGCTCTCCTCTTTGTCGCTGTCCATCATATTATTTTCGCTATCTTTATTCATGTCTTCCATATGGTTTTCGCTATCTTTATTCATTTCTTCCATATGGTTTTCGCTATCCTTATTCATGCTGTCTGAGTTCATCTTCATTTTCTTCATATATCTTTCATTCGCTATCTTATCAATTTGCTCCCATGAAGCCATCATCGCGTTTTTATCGCTGTTTTCTGCGATGAATTTCTCGGCGCTTTCTTGATCTTTGAAGAAAGCATAGCCATATTTCATCGGTGTTTTAATATCGGCTTTGACAGGGATGGCGGCATCTGCATCAATCCATTCTGAAGTCAGGTAGTCACGCACCCATTTTTCTTCGAACTCAACTTCATCCCGTCTAGGTGTATTCAAAAGGCATCCGGAATCATCGAAGAACACATAGTCACCGTCTTTGGTCTTCGCCTGTGCCGTGAAAACACCCATCGGATCTGCTTCCGTATATACCTTCATATTGCAGAAAGCACAGACATCGTCCGTTCCTGGCTCATGTGGGCCGTCTGCGTGAGCATCGGCTGTATCCTCTTCATGGTTCATTTCTGTCGCCGCGGTATCCTGGTCATCCATTGGCTTGTTTTTGGCAGAGTCATCACCGCAGGCCGAAACGATTATCGTCAATAAAATTGCCATCATGGCAGCAAGAAATTTCTTCATACAATCTCCTCCTTTGATCGATTTTAATCCTATCAGGGAGTTGTGATTAAAATGCGAAAAAACCGTGGGGAAAAAGTGATATGCAGCGGTTTTTTTTGACGATTTTATGACAGAAATTTTAAAAGCGGGGGAATACCACGAACTATGAAGCTGTGAAATGTAATTGAATTTTAATAATGTTGAGTATATTCGGATAAAGGTTTAAGATTTAGTTGATAGCAATATTTTGGAAATAGCGGGGTGCGCGACATGAACGAAATAGAGGCTCTTATTTTAAAACTGATAAAAGAGGATCCGTTCATTTCACTGATTGATCTTGCCGCGAAGGCGGATGTACCGGGTGATGCAGTTGCCGGCCATATCTTCTCCTTAACAAAGAAGGGGAAAATTATGGGGAGAGCCTATATTTTGCCAGAGAGACGTCAAGTGCTATGTGTGGGCGGTGCAAATGTAGACCGTAAAATATGGGCGAAAGGCGAGCTGGAGCTGGGCACTTCGAATCCGGCTGAGAGCTCGAAGTCATGCGGGGGGGTTGCCAGAAATATTGCCGAGAATCTAGGGAGGCTCGGGAATGATGTCAGTGTGCTGACAGTGGTTGGTGATGACCATGAAGGCCACTGGCTGGTGGAATACACAAGGGCGTTCGTCGATGTCGCTCCGTCCGAGGTCATCAATGGCCAGTCTACCGGAGCCTATACGGCAGTCCTGGACCATGATGGGGAAATGACCATCGCTTTAGCCGAGATGTCAATCTATGATTCTATCACTCCGGAATTCATCGATCGCAAATGGGGTTATTTTGCTTCCTCGGATTTCATCATGCTGGATACCAATTTCCCGGCAGATGTGCTGGGGCGGATCATCGAGCGATGCCGCAGGGAAAACATCCAGCTTTGCATCACACCTGTTTCATCACCAAAAGCGAAGAAATTGCCTCGCGAACTGCGGGGGGTTACCTGGCTGATTGCCAATAGAGAGGAAGCGGAAGCGATTTCCGGCATCAAAATTGAAAACGAAGGCGACTTTTTCAGAGCGGCAGAGATCATCATACATAAAGGTGTCGAAAAGGTTGTCATTAGCCGCGGTGATAAAGGATTGATCTATTTTACAGCAAAAGGCGAAGCAGGAGTCCTGATTCCGCCAGCAATTTCCGTCATCGATGTGACTGGAGCGGGCGATTCGCTCGTGGCCGGGATCATCTATGCCCATCTGAATGGAATTCCGACGGAGGATGCTTGCAAGATTGGGATGGCTTGTTCGATTCTTACATTGCAATCGATCGAAACGGTGAACCCGATTTTGAATAATAAACAGTTACTCGAAACGTTTAAACAAAACTTTAAATAAGCGAGGTACAGCATGCTGGAAAAGTGGCTTGAATTTTCACAGGAAGTAATAGAAGCGAAGAACACGGGTAAACCGGTCGTTGCGCTGGAATCTACGATTATATCACATGGGATGCCTTATCCACAGAATGTCCAGACAGCAAGGGAGGTAGAGCAGATTATCCGTGAAAATGGGGCAGTTCCAGCAACGATTGCCATTCTCGATGGGAAAATTAAAATCGGCCTCTCGGATGATGAACTGGAATACCTGGGCCAGAGCAGCACTGTCGAAAAAGCCAGCAGACGCGACATGGCGTATCTTTTATCAACCGGGAAAAATGGAGCAACAACAGTAGCTGCCACAATGATTTGCGCAGAACTGGCAAATATAGAGGTATTTGTTACCGGAGGGATTGGCGGTGTGCACCGTGAAGCGGAGACAACGATGGACATTTCTGCCGACCTGCAGGAACTGGCGAAAACAAATGTAGCTGTTGTGTGTGCAGGCGCCAAGTCAATCCTGGACCTCGGGTTGACTCTTGAGTATCTTGAAACCCAGGGTGTACCTGTTGTTGGCTATTGCACCGATTCACTGCCAGCGTTTTATACACGGACAAGCCCATACAATGTCAACTTCCGCCTTGATACGCCCGAATCTGTCGCAGATATGATCAGAACCAAATGGGATTTGGGGCTCGATGGCGGAATCGTCGTTGCCAACCCGATTCCTGAAGAAGATGCAATGGAAGAGAGTTTCATAGCTGGAGTGATTGAAAAGGCGCTTTCAGAAGCCAAAGAAAAACAGATTGGCGGAAAGCAGGTGACTCCGTTCCTGCTGGGTAAGGTTAAAGAACTTACGGAAGGAAAGAGCCTTGTTGCCAATATCGCGCTTGTCAAGAACAATGCCAGGGTGGGAGCGAAGATTGCCGCCAGTCTCTGTAAACAAAGAATCAGCCTTTAAGGCTGGTTTTTTTGTTTGAAAAAGTAGGTCTAATATGCAGCCTTGAATGGTATTCTATAGTACTCGTTATTTTTCTTTTTCGCTATGGCTCTTGAATTTCATGAAATCAAGATAATAGGAAAAGTCTTCTTTGCTGATCCCATTTTTTATTGCTTCGTCAACAAGTCCGATCCATTCCTCATCAAAGGAGACCGGATCAGTCCTTTTTGTTTGTTGCCCCATCAGGTTTTCCACAGACGTATCCAGATTGTGGGCAAGTCGTGATAAAACCTGAAGCGATGGATTTTCCTGAATGCCTCTTTCGATATAACTGAGGTAGGACTTGGAAACATTCGCTTTTTGAGAAAGTTCGGTAATAGAATAGTTTCTTTCCAATCGCAATCTTTTAATCTTCTCTCCAACCTTCATCTGGTTATCTCCTTATAATCAACTATATTCATTATAACGAACAATTATATTCTTTAAAAAACACGAAATAGTGTGATAATCGGAGATATTTCTTAAAAAAGAACGATTTTTGTTCTTTTTTAAGAAAATTCGCCTTATTATGGACTTTTTCAAAAATGGTTCCTCTGAACTATACTCGAATGGAGTATTGGAATGTCAATGTGAAGGAGGCAAATGGCATGTACAGAAAAAACTGCGATCGATGCAAACGTCCCTCGTTTAGCAGCAGTGAACAGGGTGAATGGCTATGTCCGGTTTGCGGCAATGATTTAACAAGGTACCCGTTTTTCAATGCCATCAGCCTTGAAAAAGTGGCTATAAAGCATCGCTGGAAAAGGCCTGCTTATCCACAAACTTCACTGTCTAAGGGCCCATCAGCAGATTTATGGGGGTGATTTTAAAAAAAGAGTTCAACAATTAGAGATAGAATGCGACAAAAAACATCAGTAAAATGATTTAAATTTTCAGAAAAATAAGGTTTTAGCCTATGATTTTGTAATTGTTTGGAAGAAAAAGAAGGATATTTACAGGG
Source organism: Chryseobacterium sp. ISL-80 (assembly GCA_018613055.1). Taxonomy (GTDB): domain Bacteria; phylum Bacillota; class Bacilli; order Bacillales; family Cytobacillaceae; genus Mesobacillus. Next base: position 135,538 of record JAGGQZ010000017.1, on the reverse strand, counting down.
AATCGCCGACAAATACTTACATGTTAAATATATAGAACAAGGTACAATGACATTGGGAGTTAAGAAAAAAGAATCAGAAAAAGGCAAACTGGTTGAAAAGTCAGGACGCAAAGTCACGGATCTAAGGTATAAAGTGCTAAGATGGCCGGACTGCCTGGAATACTAACTGTATTTTGGGGGGAAGAACTTGATTAAAGAACAGGTAATTTTCGAAGAACTGGATACAGAATGGATGCAGCTAATAATGGAAGCATTGGAGATGGGAATAAATAAAGAGGAAATCAGGAAGTTTTTAATGACAAGCGGACAGGAATAAAGCAATCATACATAGAACATCGTCAAATAATCGGGCAGCTCATTACAGAGGTGCTTTTTATTTTGCGAAAAAAAGGGACAGCGGGCAGGCTGTCCCTTACAAATTATTTATTGTTTAGTCTCCATTTGTTGAACTCCAGAAATTCACGGAACTGGTCCTTGCTGATTCCGGAATCCATTGCTTCTTTCACAAGATTAACCCAGTCAGAATCAATATTCTCCTTATCGACTTGTTCATGGATCAACTGATCAACTGGAACATTCAGGACTCCAGCGATCTTTTCAAGAAATTGAATGGATGGATTCGTTTGCAGGTTCCGTTCCAAAGAGCTTAAATAGGATTTTGCAACGCCAGCTTGCTCAGCCAACTCGGATAGGGACATTCTTTTTTCTTGTCGAAGTTTTTTGACGCGTTCACCAATCACAGTATCCACACACCTTGTCTATTTATAGTTATATCATAACAAATCTGATAAAATAGTTCCATATTAAGAACACCTTACAGAACAATTATAAACAATCTTCTCGATTTTTGTGGTGTTTTTTTTATCAAAAGGTTGGGAAAAAAATAGTCACTATAGTTATCGGCAGTTTTACGGTAAATTTTTATAAAATGCAGACAGGATAGTTCATTATATTCTTTTAATCGAAAAAAAGGTAAAATGGTAGCAATCAGACAAGGTACGGGTGATGATATGCAGAAAAAGTATTTATTGATTTATGAAGAGATCGCCAAACAAATCCAGGAGGGACATTATCCTGCCAGAACAATTTTGCCATCTGAAAATGAATTTGCGGATATGTATCAAACATCGCGCGAAACCATCCGCAAAGCACTGAATCTTCTCGCGCAAAATGGCTTCATCCAAAAAATCCGCGGCAAAGGCTCACTCGTGCTCGATTTAAAAAGGCACCAGTTTCCAATCTCCGGGTTGATCAGTTTTAAAGAACTGGCTAAAAATATGGGCGGCAAAGCGAAAACAACGGTGGATGAGTTCCTTCTCGAACAGGCAGGACGGGACATTGCCAGAGAATTGAATGTTGATAATGACGAGATGATCTGGAAGGTGAAGAGAGTCAGGCATATTGATGAAGAACGAGTCATCCTCGATAAGGATTTTATCGTCGAAAGGCATGTGCCTGGGCTGTCACGCCAGAAATGTGAGAATTCGATTTTTGAGTATATTGAACAGGACCTGGATAAAAAAATTAGTTTTGCCAAAAAGGAATTTACGGTTGAGGAACCAAATGCAGAGGATCTGGAGCTTCTGGATATGGAAGGATTCCATGCGATTGTCATCGTGAAAAACTATATTTATTTCGATGATGCGACCCTTTTCCAGTATACCGAGTCAAGGCACCGCCCCGACAAGTTCCGGTTCGTGGATTTCGCCCGACGTATGGATACCCAGAACATATAAAAAAAAGCTGCCATTGACAGGCCCGGGTGACCAGGCTGTCATTAGGCAGCTTTTATTAGTGTTTCGGGTATTTTCCGACAAGATGGATGGCGCTGATGATTCGTTTATTGATCCAGGTCCTGTTATCCTGGGTGTTAAGCTGTTCAAAAACCATCTTGCGGCCGTCTTCCGTAGTGACATAGTGGCTTGGAAGAGTGTTCAGGCTGATAGCGATGATATCATTCCGGCATTTCTGGCAATTGCAGAAAGTCTGGTAATCCGGGCTCATCATCAACACATTGACAAGAGTGGAAACCACTTCTTCCATTACATTGATATATCCAAATTTCATGGTGCTCCTTCTCTCCCTATAGATGTCCTAAATAAATTATAGACGAATTACGCCAAGATAAAATCATTTTTTTGCTATCGATTTAAGATAGGTCTATTTACACTTTTTTATTCTAAAAAGTGGAAGTGTTTTCGGATGTTTTGTCTGCGGCAGACAGGGAAGATTTAATAGTGGAGAATTTATAAAAGGAGATGTTGAATATATGGGTAAAAAAATCGCCTGTTTAATAACCGATTTATTTGAAGACGTAGAATATCTTGAGCCTTCCCGTGCTTTTACAGAAGCTGGACATGAGGTTATGACAATTGAAAAGGAAAAAGGGAAGACGGTAAAAGGCAAGCAGGGCAAAGCCGAGGTCAAAATTGATGAAAGCATCGACAACGTCAAGCCGGAAGATTTCGATGCACTATTCATACCTGGCGGCTTTTCTCCGGACCAGCTGCGCGAGGATGACCGCTTCGTCCAATTCGCCAAGTATTTCATGGATGAAAAGAACCCAGTATTCGCGATTTGCCATGGCCCGCAGCTGTTATTGACAGCCAAGACACTAGAAGGCAGAGGGGCGACTGGCTATAAGTCCATCCGTGTCGACATGGAATATGCCGGAGCGAAATACCAGGACAAGGAAGTCGTTGTCTGCTGCAACCAGCTTGTGACAAGCAGAGAACCGAAGGATATTCCAGCGTTTAATCGCGAAGCGCTTAAAGTGCTGGAAAAATAATAGTAAGAACCCTTTTGCAGAGGCAGAAGGGTTTTTTATTGTGTGTGCAAACTGGGAAAAAACGCGGATAATTTCCAATTCGCTATAAAAAGGTGAAACTCGCTATAAAAATGAAAAAGTCGCTATATTAACGAGAAACTCGCTATATAAATGAAAAACTCGCTAAAAAACGAAAAAGTCGCTATAAAAATAAGATTCTCCCTATAAAGAATTATACCGTTAAAAGTGATTTTTCTGTGATGCTATTGCTTTTACCTTGTGTTAAATTGGTTCATTTTGCGAAATTTTATGTATAAGATAATATAGAGGATGAAATGAATCAGGGAGATGACGGAATGATTGTTTTAAAATCAGCTCGAGAGATTGAAAACATGAAGGAAGCTGGAAAATTGCTTGCTTCTGTGCATAAAGAGCTTCGCAAGATCATCAAACCAGGGGTGACGACCTGGGAAATTGACCAGTTTGTTGAGGATTACTTAAAAAAGCATGGAGCCACACCCGAGCAAAAGGGCTACCGCAATTATCAATATGCAACTTGTGCAAGCATCAATGATGAGGTTTGCCACGGTTTTCCGCGGAAAGAGGCTTTGACAGAGGGAGACATCGTGACGATTGACATGGTCGTCAACCTGAACGGTGCCCTTGCCGATTCGGCCTGGAGCTATGCTGTAGGGGAAATCAGCGAGCAGTCACAAAAGCTGTTGGATGTGACGAGAGAGGCCTTATATCGCGGGATTGCTGCTTCCGTACCGGGTAACCGGGTTGGCGATATCGGCCATGCGATCCAATCCTATGTTGAAGCGGAAGGTTTTTCGGTTGTGCGCGAATTCATCGGCCACGGAATCGGCTCTGTCATTCACGAAAAGCCCGATATCCCGCACTATGGCCTGCCAGGCAAGGGGCCAAGACTCAAGGAAGGCATGGTGTTCACGATCGAACCGATGGTCAATGTCGGAGAATGGCCGACGAAAATGGACTCAAACGGGTGGACAGCAAGAACGGTTGACGGCACACTATCTGCGCAGTATGAGCACACAATCGCGATCACAAAGGATGGTCCGATTATTTTAACGGATCAGGATTAATAACTGTATCGAAATGAACAAGCACTTTGTTGTTCATTTTTACCTGAATAAGATTAATTAGTGCATGGGGCTGAACCAAAATTCGGTCCTTTCTTTTTGCTAAGCATGAAAAAAATTTTCATCTTTCTTAAATAATGATGAAAATCCTTTGGTAAAATAAAGTGGTCAGAAAAGGGGGCAAAAAAATGGCAAGTGAACTGAATGGACAAAATGTCATCGTTAAAATAAAAGCGATCTACTCATCGCTTTCATCAAAGGAGAAGGCGGTCGCAGATTATATATTGAAGAACACCGAGGAAATCATCCACCTTTCGATCACCGAGTTTGCGGAGTATGCCTCCGTTGCCGAAGCAACCATTTTCCGCTTTTGCAAACGCCTTGGATTCAGAGGATATCAAGCCTTCAAGATTGCCCTTGCTAGTGAACTCGTTGAACCAATCAAGAATATCCATGAAGAAATAAAGGAAGAAGATGAGGTCGTAACGCTCGCGGAAAAAGTGTTCGCCGGGCATATCGAGGCGATGAAGGAAACGCTGAATCTCCTGGATGCCAAAGTCCTTGAGAAGATTATCGAGGTTCTCGTCCAGGCTTCAAGGATTGATTTTTACGGATCAGGCGGCTCATCAGCGATTGCGCTTGATGCGTATCATAAATTCCTGCGGACAGGCATCCATTGCAATGCCCATAGCGACGGACACCAGCAAATCATTTCCGCTGCGCTGCTTGGTCCCGGGCATGCTGCAATCGGCATTTCGCATAGCGGCAGCAATAAAGATGTCATAGAAGCATTGAAAATAGCAAAAGCTAACGGGGCAGCGACCATCGCAATCACCGGACATTACAAGTCGCCATTGTCGAAGGAAGCGGATTATGTGCTCTACACCACATCACGCGAAACACTTTTTCGATCTGAGGCACTGGCATCAAGACTCGTCCAGTTAAGCCTGATTGATGTGCTCCACGTGGCAGTATCCGTGCGCAGGCAGGAACAAACTTTGGGGAATCTGCAGAAAATCAGGGAAGCGATTTCCATTAAAAGATATTGAAGAATGAAAATAATTTTCTCCGTTTTTGTATACATATGAAAAAATATTTGATAATATCATATTATCATCAAGCTTTATTCGTTATGCCGAAGCTGTACGAAAAGAGTTACATAAAAAGGAGTGCATCGAAGTGAAACTAGGAATGGTTGGCCTTGGGAAAATGGGCTATAACTTAGTATTGAACCTGATGGAAAACGGCCATGAAGTTGTGGCGAACGATATAAATGAAGAGGCAATGCAGAAAATCAAATCTGAAGGCGCTGAGATTGCAGCCGATTATAAGGCAATGGCAGACATGCTGCCAAAGCCGCGCGTGATCTGGCTGATGATTCCTGCTGGCGATTTGATCGACCAGGTAATCGAGAAGTTCACACCATATCTGGAAGAAGGCGACATCCTGATTGATGGCGGAAACTCCAACTATAAGGATACGTTAAGACGTGCAGAAAAGCTGTCTGCTTCAGGCATCCACTTTATAGATGTTGGAACAAGCGGCGGAATGGAAGGCGCACGCAATGGTGCCTGCACAATGATCGGCGGCGACGCAGAGGTTTTTGCCCATGTTGAGCCAATCTTTAAAGACATCTCAATTGAAAAAGGGTATCTTTACACTGGTAAAGTTGGAAGCGGCCACTTCCTGAAGATGGTCCACAATGGTATCGAATACGGAATGATGCAGGCAATCGCCGAGGGCTTCGAAATCCTTGAGAAGAGCCCGTTTGATTACGACTACAAAGAAGTGTCACGCGTCTGGAACCACGGTTCCGTCATCCGCAGTTGGCTGATGGAACTGATGGAAAATGCTTTCTCCAAAGAGCCAAAGCTTGAAAGCATCAAAGGCGTCATGCATTCATCAGGCGAAGGAAAATGGACAGTCGAAACTGCCCTTGATCTTCAAACAGCAGCACCAGTCATCGCGCTTTCACTGATGATGCGCTACCGTTCACTTGAAGACGATACTTTTACAGGAAAAGTTGTCGCGGCATTAAGGAACGAATTCGGCGGACATGCAGTTGAAAAGAAGTAAAAACTAGAAATCAGGTTCTCCTCGAATAGAGGGGGACCGTTTTTTATGTTCATAAAATTATCCTTTTTTGCAAGATGGCTACATTGCTTTTTCCGTTATAGTGGAAGTGAATACGGAAAATGGGGGCGGTGAACGTGAAAACAAAGTGGTATTTCTTTTTCCTGACGACGGTTGCCGTTTCGGCTATTATATATGCTTTTCTTGGATTCAAGGGTGATGGGCCAGCGGAAATTGGGGTCCTGATGATCGGGGAAAATCGCCTTGAAAAGTTCACTGGACTGGAAAACGGGCTTAAGGATCTAGGTTACAGCGACAAGGATATCCATTTTACCGTAAAGAATGCGGATGATGATGAAAAGCTGCTTGATAAGCAAGTCGATGATCTTCTTAAAAATGAACCGGATTTAATTGTTACCCTTGGAGCGATCGAATCCCAGCGCCTAAAGGAAAAGCTGGATAAGGGGAAGATTAAAATCCCTGTTGTTTTTGCTGGTGTTGCCGCACCGAAGGAACTAGGCCTGATAAAGGATTACAAGTCACCAGGCGGGCTTTTTACCGGAATCAATAACTATCATGCCAGTATCTCGGGAAAACGACTTGAAATGCTGACATCACTGGTTCAGAAAATTGAAAGGGTGCATGTTATTTATGATAGCAAGATTGACGTCAGTAAATTAAGCCTTAAAGAAACAAGGATTGCTGCCCAGGCACTGGGCGTCGAGATATCCCCATGCGATGCAAGCTCGAAGGAATGCCTGGATACATTGTGGAAAACGGTTAAGGGTGGGGAGGCGATCCTGATTCTGCCCAGTTTCAGGATTGAATCGCTCACAGATGACATTGTCAGGCTGACTCAAGAGAAAAAAATTCCCGCCATGGGATTATATGATTTTGAAGCGGAAAAGGGGCTCCTGGCAAGCTACGGATCCAGCTTTCATTCACAAGGCTACCAGGCGGCAAGATTTGTCAGCTTGATTCTTCAGGGAAACAAGCCGGGAGAACTTCCAGTGGAACTGCCGGATGGCATCCGTTTTGTCATCAACCAGCAGACTAAGGATGCACTTGGAGTCAATTATAATGACGATTTGCTGAAGTTAGCAGAGCTGATCCATCCTGAAGTGCAAGGAGGCCGGGATCAATGAAAGCGATGACCTTTTTTTTGCAATCGCAGACGATCCGGAATAAGGTCCTTGTGTTTGGAGTGGCCATGTCGACGATTCCGCTGCTGCTTATCAGCTTGTTTTACTATTCTTTTGTAAAAGCGGATCTGGAAACGCGGATCATGGAAAAACAGCATCTGGTGCTTGAGAATTTGTCCCGTGAAATTGAGTTTGAATTCAGCCAGACATTTCAGCGGATCCAGGTCCTTGCTTCTCTCAATCTATTAGATAAAAAGCAAAGTGCGTTATATGAGCTTTTGCAGCAAAGCGAATCTGTCGAGGAGGTCATCATTGCGGATGATAAAGGTTTTGTCGAAAAACGAGTGTCCCGCTATGACCTTAATATCGCGGGAAGCATGGAACGCTGGTTCACGGATGATATGTGGTTCCAATTGCAGACTCGCGATAAGGTATATGGCCCGGTAGAATTTAACCAATATGGCCAGCCGGTCATGAAACTGGCGATCCCATTTTATGAAAATGACACGAAAAAAGCGATAGGGGTCGTAGTCCAGCTCCAAAAAATCATCGGGAAAATCTCTTCCATGCGCCAGGATCATGCTTCCTATATCTATCTGGTTGATGATAAGGAACGTGTCATCGCCCATCAGGATTACAGCAAGATCTGGCAAAAACAGCCTTCTGGCGGCCAGGATGAGATTGGCGTGACAGCCAAAATTGAGGACTTGAACTGGGTCCTCGTGATGGAGCAGCCGAAAACGACCGCGTTTGCTCCCATCAATAGGATATTGCAAAGCGGCATAGGTGCTGTCGCCCTTTTGATCTTGATCGTGAGTCTGATCAGTGTAGGGGCGGGCCTTTATTTTACAAGGCCGATCGTTGCGATTGACCGGGAAATGAACAATTTAAAGCAAGGACGTAAAATCAGTCCTGTGAAAATGAGACGCACCGATGAGCTCGGGAAACTGGCCGATTCTTTCAATGACATGAGCAAGGAGCTGCTCGAAAAATCAAGATTGCTTGAGCAGGAAAAGGAAAGGCTCGATGTCGTGGTGAACGGGATTGGTGCAGGACTGGCGCTTGTGACAAAGGAATACAGGATTACCTGGATGAATCCGATTTTAAAAGGCTGGCTAAAAGAAGACCGGCTGACGCTTCCTTGTTACGCAGTGATTGGCGGAGAGAATACGCCATGCCTCAACTGTCCGATTACCTGTCCGGACCTGGATAAAATCGCTGATGAAGTCATGAAGTTCAAGGATGGTCCAAATGGCGAGCGGATTTTCAGGCACAGGGTGTTTCCGCTGAATCACGCGATTGAGGAAGAAGGTGAATTCCTTGTCGTGCTCGAGGACATCACCGAGCAAAAACAAATGGAGGAAACGATGATCCAGACCGATAAACTGAGCGCGCTTGGCATCATGGCGTCGAGCTTCGCGCACGAAGTCAACAATCCGCTTGCAACAATCAATGTGTATGCGGAGGATTTGATTGATCGAATCCAGGCTGGCGACGAAGATCTGGATGAGGATGAGATGGAGCACTATCTTCGCAAAATCAAGGAGAATACCGAACGCTGCAAAAAGATCACCGGGAATCTGCTCAATTTTTCGAGGAAGAACGATTGGACAGAAGATCATATAAGGGTCAGGGAAATCATTGAAAGCAGCATCAGCCTTGTCGAGCACCAGCTGAAAAAGCAGCGGATCCAGCTTGAACTACTAGTCCCTGATTCGCTGCCAATGGTGACCGGCGATGGACAAAAACTGATGCAAGTCATCGTCAACCTGATCAACAATGCAGTCGATGCGATGGAAAGCGAAGGAAGGCTGGTCGTCTCCGCTTCGGTTGATGCTGAGGCGCAGGTTTCCATCAAAGTGACCGACAGCGGCCATGGAATCCCTCCCGAAGCGATGGATAAATTGTTCGATCCATTCTTCACGACGAAGCCGATCGGCAAAGGAACAGGACTTGGACTGTCCGTCTGCTATGGCATCATCCAGCAATTCGGCGGGATAATCAGAATTGACAGCAAACCGGAGGAAGGAACAACGGTGGAAATCCAGCTGCCGGCAGAACGGCAAGCAGGAATCGATGTTGAAGACCATTCAGGGGAAGAAAGACGAGGATTTTCCAGACAGCAAACAGATGACAACCGGTACTCTGGACTAGAAACAATGGAGGTGGGCTACGATGTCAGCAACAAGATTATTAGTCGTTGATGATGAACATGATTTGCTGGAACTATTGGTGAGACGGCTGAAGCGTAAGGGGTTCGATGTGGACAGCGCGGATACGGCAGAGGATGCCCTCAAACTCGTGAAAAAGAATGAATACGACATCGGCGTTTATGATATCAGACTTCCTGGCATGGATGGCATCGAGCTGTTAAAAGAAACGAAGAAAATTCAGCCTGATATCGAGGTGCTGATCCTGACCGGGCACGGGACGATTGATACCGCCATTGAAGCGATGAAAGTTGGCGCCTTCGATTATATCACCAAGCCTTATAATCTATCTGAACTGGAATTGACGATAGGCAAGGCTGCTGAAAATAAGTCGCTTAAAGAGAAAAATGATTCGATGAAGAAAATCATCGCCCAGCATAATGAATTCAACATCATCGGTGACAGTGCCAATTTTAAAGAAGTGCTCGAGATGACGCGGCGGATTGCCGATAGTGACGTACCTGTCCTGATCGAGGGCGAGAGCGGCACCGGGAAGGAGTTGTTTGCGAAGGCGCTTCATTACTGGAGCTGCCGAGCTGATGAGCCATTTGTGCCAGTGAATTCGGGTGCGCTGCCTGAACACCTTTTGGAAAGTGAGTTGTTCGGTCACTCACGCGGAGCTTTTACCGGAGCGAGCCAGGATAAGAAAGGCCTCGTAGAAGCGGCAAAGGGCGGAACACTGTTTTTGGATGAGCTTGGCGAAATGCCGCTGGCGCTTCAGGTAAAATTGCTGCGTTTCCTCGAAACAGGTGAATTCCGGCGTGTCGGCGATGTCCGCGAACGCCATGTGACCGTGCGAGTCGTCGCTGCCACAAACCGCGACATGGAAAAAGAAGTCGCCGAGGGGCGTTTCCGTGAGGATCTATTTTACCGGTTGAATGTCGTCAAGCTGACGATTCCGCCGCTGCGTGAACGGAAAGGCGATTTGCATGCATTGATTGAGCATTTTATCGCGAGGACGAAAGACCCGTCGAAGCAGTTGTCCGCCGAAGCATTTGCCGCACTGGAGCAATATGATTTTCCGGGAAATGTACGCGAACTCAGCCATTTGATTGAACGCGGCGTGCTCTTGTCGAAGGGCAGCCTGATTGAATCCGACGATTTGCTTTTGCCGAAACAGATTGCGGTTGGTGCTGCTCCCGTTGGAGGGACAGCCAGGCTCTGCTCACTGGAAGAGGTCGAAAAAGTCCACATCGAAAACGCCCTGAAGCAGATGAACTGGAATAAAACGAAGGCTGCCTACGTGCTCGGCATCAGCGTGCGGAACCTTTACAGGAAGATTGATCAATATGATTTGAAAGATTAGTTTATATGGGGGAGGCGAACTGGAAAAAAACGCGCGGAATTTCCAGTTCGCTATAATATTTTTATTTTCGCTATAAAAAATGAAATATCGCTATAAAAAATGAAATATCGCTATAAAATAGATTTTTCCGCTATAAAACTAAAAAAATCGCTATAAAAATCTGATTTTCGCTATAAAAATTTTATCGAACACAAAAGAGGAGATTTAATAGGTGAAATAGAACTGTTTTAAAGAAAAAAATAAAGGGGTGATGTACTTGATTGAAAAAAAACGTGAATTTCCAAAAGAAATTACTATTTTAAAGGTAATTCTAAAGCGGTTTACCTTAAATCACCAGCGCCAAATCGAATTAGAGAACAAATTATCCAGAAAATTAGCTGGGTATAAAGGTGAAAAGGAACTAGACTACTATCTTTCGCAAATTGACCATACAAATCTCAAGATTTTACATGATTTAAGGATTCCCCACAATAATACCCACTTCCAAATTGATTCCCTGCTAATTTCAAACACATTCTTACTTCCCATTGATTCGAAAAATTACGCTGGAGTCCTGGATTTTAATCCGGAATTCAACTATTTGCTTCAAACATTGAATGGATTCGAAAAAGTGTACCAGGACCCAATCCTGCAAACGAAAATCCAGGCTTCTCAACTTAAATCCTTCTTGATGAAGAATCAATTTTCCCCTCCACCAATTGAATTCCTTGTTTCAGTGAGCAACTCCCAGGCTATCATCAGGAATCCTGCCAATAGTACGGAGGTAGCCAATAGGGTTTGCAAAACGCCTGCTGTTTCCTACAAAATCCAATCCATTTCCGAGAAGTACAATAAAGAATATTTATCGCAAAAAGAAGTAAAGAAAATTGTAAAACTCCTTTTGAAAAGCCATGTGCCCTATATTCCTGACATTCAGTCAATGAATTTACCTATGGATAAAATTCAAATAGGTGTTCAATGTCCAGATTGCGGCCTTCTAGGCATGGAGAAAATTCACGGTAGCTGGGTATGTAAACAATGCGGACATCTTTCGAAAGATGCCCATATTGCTGCTCTCAAAGATTACTTTTTAATTTTTGGTCCTCATATTACAAGCAGGCAGTTCAGCAACTTCCTCAACATTCCTTCCATTCACCAAGCCAAGAGGCTGCTCACATCAATGGAACTGGACATCTCTGGCTCTAAAAAAGGAACAGTCTACAGACCGAAAAAGGATTTTCCTTTATGGGATTAATTAAACTCACTAAAGTGTGTGCCATGTCATTCCTGCACACCATGCCAAAATGTCATATGCCAAAATTGCATCATCATGACAAAATGGCACACATACTAGCGGCTGTCAGCGAGCACGAACCTCGTTCCAGCCGCTTTTTCTTGTTCACAGAAGTGTCACGAATGCCACAGTCTTACTCTCCCAAGGAATCGCAGCACCCATTCACCCTAAAACACCCCATGCCAAAAAAGTTGGCACGCAGCTTGCATTATAAATAGGCAAGAAAAAATAAAAAAGGAAGTGGCGACATGCTATCCAATATTGGTGTTCCTGGTTTGATTTTAATCCTTACTTTGGCGTTGATCATTTTCGGCCCGAAAAAGCTGCCTGAGATCGGCAGGGCGTTCGGCCAGACGCTGAAGGAATTCAAGAAGTCGACGCGTGAGCTGACTAGTGATATCACTGACGACATCGTGGATGACATTAAAGAAATCAAAAAAGAAATCTAAACGCATAAAAAGAGGTGACGTAAAATGGGTCTTTTTTCAAATGAGAAAAAGGTAGATTACGATAAAATCGTCGACAAGATGCTGCCAGACGCAAAGAAGGAAATGGATGAATCACAGTATGACACAGAATTGGGCTTGAACATGGCACGCGATGCCAGGAAGGTCATCAGCGGCAAACTGAAAATTGAAGACTTCCATAAAATCTACTCTTCATCGCTTACTAAAGAATTTGGCAACTACTACGCTTCAGGAGAAGGGCCAGACATCAGGAATGGGGACGGCCCGAAATGGGCGATGGTCATCGACTTGAAAAAGTGCGTTGGCTGCGATACGTGTACCGTCAGCTGCAAGGCAGAAAACAGGACGCCGCCGGGCATTTCCTACAATGTCGTCATGGAATCGCTTGAAGGTGAGTTTCCGAACATCAAGGCCGTCAACCTGCCAAGGCCGTGTATGCAGTGTGACAAGCCGGCATGTGCCCAGGTTTGTCCGACAAGGGCGACTTATAAAATGGAAAACGGGATTGTCGCAATCGATAATGACCGCTGCATCGGCTGCCGTTACTGCGTCGTTGCCTGTCCTTATGGCGCTCGTTCCTTTGATTTCGGAGAAAGTTACGAACAGGAAATGCAGGGATATAACGATGTGACCAGTCCTGAATACGGCGTTGAACGCGGCAACCGCGAAAAAGGCAAGACACCAATCGGCACGGTCCGTAAATGCAGCTTCTGCTTCCACCGCCTGCAAAGAGGCGAAGAGCCGGCATGCGTGGAAACGTGCATTGGCGATGCTCGCTTCTTCGGTGACATCAGCGACCCGAACAGTGTGGTATCGAAGCTTGCTGCAAGTCCAAGAGCATTCCGCCTGAAGGAAGAGCTTGGAACACATCCGAACGTCATTTACTTAAGATAGGAGGGACTGGCGATGGCCAATCTTGCTGTTGATTTAAAAGAGAAAAGCACATCTAAAACGAAAATTAATGTCACTGTGTCAAAAGCTTTTAAAATATGGATTTCAGCCCTGACTGTAGCCTTTTTGATCGGCGGGTATTTCATCGTGGAACGCTTCTTCACCGGACTGGCGGCTACGAATCTATCAAGCATTACCCCTTGGGGAGCCTGGATCGCTTTTTACATTTTCTTCGTCGGCCTCAGCGCGGGTTCATTCCTGCTGTCGACCCTGATCTACGTTTTCGGGATGGAAGAATACGAGCGTGTCGGAAAGGCAGCACTTTTCACCGCGATTGTCTGTATGATCGTCGCATTGACCTTTGTCCTGATGGATCTTGGGCGTCCGGAGCGGCTGCTCAACGCAATCATCTACTGGAATGTCACTTCGCCGCTTGCCTGGGAAGTCCACTTTTATCTGGTGTATATTGGGCTGTTAACAGTTGAGCTTTATATCGCGATGAGGGAAGACCTCGTTCGGGCGGCAAAAACAAACTCATTGAAAGGTTTTATCGCAAGATTCATCACCTTCAAAAACGCGACTATCAATGCAGCGACGAAAAAGCGTGACCATATGTGGATGAAAATCCTCGGTACAATCGGGATCCCGCTGGCGATTCTCGGGGTGCACGGCGGAACAGGAACGATTTTCGCTGTCGTAAAAGCACGTCCGGCCTGGCATACAGCTCTTTTCCCAATCATTTTCGTCGTATCGGCAATGGTATCCGGAACAGCATTGCTTTTAGCGATGTATATCATCAAGAAAAAAGTCCAGAAGCAGGAAATAGATAAAAACATGATTGTATCGCTCGCAAAATTGATGGTCGGGTTCCTGATCATTGACCTTGGCCTACAATTCTATGAATATCTGATTGGCTGGTACGGACTTGAGGCAGAACACCTTGATACGCTGGCAACGATGATGGCCAGCGAGAAAGCGTGGTCGTTCTGGTTCGTGCAAATGTTCCTTGGAGCCGTCATCCCAATCACGATTGTTTTTTGGAAAAAAACAAGCCAGAACGTCAATGCTCTGCTTGCAGCAGCTGTCCTGATCGTCATCGGCATCATCGGCGTACGCTTCAACATTGTTGTTCCGCCGCTTGTCGTGCCAGTTTTCCACGAACTGCCCTGGGGCAATTACGCGCCAACAATCAGGGAATGGATGGTCAGCGTCGGCGTCGTCGCGATGGGACTGTTAATCTATTCATTCGGCGAGCTTCTGCTGCCAATCGAAGAAACTTCTGACGAGGTGAGCCATAATGGAAAATAAACCAATGAAACGGCGTGGATTTTTAAAAGCGCTCGGTACGCTGAGTGCAGTCGCGTTTGTCGGTCCGGCATTCGTAGGGCCAATCAAGCAGGTCATGGGCGGTGTCTGGACGGATGAACCACATGGAACCGGCACCGATTATCAGGATTATACAGCAGAAGATGTCATCTTTACGTCATGCCAGCAGTGCAATACGATTTGTACCATTAAAACATACATCACAGCTGGGGCAGCGGGCGGAGCCTATTCCTCCATTGTCCGGAAAATTGCCGGCAACCAGTACAGTCCGATGAATATGGTTCCGTACGGTCATATCAATTACGATACACCGGTAGCCCAGGCAGTTAAAGGTACAGGCGATGTTGCGAAAATGGGACGGGGATTCCGCGGAGGCAGAACATGTCTTAAAGGCCAGGCTGGCATCCAGACTAACTATGATGCATTCAGGATCCAGAAGCCGCTCAAACGTGTCGGCGAGCGGGGCAGCGGTGTCTGGAAAACGGTCAGCTGGGAACAGGCTTATAAGGAAATCCTCGAGGGCAGCAAGGATCTTCGCACTCCAGGTTTGAAAGAATTGTGGAAGTACGTACCGGAAGCAGCGGTCATGGCTGACTGGGAGAAACTGAAAGCTGGCGAAATGACCAAAGCTGAATTCGATAAAAAGTACAAGGAAGTATTGATTGATACAAACCATCCTGACTTTGGGCCAAAATCCAACCAGATTGCCATCATGGCAGGACATAGACGTGATTTTATCTCACGCCTTGCGCTTGGAAGTCTTGGAACAGCAAATTATTATGATCATGGTGGAGTCTGCGGTGTTATGAGTGCCGTCGGGAATTCTCGTTCGCATGACACCGAGAAAGCTAAGAAACGGATGATTCCTGACTATGAGAATGCTGAAATGGTCATCATCTGGGGAGCAAACCCAATGGTTGCCAACCGTGGCCCTACCACATTCGCGCCACAAATCACGCATGCCATCGATCGTGGAATGAAAGTAGTCGTAATCGACCCGCGTTTCAGCAAGACAGCTGAAAAAGCGCATCTCTGGGTACCAATTAAGCCAGGAGGAGATGGTGCGCTTGCTTTGGCAATGGGACGCTGGATCATCGAGAACAACCGTCATGATACGACTTATCTGAGCAACCCTAACCAGCAAGCAGCAAATCTGGACGATGAAACAACATGGAGCGATGCTTCCTTCCTTGTAAACGTTGGCGATAAGAAACGCCCATTCGTCCGTGCCAAGGATCTTGGCATCGGCGGCGAGGAATTTATAGTTATTGAGAATGGAAAACCAGTTCCCCATAATAAAGCAAAAAATGGCAAAATCGATGTTGATACAACGATTAATGGAATGAAAGTGAAATCAGTATTCGCCATTTATAAAGACAAGGTAATGGAAAAAACAATGGACGAGTACGCAAAGCTTGCAGACGTCCCTGTCGATCAGATCATCCAGATTGCCCGTGAATTCACGTCACACGGCAAGAAAGTGGGTATCCATTCTTACCGCGGTCCAGCAATGCATACAAATGGCTATTACAATGTCCGTGCGATCAATATGTTGAACCATCTTGTTGGAAATCACGACTGGAAAGGGGGAGACACTGTATTAGGAGCGAAGTTCAAGCCTTTTGAAGGTCGCTATGATCTGATAACAGTTCCGAACGCAAATAATGGCTGGGGAATCCCGATTACAAGGCAAAAGACACCATATGAAAAGACATCCTTGTTCCAAAAGGATGGCTATCCTGCGAAAAGGCCATGGTATCCGTTTGGAGGAAACCTGATTCATGATGTCCTTCCTAGTTCAGCAGAAGGATACCCTTACAAAATCCGGGCATTGCTGATTAACAGGACATCTCCGGTCGTGAATTCGCCTCGCTCTGACATGCAGGCAAAATTCATTAAGGATCCAAAAGTCGTTGAACTGGTTGTCGCTTCCGATACGATGATTGGCGAAACTTCCAAGTTTGCTGACTTTATCCTTCCAGACCTTGCTTACCTTGAAACCTGGAATACAGAGGATATTTTCCCGATCCTAAAGCATAAGTTTGCAGGGGTCATTCAGCCTGTAACACGCGTTGTGCCTGACGCCCGCCCAACAGAACAGGTTTACATTGATCTTTTGAAAGGCATGGGATTGCCGGGAGTAGGGGAAAACGCTTTTGCGGATGGCTCGGCGCTAAACACTCCAGAAGATTACTATTTAAAACGGATCGCCAACATCGCTTTTGATGGCCAGAAGCCAGTGAAGGATGCGAATGCTGAAGAGCTGGCGATTTTTGAAAAAGCAAGGAGGAAGGCGCTCGGTAAATACTTCGAAATCCAGAAGCTGAAAAATGCCGTCAAATCGGAAGAATGGAAAAAAGTCGTCTATGTACTAAACCGTGGCGGCCGCTTTGAAGCTGCCGGTGATGAATATGTCGGCAACAAAATCAAATATCAGTGGGCAAACCAGGTTTACTTTTATGATGAAAAAGCAGCAGGCTTCAAGAGCGCCTACACAGGCAACTTTTTTGAAGGTGTTCCGGTAGCAGAGGAAATCAAGACATATGACGGCAAGGTTTACAAGCCAAATAAGCCATTGCAGTTTATCAACTGGAAATCGAGAACAATGGCAACGCACCGAACCGAGGGCAACGCCTGGCTTCGTGAAATCAAGCCGGAAAACTATGTGTGGATCAATCCAATTGATGCGAAGAAAAAAGGAATCAAGACCGACGATGAAATTTATATCTCTTCCAACAGTGCGAAAGTAAAAGGCAGGGCGCTCGTCACTCCAGGTATCAAGCCGGGTGTTGTCGGAGCGAACTTCAGTTTTGGCCATACTGCATATGGTTCAAACCCGGTGAAGATCGACGGAAAAACAATTGAACCAGCAGGAAAATATGGCCATACACCGTACCAGTTCAACAAGCCGCTTCATGAAGAGTCAGGTTACGCGAAACCGAGGGGACTCGGATTCTCAGTAAATGCCCTGTCGGAAAGGGATGGCAGCTATTTTGAGGGCTTCCTTGCTGACCTTTTAGTCGGCGGCCCGGCACAGCAGGACGTATTCGTAGATGTGGAAAAAGCTTAATATTATTGGGGTGGTAGCCCTGAAATTTCTTTTAAAGTAAAGGTGGAGACAATGATGGAAGAACGATATGGAAAGCTGGCGATTGCGAATATCATGACAAGCATCTGGCTTGGGGACTGGGATACCTATGAAGCATTCATGAATGATGTTCCTGAAGGAATGCGTAAGGAGCTCTCATTTCATTCCCTGTACAATCGGGATGAAGTGCAGCTCTGGTATGACAATCACTTTTTCATACCGGGAGATCACTTTGTCTCCCCTTATTTTTCATCGTATACAAAAAAAACTGAAGATGAAGAAGCCCGCAGGCATGACCTTCTGTGCTTGATTGGCATTTATGAAAGAACAGCCTTTTACTTCCCGCTCGAGCAGGATCGGCTGCCAGATCACTTCGGCAGCATGACCGCATTCATGAGCTCGATTTTACAGGGAGAAATCAAGGCAGAGCAAGAAGGTAACCAGGATTACCTGCAGCAGCTTGAAGAAATAGAAGCAGAGATGCTGGCCAGATTCATCAAGCCAGTCTTGAAGCCATTGCTCGACAACGCAGAAATGAAAATTACCCTTCCATTCTTTAAGGAGTTCCTCAGCTTTTATGCAGAAGTGATGAGTGAAGACTGGGTGGAGGCAGCATAAACGAAGAAACGGTCCTCCAAATGGGGGACCGTTTCCTTATATCGAATATTTACTTATTCTGTTTGAACAAATCTATGAATGCTTGATAAAATTCAACACCCTGATAAAACATGAAGCTGAACGCTGTCAGGGAAAAGAACCCAATCATTAAAAATCGAAACCACATATCCATTCCTCCTTGATTTTTTAATTTGGTCATCAAGGAGACTTAATCACATAATTCGATTGGAAAAAGACTGCCGTCAAGAATGAAAATTGGCTTCCGAATTTTGTTACCCAGTGATTAATTTGTGTGAAAGTGATAGTTGAAATAATAAGAACGAATACATTCAGGATGAAAAGGACTTTTTTATCATCCAAATCAGGACCTGGCAGTTGTTCATGGACTTGTTCCATGGGAAGAGTGACTTTTGATTTGGCGTCTACTGCTAGGTTTTTTTGTGCAGGAAGGGTTCCGTGAGCAAGTAAAAACAGGATAAACAGGCTGAGCGCGGACATAGTCAGCTTTTTCACGGTTCTCACTCCCCTTGAAAAGTAATAACACTATCGTATAACAATATATGCGCAGTGGAAACAAAAAAGTTTTGACATTTTTCTCAGAATAAAAAAACAGGCACCGTTTCATAGCCAGTGCCTGCTCCAATTACTGTTTTCTCAAGTTGCCTAACTCTTCGGCGATTGCCTGCATTTCATTCGGGCTGAAGGTGTTTTTCCGCATAATCATATCATAGATTTCCTTCAGTTCTTCATACATCTCGCCGTCAAAATGTGTCGACTTGATTGCACCGAGGTTCATGACATTCAATTTTTCCTTGATTTTTTCAATCATGTAATCAACGTTTTCAGGGGAATTTTTTGTTAAGTCCACTCCGTTCATCCTTTCAATGGTTGTACAACCATCTTTCCATGTCCGTTAAAAAAAGTCAATTACAAATCCGGCGCCAGTTGACACCGGATTTATCATTACGCACTTAACGATTTTTCCTCGTTTTTCTCTTCCTTGATCGTGTTCAATATTTTCCTTGTTTCAACGACAACAACGCCGGACAATCCAAGGAGTCCAATCAGGTTCGGGAAGGCCATCAGGCCATTCATCACATCGGCGACACCCCAAACGATTTCAAGCTGGGAAATCGCGCCGACGAACACAGCAGCGACAAATGCGATGCGGTAGTACAAAATAACATTTTTGCTGAAGAGATAGGAGAAGCATTTTTCCCCATAATAAGACCAGCCGATGATTGTTGATGAAGCGAAGAACAACAGCCCAATCGCCACAATTACAGAACCTGACTGGCCAAGGAACTTGTCAAAGGTAGCTGAGGTCAGGTCAGCTGCCGTCGTATCGCCCGTATACAAGCCGCCCATGACGATGGTGATTCCCGTGATTGAGCAGATGACGATTGTATCGATGAACACCTGGGTCATCGATACAAGTGCCTGGCGCCCAGGCAAATCCGTCTTGGCTGCAGCTGCAGCGATCGGTGCGGAACCAAGACCAGCTTCGTTCGAGAATACACCGCGGGCAACGCCCATCCGAATGACAGTTCCGAGGGCACCGCCGGCAACGGCTTCCCCTGTGAATGCATCTGTAAAAATAAGTCCAATAGCGGCCGGTACAAGATCAAAGTTCATGATCATGACGACAAGACCCGCGATGAGGTAGAACCCTGCCATCACAGGTACAAACAGGGCTGTCACCTTCCCGATGCTCTTGATGCCGCCAATCAGGACAAGAGCAGTAAAGATCGTCAAGACTAGACCTGTAATCCACGTAGGCACTGAAAAGGTCGACTGTACGACGCTGGCTACTGAATTCGACTGAACCAGGTTTCCGATTCCAAAAGCTGCAATCGCGCCAAATAGAGCAAATAAAACGCCGAGCCATTTTTGCCCAAGACCACGTTCAAGATAATACATCGGACCGCCGGACATCTCGCCATCCTTGTCCTCAACACGGTATTTAACAGCCAAAACAGCTTCCGCATATTTTGTGGCCATTCCGAAAAAGGCCGTAATCCACATCCAGAACACGGCGCCAGGTCCGCCTGTGAAAATCGCCGTTGCGACGCCGGCAATATTACCAGTACCGACTGTCGCGGCAAGTGCCGTCATCAAAGCCTGAAAATGAGAAATATCCCCGTCAGACCGCTGATCCTGTTTTTTCGAAAAAGCAAGCTTAAGTGAGTAAGGCAGCAGCCTCATCTGCAGAAAGCCAATGCGGATGGTCAGGTAGATTCCAGTCCCGACAAGCAAAATCAGGAGAGGGGGACCCCAAACCCAGCCGCTAATTTTTCCAATCCAATCTTCAAATGTCATAGTGCGCCCCCTTATAATTATCTTAAGAAAATGTTCTCTAACAAGAATATTCTGATAATTATCTTGAGTCAAGCGATATCCATCAGGTAAATCTTTGAATTACAGCTGTATCCCTGTTCCAAAGGCGTTTGACGGTCTTTAAAAAGTTATACCTTTTCAGGATTATTTGAAATTTTTTTCTGTGAGCTTGCATGAAGTGATGTCTATCGTGGAAAATGTTAGGTAGGTGGCAGGCAAGTATGGTCTGCAAAATCAGATGCAAGATATTAGGAGGAGAAAAATGGGCAGTTCGAATAAGTTTTGGATGGGTATGTTTTTAGGTGCATTAGCCGGGGGGGCGGTCAGCCTTCTGGAAAAATCAACGCGCCAGGCGGTAAAGGAGGATTTCAGCAAGGTATCGAGCGGAGTTACTTATGTTGTTAAACATCCAAATGAATTCATTGAAGATATGAAAGAAACAGTGAATAAAGTCCGGACAACAGTGGAACAAGTAACAGAGGACGTCGCCTTTATAACGGAAAAGGTCGAAGAGATTAAGGATGTGCCGCCCCAGATTACCGAATTGGTAAAAGGGACAAAAGAGTCATTGAGGAAAATAGCAGCATCAGGAGATACAAAGCAGCATATAGATGGACAAGAATGATGGATAGGCTGATCAGTAGCTGGAGCACGGAAGCCAAAAAAGAGGTGAATCAATGATTGATATATCATTTTTCAGGCAAATGTGGCACAGGATACAGGAGGACGATGTTCCGGCACTTGCTGCTCAGCTTGCGTACTTTTTTTTGCTTTCCTTGTTTCCGCTTTTGATCTTTCTGGTCACATTGGTTCCATATTTGCCAATCTCTGAAATGGATATCCTCGGTTTTTTTGATGATTATGCTCCAGGTGAATCGATGGACCTGATCAAAAACAGCCTTGAGGATATCATGAAAAAAGACGGAAAGTTGTTGTCTTTCGGATTGCTCGCGACTATTTGGTCTGCTTCCAATGGAATCAATGCAATTGTAAGGGCCTTTAACCGAGCCTATCGGGTAGAGGAAACAAGATCATTTATTGTCAGCCGGTTAATGGCCATTTTTTTGACGTTCGGAATGATTTTTGTTTTCCTCGTCGCGCTGCTTTTGCCGGTATTCGGAAAAGAGATCGGCAGCTGGCTGTTTGCGAATTTCGGTCTGAAGGAAGAATTCGTCTACGTCTGGAATATGTTACGATGGCTGATCAGTATCTTGATCCTTTTTATTGTTTTTCTCGGGTTGTACTGGATCGCACCAAATAAAAAGCTGACCTGCATAAGCGGATTGCCTGGATCCGTTTTTGCGACTGGTGGATGGGTGCTCGTATCACTTGGATTCTCCTACTATGTCAGCAACTTCGCTTCCTACACCGCTACGTACGGAAGCATCGGGGCGATCATCGTCCTGATGATCTGGCTCTATTTGTCAGCATATATCATTATCATTGGCGGGGAGATCAATGCCTATTTTAGTGAAAAGAAAGCCGGCTGCTAATGTCATTGACTCCTGAAATTACCTCTGTAACGTTCGCAGTTTTAGTAAAGGATAAAGAAGAGGCATGCTCCTCACTTTTTATAACAGGGGGAATTCAGGATGACAAAGAAGACGAAAAAAGACGGAAGCACCAAGCAAAAAGGCAAAAGCAACCACAGCCAAAAAACATCAGGCTCAGCAAACGGATCCAACGGATATCACTAACAACAAGCGCCCCCAATCGGAGGGCGCTTTACCTTTGGGTGGAAATCGAGAATGATCGACAGCAGGAGATCGAGTTTCGGGGATAGTGTCCATCATGAAGGCGATGACGGACAGAAATCGATGATACCCAAGGAAAAGTGTCCGTCACGAGGGTGATGACGGACAGAAATCGAAGAAACGAAAGGAAAAGTGTCCGTCATAAGGGCGATGACGGACAAAAATGGAAGAAATGCATAAGAAAGTGTCCGTCAATAAGGGTGATGATGAACAGAAATCGATGAAATGCACAGAAAAGTGTCCATTACATAACAAGACATCAAAAAAACTCCCGCCGGATCCGAAATCCGAGCGGGAGTCATCTTTATTTCAGCAACCTCAAGCTATTCAATATAACAAGGATCGTGCTTCCTTCGTGCCCGATGACGCCGTATGGCAGGTCGAGGAACTGCAGGAAGTTCGAGGCGATCAGGACCATGATCACTAAAATCGAAAACACGATATTTTGTTTGACGATGCGGTTCATCCGGCGCGACAGGTTGATGGCTTCGGCGATTTTCGGCAGGTCGTTTTTCATCAGGACGACGTCTGCTGTTTCAAGAGCTACATCTGAGCCTTCTCCCATGGCGATCCCGACATTGGCTGTTGCGAGCGCCGGCGCGTCATTGATGCCATCTCCGACCATGGCGACCTGGCCGTGGTCTTCTTTCAGCTTCTTCAATTCCTGAACTTTCGTTTCCGGAAGGCATTCTGCGATATAGCCTTCGACATGGCTCTCAGCAGCAATGGCTTTTGCGGTATTTTTGCTGTCGCCTGTCAGCATGACTGTATAGATGCCTTCTGATTTCAACAAATCGATGGCCTGTTTCGTTTCTTCCCGGACCACATCCTTGAGGGCGATCAGTCCGGCAAGCAAACCGTTCCGCTCAATGAAAACGATAGTCTTGCCTTCGGAAGCAAGTTGCACTGCTGCGCCTCCAGAGAAGGCTTCAGCAGCAGGCCTGCCGACAAAGTCGGCTTTTCCGATCCTCCAATCTTCGTTTTCGAAATGAGCTTTAACGCCCCATCCGGAAACATCCTCGATGCTTTCAGGATGCACAAGCTCCCTGCCAAGAGCATCCCTCGCATATTTCACGATCGCATTTGCCAGTGGATGGTTGGAGTGGCTCTCGATCGATGCGGCTTTAAGCAAAACATCATCACGGTCCAGACCGTCAGCCACGATCACATCCGTCACTTCCGGTTTACCCTTCGTGAGTGTGCCTGTTTTATCGAAGGCAATGGCTTTAAGGTGGCTGAGATTCTCCAGGTGGACGCCGCCTTTGAACAATATTCCATGCTTCGCCCCGTTCGAAATCGCTGATAACGTGGCCGGCATGATTGAGGCTACCAGGGCACATGGCGAGGCGACAACCAGAAGGATCATCGCCCTGTAAAACGTTTCTGTCCAGCTCCATCCCAACAGGAAGTGGGGAACAAACATCATCAGCACTACGACGGCGAGCACGACTTTTACATAAGTCCCTTCAAATCGTTCAATGAACAGCTGTGACGGGGATTTTTCGCTCTGTGCATTCTGGACAAGCTGGATGATCTTCTGGAATAGTGTTTCATCGTTTGGTTTGGTAATTTCAACTGTCAGGGAACCTGTCAGGTTTACAGTGCCTGCGAAAACATCATCTCCGGCATCCTTTGATACAGGGATGGATTCTCCGGTGATCGCAGCCTGGTCAATCGTTGTCTGGCCCCTGGCTATTTTGCCGTCGGAGGGAATCCTTTCCCCCGGTTTGACTAAAATTAAATCGCCGATTTCCAGCTCGGAAACATGAACTTTCGTTTCGACACCATTTGTGATTCTCAATGCTTCCTCTGGCTGCAGTTCCATCAATGAGGAGATTTCCTTATGGCTTTTGTTCATCGTATATGTTTCAAGCGCTCCGCTCATCGCAAAAATGAAAATCAAAATCGCGCCTTCTGTCCAATAACCAATGATGGCCGAGCCGATTGCTGCAAAAATCATCAGCATTTCAACATTCAATTCTTTTTCTTCGATTGTCGCTTCGATGCCTTCCTTCGCTTTGGCGAAGCCGCCGATTACATAGGCCAGGATAAAAGCGATGACCGACGCTGTCTGTGAATCTCCTTTGCTTAGGATCCAGCCGGCCGCAATCAGGACCCCGCTGATGCTGGCGGCAATCAGCTCTGCGTGAGGCTTGATTTTTCCGATGAAATCCCCTTCTGGAACACTGTTTTGTTTCGCAATTGCATTAGCTCCCTGTGCCATCCTTTTCTCCTCCTTTGACATCTCTAATTGATATTAATAATCACCATCATTACCCTTAAAAAATACGAAAGCTGCCACCGGAACGGTGACAGCAAAAAGCCAGAGCAAAAGATACATATTGTGTTCACTATTATGTTACCATACACTATATGCTTTTGAAAGAATTATGCGATAGTCTAAGGAGAAAGATAGATGACAACTAAAGACTTTTTTACCCATCCGCTTGGCATTGTTGTGTCAGCAGCAGGGGCAACCTTCCTCTGGGGAAGTGCGTTCCCTTTTATAAAATTGAGCTACGCAAGCCTGGACATCAAGCCGGATGAAATCGGCGAGCAAATGCTGTTTGCGGGCTACCGGTTCCTGCTTGCGGGGCTGCTGATCCTGATTTTGTTCCTGTTTTTAAAAAGGAATATGAAATTCAGGACAGAAACGACAAAGCCTCTTTTAAAAATAGGTCTGTTTCAGACATTCCTTCAATATGTCCTGTTTTACATCGGACTTAGCTACTCAACGGGGATCCAGGGATCGATTATCGCCGGCACGACGTCCTTCTTCCAGATCTTGCTGGCACATTTCCTGTATCCTGACGACAGGATGAGCCGTTTGAAGGTCGCCGGTTTGATGATCGGCTTCACTGGGGTCATTTTTGCGAACTGGCCAAATGGTGAATATGAAATCCACTTTGGCATCGGGGAAATCCTGCTTATGGGCGCGATGCTGGCTGGTGCGTACGGCAATATCCTGGCAAAACAGGGAAGTGCGAAAATGGAGGTCATTTACTTGACGGCCTACCAGATGATCCTTGGTTCTTTGGGATTGATTGCGATCGGTGCTTTCACTGTCGGACTGGTTCCATTCGATTTTGACCTCAAGTCCGGGTTGATGCTCATCTATCTGGCTTTCCTGTCTGCTACAGGATTCATCTTATGGAACAATGTCATGAAGTACAATCAGGTTGGAAAAGTATCATTATACCTGTTCATGGTGCCGGTATTCGGCGTCCTTTTATCATCGATGCTCCTTGGTGAAGCGCTCCATTATTTTGTTATAGCCGGATTAGTCCTGGTGGTGGCCGGAATCGTTATTGTGAACCGGCCAGCCCGTAAAAAAAACAGCCTCCCTGCCAAATAGGGAGGCTGTTTCTCGTTGTACAGGAATTATTAGATTAATTAGGTGTGGATAATTAGTATGGTTGTCTTAATCCAGCTCCAGCGCCTAGCCAGTTTTCCTCACCGAGTTGGCTTCTTCGAGTATCTTGCGATAAGCGTTAGCTTTGAGCAGCTCGAGACGCTTCGATCCTGCCAATGAAGTCAAAGAACGACTTCACTGTAAGGTCCTCGAGCGCTTGTCGGGGCTAAACGAGGCACTTGCGCTTTTTGTTATTATGCAGATTTTGCCTGCTGTTCAGACGCGTCATGTCGGACGGCGACCAGTGCGATGAAAATCAACAGCAGCATCGTGCTGATAACATAAAAGAAGCTAATGCCTTTCAGCCATTGGATGGCCAGTCCTCCAATGAACGGGCCGCTGATGCTGCCGAAACTGAAGAAAATGCCGCACATCAGGTTGCCTGCCGGAAGAAGCGACTTTGGCAGCAGGTCGGCCATATAACTGATTCCAAGCGAAAAAGTTGATCCCACAAGCGTCCCGGCTAAAAAGAAACAGATCAGCAGACCGATCGTCGAATTCTCCAGCAAACCGGCTGCGGTAATAGAGATGAAGCCGGACAGGGTAACGGTTATCAATACATTTCGCCGCCCGAGCTTATCACTCAAAATCCCAAGTGGAAGCTGTGAGAGGATGCCGCCAATGGCAAAGGCGGGAAGCAGGAGAGCGACTGCGTCGACACCGATTCCAGATCTCATCGCGTACACCGGGAAGTTTCCGTTAAGGCTTGCTTCCAAAAATCCATAGCCGAAGGGAGGAAGGAAAGCGACCCAGGCGTATTTAAACACCTTTCCGAACCTCTTCATGGTACCGAAGAAAGAAGTACTGTCAGTGTCATGTTCAGGCCGTTCATTTTTCAGCAGCCACACCGTAAGCCAGGCAGCAAGGCTGATGGCAGATGAAAGGATGAATGGCAGAGCAGTATTTATTTTTACAAGCCCGATCATCAATGGGCCAGCTGCGAATCCCAGCCCGAAAAATAATCCATAGATTGAAATATTCCTTCCGATCCGCTCTTTTTCCGAAAAGGATGTAATCCATGTCTGGGTGGCAAAATGGAGCATATGGTCGCCAATCCCGATGGCAAGCCTTAAGATAAACCAGAACCAGAACGATTTCCATAAAGGAAAGAATGCCAGCGAAACCGCAACGAGTAAGCCGCCGATAAGAATGATCGGCTTGTAGCCGAATCTGCGCAGCGGCGCTTCCATCAGCGGTGAAGCAATCAAGATGCCAATATACAATCCTGTCGCGTGCAAGCCATTCATCGATGATGACACGCCATCCTGTTCAAAGATGATCGCAATCAATGGCAGCAGCATCCCCTGGGAAAATCCCGAGATGGCAACGATGCTGACGAGGATCCAGAAACGAAGTTTTATGCTTAGATTCATGATTCAAAATCTCCCTGAGTATTGATACTCTTTTGATGTTAACGATATAAATTTTTATGTGCAATGTTTTTTTATTTTTAATTACAGGTAAAATAGTGTAATCTTCTTTGTGTCAGGGAAATATTTCTAGTTAAAAAGGAGAGAGTCAAATGGAATTTAAAATGAAGCCAGAGGTTGGTTTTTATACAGAAACAGGTTTTGGAAGACTGGACATTGCCGGGGATGATGAATATGGATTCAGGCCTTACCAATTGCTCGTTTCTTCAGTAGCGGTCTGCAGCGGCGGCGTCCTGCGCAAGGTTCTGGAGAAAATGAGGATGGAAATCGAGGATATCCACATCACGGCGGAAGCTGAACGAGTTGAAGAAGAAGCAAACCGAGTCAGCAAAATCACCGTCCATTTTCGCATTGCCGGAAGCAATCTCGATGAAAAGAAAATCGAGAAAGCAATGGTGCTGACAAGGAAAAACTGCTCGATGGTCCAATCTGTGGTTGGGAGCATCGAGGTTGAAGAAACGTTTGAAATCGTATAATGAGTAGTCACCTTTCCTTGGTTTTGTTTTTTCTTCGCAATTACCTTCATTCATTTATGGACTTTTGCATAAAGTGACTAACAATGAACAAAAAGGGGTACAGATATTGAAAAAACAATAAAAGCTACATAGAAAGGATTAACTATGGCGAATAAGATTTTTATGATTTTAACCTTCATCGGTGTTCCGTTATCTGTTATCGGAACTCTAATGCATTGGTCGAGCGTTTTGTTGTTTATCATTTACTGTTTGACGATTATAGCCCTGGCCAGCTATATGGGCCGGGCAACAGAAAGTCTGGCAATTGTAACGGGGCCGAGGATTGGCGGCTTGCTGAATGCGACCTTCGGCAATGCGGTGGAATTGATCATTTCCATTTTTGCATTAAAAGCGGGGCTGATTGGGGTTGTACTAGCCTCGCTGACAGGGTCCGTGTTAGGCAACCTCCTGCTTGTAGCCGGATTATCCTTTTTTGTTGGAGGACTGAAGTTCAAACGGCAGCACTTCAACGTGCATGACGCCAGACATAATTCGGCTCTTTTGATTTTTGCTGTCATTGTGGCCTTCGTCATTCCTGAAGTATTTGCGATGGATATGAACGAAAGCAGGACGCTCAGCCTGAGTGTCGGGATCTCGATTATCCTGATTGCGCTGTATCTTGCTGCACTATTTTTTAAGCTTGTCACCCACCGAGGCGTTTATCAGCCAAAAAATGAGGCTGGAACCGAGCACCACGAGGAAGAACCAGAATGGAGCAAGGGCAAAGCAATTACGATTTTGCTTGCAGCAACCGTTGCAGTTGCCTACGTTGCCGAGAATCTTGTTCACACCTTCGAGACTGTCGGTGAATCTTTTGGCTGGTCTGAATTATTTATCGGGGTCATTATCGTTGCGATCGTCGGTAATGCAGCCGAGCACGCCTCCGCTATCATCATGGCTTACAAAAACAAAATGGACGTCGCGGTTGAAATTGCCGTGGGATCGACTTTGCAGGTGGCTATGTTTGTGGCACCCGTTCTCGTGTTAGTTTCGTTGATGTTTGAAACGAGTATGCCACTGGTATTCTCAATGCCAGAAATGGTTTCGATGGCAGTTGCCGTGCTCCTTGCCATCAGCATTGCCAACGACGGTGAAACAAACTGGTTTGAAGGGCTTACACTTTTAGGTGCCTATGTTATAATGGGAATTGGATTTTACCTGCTTTAATATAATAGAACTAATGAACTCTGTTCCGAGAGGACAGGGTTCTTTTTTCGCTGTAAAAAGAACAAGCTTCACCCTGGAACAACGAGGATTTATCAACTATAGAGTTTTTCATGGACATTATGAGGCAAGGCAAAGTCAAAATGTCCAAGTAAAGCAGTTTAAAGGATATTTCGGAGTGTTGGAGCCACAAAAATGTCCAAGAAAAGCAGTTTAAAGGACATTTCGGAGTGTTGAAGCAATCACAATGTCCAAGAAAAGCAGTTTAAAGGACATTTCCGAGCGTTGTAGCAGCCAAAATGTCCAAGAAAAGCGGTTTAAAGGACATTTCGGAGTGTTGAAGCAATCAAAATGTCCAAGAAAAGCGGTTTAAAGGACATTTCGGAGCGTTGTAGCAGCCAAAATGTCCAAGAAAAGCAGTTTAAAGGACATTTCGGAGTGTTGGAGCAATCAAAATGTCCAAGAAAGCAGTTTAAAGGACATTTCCGAGCGTTGGAGCCACAAAAATGTCCAAGAAAAGCAGTTTAAAGGACATTTCGGAGCGTTGTAGCAGCCAAAATGTCCAAGAAAAGCGGTTTAAAGGACATTTCGAAGCGTTGGAACAGCCAAAATGTCCAAGAAAAGCAGTTTAAAGGACATTTCAGAGCCTGGGAGCAATCAAAATGTCCAATAGCAGGTTCAATAGAAGGAGAATACGGAATATGGCTTTTGTTTATCGCACTTTATTTTTTATCATTGGATTAATCATCTTATCATTTGGTATATCGATGACGATTAAAGCGAATTTGGGGACGGGCGCGTGGGATGCGCTCAATGTGGGTCTTTCGAAGACGGTGGGACTGACGCCTGGCAGCTGGGTTGTCATTGTCGGGATCATCATGATTTTCCTCAATGCCTCCCTGGTAAAAAGACGCCCGGATATTGCTGCAATCATTACGCTGCTTATCACGGGGCTGCTGATTGATTTCTGGTTATTGCGAGTGTTCGATGATATGTTGGTATCCGGTTATGGGAAGCAGTTTGGGGTATTCCTTCTCGGGATGGTGGCGTTGAGCTTCGGTCTGGCGGTCTATCTGCAGCCGAGATTCCCGTTGATTCCGATTGACAACTTCATGATGGCATTAAGGGAACGATTCAATCTGAACTTAATGGCAGCGAAGACGCTTGGTGAGGTGATTGCTCTGTCGGCGGCGTTCATCTTCAAGGGACCGATCGGGATTGGGACGTTGATTGTGACATTCGCAATCGGGCCGTTGATTCAATTGTTCTATCCTTATTGTGAGAAATTATATAATAAGCTGCTTACATCGGCGCGTTAGTTCTTTCATATAATTCCTGAGGTTCTGCTCATCTGGCAGAGCCTCTTTTTTTTCAACAAACTTTGGATAAAGAGGCGGAACTCCGAAAACACTATGAACAAACTTAAAAGTTTCCTGTAGTGAAAGGAGTATACACCGATGAAAAAAGTAGCAGCTATCCTTGTTATGACGATGGTGTTCATGATGTCTATTTTAGCGGTTGGGTTTGCTGAGGAAGGGAAGGCGAAAAAAGCTCCTCAGCCGAAGCAGGCGGAAAATACGAAGTATGTGATTCCGAATTCAGTCATGAATATCACGAAGGATAATACGTATCCGAACCCGACTGAAGACCTGCCTTTCCTCCAGCCAAGTGAGCTGACCAAGAATTTGATTAAAACGTCGAAGGTGAAGATCGAGAATCCTGATTTGATACGGATGCTGAATGAAACATCCATTAACAGCACTCCATTCGCGATCGGCTACCGGGCGATTGTTTACCTTGGTGAGTGGCCGTTGAATTATGAGTCGCAAGAGACCTCGCCGAACTGGGAATTCCAGAAAATCAATACGAATTATTTTGACAATCGTGGCGGGAATGCTATTTATCAAATCCATTATGTTCAAGAGCAGCAAAAAGTTGTGAAGGGCGGTTTAACGGCGAAAATCAAAAATGCCGAGGATGTACAGAAAATGATGCTGTTACAAGCAGCAAAGAAATCAGGTCTGCCGCTTGCGTTTGAAACGATTGTCGGAGCCGGTACGAAAAAAGACCATATCTACAATATCCAGCCGAAGCGTCTCGGTTATCTTTATGCCTATGCACCAGCAATCAATGAAAAAGGCAAGGTCACATATGGCGAAGTATACTTGATGCTAAAAGGCAGCAAGAAATTCATCGTTGTCAAAAATGTTGTTTCACAGGGGATTGGAGCATGGATACCGGTTCAGGACCATGTCAGCTTTGGATTCGTTTCCAGTGAACGGCCGAGATAATTTTTAATAAAAGACGCCTGGTGTCTAAAAGAAACCAGGTAATGAACCTGGCTTTCTGAAAAGAAGCCAGGCTTTTTTTATTGATGGCTAGTAATTTTTTCCTCTTGACAAAAGGCAGATATATCCTGTTTAACTGCTGTACATGCCGGGAATTAGATAGACATAACAAATTAACTCACCAAAAATTAAGGAGGAAATAGATTATGTCTGACAATATTCTTTCTAACAACAACCAAAATCCAATGGGCAACAATTCAAACTTGAACAACAGTATGTACTCTTCAACGGAGAATGCATCCTACGATACTACAACTGGAACAACAACTTACGCAAGCACAAATTCGGGAAATGGATATTCAAACAATTCATCCATGGGCGGCTACTCAAACAGCTATTCATTTGACAATTCCAGCAGTTCAAAGTCTTCTTCAAACGGCAAGCTGATGAAGGGTGTGCTGATTGGAGCCGCAATCGGCGGAGCAATGGCAATGCTTGACTCCAACACTCGCACGAAAGTGAAGGACAAGGCCGTCAACGCCAAAGATACATCCATGAATGTCATCAGCGAAGTAAAGAACAATCCTTCTGATGTGAAGGAACAAATGATGAGCAGCTTCAGGGAAGCTTCCAGCATTTTAAAAGAAGCGATTAGTGATGCGCAAAACCTTTACCAGCGCCTGAATGATGATGTATTCAGCAAGATGAATGAGGCGAAGTCCAATTCATCAGACGTAGTGCAGACAGTGATGGATGCCAAGGATGAGCTGAAGGAAGTAGGATCAAAAGTGAAGGAAGCAGGAGCAACCGCAATGGACAACCCGGTGGTCAATTCTGCAACTGAATCCGGTTCTTCTAACTCAGGTTCTTTTAACTCAGGCTCAAACCAAGCTGCTGATGCGTATGCAACAGGCATGGAAAGCAAGCCGTCTGATACAACAGGGCTGGGAAATACATCTAACGCCTTCACGGTATCTCCGGAAAACCAAAAAAATGATAACAATCGCTAATTAAAGCGAATACTAAAGCCAGTCCTGGAAAAGGACTGGCTTTTTGCTGTCAACCTTCCCATATATTTGCTTGTTTCTTTATTTAGTTACGAGGGTATTAACTAGTACAGTCAGTTAATTTAGGAGGATATGTCAATGGATAAGCAATTTAAACCACGCTCTGACAGGTGTGATTATGATAGAGAAACTGCAACGGGGAAAATCGCGATGGCTGCTTCAGCGCACCCTATAGCAACGAATGCCGCGGAAAAAATACTTCGTGACGGCGGGAACGCAATCGATGCAGCGATCGCGATCCAATTCGGCCTGAATGTCGGGGAACCGATGATGACAGGCATTGGCGGCAGCGGATTTTTCATGGTTTATCATGCAGAAAGCAAGACTACGAAAATTTTCGATGGTCATACAAGAGCACCGAAAGCCGCGCACCCTGAGCTTTTTTTAGATGAAAAAGGCGAAGTCATTCCGTTTAAAAAGCGGTCTACTCATGCTATAGGTGTCGGGGTTCCAGGTATTTTGAAAGCGATGGAAGCGGCGAGGAAGGAATATGGAACAAAACCGCTTGCCGAATTAATCGAACCTGCTGCCCAGGCTGCAGAAAAAGGTGTAGAGGTCAACTGGATTATGGAAGAAAGTCTTAATACCTTCGATTATCGACTCGGTGACCATGCAAGGGAATTATTTATGCCAGGCGGAAAGTCGCTTAAAGAAGGTGACGTATACCAGAAGGAGCATCTGGCAAAGACGTTCCGCATCCTACAGCGTGATGGCATCGAAGCTTTTTATGAAGGAGAAATCGGCGAAGCTATTATCTCTACGCTAAAGGAACTTGGCGGAATCATGGAGATGTCAGATTTAAAAGATTATGAAATTTCCATTGATGAACCTGTTTGGGGAACTTATCGAGGTTATAAAATTGCTTCTTCCAATATGCCAAGTGCCGGCGGAACCACGATGCTGCAAATTTTAAAGATACTTGAAGGCTTTGACCTCAGCAAATATGATGTGAAATCTTGGGAAAAGTATTACCTGTTCACAGAAGCGATGAGGATCGCTTTTTCCGACAAAATTGCCTTTTCCGGTGATCCGGAGTTTGGGGATATACCGTTAAAAGGAATGCTGAGTGAGGAGTACCTTGCAGAGCGCCGGAAATTGATTAATTGGGAACGAAGGAACGATGCAATTGATTTTGGAAATCCATGGGTTTATGGAGATGGTAATGAGATTAATATCGTCCGCCAGCCTTTTGAGGCTGAAAGAGAGAGAAGCGAAACGACTCATTTCACGGTAACGGACAAGTGGGGCAATATCGTTGCTTGCACTTCTACCGTTGAGCACCCGTTCGGTTCAGGAATCATGGTCAAGGATCATGGGTTTGTTTTAAATAATGAGCTGACAGATTTTGATGCCATTCCGGGCGGCCTGAATGAAATCCAGCCAGGAAAACGGCCTGTCAGCTGCAAGACGCCTACCATTGTCTTCAAGGACGATGAGCCTGTATTGACTTTGGGATCGCCAGGCGGTCCAACCATTGTCGGCTCCGTATTCCAGACGATTGTCAATGTTCTCGATTTTGGCATGGACCTGAAAGAGGCAATCGAGGAGCCGAGAATCTTTAATAGTACCGGCCCGTTGATTGGCTGGGAGTCGGGGATCAGTATGGAAGCAAAAGGTGAAATGGAATCAAAGGGCTTTGAATTCGCCGATGGACCATTCCCGCTTGGAAATGTCCAGGCTATCAAATTCGATCGTGAAAAAGGTGTCCTTCATGGAGCTGCCGATTCCAGCCGGGAAGGCAAAGCGACAGGACTGGATGAATAGGAACCAAAAAGCAGGCTGAAAAATTTCAGCCTGCTTTTTTATTGATCCACACTTGCAAGAGTATCCGTTTCTGAGTCCGATTTTTTGATCACGGAAATGCTGCCATCTGTTTCAAGAACAACTGCTTCCACCTGGTCCATTGAATTGATGCCGCTGGAACGCGCTGCCTGAAGGATTTCCACCTCCAAAACACGTTCTTTGATGATTTTTTCCTTTAAGAAATTCCCGCGGTAAAATAACAATTGCGGCTCCGATTTAATCAGCTTTTTGAAACCGTCTGAACGTACTGACAGCCATGCTACAATATATTGCAGGGCAATTAAAATAAAGAATGCTGAAACTCCCTCAACAAGTGCGACTTTTTTATTCAAAAGGATTGTCGCCAGGGTAGAACCAAGTGCGACCGTGACGACCAGGTCGAAAGCATTCATTTTGGACAGCGTGCGTTTACCGGAAACTCGCAATAAAAGAACAAGTGCGGCATATGCAAGGATCCCGACAATAAGGGTACGCCAGACAGCATCCCAAGAATTAAATAGCATTTTATCACCCCTTATATGTTTTTTCCTGAAAAAGCCTGTGCAAACATATTGGGAAGGGGGAATACTACCCAATAGCAATTGGGTTTTCAAAACTCCCTAAAACAGCACGCATTCTGATATATATTGCACAATTGCCCATTTTTCGGTAGGATGTTAACGGTAGTGAAAGGAGCGAGAATAGTGGGAAGTCAGATAAATGATAAAAATACACAGGTAGTATTCCTGAAGCAGCGTTTGGATATGTTTGCTGAACTGCTTGAAGCAATTGATCCGGAAGAAACGGAGCTGGAGGATATCGACCGCATGATCCAGATCGTCGAAGAAATGGATGCCAAATGCCGTGAATTCAAAAATCGCGATTTGTAAGGGACCTTTTATATGAGGTCTCTTTTTTATGCTGGCCGCTTGTCGGGACTGACCAGGGCGCTTCTGCTTTTCTCTGTCCAGCTCCAGCGCCTAGCCCCTCGAGACGCTTCGGTCCTGCCCATGAAGTCAAAGAGCGACTTCACGGGCAGGCCCTCCAGCGCTTGTCGGGGCTGACCAAGGCGCTTCCGCTTTTCTGTTTGTAAACGATTCCACTTTCATCTTTAAATAGATGGATGATAGGAGTATAATGATATCGGAGAAATTGTTATAAAATTTTCACATATAAAGAGACAGCAAACATGGGGAGAGGGGTAGAAAGATGAATATCGAAAAGTTCCAGGAAAGCATGTACCAGTTGGTTGTTGAAACATCCACGAACCTTCCTAAGGATGTCCGCCGGGCCATCAAAGCGGCGGCGGAGCGCGAGAACGCAGGAACCCGTTCAGCAATGAGCCTTGATACAATCACGAACAACATTAAAATGGCGGATGATAATGTATCGCCGATCTGCCAGGATACTGGTCTTCCAACCTTTAAGATCAAAACTCCTGTAGGCGCAAACCAGCTTGAGATGAAAAAGGCGATTTATAATGCGATTGCCCAGGCTACGCAGGATGGCAAGCTGCGCCCGAACTCCGTTGATTCATTGACAGGTGAGAACAGCGGCGACAATCTTGGCGGCGGCACTCCTGTCATCAAGTTCGAGCAATGGGAAAAAGACTATATTGACGCCCGCCTGATTTTAAAGGGCGGCGGCTGTGAAAATAAAAATATCCAATACAGCCTTCCAGCAGAATTGGAAGGACTCGGCCGTGCAGGACGCGATCTTGATGGAATCCGCAAATGCATCATGCATTCGGTTTATCAGGCTCAGGGACAAGGCTGCAGCGCGGGCTTCATTGGTGTTGGCATTGGCGGTGACCGTTCTTCTGGTTATGACCTTGCGAAAGAGCAATTATTCCGTACTGTAGATGATGTCAATCCACATCCAGAACTCCGTGATCTTGAAGAGTATGTATTGGAAAATGCCAACAAGCTTGGAATCGGCACAATGGGCTTTGGCGGCGAAACAACGCTTCTTGGCTGCAAAATCGGTGTCATGAACCGCATTCCGGCAAGCTTTTACGTATCCGTAGCGTATAACTGCTGGGCATATCGCCGTCTTGGCGTAGCGGTAAACCCTGAAACCGGTGAAATCCAGGAGTGGATGTACCAGGAGGGAGAGAAGATCGACTTCGCCCAGCCTGCTGCACAGGAAATTGCTGCAGCGGTTGAAGCGCCTGCAGAACAGAATGTTGTCACATTAACCGCACCTATCACAGAAGAGCAAATCCGCGAGCTGAAGGTCGGAGATGTCGTCCAGATTAATGGCATGATGTACACAGGCCGTGACGCAATCCATAAGTATCTGTCAGATCACGATTCTCCAGTCGACTTGAATGGCCAGGTTATCTACCACTGCGGACCGGTCATGCTGAAGGATGAAGAAGGAAACTGGCATGTGAAGGCTGCTGGACCGACAACCAGTATTCGCGAGGAGCCTTATCAGGGCGATATCATGAAGAAGTTCGGCATCCGCGCTGTCATCGGAAAAGGCGGAATGGGCAAGAAGACGCTTGCTGCTTTGGAAGAGCATGGCGGAGTTTACCTGAATGCCATCGGCGGCGCAGCCCAGTATTATGCGGACTGCATCAAATCTGTCGAAGGTGTTGACCTGATGAACTTTGGTATTCCTGAAGCAATGTGGCACCTCAATGTCGAAGGCTTTACCGCAGTCGTAACCATGGATTCGCACGGAAACAGCCTGCACGAAGATGTTGAGAAATCATCCCTTGAAAAATTGGCGCAATTCGCTGATCGAGTTTATAAGTAAAAATAAGAGGAGTCTCGCTGAAATTGCAGCGAGACTCTTTTTTATTCGATTGCTGATTATAGCCCACATACACTCGAAAGTTCCCCCCTGATTTGTAGAATTATTTTCTCCTGCTGGCAAACACTAAGGAAAAACATCAATGGAGGAACATCATGAAAACGTTTGTTAAGATAATGCTTGCGTCCGCGATGCTGCTGTTGATTGCCCTGCCGGCTGCGACAGGCGCGGAGGAAAATTCGAACTCGCCATTGCACTGGGGTTTCAAAAAGGGCCGGAACGGTAGACAGGCCGATGCCGGAAGAATGTTCGAGGTCATTCTGGAGGATCATGGAGCTGTCTATAAAGGGGACAAAAATACCAAGGATCTGTACCTGACCTTCGATAACGGCTATGAAAATGGTTATACCGCAAAAATTCTCGATGTATTAAAAGAAGAACAAGTCCCTGCAGCTTTTTTCATTACGGGACATTATCTTGAGAGTGCACCAGAGCTTGTTGCGCGGATGGCGGATGAAGGCCATATTATCGGCAATCACTCCTGGCATCATCCTGACATGACTCAAATCAGCGATGAAAAAATCAAGAAGGAACTTGAGATGGTCCGCACGGAAACTGAAAGGATTACAGGCAAGAAGCATATGAGCTACCTGCGTCCTCCAAGAGGGATTTTCAGCGAAAGGACAATGGCGGTCGCGAAAGAAGCCGGCTATACCCATGTATTCTGGTCGCTTGCTTTCGTTGACTGGAATACCGACCAGCAAAAGGGCGCGCAATATGCCTACGATAAAATCATGACCCAAGTCCATCCAGGTGCAGTCCTGCTTCTGCATACAGTTTCGAAAGACAACGCAGACGCCCTAGGAAAGGTAATCAGGGATTTGAAAGAACAAGGCTATCAATTCAAAAACCTTGATGAATTAATGCTTAAAAAAGGCGGCATGAAGGATCCAATGCTGTACTGATTGTTTGATCCCTGCAAATTTAAGGTTGCGGGGATTTTTCAATTGGAAAAAAAGACGCATTTTTACCAGTTCGCCAATAAAAATTTATTTTCGCCAAAATACCTGTGAGAATCGCCAATAAAATTAAAAAATCGCCAATAAAACAGTGAGAATCGCCAATAAAGTTGTGAACTGCGCCAATAAACCGGAAATGGGCCTGTCTAAAAAGGTGAGACTGAGCCGTAAAGACAGGAATCATCTTAATAGAAGGTGCACTTCGCCAAAAATACGACAATTGCCCCCTATAAAAATCAATTCCCTCTCAGAAGCTCAGCACTATTTTCGTAAAAACAGCACGGAAATGCTATAATACGGGGAAAATAGATGAGGGCGGTTTGTTTATGTGGGAAGAGAAGGTGGCCATTACTGGGCCGTATAATTTTGACCTGGCCTTGAGCAGGCTGGCGCTTGATCCTTTGAACGCCGTTGATATCGAGCAGCGGCTGGTCAGGGTGCCGCTTACTTTTGAAGATAAAAAAATCGTTGCGGATGTAATTGCGACGGGTACGTTGGAAAAGCCTGAATTCGTTGTCCATGCCAGTGATGAAAAAGAAAAAACGCTAGGTCGTCTGACGGAAATTTTTCAATGGGATGTGGAATTGCTCCAGGTCCATGAGCATTTTCAGACGACTGAGTTAAAAGATTTGTTCAAGGACCATTTTGGTACACCGCTTGTGCTGGAATTTGATCCTTTTTCCAGCTTGATCAAGAGCATCATCCACCAGCAGGTGAACCTGAAGTTTGCTTTTACACTGACGGAACGATTCGTGCAAGCCTTCGGTGAAGAGGTTGATGGTGTCTGGTTCTATCCCTCTCCTGAAAAAGTCGCCCAGCTGAAGGTTGAACAGCTTCGTGAGTTTCAATTCAGCGGTCGCAAGGCGGAGTATGTGATCGGAATCGGTGAGCTGGCCGCATCTGGGCAGCTTGATTTTGAAAAAATGAAAACCATACCTGATGCTGAAGTGTCTAAGGAATTGATTAAGATTCGCGGTGTCGGTCCGTGGACGGTGGAGAATTTCCTGATGTTCGCGCTTGGCAGGCCGAATTTATTCCCGATGGGCGACATTGGCATCCAGAATGCTCTGAAAAAATATTTTGAGCTGGAAGACAAGCCAGACCTTGCCCAGATGGAAAAATTCAAGGAACCGTGGAATCCTTATTTAAGCTATGCTTCGCTCTATTTATGGAGAAGCATTGAATAATTGGAGTGAAGTTTTATGAAAAAAGAGCAGCAAGGGAATAAAGGACAGCAAGTGAATAAAGAGCAGCAAGCGAATGAAGAGCAGCAAGGGAATAAAGGACAGCAAATGAAGAAATCCCCGCAAAAAAATAATGGCCAACATGCCAGGAAAATTTCAAAAGGGCAATCGAACCAGGACCAGCAAGCACCAAAGCTGCAGCTGAAGCAGACGTTCCCGCTGACCATCAAGCGTCTGGGAATCAATGGCGAGGGTGTCGGCTACTTCAAGCGCCAGGTCGTGTTCGTGCCCGGTGCGCTGCCAGGAGAGGAAATTGTTGCTGAAGCCACAAAGGTCCACCCAAAGTTCGCTGAAGCCAAAATAAAGAAAATCCGTAAACACTCCGAGCATCGGATCAAGCCGCTCTGTCCGGTATACGACCAGTGCGGCGGCTGCCAGCTGCAGCATTTGCGCTATGATCAGCAACTGAATGAAAAACGCGATATTGTCATCCAGGCATTAGAGCGCCATACAAACCTGAAAATCGAGCAACTTGAGATTCGTCCGACAATCGGCATGGAAAATACTTGGGGATACCGGAACAAAAGCCAGTTCCAGGTTGGCGAAAAGGACGGGAAGGTGCTTGCCGGCCTGTACGGTCTCAACTCTCACAATCTGATCAATATCGAGCAGTGTGCGGTCCAGCATCCGGCTACGACGAAGGCTACCGAGGTTGTAAAAGGGATTCTTCAGGACTTGAAAATACCAATCTACAATGAGAAAAAACATAAAGGTTTCGTACGGACAATCGTTGCCAGGACAGGAGTCCAAACTGGCGAGCTGCAAATTGTCCTGATTACGGCGAAAAAAGAGCTTCCAAAAAAAGACCTGATCATCGCGGAAATCAAGAAGCGTCTTCCAGAGGTCAACTCGATTGTCCAGAACATCAATGGTGAAAAGACATCTGTCATTTTTGGCAGTGAAACCGCCACACTGGAAGGGAAAGATTTTATCCAGGAAACCCTGGGTGACCTGCAATTCGAACTTTCAGCAAGGACCTTCTTCCAGCTGAATCCTGAGCAGACGGTAAAGCTCTACAATGAAGCGAAAGCTGCTGCCATGTTGACTGGAAAGGAAAAACTCGTCGATGCATATTGTGGAGTAGGGACAATCGGATTGTGGATGGCAAATCAGGCAGGCGAGGTTCGCGGGATGGATGTCATTCCGGAATCGATTGACGATGCCAGAAAGAATGCCCAGAAGCATGATGTCAGCCATGCCAGATTCTATGTTGGCAAGGCAGAGGAATTGCTTCCGAAATGGCTGGCGGAAGGCTGGCATCCTGATGTGATCGTCGTCGACCCGCCGCGCACAGGCTGTAACGAGGAATTCCTGAAGACCGTCCTGAAAATCAAGCCGAAAACCTTTGTTTACGTTTCCTGCAATCCTTCAACGCTCGCTAAGGACATCCAGACACTTGGAGGGAAATACAAAGTTGAATATATCCAGCCAGTCGACATGTTCCCTCACACCTCGCAGATTGAGAGTGTC
Source organism: Chryseobacterium sp. ISL-80 (assembly GCA_018613055.1). Classification (GTDB taxonomy): domain Bacteria; phylum Bacillota; class Bacilli; order Bacillales; family Cytobacillaceae; genus Mesobacillus. The sequence continues at coordinate 95,032 of JAGGQZ010000017.1, read as the reverse complement.
ACGAGACTGGTTTTGAAATGATAAAAGCGCCGGCCCGGAATGGGGCTGGCGCTTTATCGTATATTTGACAATCCATGATTGATGAAGTTGTTAATGATTTCGGCCATTTCCCCTGGTGTCTTGTCCATGCCATTTTCCACCCAATTTTTTATCACATAAATACTGCCGCTGACAACAAAGATATTGATATATTCAAATGTTTCCCGGTCAAACTGGCGGTCGGTAATCCAGTTTTTGAAGATGAATTCCTGGGTGATCTTCATGCCTTTTTTCTGGAAGTGTATATCGCTGTTTTCGCTTAGCAGCATTTGGCATACATCGCTATTCCTGGCAATATACTCTAGAATCTTCTCGGTCATCTTCAAAGCTTCTTCTTCTTTGGAAAAATTATATTGGTTCAGTGTCGAAACCATATCTTCAATGAATTCCTCTTCTATTGAGTTCAAGAGATCATATTGACTGGAAAAATGGGCATAAAAAGTGGAACGATTGAGATCAGCAAGCTCACAGATTTCCTTGATCGTAAGGCTCGAAATTGGCTTTTCTTTCAGCAATGCCATCAGGCTTTCCTTTAAAACCATCCTGGTATATTTTTTTCTTCTGTCCATTTTTAAAAATCAGCGTCCTTTTTTATCGTTTCCCAACAGATAATGAATTTATGTTGTGTAATGTACGTTATGTACGCAACTGTTTGTTGAATAGCCAACACCGTGTTTATATAATGATAAAGTGTAAATGTAAAAGACTCAAGTGAGGTTAAACATGAACAGCATTGCAGAAAAAATCATTAAGCATAAAAAAGCTGTTGTCATCGCATTTGCTTTATTTGCGTTAATATCAACAGTGGCGCAATTCTTTGTGTCGGTCAATTATAATATGGTGGATTATCTGCCGGAAGATGCCCAGTCAACAAGGGCGATGCAAATCATGGAGCAGGAATTTACCGCGGATGTCCCTGATACAAGGGTCATGATCAAGGATATAACCTTGCAGGAGGCCATAGCCTATAAGGAAAAATTGTCTGCCATCGATGGTGTTGGGGAAGTGATTTGGCTCGATGATGTGGTCGATTTGAAAACCCCGATTGAAATGGCAGATGAAAAAACGGTAGAAAATTATTATAAAGATGGGAATGCGCTGTTCTCAATCAGTGTCCGAACCGGTGATGAGGTCAGGATTACCGATGAAATCTATGAATTGATCGGTGAGGATGGTGCGATTGCCGGCGAAGCCATCAATACGGCTTCATCCCAAAAAATGGCCGGGAAGGAATCGATGTATGCCGGGATGTTGCTTGTCCCGATCATTATCTTCATTCTCGTCGTCTCGACAAACTCATGGATTGAGCCGTTATTTTTCCTGACAGCCATCGGGGTCTCGGTGCTGATCAACCTGGGAACGAACATCTTTATCGGAGAGGTTTCCTTCGTCACCCAGTCGGTCGCACCAATCCTTCAGCTGGCAGTTTCCCTTGATTATGCTGTCTTTTTGCTTCACAGCTTCTCTGATTACCGAAAGACAACAAGTAATCCTCAGGAAGCGATGCAGCTGGCGATGAAAAAATCATTCCCGGCGATTACCGCCAGTGCTGCGACTACCTTTTTTGGCTTCATCGCCCTGACTTTCATGAAGTTCGAAATCGGTTCGGATCTCGGAATGAACCTTGTAAAAGGAATCATCCTGAGCTTCATCAGTGTCATGGTGTTTTTACCAGCGCTCACCCTGCTGTTTTATAAATGGATGGATAAGACAGAGCATAGAAGCTTTGTCCCGAGCTTTACCGGTATAGGGAAGTTTGTCATGAAACTGAAAATCCCTAGTTTGCTGCTGGTTTTTGCCATCATTGTTCCGAGCTTCCTGGCCCAGAGCAATACCGCCTTCACATACGGGCTTGGCGTACAGCCGGAAACGACGCGTGCGGGCAGTGATTTTACTGAGATTAAGGAAGCTTTTGGCGAAACGACGCCGATTGTCCTCCTGGTTCCAAAAGGGGACCGCGCGAAAGAATCGGAACTGGTTAAGGAGCTGGAGAAACTCGATTATGTCACAAGCGTGATCGCCTATGTCAATATGGTAGGTTCGGTCATTCCTCCTGAATATTTGGATGAATCGATCACAAAGGAGTTTTACTCGAAAAATTACAGCCGGATGATCATCAATACGAATCAGGGAACAGAGGGTGATGTTCCTTTTTCAATCGTTCAGAAGGTGGAAAAAGCGGCTGAAAAGTATTATGGCGACAAAGCCCTGAGCTTAGGGGAGAGTGTGACGTTGTATGATATCAAAAATGTCGTCAACAAGGATAATATTGTCGTGAATGTGCTGACTGTCGTAACGATCGCGATCGTCCTATTGGCAACCTTTAAGTCTATTTCGATTCCACTCGTGCTGTTGATCACGATCCAGTCGGCAGTCTGGATCAATCTGTCCATTCCGTACTTCACCAGTTCGTCGCTGGTGTTTGTCGGATATTTAATCATCAGTACTGTCCAGCTGGCAGCTACCGTGGACTACGCAATCCTTTTAACGGAAGCTTATCAGCATAACCGCAGGGAAATGTCCGCCAGGAAGGCAATCATCAAAACCCTGGATGAAAAGACATTTTCGATTTCGATTTCTGCGGCGATTCTATCGAGCGTCGGGTTCATTTTATGGTTGACATCTTCGAATCCCATTGTCGGTTCCATCGGCTTGTTGTTGGGCAGGGGGGCAATGCTGGCATTCGTGATGGTCGTGTTCCTCCTGCCGGCAATGCTGCTGGTATTCGATGGATTCATTAAAAAGACGACCTATAAAGCAAATTTTTATGAGGAGAAATGATGATGAGGACAAAAAAGTTACTGCCTGCTACTCTCGCTCTGATGATGGTCTTGCCTTCATTTCTTGATCATGCAGCTGCGGCAGAAGCGGAAGGCAAAATTACCTCGAAGGATGAGGCGGTATATGCTACGCTAAAAGCCAATGGAAAACTAGATGATATTTATGTCGTCAATACACTGGATGTAGCGGAGGCCGGCAAGATTGTCGACTACGGTGAATATAGCAGTGTCAAGAATCTCACAAACCTATCCAAAATGGATCAGAATGGGCAGGCAGTCCAATTCGATGCTCCTGAAGGAAAGTTTTATTACCAGGGAAACATGGCTTACAATACGGAATTGCCTTGGTCAATAGATGTTTCCTATTTACTTGATGGGCGTGAGATTGATGCATCTGAGCTGGCCGGTAAAAACGGACAGTTGGAAATCAGGATTCGTACAGCCGCCAATGAAAAAGCAGATGCAATTTACTTTGAGAATTACTTGTTGCAAATCTCGCTGCAGCTTTCAAACAGCTATCAAAATTTGAAAGCAGATGGCGGCATGGTGGCCAACGCCGGGAAAAACAATCAAATCACCTTTACGGTAATGCCTGGCCAGGAGGAAAACCTCAGCCTCAAGGCAGATGTTAATGATTTTGAATTCACCGGCATCAATATCGCGGCAGTTCCATCAACCTTGCCGATTGATACTTCCGAGATGGATAACATGACCGATGACATGTCCACATTGTCCGACGCAATCAGCGAACTGAATAATGGCGTTGCCGATTTGAAAAAAGGTGTTTCTCAATTAAATAACGGAGCAGCAAGTCTCCGTGATGGTTCAGCAAAATATAAAAATGGCATCAGCGAGTTGAACGGCTCATCCTCGCAAATTGTTGGTGCATCGAGTTCGATTGGAGATGCCCTGAAAAAAATCAACACATCCCTTTCAGGAGATTCTGCCCAACTGGACATGGCGAGCCTGAGCCAATTGCCAGCCGGACTGACACAATTGGCGGATGGGATGAACCAGGCAGCCGATGGGCTGGCCGTTTTACGGGAAAATTACGCAGCGGCTTATGGTGCACTGGATGGTGCGATAATGGGAATTCCGTCACAACAGATCTCTGAGGAAGAAATAGCGGCATTATACAAGAGCGGTGCAGACGCCAATGTAGTCAAGAAATTGGTCGATTCCTATGAAGCTGCCCAGACAGTCAAAGGAACCTATTCACAGGTACAGGAAGCTTTTGTAGCCGTCGACCCAACATTGAAGCAGATCAGCGGATCGGTAAAAGAAATGAGCATCACGCTAAATGCGATTTCAGGTGAACTTTCTGCTTCTTTAAAGGACACGGATATGAGCGGCCTGGAACAATTGCAAACAGGGCTCAAGGAATTGTCCTCTAAATACGGTCAGTTCCATTCCGGCCTCGTGGGCTATACAGGGGGAGTCAGCAAGCTAGCCACCTCCTATAATACATTGCACACAGGAATTGCAGGCCTCGCTGACGGCACCGGTGAACTGGATAATGGAGTCGGCGAACTGCATGATGGAACAAGCAAATTGAGTGAGGAAACGAAGGACCTGCCACAGCAAATGCAGCAGAAAATCAATGAGATGATCAAGGAATATGACAAATCCGACTTTGAACCTGTTTCCTTTGTTTCTGCCAAAAATGAAAAAGTGGCTTCCGTCCAATTCGTCATCAAAACAAAAGCAATTGAAAAAGAAGAGCAAGCTGAGAAAAAAGCAAAGCCTGAGAAAAAGAAAGGTTTCTGGGAGCTTTTGATGGAATTGTTTTAACGGTTGAAAGACAGTATGGTGGCATGAGCTTTTGCTTTCATACTGTCTTTTTTTCTTTTGCACTCCGTTGGATAAACATGGTTTTAAGCAGCACAAAAGGGTAAAATTCAATAGTGAAGGCAAAATAACTATGTTAGCGTAAAAAGACAAGGGCTGCATGGACTGAGGAGGAAATAGTATGATCAGTGAAAAGTTAGTAAATGGATTGGTTGAACAAATGAACTATGAATTTTATTCTGCGCATGCGTACATGGCAATGGCTGCGTATTGCTCGGCGGAAAATTTGGATGGTTTTGCGAACTTCTTTATGGTACAAGCAGAGGAAGAACGCTTCCATGCGATGAAATTTTACAATTTCATTAATGATATGGGTGAGCGTGTGACATTCGATGGTTTCAGTTCACCATCAAACGATTTCGAATCCGTTCTTGATGTATTCGAAAAAGGACTTGGACACGAGAAGGAAGTTACCCGCCGCATCTATAATCTGGCAGATATCGCTCTCGACGAACGTGAACACGCAACGATGACATTCCTAAAATGGTTCATCGAGGAACAAGTCGAAGAAGAGGCCTTGTTCGACAGCCTCATCCAGAAGCTGCGCCGGATTGACCAGGACAGCAACGCCTTCTTCATGCTCGAAAATGAACTCGCCCAGCGTTCATTCACGGCTCCAGAGTGAAAATAAAATCGAAAACAGGATTCCTGGCCGGAATCCTGTTTTTTTTTATCTAGAAAAGACTAACTGGCCTTTAGGATTGCTGCAAAAAGGTTGATAGACTCTATTCGGAGAGAAATTTGCATGCTTTGCAGGTCAAAATATGGATGCAGTCAGTTTATATTCTCGGTTAGCAGAGCTTTAATCCCGGTTAGCAGAGCTTTATCCCCGGTTGGCAGAACTCTATCTCCAGTTGTCAGAGCTTTATCTCCGGTTAGCTGAACTTTCTCTCCAGTTGGCGGAACTTTCTCCAGATAGCACAGTTTTGACTAAGTCCCAGCGACTGTAATACCAGTTAAGGCCGTGAATCCTATTTGAAAAGATCATGCTCCTTTGTCAAATGGTTCTCATCTTCCAATTCCATCCAAATATCCAGTAAAACTTTTCCCACTTGTTTATTGGGGTATGAGAAATATAAACGAATCTTACGACAAGGAGGATCTTATGAAAAAACTACTTATTTCGTTAACAGCTGCCGGGATCCTTGCGGGGTGCAGTGCCAGTGACAGTGGGAATGGACAGGAGGGGCCGCCGGAGACGGAGGTCAAAACCGAGGAGGATCCAGTGACGACTGATTATCTGCAAGAGAGGTTTTATGAGGGGATGGATTATGATGCTTATGCAGTTGAAATCCAAACATGGGTGGATAAGGGACAGGCATCAATTTCGGATACCGTCAAGATTGAGGGCCAAGAGGATGTATCAGCAGATATCATCCAGGTGGCGGACGGATTCCTGGCGGTTGCAAATGACAGCAAGGAAATCACTTTTATCAAACCATTTGCCTCTCCTGAAGATGCAAAAGAATACTTGAAGAAAAATCTATAAAAAGCACAGCCCGCCAACGAATCGTTTAGCGGGCATTTTCTTGTGGTATACGTTCATAGAGGAGCATCGACAAAAAGGACCGTGATAAGGTCTGTCAATTCATCTTGTTAACGATTACATAATATGCTCCCACATCGTAAATGGAGGAATGATTCAGTGAAGAAAAATGATAACGATCAATTTGTGAACGAAAATTCAAAAGATCAGCAGCTGGAACAGTTCAGGTCCGGGCATGACGGAGAAGCCTTGACAACAAACCAAGGACTTCGTGTTTCTGAAGATGAACATTCCCTGAAGGCGGGCGAGCGCGGTCCGACATTGATGGAGGATTTCCATTTCCGTGAGAAGATGACCCATTTTGACCATGAGCGCATACCAGAGCGTATTGTCCATGCAAGGGGTTTTGCGGCTCATGGGTACTTCCAGGTGTACGAGCCAATGGCTGAATACACGAAAGCAGGGTTCCTGCAAGATCCGTCAAAAAAGACTCCGGTCTTTGTGCGCTTCTCCACGGTTGCTGGTTCACGCGGGTCAGGCGACACCGTCCGTGATGTCCGCGGGTTTTCGACTAAATTTTATACAGAAGAGGGGAATTATGATCTTGTCGGCAACAACATCCCGGTTTTCTTCATCCAGGATGCAATCAAATTCCCTGATTTGATTCATGCAGTCAAGCCGGAACCGCATAATGAAATCCCTCAGGCACAGTCAGCACACGACACATTCTGGGATTTTATCGCGAATAACACGGAGTCCGCACACATGATTATGTGGCATATTTCAGACCGTGCCATTCCGCGCAGCTTCCGGATGATGGAGGGCTTTGGTGTCCATACATTCAGGTTTATCAATGAACAGGGCAAGGCCCGTTTTATAAAATTCCACTGGAAACCAGTTCTGGGAGTCCATTCTTTAGTATGGGATGAGGCACAGAAGCTTGCCGGAAAGGACCCGGATTTCCATCGCCGTGATCTTTTTGAAGCGATTGAGATGGGGAATTACCCAGAATATGAGCTTGGCGTCCAGATGATTGATGAGGAAGACGAATTCAAATTTGATTTCGATGTTTTGGACCCGACAAAAATCTGGCCAGAGGAACTGGTGCCAGTCAAGATCATCGGAAAAATGACGTTGAATCAGAATGTGACCAATTATTTTGCGGAAACGGAACAGGTCGCGTTTCATCCGGGACATGTCGTGCCGGGAATCGATTTTTCAAATGACCCGCTGCTTCAGGGGCGTTTGTTCTCCTATACCGATACGCAGCTTTCGCGTCTCGGTGGTCCGAACTTCCATGAGATCCCGATTAACAGGCCGGTATGCCCTTTCCATAATAATCAGCGCGATGGCATGCACAGGATGACGATTGACCGCGGCCAGGTTGCTTACCATAAAAACTCGCTCCAAAGCAATTATCCAAAAACTTCATCTGCGAGCGAGGGTGGATATCAGCATTATCAGGAGAAAGTGGAAGGACGAAAAGTCCAGGCACGCAGCGACAGCTTCAAAGACCACTATTCACAGGCGATTCTTTTCTGGAACAGCATGTCCGATGTTGAAAAGCAGCATATGATCCAGGCATTCAGCTTTGAACTTGGAAAAGTGAAAAGCAAGGATGTACAGCAGCAGGTTGTCGAGATGCTTGGCAATATTGATACCTTCCTCGCCGGGCAGGTGGCAGAAAGCCTTGGAGCAAAAAAGCCGGAAAGCAAACCGCAAGAAGTGACCATGTCTTCTCCAGCATTAAGCCAGATGAACACAGCGAAGCTCCCGAACACCAGAAAGGTTGCGATCCTTGCTGACCATGGATTTACCGGTGCCGAAGTTTCCGGTGTGATGAACATGCTGAAAAAGAGCGGAATTACGGCGGAAATCGTCAGCAAACAGCTTGGAACGATCAAGGGTGATGACGGTACTGAGATTGAGGTCCAGCATACACTTTTGACAGGAAGCTCTGTACTTTTTGACGCTTTGTATGTTGCCGGCGGCCAGCAGAGTGTCGACAGCCTGAAGCAGAAAAAGGAAGCCGTTTATCTTGTGGATGAGGCGTTCAGCCACTTAAAAGCAGTAGGTGCAGGAAAAGAAGCGGCAGAACTCCTGGCTGCCGCGAAAATACACCATGAAGAAGCACCGGGAGTCGTCGTTTTTGAAAACAGCAAAGAAGTGACAGGGGAAGCCCAGGAATTCATCAAGGCAATTGCAGAACACCGACACTGGGATAGAATGATTTGATTTAGAAAGAGAAACGGATTCTGTCTGTTTCTCTTTTTTACAAAGCAGAGTTGGGTGTGGAGGCAGCAAAGTCTTATAAGAAAGTTTACCAAAGGAGGGGACAAAAATGAAGGTGATTGTCTTCGGTGCGCATAGTAGTGTTGGTGAATTGGTGATCAACAAGCTTATGAAAAATGGATATCCGTCCTGCGCGGTGATCAGCAATGAAAATCAAATCGAGACATTGAAAAAACTTGGAGCGAATGAACTGGTGATCTATGAGGAGAAATTACTGCCAACCTTATTCCATGGCTATGATGCGGTGATTTATCTAACGGGCATCAATCCAAGGGCCAAAGCGGGCAGAACAGTATTGGTTGACCATGAGTCAGTCATTCAGACGGTAAAGCAAGCCGAACAGCAGGGAGTTCAGCGCTTTGTAATGATGAGTGCCATCACAGCCAATGAAGCAACAGGTGATGAAAGCCGGAACATCGGGGCCAAGGAGATGCCAGATGAATTACTACGTCAATCAAACCTGACATATACTGTAATACAGCCTGGAGCAGTGACAGATAAACCAGGGGATGGAAAAATATCGGCCGCCATAACACTCGAGGCTAATAATGCTGAAATATCACGCGAGGACCTGGCGGATGTGCTCGTCATGTCGCTTGAGGCGGAAACAACTTTTAATAAAACATTCGAGGTGGCTGACGGGGATACAGTGATAACAAAAGCATTATCTTCATTATAGGAAAGGAGGATCCAGATGGGTTTTACGGATTATTTGGTAATCGGCCTGTTTGTCTTCATCGCTTTGATCATTCTCGTGCCGATTCTGCTATTTATCTATTTATATGTAAAAGATGACAGGCAAAAACAGCATTCGATTCTGAGGAACTTCCCCGTCATCGGGAAAGTGCGTTATTTTACCGAACACATCGGTCCTGAAATGAGACAGTATTTGTTTAACGCAGACAATGAAGGGAAGCCTTTTTCGCGCAAGGAATACCAGGATGTCGTCAAGGCAGGAAAGTATAAGGAAAGATTAATAGGCTTCGGGTCATTGAAGGATTTTGACGAGGAAGGCTTTTATATCAGGAATACACTCTTTCCAAAGTTGACGGAAGAAATGAAGATCGATAACGCCGAAAAAATCAAAACAAGAGTTTACAAGATTGATGGCGAGGGCCTGTTCACAAGGAAGGAACACAACGAGGAAAAGCTGGTTGACCCTTATTACCTGCAGGATGAGGACGCTGTCGTGCTTGGCGAAACTACTTGCCGCTATCCATTCAGGGTAAAAGGGCAGGTAGGCCAGTCGGCGATGAGTTATGGAGCGCTTGGCGAGAAAGCAATCCAGGCGCTGTCAAAAGGTCTGGGAATTGCAGGCGGTACATGGATGAATACCGGGGAAGGCGGTTTGTCGGACCACCACCTCGCCGGGAACCCTGATATCATCATGCAAATCGGTCCGGATTTATTTGGTGTCCGTAAGCCAAACGGGGAGTTTTCCTGGGAAGAATTCAAGAGGAAAAGCGAGATGCCACAGGTAAAAGCGTTTGAAATCAAGCTGGCGCAGGGGGCGAAGACACGTGGGGGCCATGTTGAAGGAGCCAAGGTCACTGAGGAAATCGCCAAAATCCGTTTGGTTGAAGTCGGAAAGACTATTAACAGTCCGAACAGATTCTATGAATTCAGTGATGTCCCATCCATGTTTGACTGGATCGAGGAATTGCGCTCTGTTGGCGGCAAGCCGGTTGGAATGAAGATTGTCGTCGGGGATATGGACGCACTCGAAAACATGATTTCTTACATGAAGGAAAGTGGGAAGGGCCCGGATTTCATTACAGTGGACGGCGGGGAAGGCGGTACAGGAGCAACCTATCAGGAGCTTGCGGATACGGTTGGACTCCCAATCAACTCAGCCCTTCCAGTTGTTGATGAAATGCTTCGCCAATATGGAATCAGAGATAGAGTAAAGCTGATTGCTTCAGGGAAACTGATCACTCCTGATAAAGTCGCCATCGCACTGGCAATGGGAGCGGACCTTGTGAATATCGCCCGCGGGATGATGATCTCAGTTGGCTGCATCATGGCTCAGGTGTGCCACACGAATACATGTCCTGCCGGTGTAGCGACCACAGACAAGAAGCTTCAGGACGGCCTGGTTGTCGATGAGAAGAAGTACCGTGTCGCCAACTATATCATTTCGCTGCGGGAAGGGCTGTACAATCTGGCAGCGGCTGCCGGGTTGGACAGTCCCACACAATTTGAACGGAAACATATTGTCCATAAAGATAAGCTTGGGCGCGTATCACCGGTTGAAGACCTGATCATCGCAGCCAGAAGAACCCAATTGCAAAAAGAACGGAAGATTGATTAAGGATAGGAAGCCAGTCCATTTGCGGGCTGGCTGTTTTGCTTTTAAAATTTTCTTATCAAACAAATTGTGGAATAATAAAGGATATTAAGCTTTTCATTAGGGGGTTGCTTGCTTGGCGGGTAAAACAGCTTTGATTGCCGGTGCGACCGGTTTGATTGGGAAGGAACTGCTGCAGTTTTTGTTGAATGGAAATGACTATGACAAAGTCATCGCGATTGTTAGAAGGTCGGTTGGAATTGATCACCCCAAACTCGATGAAAGAATCGTCCAATTTGATCACCTTGAACAAAGCAAAGAGCTTTTTTCAGTGGACGATGTGTTTTGCTGTCTCGGAACAACGATCAAAAAGGCTAAAACGAAGGAAGCGATGTGGAAAATAGATGTTGAATACCCAGTTTCCATTGCCAGGATGGCGAGTTCGGAGGGAGCAAAGAAGTTCTTGCTTGTCAGCTCAATGAACGCGGACGCTGAATCTGCTATTTTTTATCCAAGGATGAAAGGAAAGCTCGAAGAAGAAATCAAACAGATCCCTTTTGAAACCACTGCCATCTTCCGTCCGTCTCTCCTGCTGGGGGAACGGGAAGAATTCAGGCTTGGCGAAAGGACGGCAGCGGCCATTTTTTCAAAAGTGCCTTTTCTATTTGCCGGGCCGCTAAGAAAATATAAAGCGATTGAAGGAAGGACAGTGGCTGCGGCGATGTATCGCGTTGCGCAGAAAAATGATAAAGGATTGACTGTGTATCCTTCTGAACTCATACAAGAAATAGGGTGCTGAGCATAAACATGATCATCGGTTTTTTATTGGTTATAGCAGGAATCATTATACTTGGGTATGCGGTCCAGAAGATTCATCCAGCCTTTGGGGGAAAGCAATCCAAAGAGAAGAAAGCGTTATTCGCACAGTCTCCGCAATATCAAAAGGGAAAATTCGTCAACCAGACCCCAACCCATTGGGATACGAGTTTTGGTTCGATGCTTTCTATGATGAGGGACTTTTTAAAAGGCAATTCCGAAAGAAGGCCAAGGACTCCTATTCCGATGGCATCCTACACCACTGGAATAAATCAGGGTTCCTCAGTGAAAGTCACCTGGTTTGGACACTCTGCTTTCCTGCTCGAGATAGAGGGGAAAACGATTTTATTCGACCCGATGTTCGGGAAAGCCCCAACACCTTTTCCAATTAGGAACCAGCGCTACAGTGGGAAGCTGCCATTCAAAATCGAGGAACTGCCCGTGATTGATGCTGTCGTTCTGTCTCATGACCATTATGATCACCTTGATTACGGTTCGATCATGAAGCTGAAGGGGAAGGTCAAACAGTTCATCACTCCCCTCGGTGTCGGAAGCCATTTGACAAGATGGGGGATTCCTGACCATAAAATAAGTGAACACGATTGGTGGGATGAATTTATCTTCGAAGGTCTCAAGCTCGCGTGTACTCCAGCCCGCCATTTTTCTGGCCGCGGACTTACAGACCGTAACTCTACGCTTTGGTGTTCATGGGTAATCATTGGCGAGCAAACAAAGATATATTTCAGCGGCGATGGCGGCTATGGTCAGCATTTTAGAGAGATTGGCGAGAAATATGGCCCATTTGACCTGACGCTGATGGAATGCGGCCAGTACGACGCACGCTGGGCAGCGATTCATATGCTTCCCGAAGAAACGGTCCAGGCACATCAGGATGTGAAAGGAAAGCTGCTCATCCCTGTCCATTGGGGAGCGTTCACCCTGTCACTCCATGCCTGGCATGATCCAGTTGAGAGGGCTCTCCAGGCCGCAAAAGAATCGGGAGTAGAGATTGCGACTCCAAGAATCGGGGAAACCATCTCTTTAGGCGAAGATAAAATTCCGGAGTCTGCCTGGTGGAGGCTGACAGAGGTATATTGATTTTAAAAGTCATGTTAGTGATAACATGGCTTTTTTGCTGGGGATTGTTGCGTGGTTTGGTGGCTTTAGATGACTGTTATTTCCGTATTCATAATGTTGGGTTGCTTTTGTAATAGATATTCTCTAATGGCCACTTTTTTCGGGGATTTTTGTTATATTGTCCGATAAAGGGGTTCTAACGGACACTTTTCTGGAGAAAGGATATGAGTCTGTCCGATAGAGAGGTTCTAACGGACACTTTTCTGGAGAATGGATGTGAGCCTGTCCGATAGAGAGGTTCTAACGGACACTTTTCTGGAGAATGGATGTGAGTCTGTCCGATAGAGAGGTTCCAACGGACACTTTTCTGGAGGATGGTTGTAAGACTGTCCGATAGAGAGGTTCTAACGGACACTTTTTCCGAGAATGGATGTGAGTCTGTCCTATAGATAGGTTCTAACGGACACTTTTCTGTAGAATGGATGTGAGCCTGTCCGATAGAGAGGTTCTAACGGACACTTTTCTGGAGAATGGATGTGAGTCTGTCCGATAGAGAGGTTCTAACGGACACTTTTCTGGAGGATGGTTGTAAGACTGTCCGATAGAGAGGTTCTAACGGACACTTTTTCCGAGAATGGAAATGAGTCTGTCCGATAGAGAGGTTCTAACGGACACTTTTCCCGAGAATGGTTGTTAGACAGTCCGTTAGAGTAGCATTAACCACAATGGCATTATTTATTTCCACCCCTAAAGGTTTTTGGAACTAATCATGGAATATATTAGGGGGAGGGGGGAGATGGAATAAACGTGAAACCGATTAAAGGCTTAGCCATTATATTTTTCATGATGCTTTTACTTACCGGCTGCAATACATTGTCAAAAAACTGCCCGCCAAATACGATCATTGAATGGGTGGATATGGTCAAGATTAATGATATAAGATATCAGCATGATTCATTGGAAGTGCCGGAAGAGCTGGAGATTAAAACAGGAAAGAAGCTTGGGGAAGTCAGCTATGAAATGGCGGATGACGCATGCACGAACCACAAAATGAAAAACGGGGATGCTGCCTTCCTCGGTAAAGGGACACCGATTTATGAAGTCGAAGGCTATTTATCTTCTTTTATGGTGTATGCGGGGAACAAAGTGTACATGGTTGATGAAAATAAAAGTGCCGAAACGGTAAATGAATTGTATCCAATTGAGGGGAAAGTAAAAAATATCATCTTCCAGAGTACATATGATGGGGCACTAATCCATACTTTTTCAAAAGACTCCAAAGAGGCATTCTTGAGAGAGTGGCTGTCCTTGAAGCTGTTCGATCCAATGAAAATCTCAAGTGAGAAGCTTAGTGATCATGAGAGGGTGTTTATCGGGATCGAGCTTGATAACGGGATCATATTCCGCGAAACTTATTATACGGATAAGAATGTTTTTCATTTTGGTGCGAAGGGAACAAAGCAGCTTCAGCAGGTTGTAAAACAGGAACTCCAAATGGCAGAGAAGAAAAAATGATTTGATTCCATTTTTAGTGGACCAATTTCCTGGGCTCAATTCTCTATGCACAGTGCGTCCAGGCGGGCGGAATATTTTAAACAGCATAAGTGCTTATGAAATACATAAAAAAGAAGGCAAAACGATTGAAACCGTTTTGCCTTCTTTTTTAGTTCACTGCTTTCGGAGCAGGAGTAATGGAAGTCTTGCTTTTCCTAACTTTCCTGCTGAACATGCTTCGTTTCTCCGCACTTCTTGTGAAGATGCGGTATACAGCCGGGATCAACAACAAGGTGATAAGGGTAGCGAAACTCAGTCCGGTAATGATGGCAGTAGCCATCGGTGCCTGATAGTTTCCTGATCCTCCTGTTGCCAGGGCTAATGGGAGCATACCGCCAACTGTTGTCAGTGTTGTCATCAAAATAGGGCGGATGCGGTTCTTTCCTGCTTCAACAAGTGCTTCCTGGACAGTATACCCTTCATTGCGCAGCTGGTTGGTGCGGTCAATCAATAGAATCGCGTTATTCAGGACGATTCCAATCAGCATGATGATGCCCATGCCTGACATGACGCTCAGTTCACGCTGGGTCAGGAACAATCCAAGGATGACGCCGACTATCGTCATTGGGATAACCGACATCACGATCAGCGGGTGGCCAAGGTGATTGAACTGGACAGCCATGACTAGGTAGACAAGGAAAATGGAGATCGCCAAGATCAAAATCATGTCCTGGATCATTTCCTGCTGCTGCTCAATGTCACCAGCAGGTGTGATGCTGTAACCGGCCGGCACATCATAGCGGTCCATCAGCTTTTGGACATCACGGTTGATCGCGCCAAGATCCTTGCCTTCAATATCAGCAGAGATGGAAATGAAGCGTTCTCCGTCTTTATGCTTGATCTCGTTTGGATTTTCCTCACTTTTTAAGGAAATGAAGTTTGACAGCTTTTTCTCGCCAGTTGGTGTTGGGACAATCAGATCGAGCAAGGCTGACTTTGTGGCTGTTTCGTCATCCCACTTCAGTTTCAAAGGGATATTTTCTTCATCGATTGTCAGCTCGCCAATCGGCATCTGCATGAGAGACTGTTCGATGAATTGCTTGATTTGCAGCTGGGATAATCCTGCTTCTTCGATTTCGGTTTCCTTCAGCTGGACTACCTGTTCAACAGAAGTCCTTTCAATAGAATTCTCAATCCCGACAATTCCATCGATTTCAGCAAGCTTTCCTGTAAAACCATCGGCAATCTTCTGGAGTTCTTCAACGCTTTCTCCGGAAATGTTAATTTGGACTGGAGATCCGCCGCCAGCTGACATGGCAGCCTGGGCTCCCTTGACTGGAACTGTGTCTTCGAGATTCCTCAGTGCTTTCAGAATTTCTTCATTCACTTCTTTTTGATCCCGGGTAATATCATCACCCTTTGTCATGTTGACAATGGTATACATCATGTTCCCTGAATCCATCACATAATTTGTCTCGACATCTGTGATGCCTTCCAGGGCTTTATTCATTTCAGTTACGATGTCCTGCTTTTCTTCGAGGCTCAAACCTGGCTCAACAGGAACCATGATTTCAGCATAACGATTCAGCATATCCGGCATGATTGTCATCGGAATTTTCGTCACCAGCATCATCGAGCCGGCAAGCATGAGGAAGAACAGGCCGATGATGGCAAAACTGTGGCGCTTTTTCCTGATGGTCCATGAGATGAGATTGCTGTAAAAACGAAGGAGCGGACCATCCTTCTTCACTTTTTCTTTCTTTTTCAGCTTTAAGAACTTATCGGATAAAGACGGGATCAGTGTGAAGGAAACGATGACTGAACTGATCAGTGTAATCGCGACAACGACTGAGAGAATGATCATGAATGAGCCCATCTCACCGCCTAAAAGGCCGATTGGAAGGAATACAACAATAGTCGTCATCATCGATGCCAGCACGGCGGTCGCGACTTCTTTTGTTCCTTCAATGACAGCTTCCATGTTCTTCAGACCAAGTTCCTTTTTACGATAAATGGACTCCAGGATCACGATGGACGAGTCTACCATCATCCCAATTCCGAGTCCCAGGCCGATCAGTGTCAGGATATTGAAGCTATATCCGAACATCCACATGGCAGCGAAGGTGAGCAGTACCGATGTTGGGATAGACAGTCCGACAATCAGCGTGGCGCGGACATTCCTCAAAAATAGAAGGAGGATGGCGACAGCGATAGCAGCTCCTATCAGAATATTGCTTGTGACTCCATCAATAGATTCTTGCACATAATCTGCCTGGGCAACCATTTCATTCAGTTCAAGGTCCCCGGTGAGCAAGCCTTCTTCGCGGATTTTCTTGATTTCCTTGCGAACAGCATCAGCCATTTCGATTTGTGTCGCATCTGCAACCCTGCCGACCTGGACAAAGATGAAATCTTTCGAACCATTTTTCCAGACAAGCGAGGAGTTTTCCAGCGGCTGTACCGAAACGTCAGCGACCTCAGAAAGCTTGATATTGCCATTCGGTGAAGCTATATGAAGGTTCTTTATTTTTTCGACTGATTCGGGCTGTGTGTTCCACCTCAAAGAGGGAGAATTCGCTTCATTGCTTAGCTGGCCTAATGTGGCCTCAGTGTTTGCCTGCTGGATCGCGCCCATTACCTGTGCTGCATCCAGCCCTTTTTTCGTGAGTTCATTTCTTTTGAGTTCTACAGTCACTTCTTTTTCCACACTTCCAGAAAGCGAGACGTCACGGACTTCAGGAAGGTCTTCCAGCCGTGGTTCCAGGATGTTCTTTGCGAAGGCAGTCATCTTCTCCATATCGGAACCAGATACATCCATGAAGAAATCGTACGCCTGGCTTGTGCCGTATTGGGCAGCTATTACATCTTTGACACCTGGGAGGTCGGAGGTTTCATTATTAACGACAGATTCCACTTCCTTGAAAACCTCATCGCCTTTTCCGCGTTCAATCGTCATTTGCAAAGAGCTGCTCCCGATATTGCTGGTCGACTCAATTTTCTCGATGCCTTCAATACCAAGTATCTTTTTTTCGAGCGGGGTGGTAATCGTTCTTTCCACTTCGATCGCCGGCATCTCCCCGGCATTGATTTCCACATATGCTCCATCCATCTGGATCGAAGGCAACAGCTCTTTATCCAGCTTCAAAACTGAAAAGCTGCCAATCAATAAAACTAACACCACCATCAAACTGACTAAAATCTTTCTTTGAATGATAAACCTTAATAACTTCATAAAATCCTCCTAAAATTATCTTAAAATAAGATTGTAAAAAATTTCTATTTTATTCACCCAAAAACAGATTATACACACATTCATAGGAAAAAATAACTATAAATTTGTAAAAATATAATTAAGTTTCTATATTAATACCTACGCTGATAATCTAGAGTGTCATAATAGAAATCTTCTCTGTGATATTTCCATTTTATCCCTTGAATGAAAAAGCCATAATGAGCCAGAGACAGATTTTCATATAGGACTCAAGGCTGATAGGAAATAGACAGAGAGGAGGATGGCCTAGAGAGAAAAATAGTTTGAATTCAACATTTATCTATATTTCTATCCTTCCATTTATGGTAAAATCCAGTATATGGGAAGTGGCATCAAGTACATACAGGGGATGGATGTTTTAATGGATTTCATTTTAGGAGCAGTTGCTGGGTTGGGTTTAGGTTTCCTTCTGCGTTCAAGGGTGAAAAGGCCGAAACAGGATGAGGGGCTGGATCAGATACAGCGGATTGCCAGGCTTGTCGAAAGTTCAAAGGACGTCATTTATTATTATCAGGTTAAGCCGGAATTTAAATTCAAGTATATAAGTCCGTCCCTGGACACGTATCTGGGAGGAGGGGTTGTAGAGGCGGCTATGGGAAATCCGTATGACTGCTTTGAACGATCGCATCCGGATGATGTGGACCAGCTGCATGACAAGGTGACAGGCAATCTTGATTATTGCCAGCCGATTCTTCAGAGGTGGCGTAATCATGAAGGAGAGTACCTCTGGTTTGAAGAATACGCAAGTCCGGTTTATCACAACGACCAGCTGATTGCCATTCAGGGAATCATCCGAAATATTGATGATAAAGTCAAGCTCCAGGAAGACTTGGAGTTCCGGATTAATCATGATGCATTAACCGGGATCCATAATAGGCATTACTTCCAAAAACAGTCAGATTCATATAATAAAAAGACCATATCTGCGGGCATCATTATGTGCGACTTGGATAATCTGAAAACCACGAATGATTCTTTTGGGCACAAACAGGGCGACAGGCTTTTGATTGAAACAGCAAAACTGCTGGCTTCTTTTGAGTCTAATGAAATCTTCGTTTCACGGATGGGCGGGGATGAATTCGCCATTCTTATACTTCGGAAAAACGAGAAGGAAATCATAAATCTCATTGAATTCATCCAGACCTCGATTGATCTGTATAATCAAAAAAACCGAACTTGCCCAATCGGTTTATCTATTGGCTATGCCTGCACCAGCGCCTCCGCGGGCAGGATGGAAGAATTGATGGCCATGGCTGATGCGAGAATGTATGAGGCGAAAAGACGGAAAAAAGAGTGTGTACATATATAAACGGCTTAAGCACAATCGAAAATAATGGCTTGCAAACCATATAAAAACCGCATGGATTAAACCCATGCGGTTTGTTCATTCATACCAACTTCTCGAGGTTCACTCGTTTATGGATCGCGAGCATCACTGGAATGCCGACAGCCATTACGATGAATTCACCCGCGGCTGTTGTCAGCCATGTGAACAAGAACGGCATCTGAAATGCGAGATTCAGTTCAAGCGCGATAAGGAACATCGTGAAGGTGAACACCAGAGCATTCACAATCATACGGCCGATGATATTTTTGATATATTTAGAAGTGAAGATCGTAATCAACAAAGAAATCACTGACTGGCCAACGCCAAATACAAGGTCATAAGCCATCATCGGGGAAAAGAGCAGGTTTGTTAAAAATACTCCCAACACAATTCCGAAGAAATACTTTTTGTTAAAAACAATCAGGTGGTTGAACATTTCCGATACGCGGAATTGTACATTGGTAAAGCCGAATGGCTGGATGACAGCAGAAACGGCGATATACAATGCAGCCAGAATCCCGTTTCGGACAACCGTTCTCGTATTCATTTTCATCTCTCCTAGTTTTTTTACGTGGGATGGTTACGAACCACGATATTTTAAAGCCAATTGTATATTATATAGGATGAAAGACCTTCTCACAATAGAATTTTTCTAGAATACTAGTTTGACACTTGGGAGCTGGAGGAGATGAATTTATCTCATGTTAAAGTATCTTTGTTTTAAAATAATTCCTTTGATTGATATAATTTAATGAAACTGAAAAGGTAAAAACGTCCTGAGAAAATTGAAGTTCCTGGAAAGGGGTTATAAAAATGTATAAAAGAGATATAAAAAAGCATTGGACCGTTCAATATGAAGAGAGAGGCATGCCCCATGTGCAGGCGGGGCTGGTACTGAACCCGCAGGAGTGGAGGGAATTGGATCCGTTCATTCTAATGGCTGAGGACTGGTTCAAGCGCGGTACTTTTTCCGATCACCCACATCGCGGCTTCCAAACGATTACGTTTGTCATTGACGGCAGACTGGAACATATCGATAACCATGGAGGGCACAGCATTCTTGAAGCAGGGGATATCCAGTACATGAACGCCGGAAGCGGAGCGAGGCATGCCGAGGAAGCGGTTGACCACGATATTGCCCATACACTGCAGTTATGGCTGAATTTGCCTGGAGAGCTGAAAGGCACAACCACTTCTTATCAGAATGTTTATAACGAAGAGGCGCCTGTTGTCCCATTCGATGGCGGCACACTAAAGGTCTACTCAGGAGAAACCGCCGGTGTAAAGGGACCGATGGAACCTTTGGTGCCATTTGCCTTATCTGAAATCCGCCTGTCTGAAGGTGCTGAATTCACATATGAGCTGCCAGAAGGGCATAATGCGTTCCTTTATGTACTATCAGGTGAAATTGAAGCTGGTGAAAGCCAGGTCAACCTTAAAAAGTCTTCAGCAGCCACGTTAACCTTTAAGGATGGCGGGGAAGGCTTAAGCGGATTAACTTTTAAAGCGAATAAGCGCTCAAGAGTGTTGGTCTACTCCGGCCAGCCGATCAAAGAGGAAGTTGTTGCTTACGGCCCATTCGTCATGAATTCAATGGAAGAAATCCGTCAGGCATACCGCGATTACCAGGAAGGGAAGTTCGGCGGGGAAGCGAAGTGAGTTAGCGGCAAACTCCGAAAATTTTTATTTATTTTTTTCTGTCGAATAAGTATGATAAAAGTAGAATTAAAATCCGATAAAGGCAAATCCAGGGAAACCTGGGGACGCAAAACTACAGGGGCTAAAGTCATGACTATGCCAGCCAGTTGCCGAAGGTTCACATAGTAGATTTATGTGTGCTGCTCTTCGGACAGCACTTTTTTGATTTTGATTCCAATATATAAGTGGGGGAAATTGGAATGAAAAAGTTTTTCGCATCAACGGTTTTGACAGGACTGCTTGCTTTTGGTACGGGAGTATCCGCAGAGGAAGTTGTAGAAACTGTAGATCCCGGAACGACACCAGACGAGTTTTTATTTACGTTTGATCAATTATTTGAAGAATTGAAGCTTTTAATCACCTTTGATGATGAAAAGGAAGCCGAGCTGCTTTTAGAGTTTGCGAACGAGAGGCTGGCTGAGGCGGCAGCTATGTCAGAGGAGGAAAAGACAGAATTCGTACAAGAGGCGTTTAAAGATTATTTAGAAACGCTTGAAGAAGCGCAAGAGAAGGTCACGGAGGTCATAGTTGAAGACGGGACCGATTCCGATGGAGAAGACCGACTGACAGAAGAGTTGGAAAATGCAGCTAATCTTGAGGAAGGGCTTACCGAAGAACTTGAAAATGAATTAAAGGAAGAAGTTGCAGAAGCAACAGAACAAGCAAAGGTCGTTGCGAACGTAGTAAAGGATCTTGATCAGAAAATGGTATCCCAGCTGCGTGAACAGGAGCTGGGATACGGGCAAATCGCACAAATCTTCTGGCTTGCAGAGGCAGCTGGCAAGACAGTAGAAGAGATTGCTGTTTTATATACTGAGGAAAAGGTTGGCTTTGGACAGGCAGCCAAGAAGCTGGGTGTCCACCCGTCCAAGATGAAAGGACTCGCATCAGGCAAAAAAGAATCTTCAGTCGATGAAGAAACGGATACAGATGAAAATGCTGAGAGTTCTGAAGATGAGGGCTCTGAAGAAGCAAATCAGGCTGAAGAAACGAATATTGAAGAAGTAAATCAGGATGAAGGAACGGATACTGAAGAAGGAAATGTAGAGCCTGATTCGACTGACCAGGTTAATACTGCAGCGGCTTCGGTTGCCGGCGCGGATACGAGAACTACTGCTTCACATTCAATAGAAAAAAAAGCAAGTGCAGAAAAGAAAGCTGAACAAGCAGCTGTGAAGGTTACAGAAAAGAAAGCTGAAGCTGAAAAGAAAGCGGAAGAACAAAGGCGCGAAGCAAAAAAGAAGGCTGAAGAAAAGCAAAAAGAAGAAGTGAAAAAAGCTGAAGAGAAGAGTAAAGAGGAAGCGAAAGCCAAAGCCAAAGAAGAAACTAAGGCCAAAGAAGCTAAGAAAAATAAAGAGAAGCAGGAAGATGAAGAAGCGGAAGAAGACGAGCAGGAAGATGATAACAGCAAAGGTAATTCAAACAAAGAGAAAAACGGAAAGTAGATTAACAGGTACAATCGAGGCCAAATCGGATACAATTAGAAAATTTGACGGACTTCAGGTTTTTATGTACCATGATAGTATAAATTTGAATAGTTCTCCTAAAGGGGAGTAGCTTTTACAACAGAGTCGTCATTCCGGAGGTCACTCCCGGCTTTGTTGGCAACAATCGTTGTTAGCAAGACCTTTGCCAAATATGGTGAAGGTCTTTTATTGTTTTTAACCTTCACCAGAGCAGGTGAAGGTTTTTTATTAATCTTTTTTGGTTATGGTAAAGCCATTCCGTCCTATATGTGCCCGAAAAAGTGCCAACAGGAAGACTTCGGTCACATAAAGAGGGAATATCTGCCCGAAAAAGCGCCGACAGGAAGGTTTCGGTCACATAAAGTAGTGGAAGCGAAAAATATTATGATAATAGGAACCTTTTTATAAAGCAGCTAGACGCATTTGCTGGCTTTTAACATAAATTGAAATATCGGTGTGTAAAAGCTACTTGAGTCAACAACATCCATGCAGCTTAATGTTAAAAAGTGAGTTGACCAGAATGAAGTTATCGCACGATGAATCTAAAAAAGTTACGATTACGGAGGAACAGCATGTTATTAAGAAAGTACATGTCACTGCTGGGTGTGGGATCAGCCCAGATCGACTTGATTTTGAAGAAGGATGTTCTAACCCCCGGAGATTCGGTGAATGGTAAGTTTTTGATCAAGGGCGGGACGGTTGCCCAGGAACTGCAGCATATTGAATGCAGCCTTGTCATGGTTGATTTGAAGACAGAACAAGAAGATGAATTGGATAAAATATCAATCGACGTAGAGACGAGGATCCAGCCAGACGGGGATGATGAAGTTCCATTCACGTTCCAGCTCCCAGCGGATGTTCCTCCCTCAAATAAGCATATTTCTTACCACTTTAAAACAAAGCTTGTATTCAAGCAGGGAATAGAAAGCTGGGATGAAGACATGATTAAGGTCGTGAAAAAATGAACGGCAAACCATTAAACGGCGAGCCGTGAACTCCACCCAGGGGTGGGAGGCAGCGCTTCGCGGAATAAGGGATTCTTCAAGTCATATAAAATTAGAAAGGAGCAGGGAAAATGAACCAATATGAACATCTGGCAAAGAGTGTTGTTTATTCAGTACGAGGATCAAAAGTAGCTTTGGTTCATAAAGCCCCTTCATTAAAGCTGATTGGAGAGGGAAGGAGTGCTTTCGCATTCCTGATTAAAGGCACGGATTTGGTTTTGAAAGTCTTTTTTCCACAGTTTTACAAGATTGCCGCAGAAGAGACAGCAGTCTATCAGCAGCTTGCAGGAAGCAGGTTTTTCCCTAAGCTTCATGAATCAGGAAGTAATTACCTGGTCATCGACTATGTCCGTGGATTGACGCTCTATCAATGCCTGGTAAATGGAAAACCGATTTCTCCATACCATATTGAGGAAGTCGATCATGCCCTAAAACTGGCCAGGGAGAAAGGTCTTAACCCGTCCGACATCCATCTGAGGAACATCCTCATCACCCCTGATAATGACATCAAGCTTATTGATGTGGCAAGATTTCGGCAGACGAAGGAATGCTCCCAATGGAAGGACCTGAAGACGGCCTTTTATAAATTTTATACCCATGAGCGCTTTCCTAAAAAATTGCCGGAACCAGCGATGGATTTAATTGCATTTTTCTATAAAAAAGGATTGCTTCCATCTATTAACTAATTGTGGCTGCAATCCTTTTTATAAAATTACATAAAATAATGATAACGAAAACAGCAGTAGGTTCAAAAACTTGTCCTGTATTCCTATCCTGCGTTATGATGGTTTATAACAGTGTAATTTGGAATATGTGAGTTTGGATATATAGATGATCATCGTCATAGAACACATGGAGGAATCATTATGACTAAAGAACTGCAAGCATTAGGGGAAGCCATTATCAGCAGGAAGCATCAAATTGCAAAGTCTGTCCATGAAGACAGATACTCTGACGCCGTATTAACGGAAGCACAGAAATATGACCTTGGTAAAATTGAACAGCAAATCCTTGAGGTCAGGGCAAATTTCGTTGAACTGTTCGGGGAAGCTTTGATCGAGCATGAAGATCCAAAGAGAGTATTCGATAAACTGACAAACTGGGGAAAAGAAACCGGCGAATATATTTATAAGCTGGGTGCCTCTCTTGATGAAGCTTTGAAAGATACAACCTTTTATCGTGAACATCTTTGGAAAGCGATAAGAGAAGAAGCAAAGGATATGCCTGCTGCTGTCTTCTTTGATGTTTTGGATGTTATTGACCCATTGATGGATCATGCGATTTACAGTTTCAGCCTTACATTTGTTGAAGCGCATCAACAGAGTCTTGAAAATGCCAAAACAGCATTGCTTGAACTTTCAGTACCAGTTGTTCCGTTAATGCCAGGAGTCGGTGTCCTGCCTCTTGTCGGAAATGTGGATACAGAAAGAGCTCAGCTATTGATGGAAGAGACACTGGATCAGGCAGTGAAATTAAAGCTGACTCATCTTATCTTTGATGTCTCCGGCGTCATGATTGTAGATACCATGGTTGCCGATCAGCTGTTTAAAGTCATCAGTGCCCTTTCACTTGTCGGCGTAAAAACCATCATGACCGGTATTCGTCCAGAGGTTGCCCATACGATGGTGACGCTTGGACTGAACCTGGAAGGAATCATGGTGAAATCCAATCTTCATCAGGCCTTCAAGGAAATCCAGCACTTACAGAATGCATAATGAATCAAAAGCTGCCTCGGCAGCTTTTTTATGTTGAATCAGATAAGAAGGATTTTCCTATTGAAAAAGAGAAATGGAAAGTAGCCTTGAGAAAAATGTGTGACTGGGGGAAATAGAAAATGGCTGAGATTGTGTACCGTAATGTAGAAGAAAAGGATATACCAGAGTTATTCGAACTGATGAATCAATACATAGTTGATTTTTACAAAAAGCCGGCACCTGATGAAACAGAACTGAAAAACCTGATTCACCATCTGTTGGAACATCCCGACTCGGGTTTGCAGTTTGTGGCTGAAAAAGAAGGAGAACTGCTGGGGTTCGCCACCTTGTATTTTACTTTTAGCACGTTGCAAGTTAAACGCGCAGCCATCCTGAATGATTTATTTATCAAAGAATCTGCCAGAGGAGAAAAAGTGGGTGAGAAGCTTTTTAAAAAATGCCTGGCCTTTATAAGGGAGAATGACTTTGCCTATATGACGTGGGAAACGGGTAAGGATAATTTTGCTGCCCAGGGATTGTACAATAAAATGGGCGGGAAGCAATCTGACTGGCTGGTATATGAAATAGAATAAGAAACAGCAATTGAACGGGATAGTAGCTGCTGAGTCGGATTTCGTGTAATTTACTAGATTAACACCTATACTATAATGTGAAATAATCGACAGGAGGGATCCGGGATGCAGATTGAAATGTGGACTGACTTTGCTTGACCATTCTGCTATATTGGCAAAAGGCGTCTGGATGACGCTATTAAACAGATTGACCACCCGATAGAAGTAACGTACCGCTGCTTCGAGCTTGATCCGAACATGGAGCGGGATATAGATTATAACATGTATGAAGCTCTCTCAAAGAAATATGGGATGAGCATTGCCCAGGCAAAAGCGAGTACGCAAAACATGGTACAGATGGCGAAGGAATCCGGCCTGGAATACAATATCGATACACTGATCCTAACCAATACATTCGATGCCCATCGCTTGACGATGTTCGCGAAAAAGCATGGGTTAATGGCTGAGATGACGGAAAGGCTATTGCGTGCCTACTTTACGGACTCAAAGCATATTGGGGACCATGAAACACTGGCGAATTTGGCAGGGGAAGTCGGACTGAATCGTGACGCTGTAGAGAAAATGCTCGCAAGCAATGAAATGGCCGATGAAGTCCGTGCTGATGAAAGCACTGGCCAGCAGTATGGAATCACGGGTGTGCCATTCTTCCTGATCAACAAGAAGTATGCAATTACTGGTGCCCAACCTACTGATGTCATCGTTCAGTCATTGAAAAAAGTCATCGCTGAGAGCGAAATCACTATTTTGAACAACGATGATGGAATGATTTGCGACGACGATGGTTGTGAAATTCCAAAGAAATAGTCAAAAAAGAACTAGTCGGTGATGACTAGTTCTTTTTGTTCTTGGCTGTTTTCGTAAAGATTGTTGTTAAAATCCTAAAGCCGATTTTAACGTAATAGATACATATTGCGGTGGTCGGTATAAAGTTTACATGCTCTTTTCTCATAAAAAGCGTCTTCTTTACAAGGGTAAACAGCTCATTCAATCCAATTTTGTATTCAATAGCAACAAAGTTTGAGAAAAGAGCCTTGTTCTTAAATAAATTCGACAACTTCCTCGATTGGCAAGCGAGTTGTCTTATGTCCAGGTGCAGCTGCCTTGCCCAGGGCGATCAGCAGGGATGGCATATAACGATCTTCAATGTTGAACTTTTCAATGAACTGCTGCCTGTTGAAGCCGCCCATTGGAACAGTATCATAGCCGCGGGCTTTTGCTATCAGCATAAGCTGCATGGTTACAAGACCAGCATCAAAAGATGCGATGTTTTCTCTCATGTCAACTGGGACAGAAGGATATAATTTGTTAGAGTTCTCAATCATTCTGCCCATTGTTGTTTCGTCCATATAGCCAGCTTCGAAAGAACTGCGGTACACCTTTTCACTATTTCGGTACATTTCCCTGTCACCAAGGACAGCGATGACTGCAGATGCAGTTTCCACCTGTTCCTGATTATTGGCAATCGCCCTTAATTCCTTTTTGACAGCCTCGTCCTGGATCACAATGAACTTCCATGGCTGCAGATTGCTAGAAGATGGTGCCAGGGTAGCTTCTTTTAAAATGTCTAAAATTTCTTCGCGCGAAATTTTAAAATTTGTATCATATTTTCTGACTGAACGGCGTTCACGGATTACCGTGGCTAGGCCTGTCTCGGTTGAGTTCATATTCATTCCTCCAAAGATGTAGTTGGTTACTATTTGTAAGCAGTAATAGATTACTCCTAGAAAGAGTTGACGTCAATTAAGATGTTTCAAATATTATAGTGTCAAAAAATGGACCATGAGTCGTTCTGCTACTTTAAAAATTTTCACGGCTTAGTGGAAAATGAATTACATATATATCTATATAAAAAGGAAAATGATCAGTTTTGTTGAATTAAATATGGAAAAATAAAGAAGATTTGCGGGGAGTGTATAAAATGAAGGTATTAAAGGATTGGACAGCATTTGAAAAAAGCTGGCTGTTAATTTTTACAGCGGTCAACATCTACCTGTTTTTCGCATGGAAGGATTCGCTTCTGGGACTGATTTCTTCGATTACAGGGATGCTGTGTGTTGTGCTTGTGGCGAAAGGGAAAATTACAAACTATTATTTCGGTATTATCCAGACTTCTACATATGCCTATATTTCCTATACATATGGCCTGTATGGAGAGGCAATGCTGAACGGCCTGTTCTACTTCCCGGTACAGTTCATCGGACTTTATATGTGGAAAAAGAATCAAATTAAAGACAATGAGAGCGTCAATGGAGAGGATATCCCTGTCCAGCGCCTTACAAAGGAAGGCTGGATTAAGCTTCTTGCAATCATCGCAGTTACAATAGTCGCTTATGGCTTCTTCCTGCAATACCTTGGAGGCAAGAGCGTCTGGATCGATTCGGCTACAAATGTCCTGTCGGTCTCTGCCCAGATTTTGATGCTGAAGCGTTTTGCTGAGCAGTGGGCCCTGTGGATTTCCGTCAATATCCTGTCCATCATCCTGTGGATTGGGGCATTGGTATCGACCGGGGGCAATGATATTTCAATGCTCGTCATGTGGTCCGCGTTCCTGGTGAACTCGATCTACGGTTATATTAATTGGACGAAAATGTCTAAGGATCAGAATTTGGGGGCTGCAGCATGACGTTTGGCAAAGTAGGGATGTATGGGGGCAAATTTATCCCTGTCCACCTTGGACACGTCTACGCAATGATTAAAGCTAGTACAATGGTTGATGAACTTCATGTCATTGTTTCCTATGATACAGAGTATGAAAAAAATATCCTTTTTAAGGACGCCCGAATTCCTTATATTCCTTTTAAACAGCGTATCAGATGGTGGAAGCAGCTGACGAAGGACCTGGCACATGTCCAGGTTCATGCCATAGAAGAAATCCAGACAGGACAATTTTCTGATTGGGAAAAAGGGGCGGACAAAATCAAGGGTGCGATTGGAAAAGAAATTGATGTGGTATTCAGTTCAGAACCAGGTTATAGCAAATACTTTGATGTTCTATATCCAGGAGCGGAGCATAGGGTGATTGATGCTGCACGCGAGAACTATCCGGTTTCGGCAACAGCCATCAGACAGGATGGGGCCATGAAGTACTGGGGAATGCTGCCTCATCAGGTCAGGCCTTTCTTTGTAAAAAAGGTCGTCATTGTCGGAACAGAGAGCTGCGGAAAATCCACGCTTGTCCGGAATCTTGCTGCCCTCTACAATACAGTGTTTGTAGAGGAAACAGGCCGCACATACTACGAAAGACTCGGAGACTGCGAAACAATCACCCTGCCAGCAGATTTTCCTGAAATCGCCATCGAACACAAATACCGTGAAAAACAGCAGCTGGAAATAGCGAATAAAGTATTATTCATCGATACAGAAGCCATAGTCACCCAATATTTTTCGATGCTGTATGTAAACGAGCATCAGCAGGTATTGGACACGCTTGCCAGCATCCAAAACTATGATTTATGGCTGTTCCTCGAACCGGATGTTGAATGGGTTGATGATGGAACAAGAAGCTTCGGTGAACAAGCTGTACGGGAAGCAAATAACGAAACATTGAAAAGGATGCTGGATGAGCGCGGAGTAGAATATGAGACAATCAGCGGAAGCTATGAAGAAAGATTGCAAAAAGCGATGGAGCTCGTGGATCAGCTTTTATCAAATTCGTGAGGGCATAAATGTGAATAGGGTTATAGTTCATAACAGGCATCAACCGTGCGAGGTTAATGCCTGTTTTTTTATGAGGAACAGAAATACGAGAATGGAAGTGAAAATTGTCCATCATCACATCGATGACGGACAGAAATATTCTTTTGAAGAGAAAAGTGTCCGTCATAACCATGATGACGGACAGAAATGCGATTCTGGAAGAGAAAAGTGTCCGTCATAAGCTCGATGAGGTACAGAAAATATGCATTTGGAGAGAAAAATGTCCGTCATAACTTCGATGACGGACAGAAATACGAGGATGAAGGAAAAAAGTGTCCATCATAGCCCACACACAAAGGAAAAAATTCCTCAATGAAAGGAAAAGCCGCCTTACTTTAGAAGTAGCCTCGGATAAAAGTTGATTAGCTTATACTCTGTTCGTGATCAGCAACCGCTCTTAAATTCCGTGACCTTATGAAAAAGGCTGCCGTCATGGAAATGGCCAATATGCCAAAAATGATGCTCATCTTCTGGAGGCCGACTGCGTCAAGCAGGAATCCGGTTACGAGCAGGACGACCTGGAAGAAGACCCGGTCCATCATGTTCCTGAACGAGAAGAAACGACCATGGAAATCCTTCGGTACCCGTGTCTGGAAAATCGTCGCGGCTGTCGGGAAGAAGCAGCCAACGGAAAAACCGAACATCAGGAAGGCGACGATCGTCAGTACTGGCTGATTGGCAAAATACAGCATCAACTGCGATAAGCCGATCAGCATCGAGCTGGAAAACAGGATTTTATAAGGTGAGAACTTATGGCTGATCCGTTTAATCAGAAACGCTCCGGTCATGAATGCGAGACCTTCTGCAGTATAGATCCAGCCTTTGATAGCCGCGCTATTCTGAAGTTCACTGATATTGATGACGACCAGGTTGAAGCCTCCTAGGAATATGAGCGGAATCAAGGTCAAAATCAAGGTCATCATGACGATCGGCAATTTTAAGATAACAGGGAAGACCTCCTTGAATCCCTGTTTCTGGTTTCCTGTGACCGCAATGTTTGTCTTCTTTTCTTCAAATTGTAAAAACCATGTGAGACCAAAAAGGACAAGATAGGCAGCCATAGACAGGAGATAGACGGCATTCAATGGGATGGCCACCAGCAGGATTCCAGCCGCTGCAGTTCCGATGATTCGAGACAGTGTTGATACATTCATATGGACGCCGTTCAGCTGCAATAAATCCTTCTCGCCTACAACAAGGGGAATCGCCGCCTGAAGCGCCGGAAAGTAAAACGCAGCGGATACTTGCAGCAGCACTAGGAAGACGAGCATCCACCATATTGATCCTGTTTCGATCGCTATCAGCATAAAAGCGACGCTGATCACCCGGACGAACCCTGAGATCAGCATGACAGCCTTTTTGCTGTATTGATCCGTCAACCTTCCGGCAAGCGGCCCAACTGCAATACCGGCAAGCAAACCTGCAGCTAGGAGCAGCGATTTTAAAAAGTCAGAAGGAATCTTCTCCTGCATAAACTCGAGGTTTCCAATGATGCCAAGCCACAGCCCTAATCCGGCAATAAACTCACCAGTCAATAAAATCCAAACATTTTTATTTCTCAACATATAATTTGTGCCTCTCGGTTTCTGATGAATTTTTATTTATACCCAAATTATCGGATATTTGCAAAATTTCGTAAAGCTAAATATTTTTATATATGCTTTAAAACGATTGAATGGACCAAAAGGATACGGAAATAAGAAATTTATACCACTCCGTTTAAAGTTTTCCATTCTTTTGGACGAGTTTTCCATTCGGAAATTAGGGAACTTTCATAAGGAATAGAAATGGGAGGTGTGGAGGAAAACTGCATCGGCAGGCGTACTGCCTATAATAAAAGAACGGGAGTGGAGGATTTGAAGAAGTACATAAAGAGCTTGGCTGCAGCAGCAGTCATTTTAGCGGTCCTGGGTATTGGACAGCCTGAAACAAAGGCTGCAGAAATCAAAATGGGATCGGCAGGTTCAGAGGTTACATATGTTCAATCCATTTTAAAGAAGCTGGGATATTTCAATGATCAAACTACCGGCTATTATGGTCCCGTTACCACTGAAGCGGTCAAGGCGTTCCAAAGGGACTTTGGCCTGGAAACAACCGGAGGAATGGGACCGCGGACAACCCAATTGATCAATGAGATTGAAATGATGGCACATGTCGTGAACGGCGAATCAAGGGGAGAGAGCTACCAGGGCCAGGTAGCAGTTGCAGCCGTCATTTTAAACAGGGTGGAATCGAAGGATTTCCCGGATACAGTTTACGACGTCATCTTCCAAAGGAACGCGTTTACCGCGGTACATGATGGACAGTATCAGCTTCAGCCAAATTACATAGCTTACAATGCCGTGAAGGATGCGTTGCTTGGATGGGACCCTTCCGGTGGATCTGTTTATTACTACAATCCGAATCTTGCCACAAATCAATGGATTTTTACAAGAACAGTCACAACACAAATTGGCAATCACAACTTCGCATACTGAACTGAAAGCACCGGTTTATTGAAAAACCGGTGCTTTTATGCATTTAGAGGTAAAGAACGGCACAAACTAGCTTCTGAGAAACTATGTCAGGAAGGGATAGCAAATCGTGCTGTTCTGGTATCAAACTGGGAGGGACCGACATGACAAAAAAAGGAAGTTCAGTTTAAACGAAGCTATGAATCAGATGGGAAAATGAATAAAGAGAAAAAAGATGCAAAGAAAAATGACAAAAGCGCCAACTTCTTTAACATGACACCTGACAGCGAATAGGAAAGCAAGGAGCAGCGAGATGGCAGAAGAACAGATCGAACGTGCAACAGAAGACGATTTGCCTGTAATTGGCGAAATGTTTGCAATTTGCAAGGAATATCTTGAATCAAGAGGCATTTTGCAATGGGATGAGAAATATCCAAACCATGAGTATTTTGAAAATGCGATGCAGGGGGAAGAGCTGTTCGTGATGAAAAAAGGAGAGGCCACGATTGGAGTGATGGTTCTCGACGAATGGCAGGCTCCTGAATGGGAGAAGGCTAACTGGACCGATACAGATGGGAAGCCGCTTGTTCTTCACTCGTTTTGTGTCGACCCTGCCGCACAGGGCGGAGGATTTGGAAGCAAGATGCTTCAATTTGCCGAGGACTTTGCCAGAGACCATGGATATCCTGCACTCCGGCTGGATACATACTCCGGAAACAAGGGGGCAGTTGGATTCTATGAAAAAAGAGGATATAAGCAGACCGGTACTGTCAGGATGGACGGAAAGCCGGAGGGACATGAATTATATGTTTGTTTTGAAAAGCTGTTCTAATATCGGTTGAAACCCTGCCTTCGGAAGAAACGGAGCCAGGGTTTCTTGCTTTTCATAATTTCACAAGCACTTCAGTACCATCATGCAATTTTGCATCAACAAGCAAAGTCCCTTTATGCTTACCCAGTTCGCGGATGATTTCGTTCATCAGATGCTTGTTTAGTATGGTAGTGAAAAGCACGGCGGGAACTTGGTTACGTTCTAGATCCTGGTTTGCCCATTTATGCATCTGGCTCTTGAATCTTTTAGATGCAAGAATCGAACTGACAGCTCTTAAGATTGTGTACGGGACAGGGAGGGAAAATGCGACTTTATTCGTTTTGATTTTGATTTTCATCATATGCTTTACTCAATGACGACTTTAACTGTATCGCCATTTGCCGATTGGATGTCGACGATGTTCCCATCCAGCTCATTTTCAATTGCATCAATCAGCATATTGATATCAAGGTCTTTGACGTATTGCTGGGATTGAGGAATTCCTGCAGCGATGCTGTACCCAGTTTTGAGAAGCGCCTTCACCAGTTTGATTGGCACATTGACGTTCACATTGTCATTCTCCTTGGACACAATACGGATTTTTAGTGTTTTATCTAAGTATTTATTTTGTTTTTGGGATAAAGCAGGTGTTTCTTTTTCCTTGAGTACAGCAATCAGCTGGGCACCTTTTTCTGAATCAATTTTTCCTTCTTGGACCATCGTTAAAATTCTTGAAATTTCTTCACTCATCAAAATTCCCCCTATTCACCTTTTAAAAGTTTGATTGCATCCTCTGGTGATATTTCACCCTTCTCCAGCATTGCAACGATTTTCTTCTCATCCAGCTCACTTTTCTTTTGAGTGTCATATCCAAGTGCAATGATAATATCGTTAAGCTTTCCACGGACAGTCGGATAGGAAATTCCGAGCTCTTTTTCCACTTCTTTAATATTTCCGCGGGATACAAGGAAGATTTCGATGAACTGAAGCTGTTCCTTTGTTAAAGAAGCGAGCTTTGAAAGTTCGAATTCATTTTCGATTGTCGTATCACAATGATTGCAGTGCAGCTTGGTAATTTTAAGAGTTTGGCTGCAAACGGGACAATTAGTTAAGACAGGATATGCCATGACTGCCTCCTTTCAGCGGTGATTAACTATATTTTATTTGTTGAAATTAAAAATGTAAATATTTAATTGAAAAATAATTAATAAATTTAATTTCGATATTAAATATTTGAAAATATAAAAAGGGGGTGTCCAAAAAGTATAAACTTTTGGGCACCCTCTTTCTTTTTAGGACAACTTATAAAAATGGTACGTTGATTTCCGTTCCAGGCACTTCGCTTTCCGCGGGGCTGGCGCTGAACCTCCTCGCCGCCGTTGGCGTCTGCGGGGTCTCACCTGTCCAGCTGAGCCCGCAGGACATTGATGGGCTTCCTTGAACCTGCCCACGCACGAAGGAAATGCGTTAGCATTTTCGAGGAGTCTTCGCGCCTTCCACTCCAATCAACTCAGGTTTCTAAACTTTTTTAAAGAAAAATAAAAACAAAAAAATCCCTCTTTTGTCATAATTAAGTCACCGCAACCAACCAAACAAAGGAACCTATCCTAGAAGGACAGGTTTTTTAGTTTAGTTTCGTGGGTCTACATAATCCGGATAATCCGTAATAATACCATCTACCTTCATATCAATCAGGAACTGTGCCGATTCAGGGCTTCGTACCGTCCAGGACTGAATTTCCATCCCGAGACTATGGACCTTTTCGACAAGCTCTCTGGAAACGAGGCCATAGCTTGGATTGAAGAAATCGGCGTAGGCTGCGAATTCTTCCAGGGCAGCGTCGGTTGCGTGAAGTTTTGAAGAGGTTAAGACGCCAATCGGAACTTTTGGAAGAAGTGCATCCATCTTTTTCATTGATTCAAAATTGAAGGATTGGAGAATGATCTTGTCATTCTGCGGCTTGTCCAGGTTTCTCTCCTTCAATTCCTGTGCTACAGCTTCTTCGATTCCCGGATATAACTCCGGTGACTTCAATTCTATTAAAATACCAATTTTTCCATGATAGCGGTCAAGCACTTCCTCAAAGGTAGGGATTCTTTCACCGGCAAATTGCTCGCCTTTGAAGCTCCCGGCATCAAGGCTGCGCAGCTCTTCTAAAGTCAAATCGCCAACTTTTCCAGTACCATCTGTTGTCCGGTCGACAGTCGTGTCGTGGATTACGACCAATTCCCCGTCCTTACTGCGCTGGACATCGAGTTCAATGTAATCTGCTTTCAGTTCAAGCCCTTTATCGAATGCGGCAATCGTATTCTCGGGCGCATAACCTGCAGCCCCGCGGTGGGCGACAGTATCAAACTGTCTCAGTTCCCCAGTGGTAGGTTCCGCAGCAAAGGCCTGATGAAAAGGACTGAGCATGAGGGTTAAGGCAAATCCAGTTCCGATTAATGTTTTCTTCATTTCTCCATCTCCTCTGCATGT
The DNA here is from genome assembly GCA_018613055.1 of Chryseobacterium sp. ISL-80. GTDB lineage: Bacteria > Bacillota > Bacilli > Bacillales > Cytobacillaceae > Mesobacillus. The sequence continues at coordinate 60,422 of JAGGQZ010000017.1, read as the reverse complement.
TTTATGTAACAATGTCAGATTAACGGAGAAGTATTAAGACCCTGTTTCAATACTGTTTAAAGAGAGTAATGGTATTATAAAAATTTTTAGGAACATTTTCTTAGGTTTGTTTACAATTAATAAAATCATATAAGATTTCATTAAAGTCTTAATATTCTGGTAGAATAATAATAAATGATCTTTGTTAAAATCGAAAACTCTAAAGAAAGTAGTGTTCATTCATGAAAATTTTAATCTCGGGCTTTGAGCCTTTTGGAAAGATGAGTATCAATCCTACTGAAAAATTACTTTCGGAAGCTGAGAAGTTTTTGATGGAGAATGTGGAAATCGAAACGATTTTGCTGCCGGTCAATTATGACGAGTGTGCGGAAGAACTGATCAAGAAAATTGAAGAAACCCAGCCAGATGTGGTGATTTCCTGTGGACTCGCAGCAGGCAGGACGGCAATAACCCCTGAACGGATTGGCATCAATATCAAGGATACCGGTTCAGGTGATCCTTATCCTGATAATAGAGGCAATATCCCAACGGATGAGGCGATTGATGAGGAAGGGCCGGATGGCTTATTCTCTACGTTGCCAAACCGTTTAATCGAAAAGAACCTGAAGGAGCTGCAGATCCCGGCGTCAATTTCGAACAGTGCGGGTACATTCATCTGCAATAACACATTGTATGCGGTTTTGAATCATATCCATAAAAATAACCTGCCAATCAAAGCTGGTTTTATCCATTTTCCGGCATCGACAGAAATGTCTGCCCGCAATCCTTCTTTGCCGTCCTTGCCGCAGAATGTGATGACAAAGGCCTTGAAGGTGATTGTCGAGACATGTGTTTCAGCATAATTAATCATGAAGTTTAAGGAGGAAAAGATGCGTTTTGAAATCTTGCCGCTGGGTGACTCGGCGGTACGCGTTTCTTTTGGGGATACAATAGATGAAAAGATTAACAGACAGATTAATGCATTTTTAAAAAAGCTTGAACAGGCCAGGGTCGAAGGCATTATTGAATGCGTTCCTGCCTACACGACCTTAACGATTTATTATGAACCAGATGTCATTTTCTATGATTCGCTTATCAATCAACTTAAAATGATACATCTATCTCCGGGAACATCCCGGCAAGACAGGCAGCTTGTTTATGAAATCCCGGTCTGTTACGGAGGAGAGTACGGAGAGGATTTAAGGTATGTCGCAGAGTATCATGGTTTAGGGGAGCAGGAAGTCATTGACCTTCATGCGGATAGAGAATATCTCATCTATATGATGGGGTTCATGCCTGGTTTCCCTTATCTTGGAGGGCTTCCGGAAAACCTGGCTGTCCCGAGACTGGAGAAGCCGAGACAAAGTGTGAAACCGGGTGCTGTCGGAATTGGCGGGAACCAGACGGGGATTTACCCTGCTGACGTTCCTTCCGGATGGAGGATCATCGGTACAACACCTGTTAATTTATTTTCACCGAAAAAGAAAGAGCCGTTCTTGTTGAGTTCAGGACATTATATAAAATTTGTGCCAATCAATAAGGAGCAGTTTTTAAGTATTAAAAAAATGGGTGACACCTATCGGGTCAAGACGTATGAAAAGAGGTGAGGCAAGTGGTTTCGGTTGACCTTAATTGTGACTTAGGGGAAAGCTACGGTGTATTTAAAATTGGCAACGACAGCGAAGTGCTGAAGCATATCACTTCGGCCAACATCGCCTGCGGCTACCATGCAGGTGACCATAATGTCATGATGGAAACGGTAAAAATGGCGAAAGCACACGGAGTGAAAATCGGCGCGCATCCTGGCTTTCCTGACCTGCATGGGTTTGGCCGCAGAGAAATCAAGATGAGCGCCAGGGAAATATACAATCTTACCGTCTATCAAATCGGCGCGCTCGCAGCCGCTGCAAAGGCTTGCGATACAAGCATCGTCCATGTGAAACCGCATGGAGCCCTTTACAATATAGCCGCAAAGAATCGCACAGTGGCGGAAGCGATTGCCCGTGCTGTGGCAGATGTCGATAGCAATTTGGTATTATTCGGTCTCGCCGGGAGCTGCCTTGTAAAGTTGGGCAAGGAGGCAGGACTGCAGGTGGCGCAAGAGGTGTTTGCAGACCGTACCTATCAGCCTGATGCAACGTTGACACCGCGTTCCCAGGCTAATGCCATGATTCATGACGAGAGGCTGGCAATGGAAAGAGTCATTCGGATGGTGAAGGAAGGTAAAATCGCGGCGGTTGATGGGACAGACATTGACATCCAGGCCGACACCATCTGCATCCATGGAGACGAGCCGCAGGCCCTTGACTTTGCAGTGAAATTGAAGGAAACATTGTTATCAGAAGGCATTGAAGTAGGAAGAAGCTGGGATGCAAAATGACAGAGCCTCTTTTTAAAGTCATCAAACCAGGCTTGCAGACAACAGTCCAGGATTTAGGAAGGTCAGGGTATCAACAATACGGCATCAGTCCATCAGGAGCGATGGACACTTACTCATTAAGAATGGCCAATCTGCTTGTGGGGAACCTTCCAGGTGAAGCAGGGCTGGAGGCAGCGATGCTCGGTCCCGGTCTTGAAGCTTTGAGTGATGTGTCAATCGCCATTTGCGGCGGCGACTTGCAGCCGAAGGTGGAAAACAAAGAAGTAATGATGTGGAAAAGTTTCGTTCTAAAAAAAGGAGAAACTTTGACATTTGGAGATGTGAAGAGCGGAGCAAGGGCGTACATCGGCGTTGCTGGAGGAATTGATGTCCCGCTCGTGCTCGGCAGCAAATCTACCTTTATCAATGGTCAGCTCGGCGGTTTTCACGGCCGGGCATTGGAAGCGGGTGATTTATTATCTGGGACCCCGTTTGTCAGGCAAAAACGGTTTTTACATAAAGATTTAATCCCTTCATACCAAAAACAGCTGGACATAAGAGTGATTCTTGGGCCTCATCTTGGTAAATTCACTCAAAAGACCATGAATCAATTTTTAGCCAGCGAGTATACAATGTCAAGCCAATCCAATAGGATGGGATACCGGCTTGAGGGGCCGAAGCTGGAGACAATTGGCGGCTCCGATATTATTTCCGATGCCATCCCGCTCGGAGGCATCCAGGTGCCATCTAACGGGCAGCCAATCATCCTGCTGTCAGAACGTCAGACGACCGGGGGCTATGCCCGTATTGCCACTGTTATTTCTGTTGATATTCCACTTCTCGCCCAGGCATTGCCAAGGACAAAAATCCGCTTCCAGGAAATCACGATCGAAGAAGCGCAAAAAGAATACCAGAAACAGAAAAGACTGTTTAAGTTTTTGTTTATCAATTGAATATCCAATCGCGTGACCTGCTCATTTTATGGTGCAGGTCTTTTTTTGTATAAAAAACTGTCCACCGGAAATAACTGATAAAATCAGGATTCACGGGGAGAGAAGCAATATGTATCTATTATTAGTCATAGCAGTCTGGATTTTTTTCGCTTATAAGTTTGTTGATTGGTCCCAATGGAAGAAGCAGTACTCGACGATTCTTTTTTTTATGATGATTAATCTGCTCTACAATACGCTGTATTATAATTACACTTTATGGGCTTTCCGCGGAATTACCGCTGAGTGGCTGAACCACTCGATCATTAATATCGCATTCACGTTTTTCATATGTCCGGTCGGATTGATGATCTATCTTCAGCGGTTTCCGTCAACAAGGAGAAATCAGCTGATCTACCTGGGAACCTGGGTGGTCTTTTACTCCATTATAGAAGCATTATTTGCCCATAAAGGGATGTTCGTGTACGACAATGGCTGGAATAGCTGGCATAATATTTGGCTCAACCTGATTTTATTTGTTTTCATATGGGTTCATTACCGAAAACCAGTCATCGCCTGGATCATTGCCATACCGGTTGCCGTGATCTTCTACTTATTATTTCCGTTCCCACTGGATAGCCTAAAGTAAAAGAGGTGGATGAATTTGTTGATCCAGAATGTATTATCTGTGCCGGTATTCCTTGTTCTGCTCTTTTTGACCTATATCTCGATGTGGATTTATATCCGCAGGCATGAGGTCAGGAATGGGGATAGGGATTAAACAGCAGGACCTAAAGCCCGCTTTCAGAAAATCAGATATGAATCCCATGAAAGCCAAAAACACGGTGGAAATGATTCCACCGTGTTTTTTAAAAGCCAATTTCTTCTGTTGTTTCAGCAAATTGTTTCTTATGTTTCTTTTTCATCACGAAAATCAAGGTATAGGCAAGCATGAGCCCAGCTAGAAAGATAACCGAGAATCCGTATATGAAGTGATAGCTCGTGTAGGAAGCAAGCAGGCCAAGCCCGGCCGACCCGAGAGCCATGCCCAAATCCATTGAGGAAAAGTACATCGCATTTGCGGTACCTTGTTTCTCTTTTGATACTGAGCTTACCGCAATTGCCTGAAGTGTAGGTGCTACCGTCCCATATGCAGTACCGTAAAAAACGGCCGCGACTAAAAGGGTTAATGTATTTTGAGTGACAGCTAAAAGTGTCAATCCAATGATCCCTGAAGCGACTGCAGGGTAGATGATAAATTTATGTCCGTATTTATCGTACATTCTTCCTGATACCGGCCTGATGACGACCATCACAATCGTCAGGACAAGAAAGAACAGGGAGATGGTTGCCCCGAGGTTAGCCTCTTTGCCTAGTTCCCTTAGGAAGCTTACGACTCCGCCAAGCGTAATCGAAAAGAAAGCGGTCAGGATTGCCGGCGTAAAGGCGTCCTTGTCAAAGGCATGCTCACGGAAATTGATTTTCTGTGGCTTTGCTGGGACAGGTTTTCGAGGGCTTTTTACAAAGATATTCAAGATCATGATCAGCAGGGTCAATCCGACTGAAATCGCGATCAGTATATTAAAAGAAAAAACCTGGAGCAGGGCCAGTGCCAGCATCGGTCCGAGACTTGTCCCTACACTTGTTGCCATCCCATAATAGCCGATTCCTTCACCGAGACGGTGGGCAGGGATGATATTGGTGGCCATAGTCGAAAAGATCGTTGTAATGATCCCAAAACCAATTCCATGAAAAACTCTTAATAAAAGCAATAATGCGACTGAATCCTGGCCGAAGCTTAGGGCAACTGTAATGGCTGTCAGACCGAGAGAAATGAGGCTCAACTTCCTGTAATCCATCTTCTGCATCAAGGAAGCGACAAAGAAACGGGTGACGATGGCCGCAACCATGAATACCGTTGTCATCAAACCGCCCTGCGCCGGATTGTTTTTAATGTCGGTAATGAAAGCAGGGAAGCCCGCAGTCAAAAGCTGCAGGCAAATAAAAAATAAAAAAGCCATCAAAAGAATGGCCATAAACTTTGCTGTCCACAACTTGGATGTAGTGTTCATTATATTCCTTCTTTCTAATTGTTTTCCTCCAGGAGTCCTGCAATATTGTCTTCCAGATTGGATAAAACTTCTTTGAAAATATCAAGATGGGCTGCATCAATACCATGGGTGATCTTCACGTAGATTTCCTCGATATAAGGAGTCACTTCCTCGACAAGCTTTGTGCCCTTTGGAGTGATTTCCACCAGAAAAGAACGCCGGTCCTGTGGATTAGGGACCCTTTCAACATTTTCCTGTTTTACAAGGAGATCAAGGATTTTAGTCAGTGTTGCCTGGTCCTTGTCTGACCTGATCGATAATTCTTTTTGTGAAATCTTATCAGACTCGTTCAGTGTGCGCAGGACACTCCACTGTTCAGTCGTAATATGGTAAGGCTTCAAATGATGATTGATGATTCGTGTGAGCTTCTTGCTTAACCGAACCGAAGCTGAGCCGATTGCTTTATCCAAAGACATATTCATGAGCGTGACCTCCTCAATTACCTTAAATCATTTTAGCACGATAAATATTTTGTGTAAATATAATTTGTATACAAACTATATTTCGGCCAAAAAGAAACCTGGCATCTTATAAGCCAGGTGACCGGAATTAATCTATTACTCTTGCCACATCATTGCCGCAGTTCTTGCATTTTCCTTCGAGTATAACTGTGTCATTGAACTCCTTGATCACATATTTCTCGATTTGAACCGGGCCGCGGCAATGTCCACAAAAAACGTTCCGGACAAGCATCTGCCGGATATCCTGAGGAATAGCCAGCCATTTTTTATTGGCTGCAAAAGAGAGAATGCCACTTTGTGCCTGAGGAGCGGTGGAATCTTCTTTAGTCAGTCCCTGGACCACTTCTTTGATTCTTTCAGGAACAGGTTTGAAGGTTTCAAGCTCCAGCCATTCCATCAGCGTGTCGATTAGTTCCTTATCCTTTCTCTCCTCAATGAGATCGAGTAAGTCCATCTTTAATTCTGGATCCTGATTGAGGATAACCTGAACATACTCATATCTGCCGTACTCAGCAGCGAGGGAGAGATCTGTATAAAGCACTTCCGCAAGTTCATCTTTAATAAGGTTCCAGCCTTTGTCTGTGTAAATAAGGAGGGAGAGCTTTTCATCAGCTGAAAGGTAGCCGTTGGCCATCACCCATTCTACCTTTTCCATGATCTCCTTTTGTTTTATGTCTGCGAATGAGCCGTAAAAAGGGGAGAGGTGAAGGTCGCCTGTATAAATCCTTTTGTCTTTTGAACCAGCGAGAATCTTGCCCAGCAGGCCCTTCCCTCCGTACATAATAATTTCGTTTGCAGCGAGCAAAATGATCTTCAGTTCGTCCTGGCTTACCGGGTTTGTCGTATTCATGACTTTAAATAGCTCCTAACTTATAGAACGTTGATATAAGTTATTACAACACAAATTCTTTGTCCGCACCAGCACGCATACCTGCGAATGGTTATAAATTTGAAGACTCTCCTTTTTCAAAATAACGCCGAAGCCCTTCACCCAGTATATTGAATGTCAGAATCATGTACGTGATCGCACTTGCGGTGAAAAAAGGGATCCAAAAGGCTTTTAACAAATCTCCTCTTGCTTCACCCAGAAGTGTTGGCCAATTAAGACTTGTATTTCTCAATTCTCCAAATCCGTAGCTTGTCTGGACAAATACTTGGGTCACAAAAATACTGAAAATTCCCAGCTGGCCGAGCAATAAAGCGACCCTGCCCAGGTCAATGCAAAAGTTGACGATGATTTCGGGCAAAAGACTAGGAACATAGTAATTTTTAAAAAAGCGAAACGGTCCATTTCCGATTGTAATCCCAGCCTCGACAAAAGGAGTCTTGGAGATCGACAGGACTTTCTGCTTCATGATATAGCTGACTCTCCCAACTTCAATGAGCGCGAGGATGAAAATGACCCAGACGATCCGATTTGGACTAAAGGTGAAGATGGGGAGAGTAATGAATAAGATTGCGGCAAAAATGATTGGGAGGCCTGCGGAAAGCTGATTCCACCAGTTGATCAGCCAGGTGAATGGCTTTTTCCAAATGAACGCCAATAAAACCAGTACCAGTGAGAAAAGGTATCTGATGATAGTGATGGCGAAGACTAATAAAATGGTATCCTTTGCCCCGGCTATAAGGATGCTTAATAAATCACGGCCGTCATGGTCGGTGCCGAGAAGGTGTTTGGATGAGGGAGCAAAGGGAGCCCTTTGAAATTTGCCATCTTCCATAACCATCCGATTTTCCTCAATACCGCCCTTTACAAATGAAAAATGCGGACCGATAAAGGCAACCAATATAAAAATCGATAACAACATTGTTCCGGTGATGAAATGCCAATTCCTCAATTCGCAAACCTCCTAACGCGGATCAAGCCGGCTGCTGAGCAGATGACTGCAGATTTGGGCAAACAAGACAATGGCCATGAAGCATATCCCAAAGGAAATGATCACGCTCGGTTCATAGAACGACTCTCTGCCAATAAAGATGCGCGGTTCAAAATCAAGCGCCAGCCATAGGCGGTATGCTGCCCCTTTATAGTCGAGCAGATACTCTAAAAATAGTAAATTTGATAATATGTAAATCATCATCGTCGGCACATAATTCAGGATGGTACCACCACAATTTTTTAGGATATGTCGATAGAGGATGTAGTTTTCATTAAACCCCTTGGCTTTCGCGACCTGGACATATTGTTTCCCCGCCTCACTGGAAACCGCACCTGCAGTAATCCTGCTGATGTACATCGCGGGATAGATTGCTGCCAGCAGCGAAGGGATGAAGAAATTGAACCACTGCTCATGGCCAAAGATATCAATCCAATTCACATAGAAGATGATGATCCACTGGAACAGCAGGATGATGAGAAAATCTGGAATGGACAGAAGGAGCCATGTGCTCCAATTTCCCAAAATACTTTTTCGTTTCGTGGAGTTCTTGAAATCATAGATCCCTTTCAGGACTCCTGCTGCTAAACTAAGGAAAAACGCCGTAACGATTATTTTTAAACTGCGGGGGAAATAGATGGCGACTTCCTCCTCGACCGGCTTATGATACCTGGTTTCGCCAAAGCTGCCATTCTTAATGAAACTTTCGGCGAAATGGATAATATTTCCCATATATTCCTCCCAGGAAAAATCGTAGGTATATACGACCTTTACAGCCCGTCCTTCTCCAGTCACCATCGCTTCCCTCGGGAACAAAGTGATTAAAATCAAGCAGATGCTAACAACGATGAAGAAAACAATTTTATTCAGGATGTTTCTCAAAGATTTTGCACCTCTCTGAAAAATTTCATTTGTTTCCCAATTCTATTTTCATATTTTGAAAAAAAGTACTTATTCATTAATTTTTAGTGACAGAGGAAAGAAGCTAATTACTTATAAAAAACGGCCAATAAAAAGGATGAGCCATAAATGCTCATCCTTTTACCATTGCTTCGGTTCGTAATTCAAATCGCTGAAAAGCTGCTGTTTCTCCTTTTTGGTCAAGTCGCGCCATTGGCCGATTGGAAGGCTGCCAAGATGGATATTCATGATCCGGATGCGCTGCAGTCTGAGGACTTCATAGCCAAGAGCTTCACACATGCGGCGGATTTGCCTGTTCAATCCTTGTGTAAGAATGATATTGAATTCGTATTTTGAAAGCTGGACGACTTTTGCCGGCAATGTTTTCGTCCCAAGGATCCTGACGCCTTCAGACATCGCCTTGACGAATTCTGGAGTAATTGGCTTGTCCACGGATACAATATACTCTTTTTCATGCTTGTTCTCAGCCCTGAGGATTTCATTAACGATATCTCCGTCGTTCGTGAGCAGGATCAGGCCTTCTGAATCCTTATCGAGCCGCCCGATGTTGAAAATCCTTAGCGGATGATTGACAAGATCGATGATGTTGCCCTTCACATGTCTTTCCGTCGTACTTGTGATGCCGACCGGTTTATTCAAGGCAATATAAACATAGTTCTGCGACACCCTGATTTCTTCGCCATTGAGCTTGACGACATCGCCAGGCTCGACCTGGCTGCCGATTTTTGCAACCTTGCCGTTGATTGTCACTCGTCCTTCCTCAATGAGGCGGTCAGCGCCCCGTCTTGACGTTTTTCCTGTTTCGCTGATGAATTTATTGATACGCAGGTTAATCCCACCCTTAAACATTTGAAGTATACAATTAAGAATATTCCACTGTGGGTTTATTTTCAAGCCTCGTAACACCCTGTCTTTTTAAAGAGGTAAAACCAGACTGGTAAGGTTAATGATTAAACACGTCCTATTTGGTCTAAATAAATAAGGAAAGAGTTGGCAGCTAAGGAGTTGGAGAGATTGTTGAGAAAAATGGCTTTAAGGATAAGGGAAAGTATGTGGCTGAGACCCGTTATTTATAGTGTGCTCGCATTCCTGCTGGCATTGATTGTGATTTATGTTGACCACAACGGACTGTCTCAGGAGGTCGTTCCATCATTCATGCTTACCAGCGTCGACCTTGCCCAGACGATTTTGGGTTCGCTTTCCGGGGCACTTTTAACGATGACGACGATTACATTCTCGACAATCATGGTTGTATTGACTACATATTCATCACAATTCTCTCCGCGAACGCTGAATAATTTCGTTGAAGATCCTTTGACAATGCGGGTGCTTGGAATCTTTATGGGAGGGTTTGTCTATTCAGTCCTGTCTTTACTCTTCATGAGTGAAAACTGGTACGAAAGTGAGGTGATTTCTGCATCAGTTGGGGTGGTGATCGCGTTCATCTGCCTTGGTGTTTTCGCCTATTTTATCCATAATGTGGCTACGTCCATTCAGGTCAGTACGCTGATCCGAGAAATAACTGAGGGCAGTATGAAGGTCATCAAAAGGCAGGAAGAGACGCTGGAAAGCAAATTTACTAATGTGATTGATGACAGGAAAGATGCCGATTTCACTTATGAATTCGTCAGGGATGTAAAATGCAGGGGATATGGCTATGTACAGCTGACAGACTATCACGGTCTTTTGAAATATGCATCCCAGCATAGAATCGGGGTTGAGGCGAATTTTTTGAATGGAGATTTTCTTACCGAGGACAGTATTGCGTTCAGGGTCCATCATAGTGGTGAACTGGACGAGGACATAGATGGTGTGCTGAATCAGTACTTGAAGCTTGGGAAGGAACGTTCATCGATTCAGGATCCGGAATTCGCCCTGCAGAAAATCGTCGAAGTGGCATTAAGGGCTATATCACCTGCGGTCAACGACCCGAATACAGCAAGAGTCTGTATCTCGTATCTGGGCATGGCGTTGTCACATCTTTGCCGGATTCGTTCGAATGGCCGCTATATCGCCTATTATGACGAAGAGATGCAGCCAAGAATCATTGGCAAACAAAAAAGGACTATGGATATCTTATATTTATCCTTTTATCAAATCATCCATTATGGCAGCGAGGATTTTTCGATTCTAACAGCTCTGATCGATGCGTATCTGTTAATCGGAAGATCAGCAGATGAATCATTGAAGAAAAGCATCTGGGAACTTTATATTTACAATATGGAAAAATTTAATAAAGACGAACTGAAGGAATTGGACCAGCTCTATTTGAATGAGAAGAAACAAGAACTTTCAACCGTATTGGGAATAGCACTTTAGGATGGAAGCGTGCTTTTCCATGTGGGGCAGCATGAAAAAGGCATTCTGCTGAGGCAGAGTGTCTTTTTAATATAGTGCAGGAATATTGAAAAAAGGAAATAGGGATGCTAAAGGAAAAAAAGGAGTGCCTGACGTGAAAAGAATGACGATGGCAGTTTTGTTGGTTTTTTCATTATTTTTACCTGCTGCAGCACAGGCTCAGGGAAATACAGATTGTGAAAAGCTGAAGAATGTTTTCAATACAGATGTTGAATCCGTAAATGGTGTCTGCAAGGTGGAAATCATCCGTGAACATATTAAACAAGCGACGTTTATGGGTAAAAAACTGTCCATGGAAATGATGGAACTAGCCTTCCATTTCAGTTTTGAAAAGGTTGATGGGCAAACAGCCGTGATGGGAGAACTCGCTTTGCTACAGGATGAAGTAAACCCTGTCCTGGAGGAATTGGCAAAGGGGAAGCTGGAAGTCTCCGCTTTGCACAACCATATGCTGTTTGAGAAACCGAGAATCATGTATCTCCATTTTCAGGGAATTGGCGATATGGAGCAGCAGGCAGAGACCATCAAGGCAGCAATCGAAAAGACAAGCAAGTAATGGATGACAGCGGAAAAATAATTTCCCGCTGTTTTTTTCAGGAAAGATACAAATAATAACTGAGATGTTTAGCTAGCAGCAGTTTAGGTAAAATCTTTCGTATATCGAAAAAGGAGGTACATAGTTAATGAACGAAAAATATAAACCGTTATTCGATTCTTTTTCATTCCCCAATGGAGTCAGCCTGAAGAATAGACTGGTCATGGCACCGATGACAAACTTCTCATCCAATGAGGATGGAACCGTGACAGACGCAGAGGTAAAGTATTATGCCCGCCGCTCAAAAGATGTAAGCATGGTAGTGACGGCGTGTACATACGTGACCAGAGATGGGAAAGGCTTCAAAGGTGAGTTTGGCGCAGATACAGATGACATGATTCCAAGTTTGCGTAAGCTGGCTTCAGCTATTAAAGCGGAAGGCGCTAAAGCAGTGCTGCAAATTTTCCATGGTGGCCGCGAATGTCCGCCGGAACTTGTGCCGGATGGAGACATTGTCAGCGCAAGTGCCGTTCAGTCAGAGCGGAACAGTGCAAAGGCACCGCGTGAATTGACAGGAGAAGAAATTGAGAAGATCATTTCTGCCTTTGGCGAGACCACCCGCCGGGCAATACAGGCAGGCTTTGATGGAGTCGAAATCCATGGAGCCAATGGCTATTTGATTCAGCAATTCTTCTCCCCACATTCAAACAGGCGTGAAGATCAATGGGGTGGCTCACTGGAAAAAAGGATGGCCTTTCCGCTGGCGGTTGTCGATGAGGTGAAGAAGGTAACAGCTGAGCATGCCAAAGAACCGTTCATCGTCGGATACAGATTCTCCCCCGAAGAGCCGGAGGAGCCGGGTATTACGATGGCAGACACCCTTGAATTGATTGATGCCCTTGCAGAAAAGAATCTTGATTACCTGCACGTATCATTGAATGATTTCTGGTCAAAGCCAAGAAGGGGTGTGGATGATGACCGTTCACGGATGGAAATCATCCACGAACGAGTCGGAAATAAAGTACCTGTCATTGGTGTGGGATCACTTTACAGTGCGGAAGATGTGATCAAGGCATTCGGAACAGGAGTGCCTCTGCTTGCGCTTGGACGTGAACTGATCATTGATCCAGATTGGGTAGAAAAAGTCGAAACCGGCCGTGAAAATGAAATTGAAACGAAGCTTGATACAGGTGCGCAGGCCCGACTAGTCGTTCCGGATCCATTATGGCAGGCAATCGTCAATACACCAGGCTGGTTTCCGGGTGTACAATAAAAAATTGCTTTTAGAAGAACCAAAGCAGCTGCGCTTTGGTTCTTTTTTTGAGGGAATTTTGTTTTATTGGCGGAGTTCACAATTTTATTGGCGAAAATTTATTTTTAATGGCGATTTCTGGACTTCTGTCAATAAAATAGATTATTTTATGCCAGGGATTGGCGTATTTTTTATTCCGCACTCCGTTTACACTTCGTTTGGATGCCTCAGCCTAAAGGAAAAATCAAAAACCGATTATTCCATTAGGCTGAGGGCAACTCTTTTTTATTGGCGTCTTCTCTTTGCGCCTTTTCGAACGCCAATTCACACTCAACTGGAGTGGCGTATTCAAGTGTGGAATGAATCCGTTTCCTGTTATAAAATTGCACATAAAACTCGACAGCTGCTACCGCGGCTGCCTTTGTGGGAAATACAAATTTATAAAGGTATTCTTTTTTCAATGAAGCAAAAAAGGACTCTACACAGGCATTATCATAAGGAGTCGCTTTCCTGCTCATACTGATTGTGGCTTTAGCTGTCTTAAGGGTTTCGATATAATTGTTCGAACAATATTGTGATCCACGATCTGAATGGTGGATCCAACCCTCTTCGGGGTTTCGTAATGCAATAGCTTCATTTAAGGCACGGAGTGGCAGAGTATGCTCCATATTATCGTCAATGGCGTAGCTTATAACCCGGCGTGAAAATAAGTCAATAACAGGGTTCATGTAAATAAAACCTTCTCCTGTATGGATATAGGTAATATCAGTTACCCATACTTTATTAGGCGCCTTGGGGTTGAAGTTACGGTCTAGTACATTTGGATATGTTCTCTTGTCATGGTTTGAATCGGTAGTATGAACATATTTTTTCGGTGGCGTCGCATAGAGGCTAAGCGCTCTCATACGATTGGCTACTTTCTTTTGTGAGACCTTTATATTATTCTCTGTCAAAAGCTTTTTGTGGATCCTAGGACTACCAAATGTAGAAAGGTTCTCATAAAAGTGAGAAATGATGAGTTCATCCAACTGTCTGTCTTGTTTCTGCTTTTCTGTTTCACCCTGTTCCTGACGCTTTAGCCATGCATAATAACCTGAAGTAGTAACACCTAGTACTTTGCACATCCTCACGATGGTGTGCTCATCCCTCTCTGAATGGATGAAAGCAAACTTTACTTCTTTTCTTGCGTGAAGATGTGCATCGCCTTTTTTAAGATTGTATTTTCCTCCTCCAGTTCCAACTTTCTTAATCTTTCTGCTTCATATAATTTTTTGTATTCTGAAGCGGTTAATAAGCGGTTCTGACGGTCTTTCTCTGCATCCTGTTGTCTTTTCCGATAGGCAGCTACCCATTTCTGTAGGGTGTCATATGAAATTAAATTCTATAGGATATTTCTTATACTTTTCCGCCATGTTTACACGTCCCTTTTATTGTTGGTTATGATTAAAACATGACGCCAATGCCTGTGTCCACTTTTTATACTAACTTCATTTCAACAAGTATTTTGGCGAAAAAAACATTTTATTTGCGATGTTCACAACTTTATTGGCGACCTGGAAATTTTCCTTGGTTTTTTCCAGTTGCTTTGCCACAGAAGTGTAAGATATATCACCGTTAGCGAAAGCGAAACTCTTTATAATGTAACTGTGTAAGGGCTTACATTTTAAGATCTGGATACATCCTGCAGATAAACACAGCTTTGCCAGGTCCGATTACGGGAGGGGATGTTTGTGTTGCTAACGGAGGAACAGAAAATGGTGCTTGATCTTTTTGAAGAAATGAAGAATCAGGGCCATGAACAGGTGATTTTCAATTATGACAAAGCCACCGGTCTAAAATCGATTGTTGCGATCCACGATACGACTCTTGGCCCGGCACTGGGCGGCTGCCGGATGTGGGATTATGAGTCGACCGATGAAGCACTGCGGGATGTACTGCGTCTTTCTAAAGGGATGACCTATAAATGCGGTGTTTCAGGAGTGACCTACGGGGGCGGGAAGGCTGTCATCATCGGCGATCCCAAGTCCGAAAAATCGGATGAGCTTTTCCAGGCTTTTGGCTCGTTCGTCGAAACATTGAAGGGACGTTTTTACACCGGGACAGATGTGGGAACAGTTGGCATGGATTTCGTGTCTGCTTCAAAGCAAACTTCCTATCTGGTTGGCCTGCCGGAAGAATATGGCGGCAGCGGCAACTCTGCCATCATCACGGCCTATGGAGTGTGGAAGGCAATCAAAGCGACCGCAAAAGAGATCTTCGGTACAGATTCACTGGCGGGGCGCAAAATTGCCGTGCAGGGACTTGGCAAGGTTGGTCGCTTCCTGGTGGGGCATCTTCATGGAGAAGGAGCAAACCTGGTCGTCACAGATATTTTTGAGGAAAATGTAAAAGAAGTTTTAGAGCAATATCCGGATATTGAGACAGTTGAACCTTTGGACATTTACACCGTTGAATGCGATGTTTTTTCGCCGAATGCTCTTGGTGCTGTGATCAATGACATCACGATTCCAAAGCTGAAATGCCTGGGAGTCGCCGGTGCTGCGAACAATGTACTGGCGGAAGAACGGCACGGCGACATGCTGCATCATAAGGGAATCCTGTATGCACCCGACTATGTCGCAAATGCTGGCGGGCTGATCCAGGTTGCGGATGAATTGCATGAGTACAGCAAGGACCGTGCATTCAAGAATGCAAGCATGATCTATGACATCCTCGGGAAAATCTACAAAATCGCCAAAAATCACGATATACCAACGTATAAAGCTGCAAATATATTAGTAGAAGAGAAGATTGAAAAGATCAGCAGGATCCAGAGCAAATACAGAGGATAAGCAACAGGAGGTGAGAAGATGCGCTATCGAAGCTTTAAGGAGGTCATTGCCGCAGCACAGACAAGACCGCCGGTAAAAATGAGCATCGCGGCTGCCCATGACAGCGATGTGCTAGTCGCTGTCAAGGAGGCCTTCGAGCTGGGAATCATTGAACCATACCTCGTCGGCGACCCGCAAAAAATCTTTGAGCTGGCAAGGGAACTTGATTTTTCAGTAGAGGACTTTCCTGTCTATCCTGCCTATACAGAAAAGGAGAATGCCTACATCGCTGCTAAGCAGGCGAGCGATGGGCATGTTCAGGCAATCATGAAAGGGTTTTTGAACAGTACGCCATTTTTAAAAGGAGTGCTGGACAAGGGTCTCCATTTAAAAACAGACCGAGTGATCAGCCATCTTTCAGTGTTTGATATACCGGGAAGTGAAAGGTTGATTTGCATGACAGATGGCGGCATCAATATAGCCCCAAATTTTCAGCAAAAAAAGCAGATCATCCTGAATGGAGTCGAGTTTCTCGCGAGGATTGGCGTGGACCAGCCGCGTGTTGCCATTCTGGCAGCGAATGAACGTGTCAGCGAGACAATGCCTGTTACCGTGGAGGCAGACGAACTGGCCATCCTGATAAAAAAAGAATCCAGCCAGCCGCTGCTGATCGAAGGACCGCTTCCATTGGACCTGGCGATCAGCAGGGAATCACTTTTGCACAAAAAGCTGGACAGTGAACTTGGCGGGAGGGCAGACTTGCTGATTGTACCAACCATTGAGGCGGGCAATTTCCTTGGAAAGGCGATAACGTATTTCGCCAGGGGAACGATGGCGGGAATCGTACTTGGCGCCAGGGTGCCATTGGTCTTGAACTCACGGTCAGATTCAGCTGAGGCAAAATTAGCTTCTATTGCCCTGGCAGTTGTTGCTGCTTCAAATTCAACGGTCAGCGTATGAAGGATAGGTGAAGATCAATGAATGTTTTAGGTATTAACCCTGGATCGACCTCTACGAAACTGGCTGTTTATGAATATGAAAAATTGCAGTTTGTGGAGAATATTCGGCATGACGATGCTGAACTCATGAAGCTGGCGGATCTGACAGCGCAGCTTCCATATCGGCTTGAAGCCATTATGAGGGTACTGGGAAAACGGGATTTCAAGCTTTCCTCACTGGACGCTGTCGTTGGCCGGGGAGGAATGCTGAAGCCGATGAGCAGCGGGACCTATCTTGTGGATGATAACCTGTTGGAAGATGCGCGTTCAGGAAAATATGGCAATCATGCATCCAATCTCGGGGCCATCATCGCTGCTGAAATAGCCAGAGAATATCATCTGCCCGCCTTTATCGTCGACCCTGTCGGAGTGGATGAATTGATTGATGAAGCGAGGGTTTCCGGTCTTGCAGATATTGAAAGAAAGAGCCACGTCCATGCGCTCAACATCAAGGCAGCATCACGCAAAATTGCAGCTGGGCTAGGGAAGGAATTAGCTGATACAAGTTTTATTGCCGCGCATCTCGGCGGTGGCATATCGGTTGCAGCGTTAAAGGGCGGCAGGATGATCGATGTGAACAATGCTGAAAACGAGGGTCCATTCTCTCCGGAGCGGGCTGGCGGACTGCCGGCAAAGCAGCTTGTCCAGCTTTGTTTTTCAGGGAAATACAGTGAAAAGGAACTGATCCAGCGGATGACCAAGCAGGGCGGGATTTTTTCCTATCTGGGTACAAAAAACGTCATTGAAATACAAGAGCGAATACAGACAGGGGATCCGGAAGCGAAACTTGTATTGAAGGCAATGGTCCATCAGATCGGCAAAGAAATCGGGGCAATGGCAACCGTTTTGGATGGGAAGGTAGACGGCATCATTCTTACAGGAGGCATCTCCCAATCAGGAATGATCACAGATTGGATCCGCGAGAAAGTGAGTTTCATAGGTGAAGTATTTGTCATCCCGGGTGAAGCAGAAATGGAAGCCCTGGCATTGGGTGCCTTGAGAGTGCTGACAGGGCATGAAAAAGCAAAGATATATTAAAAAAATGCCTGAATCTATGAAGTTACCAGGGGAAACTCATAGATTCAGGCATTTATGTTTTTCATGAGGTGAGCATACTATCGTAAATATCAACATTCGCATAAACAGCAGCCAGTGTAGGTGCGTCCATCCGAAGCTCGGCTGCCTTCTTCAGCAAAAAGCCAAACAGGTGGTCTCCTTCTGTCGGGAGTGATTTTTCCATATCACGCTGTAGGGAGGACTTCATGCCGTGGCCAATTTCGTTCAGCCTGTTCCATGTCGCATCCGTAGCCCCTTCTGAAAGTGGGGCACCAATCGCTGTCATAATTTCGACCGTCTCATGCAGCAGGCGTTTGACCGTTTCCGCTCCCTGCGTTTGATCTCGAATGGGGCCGATCGGGGACCTGAAAAGTGAGGTAATGCCGCTTAACGATGTGATGAATAAATATTTCTGCCACATTTCCTGTTCGATTTTTTCAGAAAGACGGAAGTTAGCCTTCGTGCCATCAAAAGCAGCATGGAGCTGTAAGATTCTTTCTGAACGCTCCCCATTTCGTTCCCCAAAAACCAAATCCTGAATCGGGCTGGTTTGAATCACCTTGCCGCTTTCATCCAGCGTTGTTTCGATAAAACATAGCCCTCCGATCACCTTTTCCGGTCCGAAAGCTTCGGTTAAAGCTTCAAGATGGGCAATTCCGTTCAGCAAAGGGAGAATCATCGTCCTGTCGCCAACAAATGGACGAATGCTTTCAATCGCGCCACCCAAATGATAGGACTTGGTTGAAACGAGAATGACATCATACGGCTCAGCTTGCGATTCTGATCCAATTGTCTGCGGGTCAGGAAAATGCAGATCGCCGTGGATGCTGGAAACAACCAGACCGTTTTCCTTAAGCTGCTTCTGCCTTCTTTCACGCACAAGAAATGTCACGTCTGCTCCTTTTTCAAGGAGCCTTCCGCCGAAATAGCCGCCGATTGCGCCTGCACCAACAATTAATATTTTCATATTTTTTAACCTCCTGACTAAATAAAAGTGCACGCCTAATGTAAGCGTGCACTTTTTTGACCTAATTTGCAAGGATGGCTGCCAGCAGACCTCCTGCAATAATAAGGACAATGATGATTTTGGCAATAAGGGGAAGCTGTTCTTTCCCTTTACTGTTGACTTGTTCTTCTTTCTCATTGACTGTCTTGCGGTATTCAGGACTGCAGCATCCGCTCATCGTTACGCCACCCTGTTATAGTTGGAGATGTCTTCATCAAGCGGGATGTTCTTAGCTCGTGCTTTTTTCGCAGCGTTGAAGAACATGACCGTGATGACAGCTGTGACGATTAGCGCACCGATATTGGAAATTGTCAGAGACAGACCGAATCCGATTTGTGCATTAAGGATATAAGATGTGACAGCCGCTGTCATGAACATGCCAGGAATCATTGCGATCCAGTAGTTCTTCTTGGCGATGAACAGGTACATGGCACCAACCCACAGCGCGATGACTGCAGTTGACTGGTTAGCCCAGGAGAAGTATCTCCATAGTATTGTGAAATCTACTTTTGTCAGTGCGAAAGAGATAACGAATAACGGAACAGCGATCCAAAGACGGCTAGTGAATTTCTTTTGAGAAAAATTAAAGTAGTCAGCAATGATCATACGTGCACTTCGGAATGCAGTATCACCAGAAGTGATAGGCAGTACGATTACACCTAGTACAGCAAGTGTTCCGCCGATTGCGCCAAGCATCAATGTGGAAGCTTCGCTTACGATCGCAGCAGGTCCGCCGTTTGCCAACATATCGTTCAGGCCATTGTAGCCATCGAACAAGCTCATTGCAGCAGCAGCCCAGATCATCGCGATCACACCTTCAGCGATCATCATGCCGTAGAAAATCTTGCGTCCTTGTTTTTCATTTTGTGTAGTACGTGAAATGATTGGTGTTTGTGTTGCATGGAAACCTGACAGCGCTCCGCAAGAGATTGTTAAAAATAACAGCGGGAAAATCGCTGCATTATCAGGATGGAAATTCGTTAATGATAATTCAGGAATTGGTGCACCTGTAATCACCAGCATGGCGCCTACTCCAACCGCACTGATCAAAAGCAATGCGCCGAAGATTGGATACAAGCGGCCAATGATTTTATCTACAGGAAGCAAAGTCGCTAAAATATAGTAAACAAAAATTGCAGCAACGATGATACCCATTGTTACCTTACCGTCCATCAAAGTATGAAGCAAACCAGCAGGAGCTGTGACGAACACGGTACCAACCAAAAGCAAAAGAAGCACCGCGAATGCATTGACAACGTGTTTCATCACCTTGCCAAGGAATTTTCCTGCAAGTTCAGGAAGGTGGGCACCTCGGTTGCGGATGGAAATCATCCCTGTGAGGTAGTCATGGACAGCACCGGCGAAGATTGCGCCAAGAACGATCCAAAGGAAAGCGACCGGTCCATATAAAGCACCCATGATCGGTCCGAAAATCGGTCCGACACCAGCGATGTTGAGAAGTTGGATCAGTGAGTTCTTTGCTGTCGACATTGGCACATAGTCAACATCATCCTTATGTGTATAAGCCGGAGTGGAACGACCCTCGTTCACGCCGAAAACCTTTTCTACAAACTTTCCATACGTAAAATATCCAATGATTAAAAGTGCAATACCAGCTAGAAAGGTATACATAGGAAACCTCCTTGAGTTTTAATGTATGCGTTTGCAATCATTATAAAAGAAAACGGTTTCATGTGGCGGTTTTGTGAACAAGATGCAGGAATATGGGCTTGAAGTGCAGAATTTGTCGATTTAGATGCATCCTGATTCTATTAAAATGCAAAAAAGCATCTGATCTGATGCTTTTTGAACAGTGCGTGTTTATAGTTCAAGCTGGGTCCTTAATGCCTTAACATAATTCCGGCTCACTGACAGCATTTCATTCCGGCCCTTGATTTCAAGCTGATAGGCGCCGTTGAACCAGGGGGTGAGCCGGGTGACATATTCCAGGTTCACAAGATAGCTTTTATGGATACGGAAAAAGGAATAGGGAAGGAGCCGGCTTTCAAGATCCTTTAATGGAGTCTTTGTTTCATACTCTTTTGCTTCCGTTACGATTTTTGAAAATTTCTCTTCCCGGGAAATATAAAGGATATCTTTTGGCTCAAGATAAAAAATTTCGCCATCTCCTTCAACGGCGAGCTTGCCAGATGGTTTTCCTGCCTCTTGCCCGGTCGGCTGGAGGAAATGCTTCTCGATTCTGAGGATGGTTTCGTTCAGCTGGTTCTCGTCATACGGCTTCAGCAAGTAATCAACCGCTTCATATCGAAACGCCTCAGCGGCAAATTGCGGATATGCGGTAGCAAAAACGATCAATGGCGCTTTTTTTAAAGCCATCAGCGATTTAGCGGCTTCCATTCCGGTCATCTTTGGCATTTCAACATCAAGGAATACCACATCGGGGTGGAGGTGCAGGGCTTTGACGACTGCGGCTTCACCGGTCTCTGCTTCTCCGACAACCTGGATGGAAGGAAAGGACTTCAGTAAATGCTTCAGTTCATCCCGGCTGTACATTTCATCATCTGCTATCAATGTCCGAATACTATTGTCCATCTATCGTTCCTCCACTTGTGGAATCGTAAAAGAAATCTTTGTGCCTTTTCCAGGTTCGCTGGCGATCCTCAAGGAGGATTCTTCCCCAAAGTTCATCGCAAGCCTTCTATTGACGTTGAAAAGGGCAATCCCGCTTCCTGTATCAGATTCAATCATCCGCTTTCCCAGTTGCTCCATTCGTTCCTTGTCCATTCCCTGCCCATTATCTTCAACAGACACAATTGTCCCATTCTGCCCTTTTTGGATGGAGATATGGATGTGGCAATCCTGGTCCATATTTTTTATGCCGTGCTTCACTGCGTTTTCGACGATCGGCTGCAATGTCAGCGGCGGGATTTTTACAAGCAGGGCGTCATCCTCAATATCATAAGTAACCTTCAGCTTTTCCACAAAACGAGCCTCTTCAATGGATAGATAGGCTTTCACATGACGCAATTCCTGTTCAAGTGTGGTCGTCGTGACTGTGGTGGCATTCAGGTTCTGACGCAGGAAATGGGAAAGCGAAACAAGAAGCGTCCTCGCTTTATTCGGGTCAATCCTGATCAGCGAAGTTATGACATTCATTGAGTTGAAAAGGAAGTGCGGGCTGATTTGGGCCTGAAGGGCCTTTACCTCGGCTTCCTTGGCAAGCTGATAAGCTTTTTCCGCTTCGGCGGATTCGAGCTGGTTGCTGAGCAGGTTGCTCAGTCCGGAAATCAATTCAATGACAACATTGGTGATTTCTTTTTCCGATTTAAAATAAAACTTAAGGGTGCCAATCGTTTCATCACGATGCTTCAACGGGGCAATCACCGCCGCGCCAAGCGGGCAGCTCTGATCCCGGCAGTGGATCGTCTCATCATTGGCAACGACCATTTTTCCGCTTTTCAGCACATCTCGGGTAATCTGGGTCTGAATCGGGCTGGTTGAACGGTGATGGTCATCCGCCAGGCCGATATGGGCCAGAATTTCCGTCTTATTCGTCATCGCAACCGCGCTTGTCTGGACTTCATTATGTAGTATCTGGCAGACTGCCCGGGCTGAATCCGGATTGATGCCCTTGCGTAAGTACGCAAGTGTCTGATCAGCAATCCGCAGCGTTTTCTGGGCAAGCAACGCTCCTGTCTTTTCTTCTTCGGAAACAACATTCTTTATGACCATTAAAAATAGGGCAGAGCCAAGTCCATTCGCCAGGATCATCGGGACACCAATGATTTCAACGAGAGTTTGCGCCTGATGATAAGGCTTCGCGATCAAGAGGATGATCATCATTTGCACCGTCTCGGCAATGGCCCCGACAAGGAAGGCTGTTCTCAGGTTGATATTGTTTTTCTTTTTTTGAAAACGGCCGGAAATGACGCCGGCAACGATTGCCGCAAGTCCGCAGGCAAGAGCAGTAAAGCCGCCAAGCGTAAAACGATGCAGCCCTGCAATAAGCCCCGCGCCAATCCCAACCTTGTAGCCGCCAAGCAATCCGGCGATGACAATGCCGATGACACGCGAATTGGCAATCGCCTCATCTGAAGCAAGATCCGCAGCCCATGGGTTGAACTGCAGGTTATCAGTAGAGAAGCTCATGCCTGAATATGTACCAATGATTCCGAAAAATCCAAAGAAGATAATCGCAAAATATTGCTGCCGGCGGTTCAGCGAATCATGGTAAATCAAACCCCGGAAAAAGCGGAATCTTGTTAAAATGAAGGCGATTGTCACAATGATGCCGAGACGCTCGAGCATTGTGATGAGTAATTCAAACATACCCGCTCTCCTTGAAAAGTTAATATGATATCTGAACTCATTTTAATAGAAAGAGATGTAAAGTAAAAGAGTATGAGCTTACACGGAACAAAGGCATAGTAAAATAAAAAACCTCCCATCACGTGATGGGATGGTTATTTAGAGCGTTGTTCTGCAACTACTGTTCCATCACTCTCGAGCTCAGCATAAAAGACATCCTCCAGCCGATTGATCCCTTTCTTTTTTAATTCATTTGCCAGCCAGTCTTCACTCAAGCTTAACTCCTTCAGAT
The DNA here is from genome assembly GCA_018613055.1 of Chryseobacterium sp. ISL-80. Lineage (GTDB taxonomy): Bacteria > Bacillota > Bacilli > Bacillales > Cytobacillaceae > Mesobacillus. Next base: position 37,209 of record JAGGQZ010000017.1, on the reverse strand, counting down.
TCTTTTTAACGATACGGCCGTCGACAACTAATTCCGAAGGCAAGAATGTTCGTGGTGTAAGGGGGATACCAGCATTTTTATTAATAACGTTTTCAAATTCCACTTTCTTTAAAACACTGATTTGTCCATTTGGTTCAAGGATTGCATAATCGACTTCTTTTATCGAAAATACATTTTTGATTCTTAGCAGCATGGTAAGGTCATCCATATTTAGCTTATTGGACTTCATTGCTTTTTCATTTATTTTTCCCTGTTTGATAATGATGGTCGGTTCACCGTCCAGCAAAATTCTCGCTTTAGGCGATTTAAGAGCGATGTATTCAATGGTCAGCGTTAAAAAGGCCCAGAGCGCCAAACCAGTAACACCATCAATTAATTTAATATCTCTATGCACTACCATATCACCGGCTATATTTCCCAGAGCAATTCCGGTGATATAAGTAAAAAAGGTCATCTGGCTGAGCTGCTTTTTGCCAAGTACACGGGTAAGAAGGAATAATACACCAAAGCCTAAAAGGGTTCTCAAAATGGTAGTCAATATGGTTTCCATGATACTCCTTAAAAAAGGTATTTTTGATTATTTTGCCTCTTTTAATGGAAAAAATGTTCTATATGTCAGTTTTGTAAATAGTTAAGGAAAAAATTGAAGAAATGAGGTGGGGAAACCCATATCAATCTGGATATGGTCAGAGTAGGGAATTTTTTTTGGCGAAAAAACTATTTTATTGGCGGAGTTCACAATTTTATTGGCGAAATTTTTTTTTTTGGCGATATCACCTGATTTATTGGCGAAAATGAAAATTTATTGGCGAACTGGTAATTATGATTGTTTTTTTCCAGTTCGCCAATGGTTACTTTATTTTGATATTCCCGCTTGAAACATCAGCGTTGATTTGGAATTTCCCGCTTCCGTATTTCCCGCGAATTCGGTTTTTGGATGCCTCTTTATTTTTGAGCGAAAAATCGCTTGATAGGTTGCCACTGCTTATTTTTCCGTCCAAAGTAAAATCTGCTTCATTAGGCAAATCCAATTCGATATAACCGGAACTGACGTTCAAGTCAACATCATCGATCAACTGCTTCATCTGGATGTCTAGTTCACCGGATGATACGTCTGCATCAAGCTTTCCAGAATAGTTTTTGACATGGACGCTTCCGGAGCTGACATCAAAAGAACCGCTGCTGGCAGAAATCGAATCCATGCTAACCTCTCCGGATGAACTCTGGTGCTCCAGATTTTCAACATCGAAATTTTCCAGGGTCATGCTGCCTGAACCAATATTGATTGCCAGGTTTCTCAGTTTCACAGGTTGGTCGGCTGAGTTGCCTTTAAAAGCAATCTTCCCGGAACCGAGCTCGATGTCCATATCTTTTTCATAATCTTCCGGGATATAGATGGTAAGTGAAGTCTGATCCATCTCAAACCAGTTGAACCAGAAGAAGCCTTTTCGCTTAACAGTTACCTGGATTTCATCTCCGTGACGCATAACTTTTACCGAGCCTTTGCCTTCCAGTTCAGCGTGGACATCATTTCGGTCCTCTTGCACAATCTTCGACGCGACACTCGAAACATCGACCGTGATTTTTTCCGTACCATTGCTTACCTTTACAGAATCTTCCGCTCTTGCAAAGTTAAGTCCATCTCCGTCGAACCAATAATTCCAACCGATATAAGCCCCGGTAATCACCAGGAAAATAACTAAAATCCGCTGCATTATAAAAAATCTCCCTTCCAACTCTTTCTATATTCAGAATAAGGCAAATCATTCCTCTTCCCAATGCACCACGGGTTTAAATCATGATGCGACCTGAGGCTGATTTCGGTGTAAGTCGCTCATGAAAAAAAGCCAGATTCCTTTTAGTTTGGGAATCTGGCTTCATGGTGTAATTAATTAAGCTTTTGCTTCAAAAAGTTTCGCGATTTCCACGATGGTTTCAACAGATTTCATCATGTTATCCACAGAGATATATTCGAACCTCCCGTGGAAGTTCTCTCCGCCGGTAAAAATGTTCGGAGTCGGCAATCCCATATAGCTAAGCTGTGAGCCGTCGGTGCCGCCGCGGATTGGTTTAACGATCGGCTTGATGCCGAGGTTTTCCATAGCCTCATAAGCGATGTCGACGATTTCTTTCACAGGCTCGATTTTATCTTTCATATTGTAGTACTGGTCGTTCATTTCAAGTTCAACGCGGGTTTCGCCGTAAGTAAGCTTCAGTTCATTGGTGATTTTCTGCATCAATTCCTTGCGTGCCTGGAAGCTGTCACGGTCAAAATCACGGATGATATAGCTCAGCGTCGTTTCCTCGACATCCCCATTAATCGAGCTGAGGTGGAAGAAACCTTCATATCCTGCAGTGTGCTCAGGCGCTTCTTCTGCAGGGAGCTTGCTGTTGAATTCCATCGCGATTTTGGCGGAGTTCACCATTTTGCCCTTTGCCGTGCCGGGGTGAACGTTCTTTCCTTTAAAAGTCACTTTAGCGCTGGCTGCGTTAAAGCTTTCATACTCCAGCTCGCCAAGCGGGCCGCCGTCCACAGTGTAGGCGAATTTTGCATTGAACGCTTCAACATCGAATTTATGAGGCCCTCTGCCGATTTCCTCATCCGGAGTGAAAGCAACACGGATCTTACCATGCTCGATCTCCGGATGCTTGATCAAATAAGCCATTGCTGTCATGATTTCAGCTATCCCTGCTTTGTTGTCAGCGCCGAGAAGAGTCGTTCCATCTGTCGTAATCAAAGTGTGGCCTTTATATTGAGGAAGTTCAGGGAAATCAGCTGGCGACAGAATAATATTCTGCTCCTTATTCAGGATGATTTCGTTGCCATCGAAGTTTTCCACTATCTGCGGATTAACATTTTTGCCGGTAAAATCAGTAGCTGTATCAACGTGGGCAAGGAAACCGATGGTTGGGACATCCTTATCGATATTGGCAGGAAGTGTCGCCATCACATAACCATTCTCATCAATCGTGACGTCTTCCATTCCGATTGTTTTCAACTCTTCGACAAGCATATTGGCAAGGGTGAGCTGCCCTTCTGTCGATGGAGTGGTTTCACTGTTTTCATTCGATTGAGTATCAACTTTTACATAAGAAGTGAATCTTTCGATAATCTCGTTTTTCATGTCCTTTCATCTCCTATTACTATGTATATTTTCATATTAGCACAGATCGTCTGGAACACCATTTTAAAAAGAATGAAAATTCCATTTTTTGTATTGGGATTATTGTTTAATAAATAGAAGGAGGCTGGTCATTATGGGATATGTTTTCACGTTCGTTGTATTGTTTGTCGTGTTTTATTTGATTTTCAAAATAATCCGCTCAGGAAAACTGCCAAGCAATCATTACACTCCATTTGACGATTTAACCGAAGGAAAAAAGAAAGATGATTGATCTTGGCGTCATCATTGTTTTGATGCTGTCACTCTGGTCGGTTACGATTACACTGCAAAAATTGGCTGCAAGTATCAACCAAAAGCAGGACCAGCAACTCAAGCTTCTGGAAGAAATCAAGGAAGAACTGAAAAATAGCAGAATATGAACTTCTTACTTTACATATATAGCAGATAGAGCTAGGATAAAGACAACTGAATATTCGATGAACTACTAGGGGTGCCCTGCTGCGGGCTGAGAGGAAGACGCTAAGTCTTTTAACCCTTCGGACCTGATCTGGGTAATACCAGCGTAGGAAAGTAGTGTGAGAGAAGTTTTCTTACTTTGCTTTTAAGCCAGGTCCATTATTTAGGGATCTGGCTTTTTATATTTTAAGGAGGTTTAAACAAATGGAATTAAAAGATCAAGTTGTGTTAGTAACCGGAGGAAGCCGTGGCCTTGGGGCAGAAACGGTTAAAGCTTTTGCAAGGGAAGGTGCGAAGGTTGTCATCAACTATTTTCAGAATGAAGAAAAGGCAAAGATTCTGGCAGAAAGCATTGGTGAAAATGCACTTGCTGTCGGGGCGGATGTAAGGGACCCAGCACAGGTCCAAAGCATGTTCAGGCTGGCAAAAGAACATTTCGGGGCACCGATTACGACCATCGTCAATAATGCGCTTGTCAATTTCAAATTTGACCCGGTGGCGAACAAGGATGCTTTTGCATTGGGCTGGGAGGATTATCACCAGCAGCTTGAAGGAGCGATCCGCGGCGCATTGAATACCATCCAGGCGGGACTGCCGGATATGAAAGAAGTGAAGTTTGGCAGAATCGTCAATATTGGCACGAACCTGTTCCAGAACCCGGTTGTCGCCTATCATGACTACACAACAAGCAAGGCAGCTTTGCTGGGATTCACGAGGAATATGGCGAATGAACTTGGAAAGTATGGCATCACCGTCAATATGCTTTCTGGCGGACTGCTAAAAATGACCGACGCAAGTTCTGCTACTTCGGAGGAAGTGTTCCAGCTCATCGAATCGTCAACACCGCTTCGAAAGGTGACCGATCCGGAAGAAGTAGCAGACTCGATCTTGTTTTTTGCCTCACCATGGTCACGAGCGGTTACCGGACAAAATCTGGTCGTCGACGGCGGCCTGGTGATGGATTAAAGGGGAGGAATTGGCGTCCTGTGATGGATTAACGAGAAGGAATTCTGGTTGTAGATGGCGGCCTGAGGATGGATGAAGGAGGAAATTGGAATGGAAAAACGAGAGATTGCGGGTTTGCTAGAAAAGGTCCGCAGGGAGAATCCGCTTGTACACAACATCACTAATGTTGTGGTCACGAATTTTACCGCTAATGGGCTTCTGGCTCTGGGAGCATCGCCAGTGATGGCCTATGCACAAGAAGAGGTTGCTGAAATGGCAGGCATGGCGGGTAGCCTTGTGCTGAATATCGGAACGTTGCGGCCTGAAGTCGTACAGTCGATGTTGATTGCCGGCAAAGCGGCAAATGAGCATGGAGTGCCAGTCGTTCTTGATCCGGTCGGTGCCGGTGCTACTTCTTATCGGACGGAAACCGCAAGAAGGCTGATGGAAGAATTGGAGATTGCGATCATCAGAGGAAATGCCGCGGAAATTGCTAATGTAGCAGGTGAAGCTTGGAACATACGCGGTGTTGACGCAGGAGATTCGGAGGGGGATGTAACCGAGCTCGCTGAATCGGCTGCTCAAAAATTGAATACAATTGTGGCGCTGACAGGGAAGGAAGACATCATTACAGATGGGGAATCCACGTTTGTGGTCAAAAATGGACACCCAATCCTGACAAAGGTTACGGGTACCGGATGTCTGCTGACTTCAGTAATCGGGGCGTTCACTGCAATTGAAAAGGATTTTTTGAAAGCAGCAACTGCTGCACTGACTATTTACGGAGTAGCAGCTGAAGTTGCCGCTGATAAAAGCGCCATGCAGGGACCGGGAAGTTTTCAGGTGGAGTTGCTGAACCAGCTCTACCATTTGGATGCTGAGGAAATCTACAATAAAAGTTCTTTCGAAAAATGGAGGTAAATGAATATGAAACGAGCACTTACCATCGCAGGCTCGGACAGCGGCGGCGGAGCCGGAATCCAGGCCGACCTGAAGACATTCCAGGAACTGAAGGTCTTTGGCACATCAGCACTGACTGCTGTTACCGCGCAAAATACGCTTGGTGTCCAGGGAGTTTTTCCAATAGAACCAGAGGCGGTAGCGGATCAGATTCAATCTGTTGGTGAGGACATTGGAACGGACGCATTAAAAACAGGAATGCTTTTTAACGCGGAAATCATACAAGCGGTCTCGGAAAAAATAAAGCAGTTTGGCTGGGAAAAGGTCGTTATCGATCCGGTCATGATTGCGAAGGGAGGAGCCTCATTGCTTCAACAGGAGGCTGTATCGGCACTGAAAAAACATTTGCTCCCGCTATGTCTCATCATCACCCCGAATATTCCCGAAGCCGAAGTGCTGACAGGCATGTCTATAAAAAGTATGGATGAGAAAAAGGAAGCGGCAAAACGAATTCATGCCCTTGGAGCGAAAAATGTAGTCATCAAAGGCGGGCATGATGAGGAAACAAACGAATCTGTTGATGTCCTGTTTGACGGAAGGGAATTTTCTTATTTCTTCGCACCAAGGATTGAGACGAAGAATACCCATGGCACAGGGTGTACATTTTCCGCTGCAATCACAGCACAGCTTGCAAAAGGGTCTTCGGTCCATGAAGCGGTGTCTGCAGGGAAGGATTTCATCCAGGCCGCCATTGCCAACCCATTGAATATAGGGAATGGACATGGACCGACTAATCACTGGGCCTACAATTTGAAAAAGGAAAGCGAGGTCATCTCATGGCAAGAATCAGTCCTGAAAAAATGAAAAGCTTGCTGAAGGTTTATTTTATCGCTGGCAGCACGAATTGTCTTCAGGAACCCGTTAAAGTGGTTGAAGAAGCAATCCGCGGAGGGATCACGATTTTTCAGTATCGGGAAAAAGGAGAAGGCTGTCTTTTTGATTCGGAAAAGCTGGAGCTTGGCAAGAGGCTGCAAAAAGTTTGCAAGGAGAACGGAATCCCCTTCATTGTGAATGATGATATTGAACTGGCATTGGAGCTTGATGCGGATGGCGTTCATATCGGCCAGGAGGATGAAGATGCCGCACAGGTCCGAGAAAAAATCGGCGATAAGATACTTGGAGTTTCTGTACACAACCTGGAGGAAGCGGAAAAAGCTAAGCAATCTGGAGCAGATTATTTCGGTGTCGGTCCGGTTTTTCCAACGGCAACAAAGACGGATGCAAGAGCGGTCCAGGGAACAGCTATGATCGAAGAGTTAAAAGCCTTTGGCATACCCATTGTCGGAATCGGCGGTATCAATGCGGACAATGCAGCAGCTGTAATGAAGGCCGGAGCGGATGGAGTTTCTGTGATCACAGCGATCAGCCATGCCGATGACGTCAAGGAAGCCACAGCAAGATTAAGAGAAAACACTACACGGAGGTGAAAAATGAGACACACTCAAAAGCTTACCCTCACCGCCATGATGATGGCGATCGGTACATTGACGAGCCATATGTTGTTTATCCCGCTCGGAATCGTCAAGGTGTTTCCAGTGCAGCATTTTATCAATGTTTTGACCGCCGTTCTGCTTGGACCATACTACGCTGTTGCCCAGGCATTTGGCATTTCCTTGCTCAGGAATTTAATGGGCACCGGATCTGTCTTCGCGTTTCCTGGCAGCATGATCGGCGCTTTTCTGGCAGCCTATTTGTATAAAAAAACGACGAAATTGGGCTTTGCGTTTGCAGGGGAAGTAGTTGGCACCGGCATCATTGGCGCTATTGCCAGCTATCCAATCGCTGCATTGTTCCTGGGTAAAGAAGCAGCGTTGTTTGGTATGGTACCGGCATTTCTCACCAGTTCACTTGGTGGTGCAGCAATCGGCTTCGCGCTTCTGAAAATTTTTATGAAGAATGCTGCGGGTAGATTGGAGATAACCAATAGAACGTAGTCTGGAAATGATTTCATCCTGCTGCCTTTAGCTGGAAATGGGAGAATTTCTGCTATATGATGATAAATAGAATCATATACTCCAGCTGAAAAGGGTGACATTTTTGAACAAAGAGAACAAGCTTGGATTGGTAGTGGACGTAGAGACAACCGGACTGGGCCCGGATTCGGATGAAATCATAGAATTGGCTTTGAAGCTTTTTTCCTTTGATGAAGAATCAGGAGAAATCATCGATATTCTTGATGAAGATTCTTATTTAAGGGAGCCGCTGTCGACAACAGCGCAAAGAAATTATGACAGGGCATACCGGATTCATGGCATTCATTATGATATGGTGCGCGGGAAAACATTTTACGATGAAAAAATCATGGAATACTTCAATCGCACTGATGCGATTTTTGCCCATAATGCTTCCTTCGACAGAAGCTTCCTTTTCAGGATGTATCCCGAAGTCAATGAGATGCAGTGGTATTGCACGATGAAAAATGTGCAATGGAAAAACCATGGGTTTCCAAACAGCAAGCTGCTGACGCTGCTGCAGGCGCACAACATCTCGAAATTCCAAACCCACAGAGCGATGGATGATATTACATATTTGACGGAACTTTTGAAGCAGCAAAATCCAAATGGCGATTATTATTTAAAAGAAGTGCTGGATTACGGCCCTATGCGAAAGTACCAGCCTGCCGCCAAACAAAGAAGACGAATGTTTTATTAGGTTTTTTATGAAAATGAATTGAAGACCATCTGCCTTTTCGACCATGTGCTGGTTGAAAAGGCATTTTCTTTTTAAGAATATTTACATATTTTTAAAGCGGCGTTTTCATGGTAAAATGGCACAAGGAAATTTTTTAAGAATAGTAATTTTCTAATAAAAAAGGTTTAAGTTTGTTTTTATATGTTTATAAGAAGTAGGTTAAGTTGCCGATCCTCAACTACCGAAGGGATTGGCAGGAGTCGGGAAGATTATTATACCAAATATTAAAATCGGGTTTAGAAACGAGGACAGACACCATGGAGAAAACACAAGAGAATGAACTGCAGCGAGGGTTGGAGCAGAGGCACGTAACACTAATGTCTTTAGGCGCAGCCATTGGGGTCGGACTGTTCCTGGGATCAGCTTCTGCCATCAAACTGGCGGGACCAGGAATCCTGCTGGGATATGCTTTCAGTGGAATGATCATGTTCTTCATTATGAGAGCGTTGGGGGAAATGGCAATCCAAAAGCCGGTTGCCGGATCATTCAGCAAATATGCCAGGGATTATCTTGGTCCGCTGGCAGGGTATATTACTGGCTGGAACTATTGGTTTTTATGGATTGTAACTGGCATGGCGGAGATCACTGCAGTCGGTATATACATGGAATTCTGGTTTCCGGAAACGCCACGCTGGATTTGGGCGCTGGCTGCCCTGGTGATAATGGCATCAGTCAATTTCCTGGCTGTGAAAGCATATGGGGAACTTGAATTCTGGTTTGCGTTGATTAAAATTGTCACGATTTTAGCGATGATTGTTTCAGGAGCCGGCATGATCATATGGGGAATCGGCAATGGTGGCATTCCAACAGGGATCCAAAATTTATGGGAGAACGGCGGCTTATTTCCTAACGGGATTAAAGGTGTTCTGTTATCGTTGCAAATGGTCATGTTTGCTTACCTGGGAATCGAGATGATCGGCATTACCGCTGGTGAAGTCAAGAATCCTGAGAAATCCCTTTCCAGAGCGATTGATTCAGTATTCTGGCGCATCCTGATTTTCTATGTCGGAGCATTGTTTGTGATTATGTCTATTTTTCCATGGAATGAGATTGGGGAAAAGGGAAGTCCTTTTGTTATCACTTTTGAACAATTAGGAATTCCTGCTGCAGCTGGCATCATCAATTTCGTCGTGCTGACTGCTGCACTATCATCCTGCAATAGCGGGATCTTCAGCACAGGCCGGATGCTGTTCAATCTTGCCAACCACGGGGAAGCGCCACAGAAATTCAGCAAGTTGACGAAGAACGGGGTTCCGGGATTTGCCATTCTGGCCTCGGCTGGGGCACTGCTGATTGGAGTCGCCTTGAATTATATTGTCCCGGCAAAAGTATTTGCCTGGGTGACAAGTATTGCGACATTTGGGGCAATTTGGACCTGGGGAATCATTCTCCTTTCACAGATTCGTTACCGCAAAAGCCTGCGCCAGAATGAAGTGGACAAGCTGAAGTATAAGCTGCCATTGTTCCCGTTCACTTCCTATTTATCATTGGCGTTCTTGGCTTTTGTAGTCGTACTGATGGCCTTCAGCCCTGATACGAAAATCGCCCTTTTCATCGGGCCGCTTTGGCTGGCACTTCTTACGGGTTTTTACTATGCTAAAGGTTTTCATAAAAAAGATCAGGAAACAAACATTTCAAATGTAGGGTAAACTAAATACGCCTGCTCTTCCTTGTTGGAGAGCAGGCGTATTTTAATTGTTTTGGAAATTATAAAAGTATTTTTGTGTGGATAACTAAATATGGGAGTCTTAATCCAGCTCCAGCGCCTAGCCCCTCGAGTCGACTGGCTAGCTGCGGCTCCTAACTCCTCGAGACGTTTCGGTCCTGCCAATGAAGTCAAAAAAACGACTTCACTGTCAGGCCCTCCAGCGCTTGTCGGGGCTGACCAAGGCGCTTGCGCTTTTTGTTCTTATAAGACATAAAAATAAACACTGAAAAAATGTGCAAGGCTTCCAAGCATGATGAAGATATGGAATATTTCATGGAAACCGAGATGCTTTGAGCGGAGGAAATCAGGCTTTAACGCATAAATGACGCCTCCGATTGTGTAGAGGATACCACCGGCAACAAGCCAGAAAATTCCTCCGGGATTCAATATGGACGAGAGGGGAGACACCACGAAAATCACCATCCAGCCCATGATGATATAGATGGAGGTCGATAGCCATCTTGGACTCCTGAACCAGATCATTTTAAACAGAATCCCGCACACAGCTGCAAAAGTGATGATGCCAAAAAGCGTCCAGCCTGTTGCGCCATTGAGACTGATCAGGCAAAAAGGGGCATAGGTTCCGGCAATCAGTACAAAAATCATCGAATGGTCGATTTTTCGAAGGAAGGCGATGATGCTATCCCTGCTGATGACCATATGGTAAGTGGCCGAGGCTGTGTAAAGCAGGATCATGCTGAGTCCAAAAATCGTCACGGATGTGATCACAAGTGGTGAACCGGTGGTGATTGAAGCCTTGATGACAAGTGCAAGCAGACCTGCAAAGGATAGTAAAGCACCGGCCAGATGGGTAAGTCCATTAATAGGTTCGCGGATGTAGCTATTCATAATATAACCTCCATGTCTCTATATATAGTTTCAATAACTACTTATTATAATATTATTATTACATCAAGTAGTCAATGTTTACGTCCTTCTTTTTTTGCATTATAATGAAAATAAAAAACATGAGGGATTCATATTGAAAAATTTAGCGAGCTTGCTTGCGGAGCTTAATCTTGAAAATAATATTGCGCTTGAGGACATTCCTGAAATCGACTTATACATGGATCAAGTCATCCAGTTGTTCGAAAAGAATTTCGGCAGCTCGACAAGGAATGAAGATGAGAAAGTCCTGACGAAAACGATGATCAACAATTATGCGAAGGGGAAGTTATTCTTTCCTGTCAAAAATAAAAAGTATTCAAAGGAGCAGCTGATCCTGATCAGCTTGATTTACCAGTTGAAAGGAGGCCTGTCCATCCAGGATATCAAGCAGACACTGGAAGGCATCAACGAGAGGACAGAGTCTGGACAATTTCAATTGAATAAGTTTTATCAGAGCTATTTAAAGCTGCACGAGAAGAATATTGAGATTTTTAATGAGGACGTCCTTAAAACGGAACAGGATGTCAAACAAGAAGTGAAGACGCTTCAGGAAGATGAACCTGAAGAACTCGAAACAGTATTATTGATTGCATCGTTGATCAATATCAGCAATTTTTACAGAAAGACAGCCGAGAAGCTTGTCGATCAGCTTGCGGCCAAAAAAGAAAAAAAGGACTGAACTATTGTGTATTTGACAATAAAAGAAGCAGCAGAATATTTATCGATCCCAGAGGCACAGGTGGAGAACCTGGTCTTTCAGCGGAAAATCAGGGCGATTCATGACGGAGAGCAATATTTGATTTATAAAGACCAATTCAATACCCATCTGAAACAGGTCGAGAATTACAAAAAGCTGGTAGAAGAAATCATGAATGAACCAGTGCCTGAAGACATCGACATTAAAGATGAAGATTAAAAAAAAACGCGAGAGGACAAGTCCTTTCGCGTTTTTACTTGGTTGATTTCTCAAGGTTCTTCATTTTGTCTTCATGCTTGATTGGCAATTGGACAATGACTTCTGTCCCTTTTTCAGGCTCGCTGGTGAACTTGATGGTGCCATTATGGGATTGGACGATTTTGAAGCTGACGGTCATTCCAAGTCCGGTTCCTTTTTCCTTGGAAGAATAAAAAGGCTCCCCGATTCTTTCCAGCAATTCTTTCGAGATTCCGATGCCCTCGTCCTTGACTCTGATTGAGACATTATTATCAAAACTCTCCAGAGTGATGAGGACGGTATCTTCACCAGTAGAAGCCTCAATTGCATTTTTGACAATGTTAATGAATAGCTGCTTTAGCTGGTTTGGTTCACATTCGATCATGACAGGATGATCTTTGACCTGGAACTCAATTTGAATATTATGGAGGCTTGCTTCTGTTTTTAATAGGGAAATCACATCGTGCAGAATCATCTGTATGTCTGCTTCTGTGTATTTGATCTGCTGCGGCTTGGCCAACAAGAGCAGCTCGCTGACGATATGATTGATCCGGTTCAGTTCATCGATCATGATCTGGTAGTAAAGCTGATGCTTCTCATCTTCCATTTGAAGCAATTGGACGAGTCCTTTTAAGGAAGTGAGCGGGTTGCGGATTTCATGCGCGACGCTTGCGGATAACTCGCCGACTACAGACAGCTTATCCGTACGGCGCAAACGCTCCTCTGTCTCGCGGAGCTCTGTCACATCCCTGGAATTGCAGATAATGCCCGCGATTTTTTCGTTCACGATAATTGGAAGTGAAGTGCTCTGGAAAATGAGCGGTTTCCCGTTCTTATGCATTAACTCCAGCTCGAACATTTGCGGACAGCGGTTTTCAACCACACTCGCTACCTTTTCCAAAACCTTCTGCCTGTAGGTTTCTGGAATCAAGTCAGCAAGGTTTTTTCCGATATATTCATCACGGCTGTATCCAGTTATTTTTTCGAACTGTGGATTTAGATTAGTGATTGTCCCATTCAAGTCAAGCATCGACACAATATCCGGACTGTATTCAAACAGGGAACGGTATTGCTGCCTGCTTTCTTCAAGAAGGGTTTCGACATTTTTTCGTTCGGTAATGTCCCGGCCGATGATAACAAGTCCCTGCCGGCTGCCATCATCATTGAAGAGGGGGACTTTAATCGTATCAAATGTCTTGACAGATCCATCAGGCTGGGGCAAAACTTCCTCGACACGAATGATCCCGCCTGCTTTCCAGGCTTCTTCATCGGAAATCTCGCAATATCTCAGCGCATCGCTGAAATAGTTGCTATACTCTGCCAGCTCTGAATCCTTTTTGCCTCTATAGTCAACGTTCTCAATGTCAAATAATTTCAAACCGAAGTCATTGGCTTGTATCCATCGGCCTTCTCCATCCTTGAAGTTGACAAAATCCACCATCGAATTGATCAATGTAGAAAGTCGCTTCTCTTCTTCTTTTGCAGCACTCAGTTCTTCCATTTTCGAGATGAAATAATAGAAAAACCCTCCTGCCAGCAAAACATAAAGAATTTCCTTCGAGTGTTCAATCACCTCAACAAAGTTTGAAGGTGCGTATAAACTCAGCAGATAGTTTGTCCCGAAAATCCAGACAATGCTCAGAATGAAAAAGATAAGGACATATTGCTTTTTTTTCATATCCTGCTCCTAAAGTAAGCGGAAAAGCTTACGTGATTTCAAAATGGGTTATTCATCTATAGTAGCACAATTTTGTCTATTTTAATGAATATTATTTCCATATCATTATTTCTATTAAATGGAAAAAAGATACAAAGGACTGATACGGCTTCAGTCCTTTATTATTCGATATTAAAACTCGCCATCTGTTGCTTGGAATGGTATGTTCAGTCGGTTCTCAACCGTACGAAGCCTCTGGTTCAACCGGTTTAGACGGCGGGTATGGCGCTCGTCATTTTGATTCAAGCGGGAAATCTCATTGTTAAGACGGCTGATTTCCTTATTGATCCTGGCAATCTCCCTGTTTTGGCGGGCAATTTCTTTATTTTGTCTGTCAAGCTCTGTTTTCTGAACCTGGAACTGCCGTTCAAGCTGGTTCACTCGACGTTCCAGGGCAGGCTGTCGGTCAAAGTCGTGAAAATTCTGTTGCTGTGCGTGATAACCAAAGTCATAGTTTGTATACGGGTCGTAATACTTTGGGTTGTAATATTGATAAGGGTTCACTTGGGCACACTCCTTATTTTAAGCTCATGGTAAATACTCTATAAAATATGTAGGTGAACCCAGTGAGTGCAAGGTTTAATCTGAAGAAGGGAAAAAATGGGGCGGCGGCGAATGGATATTCAGGTGGTGAATTGAATGGGAATGTCAGAGTATTATCAGGAGATTAGAAGGAAAGTCGGAAGCGAGCTCATCTTCATGCCCAGCGTGGCAGGGATCATCAGGGATGGAGAAGGGAAGATTTTATTCCAGAATAAAGGCAATGGGGAGAAGTGGAGCCTGCCGGCAGGAGCGATCGAACCAGGCGAAGCACCGGCCGAAGCCGTTGTCCGTGAAGTGTGGGAAGAAACAGGTCTGCATATTGTCCCTGAAAAAATATTGGGTGTCTTTGGCGGGAAAGACTTTCGTTACCAATATCCCAATGGACACAAGGTCGAGTATGTAGTGTTTGTGTTTGAATGCAAGATAAGAGGTGGTGACCACAATCCAATCGACAGTGAGACAGCCGAACTTCGTTACTTCAGCGCGGAAAACAGGCCGGAATTGGCCCTGCCTTATCCAGAGAGCATTTTCACTGAAACGTGTAGTGAGAAGACGGAGTTTCAGTGGGATGAGGGATGGGTGAAGGTATAGGGAAGGAGAATCTGAAAAAAAAGAGAGCGCGACAATCGCGCTCTCAGCCTTTCCGCAGCTGTTCCAATACGACCTGAGCATCATATCCTGCAGCAAAATCAATGATTGTCGCCTCATCGCCTTTTACAGCTTTTACAAGATGATCAATCAATGAATCTGTCAGGGAATCATCGGCTTGCAAAGGCAGGATTTCTTCGCCAAGCTTGCCGCCTTCCAGCTGCCCCCAGTTCAGCAATGATAACGTTCCTTCGCTGCCGTAAGCGGTAAAGGCAATTTCCTCCTTGCCAGCAATTTGGCTCATGCCGTCAATCAATACTGGAGTTCCGTCTGCTAATTCCAAAACAGCTAAAATAGCAATCTCACTAGCGTTCGGATCTTGAGGGAATTGCAATTGAACATTCTTCACTGTAACCTCGCCAAAAACCTTCTGCAGCTGCTGGATGAAATGAACGCCCACCTCGAGCACATAGCCGCCCTGCTCCTTGCTTGCAACCCAGGCATTCTGCTGCCATGGGCGCGGCCATTCAGGGAAATGCATCTTCAGTTGAACTCTTCTCAGCTTTCCAACATAGTTTTCCTTGATTAACTTTTCAAAAGTCCTGCTGCCGGCACTGTAATTAAGCGGAAAATTCATTGCATGGACGATACCCGCTTCCTGTGCCTGTTTTAATAGGCTCTCAGCTTCCTCGATCGAATTGGCCAGCGGTTTCTCACACAAAATATGTATCCCTTTTTGGATGACATCAGACGCCACAGCATGGTGAAACTTCGGCGGCACCGCAACATACACAAGATCAAGTTCAGTAGTTTCAAGCATCTCTTTATGGTTCATGAATGACGGAATTCCGCCCAACTCAGCCGCCACCTCATTTGCCCTTTCTTCCATAGTGTCACATACCGCTGCAATTTCAGTTTCAGCATGACTCTGAAAACCTTTTATCAAACGCTGGCCAATTGCACCAAGGCCGATGATTCCAACTTTTATCATAGGGAGACCTCCAAGTATAATAGTTCTTTTTCTTCATTATACAAATTATTTTAAAAATTAAATAGTTTCGTAAGTCTAAAATTTATAATGTCGAATTATAGGACTATAAATGGAGTGTTTTGGTAGTTTTATGGAAAGTTTGCACGAAAAAAGTTGAATGATTTGATAATTTAAAATATTGTAAATTAAAAGTTTAATTGCTAAAATAGTATTGCACTAAATATTCTGAAATCTATTCAAGGAGAGGGGTAGGAATTTGAAGAAAAATTTAGGTCTTAAGGTCCTATCAAGCATTACGATGACCGCAATGCTTGCAAGCACGCTATCATTCGCGTCTGCTGGACCAGCAACAGTCAAAGCAGTAGAAAAACCAAGCTACCAGGCCAACGGAGGAGCACCAATCGATTTAGGCATCGCGAACGATGAGAGATTGATAGAAATGCTGAAGAAACAAGGAAAGATTTCTAAGGATGCAACGCCTGCTGAGGCTGAGAAGGGGTTGCAGAAGTACTTAAACGCAAGAGCTAAAAGTGGTTTAAAAGTAAGAGATGGATTACCTAAACCAATTGATAATGTGAAGGATGGATCTAAAGACTCCAAAACTACTTCTCTTAAAAATGGTAAAGGAAATAAGTTAGGGCAAGCTAAAAAGAATGCAGTAGATGGAGTAGAAAAAGAACCGTATAACGACGAAGTCCGAAAAGATAATGTCCTAGTTCTTAAAATTGACTTCCCTGATTATCCAAGAAATTCAATTAAAGAAAATGAAACAGATTTTTATTATGACAATTATACTGATGAACATTACCAAAATATGATTTTTGGAGAAAATGGATATAAGGGTCCTAATGGTGAAGACTTCGTTTCCATGAAACAGTATTATGAACAGCAATCCGGTGATAGCTATACTGTAGAAGGAAATGTAGCCGGTTGGTATACTGCAGCCCAGCCTGCGGCATTTTACGGACACAACGATCCTGCTCCAGATGGAAATGATTATTTCCCTCAAATGTTGGTTTACGAAGCACTTAGTCAAGCGGCTCAGGATCCTAACGTAGATTTAAGCGAATACGATCAATGGGACCGAGATGATTATGATGATGATGGTATATATGCGGAGCCAGACGGCATAATTGACCATTTAATGGTTATCCATGCTGGTGTGGGTGAAGAAGCAGGCGGGGGTGCTCTTGGAGCAGACGCTATCTGGTCTCACCGTTCGAAATTAGGTTCTGGTCCAATCGGGGTTCCTGGTGGATTATCTGACAGTGATCGCTGGGGTGGTGTATTAGCAGCTTGGGATTATACGATTGAACCTGAAGACGGTGCAGCAGGTGTGTTTATTCATGAATACGGTCACGATTTAGGTCTGCCTGATGAATATGACACTATTTATAGTGGTACAGGTGAAGCTGTTGCGTATTGGTCAGTTATGGCGAGCGGTAGCTGGGCAGGTAAGATTGGTGGAACGGAGCCACCAGGATTTAGCCCATATGCAAAAGAAAAACTTCAGCAATGGCATGGTGGTAATTGGTTAAGTGGAACCACATTGAACTCTAATGACATTACAAGTGAAGGTACAACTATTCTACTTGATGAAGGTGTTACTAAGGGTACTAATAATGATGCAGTTAGAATTGACCTGCCTGATAAAGAAAATACGGTTAATACTCCAGCAAGTGGTAAGTATGAGTATTTCAGTGGTAGTGGAAATCTATTAGACAATTCTATGGTTGCAACAGTTGATCTAACAAATGCGACTAATGCTACACTAAACTTCAAGGCATGGTATGATATTGAAACAGAGTGGGATTATGCTTCTGTAAAGGTAAATGGTGAATCGGTTGCTGGTAATATTACAACTGCGGATGATCCTAATGACCAAAATCCAGGTAACGGTATTACCGGGTCTTCAAATGGAGATTGGGTTGATGCAGAATTTGACCTATCAGCTTATGTTGGGGAAAAGGTCACAGTTGAATTTAACTATTGGACAGACCCATATGTAGCAAATCCAGGTTTTTATGTTGATGATATTACCGTTTCAGTTGACGGTAATCAGGTTTTAACAGATGATGCAGAAGGTGACTCCAAGTTTACCCTTGATGGTTTTAAAAAGGATATCGGTAAATTCTATTCTAAAAACTACTATTTACTAGAGTGGAGATCCCATAACGGTGTTGATGAAGGACTGAAAAACATCCGCCGCGGAGATAGCATAATGACATACGATCAAGGCTTAGTCGTATGGTATGTCGATGAGACTTACGATAACAACTGGACAGGAGTTCACCCAGGGGAAGGTTTCTTGGGGGTAGTAGATGCAGATCAGCATACTAACTACTGGAGTGATAAAGCAGCCGGTTCTACACGCTACCAGTTGCATGATGCTGCATTTGGACTTGAAAAATCCGAAAAAATGTTCTTGGATTATTCAAATTATCCAACCGTTGCTGCAACAATGAAGGATAACTTTACAAAGCGTAATCCATTATTTGATGACAGTGCTGATTACAGTAATGTGGGAATGGTCGACGCAGGTCGCAATGTTCCAAAACAAGGTTTGAAATTCCGTGTAGTAGGACAAAGTGCTGACGGTACTGTGGGTAAGGTATTAATCTTTAAGTAAAAATGAAGAAACGCTGCCGGATCTTCGGCAGCGTTTTTGTACCTTCTAATCAATATCAGGCTGGAACCCAATAAGCTTGGCTTTTTTGTCAGCCTTAGGATCAGAGTCAGGGAAGGTAATGATGGATGCAATGTACTCCCAGCGAAGGAACATGTGCGTGGTGCAGGTTTCTTCGACCTGGTCTTCTGAAGGAATCGCGGTACCATCTTCCTTCTGGACTGGCGTCCGTTTATAGCAAGGGTTCTCAACCCAAATTCCCATACTCTCGGCATGGACCAGCTTTACCAGGTACCATTCATCAGGCTGAAAGATACCGGTAATTTCGCCAATCATATTTTCGGGGAAATTTTTCAGTTTAACTTGCACCTTTTGATTAACATAAGCATCTAAAAACATGAGCATTCTCCTTTCCAAAACCTTATCCTTTACCTACTTCCTTTTTCAGCGAAAAATAAACATGAAAAAAAGGCCAAGATTGGCCTTCTATAAAAATAACACCATTAAATCTTCATCATAATATGTCCCCTCAATCCGCATCGCGTTCTTTTCGACCCCATATTCTTTGAAACCAAGAGAAGCATAAAGTTTTTTTGCCGGTTCATTGCTTGAGGTCACTGTGAGGTGGATCTGTTCCACACTGTTTAATTCTGCCGCTTGTTGAATGGCGGTTTTTACAAGTTCCTTGCCAATGCCTCTACTGCGTTGTGAGGAAGTTACATACATGGCAAAAATATTTGCCCGGTGCTTCAGCTTGACCTTTCCTTCTGGTACGAGCGTGACGACCCCAACAAGCTGATCTTCGTCAAATGCGCCAAACGTATATGTTGATTTATTATCTAGCCTTTGCCCGTAATGCTCCGCTTCGTTGCCCTTCTCATCTTCATAACTGGAGCTGAACGCCTCAGGATTCTTTAGCAAAGCTTCATGGCGAAGGGCACGATAATTCTCTGCATCCTCGCTTGTTAATTTTCGGATTTCCATAATACTCACCTCTGAAAAATTGGTTGCATAATTAAATTCTAGATTAAAAGCAGATTTCCTTTAAAAGGAGAGCATGTTGTCTGAATCAGGTATAAAGGGTGAAGCAGGCAGCTGTTATAAGTTGTCCGTTATTTTGACGGATTTGAAGGGGGCAGGTGCAAGCTGTCAAGAATTGATCGTTATTATGACAGGTTTAAAGTGAAGTACGGTAAAGCTGTCAAGAATCCATCGTTATTTTGACAGGTTTGAGGGGAAGCAGGTGAAAGCTGTCAAGAAACCGTTGTTATTTTGACAGGTTTGAGGGAAGCAGGTAAAAGCTGTCAAGAATCCATCGTTATTTTGACAGGTTTGAGAGGAAGTACGGAAAAGCTGTCAAGAAACCGCCGTTATTTTGACAAGTTTGAAAGGAAGTACGGTAAAGCTGTCAAGAATCCATCGTTATTTTGACAGGTTTGAGGGGAAGCAGGTGAAAGCTGTCAAGAAACCGTTGTTATTTTGACAGGTTTGAGGGGAAGCAGGTGAAAGCTGTCAAGAAACTGCCGTTATTTTGACAGGTTTGAAGTGATTCAGGTGAAAGCTGTCAAAAACCAGCCGTTATTTTGACAAGTTTGAGGGGAAATACGGTAAAGCTGTCAAGAATCCGCCTTTATTTTGACAGGTTTGAGAGGAAGTACGGTAAAGCTGTCAAGAATCCATCGTTATTTTGACAGGTTTGATGGGAAGCAGGTGAAAGCTGTCAAGAAACTGCCGTTATTTTGACAGGTTTGAAGTGATTCAGGTGAAAGCTGTCAAAAACCAGCCGTTATTTTGACAAGTTTGAGGGGAAGTACGGTAAAGCTGTCAAGAAACCGCCTTTATTTTGACAGGTTTGAGAGGAAGTACGGTAAAGCTGTCAAGAAACCGCCGTTATTTTGATAGGTTCGAAGAAAATTAGGTGAAAGCTGTCAAAATCCAACCGTTACCATGACAGCTTTGGTGTAAGACCTACCGCTATACCAGCTCGCCGTCCACCGGCAACCGAATAACCACAAAAAAACCTCCCCGGAATCAAACACTCATTCGGGGAGGCCAAGTCATCTACATATTAAAGCTTAAACGAGCTCTTAAGCGATACAATCCGGTTAAAGACTTTCTTGTCTTCTGTTGTGTGCTTCGGATCGACGTTGAAGTAGCCGTGGCGGAAGAACTGGAATTTGTCCTGCGGCTGGGCGTCCTTCATGTTTGGCTCGATAAAGCCGTTCAGGATTTCCAGGGATTTTTCATTCACCTGATCCAGGAAGGATTTGTTCTCGGCTTCATCTTCGCTTTCTTCTTCATCATCAAGAATCAGCGGCTCATACAGGCGGAATTCTGCTGGAAGGGCATGTGTTGCGTCAACCCAGTGCAGTGTTCCTTTTACTTTGCGGCCAGTGAAGCCTGATCCGCTCTTAGTCTCAGGGTCATATGTGCAGTGCAGTTCCACCACTTCGCCATTTTCATCCTTGATGACGTCATCGCATTTAATGAAGTAAGCATGCTTCAGACGGACTTCATTGCCAGGGAATAGGCGGAAGTACTTCGCTGGCGGGTTTTCCATGAAGTCGTCCTGCTCGACATAAATCTCACGGGAGAATGGAATTTTACGTGTGCCCATTTCTGGGTTCTCAGGATTGATTTCTGCATCAAGCCATTCGACTTCGCCTTCGGGATAGTTCGTAATAACAACTTTCAGCGGACGAAGTACACCCATCGTACGCGGAGCCTTCAGCTTAAGGTCTTCACGTACAAAGTGCTCAAGCATCTGCTCGTCAACCACAGAGTATCCTTTGGAAACGCCAGCTGCTTTCACGAATTCACGAATCGCTTCTGGTGTGAAGCCCCGTCTTCTCAATCCGGAGATTGTTGGCAGGCGTGGATCATCCCAGCCATCGACATACTTTTCTTCAACAAGCTGCTTCAGTTTGCGCTTGCTCATAACCGTATTTGTCAGGTTCAGGCGGCCAAACTCGATTTGCTGCGGAGTTGCTTCCATTTCGGTTTCACGTACAACCCAATCGTATAGAGGACGCTGGTCTTCGAACTCGGTTGTGCACAAGCTGTGGGTAACGCCTTCGATTGCATCCTCAATCGGATGGGCAAACGCGTACATCGGATAGATGCACCACTTATCCCCAGTGTTATGGTGTGTCGCATGCGAAATTCGGTAGATGACCGGATCACGCAGGTTGATATTTGGTGAAGACATATCAATCTTTGCGCGCAATACTTTTTCGCCATTGGCAAATTCGCCGTTCTTCATGCGTTCGAACAGTTCAAGGTTCTCTTCAACCGAACGATTGCGGTACGGACTTTCCTTGCCAGGCTCAGAAAGGGTGCCGCGATATTCACGGATTTCATCGGCGGATAAATCATCGACATATGCCAATCCTTTTTTGATCAAAAGGACAGCGCGGTCGTACATTTCATCGAAGTAGTCAGATGCGAAGAACAAGCCTTCCCATTCGTACCCAAGCCATTCGACGTCTTCCTTGATGGAGTCCACGTACTCCTGGTCTTCCTTCAGCGGATTCGTGTCATCAAAGCGGAGGTTTGTCTTGCCGCCGAACTCATCTGCTAGCCCGAAGTTGATGACAATCGATTTTGCGTGACCGATATGTAAGTATCCGTTTGGTTCTGGAGGGAATCGGGTCAAGACTGTATCACGCTTGCCGCTCTCCAAATCTTCCTTAATGATCGTTTTTATAAAATTCGAGTTTTCTTCCAATTAAATCAGCCTTTCCTTTGATCAGTCTCTTATGTTTATTTTAATGATTACTATAATATATTTCCACTGAACTATATAGTAATAAGAAAAAAGCTGAAAAACAAGAGGTGTTCGGCTATGTTTATACAAAAAAGGTGCCCCTGACAAGGCACCTGCAAATTATTTTGCCAATAGATTCTTGATGACCTCATTGGTGAGATTCGGGACAATTCTGACAGAATAGTCTATTTCCATCCGTTCATAGCGTTTATGGGCATCCAGCCCGTATGGCCCGATATTGACCACTGGGACATTCAGTTCACGGATTTCCTGGTAATCCACAAAAAATTTCGTTCCCCAGCTTGGGTTATTGCGGGATGCAGCATCCAATGCTTCGTCATCATCGCTCAAAGCGACAAAACTCATATCGGATATATAAGGAAAGAAATTGCGGACGACGATGGATTCGTCATATTCAGGCTGAACACTTTTAACAGCCGCATCGAGTGCTTCTATCAAATTCCGTTCATCCTCGGTCTCACCATTCACTTCGATTCTTGGCGAATAAAGCGAGGAGTAGAAGACGATGATTGCCGGACTCTGGTCGGGCATCCACTTCCATGCTTCCTCAACAACTCTCGCAGCGTACATCCTCAGGTCAAGTGTAGCGTCCAGAAGCAGGTTTTCCTTGAACTCGACCATATGGGCTGTGTATTCAGTACCATGCACCTTAATCAATTCAGATTCCATCTCTTCATAAGTCATTACCCTGGGCTGCCATTGAAGATCCCTGCAAGGCTCGCCGCTGATTTTACAGAAATGCTTGTAGCGCTCCTCGTACAGCTCCAATCCGTTGGCAAAAGCAATGCGGGCCTGCTCCTTCAATTTTTCGAGTACATCCTTTGGGGTCCAGGAATGAATGAAGAAATTGTAATATACATACGCGGCCAGCGCTGTTTGCACGGTGTAGTTCGGCTTGAGGTCCATCTGTTTCAGGGAGACTGGCGGCATGGTCGTTTCCCCGAAAGCTTCGTTGCAGAGTTCAGGATTATAGTCGATTTGCCTTGTCAACTCAGCGGCGATCAGATTTGGATCCAGGCCTTCAAACGCTGACCCGACATGGGTTTCGGCCCCCGTTATAAAAAATGAAGGCAAAAGCTTCCCGACAGTTCCTTTATAAATATAGCGATTCCTGTCACCGGGAAACCTTGGTGAAACGAAATCACTGTTAATCAGGGCAATATACTCAAAGCCATGCTCTTCCTTCCAGGCATTCAGATCTTTGACTCCTGAAAGGATGCCGTATGAACTGTCTTCCTCATCACATTCTGCCAAAAAGACAAGATTTCCCTCGAGTTCATCCGGATGCTCGGAATAATACTTCAGCAGATAAAGATTGGAGGCCACTCCGCTTTTCATGTCCAGCACTCCGCGTCCAAACATCCAATCGCCTGATTCAGCCTGCTCCTTCACATGAGGAGGCAATTTTTCTTTTTTAAGCTCAACAAGAAGTTCATCAGGATTGAACGCCAGGCCAGTAAGTTGTGTGAAATCATCTATCCCGACCGTATCCAGATGCCCCATCAGAATAACAGTCCGGTTGCTGTGGCCTTTGGTTCCTTTTACAAAAGCCAGTACATTGTACCGTTCAAGCACATCATTCTGAGTTTGCGGTTTAATGACGTGGGTTGGGTTCTCTATAAAATAAGGAAACGATGAAATCATCGTATAAAGTGCCTGAGCAATTTCGTTCTCTCCAGTTGTATTGACAATGCTCCCGATGTTCACAAGCTGTTTTGTATAAAATAAAACCTCATCCTGGCAATCAAGCATCTAAAGCAACCCCTTTCCGAATATTCAGGTTTTTTATTCAAACCTAACTCAAAAGTGGGGGAAATACAAGAGGGTCCTTCTGCCATAGGAATTTGAAGGAAGAAAAAATCCTCCCCGTTAACGGGAAGGATTTTAAAAAGTCGGATGCCTACTGGATAAGAGCGGCCTGGACTGCTTCATAAGCGTTCACATAGCCTGAGCCGGCTTCATGTAGCTGGTAACCAGGCATCGGGTCAGCTGTTTGGATCATCAGATCAAGTGCCTGATCCGGGCTAAGGGAAGGGTTGGCTTCCTTCATCAATGCAGCTACACCAGAGATATGTGGCGCGGCCATGCTTGTGCCGCTTGAAGTTGTATAGAAAGGCAGGTGAGTCGCTTCTATATATGAGACATCGGTTACTGTACCTAATAGATTCATGACAAGTCCAGTGGAAGATCGGGTTGCCACGATATCGACGCCTGGAGCCGTGATATCAGGATGCAGGAATTCGTCTCCTGCAACACCGCGTGAGGAGAAGTCGGCTAGTTGCTTATCCTTGGTTCCAGCCGCCACACTGATGACCCAGGGAGCAGCTGAGTATGGGTTTAGCGTATTATCTTCAGGACCTTCATTTCCAGCGGCAAACACAACGGTCATACCTGCGTCATGCGCTTTTTTGGAAGCGACATTGATAGGGTGATCAGGAGAATATTCCCCGGTTGAGCCCCAGCTGTTGCTGATGATGTCGATTCCGTACTTTTCTTGATTCTTAATGGCATAATCAAAAGCTTCCAGTGACCAAAGGATGTTGATGGCTTCGCCAACGCCAAGACCGACTAATTTTGCATCGGGAGCAATTCCTTTATACAATCCGTTGCTAGAGGTCCCGCTACCGGCAATCGTTCCGGCAACATGGGTGCCATGGCCAGAGGTGGTGTCTGTGTTCAGCTGGTTCTCAAGGTATAGAGGCTGATTGCCAAAAAGGTCTCCGGCAACGAATTTTACATTCTGAACGACCTTTTCACCATACTGCAAATCTGGATGGGTGGCATCAATACCGCTGTCGATTACCGCTACAGTTACTCCTTTTCCGGTAAAACCAAGGTCATTCCAAACCGCTTCTGCGCCGATGAGAGCCCTGCTGTCTCGAAGGAAATAGTGCAGATCATCATTCGCATAAATTGAGAGGATATTGCTTGCCGTAAGAAGCAGCTCATTGACAAGGCCAATCTTCCCTTTAACCGCTACAATTGGAAGCTCGCTGAAGGGGTTCACTTCGAAACCTAATAGTTTCAGAAGCTTGATATCCGAGAGTACTGGCATGTCTTTATAAGTAATGATAAGTTCAACTTCTTCATTGCTCAAAGGATTAGCCAGCAGGCGTTCGACCTTTGGATCCAGTTCTGCTGTAAGCAAGGATGCCTTTGGGCTGGAGAATGAGGGAGATAAAACCAAACTGAATAACATGAGTGCTAACGCAATGACACTGAATTTTTTCATAGTTCCTCCTTAAATGTTTGAAAATTCATACATTTTCATTTATCCAGAGCACGTTAGCAAGAAACCTTAAATGGGTTGGGAAAATTTAAACCTGTCTATCCCGTGAAATTGCAAATCCGGGGAATGTATCAAGAATTAAGATTGTTATTGAGGATCCGGAGAAACAAGCATTAATGTCCCACTTCATTCTAGAGGAGTGCTGTTTTGTGCCTCATAATATGTCCGTCAATGGAGAAAAATAAGGTTAGCATTTTTTTAGGAGGCGCTTATGAATTTCACTTTTATCTGGGAAACGG
Source organism: Chryseobacterium sp. ISL-80 (assembly GCA_018613055.1). GTDB lineage: Bacteria > Bacillota > Bacilli > Bacillales > Cytobacillaceae > Mesobacillus. The sequence continues at coordinate 11,722 of JAGGQZ010000017.1, read as the reverse complement.
CATTCTTGATCCTTTCTGGAATTTTATTGTTGAGAATCGCGGGGAGGAAGTCGATCTCGCAAATGACGCTGGCACAGACGGTCGTGATGATTTCACTTGGAACCATCATCGTCCAGCCGATTGTAGATAAGAGTATGTGGAAGGCAATTGCCGGGGCAGCCATCTTTGTTGCAGCAATTGTAATAATTGAATATTTGGAACTGAAGTTCAATGCTTTTGAAAAATTCATCACCGGAAAATCGAAGGTCATTATCCAGAATGGCCAGTTGAATATCAAAACGATGAAGAGGATGCGGCTGACGGTCGACCAGTTGGAGATGAGATTGAGGAATAATGGGATTACCAAAATGGAAGACGTGAAATTCGCAACAATTGAACCGAATGGCCAGCTGGGGTATGAGCTCACCGATGACGCGAAGCCATTGACGGTCGGTGAGTTCAGAAAAATCCTGAATGATTACCTTCCAGCAATGGTGATGAAGATGGAAAGCAGCCAAGAACCAGCAAAGCCGGATATTTTTCAGGAGTTGAACCAGTCGACCATCAAGGATAATCCGAAATATCTTCAGTAAAGGCTATTTTCGATGGCGCTTGTTTTGCTTATCAGTTTTGGATGAACAAAGTACTGAGACCAGTAATGTTAAGAAAAGTTATATGTTAGTAAAGCAACTGTCAAAAACAAATTTCCCCTTTCAATCATGCTATGGAATGTGCTATTATTTAGAAATGCGAAATACATGGAAAATCTTCTCGTGCGGAAGATTTTTTGTTTGTTTAAGGGCATTTTTTGTAAGGCAGAGTGATTTTCACGGTTAAGATGCCTGCATTCGAAGATACAAAGTAAAGGGGAGAAACAATTTGCCACAAATAAAAGAGCCATTATGGACCTCTTCATTCATAAAGCTGATGGTTGGAAACCTGTTTGTATTCATGTCCTTCCAGATGCTCATTCCGACATTGCCGCCTTATATAAAATCGATTGGTGCGAATGGAACGGAGATCGGTTTGGTTACCGCCTTATTTTCCATTGGGGCCGTGCTGAGCAGGCCGTTCATCGGATTTATGCTTGAATATAAACACAGAAGGCCGCTCGTTTTGATTGGAGCCGTTATGCTGCTGCTCATTACATTCCTATATCCGCTGTCCCAGGTGGTGGTCATTTTCCTTGCCGTCCGGCTGCTGCACGGGCTTGCATGGGGATGGTCGACGACTGTCAACGGCACGGCAGCGGTTGACGTGATTCCGAACTCCAGGCTTGGAGAAGGGATGGGATACTACGGCCTGTCCATTACAATAGGGATGATCATTGCGCCGAGCCTAGGGATATTCTTATTTCAAGTAACGTCATTTGAAAATCTGATTTACATTTCTGGTGCGCTTGGTGTCATTGCCCTTGTGCTGCTCGGAACCGTTCATTATCACACACCTGAACAGGTAGTGAAAACGAGCAAGGAAGATTTAAAATTCTCTTATCTTGGTTCGCTTGTTGAAAAGTCAGGCTGGTTCCCGGCCATGCTGACATTGCTGATCAACCTTGGATATGGAACGATTGTAACCTTCATCGTTATATTTGGTGAGGAACGCGGGATCGACCAAATCTTTTTATTCTATCTGTGCAACGCGATTCTTGCTTCATTGTCACGTCCGGTAGCCGGAAAATGGTTTGACCAAAAAGGACCTGTCGGGCTTGTTATTTTAACGATCAGCATTACATTTGCGGGCATGTGGGTGCTTTCATTTGCTCACTCCAATATGATGATCGCTTTAGCAGGCGTATTGTTTGGAATTGGATTCGGTTCATTGATCCCAACCTTACAATCATGGACGTTATCAATGACACCGCCAAATCGTCGAGGAGTAGCCAACGGGATGTTCTTCTCATCCATTGACCTTGGGATTGGTTTGAGTGGACTGTTTTTCGGGGTTCTGGCGCAATATGTTGATCTGGGAACCTTGTTCCAGATTTCAAGTGGTTTTGTCGTACTCGCCCTGATTCTGACGATTGTGAAAGGCAAACCGAAAAAGGAAGTTTGCCAGCCGAAGGAAGCTGTGTCCTGAGGCCTTAGCCAGCCGTATCATGGCTGGCTTTTTCTATGGTTGCTAATATGCACTCTTTTGATTTAAACTGATAAAGAAATTTACATCGTACGGATTGGTATGTGAGGATCATTATGGATAATCAGGATCAAACATTTGAAGTGATGCGGGCCTGTTTGCTGGCCGGGAAAATCATGCTACGAAGCGGCGCAGAAACGTATCGCGTCGAGGATACGATGTCGCGGATGGCTTCTGCTCTTGGCATCGATAAGACCCATAGTTATGTGACGCCGACCGGGATCATTTTTTCCGTGGAAGGTGTCGGCCCGGAGAGGACGAAGCTTGTAAGGATTTCAGACAGGACGACGGACCTCAGGAAAGTGGCCATGGTCAACGCTGTTTCACGAAAAATAAGCAGCGGCGAGGTAGGGCTTGCTGAAGCGTGCCGGCTCCTTGAGGAGATTGAGGAAGCGAATCTAGCCTACTCGTTTACGATTCAAATCATAGCGGCTGCGATTGCAAGCGGCTGTTTCACCATCATGTTCCTCGGCAGCTGGCTCGATTTCCTTCCTTCTATGGCCGCAGGAGGGATCGGCTTTTTCCTGGTCGTTTATTTTCACAGGATTGTTCCGGTAAAATTCTTTGCTGAATTCCTGTCGTCTTTCTTTATCGGGATGATTGCCTTTTTCTTTGTGAAATTCGGGCTCGGCCAGGAGCTTGATAAAATCATCATTGGTTCAGTGATGCCGCTAGTGCCCGGCCTGCTGATCACGAATGCAGTCAGGGACCTGATGGCCGGCCATTTGGTTTCAGGATTGTCAAAAGGAGCAGAAGCGCTGTTGACGGCGTTTGCGATTGGTTCAGGCATTGCGGCTATTTTATCTTTCTTGTAGACTGGAGAAAAAGCGATGGTTTATATAGAGCAGCTAATTACGAGTTTTATTGCCTCGGCAGCGTTTGGGATCATTTTTAACGCACCGAGGGAGTCCCTGGTCAAGTGCGGGATATCCGGGATGGTCGGCTGGATTGTTTATTTTGCCCTGGATACAAATGGATTCGGCACCATTTTTGCGACATTGATGGCCTCGTTTTTAATTGCGGTTGTCAGCCAGATGTTCGCGAAGGCATATCGGACGCCAATCATTATTTTTAGTGTCGCCGGAATTATTCCACTCGTTCCGGGCGGACTGGCGTATGATGCGATGAGGAATTTTGTGGAGAATGATTATGGCGTTGCCCTATCTTTAGCAGCGAAGGCATCGATGATATCCGGAGCGATCGCAGTTGGCCTTGTCTTTTCTGAAGTGATCAACCAGGTAATCAGAAGGTCAAGCCTGGGACCGGTAAAATAATCAAGGAAAAGATTCGCACAATGAGTGCGGGTCTTTTTTTCTTTTGATGTAAAAGGGGTTTTGGCGAGCAGTGGAGAATTGATTAGGTAAAAGATTAACAAAGGGTGAGGGTATGGAAATTCTTTTGATCAGGCATGGTGAATCTGAAGGGGATATCTTGCAGGTGCATGAAGGGCGAGCCGATTTGCTCCTGACGGAACACGGCCGCAGGCAGGCAAGGGAGATGGCTAAAGTCGTCAAAGAAAAATATATGCCGGAAGTGATCTGGGCGAGCACATTGAAAAGAGCAAGGGAGACAGCCGAAATCCTCAGCAGCGAAACCGGGATTGCGGTGATTGAAGATGATGAATTAAGAGAATTCAATAATGGAGTTTTGGCAGGGCTGCCCTTTGCCGAGGCCAAGCTGCGCTATCCCGAACCGGAGGGCGGAAGGAAGCCGCATGTTCCGATCGAGGAAGGAGAATCCGAGCTTCAATTCCGCTTCCGGGCCCAGACGGTTTTTTCCAGGATTCTTGCTGAGAGTGAGGGCAGGGAGCGAATCGCGATTGTCTCCCATGGCGGTATGATCTCCAATCTTCTGAGGTCATTTTTGAACCTGCCTGTATCCAATGATATTTATTTCCCGACAGGAGACACAGGAATCCATTTACTGAAAGTGAATGAAAACGGGAAAAAAGCAGTGCTGTTCCTGAATGACTGTGGTCATCTGGCAAAAGTCAGTTCAGAGGAGCTTGCGATATAAAATTAAAAGTAGATTCAGAGGAGCTTGCAGCACAAAGTTAAAAAGTAGAATCACAGGAGCTTGCAGCACAAAGTTAAAAACTAGATTCAGAAAACTTGCAGCACAGTACTAAATTAATTTGGATGAAAGACAGCCCGGACCCAGTTATTGACTGGATTCGGGCTGTTTTTTTACATCTTCACAACCGTTCGGCCGCGGTTCTCGCCTTTTAAGATGCTGGTAAGGACGCCTGGCAATTCTTCTAATGATACTTCATTTTTGATGGCTTCCAGCAGTCCCTCCGGCTTCAAGTCCGTGGCCATTCGCTGCCATAGAAGCTTTCTCGTTTCCATCGGGCAGTAAACGGAATCAATGCCAAGGAGATTGATTCCCCTGAGGATGAACGGGAACACCGTTGCTGGGACATCTGTTCCGCCAGTCAAGCCGCTGACTGCGACTGAACCGTTGTATTCGAGCTTGCTGAGGATTGCCGACAATGTCTTGCCGCCAACCGGGTCGACGGCCGCTGCCCATAGCTGCTTATCTAAAGGCTTGATCTTTTCCCCGACTAACTCTTCGCGGCTGATGATATCTGAGGCGCCAATTTTTTGAAGGTATTCATGCTCTGATTCTTTCCCTGTGCTCGCTACGACGTAATAGCCACGCTTTGCTAGCATCGCCACGGCGACACTTCCAACACCGCCGGTTGCTCCTGTCACAAGGACTTTCCCTTTTTCAGAAGTCAGGCCGTTTTCTTCCAGTCGGTGGACAGATAAGGCTGCCGTAAAACCGGCAGTTCCGTAAACCATCGCTTCCTTCAATGAAAGACCTTCAGGCAGCGGGACAATCCAGTCCCCCGGAATCCTCGCATACTCGCTGTATCCGCCATAGTGGGAAACCCCTATCTCATAGCTGGTCGCAATCACTTCATCTCCTTCATTGAAGCGGCTGTCATCAGAAGAGACAACTGTACCGGCAAGGTCGATTCCAGGGATGAAAGGATAGGATCTGACAATCTTGCCATTCGGAATGCTCGCCAGCCCGTCCTTATAGTTGACACTGGAGTACGCCACCTTGATCAGCACATCTCCTTCAGGAAGATCCTCCAATGTGATCGTCTTCACTTCGGCCGAAAAATCTTGTTCCGTTTTGTTCACCATAAAAGCTTTGAAATTGTCCATAACTCCCAACCTTTCTTGGCTTGATAGTTCTAGTATAAGGAAAACTTTGCCTGGCTACTAATAACTCAACTTAGATTAGCAATCCATTTTGGCAATTTTTAAATGGGGTGGGTATGGCACTCGTTACTGCTATTACCTCGACTGAACTAGCAGAACGGTATATGTCCATTAAAACAGATTCTTCAAATCGCCTTCCTGCCATCTTGCTGGTGCCAGATTGTTAACTCCCGCACAAATTTATTACGATTTTGTGTCCACTTATATTGGTGTGACGGACTTCACATATCTTTTAATCTTGCTCCCTTAAGATTTAGGTATGAACGGTTATACAGTGATGATTAGGGCTGTAAAACATTATCAAATCAATTTTTCACTATTCACAAAGTGTTTACAATTTAAGCCTTTTTTGACTGTTTTTCCATGATAAGATGATTTTTGAAATCGGAAACGATTTATAGGGAGGTAGCAAAGTTGTACAAATTCGAGAAATCCTTTTACTCCAAAACAAGCATGTATTCCTTTGTCGCTGTGATGATATTATTTTTCTCAATGTGGTATTCGACTTCGAAGTTTGTCCATATTGACATGGCGCTTCTGGGATATGCAATTTCTTCAGCAGTATTTGCCATCGGGCTTTCAATCAGGATGAGCTTCTGGATGTGGCGTAAAGCGACGAACAGAGTGGCTAAGCGAAGTGTTGAGAACCTTTTTAATAAAGAAAGAATGAAACGCAATTCAAAAGCACTAGTCAAAACATTGATCGATAACATTATCTTACAGAAATTCATTTTTCAGCGCGGATTATACCGCGGAATTCAGCACTTGATGATTTCATGGGGCTGCATCATTTCCTTCGGGATCACCTTCGGGCTTACATTCGGCTGGATGCGATTCGACTTGATCGATTCAGAAACGTACCAGATCATCGTGTTCGACATGCCAACCATCACAATGGCGGCCCACGGACTTTTTGCTGAAATCGTCTATAACGGATTGAATATCGGGGCAATCATGGTTTTGATTGGAGCCGGAATGGCCCTTTATCGACGGATCACGAACTACGATGTTAAAGTAACCCAGCGATTCGAATTCGATATCCTGCCATTGATCATTTTATTATCGGTAACAGTTACAGGTTTGATTTTAACAATCATGTACACATTCCTTGATGGCTGGATGCATCATTACATGTCGCTGATCCATCAGGTTACAGTCATCATCATGCTGATGTACTTCCCATTCGGAAAACTGTTCCACGTGCCAATCAGGCCGCTGGCTACAGCCGTACCAATGAGTTATCAAGAGGTGATCAAAGTGGATACGAAATCATGTAAGAGCTGCGGACAGCCATACAGCAATGACGACCAGATCGCCGATGTCCAGGCCATTTTAAAAAGCCAGAATTTTGATCTGCAGTTAGCGGACGGATCCTATCTTTCGGATTATTGCACAGGCTGCCGCCGCAGGATGAGGGCAATGAAGCAAATGAATCTTGAATCACCAAAAGGAAACCCATACGGACCGGTCAGTACAAATAACGGAATTCATATATCAGGCTTCAGTAAAAAACGTTCGGAAGAGTTTTACGGAATCGACCAGGATTTGAAGGAGGAAAAAATCGATGAGCCAGTTTCTCGTTAAAGAAGGCGTAAAGAACCAGATTCGCAAAGGAGAAAAATTAGTTACAACACATTGCTGCTACTGCGGAATGCAGTGCGGGATGCACATCCGCGTTGATGAAAAAACGAATAAGGTCATGGGTGTGGAACCGCGTTATGACTGGGTTTTGACCAGAGGGAAAATGTGCCCTAAAGGGGTTACGGCGTACCAGACGATCGACCATCCAGACCGCATCAAGACACCTTTGATCAAAAAGAATGGAAAGTTCGTTGCTGCAACCTGGGACGAAGCGCTTGATCTGATTGAAAGAAAGTATAAAGAGATCCAGGGAACATACGGCAAGGATGCGCTCGCTGTGTATGGCGGCGTGTCGATGACAAATGAAAAATGCTACCTTGTAGGAAAGTACGCACGTGTCGGACTGGGCACTCGTTATATCGATTATAATGGCCGCTACTGCATGAGTTCTGCTGCCGGCGGATTCAATAAGACGCTTGGAATTGACCGGGGATCATCGCTTCCATGGACGGAACTCGAGCATAGCGACTGCTTCTTCATGGCAGGCTCTAACACGGCAGAATGTCACCCGACTAGTATCCAGTGGTTCTGGAAAGCGAAGGACAAAGGCGCAAAGCTCATTGTTGCCGATCCGCGTGAAACCGCAACTGCAAGGGTTGCTGATGTTCACCTTGATCTTCTTCCTGGAACAGACTCCGCGTTAGCAAACGGAATCATGCACTTGCTGATCAAACATGATTATGTGGATCACGAATATGTCCAGGAGCGCTGCAATAATTTCGAAGAATTGAAAGAAATGACGGCTAAATTCACGCCAGAATATACATCGAAAATTACTGGTGTCGCAGCTGAAAAGATCATCAAAGCTGCACACATCTTTGGAAAGTCACCTCGTTCAGTCGTAATGTTCGCTCGCGGAGCGGAACAGCAGACAGCAGGTGTTGATAACGTAAGTCTTTACACATCCATGGCATTATTGCGCGGCCAGATCGGCAAATTTGCTTCTGGAGTAGCCACTTTTACAGGACAGGGAAATGGCCAGGGTGGTCGTGAACACGGCCAAAAAGCAGATTTGCTTCCAGGATACCGCAAGCTTACGGATCCTAAGGCGGTTGAGTATATTTCAGGAGTTTGGGGCATCAAGCCGGAGGAAATGCCGCAGCCAGGTGTCTCTGCTTATGAAATGTTCCACCTCATGGAGGCGAAGACGATTCGCGGACTTCATGTCATTTGCTCGAACCCGGTTGTATCATCGCCAAATATCAACTATGTGCAAGAACAGCTTGAAAACCTCGATTTCTTAGTCGTAAATGATTTCTTCCTTTCTGAGACTGCAGAGTTGGCAGATGTAGTCCTTCCTGCAACAACATGGGCTGAGGATGAAGGAACAACGACGAATACCGAAGGCCGGATCATCCACATCCGCAAAGTAGTGGATCCGATCGGTGAATCCAAACCAGACTGGGAGATCATGAGCCTGATTGCTGAACGTCTTGGTAAAGGCCAGCACTTCCAATATAACGAGCCAAGAGAAATCTTCGATGAACTTCGTCTTGCATCAAAGGGCGGCAAAGCCGATTACTATGGTGTCACATACGAAAAGATCGATGAACAGGACGGTGTTTTCTGGCCGGCTCCTGCACTTGACCATCAGGGAACTCCTTCGATGTTCAAAGAGAAATTCGAAACACCAGACGGCAAAGCGAATCTCGCCGTTTGTGATTACAGAGGACCTGCAGAAGTGCAGTCAAAACAATATCCACTTTGGCTTACTACAGGCCGTGTTGTATTCCATTACCTTTCAGGAAACCAGACAAGACGCGTCGACTTCCTGAAGGAGCAATGTCCTGAGCCATTCGTTGAAATGCATCCTGAACTGGCCAGCCAGTACCAGATCGAGAACGGCGAAAGAGTGAAGCTTACCACTCCGCGAGGCGATATGATCGCTCCGGTAAAAATAACGAAAGCAATCCGCAAAGATACAATGTTCGTCCCTTATCACTGGGGCAAAAAGCTGGCGGTCAACCAATTGACCAGCCCGGCACTGGACCCAATCTCACGGATGCCTGAATTTAAAGTCTGTGCTGTAAAACTTGAAAAACTGACTAAATAGGAGGAACGGCCATTATGAATAAAATAATGTACCTTGAATTTGAACGCTGTATCGGATGCCGTGCCTGCCAGGCAGCCTGCCGTGAGTGCGGAGACCATGATGCAAAAGAACGGAACTATGTAGAATATGTTGATTTTACCGAATCACGCCAGACCTTCCCGATGCTGTGCATGCAATGTAAAGACCCGGCATGTGCCCGCGTCTGCCCGGCAAATGCGATTCAAATCACGGATGAAGGCGTCGTGCTTTCCGCGATGGAAGAGAAGTGCATCGGCTGCCGCAACTGTACATTTGGCTGCCCATTCGGTATCCCTAAATTCGACTTCGAGAAAAACAAAATGTATAAGTGCGATATGTGCTATGACAGAACACGCTACGATATCGCGCCAATGTGTGCGTCTGTTTGCCCGAGTGAAGCGATCCGCTTCATCGACTTCGACGAAATGCAGCAGCTGCGCAGAAAACGCACCCAGATGAACCTTGTCGAAGGCAAAAAGCCTCAAGAGGGCAACAAATGGGACTACGTGCCTGAATTCTTCGGTGTTTATACTGATTCACAGTCCTAATTAATAAGAGCCGGCCGGAAAAGAGCGCTAAGTTCATTAGGGCCGGCTCTGTTTTATTCCTCCGATAAGGATAATAGCGAAAAACAGATTTTTATAGCGAAAAAATTATTTTAATAGCGAAAATCCAAATAATATAGCGAAAATGAGATTTTTATAGCGAAAAACCAAATTATATAGCGAACTGGAAATTTTCAGCGATTTTTTCCAGTTAAGGTTTCAACCAATTTTATATAAGGTAGGGAATAATAACCCATCCAAAAAAGAGGTGCTTTTAAATGTTAAAAGGAAATGTGCTGGCGGTTACGAGCGGAAAAGGCGGAGTCGGCAAGTCTTCATTATCAGTAAATCTTGCGCTTGCACTGCAAAAGCTCGGCAAATCAGTGGCGATCATCGACCTTGATATATATGGATTCAGTGTACCGAAAATCCTGAATATAAATACAAAGCCAAAAACGTTTAACGGAAAAATCATCCCGGTTGAAGCGAACGGAATTAAAGTGATGTCCATGGGTTTTCTCGTGAAGGACAATGAGCCAATCGTCTGGCGCGGCCCAATGCTTGGAAAAATGATTCAGCATTTTACCGAGGATGTGCTGTGGGGAGAAATGGATTATTTCATTCTTGATATGCCGCCTGGAACGGGGGATGTCGCGCTGGATATGCATCTGATGCTTCCAGAGAGCAAGGAAATCGTCGTGACAACGCCACATAAAGCAGCATCATTCGTTGCGGAACGGGCCGGCGCGATGGCGATCAAGAGTAAGCATGAGGTCATCGGCGTGGTCGAGAATATGTCTTACTTCAAGCCTGAAGACAGCGACCAGAAGTACTATATTTTCGGAAAAGGCGGCGGCGAGGAACTGGCTTCCCAGCTTGACACGGAATTGCTGGGCCGGCTGCCGATCCAGGAAGCGGATGAGAACAGCGAGACGCCTGCGATTGCGGCGGAAAATACTGCGCTATTCAAGGAATACTTGAACCTGGCAAAAAAAATCGATGCGAGGTTTCAGCTCTAGGAACAGGAGGATTTGGCCATGAGTGATGATAAAAAACAGAACCATCATGAAGATGATAAAGATATGATCAAGCTGATCGAAAACCTGAACAGGAAAGACGACGTCCATTTGAACAGAAGGGCGTTCCTGAAGGCTTCCTTTGGTGCAACCGTCGCGATCGGGCTGGCGACGACACCGTTCGGAATTTTCACTTTCCTGCGGGATGAAAACGGTGAAGTGAAGAGAGTGGAAGTCACCGATGTCAATGACCTGGCAATCGGTGAATCCAGGAACTTCAACTACCCGACGAAAAATGAACCGGCGATTCTGGTCAGGACACCGGACGACAAATTCGTCGCTTACAACAATAAATGTACACACCTGCAATGCCCTGTTTTTTACGAGCATAAGGAAAATGTCCTTCTTTGCCCATGCCACAAAGGTTATTTCAACGTAGACAGCGGGCAGCCGATGGCGGGACCGCCGCAGCGCGAGCTTCCAAAAATCCTGCTTGAAATCAAGGATGGAAAGGTGTTTGCAGTTGGGAGGGAAGTAAGGCATGGATAAAAAAAGAGCAGCATTTTTCTCGATTTTCCTGTTCCTTGCGGTCAATGTCGTCTCCCTCTCAAACGCGATTGAGGGTTATTATGGCCAGGAAGATGAGCGTGTATATGGTGCGGTGATCGTCGCTTTGATTTCCACGATTTTGGCGACAACAGCTTTCTTCATCTGGAGGAAAGCAGAGTATAAAAAGTAATCTGCCGGCGAAGATAAAAGGAGAGTTTCTTTCAATCTAAAAGGGAGGATTGAGATGAAGAATCCTTTTCACCAAGACAGCAAAAAGGAAACCATTGAAGAAATATTGGAAAACTCGGTCCAAATGGAAGAGGATTTGATGAGGACCTACTTGATCACGGCCGAGCGCATCCATGGTGACCCTGAACTGAAGGACCGTCTGGAGAACTTCGCCGAAGGCAATGCAAAACGGACGAAGCAGCTGATCGATGAGCTGCAAAAGAAAAAAATAAAAACCACCCGTGAGAACGGGTGGTTTTCTCTGCGGCTGAAAGCCTTTGTTACTGACCAAACCCTAAAGGGCTACTGAAAGGTTCGCCAATT
>JAGGQZ010000016.1 GCA_018613055.1 Chryseobacterium sp. ISL-80 | reverse complement strand
CTTAAACACCAGAAACTGGGAAACCAGTACACCAATAAAGCTGATTGGTGTTACAAAACACCAGTAACTGGAAAAACAGTATACCAATAAAGCCGATTGGTATCACAAAACGCCAGAAACTGGGAAAATGAGTCTCCAATAAAGCCGATTGGTGCCCTTAAACACCAGAAACTGGGAAAACAGTACACCAATAACTATGATTGGAGCTCCAAAACACCATACAGGACACCAATAACCCCGGCACCATTCCACCCCAAAAAATCAAGATCCCGAATCAATTAAGCACCCGATCTTAACCAATTATTGGACTTCATGAAAAGCACACAGCAATACATACTAAATATACGAGGAAAACACTGTGTTGGAAGTGAATCTGATGGAAAAAACGATTTATATCCGCATGCGGAATCGCGTACAGGTCAAGCCTGAGGAATCACTTTTATTGAAGGATATTGCGCAGATCATTGCCAGCGAAGATATATATCAAGACCTGGCATCGCTTCAAGTCAAAAGGATCTCGCCAAAGGATCATATCCACATCATCGATGTAATGAAGGTGATTCATTTCATTACGGGGATATATCCGGATCATGAAATCCAGGCTGTTGGGCCGGCTCAAACGATTATTGAGGTGATTTACAAGAAAAAAGGAATGTCGATTCCATTTTTCATTCTTGTGTGGTTTTTGTTGTTTTTCGGTGCAGCGTTAACCATCATGAATTTCCATGAAGATGTCAGCATGCAAATGGTGCATGAGCGGCTCTATTTTATAATGACGGGAAAAGAAGTCGCAAAGCCGCTGTTATTCCAGATTCCTTATTCAATCGGCATCGGTGTAGGCATGATCCTATTTTTTAATCATGTTTTTAAAAAGCGGCTAAATGAAGAACCGAGCCCGCTTGAGGTTGAAATGTTCAATTATCAGCAATCACTTGATCAATATGTCATTCTGCATGAAAACAAGGAAAGTGTGAAACATCTCGATGACGATTAAAATCTTGTTCATTATTCTTATCGGGCTGGCTAGCGGGCTTGCAGTAGGATCGGGCTTTGTTGCATTCTTGTCGGTTCTTGGAGTGATTCCCAGGCTTACGCAGCTCACGAAGACGATGAAGCTGATTTCCTGGTACGAATGGGCTGTTGTCCTTGGTGCTTTGCTGGGAACAGCCGGAAGTTTAAGGGACCCTGTGTTGAGCTTTTCTCCTTACGTCACCATTCCTCTTGGACTCGCCGGGGGCATATTTGTCGGGATGCTGGCAGCCGCGTTAACAGAAGTTTTGAACGTACTGCCTATCCTGGCAAAAAGGGTGCGGGTTGATGACAAGCTTGAGACTTTGCTGATGGCCATTGTGCTTGGAAAAGTATTCGGGTCATTGTTTCACTGGATTTACTTTGTAGGGCGATAAAAATGAGGAAAGAGAAAGGACGGCAAATAATGGCCGAGACAAGGAAGGTAATCCTAATTACAGATGGTGATGACTATGCACGGCGAGCTGTTGAGCGTGTTGCTGCTGATATTGGCGGACGGTGCATTTCTCTTTCTCACGGGAACCCTTCCGTCCTTTCCGGACCTCACCTTGTTAAGTTGATTAAAAAAGCCGCCAAGGACCCGGTCCTGGTCATGTTTGATGATAGCGGCTTTCTTGGAGAAGGAGCAGGAGAAAAGGCAATGAAATACGTAGCTGAGCATGAGGACATTCAGGTTCTTGGCGTGATCGCGGTTGCCTCGAAAACGCATATGGAAGAATGGAGCAGGGTGGATTTTTGCATCGACCGGGATGGTGAACTCACTCCCTATGGTGTCGATAAACATGGCCTTCCAGAGTTGGAAATGGGAAGGATCAATGGAGATACAGTTTATTGTCTGGACAAGCTTGATGTCCCGTTGATCATCGGGATAGGCGATATCGGCAAAATGGCCAGACGTGATCATTATAAAATAGGTTCTCCCATCACGAAGAAAGCAGTGGAAATCATCCTTGAAAGGAGCGGATTCTATGCCAAAGAAGAATGACAAGCAGCCAATCCCGCTATCGCTGGACGAAGCTGAAAAGTACATGAAAGAGAAGGTCGGCCTGGGGGATAGCTTTGACCTGGGTGTCAGGAAGCTGAAAATCCTGAAAAAGGATGTTCACTTTTACTATGTAAACGGGTTGTGTGATACTAGCTTCATCGTACATATCGTTGAAGAATTGGTGGATATCAATGATAATGAGAAGCTTTCGACCCATTTGCAGGCCATTGTAGAAAACCGGATTACCCATCAATCTGTTGAAAAAATCAAAACAATGGATGAACTCGTCGACCAGGTCCTTTCAGGTTTGATTGTCATTATGGTTGAAGGGGAAGCGTCCGGACTGGTTGTGGATGTCCGGAGCTATCCGGGAAGACAGCCTCAGGAGCCAGATACTGAAAAGGTAGTGCGCGGGTCCCGTGATGGTTTTGTCGAAAATATCATCGTCAATACGGCGTTGACCCGACGAAGGATCAGGGATGAAAATCTTCGTTTTGAGATGATGAAGATTGGCGAAAGGTCTAAAGCGGATGTTGCCCTTGGCTATATTAAAGATATTGCAAATCCAGGAATGATCGATGCTATCAAAAAAGAACTCAATACGATTAAAATCGATGGAATTACGATGGCCGATAAAACAATTGAAGAATTTCTGGTAAAGCAAGGCTATAATCCATATCCTCTCGTCAGGTACACAGAACGTGCAGATGTCGCCGCTACCCATCTGCTCGAGGGACATATCCTTATTTATGTTGACACTTCCCCAAGTGTCATCATCACACCAACGACCTATTTCCATCATCTTCAGCATGCTGAAGAGTACAGGCAGTCACCTGCGGTCGGAACAATGGTCCGCTGGGTGCGATTCCTGGGGGTCCTTGCCTCTCTGCTTCTCTTGCCTTTATGGTATTTATTTGTGCAGAATCCACACTTGCTGCCTGAAAAAATATCTTTCATCGGGCCTAATGAAGATTCCAATATACCGGTCTTCCTGCAAATCATGATGGCAGATGGCGGCATCGAGTTCCTGAGGATGGCGGCCATCCATACACCGACACCGTTATCAACAGCGATGGGATTGATAGCTGCCGTCCTGATTGGACAAATCGCCATCGATGTCGGAATGTTCGTGCCTGAAGTCATACTGTATGTCGCTGTAGCCGCAATCGGTACATATGCGACGCCTAGTTATGAGTTGAGTGTTGCGAACAAAATAGGAAGGGTGTTTCTGCTGATCGTGACGGCCATATTCCATGTCCCGGGGTTTATGCTCGGAACAACCTTTTGGCTCTTGTTTCTGGTCCATATTAAATCATTGAATACACCTTATCTGTGGCCATTTATTCCTTTCCATCCGATTGCTTTTACGCAGATTTTGATAAGAAGGACCGTTCCTGGCTCGAAAATCCGTCCAAGCATTGTGCATGCAAGGAATCGCTTTAAACAGCCTTCAAACTCTTGACGATATTACAATTGCGCGTTGCCATGAATTGTGGTAAAGTGTTTTTAATTTACTAAAGACTTAAAGTGAAAAAAATAAATAGACAGTTCATCAAATGAACTGTCTTTTTGTTTATTTGATGAAGGATTCATTTGAAATAATCGAACATTGTGAAAAGATGCTTTGAAGGAAATGAATATTTTGGCAAGGGATGAGGGGACAACATGGAATTTCATGGAACGGCAAAGACTAACCGACTGGGACATTTGGAGATTGGCGGTGTAGATACAGTCCAACTGGCTGAAAAATATGGAACCCCGCTTTATGTTTATGATGTGGCTTTGATCAGGGAACGGGCAAGAGCTTTTAAAAGAACTTTTGAGAATGCTGGGATTACAGCTCAAGTAGCATATGCCAGCAAAGCTTTTTCAACTGTGGCGATGGTTCAATTGGCTGCCGAAGAAAACCTCTCGCTTGATGTCGTTTCTGGAGGAGAGCTGTACACTGCACTTGCAGCCGGATTTCCGACAGAAAAAATCCATTTTCATGGAAATAATAAAAGCCATGAAGAGCTGGTCATGGCGATCGAGCACAATATTGGCTGCATTGTGGTTGACAATTTTTATGAGCTTGACATGCTGAAGGATATTTGCAAGGAAAAGAACACGGCCACCAAAGTTTTATTAAGGGTTACACCTGGAATTGAAGCACATACACATGACTATATTTTAACAGGTCAGGAAGACTCTAAATTTGGCTTCGATTTACAGAATGGACAGGCTGATGAGGCGATGCGCATTTCTCTCGAAGAAAAACTGATCGATGTGCTGGGATTGCATTGCCACATAGGTTCACAAATCTTTGAAACGACAGGGTTCATTCTTGCTGCTCGGAAAATCTTTGAAAAATTGCATCAATGGAAAAATGAACTATCCTTCGAATCCACGGTTCTTAATCTTGGCGGTGGCTTTGGGATCCGTTATACAGATGAAGATGATCCTATTCCCGCGGCGCAATATGTGGAAGAAATAATTGCTGAGGTGAAAAAGCAGGCTTCCCGATATTCAATGAAAATGCCGGAAATCTGGATCGAGCCGGGACGTTCGCTTGTAGGAGATGCTGGTACCACCCTTTACCGCATAGGGTCAAAGAAGGATGTTCCAAATGTCCGTAAGTATGTGGCGGTCGACGGCGGGATGAGTGACAATATTCGCCCGGCATTGTATCAGGCCAAGTACGAGGCAGTCCTTGCGAATAGAGTAATGGATAAGCCTGAGGAGACAGTTTCGATCGCAGGAAAATGCTGTGAATCGGGGGATATGCTAATCTGGGACCTGCCGCTGCCAATGTCTGGTAACCAGGACATCCTAGCAGTTTTTTGTACGGGAGCATATGGGTATTCAATGGCAAACAACTATAACCGCCTTCCAAGACCAGCAGTCGTATTTCTCGAAGATTCGAAAGAGACCCTGGTTGTTCGCCGTGAAACATATGAGGATATGGTAAAATTGGATCTTCCGCTTAAAGAAAAGGTTAACAGTTAAAGCTGCGTTTCCGCAGCTTTTTTAGCTGTTTCATAAGGTTCTATATAAAATTGGCTAAAATCCCGGTCTTATTGTAGAATAACAGATTGGAGGGATTCCTTATGAAAAAGAACAACTGGCTATTGTTTCTGTTATTGCTATTGATGTCAATCGGGTGGGGAGCCTACTACTGGTTTTTTATTGTGCCGGGACAATAGAACGCAGAAAAAATTTGAAGTATCAGCCCGGATTATGTATGATTATATCAATTCAATTTATATAAGAACCAGAAAATGCAGAAAAACATATAATATCAAAATGGTGAATAACATTTGATTTTGCGGTACTCGGTCAGGAGTAGCGAAGGTTTAAATTAGAAGGAAAATGGAAAAAATGGTGTTGGTATCATTCCATTTATTACTGTCAAACCACAATGAGGGATATTTATGTTAATTCGATATAAAAAGGCATTCGAAAAGATTGCGATGGGCTTGTTATCTTTCATGCCAAATGAGAAGGATCTGAAAAAACTTCAGCAGACGATGAGGAATTACGAAACAGATGATTCGTGGCAGCTGTTTTTATGGAAGGAAGGGGAAGATATCATCGGGCTTTTGGGTGTTAACTTCGCTGAGGATAAAATGATGCAGCTTCTCCACATATCTGTGAATCCATCCCATCGCCATCAGGGAATTGGAAGACGCATGGTCAACGCCCTGCAGGAGATGTTTCCGGAATGGACGGCAATCGCAAATGCTGAGACAGCATCCTTTTTTGAAAAATGCAGTCAGGAAGATAATAGTGTTGAAGGCAGTGGATGTTAAATCCCTGCCTTTTTTATTTTGAAGCTATATGGTACTACCTGTTTTTTCTTTCCTCCAGGGCCATCTTGCGCTCGGAGATCACTTCGCTTCGATCCCTTGCTGAATGCCTGTGGATCAAGTCTGGATTGTCCATATCACTTGTCATTCCCCATGTGAAACCATTCTGTTTGCATTCTTCAAGGCAAAGCTTTTTCAGTTCGGCGTCAAATATCGGCAGATTGAAGCTTGTATATGGCACCTTGTTGAGCAGGTTTTTTCTTCTTTTCCCGAGAGATTCGATCAATAGCTCTGGGTCTATTCCCAAGCGGCGGATGGCCTGCATGTCTGCCGCAAATAGCTCGATTGCTTTACTTAAAGTCCGTAATGCCCCTGAGAAGTTTTTCCGGCGATGGTGGTAATTAGAAACAGCCAGCAAAATCAGTGCGACCCAGATCGATTGTTTATTGCCAGCATCTGTTGCTTTCCAATATTCCTCCAGAATTTCATGGCATTCAAAATAATCCCTGTCTCCATGGAAATGGGCGAGATATTGTATATAGGAAGCTGGATACTTAGTCATGAAAAACCCCCCCCAATCAACTAACAATAGCTTAGCATATATTTCACCTGTCCGTAGCATGGAAAGGCGATTTAAAGAGGAAAATGCCCGGCTTTAGCCGGGCATTCCACAATTTTTACAGTGGCCTGGTTTTTATAGCCACGCTGCACCAACGATGATGAGCAAAATGAAAAGCACGACAATTAAAGCAAATCCTGCTCCGTAGCCATAGCCTTTACCATCAGACATTTAACATACCTCCTAATAGTGAAATAGCCTAATATACATTTTCAGCATATGCAGCATCAAAGGAAATGGTTTGGGCGCTTGCGGATTTCTTCCCGGAGCTGTCTCTAAATTTGTGATGGATAACATGAGGTGAATCTACTATACTTATATAATGATGCAGTTCAATATAGGAGTTTTGGTGGGAAATGATGCAATATAACGTGAAGATCGAGGCCTTTGAAGGTCCGTTAGATTTACTTCTGCACTTAATCAATACTTTGGAGATTGATATTTACGATATACCGGTAGCGGAAATCACAGAACAATATTTGATGTATATTCATGCGATGAAGGAATTGCAGCTTGATGTGGCAAGTGAGTACCTTGTTATGGCAGCAACACTTTTGGCAATCAAAAGCAAAATGCTGCTTCCAAAGCATGAAGAAGAGCTGGACGATGAATTTGATTTCGATCAGGAAGATGATCCCCGAAACGAGCTTGTCGAGAGATTGATTGAATATAAAAAATTCAAAGAGGCTGCCAGTGATTTGAAGTCACTTGAAGAGGAAAGAGGGCTCATGTACACGAAGCCTCCGAGTGATCTTACTGAGTACTCAAATGATGGTAAGAGCGATAACGCTGATCTTGATATCTCTTTGTATGATATGCTGGGTGCTTTTCAGAAGCTTTTAAGGAGGAAAAAGCTCCAAAGGCCGATGTCCACCAAGATCGCGCGGCAGGAAATATCGATTGAAAAAAGAATGGACGAGGTCATGACCTTCCTGAAAGAAAGCGGAACAAGGAAAAAATTCAATGATTTGTTCCCTGAAGCTGACCGGGAGCATATTGTCGTTACGTTCCTGGCCATACTTGAGCTGATCAAACGGAAGGAAATCGATGTCGAGCAGGAACAAAACTTTGCTGAAATTTATATGACAGCCAGAAAGGAGTAAAGCGGTGGGAATTGTGAAGTGGAAAGGAATATTGGAGAGCCTGCTTTTTGCAGCTGGAGATGAAGGCTTGAGCCTTAAGCAAATCACCTCTGTGCTTGAGGTTGATGAAATCCAGGCCAATGAAATCATTGCCGGACTGCAGCGTGACTATGACCAGGATGAACACCGCGGCATTACCATTGTCCAACTGGCAGGAGTATATCAGCTAGCTACAAAAAAAGAACATGCTGACTACCTCAAGAAGCTGGTTGAATCGCCTGGTACCGCCCATTTGTCCCAGGCAGCGCTGGAAACCCTGGCGATTGTCGCATATAAACAGCCGATTACGCGCACCGAAATCGAGGAAATCCGCGGAGTAAAAACCGAAAGGCCGCTTCATACGCTTTCTTCACGCGCACTGATCAAGGAAGTGGGAAGGGCAGAAGGAACAGGACGTGCCATTTTGTACGGAACAACAAAAGAATTCCTCGATTACTTCGGTTTGAAAAACATAAATGAACTTCCGCCTCTGCCGGAAAATATTGAAGAAGATGAATTGCAGGATGATGCAGATCTATTTTTCGAGAAATTTCAGGAAACGATGGATATGGACCAATAGCAGTTGTGCACAAAGTTTGGAATTTATGATAAAATCAAAATAATCATCCGGGAAGTGCTTTCAAGGTGAACAGTCTTTAAAGCATTTCTTGCTACATAAGGATTTAAGAATGAATGTCCAACGGGAGGAATAACATGCTTATAAAGCAATGTGTTGGTTATGAACTTGAAAAGGAAAAATCAAACACCTCAGAGGATTTTTTCAACCGGAGTGAAGTCACTTTTGTAGAAGATGGCAGAGAGAAAACCCTGCATGTATTGTATGTTAGGTATTTCGATGAGCTGGTTGGGAGCATTACTCCATTCACTGAAAATCCAGTCTTTAAAGCCGGTAATAAGGAAGTATTCATGAAGGATCTCGTTGCACTTGCAGCACTTTTGAAAAATCCGGGATACAGACACCGCAAAAGGGTATATATAAATGAGCAGAAAGAGTTCGCGGATCTTTTCAAAGGCCTGGATTTCAGCAAGATACCCGGAATTTATCAGGGTATCGAGCAAAAAGGCGCATTTGAGGTGCGCTCTCCTTTAGATTATATTGTCCAGCCGGTATAAAGAAACGGAGTGCGAAGGGGATCGGTGGAAAAGCAGCACCTTAGCTATAAAAGACATGGTCAAAATCCATTGGGGGTGTCATTTTGGGGAATACAATCGTAAAAACACAAATTGATGAAGTAAGAGAATTCCTGTCCGCCACAGTCGTTAAGCTTGAGAGCTTTCTGAATGGAACGACGCTGGAGAGCCTAAAACAGGGCCAGCCGGCTGATGAGGAATATTATAAGTCCATCCTTTCAAGTCTTCGCAAGCTGGCGGTTTATTGTGAAGAAGGGCTGGATGCCTGCAAGGTAATCCTGCAGGCCGAAGTGTTTTCAAAACCAGCAGCGGAAAAGACATTATACAGAATCTACTATCAGTGCATCGAAGAGTTCTTCTCTCCTAAAAATGATGCCTGGTACGAAGACAGCCGATCTGCTTATACCGGCAAGAATGCAATCAAGTTCAGGCAGCCAGTGGCCACTGAACTAAGCGACTTGCTCGTCAGTCTTGAAAGCGGCTTCCAGGGAATCCGTGAAGAACTTGAATACTATGAAACGGATTACCGGACAAAAATGCTTCAATCAAGATAATATCTCTCGAAGGAACAGCCAAAATGAGGCTGTTCCTTTTTTATTCGCTGTTTTTGGAAGCAGAATAACTGAGCGTGAACAACGAGTTAAAACACTCCTTTTATGTCATAACATGCCTTGTCCCGCATAAACTTGTACAAACTGCCAAAGGAGACGAGGGTCAATCAATGAAAAGGATTTGGATGAAACTATTAATTATCGTCACTCTGTTGATATACAGCATTCCCGGAACAGTCCAGGCCTCTGTTTCCGTAAGTGCCCGGAGTGCTATTTTAATGGAACAGGAATCTGGAAGGGTCTTATTCGAAAAAGATGCGCACAAGGTGAGCAGGATTGCAAGTATTACAAAAATTATGACAGCGATCCTGGCGATCGAATCGGGAAAATTGGATGAAATGGTAAAAGTAAGTGATCAGGCAGTCCGGGCTGAGGGCTCTTCGGTTTATTTAAAGCCGGGTGAAAAAATCAGTCTCGAGGACCTGGTGTATGGACTGATGCTGAGATCAGGGAATGACGCAGCAGTCGCCATTGCGGAACATGTGGGAGGCAGTGTCGATGGGTTCGTATACATGATGAACGAGAAAGCGCAGCAAATCGGAATGACAGATACTCATTTTGCCAATCCGCATGGTCTCGATGATCATGAAAATCATGTATCAACTGCCTATGATATGGCATTATTGACTCGCTATGCGATGAATAATGAGGAATACAAGAAAATATCGGGAACAAAGGTACACAGGGCTTCAAACCCGACAGAAACCTGGGATAGGGTATGGAAAAATAAGAACAGGCTCCTGACAGAGAAATACAAGTACAGTACAGGAGGGAAAACAGGTTATACAAAACGGGCGAAAAGGACCCTGGTATCTACTGCAAAAAAAGGCGATTTCGAAATGATCGCCGTTACTCTCAATGCACCCGATGATTGGAATGACCATATCCAGATGTTTGAAAATGCATTTTCCGATTATGATATTGCGGAAATTCTTTCAAAAGGTAAAGTGGATGGAATCAAGGACTCCAAATATAAAAACAAAGTCTATCTTGACCATTCCTTTGTTTACCCGCTGACTTCAGAAGAAGAAGAGCTGGTGAGGGTAGAATATCGATTAAAAAAACCGGAGAAAGACCAGCGTGATTTGCAGAATCAGGAGATTGCCGGCCGGGCAAATGTTTTCCTTGAAGATAAACAGATTGCCAGTTTGCCTGTTTATTATAAACTGCCAGAAAAAGAGAAAAAGTCTTTCTTCGATTTTTTCAAAAATATTTTCACGTCAATAGCAGGGGTCAAGGATCATGGTTAACTATATCTGGGTCTTGATGATCTTAATTGGCCTAGGATTTGCGATGATCAATGGCACAATGGCCGAGGTGAACGAAGCGGTATTTACCGGGGCGAAGGAAGCGATCACGCTTAGTATCGGCTTGATCAGCATCCTTGTTTTCTGGCTGGGCATGATGCGGATTGCTGAGGATTCGGGATTGTTGTCCAAGCTTTCCAGCTTATTTAAGCCCTTCATCTCCAGGCTGTTCCCGGAAGTCCCTCCAAGCCATCCAGCGATGGGCTATATCCTTTCAAACATGATTGCGAATATGTTTGGTCTGGGGAATGCGGCTACACCACTCGGAATCAAAGCTATGGAAGAACTGAAAGAGTTAAATGATGGAAAAAACGAAGCCAGCCGTTCGATGATCACCTTCCTGGCGATCAATACAGCGAGTATCACCCTCATCCCGACCACTGTGATTGCGATAAGGATGAATTATGATTCCGCAAATCCAACAGATATAGTGGGGCCGACCTTTGTGGCAACTGCCGTTTCAGCAGTTGCAGCGGTACTGATCGATCGGTTCTTTTACTATAGACGAAGCAAAAAGGGGTAAATCAAAATGGAAATTGTATCCGCAATATCACTATGGTTCATCCCTGTCTTGATCGCTTTCATCCTGATCTATGGAACGTATAAAAAAGTCCCTACATATGAAAGTTTTGTAGAAGGCGGCAAGGAAGGGATCAAAATGGCCGTGTCCATCATGCCGTTCCTGGTGGGGATGATGGTCGCGATTGCCGTCTTCAGGGCATCGGGGGCCCTTGATGTGATGGTGAGCTGGATTCGTCCAGGACTTGAGATGGTGGGGATACCTGCTGAAATCGTTCCGCTCGCGCTGATCAGGCCAATTTCAGGTACAGCGGCACTGGGGATTACGAGCGACCTGATTAGTGTCCATGGACCGGATTCTTTCATCGGTACCCTTGCTGCCACACTGCAGGGAAGTACAGACACTACGTTCTATGTCCTTACGGTATATTTCGGCGCTGTCGGGATCAAAAAGATGGGAGATGCACTCAAAGTCGGCCTCCTTGCTGACGCGGTGGCAATCATAACAGCCATTATCGTCGTCACATTCATGTTCGCGAAATGAACAGGATTCGAGTATGTCATACTACTAGAAGATACCATTTGTGGTATCTTCTTTATTTTTTTGCCATAATTCCTAAAAAATGTATTTAAGCAAGAGAATGTAATAAACCATTGTTAAAGAACAATTAACATCACCGATTTATTTTTCGCTTTTTACACCATTGCTTACTTTGAAATAAGCGAAAGTTATGTCATAATTCATAAGGATGGATTAGATATTTATATAACCCACGGTTAATTGATATTAATTAGGAGTGACCTTCATGGAAAGACTGCAAAAAGTGATTGCTCATGCAGGAATAGCATCGAGAAGAAAAGCCGAGGAAATGATCCTCGAAGGCAGAGTCAAGGTAAATGGCAGTGTAGTCAAAGAACTTGGCCGCAAGGTGACTTCCTCTGACCGAGTCGAAGTGGATGGAGTACAGATTGAGGGGGAAGAACCGGTATATTTCTTGTTCTATAAACCTCGCGGAGTCATTTCAAGTGTCCAGGATGATAAAGGGCGAAAAGTAGTGACGGACTTTTTCCAGACCATTGAACAGCGCATATATCCTGTAGGGCGGCTTGATTTTGATACATCGGGACTGCTTTTGTTGACGAACGACGGAGAATTCGCGAACTTGCTCATGCATCCCAGCAATGAAATTGACAAAGTGTACGTTGCAAAGGTGAAAGGAATCCCGTCGCGCGAAAAGCTGACAAGCCTGGCACGAGGCATTATGCTTGAGGATGGCAAAACCGCACCGGCAAAAACCAAGATGCTCAGTGTGGATAAAAAGAAAGATACCGCTATTGTTGAAATCACGATTCATGAGGGCCGGAACAGGCAGGTCAGAAGAATGTTCGAGGCAATTGGCCATCCTGTTTTGAAGCTTAAACGCGAAAAATATGGATTCCTCACTTTGAATGGTTTGAGAACGGGGGAAATCAGGGAGCTTACCCATCACGAAGTAAAACAGCTGCGTGTATTGGCAATGAAAAAGTCCTGACTTTTCAACATGTTAATAGGTATAATGATATAATAAGGGAGAAATACGGTGGGAGGTTTAGGGAATGAAGAAAAAACGACTGATCACTCGAACAATCATTCTCGCAGTAATGGCTTTGGCTGTCGGCTATACATTATATGCCAACATGAATAAGGATAAAAATCACAAAATCGTAGTTGGGAAACCTGCTCCTGATTTTGTCCTCGTTGATATGGAAGGCAATAAGCACAGGCTTTCAGAATATAAAGGCCAAGGGGTATTCCTTAACTTCTGGGCAACCTGGTGCAAGCCTTGCGAAAGGGAAATGCCTTATATTGAAAATCAGTACCAGCAGTTCAAGGATCAGGGTGTACAGGTGCTTGCGGTTGATTCAGGAGAAACAGAGCTGGTTGTCAACAGATTTATAGATCGAAAAGGGCTGAATTTCCCTGTCATGATAGACGATGGAGCAGTCCAGGCAGCATACGGAATCAATCCGTTGCCAATTACTTTTCTGATTGACAAAGAAGGCAATGTTGTGAAAAGTCATACCGGGGAATTAACTGAAGAAACAGTCCGTGAATTCATGGAACAGATTAAACCTTAAAGTAAGGGGAACAGGGAGTTTTTACTATGAAAGAAGTAAAATGTGAGTGCGGCCATGTCAATCCGCAGGGAACGATCCTTTGTGAATCTTGCGGAAGAGTGCTTGAGGAAAAAGAGAAAGAAAAGCAGCTTCTTGACATGCGCTATGAGGGAAGTGCCCGTCGTTCACAAACCTATAACAAGACGATAATCGATAAGATCTGGAATTTCTTTTCATCTGTGAAAGTGGGGGTATCGCTGATTATCATCCTCCTGATCGCATCCTCATTAGGAACGATCTTTCCACAGGAAATGTACATTCCGCCGTTAATGCCTGCCGCGGAATACTATGAAGAACAGTATGGATGGCTGGGCAAACTTTATTATGATCTTGGATTCCATAACTTATACAGTTCCTGGTGGTATTTGATCCTGATCGCTGCTCTGGGCATTTCACTGGTAATCGCCAGTCTTGACAGGGTGGTTCCGTTATATAGGTCTCTGAAAAAACAGCGAGTATCAAGACATGAGAGTTTCTTGAAGCGCCAGAGAATGTTCAGTGTGTCGGAAGCTGTATTGTCTGAAGAAGCAACGGAGAAGATCAAAGGCAATTTAACAAAAAAGGGATATAAGCTGCGTGAGGAAAACGGTGATATCCTCGCTGAAAAAAATCGCTTTTCCAGATGGGGCCCGTATGTTAACCACCTTGGCCTGATCATTTTTTTGATTGGCGGCATGCTCCGCTTCGTACCAGGTATGTATGTAGATGAAATTCTTTGGTTAAGGGAAGGCGAAACGAAATCGATTCCTGGTACTGAAGGACGCTATTATCTGAAAAACAATCAATTTATCTTCGAAGTGTATGACAAGGATAAGGATGAGAAAGTCTTCAAGGATGCCATCAATAAGGTTGGTACTGTTGTTAAGAACTATCAGACGAATGCTACTCTTTACGAGAGACAGGGAGACATTGTCCCTGGAGAAAAACCAGAGCTTGAAAAGGTCCGTGACCAGGCCATCCAGGTTAATAAGCCTTTGAAAGTAGACGGTTTCGCCTTGTACCAGGTCGATTATAAGCTTGGTGAAATGAGCAAGATGGCATTCAAGCTGGAGAATAAAAAGACAAAAGAACAATTTGGCGATGTCCAAGTAGATTTATATGATCCTAAAATGAACTACGATTTAGGAAATGGATACAAAGTGGAAGTCATGAGCTATTTCCCAGATTTTGAATTCAATGAAGATGGAGAGCCTGCGACGAAATCACGTATTCCAAATAATCCTGCATTTATTTTTAAAATGTTCACTCCTGAAAAGCCGGATGGCGAAGTCAGCTTCGTTGCGATCAGGCAGAATCTTGAGCCTTTGGGAGAAAATGATTACAAGATGTCATTTGCAGGAATCGAAACGAAGAATGTAACGGCCCTGACTGTCAGAAAAGACCTCACACTGTGGATTATCGGTCTTGGAGGACTGATCTTCATGATCGGCGTCGTCCAGGGAGCATACTGGAACCATCGTCGCCTATGGTTAAGAAAGATCAATGGCAAAATTTGGACAGCCGCTCACACAAATAAAAACTGGCATGGTTTGAAGAGGGAGCTTGATGATGTCTTTGCTGATTCAGGAATCGATGCTCCAGAAGACCAGGATGCCGAAGACAAAAAGGAGTAAGGAGGGAATATAATGGTTGAGTTAAGTTCGAACTTTCTGTTTACAGCTTTTATCCTCTATTTAGTCGGTATTTTGTTTTTTGGGGGAGCGATCAAGGATAAGAGACATGCTGATAAAAAAGGTGTCCCAAATAGATGGGCTAAGATTGGAATCATTGTTACGATTGCGGGTTTCCTCTCCCAGTTGACATTCTTCATCTTAAGGTGGATTGCATCCGGGCACGCGCCGGTCAGCAATCTGTTCGAATTTACGACATTCTTCGGCATGTCATTGGTAGGAGCCTTCATCATCATTTATTTCATGTATAAAACGCCATTGCTGGGCTTGTTCACATTGCCGGTAGCGGCTTTGATCATCGCTTATGGAAGCATGTTCCCAAGGGATGTCACACCATTGATTCCGGCATTGCAGAGTTATTGGCTTCATATTCACGTAACTACTACAGCGATCGGGCAGGCAATCCTGGCAGTGAGTTTTGCTGCCGGCCTGATTTATCTTGTGAAAAGTGTCGACCAGACGAAGAGAACCAAAAGTAACATCTGGCTGGAAGTTGTCTTGTTTGGATTGATCAGTACTCTTGGTTTTGTATTTGTATCAAGCTATTTTGCAGCAACTGATTATTCAGCGAACTTCAACTATGTAAACAAAGAGGGACAGCCTGCGACAGAGAAATACACTATTCCTGCCCTTGTTGGACCTCATCAGTATGAACTTACTGACAAGAATCGTCTTGAACCAGTGTTCGAGACACCTGCCATCATCAGTGCCAAGAAATTGAATACGGTTATTTGGTCACTCGCAGCGGGTATAGTATTATATGCTTTAATAAGACTTATCCTGCGCAAGCGCGTAGCCGCTGCCATGCAGCCTTGGACGAAGAATATCAATCTGGATCTTGTCGATGAAATCGGCTATCGTTCCGTGCTGATCGGATTCCCGGTCTTTACGCTCGGCGGCCTGATTTTTGCGATGATCTGGGCCCAAATTGCCTGGACAAGGTTCTGGGGTTGGGACCCGAAAGAGGTTTGGGCACTAATTACCTGGCTGTTCTATGCAGCGTTCCTTCATTTGCGCCTTTCAAAAGGGTGGCATGGAGAAAAATCAGCATGGCTGGCGGTCATCGGTTTTATCATCATCATGTTCAATCTTGTAGCGGTTAACCTTGTTATTGCAGGACTGCATTCATACGCAGGTTCCTGATTTGTGTCAAAATAATGACAGCCTTCACTGTTTTTAGTGAAGGCCTTTTTTAAAAAAGCATGGAAAGAATACTCTTGTTTATGTAAAATAATCGCAGGGAGGGATATACCTTATGGAAAAAGAAGTGAAGATTTTAGTAGTTGATGATGAAGAAAGAATCAGAAGATTATTGAAGATGTATCTTGAAAGAGAGAACTATATAATTGATGAAGCAGAAGACGGAAATGAAGCACTGGCGAAATCGCTTGCAAATGATTATGACGTCATCCTGCTTGATTTGATGATGCCTGGAAAAGACGGAATCGAGGTCTGCCGTGATCTCCGCGAAAAGAAGTCAACTCCTGTCATCATGCTTACAGCTAAAGGTGAGGAAGTGAACAGGGTCCAGGGCTTCGAAGTCGGAACGGATGATTACATTGTCAAACCATTCAGCCCACGTGAGGTTGTTTTGCGTGTCAAGGCTATGCTGCGACGTTCTTCGAGCACAAGCTATCTGCAGACTGAAACAACTGCTAAAGATGTGATTGTTTTCCCTCATTTAACCATTGATAATGATGCCCACAGGGTTTTAGCAGATGGCAAGGAAGTAAGCTTGACACCGAAGGAATATGAATTGCTGTATTTCCTGGCAAAAGCCCCGGATAAGGTATTTGACCGTGAGCAGCTGCTGAAGGAAGTATGGCACTATGAATTCTTTGGTGATTTGCGTACTGTAGACACGCATGTAAAAAGATTGCGTGAGAAGCTGAACAAAGTATCTGAACAGGCTGCTAAAATGATTGTGACAGTCTGGGGGGTTGGCTACAAGTTCGAGGTAGTCAATGAATGATGTTTTGGCGAAGCGTAGTAGGTAAGCTTTGGATTACCATCCTCTTGCTCGTTTCTTTCGTATTGTTCATCCTGACAGTCATGCTGATGGAATTCTTTGAAAACTATCATATTAATGAGACTCGTAAGGATATGACCAATACGGCTGAAAAAATTGCCAGGGTGCTCGAAGACCACCCTGGCAACGAAGAAGGCCTAGGTCTTGAAATCGCCTGGGAAATGGTCGATGACAGTGCAAGAGTAACGGTCATCAGGGATCAAAATACGTATTTTTATTCTCCCGGCAGTGAGGAAGCAGCTCATGTGCCGATATCCTTTTTTACAAAAGACAAAGATCTTTCTAAAGTGTTCGAAAGAGACAAGACAGTGGACATTATTACATCATTGCCCGGTGTTTCCAATGAGGCAGATGATACCCAGTATTTAATGATTGGAGTACCGCTGCATCAGTATGAAAAAGGAAACGGCGCTGTCTTTATTTATCAGTCCTTAGCGGTCATGGAAGAAACGACACGCCTGACAACGAAATTCATCCTGCTTGCAGCAGGTGTAGCGATTGTCCTTACGACCATCTTTGCTTTCTTTCTTTCAACAAGGATTACTTCTCCATTAAGAAAAATGAGGGAGGCAGCCTTTGAAGTCGCAAGGGGGAAGTTTGACACTAAGGTGCCAATCCTAACCCATGATGAAATTGGCGAATTGGCCACAGCCTTCAATCAGATGGGCCGGCAGCTGAAATTCAACATGAACGCCCTCAGCCAGGAAAAAGAACAGCTGACAAGCATCCTTAGCTCGATGGCGGATGGGGTCATCACTTTCAATCGTGATGGAACCATCCTGATTACGAATCCGCCTGCGGAGATTTTTCTGAGATATTGGTATTATGAGCAAGGGCTTGTATCAGAGAATACAGATGCCGTCCCTTCCGAAGTCATGGAATTGTTCCAGCTGGCGGTCAATACGGAGAAAGAACAAGTTGGCGAAATCACTGCCCAGGGAAGGACATGGGTCATCATTGTCAGTCCTCTTTATAATAAACGTTTCATCCGTGGTGCTGTCGCCGTAGTAAGGGACATGACCGAGGAAAGAAAGCTCGACAAAATGAGGGAAGATTTTATCGCGAATGTTTCACATGAACTGCGCACTCCGATTTCGATGATGCAGGGATACAGTGAAGCAATCGTCGATGATATTGCACAGACAGATGATGAGAAGAAGGAAATGGCTAAAGTCATTTACGATGAGTCCCTCAGAATGGGCCGTCTCGTCAATGAACTCCTCGATTTAGCCCGCATGCAAGCAGGACATATCCTGCTTAATGTGGAGTCCGTCGAATTGGAACCATATATCAACCGGGTCATCCGCAAGTTCCAAGGTCTGGCGAAGGATAAAGGAATTGATCTGTCAGCGCAAATGGAAGCAGAGGAACGACACTTCCGCTTTGACCCCGACAGAATCGAGCAAGTGTTGACCAATTTAATCGATAATGCAATCAGGCATGTGCCGGATTCTGCATCGGTGGAAATCAAATGCAGAACCGGTGAACGCGGCCTGTATTTCGAAGTCAGCGATCAGGGGCCAGGCATTCCTGAAGAAGACTTGCCGTTCCTGTTCGAACGCTTTTACAAGGGTGACAAGTCAAGGACACGGGGAGTTTCCGGAACGGGTCTCGGACTGGCTATCGCCAAAAATATCATCGACGCACATCGAGGTATTATCTCTGTAAAAAGCAAACTAGGACAAGGTACGACATTTTCCTTTTTCATCCCTCGAAATATCGAATAACTTGCCGACTATTCTTGATTCACAAGGAACATTGATCGTTCCCTCAAGAGGCTGTCCCGAACCACATCAGGTTAGGGGCAGCCTCTTTGTATTTTCTTCAGATTTTTTCGATTAGTTGTTTTCCTGGTGTTAGCGCATTCTTCTTAACGACGGGGATACTGTCCTCTTGACGGACAGAAACTGAGTAGAATCGGAGAAAAGTGTCCCTCATCAAAGTGATGATGAACAGAAAAAGTGTAGAATCAAGGAAAAGTGTCCGTCATCAAGGCTATGATGGACAGAATTAGCGAAGAATCATCGAAAAGTGTCCGTCATCAAAATCATGACGGACAGAAATAGCGAAGAATCATCGAAAAGTGTCCCTCATCAAGGTCATGACGGACAGAAATAGCGAAAAATCATGAAAAAGTGTCCGTCATGTATTCATCCACTCACTAAAAAGACAAATACAATTCTCCTCGGAAAAACCCTTTCATTTCCAATCTAAAAATAATATAGTTAATATGAAACTTTGTTATCTGTTTTACGACTAATCTAATGAATGCGGAGGCGAAAAGACCTATGAACTCCGTTTTTGATGAATTGTATCAAAAATATCATCATGACGTTTTTCAATTTTTATTTTATATGGTGAAAAGCAGGGAACTGGCAGAGGACCTTGTTCAGGAAGTATACATCCGTGTTCTCAAGGCTTATGACAGGTTCGAGGGGAAAAGCAGCGAAAAAACCTGGCTGTTTTCAATCGCGAAGAATGTCGCGATCGATCATTTCCGAAAACAGAAGGGCTGGAAGCAGCGATTGCTAGAAACCTTTGATATGTCTGCACGGCAGGTAAGGGATGAACAGCCGCTGCCGGAGGAAATGGCGCTTCAAAGTGAAGAAATCCAATTGATGTACAAGTGCCTCGATCAATGCACAGTCGACCAGCGAATGGTCATCATCATGCGCTATATACATGAACTGACGATTTCCGAGACGGCCGAAGCTTTAGCGTGGACGGAAAGCAAGGTAAAGACGACCCAGCACCGTGCTTTGAAGACACTGAAAAAGCTTATGGAAGAAATGATTGAAAAGGAAGGGATGACTAGTGAAAAAGTCACAGCTAAGCGATAAGCAGCTAGAAGATCTCCTCGGCCAGATGCCAAAGATAAAAGATCATCGCGACTCTCGTGACATTTATCAGAATATCGCCCATCGAGTGGAAAAAAGAAAGAAAATGCCTACATGGGTCATTCCAGGTGCGGCTCTCGCAGCAGTACTCTTCCTCGCCTTTATTCTCTCCCCGGGATTGATGGGAAACAACTATTCTGAACAAAAAAGCATGGACAGCAGTTCTGCTAAGGAAGAAAACTCATCAATGGAAATGGATACTGCAATCGGGGATGATTCAGCAAAGGTTGAGAAGGAAAACACCCTCATGAGGGACTCAGCAGACGGAAAAGAAAAGGCTGAAGAATTTGCCGCAATGAATAAAGCCAATCCATATGACGGGCTGATTTCTGTTTATCCAGACGAGTTTGATACCGAGACTTCAGATATCTTCACCTTTGCGATTCCTGACCAGCAGGCGCAGGCTGTTGTCCCCATTACGGTAACAAAGGCTAAAGAAACAGGTAAATCCTGGATCGAGAGCTATACAGAAACAATGCCACAGCTTAACGAAGAGGACTGGGGGCTGACGGATTACTACCCAATGGATGCTTCCTGGAGCTATGATAAAGCGACAAAGACATTGACGATGGATGTGAAGGAAAATCATCCATATAGATATGGTAGTGCTGCAGAGGTCATGTTTGTAGATTCGATGACACAAAATTTCTCGGATGTTGGCATAGAAAAAATGGTCCTGACAACAGAGGGGAACCCGGGGATTGAGTTGGGGAACTATGGATCAAAGGAAGAATTTCAGCTAAATACAGAAGCAACAAAGAGAAGAGCATACTTGTTTTTGACAGTGGAAGGGATGCCAAATCCATACCTTGTTCCGACAAAAGAACAGCATAAATCAATTGGAGATGCATTTAAGGAGATGTGGAAGGGAGATGAGATTGGTTATCTTTCACCTTCACTTCCGGAGAATTTCAAGCTTGCAAAGACTGAATCTAATGATAAAGTGCTCGAAATCACCTTAACTGATGATACAAAGCTCCAGGAAGATTTCATGCCAAATTTAGAGGCGATCTTGATGACGGCGAGCGAGTTTGATTATAAAGGTGTTAGGTTTACCAATGCAAACATTGACCAGCTGGGGCCTTTCGATTTGAAAGAAGTTCTGCCGCTGCCACTCGCTCCAAACAAGAAGCAGATTGAAAGTGAATAATTGAAACTGCTGCTGTTTTTAGAAAAACAGCTGAGCATTTTTTTAAAAAAGGAAGGCCATGCAGGTCTTTCTTTTTTTGCGTTTTTAGACTAAATAACTAATTTTCCTTCTTTTGCATAAAAAAGCAGCTAACCACCAATTATAACGAATGTGCTTTTTTAGCTGCTGCTATTCCATACCGCAGTTCTATTTTCGTACAGGCTGTCATAGGGATGGAAAGGGAGTAAAAAGTTAAGGAGGAAGAAAATGCAGGATTATATAAAGCGATTGCTCATTGCCGGGTTAATGGCACTCTGTATCAGCTTGCTGTTTCTTGGCGGAAAGCACTCTCAGGCAGAAATGCTCGATATACCAGAACTGACTTCAGACTGGGTATGGCCGGCGGAAGGGGTCATTACAGACCTGTACGGAACACGACATGGCCACCATAAAGGAATTGATATCGCAGGTGGGTTCAAAACACCTATACATAGTGTTGATAAGGGGATCGTTACAAAATCCTATTATTCAGGTTCATACGGTCATGTTGTATTCATTAAGCACGATAACAACCTGGAAACTGTTTATGCACATTTGAATAAAAGGAATGTTGAGGAAGGACAGGCTGTCAAACAGGGAGATATTATCGGCCTTATGGGCAATACGGGAGACTCCTCAGGTGTCCATCTCCACTTTGAAATCCATAAGGAAAAATGGACATATGAAAAAGAAAATGCCGTCGATCCTGTTTTGGCGTTAGGAGACACCTCTGTCGGGGAGCCTGTTGAGGCGATGGCGAAGGTGGAAGAAGTGACAATGGAAACAGTCGCCAGGTTGCGGTTGGCAGATGATATTGCAATTAATGATGATCAGCATGGCAGTTCGAAAGCTGAATCTAAGGACAAGAATCAACATAAGTCTGCGAAAGCCAGTCCTCAGCAGCCTGAAATAAAGCATACAGTGAAAGCTGGGGAAACTCTTTGGTCAATCGCGAAAATGTACCATACATCTGTAGATTCAATCAAGCATAGCAATCAGCTTGATAGCGATCAAATATCCCGTGGTGTGGTTTTAGCCATTGGGAAATCTGCTGACAATCGGTATGTCGTAGTTTCCGGTGACACCTTGATTTCAATTGCCAGGAAGACGAATACAACTGTCAGCCAGTTGAAAGCATTGAATAACTTGACAACGGACACAATCCAGCCGCAGCAAATATTGAATACCCGCTAAGCAATTTCTTGTTCCTGTCATCACTTGAAAGTATAATGGGGAAAAGAGTCGCGGGAGGGGATGGGGACAATGCTGACGGATTATCATAATCATCTGGAAAGAGGCACATTGACACTGGACTATTTAAGGCAGTTTACGGATACAGCCAGCTCGAAAGGAATTCAGCATTTCGGGATATCAGAACATGCCTATCACTTTTATCAAACAGCGGATATTTTGCGAAATAGCTGGGTGGATGAGCGAAGATTTTATGATATGGCTGATTATGTTCGTCTTTTTGAAGAAGCCTGGAGAAATGAAATTGACGTGAAGATGTCCATTGAGATGGATTACACCCCAGGCAAACATGAAGAAATGGAACGTTTCATCAAAGGCTACGATTTTGATTATGTGATCGGATCGATTCATTGGATCGGTGATTTTGGGATTGACCTCGCAGAATATCGAAAAGAATGGGATAAAAGAGACGTAAAGGAAGTATACCGAAAATACTTTGACCAGGTCGTGACACTGGCACAGTCCGATTTATTTGATATTATTGGGCATATAGATCTTGTGAAAATCTTTAACTATGTCCCTGAGGATGAAGGTTTTCTATTGGAGCAGTATGACAGGGCGACAACAGCACTTGCGCAATCAAAGACGTGCGTGGAAATAAGTACTGCCGGATTGCGGAAACCTACTCAGACTTTGTATCCGGATAAAAGGGTTTTGCAAATGTGCTTTGATAAAAAAATTCCGATTGTCCTATCATCCGATGCCCATGTCCCCGAACATGTTGGTGCTGATTTTGACCAGGCCCTCGAGCTTGCGAAAGAGGTTGGCTATAAAGAAATCATGACTTTTTCCAAAGGAGAACGAAAAGCTTTTCCGCTGGGTTAGTCATGATTAACGAGCGAATAAAAACAGGCCTCCAATTCAGATTCGAGGCCTGTTTAGTATTTTTAAAGAATGATGCTATTGATTGTAACGATGTCCTGAAGTGACTCAAGCTTGGCGATCATATCATTCGAAAGCGGCTTGTCAAAGGATAGGACCATTATGGCTTCTCCGCCGGCTTCCTTTCTGCCAACCTGCATGGTTGCGATGTTCACGTCATGGTCGCCGAGTATCCTTCCTACATGGCCGATTACACCAGGACGGTCCATATGCTGGATATAGAGCAGATTGCCTGATGGATGGAAATCGATATTAAACCCATCGAGGCTGACAATCCTGGGGCCATAGTTTTCAATATAGGTTCCTCTCACTGTAAAAGTTTCTCCGTCTCCGCGTGCTGTGACGGTCACGGTGTTTGCATAGCCGAACGAGTTTCCTGTCACTTTTTCCCCGACCATGATTCCACGCTCTTTCGCGATATGGATCGCATTCACTTCATTCACTTTCACATCGATTCGATTTTCAAAAAAACCTGCCAGCAGTGCTTTTGTCAAAAAGGTGGTTTCCAGTTCTGCAGCAGTCCCTGAATAGGTGGCTGTCAATTCATTGACGCCTTTATTGTGGCATTCCGAGACGATTTTCCCCATTTCCTTTGCCAGCTGGTGGAAAGGCTGTATTTTTTCATAGATTTCTTTAGACATCGCTGGCAGATTAATGGAGTTGGCAACAGGTTTATTTTCAAAGAAAGTCCGGATTTCCCTGGCAACCTGTGTAGCGACATTCAACTGTGCTTCTTTTGTTGAGGCACCAAGATGTGGGGTGACAATGACGGAATCGAATTTAAGCAAAGGGTGGTCCCCTGGAGGTTCGACTTCGAAAACATCGAGGGCAGCACCGGCTACGTGGCCATTTTCGATAAAGTGGGCGAGGGCCATCTCGTCGATGATTCCGCCTCTGGCGCAATTGAGGAGATAGACCCCTTTCTTAGTCTGGCTCAAAGTCCTTTCATTAAGAAGCCCTTTTGTTTCTTTTGTCAATGGTGTGTGGACGGAGATGATATCCGCTTCCTGAAGAACGTTGTCGAAAGTGGATAATTGTACGCCTAAGACATCGGCTCGTTCCTTCGTTAAAAATGGATCAAACACCTTCACGGACATCCCAAAAGCCCGTGCCCTTTTGGCAAGCTCGGATCCAATCCTTCCTAAGCCGATGATTCCCAATGTTTTACTGTGGAGTTCATTTCCGATGAACTGGTTCCTTTTCCATTCCCCATTTTTTACAGTAGAGTGTGCCTGAGGGATATTCCTCATCAATGCTGCCATCATCGCAAAAGTATGCTCAGCAGTGGAGATTGTATTTCCATCAGGGGCATTGACGACGACAATTCCTCTTTTCGTCGCTGCGGAAATATCTATATTATCCACACCGACACCTGCACGTCCGACGATTTTTAGTGAAGGCATGGAGTCAAGCAGTTCGGCCGTTACCTTTGTCGCACTTCTTACCAATAACGCGTCGACTTTTTCTAAACTGACCAGGCCGGAATCAATTCCCCCTGTATGCACCTGTGCATGCTTCCATTCCAGCAATGGCTGCAAGCCCTGTTCTTTGATTGAATCAGCAGCTAACACCTGATACATCTTTGCTCACTCCTTTATGTAAATAAAAATAATTTTCTGATTATTTTACAAGACGAATATTCTTTTGTCAAATGCACTAAATGTTCTTAAATATAATGTAAACGCTCTCTTAAATAGAAGTCGCTATCAGGATTTAAGGCTAAATTTCCGAATTTTGCAGGCTTTCCATCATCATATTCAGTCAGAAAGGAGATTAGGATTAATTTGGTGGTGACATAAAAACGTCACAAGCAAACATCTTCACAAAAATTCTTTTTTTCAGTATAATAAACATGTTAATTAAATATGGTCTATCTTCGGGGCAGGGTGAAATTCCCGATCGGCGGTAATGAGTGATTTTTTCTCTAAGCCCGCGAGCCTTTTAGGCAGGATTTGGTGCGATTCCAAAGCCGACAGTATAGTCTGGATGGGAGAAGATGGAGGTTCTGCAGACGTTCAAAAAATGCAGGTTTGAACGTTTATTAAGCATGCCTTAGTCAATTCTCCCTCAAGCATAAAACTTGGGGGATTTTATTTGTCTATGGGTATGTGAATGCTGAATCTTTCTTCTTTATGTGAGATGGATCTCTATAAGGAGAGAGGAAAATGAAAAAATTTAGTGTAAAAGCAATGGTTTCAATTGGAATGTTGAGCAGTATATCTTATGTCTTGATGCTGCTGAATTTTCCGCTGCCGCCGTTTCCAAAATTCTTGATGGTCGATTTCAGCGATATTCCTGCATTGATTGCTGCTTTGATCTTCGGTCCGGCAGCTGGTATTTTAGTAGAACTTATAAAGAATATCCTTGATTATTTCATGACAGGCAGTGAAACTGGAGTGCCAGTTGGCCATGCCGCCAACTTCGCAGCAGGAGTTTTATTCATTCTGCCAACTTACTATCTATATCAGCGGGTAAAAACTAAAAAAGGAATGACGTTTGCCTTAGTGGCAGGGACAGTCAGCATGGCCATTCTGATGAGTGTCCTTAATTACTATGTATTCCTGCCTGCCTACACATTGTTCCTGAATATGCCGGCAATGTCTGGTCCAGAAACAAAACAGTTTATTGTAGCAGGTATCCTGCCTTTCAACTTCGTAAAAGGCTTGATGATGTCTATCGTATTCATGCTGATGTTCACGAGAATGAAAACATGGATTGAAAGACAGCAAAACTATAAGAGTGCTTGATATATTTTTGATGATATAAAGCAACGGCCTGCACCGTTGCTTTTTGGTTTTTAAAGTGTTTAATTTTCTCAGTCAAAATAAAAAATTCCCGCTTATTAAGCGGGAATTTATGTATGATCTTATTCGAACTTCGTTGCATCTCCGTTGAATGGCTCATCAGCAACTTTGATTGAGTCGGTTGGGCAGCCTTCGAATGCATCCATCATGTCGTCGATTAATACATCAGGAATCTCAACAATACCTTCATTTTCATCAAGTGTTACGAAAGCGATGCCTTCATCATCGTAATCATAAATATCTGGAGCAGCTGCACCGCAAGCTCCGCATGCAATACAAGTTTCTTTGTCAACGATCGTGTACTTAGCCATGATATAATTCCTCCCAAGTGTTTAACAATAATATGCTGTTTTCACCAATATCAGTGAAAACGTATTCCTCATATCTATTGTAAAACTGTATCGCCAACATTTCAATAAAAAAAGTATTGAGAATGCTTATCAGATAAGGCGTGGAATGGATTTTGCGCTGAAAATAAAACATTCTGCTGGACATTTTCATGTTAAAATAAAGCTATAATATTTTTCTGCTATAGCAGGATAGGGATTTTTTCCCTACGCTATGTTTATTTTTACCCAAAAATAGGCAGGCAAATGGGATAGAAAAATGTTTTTAGCCATCATTGGCATTAATTTCAAGGGTGATAGTATGGGGATAACCTATTTGGAGTCTGTTGTTTTGTCGATATTGAAAACAATCAATGGTGAGAGAACCATTTATTCGCTGTTTCACCTTTTACAGGGCAAACGCTCATCACAGACCATCCAGGATGCTCATCTTTATAAAATCACTCCGTATTTCTCTACATATCCATCAGTTAGCCGGGATGGACTGGAAAAAATGGTCGGAAGGCTGAAGCGCAGAGGCCTGGTAGAAGAGATGGCAGAAACGAAAGTCAAATTAACATCCAGAGGGGAAGAGGAGCTTGAACAGCATTTATCTCAATGTCCGCTTCCTGAATTTTTAAATGGCTGGAAATACCATCAGGTAACCGAGCCTTTCTGGGAAAGATTGACGCTGCTCATCCAGGTGAGTTCGAACCTAATCAATCAAGAACGGTCCTATATCCCCGTCCGGAATAAGCCGGAAACGCTTAGCTGGGTAAAGCGATATATCAAACAGCAAAATGAAGATCGCTATATACTGGCTGAAAGGCTGTATGAAGAACTTACTTCCGCACTGGAGAATGAGGGGACCAAACCTGAATTAGTCGTTTTAAGGTTGACCGGCTTCAAGAAAATCGGTTTGACCATCATGCAGGCATCTGAACGGACTGGCATGGAACCGGCTCATTATCATTATGAGTTCCTGAATTGTTTGCATGCCATGTTCGACAGGCTTCTCGAAAGCCCATCTGTATATCCGCTGCTGAGCGGATTGTTGAACAAGGCAGAACGCGAGGTGCCATTGACGCTTTCAACTGACAAAACGTATAAATTGCTGCAAAAGGGCTATAGCCTTGATGAAATTGCCGTTGTCAGGAATCTTAAACAAAGCACGATTGAAGATCATATTGTAGAGATTGTGCTTACAATAAAGGAATTTGATATAGAACGCTATGTTCCAGCTGGAAAACTGGAAAGAATTTTGCTGGCTGCACAGCAGAATTCCGCAAAAAAATTGAAACAAATCAAAGAACGCGTGGCTGATGCCTCTTATTTTGAAATCAGGCTTGTTCTCGCTAAATATGGTGATGCCGAATGGAACTGAAACACTATCTGGCTAAATATTTTCATTTCGCTGATTTCCGCCCGGGACAGCGTGAAACAATTGAATCTGTTATGGGAAAAAAACATACAATTTCAATGCTGCCGACAGGTACAGGAAAATCACTATGCTACCAATTGCCGGGTTACCTGCTGGAAGGGCCTGTTTTGGTTGTTTCACCACTACTTTCGCTGATGCAGGACCAGGTTGAGCAAATGATGGCCATGGGTGAAAAAAGAGTGATTGCCATGAATTCGTTCCTGTCACCCCGGCAAAAGGCCCAGGCACTTGAACAACTTGAAAAATTCAAGTACATCTTCATATCTCCTGAAATGCTGGGGATTGATTCGGTATTGGAGCGCCTGATGAAGCTGTCTGTGTCCATTTTCGTTGTGGATGAGGCCCACTGTATATCGCAGTGGGGGTATGATTTCCGGCCTGATTATCTCAAGCTTGGAGAATATCGCAAGAAGCTGGGACAACCGTTGACACTTGCATTAACAGCCACTGCCACAAAGGAAGTTCGCAGAGATATCGCTGAAAAGCTCTGTCTTCAGAAATGGAATGAGGTAGTCTATTCAGTGGACCGTCCATCGATTTCGCTCACTCTGGACCATGTATCGTCATTCCAGGAAAAGCTGGAGAGGACAACTGAGCTGGTGAAATTTTTAAAAGGACCCGGGATCATCTATTTTTCAAGCAAAAAAGTGGCTGAGCAAACAGCCGCACATTTGAGGGAGAAGGGCAGCAAAAATGTCATGGCCTATCATGGAGGGCTTGATTCAGAAAGCCGAGTCCTGATCCAGCAGCAGTTCATCAATGGCCAGCTTGATGTCGTCTGTGCCACCAGCGCTTTTGGCATGGGCATCAATAAAGACAATGTACGGTATGTCATCCATTTTCACATGCCAATGCAAATTGAATCGTACCTTCAGGAAATCGGCAGAGCTGCAAGAGATGGCTTGGATTCAATCGCCATTTTGCTCTATTCTCCAGGTGATGAGCAGCTGGCGTACCAGCTTGCCGAAGCCGAGCTGCCAGATCAGTACCAGGTGGAGCGATTGTTCGGCTTTCTAGTCGAACATCAAATACCTTACCATGGTTTGTCTCAGCGGGCAGAAGAGCTATCAATGTTGTGCGGATTCACAGAGATACAATGGAGGATTGTCGAAGAGTACCTGGTCAATCTTGAGAATGTAAATTATAAGGCCGATTTGGAAAA
This sequence comes from Chryseobacterium sp. ISL-80, assembly GCA_018613055.1. Taxonomy (GTDB): domain Bacteria; phylum Bacillota; class Bacilli; order Bacillales; family Cytobacillaceae; genus Mesobacillus. The sequence continues at coordinate 95,110 of JAGGQZ010000016.1, read as the reverse complement.
TATGATGCAATTAATTGAAAACCGTTTACTCGTGAAAAAGCAGAAGATCAGGAGTATGCTTGAATGGATTCAGACAAAGGAATGCAAAAGGGCATTTATCCTGGAAACATTCAATGAAGAACTGGCAGAAAAGCCCGAGAATTGCTGCAGCACCTGTGGTATAAATATGGAGCTTTATAAAGAAACCAAATCATCCATTGAACATGAGGAAACTGTGATGGATTGGAAGCGTGATTTGGCTTTAATTTTATTGATAAGTGAGCGGATAGAATGAAAGATCGGTATAAGGAAACTGTGGCGGGTCTTACTGAAAAGGAACTACTTTTCCATCTTGCAGCTACGCAAATTTTACTATTAACGATTTCGTCCATTTTGGGTATGATATTGTTTGATAGTATAAAAGAATTCACGGAATTATTCATTTGGGACGATTGGAATATATTGACGTACGGTTTAGGGGCCGGCGCGGCAGTCGTGGCGCTGGACCTCGTCCTTATGAAATATCTGCCGAAATCGTATTATGACGATGGAGGGCTGAACGAAAGAATATTCAGGAATAAAAGCGTGTTCCAGATCATGCTGATCGCAGCGTTGGTTGCTGCCAGTGAGGAGATCCTCTTTCGGGGAGTCATTCAGACAAATACAGGTCTGATTATTTCGAGCATTATTTTTGCAGTCGTGCACTACCGTTATTTGTTCAATTGGTTTTTGTTTACTAATATTTTCTTATTGAGTTTCTTGATTGGCTATATTTATATGGTCACGAACAACCTGGCAGTGACCATCGTCATGCATTTTGTTATTGATTTCATCTTAGGTTTGATCATAAAATTCAGGACTTATGCAGCAAATGGGGGTACAGAAAGTGAATAGGGAAAAACCGATCAGGGACCAGGCGGAGCGGCTGAGAAAAAGGGTAGAACGCAAGTCTGAGAGTAAAGTTGAGAAAAAGGATGCACTGCCACCCAGAAGTGAGATCCATAGACAAAAACAGAAGAAAACAAAAGTGAAAGTTAAATACCCGGTGATCAGGCTGATGGCGTTGTTTTTCATCTTGCTGCCCATTTCTTTTTTCAGCATCCTTTCCTATCTGGATGGTAAAGAGGGGCCATTGAATAAAACGCTTGAGCGGGCCGGAGTGGAAATGATCAATGTAGAGAGTAAAGAAGATGGGAAAGACACGAATCAGGAAGAAGAAGAAGAGGCCGCACCCGTGTTCGAAGAAGTTTCTGAATCTACAGATGAAATCGAGGCAGTCGCTGCTGCACCTTCACCTGCAACTTCCAATAAAGGCGACAAGGACTCAACGGATGCGACCAGCGCGGATGGAGAGAAGGAAACTGTGGTGGGTCAATCGACAGACGCTCCCGAACAAAAGGATGAACAGGCAGCCCCTGCGTCTTCATCCAGCTCTGATCAAGGAGAGGCAGCAAGCGGGGAAACGATCCTCTATCATACAGTAAAACCGAGTGAAACTTTATTCAGAGTGGCGATGACCTATTATAAGTCACAGGATGGGATCCCAATCATCCAGAAAGCGAACAATCTGAAGGGAAATGAAATCGAGGCAGGACAAGTTCTTAAAATACCGATTAAAAATTAGCCGGAGTGAAAACTTCTGGCTTTTTTTATTTTCCAGCTAGAAGGAATCAAGAGGCTGATGATTTTTTTGGCTGAACAACATATCTTTATGGACAAGTTCATAAAAATGTTAATAAGGGGAGGGCTTGCCATGGAACAGGAAATCATGAATCTGAATGACCGTACGGATCCTGCGACTAAAAGGATGCTGCAAAATGTAATAGACCGGAAGAAAAAGTTCGAACGATATAAATCAAGACATCTTTTATCCGTATGGGCAACGATAGGATTGATCTCAATTTATTTCTACTATCTTTATATAACGGTGATGAAGCCATATTCTTATTCATTCGCCGAGATTTTTTCTGTTTATGTACAGAATTCTGCAAATCTATATTTCCTCATTCTGACGGTAGGAACGTATGGACTGATGGTCTTGTTGAAGGAGAAGCGTGAAAAAGCCGAGAAAGAATACCAGGCTTTGCGATGTGAAATCGTTGATCGCAGCAAGGATTTATGGAAGAAAGAGGAGGAATGGAAGAACAGGCATATTGTATTCGAAATAATGAAAAAGAAATTTGATATCAATCTTTACCATGAAAATAAATAAGAAGCATCCAGTTCGGATGCTTCAGTCCTGTTTAGAAAACTCTCTTTTTGCCCTGGTCCTCTTTGATGATTTCCACTGCCTCCCGGAAACGCTGGGAATGGATGATTTCACGTTCCCGAAGGTACCGCAAACCATCATTTAGGTCAGGGTCATCGCTCAGATTGATAATCCACTGATAAGTGGCTCTAGCTTTTTCTTCAGCGGCAATATCTTCATATAAATCGGCAATTGGATCGCCCTTTGCCTGGATATAGGATGCTGTCCAAGGCACTCCTGCAGCATTATGGTAGAAAAGAGCACTATCATGATTTGCATAGTGGGCATCAAGTCCTGCCTGTTTCATCTGCTCAGGGGTAGCGTCTTTGGTCAATTTGTAAATCATTGTCGCAATCATTTCCAAATGGGCGAATTCTTCTGTACCTATATCAGTCAATAATCCTATTACCTTATCAGGAATGGTATAACGCTGATTTAAGTATCTGAGTGCCGCAGCCAATTCACCGTCAGCTCCGCCATATTGCTCAACCAGAAATTTTGCGAGCATGGGGTTACAGGTGCTTACTTTTACAGGATACTGCAATTTTTTTTCATAAAGCCACATTTTCCTTACCCCCTCCTAAGTTGAGTTTAAATTTGCCAGGGCCACGGACCGTCTGACCAGTTCCATGGATAACCAGAATAACTGTTGCCATATTGCTGGAGAGGTCCATACATGCTTTCAACGACCTTTTTCAATCTGCGCCTTTCTTTAGCGAACTGGTTGAACTGGTTGATGGCTTCATAATCCTCAGGATGGGTATCAAGATACAGGGTAAGTTCAACGAGAACAAAATCTACCGCCTGAAGTTCTTCCATGGCCGCATAAAATTCCTTCGGCAATTGTTTCATGAGTGGTCCTCCTCCCTTGGAGCTTCATATGGTGAATACCAGGGATCATAGAAAACCTTCCACAGTGTTCCTGTCCTCAATGCTTGCATTGGAGTGAATTGTTCAAGATTGGGCGGCTGAAAGCCCAGGAATAGATTCGGTGGTGTGGAATACGTTTTCGCCTTGATAGGCGGACAAGGATCGAAGGGACTGGCGTACGGGTACCAAACTCTTCTGAATGATGACAAGCTAAGCCCTCCTCTATATAAACTTCATTTCATTTTATGAGCAAAATTTCATTTCATGTTAAATTTATCTCTTATAGAAGGGATTTTTATAGATATGCAGAAATATATAAGGTATGGCAGTACTTTAAATTTGAGGTGAATGGAATGTTTGTTAAAAGTATTATGATACCAAAGTACAAATGTATTACTGCGCAATTGGGTGATACACTGGAAGATGTGCTTGAAAAGCTCGATGGGAATGAAATTGATGGTGTTCCGGTTCTGGATGGTGACAAATATGCTGGTGTCGTCACAAGATATGGCATTTACCAGGAATACTTCAAGACAGGTGGAGAGAGGGACGAATTCCTTCAAAAGAAGGTGGCCGGGGATATACTTTGCCTTCAGGATCAAATCCTCCATGGCATCGAGATCTTTGAAAGCACACTCGTCAAATTGAAGGATATCCCGCTTCTGGCAGTTGTCGATGAAAATGAGAAATTCCAGGGAGCTGTAACTCGCTCTGATGCTCTGGACCAATTCCAGAGTGCATTCGGAGTACATAGGGAGGGTGTCAGGATTGCATTCACATCTGTTGAAACAGAGGGAAGAATCGCTAGACTGGCTGATATTGCCCACCAGTTCCATGAACATATCATTTCATTGGTCACTTTCGATGAGACAGACAAGCTTGTCCGTCGGATCGTCATGAAAATCGAAAAGAAAGACAATATTGACAAGTTTATCAAAAAGCTGGAGGATTCCGGATTCCGGATTCTCGACATCCACGAAGTTTGATTTTCCATACGGAAATAAAGACAAGGGCCTTTCATACATTGAGTATGGGAGGTTTTTGTATGCATTGGAAAGTGTTCAGGCTGGTAATCGGACTGCTTTCTGGTTACCTTGTGATCAATTGGATGACAACTGTCATTCCTCTCCACTCTGAAGAATTTGTGAGTGAGTCCATTTTAAATCCTTTCGGGTTCCTTGCTGGCTCGATGATGCTGGCAATCGGCATGTTTTCAATGGGCGGCTTGATCGGGGACGGCATTTTAGCAGTCAAGAATATCGTAAAGGGAGATGAAGGCTCGGTTGCGGATATCACCCTGGCAATTATCTGTTTCGGCTGCTTTTTTATGCTGTTTCCACTGGGGTGGTGGCAGACAGCTATTTTTTTCGTTTTCTGTTTGCTTTATGGTATGATGTCATTTAGCTCAACTGAGAACAAAGAAAACGGCCAGACTTAGTATTTGCAGGAGGAAGAGATGGAGATCATTTATATTCTACTGGGAATGCTGCTTTTTGGCAGCTTCCTTCTACTATATATGTATAAGCAGGCATTTGAGGACAGAGTTTTAAAGCAGGAAATCAGGCTGAAGAATTTTCCGGCAAGCTTTGGTACTGTAAGAATCTTTTTTATTTCGGATATCCATAAGCGGATTATTTCAGATTCAATCATTAATGAAGTAAAAGGAAAGCCAGACCTCGTCATCATCGGGGGTGACCTTGCGGAAAAAGGTGTTCCGCTGGAAAGGGTTTCTGTAAATCTCGAGAAACTGAAAACGGTAGGTCCCGTATTTTTTGTCTGGGGAAACAATGATTACGAATTCAATTCCCATGAACTGGACTCTCTTTTATATCATTCCGGCGTAAAGGTCCTGGACAATACTGCGGTTAAATTCGAATCTGCTGCTGGTGATGTCCTGTATCTTTTAGGCATAGATGATTTCGGTCTTGGCAAAAGCAGGCTGGATCTGGCTGTGCGTGATGCTGAAGACGAAGGATTTCGCATTCTTGTAAGCCATAATCCCGCGATCGCCAACAGCCTAAATCCAGATGACGAGATCAGCCTTGTATTGAGCGGCCATACACATGGAGGGCAAATAAGGATTTTTGGATTTGGCCCTTATGAGCTAGGCGGCATAAAAAAGAAAAATGGCGTTACCGTACTTACCAGCAATGGGTATGGCACGACAGGAGTTCCATTCAGGCTCGGAGCAAAAGCTGAAACCCATCTGATAACATTGGCACCAGACCCTAATCCGGCAGATTGAAGTTTCACAGCGAAATATGGACCCTGATATAATCGGTAGGACAGGTATATACGGAGGTTATATGATGGGGAACAGCACAGGAAAATACAATATTAAAGCAGCAGCCACTATGCTTGGAATCCAGCCGGGGACATTAAGGGCCTGGGAGAGAAGATACCAGATGATTGCTCCTGCCAGAAATGAATCCGGCCATCGCTTGTATACGGAAGAACACTTAAAGACTCTACGATGGCTGATTTCCAAAGTTAATCAAGGGTTCACGATCAGCCAGGCTGTTTCCCTGCTTGAGAACACTTCGCCATTAATAGAGTCTGCAGAACCGCAGAAAAGGGACAAGCTGGATGAAATCCGGGACCAGATATTAACCGCACTTATAGAGTTCAATAGTTCAAAAGCCCATGAATTGATTAACCAGGCCTTCAGTATTTTTACGATTGATAAAACGGTCATTGATTTATTAGGACCAATTTTGATTAAAGTAGGCGATTTATGGGAAGAGGGGAGTATAACGACTGCACATGAGCATTTTGCTTCTTCGTTTCTTCGTTCAAGGATTGAAGGATTATCTAGTTCATTTCCGCATAGTTCGTTTCTTCCCAAGGCAATTGCTGTATGCGGACCAGGGGAGAGACATGAACTGGGTTTGCTGATCTATACAATGTACCTCAGGAGAAAGGGGTTCGAGGTTATCTTCCTTGGCACAAGTGTTGCCGAAAATGATCTTGAAACAGTGCTGGATAAGGTGAAACCCAGGTTCTTATTCTTATCCTGCACACTGGAGGAAAACAGGAAAGCAACCCTGGAACTTGCCGGGATCATAAAAAAGAATTATCCTGACCTTCACATCGGTCTCGGTGGCATAGCAATTGATTCTATGCCTAAAGAGCTGCGGAAAGAACATCAGGAATGCATTGTAGGGATCGCAAGGGCGGAGTGGGAGAAATGGTTGAAAAAGCGCATCGATTCATTGAAATAACTCACCAACCTGCATTATTTTCATAAACTAAAATAAGAGCTTTGTCGATGGCAGGGGGCATGATTTATGCGCTTGGAACGATTAACCACCAATAAAATAAAGATATTCCTTACGATAGATGACTTATCCGACCGAGGGTTGACCAAAGAGGATATTTGGAAGGATTCTTTGAAATGGCACCAGCTTTTTCACGATATGCTCGAGGAGGCCAGCGAGGAATTCGATTTGGACATCATCGGATCAGTTGCAGTGGAAATTTTCTCATTGCATGCACAAGGAATGGTCATGATTATCACGATGATTGAACAGGATGAAGACGAAGAACAGTTTGAAGATGGGATCATTGAAATGCAGGTAACGGTCGATGGAAGCGAAGAGATTCTGTTTCAATTCGAGAACATCGAGGACGTTATCCAGCTGGCCAAGAGATTGATGCAGGCTGGAATTACCGGAGGCAGCCTGTACTATATGAATGATCAGTACTATCTGCTTATGAATGGAATCTTGCCTGAAGATGCAGAGAAGACGGTATCTTTATTGGCTGAGTATGGAGTTCCATCCATTTTGAGCATCCACAGACTGCTCGAATATGGGAAGGAAATTATGGAGGAACGTGCAGTCGAAACTCTAGTCCATTATTTTTAATAATGATGGAAAGAGCTTCGGCTTTTTTCTTGCCTTCGCCGTTATGGAATGTCTTATAATTCAGTCAATTCTGTTGGGGTCAATCGTGATAAGGGCTTGAATGGTAGCGTTTTCATTTAATGGTCAAAAAATGCTGAAAACGGATTTTTTCTTCTTGCATAAAATAACCAAAGGTGTATACTAATCCATGAAAGCAGACAACATCCGCAAAAGTGATTTAGGAGGTTTATCAATGGTAGCCGCAAACGGTAATGAAAATCCAAATAAAGAAGACAAACATGACGTCTTACGATCTACACAAACTGTTATTCACAAGGCTTTGGAAAAACTCGGATACCCTGATGAGGTTTATGAGCTTTTAAAGGAGCCGCTCAGGATGATGACAGTGAAAATCCCTGTCAGAATGGATGACGGATCTGTTAAAGTCTTTACTGGCTACCGGGCGCAGCACAATGATGCAGTGGGTCCAACAAAGGGAGGAATACGTTTCCATCCAAACGTAACGGAGAAAGAAGTCAAAGCCTTATCAATCTGGATGAGTTTGAAATGCGGCATCGTCGATCTGCCTTATGGCGGAGGTAAAGGCGGGATCGTTTGTGATCCTCGCGACATGTCATTCAGGGAACTGGAAAGATTGAGCCGGGGTTATGTTCGAGCAATCAGCCAGATCGTAGGACCAACTAAGGATATCCCCGCGCCTGATGTTTTCACGAACTCTCAGATTATGGCTTGGATGATGGATGAATACAGCCGTATAGATGAATTTAACTCTCCAGGATTCATTACAGGCAAGCCGCTGGTACTCGGTGGATCACATGGTCGTGAATCGGCAACTGCAAAAGGGGTCACGATTTGTATCCGTGAAGCTGCAAAGAAAAGAGACATCGAACTGGAAGGTGCAAGAGTAGTCGTACAGGGATTTGGTAATGCCGGAAGCTACTTAGCCAAATTCATGCATGATGCCGGTGCAAAAATCATTGGCATTTCAGACGCTTATGGCGCACTCCATGATCCGGATGGACTGGATATCGATTACTTGCTTGACCGTCGCGACAGCTTCGGAACAGTAACCAAATTATTCAATAATACCATTACAAATAAAGAATTGTTGGAACTTGATTGTGATATTCTCGTTCCAGCTGCGATAGAAAACCAAATTACAGAAGAAAACGCCCATAATATCAGGGCAAGCATCGTCGTTGAGGCTGCTAACGGACCGACAACATTGGAAGCAACCCAGATCCTTACAGAGCGCGGCATCCTGCTTGTACCCGATGTTCTTGCATCTGCTGGCGGGGTAACTGTGTCTTACTTTGAGTGGGTACAGAACAACCAGGGATATTACTGGACAGAAGATGAAGTCGAAGAGAAGCTCGAAAAGGTTATGGTGAAATCCTTTGACAGCATCTATGAGACGGCCCAAACACGCAGAGTAGACATGCGCCTGGCTGCTTACATGGTCGGAGTCAGAAAGATGGCAGAAGCAAGCAGATTCAGGGGCTGGATCTAATATAATTGAAAGAAAGGGTTCTTCATTGAATCTGAAGATAAAATCTCCTATCATTTAATGATGGGAGATTTTTATTTTCCGATTGATCAGTTAGAGTGATAAGGAGTGTTTCCATATATGAATAACGAAGATGTCATCATAATTGGCGGAGGCCCGTGCGGACTTGCTGCAGCCATTGCCCTGAAGAAAAAGGGAATGAATCCGCTCATCATCGAAAAGGGAAATATCGTGAACGCAATTTATAATTATCCTACTCATCAAACATTCTTCAGCAGCAGTGAAAAGCTGGCAATTGGAGATGTGCCGTTCATTACCGAGAACCTGAAACCGAAACGGAACCAGGCGCTGGTATATTACCGTGAAGTGGTCAAGCGCGAAAAGCTCAGAATCCATAAATACGAAAAGGTGACGGAAGTTGTAAAACAAAGCGATTCCCTTTTTAATGTGACAACAAATAAACAGCAATACACCGCGGAAAATATCGTCATCGCGACTGGGTATTATGACCACCCAAATCTCATGGGAATACCTGGCGAAGAGCTGTCCAAGGTTTCCCATTATTTCAAAGAAGCACATCCTTTCTTTGATATGGATGTCGCCGTTATTGGAGGCAAAAATTCGAGTGTGGATGCGGCCATCGAGCTGGAGAAGGCCGGAGCGCGAGTGACCGTCCTTTACAGGGGAGCAGAATATTCCCCGAGCATCAAACCGTGGGTCCTGCCGGAATTTGAAGCGCTTGTAAGAGCAGGCTCAGTCGAAATGGTGTTTAACGCAGAAGTTAAAAAAATCACTGACAGTACAGTGGTTTATGAACATGAGGGAAAAACGGTGAATTTAAAGAATGATCATGTTTTTGCGATGACTGGATACCGGCCTGATCATGTTTTCCTTAAGAAAATGGGAGTGGGAATCGATACTGAAACAGGTCGGCCGCACTTTGACCCAGAAACGATGGAAACAAATGTACCAGGTATATTTATTGCCGGCGTGATAGCGGCCGGGAACAATGCAAATGAAATTTTCATCGAAAATGGGCGATTCCACGGCGGTCAGATTGCAGAAGCGATATCGAGTAAGAGAAATATTTGACTTCCAGTCGGGAGAATGGACTCCTCTTGATAATAAAGCGGAAAGACAGAAAGAAAGCGGTGCCTGCTTGCATGCAAGGCACCGCTTTTTCATATATTTATGTTGCTGTTGAAGGCTGTTTTCGTAAAGAATATTGTTAAAATCTTAAAGCCGATTTTAACGTGCTATAAAGCCATTTTGCTGTTCGTTTTTAAGTGTGCAAGCTCTTTTCTCATAATAGATTTAATTTTATGATGAAAACTAGGCCATTCAACCCCATTTAGTAGTCAATAGCAACTAAGTTTAAGAAAAGAGCCTTGTTAAAACATGAACATCTCAGCAATTTCATCCATTCTGTCTGTTTTGGCAAGGGCGACGAGCAGTTTGATCCGCGCTTTCTGTCCGTTAAGGCCATTGGAGAAAATGACACCCATTTCTTTCAGGTGTTTTCCTCCGCCTTTATAGCCATATACATCCTGGACGATCCCGGCAAAGCTTCTGGATACAATCACGACCGGGATATTGTTCTCGATGAAATTCTTCACACCATCAAGTGCTGCCGGTGGAAGATTTCCTTGTCCAAGTGCTTCGATAACGACACCATCCACTTCCAGATTGAGAATGGCATTCAATAGAGAGGAATCCATCCCAGCATGCGCCTTGATCAGGAACACATTCTTGCTGATGTCCTGCACAGGATAATTTTCATGCTTCGTAGGAGTATGATGGAAAAGGACCCCTCTCTTGGTCACAATGCCAAGCGGTCCATATTGCGGACTTTGAAAAGTTGAGATATTGCTTGTATGCGTTTTGGTAACGTTGACTGCCGTGTGGATTTCATCATTAAGAACTACAAGGACACCTTGTCCGATTGCCTCCGGGCTCGAAGCGACCCTGATTGATGATATCAGGTTATAAAGACCATCCGAACCTATTTCATTGCTGGAACGCATCGCGCCGGTTACAACAATCGGGAAGCCTGCCTGGCAAGTCAGATCCAAAAAATATGCTGTTTCTTCGAGTGTATCTGTGCCGTGGGTAATCACCGCTCCGTCGATATTGCCTTTTCTGGCATATTCCTCAAGGATGAATTTTAACCTCATCATCTCTTTTGGTGTAATATGCGGTGAGGGCAAATTAAAGGGTTCTTCGATGATAAGATTAGCAATACTTGACAGGAGTTCAGTGCCTTGTGTCAAAGGATTATTTATGCCAGGATTTACTGCGCCGCTTGTATCCTCGCTCATGGAAATGGTTCCGCCTGTGTGGATCAATAAAATATTTTTCTTCAAAACTATTACCTCCGAAAAGACCAATGAGAAAGAATAATAATCCATTTTCTTTCTTCTAATTACATGATACGATTAAAAAAACGAATTGAAAAGAGGACAGCATATGCTGGGAATAGTTACTGCCGGGGTAGCTCCGGGGCTGGCGCTGTTAAGCTATTTTTATTTGAAGGACCAATATGACTCAGAACCGCTGTCCCTGGTGTTAAAAATGTTTATATTTGGTGCATTGCTTGTGTTTCCCCTTATGTTCATCCAATATGTACTGGCTGCTGAAGGACTGTTCCAGGGGGACTTTTCCAAAGCGTTTGGTACAGTTGGCCTTTTAGAAGAATTTTTCAAGTGGTTTATCCTTTACTACACCATTTTTCAGCATATTTCATTTGATGAGCATTATGATGGAATCATTTACAGTGTATCTGTTTCGCTTGGATTCGCATCTGCGGAAAATATCTTTTACCTGCTTGCCAATGGCCTCCAGGATGCAATAGGGAGAGCGTTGCTGCCGGTTTCAAGCCATGCACTCTTTGGGGTCATCATGGGGTATTATATAGGGAAAGCCAAATTTGCCCCAGTCTCTCAAAAAAAATGGGTGCTGCTTTCATTATCAGTTCCAGTTCTGCTCCATGGGACCTATGATTTTATCCTGATGACCAGGGAAGACTGGATGGTACTGATGATCCCGTTCATGATTTTCCTCTGGTGGCTGGGCCTGAGAAAAGTGAAAAAGGCAAGAGTGTTAACGCTTCAGCACGTAGATAAACAATTTCCTATCTAAAAAACTCTTCATTTATAAAAAATGGAGGGTTTTTTTGTTTTGTGGAATAAAAGTCATCTCTTAACAAAAAATAGGAGTAATCTTTTAAGTTCACATCTTTGGAGGTTGGCAAATCAATGAAGAATTATCGGTCTATCTTGAAGGTGATGGCCGCGTTGGCTTTGATTTTGACTTTAGTGCCATTTAACGAGGTCGATCAACGAGCCGAAGCGTTTACGAGTCAGGTGCTGCAGCAGGGAGCAGTAGGAGAGGATGTAATCGAACTTCAGTCACGCCTTAAGCATATTGGCTTTTATAGTGGCAAAATCGACGGAGTTTTTGGTTGGGGTACCTATTGGGCTCTCAGGAATTTTCAATATGAGTTTGGCATGAAGGTCGACGGAATTGCCGGATGGCAGACCAAAATTAAGCTGGCAAATGCGACACCAAATGCCAAGATTGCCTGGGGAGGCGAAACAGCAGGCGGTGGAAAAGCTGCTGCCGGTGGTGGGGGTGGCCAAAATCAGGCCGCGCCTAAACCAGCCGCGACTAATACACCGAACGGGTTTTCACAGAATGATATTCAGCTTATGGCCAATGCAGTATATGGAGAATCAAGAGGTGAACCGTATACAGGGCAGGTTGCGGTTGCTGCAGTGATCTTGAACAGACTGGACAGCGCAACTTTTCCAAATACAGTTTCGGGGGTCATCTTTGAACCTCGGGCTTTTACTGCGGTAGCGGATGGCCAGATCTGGCTGACGCCAAATGAGACGGCGAAAAAGGCTGTCCTTGATGCAATTAATGGTTGGGATCCAACTGGAAATGCTTTGTACTATTTCAATCCCGATACCGCGACCAGTGCCTGGATTTGGGGACGGCCGCAAATCAAGAAGATTGGGAAACATATTTTTTGCAAATAGGGGTGAGTTGAAATGCTAAGAGGAATAGCCATTGCAGTCCTCGTCATTGGAATTGCCGGAACTGCGTTTTGGGGTTATCAGGAGCATAGGGAAAAAACAGCCGTACTGATTAATGCTGAGAATAATTACCAAAGAGCTTTTCATGATCTGACCTATCAAATGGACTTACTGAACGATAAAATTGGCACAACACTTGCGATGAATTCCAGAAGCTCCTTGTCACCTCAGTTAGCAGAAGTCTGGAAAATCACATCACAGGCTCATAGTGATGTCGGGCAGCTGCCGCTGACTCTTTTGCCTTTCAATAAAACAGAAGAGTTCCTTGCGAATATTGGGAACTTCAGCTATAAAGCGGCTGTTCGGGACCTTGATAAAGAGCCATTGAGCGAAAAAGAATATGAAACCCTGAAAACTCTTTACGAGCAATCAGGAGAAATTCAGCAGGATTTAAGAGAAGTTCAGCATATGGTTCTTGAGAATAATCTTCGCTGGATGGATGTAGAGCTTGCCCTTGCTACCGAAAAAGGACAATCAGATAATACGATTATCGATGGATTCAAGACAGTTGAAAGGACAGTGGAAAGTTATTCTGAAACAGATTTTGGGCCGGCAAAGATCAATCTTCAGAAAAAAGATGAAAACTTTAAGAAGCTGCCTGGTAAAAAAATCTCAAAGGATGAAGCGGTCCAGATCACTCGGAAATATGCACCTGTAGGAAAAGCTGGTGATGTAAAGGTCACCCAAAATGGAAAAGGTTCAGATTATGGTTTTTACAGCGTATCGATCCAGGATCCAAAAACAAAGCTTGAGGCAAATATGGATATCACCAAGAAAGGCGGATATCCAATCTGGTTTTTACTTAACCGTGATGTAAAGAACCAAAAACTGAGTCTCAATGATGCATCCAATAAGGCAATCGCCTTCTTGAAAGAGCGGAATTTTGAAAACCTCGACCTGTTCGAAAGTGCCCAATATGATAATATCGGTGTCTTCACCTTTGTCGGTGTACAGGATGATGTCAGAATCTATCCTGACGCAATAAATATGAAGGTGGCACTTGATAATGGTGATATCATCGGCTTCTCTGCAGAGGAATATTTAAAGTCCAATAAAGCCAGGGAAATTCCGCAACCAGGCATTACCAATGAAGAGGCGAAGAAGAAGGTCAATCCAAACCTGAAAGTAATGGATGAGAAAAAAGCCATCATCATGAACGATCTTAACGAAGAGGTTTTGTGCTACGAATTCACAGGAACCCTCGGAAATGATACATTCAGGATTTACATCAATGCAGAAGATGGTACCGAAGAAAAGGTAGAAAAACTTCATAATGCAGAACCGGTTTATGAAGACGTAGTATAGGGAAAGCCAGGTGCTTTCCTTTTTTGTTTTTTTGTAAAAATAATCCAATAAAGGACTATTGCACCAACTCAATGCAGCATGTCATAATAAAAATGATATATACATAATGAACAACAGCCTAGACAGAATGTGGGGAAGTGGATTAGCAATGATAAAAATCGGTGACAATATCATCCTTGAGCATAAGTATTCCGATAGCTTTGAACAATATAAGTGTAAACTGGTTGAACGAAAAGGAAATGACCTGTATATTGATTATCCTGTGAATATGAAAACAAATAGAACAGTTTTCCTGCTTGAAGGAACGCCATTGAAAGCGAATTTTGTTACTGAATCGGGTTCGAGCTACACCTTTCAAACAGAAGTAAAAGGAAGAATCAAGCTGAATATTCCTATGGTGATTCTCTCCTATCCTGGAAAGGACCATCTAATCAAGGTTCAGAGACGTCAATATGTACGGGTGGAAACTTCCGTTGATGTGGCTGTCCATTCTGACAAAGGGGAATTCGCTCCTTTTACAACCGTCACTGATGATATCAGTGCGGGAGGATCAGCGCTGCTGATCGATAAAAATAGCAGCTTGAAACAGGGTATGGAGATTGCATGCTGGTTTGTCCTGCCCATGCAAAATGGTGAATATGAATACCGGAAGTTCCGCGGAAAGATTGTAAGGATCATTGAGGGACAAGGCCATATGAACAAGGCTTCAGTCCAATTTTTTGAGACTTCAGGTACCGACAGGCAGGTTTTGCTAAGGTTCTGTTTCGAACGACAGCTTGAAATGAAGAAAAAAGGCCTGCCGGTTTAAAAAGGAATAAATGTTTCAGTTTGCTCCAATAATAGAATAAAAGTTTTGATACAGGAGCAAAGAAATATGAAAACATTTGAAAGAATCTTAATCAAAATCGCGATCATTCAATTTATCTTTCTCATCATTGCCCAGATATTTTTCCATAAACTCGACGCTTTTCCAGAACTGAAACAGATCACCCAATACGAGGGAGTTACAGACAATAATCATTCAGAAGTCCTGAATTCAATCACAAGCAAAGAATAAGCAGGTGGAAAGCCTGCTTATTTTTAATGGACAGAATCCTAGCGAAGTTCTTTAAAGTGACTTAAAAAAAGTCATGATGGACGAGGATGAAAAGATTTTTGTGTTAAAATATAAGAGTAGATAATTGAATAACAAGGAGTACCAGGAGGAAATATGAATAAACGAATTTCAATTGCCATTGATGGCCCTGCAGCAGCAGGTAAAAGCACGGTAGCAAAAATAGTAGCTGAAAAACTGACATATGTATATATCGATACAGGTGCAATGTACAGGGCGCTTACATACAAAGCTCTGCAAAAAGGGGCCAGGCTTGATCATGAAGCCCAGTTGATCGATATCTTAAATGATACATTGATTGAACTTCAGCCAGGAGAAATGGGCCAAAAAGTGTTGCTGGATGGAGTCGAGGTCACGAATGACATAAGAAGCTCAGAGGTCACCAACCGGGTGTCTTATGTAGCTGTCCACGAATTGGTCAGGAAGGAAATGGTCAAGCGCCAGCAGGAGTTTGCCAGAGATGGCGGAGTAGTGATGGACGGCAGGGATATCGGCACACATGTACTGCCAAATGCTGAAGTAAAGGTCTTTTTACTTGCGAGTGTAGAGGAAAGGGCACAGCGCCGACATGCCGAAAACATCCAGAAAGGTTTCCCATCAGATCTTGAAAAGCTAAAACAAGAAATAGCTGCTCGAGACAAAATTGATTCGGAACGGGAAGTGGCTCCTTTGAAAAAGGCAAACGATGCAGTCGAAATAGATACCACTTCGCTTACGATTGCTGATGTAGTCGAAAAAATAATGGGTTTGGCGCTTGAAAGGATCGGATGAAAGTGACGGTATATTCATTTGCAAGATCTTTAGTGAATGCTGTATTAAAACCAGTTTATCGAATTGAAATAATCGGCAGGGAAAATATACCTGCCGATGGCGGGGTACTATTATGTTCCAATCACATCAACAACCTTGACCCACCTGTTGTAGGCATCACCGCTCCACGCCCGGTCCACTTCATGGCAAAAGAGGAGCTATTTTCAGTTCCTGTACTTGGGAAAATTGTTCCGCACTTGAATGCTTTTCCGGTCAAGAGGGGCATGAGTGACAGGGAGGCGTTAAGAAAGGGTCTTGGAATTTTAAAGGATGGAAAGGTTTTAGGTTTGTTTCCAGAGGGAACAAGAAGCAAGACAGGTGAAATGGGCAAAGGTCTTGCAGGAGCAGGCTTCTTTGCTCTCCGATCCGATGCATGGGTTGTTCCGTGCGCGATCATCGGTCCATACAAAGCATTCAAGAAATTGAAGGTGGTATATGGAAAGCCAATTGATATGGAATCCATCAAAGAAAAAAAATTAAATGCTGAACAGACGACTGATTTGATTATGGGAGAAATCCAGAAACTGATCAACGAATACAAGTAAGGTTTCTTGCTTGACAAAAATGTCTGTTTGTAAGAAGTTATTAAGAAGAGATATTTTTAGAATTTTCACTTAGTAGCTAATTTAAGTTGTTTTTTAGTGGCGTTTTCGCCATAATGCATATATTTGCAGCAGTCATGGATTAAGGAGGAGTACATATGTCAGAAGATATGAATCAAGTAGAAGTAAAGAATTTTGAGGCTGGCGACCGTGTAAAGGGCCAGGTAACAAAAGTGGAAGAAAAGCAGGTATTGGTGGATATCGAAGGAAGCAAGCTTGATGGAATCATTCCGATCAGTGAGCTTTCAAGCCTTCATGTTGAAAAAGCTGAAGATGCGGTTTCAGTCGGTGATGAACTGGAACTGGAAGTACAAAAGGTTGAGGAAGAAGCTTTAATCCTTTCAAAAAGAAAGGTTGACGCCGAAAAAGCATGGGAAGAGCTTAACGGCAAGTTTGAAAGCGGAGAAGTTTTCGATGCTGAAGTCAAAGATGTCGTAAAAGGCGGATTGGTTGTAGACCTGGGTGTCCGCGGATTTGTACCGGCATCACTGGTTGAATCACATTTTGTCGAAGATTTCTCTGACTATAAAGGAAAAACTCTAAGCTTTAAAATCGTGGAGCTCGATAAAGAGAAAAACCGTCTGATCCTTTCCCATCGCGCTGTCGTTGAGGAAGAGCAAGGGAAGAAAAAGCAGGACCTGCTCGCTTCCATCCAATCAGGACAGGTTATCGAAGGTACAGTCCAAAGGATTACTGACTTCGGTGCGTTCGTTGATATTGGCGGAGTTGACGGCCTTGTCCATATTTCACAACTATCCCACGAGCATGTAGAGAAACCATCCGATGTTGTCCAGGAAGGGCAGCAGGTGCAGGTTAAAGTCTTGAGCGTGGACCGTGACAATGAGCGTATTTCCCTTTCAATAAAAGAAACACTGCCTGGGCCATGGGCTGATATCGATGAAAAAGCACCAAAGGGAAGCACACTGGAAGGTACGGTCAAGCGTTTGGTCTCTTATGGCGCATTTGTCGAGGTATTCCCTGGAGTAGAAGGCCTTGTTCATATTTCACAAATTTCGCACAAACACATTGGAACGCCGCATGAAGTTCTCCAGGAAGGGCAGACTGTAAAGGTAAAAGTCCTGGATGTCAACAAGGCAGACCAAAGATTATCACTTAGCATGAAGGAGTTCGAGGAGAGAGAAAGCAATGAAGCTTTTGACTACGAACTACCTGAAGAAACTAAAGGTTTCAGCCTTGGTGATATGATTGGAGACAAGCTAAAGAATCTTAAACAGTAATGGTGATCGATTTGTCAAGATCAAAAAGGAAATGGGACCATATACAATATGCCCTTGAAACGGGCCAGAAGCGGCTAACCGGTTTTGATGATATAAAGTTTGTAAACCAAAGCTTGCCTGGAACTGATCTTGATTCAGTAAAATTGCAGACTGAAATTGGCGAACTTTCTTTGAGTTCGCCAATTTTTATAAATGCAATGACAGGTGGAGGCGGGGAACGGACCCTTAGAATCAACCGTGAATTGGCTATCGCCGCAAGAGAGACAGGGTCAGCTATTGCTGTAGGGTCGCAAATGTCAGCCCTAAGGAATCCGGAAGAGCGAAGGACATATGAGATTGTCAGGGAAATGCATCCTGACGGCATCCTGCTTGCTAATATGGGCAGTGAAGCAACGGTCGATCAGGCCAGAGCCGCGGTCGAGATGATCAAGGCGGATGGTCTGCAAATACATTTAAATGTTGTGCAAGAATTGACGATGCCCGAGGGAGACAGAAACTTCAGCGGTGCATTAGAGAGGATTGCCGAAATTGAACAGAATATCGGCGTCCCTGTGATTGTCAAAGAGGTCGGGTTTGGCATAAGCGCAGAGACTGCAACCAAACTTTATGCTTATGGAATTCATTATATTGATGTTGGCGGTTTCGGCGGTACCAATTTTGCCGAAATCGAAAACAAGCGAAGGGACCGGTTACTCACGTTTTTTGAGGATTGGGGAATCCCGACTGCAGCATCCATCATTGAAGCGAAATCCGCTGTTCCTGACCTTTCCGTCATTGCTTCAGGAGGAATCCAGACAAGCCTTGATATCGTTAAAGGACTTGCCTCTGGTGCAGCCGCTGCTGCAATGGCAGGGTCCCTGCTGAAAATTTTGATGGAGAATGGAACAGAGGGATTGATCAAAGAAATTTCAATGATAAAAGGTGAGATAGCCTTCATCATGACAGCGCTTGGAGTACATACAATCGAGGAGCTTAAACAGGTCCCTATTGTCATCTCGGGAGAAACACATCACTGGCTTGATCAAAGGGGAATCGATACAAGAGCATATGCTCAAAAAAGAGCACTGTAATAAAGAAGGCCCTCTGCCGATTGGCAGAGGGCTTTTTTTGTTGCTTTGTTTCAAAAATTTGATATTTACTGCAAAAGCCCTAGCTATACTTTCCGTCATTCATAGATCGAGCTTCTTCAGGACTTTGCAATTTTGTCGCACCAGGATAGTGCAGCGCCTGGTCGCGGTCAGATTCTACTCGTCCGCTTTTTTTTAGTTTCTTTTCCTGTCTATCTCGGCCCATCTAAGCACCTCCTTCTAATGGAATCCTACAAACTGCAGCAGGGAGTGGCCAGTTTAAAGGGCTTTCTTCCATTTGATTTTATCGATTCTGCCCTTTTTGCCTACCGTATAAAAAATACTGCTTTTCTTAACATGGAACAGGCAAAAAATCTTATTCAAAAAAGATTAAACTACATAACAAATTACCATAATGGAAATGATAGGAGGGGTTGGATGGAAGGTCTCTACTTTTATTGGCTGGCCTGGATCGGCTGGGTTTGGGTTACATTCATTATGGATAAGAATCATCCTGACAGGCGGAAGTGGGCGGTTTGTCTGTTAGCTGTCATTATAGCTGCACCTTATAAAGTCGATTTCCTGATTTTTGAGTTCCACATGTCCGCTTTTCCAATCGCCATTTTCATTTTTATGGAAACAAGACGGAAGAAAACTGGTTCATTTCTGTACTTATTTATAACTTCCTTCATCATTATGCTTGCCTACACAAGTTTTCTGATGTTCGAATTATTTGACCCGGTCTGGGTATTGTTTGACCGGAAATTGATGCT
Organism: Chryseobacterium sp. ISL-80; assembly: GCA_018613055.1. Taxonomy (GTDB): domain Bacteria; phylum Bacillota; class Bacilli; order Bacillales; family Cytobacillaceae; genus Mesobacillus. Next base: position 75,634 of record JAGGQZ010000016.1, on the reverse strand, counting down.
AGGAGCGGCAGGTTTTTATTTAGCGATTTTGCTGCACAAAAGTAGACAGGATCGGATGCTTGCATTGGTGACAGGTTTTTTGCAGGGTGACATTTTATACTCCGCTGTTTTATGGCGATTTAATTTCCCCTATGAAGTCGCTTCGATGACTTTTATGGACATATTGTTCATTTCCAGTGGAATGCTGATCACCTGGTCTGCTGTCGAATCATTCATCTCGATCATGTCCAAAACGACATTAAATGAAGCAGAAGGGGAGGAACAGAAGACTTCATGAATGAATACACGATACCAATTGTATTTGGGATTGCTATTGGAACAATGTCGAGGCTCCTGATGCTCCGGACTGACTATCGCCAATACCCTACATATTTGCATGGGAAAATCATTCATATAGCTCTCGGTTTCATTGCGGCAGGACTTGGCACGGTTGCAGGGCCTGCGATCATGGAGGAGGAATTCACGGCGATCACCTTCTTGACCCTTGCGGCATCGCAATTCAGGGAAGTGAGGAATATGGAGAGAAACACGCTTACCGAACTTGACAGCTATGAACTTGTCTCGCGCGGGAAAACGTATATCGAGGGAATAGCGATAGCATTTGAAAGCCGTAATTATCTGGTGATTTTCACTTCTCTCGTCAGCACACTTGCCTATCTGATCTTTAATATTTGGGCAGGCCTCATTGCCGCGATTTTGGCAGTGCTGATTTCGAAGAAGTTAATGGCGGGTGGCAAACTGAAAGATATCGTCGAAATCGAATATGTTGAACCAAGGTTTGATGGAGCAGGATTGTATGTGGATAATATTTATATCATGAACATCGGTCTCCCGGAACGACAAAAAGAGGTGCTGAGATATGGGATGGGCTTTATTTTAAAACCCAAAAACATGAATGCGCGGTCTACAATCGCTAACCTGGGCCAGCGGCAGGCTGTACTTCATGATTTATCCACTGCACTCGGGGTGTATCGCGATTCTGGGACGCCTGCACTTGTACCACTGGCGAAGAGGGACCTCGATGATGGCAGGGTAGGGGTGTTCGTACTGCCGCAGGAACGGGATATCGAGCATGCTATAACAGTGATCGGAGATGTGCCGACATTGGAGAACGCAATCAGGATGCCTTCTGAGAAAAAGGACCGTGAAGGGAGTGGTTCTCAATGATGCTTGAAAAATTCGTCCTTGCTGCGATTACCACCAATCCTAAAAAGGCGCCTTCTGGTACCGCGGTATTCCATTGTGATTCAAAGGAAGAAATGGACCAGGTTGCTGCAAATCTGGAAGCAATCCTTGATGGGATTGCCCATTCTTTGACTGAGGATCTGTATATAATCGTGAAACATTGACAAGAAATGTTTTCATTGCCTGTTTACGGCATCTTTTGATAAACTGATTAAGCCAGACCCTTCTGTAATAAGAAGGGTTTATTTTATAAGTGTTATCCATATTGATAGCAGCAAGGGTGACATTAAATTAATGATGAGAACTAAAGTTGGCAAGTTTGACATTGTTATGGCCAGGTCATTGACCTGCATGAATAGAATATTGAAAGGGTGATGTTCATGACGAAACCAGTGATAGCGATCGTTGGGCGTCCGAATGTCGGCAAGTCTACGATTTTTAATCGAATCGTTGGTGAACGTATTTCGATCGTTGAAGATATTCCTGGAGTAACGAGGGATCGTATATACAGTTCAGCTGAATGGCTGACACATGATTTTAACATTATTGATACTGGCGGGATTGATTTGGGGGACGAGCCATTTTTGGATCAGATCCGCCAGCAGGCAGAAATCGCGATTGATGAGGCAGATGTCATCATCTTCCTTGTCAATGGCAGAGAAGGAGTGACTGCCGCTGACGAAGAAGTGGCGAAAATTCTCTATCGTTCGAATAAACCAGTCGTCCTCGCAGTAAATAAAATTGATAATCCGGACATGAGGGACATGATTTACGACTTTTATGCCCTGGGATTTGGCGAACCTTTCCCAATTTCCGGCTCACATGGTCTTGGGCTCGGTGATTTACTCGATGAGGCAGCAAAACATTTTCCAAAGGCCAAGGAAGACGAGTATGATAAAGATGCGATCAAGTTTTCCTTAATCGGAAGACCGAATGTAGGGAAGTCATCACTAGTGAACGCAATTCTTGGGGAAGACCGCGTCATTGTCAGTGATATCGCTGGAACGACGAGAGACGCTATTGACTCGCAGGTAACCTATGATGGGCAAAAATATGTCATCATCGATACTGCTGGTATGCGAAAAAAGGGAAAAGTATATGAAACGACTGAAAAGTATAGTGTCCTCAGGGCTTTAAGGGCGATTGAGCGCTCCGATGTCGTTCTTATCGTCATTAATGCGGAAGAAGGCATCATTGAGCAGGATAAGCACATCGCCGGCTATGCAGAAGAAGCGGGTCGTGCAGTCATCATCGTCGTAAACAAATGGGATGCCATTGAAAAAGATGAAAAAACAATGAAGGAATTCGAGGAGAAAATCCGTGCGCACTTCCAATTCCTGAGCTATGCTCCAATCGTCTTCCTTTCGGCAAAAACGAAGAAGCGAATCCATACATTGATGCCGATGATTGATTTGGCTAGTGAGAATCATTCAATGAGAGTGCAGACAAACATTCTCAACGAGGTCATCATGGATGCTGTAGCAATGAATCCAACTCCTACAGACAAAGGAAAGAGACTCAAGATTTATTACGCAACACAGGTGTCGGTAAAACCGCCTACTTTTGTTGTCTTTGTCAATGAGCCAGAATTAATGCATTTTTCTTATGAGCGTTTCCTTGAAAACAGGATTCGTGATGCCTTTGATTTTACAGGTACACCGATCAAGATTTTTTCAAGACAAAGAAAATAAGATAAAGGTTGTGGTTTAAATGGAAAGGAAGAGAGAGAAAGTTGCTGTCCTGGGTGCTGGCAGCTGGGGAACAGCTTTAGCGATGGTCCTTGCTGATAATGGGCATGAGGTTCGTTTATGGGGGCATAATCCAGCGCAGATTGATGAAATCAATCAAAACCATACCAACAAAAAATATCTTCCTGAAATTACGCTGCCTGAAACCATCATGGGATACTCTTCACTTGAAGAGGCCTTGGATGGGATCAAAACGGTGATTATGGCAGTGCCGACAAAAGCCATCCGCGAAGTAATCAGGAAAATGACAGAGCTGACTTCTGAATCTGTGGTCATTGTCCATGTCAGCAAGGGAATCGAGCCTGATTCCCTGCTTCGTATTTCTGAAATGATTGAAGAAGAAGTGCCTGCTGACCTTCTGGAAAGCGTTGTCGTCCTCTCCGGACCAAGCCATGCGGAAGAGGTAAGCTTGCGTCACCCTACAACTGTTACAGTCTCTTCGAAAAATATGGAAGAGGCGGAAAAAGTCCAGGACTTGTTCATCAATAATCATTTCAGGGTCTATACAAATCCTGATTTAATTGGGGTTGAGATTGGCGGAGCGCTGAAAAATATCATCGCGCTGGCTGCCGGTATATCCGATGGACTTGGATACGGGGATAATGCCAAGGCCGCCCTGATTACGAGGGGACTTGCCGAGATCGCTCGACTTGGTGTGAAAATGGGTGCCAGTCCTTTGACTTTTTCAGGATTGACAGGGATTGGGGATTTGATTGTTACCTGTACAAGCGTCCATTCTCGCAACTGGCGTGCTGGCAATATGCTCGGAAAGGGGCAGAACCTCGATGAAGTCCTCGAGAATATGGGGATGGTCGTTGAAGGTGTGCGTACGACCAAAGCAGCTTATCAGCTTGCACAGAAATTTGAAGTCAATATGCCAATTACCAATGCCCTTTATAACGTTTTATTTAACAATGTCAATCCAAAGGATGCTGTTGATGGGCTGATGTCCCGTGAGAAAACTCATGAGATGGAAGATTTGGCCGATATCCTCGGAGGAAGAAATTAAGCAAAAAAATTTCTTTGCAATAATGCGTTCAATATAGGCATTCGAGGATGCGATTCTAACGATGTTTGCATAAGATGCAACGAAGCAAACTGGTGGTTTGAACTGGGTGATAGGGTATTTAGTCATGTAGCTGGAGTAAAGTTGACCGCCCCTTCTTTACTTCAGCTTTTTTTTGCTTAATCAGAAGCCTGAAGACAAATTTGCAACAGTGATTGCAGATTATGATATAATACTGTTCGGAAAAGGGAGGGGTTCAGTTGTCACCCGCATTATTGAAAATGTATATTTCTTTTGTAGGCATGGGCAGTATGATTTTGTCCCTTGTTGCCATTTATCTTAGCCGTTATAAGTTAAAAGGATTTTTCAAGATTGCCACGGCAGTCATTGCGTATATGTTAATGATCCTGGCAGGCCTGATCATCTTTTTTGTTGTTTTCAGCGGCCCGACGAGTGAATAAAATACATAGAATTAAGGATTGGGATCAATGAGAAAAAGCCGATTTATCCTGCCGGTCATCCTTGTGCTGCTTACCTTGACTGGCTGTATGTATCCGGAAGGAAAATTAATGCAAAACCAGGTGCCCTATAAGGACCAGCTTGACAGTGTCCAGTCTGCCGTTGATCAGTATAAAGAAGCCAATGGCGGTTTGCTGCCAATCAAGACAAGAGATGCAAAAACACCAATATATCAAAAGTATCCGATCGAGTTTAAGAAGGTCGTCCCTAAATTTATTGCCGAGCCGCCGGGGAATGCATTTGAAAGCGGAGGCCTGTTTCAGTATGTCCTGGTCGATGCAGAAACAAATCCGACAGTGAAACTGCTTGACTTGAGAATGGCAGATACGATTCGGGAAATCAAAATGCGAATCAAAGCCAATGGCTACCCTCCATTCAAGGACCAAATCGCTGAAAATGTATATACCATCGACTTCAAAAAGATTGGTTATAAAGAGGAGCCTGTTGTGGTAAGCCCCTTTACAAACCAAAACTTGCATTTTGTCATATCGACAGAAGGCGAAATCTATGTGGATTACCGAAGTGACCTCTACCAGGCTATGAAATCTTCTGATAAAGAACTCAAGGAAGGTGAGGATATCCGCAGGATCCTTGTGGAGAATTCCATGTTCGTGCCGGCCTATTCTTTACCGTATACCATTGATAAAGAGACCAATGAACCAGTCTTTTTAGCAAAATAGTCATAACCCTGCTTCTGCAAAATATATTGTAGAAGCAGGGTTATTTTGTCTTTAAAAAGATATCAACTGTCCTCATAAATGTGAAACGAGGAATCTTTTTGTAGGGTTGTTTTGGATATTGGAGAAGAAAATCAGCAATTTGACCAAAACTTCCTTCGTTAAATCAAATTTAAGGAGGTAAAAAAATAAAAAATTGTCATATCGATATAGGACAACATCATAGATATATACTGTCCCAGATTACAAATTTGGATGAATTTATTCCCACTAACTCTATGATCGGGAGGGGATCACTTGGAAAAGGTAGATATTTTTAAGGATATCGCCGAGAGGACTGGCGGCGATATTTACCTGGGGGTTGTAGGTGCGGTCCGCACTGGAAAATCCACGTTTATCAAAAAATTTATGGAGCTGGTGGTTTTACCTAATATCAATAATGAGGCTGACAGGGCCAGAGCGCTTGATGAGCTGCCGCAAAGTGCAGCAGGTAAAACGATCATGACGACCGAACCTAAATTCGTGCCTAACCAGGCGGCATCCGTGCACGTGGATGAAGGGCTGGATGTGAATATCAGGCTGGTAGATTGTGTCGGGTATACAGTTCCAGGAGCAAAGGGATATGAAGATGAGAATGGTCCAAGGATGATCAACACACCTTGGTATGAAGAGCCGATTCCTTTCCATGAAGCAGCTGAAATTGGAACCAGGAAGGTTATTCAGGAGCATTCCACACTTGGTGTCGTCATCACGACGGATGGGACAATTGGGGAGATCCCCAGACAGGATTACATTGAAGCGGAAGAAAGAGTCATCGAAGAACTGAAGGAAGTCGGCAAACCATTCATCATGGTGGTGAACAGTGCCCAGCCGTATCACCCGAATACAGAAACATTGCGTGCTCAATTGGCGGATAAATACGATATCCCGGTGCTGGCAATGAGCGTGGAAAGCATGCGTGAATCAGATGTCTTAAGCGTCATGAGGGAAGCTTTATACGAATTCCCGGTACTGGAAGTAAACGTCAACCTGCCAAGCTGGGTGATGGTGCTCCGGGAGAATCACTGGCTGCGTGAGAGCTACCAGGAAGCTGTCAAAGAGACAGTGAAGGATATTAAAAGGCTCCGCGATGTTGACAGGGTTGTCCATCAATTCAGTGATTTTGAATACATCGACCGAGCCGGCCTGGCAGGCATTGAAATGGGCCAGGGTGTAGCTGAGATCGATCTTTATGCTCCTGATGATCTTTATGATGAAATTCTCAAAGAAATCGTTGGAGTGGAGATTCGCGGCAAAGACCACTTGTTGGAGCTGATGCAGGAATTCGCATATGCAAAGGCAGAGTTCGACCAGATTTCAGATGCACTTAAAATGGTGAAGCAGACAGGATACGGGATCGCATCTCCTTCATTGACGGACATGAGCCTGGAAGAGCCCGAAATTATCCGCCAGGGTGCTCGTTTCGGTGTTAGATTAAGGGCAGTGGCTCCTTCCATCCATATGATCAAAGTGGATGTGGAGTCCGAATTCTCGCCAATCATTGGCACTGAGAAGCAAAGCGAAGAGCTTGTCCGCTACTTGATGCAGGATTTCGAAGATGATCCGCTGTCAATCTGGAACTCCGACATCTTTGGCAGAAGCCTGAGCTCGATTGTCAGAGAAGGCATATCGGCAAAATTAAGCCTGATGCCGGAAAATGCCCGATATAAATTAAAAGAGACACTGGAAAGAATCATCAACGAAGGTTCTGGTGGACTGATCGCAATCATACTTTAATTTGACTCCTTTTTGGGAGTCTTTTTGTTTTATTGTGGATTGATGCGATGCTCCGGACATTCTTTTTTCTATGGTAAGGCAAAATAGTCTTCTAATATAATATATATTTCCCTGGAACGGGCAAAAAAACTGGCAAGAAAGGGATAAATATATTATTTTAGGTTTATATCCCTCTGGCAAGGGTAAGGAAAAAGGGTTAACTTATTACAAATATGTTTCAAAGAAGAAAAGATTCCCATTATTTCTTGAAATTATCTTGATAAGAGGAAAACATTATGATAATCTTTTAACAGAATTAGCGTTGTTGCTTAAAAACCCTTATGTAATAGGGGTTCAGGCGATTTTGGATGAATTTATCATCAAATGATAAATAAAATCTTCCAGCAACGTATAGAATTCATATGTTTTGTTTAGAAATGTAGTAAGATGCTTAATTTCTGAGCAATGGGATCTCTTTGGGAGGAGGTGAATGGCATGAACAAAACAGAACTTATCAATGCAGTTGCAGAAGCTAGTGAGCTTTCAAAGAAAGACGCAACAAAAGCAGTTGACGCTGTTTTTGATTCAATCTTGAATGCATTAAAAGATGGGGACAAAGTACAGTTAATCGGTTTTGGTAACTTCGAAGTTCGTGAGCGCGCAGCCCGTAAAGGACGCAACCCACAAACTGGTGATGAAATCGAAATCTCTGCAAGCAAGGTGCCTGCTTTCAAACCTGGCAAAGCGCTTAAGGATGCAGTGAAATAATTACATACGACGCACTGAGCGTATGCTAAACCCCAAGGCCGCGACCCGTTCGCGGCCTTTTTCTATGGGGTGAAACATTAAGCTTTGCCTGCTTTGATTTGGTTATGCTAAGATGAAAATATTATAATCAAATAGTAGGAAGACTATACGGGATTATAATGAGATTGATGGACCATAGGAGGAAACGCAGATGTCAAACGTCAATCGTGCCCAAATTGAAGAAGCGGTACGTTTAATATTAGAAGCAGTCGGTGAAGACCCTAACAGGGAAGGCCTGCTCGATACTCCCAAGCGGGTTGCGAGGATGTATGAGGAAGTTTTCTCAGGCCTGAACCAGGATCCAAAGGAATACTTCGAAACCATTTTTGGCGAGGATCATGAGGAGTTAGTCCTGGTCAAAGATATCCCATTCTATTCTATGTGTGAGCACCATCTTGTTCCTTTCTTCGGCAAGGCACATGTCGCGTATATCCCAAGAGGCGGAAAGGTTACCGGACTCAGCAAGCTGGCAAGGGCAGTCGAAGCGGTAGCCAAACGGCCGCAGCTGCAGGAGAGAATTACGTCGACGATTGCGAATGCAATTATGGAAAAGTTAGAGCCGCATGGTGTCATGGTTGTGGTTGAAGCTGAACATATGTGCATGACGATGAGGGGAGTCAAAAAACCTGGCTCTAAAACAGTTACCTCTGCTGTGAGAGGTACACTGGCTGAGGACGTAAACGCCCGTGCTGAAATTCTCTCTTTAATCAAAGACTGATATATTAGTCTTAATCAAATGCTATTTCTGCATGGATGAGGACAAGAACTCATGAAAAGATTCGAAGGCTGAAAGGAACTCTTTTAGCCTTTTGTTTTATAGTAAACAGACATTTGATGCCGGATTGTCGATTGCAAGTTTGGTCATATTCTTTCATGGGAAGGGGGATAATAATGGACAAGAAACAATCCTTAAACACGGATTATGTCGTAATCAAAGCGATTGAAGATGGTGTGAATGTGATCGGGCTTACGAGAGGGACAGACACTCGTTTCCATCATTCAGAAAAGCTCGATCAGGGTGAAGTAATGATTGCCCAGTTCACAGAACACACTTCAGCTATTAAAATCAGAGGTCATGCCAAGATTGTCACACCTTTTGGCGAAATAGAGAGCGAGAAAAAGTAAAGAGGTTCAAAACCAACTATTTTGTTACAAAATCATGCTCAATTTGTAGCAAATAGTGTTTAATTTATATTATCACGCCCATGTTTTTATCTTTTGTGATATAATTGTCACTGCTTTGGAATGTTCGGTATAAAGTGATCAGGCGTTTTTTTTTATGTCTGTCTTAAATTTTCTGTTTTTATAAATAGGCCCTCCAGGCCAAAATGACAAGTATCTATTCTTGACTAAAACCAAGTTATGCCCGCTGCCGGCAATCCAATAAATAAGGGGAACAAGGGTGATTCATTTGCTAGATTTACAAAACAAATTAGACGGCACCAGGGAGCTTCTTATAGAAAAACTTTCACATCCTTACTTGCAGAAGCATGTAGAATCTCCTTTTATAGATGATGACCGACTCTTGCTGCTTACCTCATTGCTTGAACAGCAAGAAGGCAACCAGGAAAGAGCAACCAGCTACACCCTGACCACGATGCTCCTGCAAATCGCCCTTGATACCCATGAGCATGTACGCAACTCCCTGCCTGGTGAAGGGGAAGAAAGCTATAAGCAGCGCCAATTGACAGTTCTTGCCGGGATTTATTACAGCGGTCTGTATTACAAGCTGCTTGCGGACCTTGAAGATACTGAAATGATCAAACAATTAGCATCAGGTGTAAAAGAAGTGAATGAACATAAAATATCACTGTATCAGAAAGATCCTGTAGCAATCGATCAATTGATGGAGAGTTTAAAACTGATCGAATCTTCTCTTTTAGGCAAGGTCGCTGACCATTATCAAGCGGCAGAATGGTATGAATTCGCTTCAAATTGGCTTTTCGTGAAAAGGCTGCTTGCCGAAGAAACAGTTTTTATGAATTCAGGAAATTCCCTGCTATTCAATGCATTGAAGAAGATTGCGCTGCCAAAAATGGATCAAAAGGCTGCAGAACTTTCTGCTGAGCAGCAAAAATACCTCTTGTCAATTTGCACTAGATATATTGAATTTTCAATGACAAAGATAAAAACAGCTTCGAAAAAGCTTTCCGGGATGAACAGCCTGCTGGTGGAACGGTTAGACCTGATCGCCGGGCAGTATCAGACCATGTCTAAAAAATTCGCGGAAGAAGGGTAATGCAATGCAGCAATCGAAAGAAGAACGTGTTCATGGAGTCTTTGAAAAAATCTATGAAAATTACGATCAAATGAATTCTGTCATCAGCTTTCAGCAGCATATTAAATGGCGTAATGACACAATGAAAAAGATGAATGTCCAAAAAGGGGCTGCCGCCCTTGATGTGTGCTGTGGTACGGCTGACTGGACGATTGCCCTCGCGGAGGCTGTTGGCAAGGATGGCAAAGTGACAGGTCTTGATTTCAGCCAAAACATGCTGAAAATAGGTGAAGAAAAAATACAATCGCGCCATCTGGACCAGGCAAACTTGATCCATGGGAATGCGATGGAGCTCCCATTTGATGACAATAGTTTTGACTATGTCACCATCGGTTTCGGATTGAGGAATGTACCGGATTACAATCAGGTACTGCGGGAAATGCACAGAGTTCTTAAGCCTGGCGGAATGGCGGTGTGTCTGGAAACCTCCCAGCCTACCATGCCTGGATTTAAACAAGCATACCGATTATACTTCAGGTTTATCATGCCGATGTTCGGAAAATTATTTGCAAAAAGTTACGATGAATATTCCTGGCTGCAGGAATCCGCTAAGGATTTCCCAGGAATGAAAGAGCTGGCCAAGATGTTCACGGAAGCTGGTTTCGTAAACGTAGAATATAAACCATACAGCGGCGGAGTAGCTGCTGTGCATATAGGCCGTAAATAATCCAATAGATTCTGGCTGCCCTTTTCTCATCGCTCGGCAAGGAAGGTCAGCCTGTTTTCATTTAAGGTCACTCTATTGATCTGGAATAGAATACGGCTCGATGTAATTTTGTCGGAATAAAAAGGCGCAACTATTTGCCTGGGCAGTAATAAGCCCGCATAAAAGAAACCTCCTGATTGTGAAATGAAGCCTGAGGGTGCGAAAATCGCAACGATGGAGATCGAGAATGCAAAAGCTGGGTGGATAATAATGAAGATGAAGCTGTTATATACATATTTAAATTCTGATTTGACATTAATAGAAAGAGAACTGGAAGAATCAATACAGGCAGACTCCCATCTGCTCAGACAGGCAAGCCTGCATTTGCTTAAAGCCGGAGGGAAACGGATCAGGCCGGTATTTGTGCTTCTCGGGGCGAAATTTGGTGATTATGATATCAATGTCATCAAGGATGTTGCGGTCTCTCTCGAACTCATCCACATGGCATCACTGGTACACGATGATGTGATTGATGATGCCGAATTGCGGAGAGGGCAGCCGACAATCAAGGCAAAATGGGATAACAGGATTGCAATGTATACAGGGGATTACATATTTGCCAGGGCGCTGGAGCTTATGACCGAAATCAAAAGCCCGGCAGCGCACCAGATTCTCTCAGATACCATTGTCGAATTAAGTGTTGGCGAAATTGAACAAATAAAAGATAAATACAACTTCGACCAGAATCTGCGCAATTATCTGCTCAGGATCAAGCGCAAGACAGCTCTTTTGATTGCTGCCAGCTGCCAGCTTGGTGCGGTTGTGGCAGGAGTCCCGGAAGAGGATCATCGCAGATTGTATAAATTTGGCTACTATGTCGGGATGTCCTTCCAGATTACGGATGATGTGCTTGATTTCACAGGTACCGAAAAAGAGCTTGGAAAGCCTGCAGGAGGCGATCTGCTCCAGGGTAATATTACCCTGCCAGTCCTGTATGCCATGCAGGATGAGTACATCAACAGCAGGGTCAGGACTGTACACGAAGGAATGGGAAGAGCAGACCTTGAGGAAGTCCTGAAGCTGGTCCAGGAATCTGGCGCAATTGAGAGATCTCTTGAAATCAGTGACCGTTATTTAGATAAAGCACTGGCCATCCTTGAGGAACTTCCACCAAACAGGGCAAAGAAGTCATTGCGCGACATCGCCAAATTTATCGGGAAACGCAAGTATTAGCAAGTTGCGGATTTTTCAAAAAAATGATACTATTTCTAAGGATTGCTTTTGTAAGCGGTTCACATACATAGATGAAATAGGAGTGGAACTCATGGAAAAGACTTATTTGATGGTCAAGCCTGATGGCGTGCAGCGCAACCTGATCGGTGAAGTTGTAGCACGTTTTGAAAAGAAAGGCTTCCAGCTAGTTGGCGCAAAGCTTATGAACATCCCAAGAGAACTTGCTGAAGAGCATTATGGCGAACACAAAGAGCGTCCATTCTTCGGCGAATTGGTAGATTTCATTACTTCTGGACCAGTATTCGCAATGGTTTGGCAGGGTGAGAATGTAATTACTACTGCACGCCAGATGATGGGTGCTACAAACCCTAAAGATGCTGCTCCTGGAACGATCCGCGGTGACTTCGGCGTTACTGTAGGCAAGAACGTCATTCACGGTTCAGACTCACCAGAAAGCGCAGAGCGTGAAATCGGATTATTCTTCAAACAGGAAGAATTGGCTGAATACAGCAAATTAATCAACGAGTGGGTTTACTAATATAACCCCTGGACACTTGCTCATGGCAAGTGTCTTTTTTATTTGCGCCAATATTCCTCATTGGTGCCCTGCTTTTTCAGATACTGTGCTATTGGGTCATCAATCGGCTTCATTAGAACCCTATTCTTTCAAAAACTGAGATTTTAGGTCACCAATAAGCTTTATTGGATCCTTATTTTCCCGAAAACTGAGATTCTAGGTCACCAATAGCTCTCATTAAAGCACTGATTTTCCAGAAACTGTAATATCGTGACACCAATAGCTCTCATTGGAGCACTAATTTTCCAGAAACTGTAATATCGTGACACCAATAGACTTCATTGGAGCACTGATTTTCCAGAAACTGTGATATCGTGACACCAATAGACCTCATTGGAGCACTAATTTTCCGGAAACTGTAATATCGTGACACCAATAACCCCCATTGGAACAATGATTTTCCAAAAACTGTGTTATCGTGACACCAATAGCCCTTATTGGATCACTGATTTTCCAGAAACTGTGATATCGTGACACCAATAGACTTCATTGGAGCACTGTTTTTCCAAAAAACTGTGATATCGAAACACCAATAACCCCCAATGGAACAATGATTTTCCAGAAACTAAGATATCAGGACACCAATAACCCAGATTGAAGCTCTAAAAACTGTGTTTTCATAGCACCAATTGAATCGTTTTCATTGGAGCCATGTTTTTTCATAAACAAAGTGCCTTGTCCCCTAATGACCTTAGGAAACCAGTTCGAGCTGAACAGGGGGGCAAAAAATAGTGCACGCATCTCAAAAATTTTCGCTATAATGGGATTGTCCAGATTTTTCTAGTATCGATAAGGGAGCAAACAGATGCAGCAAGATTATGAAATCTTTATATCGAAAATCTACCAGAAGACAGGTATCAACCTTTCTCTCTATAAAGAAGCCCAGATGAAGAGACGGCTGACTTCTCTTTATCAAAAGAAAGGCTTTGCCTCTTTCCAGGAATTTTATCAAGCTCTCGACAAAGACCGGCAGCTATTGAATGAATTTCTCGATCGGATGACGATCAATGTTTCTGAGTTTTACAGGAACGTAAAAAGGTGGGAGGTCCTGGATCAGACGATTCTTCCTGAGTTGTTGAGCAAAAACCCCAACCCAAAAATTTGGAGTGCCGCCTGCTCGACTGGTGAAGAGCCATATACCTTGGCGATGGTGCTTTCAAAGCATCTTCCACTAGCCAGGATCCAGATTCTTGCGACGGATATCGATGATAACGTATTGGCGAAGGCCAGGCATGGTGTGTATTCGGAAAGGGCGCTGAATGAAGCGCCAAAGGATATGGTCAGTAAGTTTTTCAAGAAGGAAGGACCATATTATACAGTTGCCGATGAGATTAAGAGGACTGTTACCTTTAAAAAACAAAACCTGCTCGCCGACCGCTATAGCGGTCCGTTCGATTTGATTGTCTGCCGGAATGTCCTCATTTATTTTACCGAAGAGGCAAAGGAAAGCATCTACCATAATTTCAGCTCGGCGTTAAGGCAGGGTGGCATTTTATTTGTAGGCAGCACAGAACAAATCTTCAATCCGGGTACATATGATTTTGAGACTGCGGAGACTTTCTTTTACAGGAAGAAATAACAGGAGGAGCCGGGTAACCGTGCTCCTTTTGCTATTTGCAAAATAAAATCACCTGATGTATGCAGACAATAGTAATACATGATGGTTTTTTTGCGAGACTGTGGGGTTCGTGATAAAATGGCTTCATTCTTTAAAAGGAATCATACATATTTCGAAATTTTTAATTTATTTATTGGAAACTGTGTGATATAGTAAAACAAATCCTTTAGCGAGTTGAAGGGGGAAAGTATATGAGATATTTAACAGCGGGTGAATCACATGGACCGCAGCTAACAACGATAATTGAAGGAATGCCAGCAGGAATGCCGCTGGTTGCAGAAGATATAAACAGCGAGCTTGCGCGGAGGCAAAAGGGTTATGGCCGCGGCAGAAGGATGCAGATTGAAAAAGACCAGGTACAGATCACTGCGGGAATCAGGCATGGGCAAACTCTTGGCTCACCAATCGCGCTGGTGGTTGAAAATAATGACTGGAAGCATTGGACCGGCATCATGGGCCAGGAACCGCTGGATGATCAATCATCCGAAGAAGTGAAAAGGAAGATTTCCAGACCGCGTCCAGGTCATGCTGATTTAAATGGAGCAATCAAGTATGGGCATCGCGACATGAGGAATGTCCTTGAACGTTCATCTGCAAGAGAAACAACGGTAAGGGTCGCAGCGGGTGCAGCGGCTAAAAAACTGCTGTCGCTCCTGGGAATCGAACTGGTTGCCCATGTTGTTGAAATCGGCGGGGTGAAAGCCGAGAAGCAGGACTTTTTCTCACTGGATGAACTAAGAGAAGTAACGGAAGAATCCCCTGTTCGATGCTTTGACACCGACGCTGGAAAGGACATGATGGCAGCGATTGATGAAGGAAAGAAAAATGGCGATTCCATCGGCGGTGTCGTCGAAGTAATTGCTGAAGGGATGCCAGCCGGGGTGGGCAGCTATGTCCATTACGACCGCAAGCTGGATGGTAAGCTTGCGGCGGCTATTATGAGCATCAATGCTTTTAAAGGGGTCGAAATCGGTATTGGTTTTGAAGCAGCCAGGAAGCCTGGCAGCCAGGTACATGATGAAATTGCCTGGGAAGAAGAGCGTGGCTATTACCGTAAAACCAATCGGCTTGGAGGGTTTGAAGGCGGAATGACGACGGGAATGCCGATCGTTGTCCGTGGCGTTATGAAACCAATCCCCACGCTTTACAAGCCATTGATGAGTGTTGATATCGATTCTAAAGAACCTTTTTCGGCTAGTATTGAACGATCTGATGCCTGCGCCGTTCCGGCGGCTGCGGTCGTTGCTGAAAATGTGGTAGCGTGGGAGCTTGCTTCTGCCCTGGTTGACCAATTTTACGCAGACCGTTTTGACACGCTGAAAGCAACCATCGAAGAACAAAGAAGGACTGCGAGGGAATTTTAAATGCAGCAGGTGAATATCGTTACAAGTACAAACTCATATCCCGTCTATATTGGGAGCGGTGCGATTCATCTCTTGAACGATTTCATCCAGAAGGCAGCAGATAGCTATACATCAATCATGGTCATAACGGATGAAACAGTAGCGAAGCACCATCTGGATTCTTTTCGGGAGTCGGCTGGTCTAAGTCGGTTCATCGTAAAAATCGTACCTTCGGGTGAGAAAGCAAAAACATTTGATGTTTATTATGATTGTCTTTCTTACGCACTTGAAAATAAACTCGACAGGAAGTCGCTGATCATTTCCTTGGGTGGAGGTGCTGTAGGAGATCTGGCGGGATTTGTCGCTGCATCATATATGCGGGGGATTCGTTTCATTCAAGTCCCGACCACGATTCTTGCCCATGACAGCGCGGTAGGGGGGAAAGTGGCGGTTAACCACCCGTTAGGGAAGAATATGATAGGTGCATTCCATCAGCCAGAAGCTGTGATTTATGACCTCGATTACTTGGAGACGCTCCCTGCACATGAAGTGCGTTCAGGTTTTGCTGAGGTCATCAAGCATTCTCTGATTAGCGATGAAATTTTTTATAGTTGGCTGCAGGAACAAATACAATCACTGGATGCCATAAACGAATCCCAGATGCTTGAATTCCTGACAAAGGGTATTTCGATTAAAGGTGCATTTGTTGCGGAGGATGAAAAGGAGAAAGGGATTCGCGCATATTTGAATTTCGGTCATACACTTGGCCACGCAATTGAAGCCGAAGCCGGTTATGGGAAGGTCACGCATGGTGAGGCTGTGGCGATCGGCATGCTATTTGCCCTCGGATTAAGCAAGGAGCTGCTTGGGCTTGATTTTAATTTAGATGAATTAAAGCGGTGGCTTATAAGGCTTGGATATAAAACGTCCATTCCGAAGGGACTGGAAAGAGAGCGGTTGATTGAAAGAATGAAACAGGATAAAAAATCGGTGAGCGGTACCATTCGCTATGTTCTTTTGGAAAAGGTCGGCAATCCTGCGCTTATTGAAGTAGATGAAAGAACATTGATGACATATCTGAAGAAATTCGAAGAGGAGGTTGGACTTGATGATTAGGGGAGTAAGAGGAGCCATCACGGTAAGCAGTAATGAGGAGAGGGAAGTTATCCTGGGTGCTGAAAGGCTTTTAAAAGAAATGATCGCTTCCAACAAGATTGCTCCGGATGATGTTGCCTCCATATTCATCTCTGCTACTGATGATGTCGATGCAGCCTTCCCGGCAAAAGCATTAAGGAATCTCGACGGCTGGACCTATGTACCGGTCATGTGCATGAAAGAGTTGGCCGTCACCGGCTCGCTTCCAATGTGCATCAGGGTCATGATTCATTTCAATACTGATAAAAGGCAGGACGAAATAAGGCATCTTTACCTTGAGGGCGCGGCTGGTCTGAGACCGGATTTATAAAATTGTTCTTTTTTACTTTTTCTGCAATGCAAAACAGTGTATGATAAAAACATACTCTTTATTGCTTTAATTAGATAGAGAACTAAAGAATGAGACAGTTGAGGTGGATAAGATGAGATGGAAAGAGCAGCTTTTAAAGCTTAAACCGTACCAGCCAGGTAAATCAATCGGGGAAGTTAAAAGACAGTATGGTTTATCAGAAATCGTGAAACTGGCATCAAACGAGAACCCATTTGGTTCTTCAGAAAAAGTGAGGAGTGAAATCGCAGGTTATGCAGGCAAATTTTCAATTTATCCTGACGGTTATGCTTCAGAACTCCGTACAGCACTTGCAAAGCATTTAGATGTTAACGAGGGGCAGATTATACTCGGCAATGGTTCTGATGAAATAATCCAAATCATATCAAGAGCCCTGCTTTCACCACAAACAAAATCAGTGATGGCTGCTCCAACTTTTCCTCAGTATAAGCACAATGGAATAATTGAAGGCTGTGAAATCACAGAGATCCCATTAGTGAACGGTGCACATGACCTGGACGGAATGGCCGCTGCAATCGACAATCAGACTTCGGTTGTTTGGTTATGCTCTCCGAACAATCCGACAGGGATCCATATAACAGAAGAAGAACTGACTGCATTTATGGCACGGGTTCCTGACGATGTGCTGGTAGTGCTCGATGAAGCTTATTTTGAATATGTGGTTGCTGACGATTTCCATGATTCAATGCGTCTATTGCAGCAATACAAAAACTTGATTATTTTAAGGACATTTTCCAAAATTTATGGCTTAGCCAGTTTTCGCGTAGGATACGGAATTGCCCATGAGGATACCATCAGGGCACTGGAGCCGGCCAGGGAACCATTTAATGTCAACACATTGGGCCAGGCAGCCGCGATCGCTGCACTGGGAGACCAGAAATTCATAGATTTATGCAGAAGAGAAAACAGAGAAGGACTGCAGCAGTTTTACGAATATTGTGATCATGCCGGATTGAAATATTATCCGTCACAAGGAAACTTCATTTTGATTGATTTTAACAGGGATGGCCAGGAAGTGTTTCAGTTCCTGCTTGAAAGAGGGTATATCGTCCGTTCAGGCACTGCGCTTGGATTTCCTACATGTATAAGGGTAACAATCGGTTCAAAGGAACAAAATGAAGGTGTAATTGGGGTTATTAAAGAATTTTTGAATGTTGACACTGCAATATCTAAATAAGGAAGTGGGTTTTATGGAAGGCCGCGTATTGATCATTGGGCTTGGATTGATTGGCGGCTCTCTGGCAATGTGTATTAAAGAAAAACATCCGGATTCAGAACTGGTGGGCTTCGACCTGGACCAGAACCAGATGAACCTTGCCAAGATGCTTGACGTGATTGACAGGCCAGCAGAAGGCATTGAAGAAGAAGCTTCGGAGGCAGATTTGATCATCATAGCGACTCCGGTCACGATTGCAGGAAAAATCATTGAAACTTTGGCATCCTTGCCGCTGAAAAAGGAAGTCATTGTTACAGACACAGGAAGCACCAAGGGATATATCTCCCAAAAGGCATCCATCCTTTCAGACAAAGGGATTGCCTTTATAGGAGGCCATCCGATGGCAGGTTCCCACAAAAGCGGGGTAGCTGCTGCAAAGAAGATATTGTTTGAAAATGCTTTTTATCTTCTGGCCCCTGCCAGCAACGTCGTGAATGAGACAGTCGATCGTTTAAAGGCCTGGCTTTCAGGTACGAGAGCCAGGTTTCTGGATGTTTCTCCTGAAGAGCACGATTATCTTACCGGTGTGGTCAGCCATTTCCCACATATAATTGCTGCTTCGCTAGTGCATCAGGCAGCCCGGGCTGACAAAGAAAAACCGCTTGTAAACCGCCTTGCAGCGGGTGGATTCAGGGATATCACGCGAATAGCTTCCAGTAACCCAAGAATGTGGAGAGATATATTGCTTCAAAACCGGGATGTCCTGGTTTCTTTATTGAGTGACTGGCAGGCTGAGATGGAGCGGGTAAAAGAGTTATTGTCAACTAAGGATGAAGACAAAATTTATGATTTCTTTGAATCTGCGAAAAAATATCGTGACGGTCTTCCTGTAAATGATAAGGGAGCGATTCCAAGCTTTTATGACCTGTTTGTGGATGTGCCTGATTATCCAGGTGTGATTTCCGAAGTAACCGGGTACCTGGCAATTGAGAGAATCAGCATAACGAATATCAGGATCATTGAAACCCGTGAAGATATATATGGTGTGCTGGTGATCAGTTTTCAGACACCTGAAGATCGGGAAAAAGCAATGAAATGCATCGGGAAACACACAGAATTCGAGATGTCTGTTGCAGAGTAAATTGAAGGAGCAGAAATATGTCTACAAAAACACTTAAAACAAACAAAACCTCCCTGGATGGTGAAATTAAAGTACCGGGGGATAAATCCATTTCACATAGGGCAGTCATGTTTGGCTCGATCGCCGAAGGGACCACCCAAATAGAGAACTTCCTTCCCGGAGAAGATTGTTTGAGTACGATTTCCTGCTTTCAAAAACTCGGGGTCGAGATTATCCGGAATGGAAATGAGGTTACTGTTTTAGGCAACGGAATCGATGGCTTAAAGCCGCCGGAAGAAACGCTCTATGTCGGCAATTCCGGAACGACAATCCGGCTGATGATGGGAATCCTATCTGGATTGCCTTTTGAATCCCGTCTGGAAGGGGATGAATCAATCGCCAGGAGGCCGATGACTAGAGTAACTGTTCCATTGTCAAAAATGGGCGCAAGGATCGATGGAAGGAATAATGGTGAGTTCACTCCGCTGGTTGTAAAAGGCGGAAGGTTATCGGGAATTACATATCAATTGCCTGTTGCAAGTGCGCAGGTGAAATCGGCTGTTCTCCTCGCCGGTCTGCAGGCTGAAGGGGACACAGTAGTCGTCGAACCAGTAAAGACAAGGGATCACACCGAACGAATGATCAAGCAGTTCGGTGGCAAGGTCGAGCGTACTGGAGACTCGGTAAAGGTGGTCGGAGGCCAAACCCTCAAAGCAGCACAGATTAATATTCCAGGTGATATTTCATCTGCGGCCTTTTTCATGGTGGCAGGTGCTATTGTACCAGGGAGTGACATCATGCTTAAGAATGTGGGGCTGAATCCGACACGGACTGGAATCCTTGATGTCCTGGAAGCAATGGGAGCAGATATCACAATTGAACCCTATGATCAAGACGCAGCTGAGCCTGCAGGAGATATAAGGATCAAATATTCTAACCTAAATGCTACAACGGTCGAAGGAGACTTGATTCCTCGTCTGATCGATGAAATACCGGTCATTGCTTTACTTGCCACACAGGCGGATGGCATGACGGTAATCAAGGATGCAGGGGAATTGAAAGTCAAGGAAACAAACCGGATTGATACTGTAGTAAATGAACTAAAGAAGCTTGGTGCGAATATAGAGGCAACAGAGGATGGAATGATTATTTACGGACAGCAAAACCTTGCCGGCGGAACCGTTTCTGCGCATGGGGACCACCGAATCGGGATGATGCTGTCAATCGCTGCCCTTCTATGCGAAAATGACGTCGTCCTGGAACAAAGTGAGGCTGTCGCCGTTTCTTACCCTGGTTTTTTCGATGACTTGTATAACTTAATGCAAGAATAAAAATAGCAGGATCGAGGGCCAATCATGTAAAATGGATGGCCCTCATTCATTTATTAAGAGGTAAAAGGAATACAAGCCGTTATATTCCTGGATTTTTTGCATAGTTTGTCATAAGACCGATAAAGGAGTGGTTTTATGGCATACATTATAGAAAATGTCCACCTCATGAAGGGACAGGCCCTAACGAATACAAGCATGCTGGTGGAAGGTGAACGGATCATTACATCAACTTCGAGACTCAATCGGCACCAGCATATGAAGATGGATGCAGACAAATATATCATGACCCCTACCCATGTCCTCTTTGATTCCAATTTACCTCTGGCAGGTTCCTTTAAAGACAGGAAAGAATATTATCTGGAGAACTTTATCATGAAGGGAAGCACCGTCATCTTCACCCCTGTCAGGGTCCAATTTGAACGGCAGCTTGAAGAAAAGCTGAAACAGGCAAAAAATGAGCTGCTGGACAGTCCGATAGACTTTGTCCTTGGCATCTCCATTCCGTTAAGGCTGCTGAAACCCCAATTCATCCGCAAGTGCAAAAAAATGAAGATTCCGGCAATCTTTCTTGAAATCGAAGATATAGGCAGCCTGGAGACAATCCCGTGGGGTTGGATCAAGGAAGCATTGTTTCCATACAACTGTCCGATCATCCCGTTATTTTCAGAAAGCCAACACAAAAAAGAGAAGCAGCAACAGCTTAATGCCTGGAGCAATTTGATGAAAAAGGAGAAGGTTCCCGCTTTATACGAAGGATTGAAAGATGGCTTCCCGGTTTCAAGATCGGTTTTAAAAAAGACCGGTATCTTTCCAGGAAAATCGAATCTGCACAGTGGCGGGGAAGTCAGCTATAACCTCTATAATATTGATGCAGAAACAAAACATCGTGATGAACAGGGGTTATTTTTTCAGTCCAAGCATTTAGTGGTGACTGTGGACAAAGGAAAAGTTATTCGTGCAGGAAAAGAGGTTTATTATCGGCCAGGAAAGGGAGAGAATGTTATAATCAAGACACCAGGGTTTTTTACTGATAACTACTGAAAAAACGTTAGGGTTCTGTTCAATGTAAGGAAAACAGACAGTGCCTAATTTTAAGGATAGGATGATAGCAATGGTCGCAGTAAACGAAATAACCAGTCTTATAGAAAATGGACAGCTTGATAAGGCTATGTCTGCCTATAAGGAGATTCTTGAGCAAGGCAATGATGAAGAGAAATTTCTTCTTTCCGAAGAGCTTTTTCGTTTCGGATTTATGGAAGAAACAGAGGCTTTGATTGAAAGTTTATTGAAAAACTATCCTGATGAGGGCGAACTCCATGTCCTGCTGGCAGAAACAAGAATTGAACTCGGCAAAGAGGAAGAGGCTATGCTTTCTCTTGAAAAGGTAGGCAAAGATGATCCTGCTTTTCCCCAGGCACTTCTTCTGTTGGCTGATTTATATCAAATGGAAGGTCTCTTTGAAGTGAGTGAAAACAAACTTCTCGAGGCTAAAAGAATCCTACCGGATGAAACGGTGATTGATTTTGCTTTGGGCGAACTTTATGCTCATCAGGGGAAGCTTGCGGAAGCGATCCAATATTACGAAACGGTCCTAAAAGTACATGAAGAAATCGGCGGGGTAAACATCAACCAGAGGCTGGCTGAAATGTTAAGCGCCGGGGGATCATTTGAAGAAGCGCTTCATTTTTACGACATAGCCCTTGAACAAAAGCTGGAAATCAATACTTTATTCGGTTATGCTTTTACAGCACTGCAGGCTGGCTATAATAAAACAGCGATCGAAAAGTTCGAGGAATTGAAGACTCTCGACCCTGAATATCACTCACTATACCTCTATCTTGCCAAAGCCTATGAACGCGAAGAAATGGCAGAGGAAGCGTTTGAAGCTGTCAAACAGGGTATCGAGCAGGATGAATATAATAAGGATCTTTACTTTTATGGCGGGAAGCTTGCCCTTAAGCTTCCGGATGAAGAATCTGCCGAGACAATGATCCGTGAGGCCATTGCGCTTGACCCGGGATTCATGGAAGGCGTTCTAGTGCTGAACAAGCTTTTGTTGAAGCAGGAGCGGTATGAGGATGTTCTGGAGCTGATTGGTGCAGCGGATTACAATGAAGAAGAGGAACCGCAAATCCTTTGGGACGCAGCTATAGCATATCAGCATATTGAAGATTATTCACAGGCATTAAACAAATACCAACTAGCATATACTTTCTTTAAAGACAACAAAGAATTTTTGTCAGACTACGGATATTTTTTGATTGAAGAAGGAAAAATGGACGACGCCGCCGAAATTCTAAGTATGTTAGTTGAAAAGGAACCTGGCAATGAAGAATTCCGTGAAATGCTGGAGCGTTTGACGGGAAATCAGTAACCGAAAAAAATTTGAGTTATGCAGAGGAGGGATTCAAAAATGACAACCCCTGTATCTGTCAACGAGAAAAAGGATTTTATCCGCTGGTTTTTGAACCATTATCAGCTGAAAAGGCGGGAATGTGTTTGGATCCTTAACTACTTGATGAGCCATGATCAGCTGATGGAAAAGGTACACTTTGTGGATAATGCCCAGCATTGCCCTAGGGGATTAGTGATGTCGACACATTGCGTGGATGAGGTGCCATTCCGGTTCTTCAAAGAAAACGTGATGACGACCGACGCTGAGAAGTCTTTTCATGATATTCGTTTGAACAGGGAAGAAGAAATCTACATCCAACTGAATTTCCATGCTTCAAACAAAGCCCATCAGTTTGCGGCCGTACTGGAAGAAAACCCGTATATGCCGGGGCAGCTCCAAATCAGTGAAAGCGACAAAATGGTGGCAGAAAGATTTCTGGAGGAAAGCATCCACAATTTCCAGAAAGACAAATTGTTATCCCTGATTGACCAGGCGCTGGACAGCCAGGACCAGGAAGCCTTCGAACATCTTACAGAGCAATTAAAAAAATTAGGTGCAGTCAATTCTTTATAGCTTGCTTAAATTAGCAGGCTTTTTATTTTGCTTGTTTTTAATGGTATTGGCATTTTGAGTTTTAAGGAGGTAACCCTTGGGCAAGAGATCGTTGGAAAGCAGGGGGATTGGCTGAAGAGGGAGTGACTTCGGACAAAGTAACGATTGGAAGTCGAGATATTGTCCGAAGCTGGGCAACTTCGTACAAAATTACGGGAAGCGGCCGTCAAATTGTCTGAAGTAGTGGTGACTTCGGACAAAATAACGATCGGAAGTCGAGATATTGTTCGAACCTGGGGTAACTTCGGAAAAAACTAAGGGAAGCAGCTGTCAATTTGTCTGAAGTAAGGGTGACTTCGGACAAAGTACCGATCGGAAGTCGAGATATTGTCCGAACCTGAGGCAACTTCGGACAATACAACGGGAAGCCGCCGTCAAATTGTCTGAAGTAGGATTGACTTCTACAGAAATGACTGACACTCATCCTATTTCAGTCACTTATATAAGGTTATACCGTGAAAATAATTAGACCGGCCTACGATTCGAAAACTGTTTTTAATCATGATATTATAGAATGGATGTAAACAATGGGTTTTTGATTGAAAAAGATGGAGATCTCATGTTTATGATTCAAGCCTAATTGAAAGATGGAGTTGGTGTTATGAAATGGGTGGCAGCAGATGTTGAAATGTATCAAAAAGCTGCTGAGTACGTTGATACGGCAATCGTCCCGCTATTGCCAGTATCATTTGGCGAGGACATGAAACAAAATGCTTCAATGGCTGAGTTCACAAGAATCCTTACATCTCAGCTGGAAAAGCAGTTTCGAGGGCGGATTTTCCTATTGCCTGATTTTGTGTACATAAAGGAAGATGAGGGTAGCCAGGACGCTTTGAAGAATTGGGAAAATACTCTATTGGACAAGCATTTCAATCACATTTTTTATGTAACGTCTGACAGTCGCTGGAGGCAGCGAGAGAAAGACCTGAAAGGAAGTGTCCTATGGATTCCTTCCTTGTCTCTGGACCAGATGCCGGACGAGCAAAAGGTAGCGATCGTGGATGGTCAAGTTAAGCAATTATTATCTTTGTTCACTGAGAAATGGGATGAAAAATAGCCCTGTGTTATTTTTATCACTGCGAAAAATGTTTTCACCATAGTATTATATTGATTTTGTAATGAGATTGATATATCATGGTTATGTCCTAGTTTTAAAATGTGTTTAAATTATGTCCGTTGGGGACTTAACTTGGTAATAGAGGGGGGAATAACGTGAGTAAGCATCGTGTTTCAAGACGTCAATTCTTAAACTATACTCTAACAGGTGTAGGCGGTTTCATGGCTGCGGGGATGCTGATGCCAATGGTTCGCTTTGCCGTCGATCCTGTGCTAAAGGGTGAAGACGCGGGAGATTTCATCGCGACTCCATTGAAGATCGCAGATATTAATGCTGAACCGCAAAAAGTAAACTTTAAATTCAAACAAAAAGATGCATGGTATGAATCTGAAGAAACAGGAACAGCCTGGGTTTTCAAAAGTGAAGCCGGGGACATCGTTGCCTTGTCGCCAGTGTGTAAACACCTTGGATGTGTTGTAGACTGGGGTACTGACAAGGAGCATCCTGAACAGTTCTTCTGTCCTTGCCACTATGGCCGTTATGAAAAAGATGGAACCAATGTTCCTGGTACACCGCCGTTGGCACCATTGGATGTGTATCCGACAAAAGAAAAAGATGGTTTCCTTTATGTAGGAAAAGCTCAACCACGAAAGGGGGCGTAATCATTGTTAAACAAAATTTACGATTGGGTAGATGAGCGTTTGGATATTACGCCTTTGTGGCGCGATATCGCAGACCATGAGGTACCTGAGCACGTTAACCCGGCGCATCACTTTTCTGCGTTCGTGTACTGCTTTGGCGGTCTGACGTTTTTCATCACAGTCATCCAGATTCTTTCCGGTATGTTCCTGACAATGTATTATGTTCCGGACATCAAGAATGCCTGGGAATCTGTGTACTATCTTCAAAATCAAGTAGCGTTTGGACAAATTGTCCGCGGAATGCATCACTGGGGTGCGAGTCTTGTCATCGTCATGATGTTCTTACATACGCTTCGCGTGTTCTTCCAGGGCGCTTATAAGAAACCTCGTGAATTGAACTGGATTGTCGGAGTATTGATTTTCTTCGTAATGTTGGCTCTTGGCTTGACAGGATACCTGCTTCCATGGGATATGAAAGCATTATTCGCAACCAAGGTTACATTGCAGATTGCAGAAGCTGTCCCATTGATTGGGCCATACATTAAAATTCTGCTATCCGGACATTCAACAATCGTTGGTGCCCAAACCTTGACACGTTTCTTTGCGATTCACGTATTCTTCCTGCCTGCTGCACTATTAGGCTTAATGGGAGCACACTTCCTGATGATTCGTAAGCAAGGTATTTCTGGTCCATTGTAAAATTTGAATGAAACGTTGCGCGAATTGAGATTCGTTCAACGATACGGAAAAAGGAGGGGATCGCTCGATGCATCGTGGTAAAGGTATGAAGTTCGTAGGAGACTCACGTGTCCCTGCAGAACGCAAGCCTAATATTCCGAAAGATTACTCGGAATACCCTGGCAAAACGGAAGCGTTTTGGCCTAACTTCCTATTGAAAGAATGGATGGTTGGTGCTGTTTTCTTAATCGGATACTTGAGCTTGACCATTGCTCACCCGTCTCCGCTTGAAAGGATTGCCGATCCTACAGATACGGCGTATATTCCATTGCCAGACTGGTATTTCTTATTCTTATATCAATTGCTGAAATATTCTTATGCTTCAGGTCCATATACTGTAATTGGAGCTATGGTAATCCCGGGACTAGCATTCGGTGCATTACTTCTGGCGCCATTTATTGACCGCGGCCCTGAGCGCCGTCCATCAAAGCGTCCACTTGCTACAGGCTTCATGCTATTGGCAATCGCTTCAATTTTCTACCTTACTTGGGAATCAGTTGCTACCCATGACTGGGAAGCTGCAGAGAAACAGGGGCAGATTGTGGATGTAGAAATCGATAAGAATTCTGATGGATATCAGATTGCCCAGGCACAGACATGTACTTCCTGCCATGGCGGGGAGCTTGCCGGCGGTGCAGCAGCACCGAGCCTGCTTGAAACAAAATTGAACGCTGAAGAAATCGCAGATGTTGCCAAGAATGGTAGAGGAAACATGCCTGCAGTTTTCAAAGGAACGGATGAGGAACTTAAGACACTATCTGAGTTCATCGACGGTCTTAGCGAATAATACTGAAAAGAACCTGTAACGAAACTTGCAGGTTCTTTTTTATTGGAAAAGAACCCTGAAGAACTTGGTTTATTTTCAATAAACTGTAATAATAGTGATAGAAAAAAAAGGGAATGGAGTAGTCGTATGATTAAAAAAATATATCCTTTGCTAGGCAGCAGGTCCATACTCTGGCATTTATTTTGGGTAAATGTCCTGGGTACCGCTTACGGGTACTATTGGTATAAATGGCAGCTGGTCGATACGCCGCCGCGCTTCTTGCTTTTTGTCCCAGATAGTCCAACGGCCAGCTTGTTTTTTGTATTCGTACTGGGTGCTTTTCTGATGGGGAGGAACTGGCCGCTGATGGAAGCGTTGGCAATCGTCAGCCTTGTCAAATATGGCCTGTGGGCTGTGGTCATGAATTTGATGGTGTACTTCGTCTCTGGACAGCTGGATTGGATTGGACTAATGCTAATGGCTTCACATTTTGCCATGGCAGTGGAAGGAGTCCTATATGCTCCTTTCTATCGGATGAAACCGTGGCATCTGATCGTTGCAGCTGTGGTCGTCCTGCATAATGAAATCATCGATTATGTTTTTGGTATGATGCCAAGGTACCATACACTAGATTTATATATGGACCAGATAGGGTACTTTACCTTCTGGCTGAGTATTTTTTCGATTGCGGTTGGATATTACTTCGGACTAAGGCCGGGCCGCTTCTCTCTTTCTCTAAAAAGATCAAGATAACCCCTGAATTTTGGTCTAACCTTGTCCACCCCTTCATACATTTTAATAGTATTTAGAGGGGGGACAGGAATGAAAGCAAAATTTATTTTATTATTTTCGGTGCTGATGTTGATCGCGCCGTTCGCAGCATATGCCGAACCACAGTCGCCTGTAGAAGAATTGGACAATATATCAGACCAGGCATTGCAGATGGTCAAGCTTCATCGTTATGATGATGCAAACAGGCTGCTGGAGCATTTTTCAGAAGAGTTTTTGCTGGTGACAGGGAATGGCCGTCCGTTTAGCATGGATGAATTGCGCATTATTACAGTCGCACATGATGAGGCATTGGAGGCAGTAGCCAATGGTGATCTTGGACATGCTGAAAGAATGAACAGGGTGACAAAATTCCGGCTGGTGATTGATGCGATCGCTTCTACCCACCAACCGTTATGGGCTGAAATGGAAGACCCGATCATGACTGTTTTTAATGATATGAAAACTGCTGCCTATGAAGGTGACAACGATCAATTCGACAGTAATCTTAATTCGTTCCTTGCACTTTATAATGTCATTCACCCAAGCATGAAAATAGATATCAATCCGGAAAGAATCCAAAAAGTCGATGCAAAAGTAAGCTTTATTGACCAGTACCGGCCGCAAGTCCTTCAGGAAGCTTCAAGCAGGGAAGAACTGGAGGCGCTCGAATCGGATTTACAAAATATCTTTGATGATATGACTGAAGATGAAGCAGATCCGTCACTATGGTGGGTCATGATTTCGACCGGCAGCATCATCATCCTTACATTGTCTTATGTGGGCTGGAGAAAATATAAAGGGAACAGTGAGAAAACAAAGGAAGTCCAAAAAGAACGAAAAAATTGACACCCTATTGAAGTATTAATAAAATAGTAATAACAGCTAGAATTGTAAGAGGAGGTAACAGATGTATCTCATTTATTTCGCGATTATAATCTTGATCCCGCTTTGGGCTCAATTCAAGGTAAAAGGGGCATACAAAAAGTACTCACAAGTGTCTTCTTCATCCCAGATGACAGGGGCGGAAGTTGCACGTAAGATTTTGGATGATAACGGTTTGTATAATGTGGGTGTTGAGGAAACCAGAGGTTATTTAAGTGACCACTATGACCCGCGTGCCAAAGTTGTCCGCTTATCATCTGGAAACTTTTTCGGCCATTCCGTTGCAGCGGCCGCAATCGCTGCCCATGAAGTTGGCCATGCCATCCAGGATGCCGAGGATTATGCATTCCTCCGATTCCGCCATGCACTTGTTCCAGTGGCAAGTCTTGGTTCAAACTTCTCATGGATCCTGATCCTGATCGGAATTTTTGCGAACTTAAGCGGAATGCTCCTGCTCGGAATTCTTTTCATGGCAGCTGCCGTTGTATTCCAGGTCATCACATTACCGGTCGAATTCAACGCTTCCAACCGTGCGATGGATCAAGTAGTTTCAGCTGGAATCATCCGCAATGATGAAGAAAGAGAAACGAAAAAAGTCTTGAATGCAGCAGCTTTGACCTATGTAGCAGCCGCAGCTGTAGCGGTTCTGGAGCTGGTGCGTCTAGTAATGATCTATACTGGGATGACTAGTGAAGACTAAAAAAAAATCCGGACTTCTCCGGATTTTTTTTTGTGAGATAAGAAAGTATAATATCGACTTTGAGAATAGTCCAGCTCCAGCGCTTAGCCCCTCGAGAAGTTTCGGTCCGCCCAATGAAGTCAAAAGAACGACTTCACTGGGCGGACCTCCAACGCTTGTCGGGGCTGACCAAGGCGCTTGCGCTTTTTATCTTTCTAAAGGAAGTTTATTCTCATCAAGTGTGAATCCTTCGCCAAGGACATCATGGACGACGGTAACAGAGACGAAAGCGTGTGGATCCACTGAGTTAATCACATTCTTTAGGCGGACGATTTCGTTTTTCGCAACCACACAGTAAAGGACATCCCTTTCTGCCTTCGTATAGGAACCAACGGCTTTTAAGCTGGTGACTCCCCGGTCCATTTCCTTCATCACTTTCGCAGCAATCTCTTCGTTTTTATCGGAAATGATCATGGCGCCTCTTGCAGCGTAAGCACCTTCCTGCATGAAGTCAATTACCCTGGCTCCGACAAATACGACGACAAGCGTATACATGGCTTCCCGATAGTTTAGGTATGTAATAAGTGATAGTGTGATGACACCAAAGTCGAACATGAACATCGTCCGGCCCATTGTCCACCCGAAATATTTCTGGGCAAGCCTTGCGATGATGTCAACTCCGCCAGTCGTCCCGCCGTAGCGGAAAATGATTCCGAGTCCGATTCCAATAAAGACCCCTGCAAACAGAGCTGCTAAAAACAAATCTTCATACAAAGGCATGTCGATTTGGTACTTTTGAAAGATCGCCAAAAATACCGAAACACCTACAGTTCCAATAATGGTGTATATAAAAACACTCCGTCCAAGAAGCTTCCAGCCGAGGAAGAACAAAGGCAGATTCAGCAGCAGGTTCGTGATGGAAGGGGACCAGCCAAATACGAAATACAGCAAGAGTGTAATCCCCGTAAAACCGCCTTCTGCAAGATTGTTCTGCATATTGAAATGAACGAGGCCGAACGAAAAAATAGCGGCACCAAACAAAATGAACAAGATGTTTTTAATTTTCAGGCCGTTAAGCAAATGAATTCCCTCCTAGTGGCAGGAATAAAATCTCCTGACTAAAGCGCTTATATTATATAAAATATAGCAAGCAAGGGCAATCTTTTACAGGAGGGGCAATAAGAGTCGGAATTTTCTATGTTTCCTGCCGTGTTTTCAAGGAGTATCCAAAGCGGGAATTCTTTGATTGGGAGAGAAAGTAAAGCTGCGAAAAGAAAAGCAGCTTGTCCAGTAATTTCCGCCTGGGCAGAAAAAATAACTCGAAATAAAAATATTTGTCAAAGCTACTCTGTTAAGCTAACATCGATATAGAAAAGCATACATAAAAAGGTTGGGTGAGTTTCTTGAGTAATAAGACGATGAAAGAACTCCAGCAGGAAGTCGACGCATATATAAGCCAGTTTAAAGAAGGCTATTTCAGTCCACTTGCTTTGACGGCACGCATGACTGAGGAACTAGGTGAGCTGGCCCGGGAAGTCAACCATTACTATGGAGAAAAGCCTAAGAAAAAAGAGGAAGATGAAAAAACAATTGAAGAAGAGTTGGGAGATATGCTGTTCGTCATGATTTGCTTTGCCAACTCGTTGAATATAGACCTTGAAGAAGCACACAACAGGGTCATGGAAAAATTCAATACAAGGGATAAAGATCGCTGGACAAGGAAAGACAGCTAAAAGGAGAGGGATTCTATTGGAAAAAGTTAAAATTGTCATTGCAGGACCACGGGGAAGGATGGGGAAAGAGGCCGTCAATCTCGTCCTTGGAACGGAAGCGTATGAACTGGTGGGAGCAGTCGACCGAAAACATGAAGGACTCAGAGTGGGTGAACTCGATGGTTTCCCGGAAAGTGACGCAATGATCTACACTGATTTCGAAAAATGTCTCCAGGAGACAGAACCAGATGTTCTGATTGACCTGACCACTCCTGAAGTGGGAATGTTCCATACAAGAACAGCCCTGAAATACAAAGTCCGTCCTGTAGTGGGTACAACTGGTTTTTCTGATGAAGATCTTGCTGAACTTGAGAAGCTGTGTGCTGGACAGGAAACAGGCTGTATCATTGCGCCAAACTTTGCTGTCGGGGCTGTTTTGATGATGAAATTTTCACAAATGGCCGCAAAGTATTTCAATGATGTAGAAATCATTGAGCTTCATCACGACCAGAAGCTTGATGCGCCTTCCGGGACTGCAGTGAAAACAGCACAGATGATTTCTGATGTCAGGGAAGCAAAAAAACAGGGGCACCAGGACGAAAAAGAAACACTAAAGGGAGCCCGCGGTGCCGATTATGAAGGGATGCATATCCATTCTGTGAGACTGCCTGGCCTGATTGCCCACCAGCAGGTTCTGTTCGGCGCTCATGGACAAACACTCACAATCCGCCATGATTCCTATAATCGCAGCTCTTTTATGTCAGGAGTAAAACTCGCTGTTGATACTGTCATGAAAATGGATGCTTTTGTTTATGGATTAGAGAATATCATCGAATAGGGGAGAGCTTATGAATATTGCCTTAATCGCCCATGATAAGAAAAAGGATGATTTAGTAGGGTTTACAGTCGCATACAAAGAAATCTTTGAAAAACATACATTATTTGCGACGGGTACCACTGGTTTGAGGATTATTGAAGCAACCGGGTTAGAGGTTCAGAGATTCCAATCAGGTCCGCTAGGAGGAGACCAGGAAATCGGCGCCCGAATCGCGAACAATCTAATGGACGCTGTATTTTTTTTCAGGGATCCGCTGACGGCCCAGCCCCATGAACCTGATGTCACTGCCCTCGTCCGTCTTTGTGATGTATACGCAGTACCCCTGGCAACCAATATGGGAACCGCCGAAATACTCGTAAAAGGGATCGAGCGTGGCGATCTTGATTGGAGAAACCTAGTGAAAGAGAAATCTGGTGATGAAAATGGAAGCAATCAAGCTTGATATACTGGCTTTTGGCGCCCACGCAGATGATGTTGAAATTGGCATGGGCGGCACGATCGCCAAATTTGCTGATAAAGGAAAAGTAATTGGAATTTGTGATTTAACAAAAGCAGAAATGTCTTCTAATGGGACGGTAGAA
Organism: Chryseobacterium sp. ISL-80; assembly: GCA_018613055.1. Classification (GTDB taxonomy): domain Bacteria; phylum Bacillota; class Bacilli; order Bacillales; family Cytobacillaceae; genus Mesobacillus. The sequence continues at coordinate 43,459 of JAGGQZ010000016.1, read as the reverse complement.
ATAAGGAAGAAAGAAGCGAGAAGGGCGGCGGATATCCTTGGAGTTCGTGACAGGGAAACACTTGACCTTCCGGATAGAGGCCTGTTCCTTAAGGATGAATACATAAAGGAAATCGTTAGAGTGATTAGGCGGAATCGCCCGGAATTGGTGTTTGCACCCTATTTTGATGACCGTCATCCTGACCATGGCAGCTGTGCGCGCCTTGTCGAGGAGGCGGTCTTTTCAGCAGCCGTAAGAAAATATGATGAACAGTCAGGGCTGGATGCCCACAGGCCGAAAGCCTTATATTTCTATATGATCAATGGTTTTCATAAGCCTGATTTCGTTGTGGATATATCTGATTTTATGGATAAGAAAATTGATGCCCTCAATGCTTATGAAAGCCAGTTCAAGAAAAGTGACTCTACTTTTGAAACACCGCTTGTGAACGGTTATATCGAAACAGTTGAGGCTCGTGAAAGATTATTCGGCAAGGAAGCAGGCGTGAGTTTTGCTGAAGGCTTCATGTCAAAAAAACCACTGCTGATTGATAACGATTTGTTAGGGGAAGGAAAATGAAGAAACTTAAAATTGGCATCACCTGTTATCCGACAGTAGGAGGTTCAGGTGTTGTCGCGACAGAGCTTGGAAAGCTGCTGGCAGAAAAAGGTCATGAAATTCATTTCATCTCCTCGAGTCTTCCTTTCCGGCTGAAAAAGATGTATCGAAATATTTACTCGCATGAGGTGGAAGTCAATCAATACTCCGTGTTTCAATATCCTCCATATGATATCGCGCTGGCAAGTAAAATAGCTGAGGTAGCCGTTTTGGAGAATTTGGATGTTCTGCATGTACATTACGCTATTCCGCACGCTGTCTGTGCGATCCTGGCACGCCAGATGAGCGGAAGGGATTTGAAAATCGTCACAACCCTCCATGGAACCGATATAACCGTGCTTGGATATGACCCATCACTGACTGACGCCATCCGATTCGGGATCGAAAAGTCTGACTATGTGACAGCCGTTTCTGAATCATTGATTCAACAAACTTACGAATTAATCAAACCAAAGAAAGAAATTGACTGTGTGTACAATTTTATCGATACTCGCGTTAACAAACGAGTTGACTCGTCCGACCTAAGGGATGAGTACGGGATTCTCCCAGATGAAAAAGTAATCATCCACGTTTCCAACTTCCGTCCTGTCAAAAGAGTGCCAGATGTGATCAAGGCGTTTGCAGGGATTGCCGAGAAGCTGCCGGCAAAGCTATTGCTTGTCGGGGACGGTCCTGAAATGAAGAAGGTATGCAGCCTGGCCAGCGAGCTGGGGATTCGGGATCGGGTATTGCTGCTTGGAAAACAGGAAAGGGTAGAGGAACTTTATTCATTGAGTGACTTAATGCTTCTTTTATCTGAAAAAGAAAGTTTTGGACTAGTAGCGCTTGAAGCAATGGCGTGCGGTGTACCCTGCATCGGCACAAATGTTGGTGGCATTCCGGAAGTAATTGTCGATGGTATGACAGGCTATATTTGTGAACTGGGAAATATAGCCGAAATCTCGGAAAAGGCAATAGAAATCCTATCAAACCCTGAAGTTCTTAACCGTTTTGCAGCAAATTCCCTGCAACGGGCAGAAAAGGATTTCAGCGCTGAACAAATCGTATCAGAATACGAAAATATTTATTATAGCCTGCTGGAGAATGATGAAGATGATTCCAAATCCATTTAAAGAGGCAGCGCCCGTACTTGAAGTGATTGAAAATGCTGGTTTTGAGGCTTATTTTGTAGGTGGATCTGTCAGGGACCACCTTCTTGGCCGTTCAATAGCTGATGTTGACATTGCGACTTCCGCTTTGCCGGAGGAATTGAAGCGGATTTTCAGCAAGACCGTTGATGTTGGGATTGAGCATGGTACCATTCTGGTCCATCACGGCGGGAACCATTATGAAGTTACCACCTTTCGGTCTGAAGCAGGTTATTCTGACTTTAGAAGACCTGATACCGTTTCTTTTATCCGCTCCCTGAATGAGGATCTTCAGCGCCGCGATTTTACAATGAATGCCATGGCCATGGCTAAAGATGGCCATATCATCGATCCTTTTGCCGGAAGGGATGCAATCGACCAAAAGATTATTGTCACTGTGGGTAATCCGGATGAGCGGTTTGGCGAAGATGCATTGAGGATGCTTAGGGCAGTCAGGTTCCAGGCCCAATTATCCTTTTCAATCGAGCAGCAGACTTTTGAATCGCTGGCAGCTCATAGCCATCTGCTCCAGAACATAGCTGTAGAACGTAAATTAGTGGAATTTGAGAAATTGCTGCAGGGACCGGGAAGGCAAGAAGCAGTCATGCTTCTGGCTAAAAGCGGAATGTCTGAGTATTTGCCTGGTATGAAAGGGAAGAATGGGCAACTGATGAGTTTTTCATCACATTTGACACCCGAGCTTGAACTCGCAGAGTTATGGGTACTTCTCTTGTTTGAATTAGGGCTATCAGGAAAAGGAATTGACGGTTTCCTGAGGGGATGGAAGCTGCCTGTCCAGAAAATCAAGAAGTATAAGCAGATTCATTCATTGCTTTTATATCGTCTTGAAAACCAATGGAGTCTGGAATCCGTCTATAAGGCCGGACTGGATGATGCCATCAGCGCGGAAAAAGTGTATGGGACCCTGCGTGAACATGGAAGTAATCCGGAAGGGATCACTCTATTGTATGACATGCTCCCTATCCAGAATCGCCAGCAATTAGCTGTTTCTGGGAACGATGTGATGACATGGATGGAAAAACAGCCAGGCCCGTGGCTGCGGCAAACTCTTGATGAAATCGAACGGTCTGTAATCTATGGCAAAGTGCCAAACGAGAAGGAGCAAATAAAGGAATGGCTGAACGCGTCCAATCAGAAATCAGGAAAAAATTGATCGATGCTTTTACCAATAATGAATCGGAGTATTTATCGGGACAAAAGCTGGCAGACATCGCCGGATGTTCCAGGACAGCAGTGTGGAAACAAATAGAAGAACTTCGCAAGGAAGGATTCCAGTTCGAGGCAGTAAGGAAAAAAGGCTACAAGATCGTTTCAATCCCTGTGGATATGACAGCAGATAAAATTACTCTCGGCTTGAAGACAGAAATCCTGGGAAGGAATCTGCACTACCATGACAGCGTGGAGTCGACTCAGAAAATTGCCTATAAACTGGCTTATGAAAATGCCGAAGAAGGAACGGTCGTCATAGCAGAAGAGCAAACAGCAGGCAGAGGAAGAATGGACCGTAAATGGCATTCACCCAAATACACGGGAATCTGGATGAGCGTCCTGCTCCGCCCAAAAATCCCAATCCAGAAAGCACCGCAGCTCACACTGATCACCGCAGTTGGTGTTGTACAGGCCATAGAAGAAGTAACCGGTTTATTGCCGGAAATAAAATGGCCAAACGATATCATGATAAACGGAAAAAAAATAACTGGAATCCTTACTGAACTTCAGGCGGAGTCAGACCGCATCAATTCTGTCATTATTGGTATTGGTATCAATGTCAATTCTCTGGAAGAGGATTTCCCGGAAGAAATACGGCCAATCGCTTCTTCCCTTGCGATCGAGACAGGCAGGACAATTAACAGGGAAGAATTGATCAGGGCAATACTTGAAAAATTGGAAAAGCTTTATTTTCTTTATCTGGAAAAAGGCTTTTTACCGATAAAGTTGATGTGGGAAAGTTATGCTGTCAGCATTGGCAAACAGATCATTGCCCGCACGATTACGGGGGAAATCAGGGGGAAAGCCACTGGAATCACAGAAGATGGTGTTCTCTTGATTGAAGATCCTGCTGGCGCTGTCCACCATATTTATTCTGCAGATATCAAAATTGACGGATAATTCCATTATGTAGCCAAAAAAGCAGTCTTTTGTTATAATCAATCTGGGCGGTATCGAGAGAACTGCACCTGGAGTGATGATAAAATAAAAATAGTTCTGCCTGGATCCGATTGCGGACTGGGACAGAGGGATGAAACAAATGCAGGCTTCAAAGGGTCCTTCTGGCATAGATGGGTCCTTTTTTAGTGTCTCGCATTGATGGATTGTTTTATCTCCTCTTCAGAAAAGGAGGAAATGAAATGAAACAAACAACGGATTTCTTGAAAATGAAGCAAAGTGACAGCAAGATTGTCATGGTGACAGCCTATGACTACCCATCAGCAAAGCATGCTGAACAGGCAGAAGCTGACATGATTCTCGTTGGAGATTCATTGGGCATGGTCGTGCTGGGGTATGATTCCACGATTCCGGTGACAATGGAGGATATGGTCCACCATTCAAAAGCCGTCCGGCGCGGAGCAGGCAATACATTCATTGTTGTCGATTTGCCATTTATGAGCTATCATCTGTCAATCAAAGACACTTTATTAAATGGTGCCAGAATCATGCAGGAGACTGGGGCAAATGCCGTGAAACTAGAGGGTGCTGACGAGGTTATAAATCATATCAGCGCACTTACGAAGGCGGGAATACCTGTTGTTGCACATCTTGGCTTGACACCGCAATCTGTTGGTGTACTTGGCGGATACAAAGTCCAGGGGAAAAATGCGGACGCTGCCAAAAAGCTGATGGAGGATGCAAAAAAATGTGAAGAAGCAGGTGCATTTGCCGTTGTGCTCGAATGTGTTCCAAAGCAGCTGGCTGAACAAATCAGCAAAGGTCTTTCAATCCCGACAATCGGTATTGGAGCTGGTGCTGAAGTCGACGGCCAGGTACTTGTCTATCATGACATCATCACGTATGGAGTGGACCGAGTCCCGAAATTCGTGAAACAATATACGAATGTGAATGAACAAATTACCGCAGGGCTTAGTGCCTATGTTTCCGAAGTGAGGCATAAAGCATTCCCGGAAGATAAGCATACATTTACGATGAAAGAAGAAGAATTGCAGGCATTGTACGGAGGAAGAGAATGAAAATCATCAGTACGATTACAGAAATGCAGCAACAAATGCAAAAATTAAAGTCTGAAGTCAACAGCATTGGCTACGTGCCAACCATGGGATTCCTGCATGAAGGGCATATGTCCTTGATGAAAAGGGCACGTCAGGAAAATGAAGTTGTGGTTCTGAGCATATTCGTGAATCCTCTCCAATTCGGCCCTGATGAGGATTTGGATGCCTATCCGCGTGATTTTGAACGTGATCACAGGATTGCCGAGGCTGAGGGGGTAGATTATATCTTCTATCCTTCAGCAGAAGAAATGTATCCGAATAATGCTTCTGTTAAAGTTTCCGTTGTTGATAGGACGAATGTACTTTGCGGCAAATCCAGACCAGGGCATTTTGACGGCGTTGCAACGGTGTTGATCAAGCTTTTCAATATCGTTCAGCCTACAAGGGCTTATTTTGGCCTGAAGGATGCCCAGCAGGTCGCTGTGGTTGAAGGCTTGGTCCATGATTTTAATTTCCCGATTGAATTGGTTCCGCTAGATATAGTCAGGGAAGAGGATGGTCTTGCCAAAAGTTCTCGAAATGTCTATCTGAATGAACAGGAAAGAGAACAGGCACCAGAGCTTAATAAAAGCCTTCTTTTGGCAAAAGCTGCCGTTGAGAGCGGCGAGCGGAATCCAGCAAAGGTTGCCGATATGATGAAGAACCATGTTAACGAAAATACATCTGGAATAGTCGATTATATTGAAATCTACTCTTATCCAGAGCTGCAGTCTCTGAAGGAATTGACAGGCAGGATCATCATCGCAATGGCAGTCAAGTTTTCGAAAGCCAGATTGATCGACAATATCATTTTAGATGTAGAATAACTTTATAGGGGGAGTACATTCCATGTTCCGCACCATGATGAACGGAAAAATACATCGAGCCAGAGTAACTGAGGCAAATTTGAATTATGTAGGCAGCATCACAATCGACAGCAATATACTTGACGCAGTCGGTATGGTCCCAAACGAAAAGGTACAAATCGTCAATAATAACAATGGCGCCCGTTTCGAAACATATATTATCCCTGGGGAAAGAGGAAGCGGGGTAGTATGTCTGAATGGAGCAGCAGCCCGTCTTGTCCATGAAGGCGATGTTGTCATCATCATTTCCTATGCGCTCATTCCTGAAGAGAAGGTAGCAACCCATCAGCCGAAAGTTGCACTGATGGATGAAAACAACCGGATCGTAGAAATGATACACGCTGAACCTGAGAAAACGGTATTTTTATAAAGCCAGAAAACTCCCGACCCTCGGGAGTTTTTTCATACATATTTCTCAAGGCTTATATAAACGAAATTATGACATAAAGATATTATATTGGTGATACTAGAATTAATAGATGGAATAAAATTCATAAAAATATTGAAGCTTGTTTTTACTTAAATTGTTAAAAGCAACTTGGTATAAAAACGGTCTGAAAAAATACCGTAAGCTCCTGCTTTCACTTTCATATTTTTTGTGATACGGTTTTGTTTGACTGAATGTTAGAGGTGTATTGAAAAATGAGCCAAAAATTTGTTGTGGTCGATTTAGAGACTACGGGTAATTCACCAAAAAAGGGTGACCGGATTATACAGTTTGGAGCAGTTGTGATTGAGGATGGCCGAATTACCGGCCAATACTCTTCTCTTCTTAATCCATTGCAGAAAGTACCCGTATTCATTGAAGAACTGACAGGCATTTCTGATTCAATGGTAAAGGATGCCCCATTATTTGAGGAAATCGCTCCACAGGTTTCTGATTTGCTAGAAGACGCTTATTTTGTGGCTCATAATGTTTTATTCGACCTTTCCTTTCTGCAGGAAGAATTATTAAATGCAGGCCAGGAAGGTTTTTATGGTCCGGTTATAGATACAGTGGAAATGGCAAGGATCTTGTATCCGACTGCCGATAGTTTTAAATTGACTGACCTTGCTGCAAAGGAGAATCTGCAACACGACCGTCCCCATCAAGCAGATAGTGATGCCCGGGTGACAGCAGAGCTTCTGTTGATCATGCTCGATGCTGTTGAGTCGCTTCCTCTTGTCACAATCAAAGAGCTCGCAAAACTCTCAGAAGGACTGAAGAGCGATCTTCACTTGATATTTGATGAGATATTGAATGTAAAAGAAAGCCGAATTGAACAATTACCTGAGCATTTAGAAGTTTTCCGCGGTATAGCTTTAAGGAAAAAACCCGTGATTGAAAATGATGAACATCAGGCCATTGATTATCCAGAGTCAATGGAAGACAAAAAAGCCTTACTACAAAAAGCTTTTACCGGATATGAAATAAGGCAAGGACAATTTGAGATGATGGACCTTGTATATGATGCGTTCCATAAAAGCGGCCATGCATTGATCGAAGCTGGAACTGGCGTAGGGAAGTCACTCGGTTACTTGATTCCTTCAGCTGTGTTTTCACTAAAAAGAAATAATCGTGTAGTAATCAGTACATATACCACCCAGCTGCAGGAGCAGCTGCTGACGAATGATGTCCCGAAACTGAACAAAGCACTGGGTACAAAGGTGAAGGTTTCGCTGATCAAAGGGAGGAACCACTATATTAATATGGCTCGCTTTGAGCAGTCACTCAGGGAAATTGAAGAGAATTATGATACTGCCCTTACAAAGATGCAAATACTTGTCTGGCTGACTCAAACAGAAACTGGTGACTATGATGAACTCAATTTGTCAAGCGGAGGAATGCTTTACTGGAATAAAGTGAAGAATGAGCGTTCCATCTTCATCAAGACAAAGCACTGGGAGGCATTTGACTTTTATAAAAAGGCCATTGAAAAAGCGCAAAATGCGGATCTCCTCATCACCAACCACTCGATGCTTCTTGCCGACCTGGTGTCAGAAAATGGGCCGTTGCCGGAGTATGAGCATGTTGTCCTTGATGAAGGGCATCAATTCGAAAAGGCAGCGGGCAAATATTTTGGAGAGTCACTCGATTATATGTCAGTCAGGCTGGTGCTGAATCAAATCGGCCTTTACGAACAAAATCAGCTATTCTACAAGCTTGAATCCCTGCTGAATGAGGTTGGCATTCTCAGTGCTGAGCATCATCATACATTTGAAATCAATCAATTGATATCCGATTTACTCTATGAAACCGAGGACCTCTTCAAGCTTGCAGGTACCTATGCAAGGAAGGCGATGAAGAATAAAGTTTCTGGGAGCAAAATCCATGCAAGCATGGTTCCAGACAGGGGAAATCGGATATGGACAGCACTGCGGACAACTGCTGAAAGGGTTTATTTTTATCTTAGAGATTTGATTGAAGCCCTTGAAAAAAGGCTGGAAGATGCGTGGAGAAGCCCGGACAGGTTTTCAACATTGCAAATGGCGGTACTAGAAGAGGTTGTTCAAGCTAAGGAAGATTTGGAGCAATTCCGCACCACGGCCAAAAGGCTATTTACTGATGAGAACAGATATGTCCGGTGGATTGAAGCGGATACAAGGTCAATGCAAAATTCAACGGCCATCTTTTCACGTCCAGTCAATGTTTCCGAATATCTGGAGGAACAATTTTTCTCCAGGAAGAAGAGTGTGGTCGTAACGTCAGCGACTTTATCGGTGAATCATTCCTTCAGCTTCATCAAAAGAGAATTAGGGTTGCAGGAAGTGCTGGTCGAGAAGCACATCCCATCTCCCTTCTCCTATAAGTCACAAGTGAAACTCGTCGTCCCTGATGACTTGCCAGATATTAAATCTGTTTCTGATGATGACTATGTAGCAGCCATTACGGAACATATCATCTCAATTGCAGAAGCGACAAAGGGCAGGATGCTGATTCTGTTCACTTCGAATGAAATGCTGAAAAAGACATACAATCTGATCAAGGAAAGCGGCCTTCTGGAGGATTTTGTCTTGATTGCCCAGGGGATTACAGCAGGCAGCAGGACAAGATTGACGAGGAATTTCAAGCGGTTCGATAAAGCGATCCTGTTTGGGACGAGCAGTTTTTGGGAGGGTGTGGATATACCAGGTGAGGATCTATCATGCTTGATCATCGTCCGGCTTCCTTTTTCGCCCCCTGACGAACCACTTACAGCTGCAAAATGCGGGTTGATAAAGGAGAATGGCGGAAACCCGTTTTCTGAGTTATCCCTGCCGGAAGCGATTCTCCGCTTTAAGCAAGGTTTTGGAAGGCTGATCCGCACTTCCGATGATCGTGGACTGATTTTTGTCTTTGACCGAAGGCTCGTGACGACAAAATACGGAAATGCCTTTTTACGATCAGTGGCTGACGTCCCGGTCGAAAAAAAATCAATAAATGAGATTGTTGATTTGATTCATCATTGGCTGTAGGCCGTTCCCTGGTTTTGCAGCTTCGAGGATCGCAACGGTTCCAGTAACGAACATCCACAACTTAATTGAACAGAGACAACTTTTCAAAAGTCTTTTTATATTTTCAGCTAAATGACGCACTCTAAAGCTAGAAGTAATTGGAGGAGTGTATATGAAGCTGATAATGGCAATCCTTGCCTTCATGAATTGGTACTATTTCCCGTATGAATCTCCTTCAGCTCCTGTCGAGGTGGAGGGAGTGGATGTCAATCTCAAAAGAGATGAATTGGCCATCACTTTTCTTGCTTTGAGCGATGGGGAAGCTGCACTGATCCAATACGCCACCGGCGAAAATATCTTGGTGAATACGGGTGGCAAGGGCACAATGAAGGAACTTGAAAGGCTGCTCGCTCTCTTTCATGTAAAAAACATATCTACAGTGATTTTGACATCAAATTCGGAAATGGAAAACCTTGAGGAAATCATTCGGAAATACAATGTTGGCAAAGTTCTGAGCGGGAAAGCTGGCGAAACTGCACTTATGGAAAAAATGATTCCTGCTGGAGTGAAGGTGGAAAACTGGAAGCGGGGGGATCGGCAAAAGCTTTTGCCTGGCTTGACTGCAGAAGTTGTTTTCGATGGAAGTGAAGAATCTGAGGGGACTGATATTTCCTTTCAATTTTTCCATCATCAAATTTTTTATATGAGTTCTGCAAGCCATCAATCGGAACAGGCTTTTCTTGCTGAGCCATTAAGGAATGTCAATATCATTAAACTGCCCGCTTATGCTGCTAAGGGCTCGTTTTCCGACCTATTGATCGAGCATATGGATCCGCAGTTGGCCATCATTTTTAAATCCAATTCAATAAAACCTGATCCGGATTTAGTGGAGATGCTTCATGAAGCCTGGATTGATGTTTATTTCACAAAACAGCATGGTACTGTTACAATAAAGTTTACACAATCGACTTATGATGTGATTACCATTATGGGCGAAGAATAAAAAACTGCGCATAAACTGCGCAGTCATTTTTGATGTGTGGGCTAGAATTTTTTTAGTTTGGTTTTATCCTTACAGTAAAGACCATCTCCTGATATAATGAGTGGTGTTAATTGTATTGTTTGCAGCTGGATGCTGTTCTATAAATGTCAAAAAATGTGCAAGGAGAGAGTTGCAGGATGGAAAGCAAAATCGAAATAATCTCTACGGTTAAGGTCCAGAATAGTCCGGATCTATATAAAATAGTTGATGCCCTTAACAGGTCCTTGAAACATGATGACCTCATGTTTGGTCTGGCTTTGGATCAGGAGGATGAAGATAAGGCCGTCTTTACCATTTACCGTACCTAATGAAAATATCTTTTATTTTACCGCTTGTTCAATAAGGTGAGCGGTGAAGTGAGCTTACATAAAGAAGGGATACATGTGAAAAAGTGGATTTTACTGAGTGTTCTTTTAGTGGCAATCATCATGGGAATCCTGGTGAATGTTTACTTGAATGCGATTGAGCCAGTAAGTGCTGCAGAAAATAAGGCTGTGAAGATTGCAGCAAAAGAAACGAACCTGTCTGATTTCACTGACTTCAATCTGTACAGTGGTGAGGAAACTTATTATGTCATGACAGGGAAAAATGCCAGGCAGGAAGACGTATATGTCTGGATCAATGAAAAAAATGGTGAATTGATCACGAGAAATGCTAAAAATGGAATCACGAAAAAAGAAGCGTTAAATAAACTATATCAGGAAAAAAATCCTGATGAAATCGTCGCGGTAAGGCTTGGCATGGCCAGAATCCAAAAGACGGACAGGCCAGCCTGGGAGATTTATTACCGAAAAAACAGCGACACCATCAATTATTATTATGTCGATTTCGAGACGGGCGAGAAATTGAGGGCAATTGATAATTTATAAACGTGTTCTATGGAGCGCAATTAAAATATAGGAGGAAATGGGATGGAGATCCAGTTAGCCGGCAGAGTGGGAGCACTCACACCTTCATCAACTTTGGCCATCACGGCAAAGGCAAAAGAATTGAAAGCACAGGGAAAAGACGTAATCGGACTTGGAGCAGGTGAGCCTGACTTCAATACACCGCAGCATATAATCGATGCGGCGGTGAAATCGATGAATGAGGGATTCACAAAATATACTCCTTCAGGCGGGCTTCCTGAATTGAAAAAGGAAATCGCAGCGAAATTAAAAGCAGATCAGGAGCTTGAGTATCAGTTGAACGAAATCATTGTCACCAGTGGTGCAAAGCATGCATTGTACACATTATTCCAAGTTCTGCTTAATGAGGGCGACGAGGTCATCATTCCAATCCCTTATTGGGTCAGTTATCCAGAGCAAGTAAAGCTGGCAGGGGGAACTCCAGTCTATGTTGAAGGGCTGGAACAAAATAATTTCAAGATCACTCCAGCTCAGCTGAAGGAGAAGGTGACGGATAAGACCAAGGCAGTCATCATCAATTCGCCGAGCAATCCTACGGGAATGGTTTATTCAAAAGAGGAATTGCAGGCACTTGGAGATGTTTGTCTTGAAAAGGGCATACTGATCATTTCGGATGAAATCTATGAAAAATTAATTTATGGTGAAGCTGAACACATCTCGATCGCACAACTTTCAGAGAAGTTGAAAAAGCAGACCATCATCATCAATGGCGTTTCAAAATCCCATTCCATGACGGGGTGGAGAATCGGTTATGCAGCGGGCGACAGCATCATCATCAAGGCAATGACAGACCTTGCAAGCCATAGTACCTCGAATCCGACTACTCCGGCACAATATGCGACAATCGCAGCATACGCGGGATCGCAGAAAGAGGTCGAGACGATGCGTACCGCTTTTGAGGAAAGGCTCGAGATTATTCACCTCAAGTTGAATGAGATCCCGGGAATCAGCTGCATCAAGCCTCAGGGAGCATTTTACCTGTTCCCGAATGCAAAAGAAGCTGCCCTGATGACAGGCTGTAAGGATGTAGATGAGTTTGCGGAAAAACTGCTGACTGAAGCGAATGTTGCTGTTGTTCCTGGCTCTGGTTTTGGGGCTCCGGACTTTATGCGCCTTTCTTACGCCACATCACTCAGCCAATTGGAGGAAGCAATCAGCCGAATTCATGGCTTTGTTAACAGTCGTGCATAAAACAGCAGACGGAGAACTGGAAACCGGTTCTCCGTTTCTTTTTGAAAGGCTCCGTAATCTCAGTGCCAGGAACAAAAAGCTTCAGCTTTGTTAACCAGCTCATTTGGTTTAAATATGAATCACCTTTTCGATATTTTTCGACTAATTTCCCTTTTTAATCTTTTTCTATTTTATTACCAGCCGGGCTTGTTCATGCTATACTATGAAAAGAGGTGTCCGGAATGAAAAAAGCAGATATGTTAGATTGGCTGAAAGAAGGGAATGTTACGATTCCTTCAGTATTGCTGACTCAGTACAAAGAAATGAGATTGAACGAACAAGAATTGGCATTATTACTCCATGTTTTCTATTTTTCTGAAAAAGGAAATGAATTTCCTACTCCCACTGAACTTGCAGCCCGCATGACGATATCCGCTTTCGAATGTACTGATTTGCTCCGAGCACTGATCCAGAGAGGGTTTATATCAATCATTGACGGAAATTCCACTGATGGAATCAGATATGAAAAATACTCACTAGAGCCCCTGTGGGATAAGCTGTTTGACCAGTTCATGCTAAAACGTAAGCAGGAAAAAGAGCTTATGGAGCAGAAGGAAGAAACAGATTTATATACCGCGTTCGAAAGAGAGTTCGGCAGGCCTTTGTCGCCATTTGAATGTGAATCTCTCGCCATGTGGATGGATGATGATCACCATGATCCGATTATCATTAAAGCTGCCCTGAGAGAGGCTGTGATTTCAGGTAAATTGAATTTTCGGTACATAGACCGGATTCTTTTTGAATGGAAAAAGAATGGAATCAAGACAATCGAACAGGCTAAGAGTTACGGAAGGAAATTCAGGCAGCACCAGAGCACTCAAAGGGCAGGGAAGGAAGAGCCTAAGGTTTCCGCTAACCCTGTACCGTTTTATAACTGGCTAGAACAGTAATTGTTATGAGAGAATTCATTCATTCTCTCTTTTTTCATTTCAATATGTTTATTGAAGAAAACAATCCCAAAAATAGCAAAATCAGAAATGTGGTGAAAAATCATGCTAAATAAGCAGCAAATCAGGTTCTGTCTCGATGAAATGGGCAGGATGTTCCCAAATGCACACTGTGAGCTGGTCCACTCCAATCCTTTTGAACTTGTGATAGCAGTTGCATTGTCGGCTCAGTGTACAGATGCACTTGTCAATAAAGTGACGAAGAACTTATTTGAAAAATATAAAACTCCTGAGGATTTTTTGGCCGTGACACTGGAGGAGCTGCAGCAGGATATCCGATCAATTGGTCTTTATCGTAATAAAGCGAAGAATATCCAAAATCTATGCAGGATGCTCATCGATGAATATGGAGGAGTAGTGCCTGCAGACAGGGATGAATTGACAAAGCTTCCCGGAGTAGGCCGGAAAACAGCTAATGTCGTTGTTTCCGTTGCATTCGGAGTTCCTGCCATTGCAGTGGATACACATGTCGAGCGTGTCAGCAAACGGCTTGCTTTTTGCCGTTGGAAGGATTCAGTGCTGGAGGTCGAGAAGACTTTAATGAAGAAAATTCCTGAAGAAGAATGGTCAATTACCCATCACAGGATGATCTTCTTTGGCCGGTACCATTGTAAAGCACAGAATCCAAGATGTGAGACTTGTCCTTTGCTTGATGTTTGCAGAGAGGGCAAGAAAAGGATGAGGGATAAACTGTAAGCAAAGGACTATTTCCAACGGGGAGAGGAACGCTGTTATGGAGAAATTCCTCAATGAATGGAATCATTACAATACAGAACTGCGCCATCACTTTTCAAACAGGGATCGTGACCGGATACTTCCAGTAATGAAAAAGGCAATTGCATTATTCAAGCAATTCCTCTTCGCGACGAATGGATTGAATCAAGACGTGCATTCGGTTGAGGATTGTAAACTCAAGCCCGTGAACGTCCGAGAAAGACTGGAGTTTGTTTCATCAAGGCCTGGCCTTTTCCAATCCTATAAGCAACTGGCGGAATTATTCGCTGAACAGGAAAAGCAGTATGCCAGAAAGACAGCTTTAAATCATGCAAAAAATAAACGCCCTGACTAATCAGGACGTTTATTTTTTATGTTTTTTTCTTTTATGGAAAGAGAATAAGGTTAATCACCGTCTCCGTTTCCAGTGCCGCCACTATCATTATTGCTTCCGGTACCGCCGGCCTCACCAGTGCCTTCACCGGTAACGTCTCCAGTTCCGGTGTCATTACCATTTCCGGTGTCGTTGCCATTTCCGGTGTCGTTGCCATTTCCGTTACCATTACCATTACCATTACCATTTCCATTTCCATTTCCGTTTCCGTTCCCGTTCCCATTGCCATTCCCGTTATCATTCCCATTACCATTGCCGTCTTCGCCTTCATCACCTTCACCATCTCCAGGCAAAGAGAAATCTGGGACTTCAATTTTCAGGGTAGCTGGTTCAGAACGCTGATCACCACGAACAGCCGTTACTTTGAAGGAATATATTCCGCCTGGAACTGCATTGGCGATTTTCAAACCGGTTTCGGTCGTCTTCGTTAATTCCTGCTCAGGACCTTCATCAAGGGATGCAGTTACCTCGAATTGGACATCTTCCTTGTTATCCTGTTTGAATTCCCAAGTTAGGATGATTTCATTTTTCACTTCATCATATGCGGCTTCAAGCTTTGAAGGAGTTTCAAGCTTTTCAAATTTCTTGGATGTTTCCTTCGGTACATTTCCTTTCACTGCCCACTCGTAAAGGATCTGATCCTTTGGAGTATACTCACTGGCAAGCTTGGCAGGCATTGTGCCTTTTTCAATTTTTACTCTTTCAACACTCTTCGGAACAGTGAAATCCGGTGTATCTACATCTTTAGAGACATAGGTCATCAGATCTTTGAATAGCATCTGTGATATTTTTTGTTCTGTACCGTAAAGTCCGGTTTTCCGGTCACTGTAACCCGTCCAGACTGAGGCAGTATACCTTGTTGTATACCCAACAAACCAGGAATCTGGCACGCCGCCTTCCTTGATTCCGAATTTATCGATATCCTCTTCCGTGTAATTCGTTGTTCCTGTTTTACCGGCAACATGAAGGTTTGAGATATTGGCGTATGTTGCCCCGGTTCCTTGCGTGATTGCCGTTTTCAACATATCAGAAATCATAAAGGCAGTATAATCCTTCATGACCACTTCAGTCTCAGGTGTGAGATCAATTTCTGTCTTGTCCCGGAGTACAATTTTCTTTACTGAATATGGCTCCGTATAGAATCCGTTGTTTCCGAATGCTGCATATGCCCCAGCCATTTCAATTGGAGCTATTTCTTTGGAACCGATAGATGCTGATTCATAGAAAGGATCATCAAGTGTCAATCCGAGATTGGAACCGAATTCCCTTGCCTTTTCCAGACCTACAGCCTGGAATGCCTGTAGGGCAGGGATGTTGATAGACTTTGCCAGAGCCATTCTCATTGTCATGACGCCGTTATACTTGTTGTTCCAGTTCCTGATCGGGTCACCCGTTGAATAGGTCATAGGTTTATCTTCAAGCATGTGGTAGGTACCCCAGTGCAAATACTCTATTGCCGGACCATAGTCTAGGATAGGCTTGATTGTTGAACCTGGCTGCCTTTTTACATCAATAGCATAATTCAGGCCACGCTTGACCTGCTGGTTGCGGCCCCCGCCAATCGCACGTATTTCCCCGGTTTTCGTGTCGAGAAGGGTGATGCCTGCCTGAAATTCATCATTTGGGTATTGAACCGCAGCATCTGTATTCAGGATATTCTCAACATGCGTCTGGGCGTTAGGATCAAGGGTTGTATAAATCTCAAGTCCATCGGAAAAAATATCGAAATCGGTCTTTTCAGTTACTTCTTCAATGACCATATCGACAAACGCATCGAAAGGCTCTTCGTCCTTGTTCTTCCTGTTTTCTTCCTTGACGAGACTGGATTCTACAGGAATCTTTTGTGCCTTTTCCATCTCTTCCTTTGAGATGAATCCATGCTGGTTCATCAGGGATAAGACAATATTCCTGCGCTTCTCTGCTTTTTCTGGATTCGTAAAGGGATTGTAGTTATTTGGACTTTGAGGCATTCCTGCCAGCAGAGCCGCTTCATGAAGCTCAAGCTGATCCAAATCCTTGCCAAAATACGTCCTTGAAGCTGTCAGGACCCCATGCATGTTTTCGGACATATAAATTTTATTTACATACATCTCGAAGATTTGATGTTTTGTATATTTCTGTTCAAGCTGATAAGCGAGCCATGCTTCCTGTGCTTTCCTGGAGATTGTCTTTTCAAAGCCCAGGAAGTAGTTTTTCACGACCTGCTGTGTAATGGTGGAAGCACCCTCAGAGCCAAATCCATTCGTGACATTGGCAATGACTGCTCCGCCAAGACGAATGACATCGATTCCATTATGTTTGTAGAATCGGACATCTTCAGTAGCCAAAAAGGCGTTTTCTACTAGTTTGGGTATGTCCTCATAAGCAACATAATCCCTGTTTTGTGAGCCTACTTCTGTTACGAGTTTCTTGTCTTTATCATAGATCTTTGATGAGATCGGGTCTTTGAGCAAGGATTCATCAAGCTTTGGCGTATCCTGTATCATGAATGCAAATGTAGCGATACCAGTCAGCATGCCTATGATGCCCAGGGCGATCAGCGTCAGGAAAATTTTCTTGAACATTCCTTTTTTCGCTTTCTTGCCTTTGGGTTTCTTGTTCCTGGCTGCCTGCTGTCTGCGTCGCTCCTCTCTTGTCTGAGGTTTTTGTGCCATGTTTAGTTCATTCCTTTCTCGCAATCGAAAAACTAACTAAGTTTATAAAGATAATCGATAACTTTGATATAGTCAATCCTTGGATGGAGCCCAAGCGGGATTTTATGACCGCAATCAATCACTTCTTCCTTTGTGATCGACTTCCTGCCGCCTTTGGTCATTCTCTCCCAAAAAGTAAGCAAATTGCTTGCTTCAAGGAGGTAGATTTCCTCCTCAGTCGAAAACCGGAGGATGACAAAACAGATTCCTCCTTGCTCCAGGACGGCTTTCATATGGACAATTTGGTGTTCATGAAAGTTTTTTAATGGAAAAGATGTAGAAAACTTCGTCTCCTTTGCCTCAAAATCAATATATTTTCCTTTATAAACACCATTATAGTCTGTAGTAGAAGCTTGTTTAAAGTATGCCTCTTTAATGACCGCTGCACTCCTTCGCGGATAATCCACATTGACGATTTGGACAGGTGTAGGCTTCTTATGGATTACCGCAATGTTTCGGTCAAGATAAAAGGAGTTGGTTTCATTGAGGTCCTCCTCCAATGTCATCCCTCTGTTGCTATATGCTGCATTCTTTTGTTTTTTTGTTTTTGGTGCTGTCTCTTTATTTGCAGCTGGAATATATTTTTTTCCGTT
The DNA here is from genome assembly GCA_018613055.1 of Chryseobacterium sp. ISL-80. GTDB lineage: Bacteria > Bacillota > Bacilli > Bacillales > Cytobacillaceae > Mesobacillus. The sequence goes on along the minus strand of JAGGQZ010000016.1, from coordinate 25,710 downwards.
TGGATAATTGAAAATCAAGCTGACCACCTCGCAGACTACTCTATATCATACCAAATTTAAAAGTTTTTTGGTTGAATAAAAAGCCCCATTTCACTTCACTCTAAGAACAACCTATAAAAAAGGAAGAGAAACGGTGTGTCAATGACCCATATTCCTCAATTTTCAAACCTGCCGGATGAAGAAGCAGAGATAATCAAAAAAATCAGAATCGAAACGGCCAACAAAAACCTGGACAATATCTCAAGAACACAAGCCTATCAGGATTTCTATCTCAGATATCCCGAAATGATTTGGTCCTTCCTTGCAAGCATGGTATCCAGGAATGGAGGCTACAATATGTGTGACCTGGAAGGTGACTGGTTTCCGAGAATGCTTTCTCCTGCTATCCGCAAACGATTATTCCTAACATATGAACGGGCGAATTGGCTGATTTTTCGAGATGCATATGCACAGCTGCTTTTGTACTCTTATTCGACGATAAAAAGCACACCAATGTTTCACTTGCTTCAATTTCTTGATGTTTCGGCTTTTATGGAGAGAGAGTGGAAGGAATTTTGGAAGTATGGAGATAAAAGACGGCTGATGACAGCACTGATTATCAATGAACAAAATGTGATACAGGAACCGGTGATCAAGGAACCGGTATATAAGAGGAGAGTCTTCAATACGTCCATGTTTTCTTTTGAAGATCACCTTCATTTCAGTACAGTCCTCTTTCCTACATGTGAAGGTGAGCTATACGGAGCAAGCGTAAATGGTTTCAAATTTATCAGCAAAAGGATCAATTTGGGGAAGCGGCTGGCATCGATCCTATTCGACCCTCGTTATTACCCTTCATTTCTTGAATTCGCCTTAAATACAGAACATACGGCATCCAGATATGATTACGAGAAATACTTCCCGAATCACAAAAAGAGGGACACGCCATACCTTCGGTGTACTTATCCAATCATCCACCACCATTACCGCCGGCAAGGGGATTGGTTTAAACAGCGGAAGTTTCGCCGGGAATGGTTCAATCCCGACCCGAAACACAGGCATCCTATCCATCTGACAAAATGGTATAAGAATAAGCAAAAACAGCTGCATGCTATGATAACGGTAAAAGAATTGTTCACTCCAGAGTAATGCGGACAAACAAAAAAGCAAGGGGTCCCCTTGCTTTTTTTTCATCATTCAGCCGGGCGGTTAGGTCCTTCAAGCTTTTTGTCGCCATAGCCAGCTTTTTTCTCTGCCATTTTATTCGGCTGCTGCGCGGTTTTACGTTGTTTTTTATTCATGTGAACACCTCCCGACCTTAGTTTGTTCATTTGTTCGGTTTTCATACGATTTGGCCATGTCGAAGACTGTAAAGTTCACTGCTGAAAAACACTTTGTTTGCCGAATCCCTTCTAGTTTTGTCAACCATGAAGGAGGTTGCGTCCCAGGGTAGAATTTTACAATCAAGAGACTGGAAATCCATTAGGAAAGATTCGTCGTCGCGCACTGGGGTTCATTCTGCCAGACCTTAAAATACCAAGTTAGGAGAGATAATCATGAAACAAGGAATCGAAAGAGAAGAGTTTTTAGGGATGTTGACTGAAATGGCCCATTGCCTTGAAGAAACAGACATGAATTTGCTTGAATCTTTGCAAGGAGTCCGGGAAAAAATGTACAATGTCCATTCATTGCAATTAGAAAAAACTAGCAGACTTCTAGATAAAGTAGAACGGGAAATTCCGCAAGCCCTTAATTCCTCGGTACAGACGATCAACGAGCAAGCCTCCTTAAAACTTGAAATGAGTTTTTAAAATATAATAGAATAGATTCAACATGAAGCAGCTTTTTGCCATGAAAGCTGCTTTTTTGTATGTCATTGGACTAAATAAATTTGTGAAATTGGCTAATCTGCACCAGAAAAGTCACAAAGAAAGAAACAAATGAGTTGCGGACTCATAAAAAATAGACCAAAGGAAAGTGTGATTAACTTGGAACCTGACCAAAATCTTATTGCATTATCTGAAAGGTTGCTTGAGAACCTGGAATTTGCTCATCAACGATTTCAATATTCGAAGGAAAAGCGAGTAAGAGGCGATTTTCATGAAGAAGTAAAGCCATTTGCTGATGAGGTAAAGGGGACAACAGACACATGGAGGAAATCAGCGTCCGATTGGGTAGGTCAGAACAGGCCGAAAAACCTTCATGTAAACCAGATTGAAACGGCCGCGGACTACATTGAAGTCATTTCTGTACAGGCGTTTTTTCCAGAAACAAGCAAAAAGCGGTTCCTTGATCAATTACAGTCAGTGGAATTCATCCTGAAAAGTCTGATCATTGCGGTTAAGCAAACAGGCAGCCAAAAATAAAGAAGCACCAGAGCGTTTGAACTGCACCTCAATTGTCAGCCAAGCCGGCAATAAGGGGAGTCCGATCGTTCTGGTGCTTCAACTTTTTTAGATGGTCATTTCTTTCTGATCCTCGGGAATGAAAGCACCTTGCAATTCCAGCTCACGAACAAGGTTCCGGTATTCCAGAATGGTGATCTCATTCTGAATATACGACTTTTTGGTAAAATCGAGCAATTCATTTACATGTTCCGGAGTGTATTCTTTTGTCTGGGCAAATAGATTTTTAAGTTCGTGAACGTTCATTTTTCATCCTCCTCCATCATTTGAGTCCATACTATCATGAAAAAGGAAGAGTCATTCATTTTTCAAAAATTGAAACTTCCGACAACATTTTTCATACTTAGACAAAACCGGAAGCCTTTTCCAACCCTTTCACCCATTGGGCGGTTTGATCATATACTATCGTAATGAATGATCGGAGGAGGATGTTCGCCATGTTTGGCCGCAGAAATAAGACGAATGCCTACCAGCCACAGTGGTGGGTGAATCAATATAGTCAGGACCCTTATCTATATAATGGGAATGATCAAAATTTGAACCGGCAGCAACCGCTCCCTCAACAATATAACACACCATATTGGAATGCCATGCCGGGGAACTGGCAAAACCAATACTCTCCGCAGGGTTTCCCTGTGAATCCTTATATGCAGGGAAACCCTCAGTGGAATCAGCCTTACCCAATTGCCGAGAGCAAAAATAACTATACAAAAATGCTTTTTCAAAATCCGCTAGAACCTGAGGATGACCCTATTTATGGTTACTATAACCCGCAGGCTGACTATCAGAATTATAACCCATATCCGCAACATGCTTTTATGCCAAAGCAGCCATCAGGCATGCAGTCGATCATGAACTCGTTTAAAAGCCAGGATGGGAACCTGGACATCAATAAGATGGTCGATACAGCGGGCCAGATGATGAATGCGGTGACCCAGGTGTCATCCCTTGTCAAGGGACTCGGCGGAATGTTCAAAGTTTAAAAAACAAGCAGGCGATTGTGCCTGCTTGTTTCTGTTAAACAACTATTCATCAATAAAAATGTCTATTTTCTTTCCCTGTTTTTTAGCGATTTTAATTTTAAGCAATCCATCGCGGTAGGATGCCCGGGTCTTTTTATCATTTATGGGATGAGCAAATGGAATTGTCCGGCTGAATTGCCTGGATGAGGCCATATGCATTTCCGTTTTTGCGATATCGTTGATTTCTGAAGTCATTTCGGTTTTGTTTACAAGGATCGTGAGCGAGTTGTTGATGACGTCAATTGAGATATCTTCCTTTTTGATCCCCGGCAATTCTGCTGTCACCACATATTCGTTCACTGTTTCATTTACTTGTACACCGAAGGATGACTGGGGAAAGGGATGCCTGAAAAAATCATCAATGCTTTGCAGGATACCTTTGACAGGCTTCTCCTGCATCAGCTGGTTCATCGATTTGAACCACTGTTCGAGAGTTTCGTTTCTTTTTGGGCGATCAGGATGGTTGGTTGCCATCGGTTCACATCCTCCTCTGCTAAAATTCTTATAATAATCTATGTTGTATGGAATGTCCCTGTTCAAGATGAGGTGTTTTTCTTTAGGCTCTTTTCTCAAACTTTGTTGCTATTGAATACAAAATTGGATTGAATTCGCAGTATTCCTTCGTAAAGTAGACGCTTCTTTTGAGAAAAGAGCATGGAAACTTCATACCGACCTCCAAAATAGGTTTATATTACGTTAAAATCGGATTTAGGATTTTAACAACAATCTTTACGAAAACAGCCTTTCTTCAAAATCAGACTTCAACAGTCCGACGTACTTTTTTGAACACTTTGTGAAAAATGCCTTTAGTGTGATTTAGGTCACATAACCAATTTTTCAACCTCTGTATGCTGAAACAGTAAATAAAGCAGAAAAGGGGAATACACATATGTTTTGTTACCAATGTGAACAAACGCCAACAGGAGGATGTAAAGTTGTTGGTGTATGCGGAAAAGATGAAACAATCGCAAGTCTTCATGATACGATCATTTTTGCTCTGAAAGGCATAGCAGCCTATAGAACCCATGCGAATCAGCTTGGATTCACAGATCCGTTCGTTGATGCAACGACCCACGAAGCATTATATATGACATTGACTAATTCAAACTTTAATGTCCAGGAACATATTGATATGGCGATGAAGGTTGGCCAATCAGCTGTACGCGTGATGGAAATGCTTGATGAAGCGCACACTAGCCGTCTTGGCATCCCGCAGCCTGTCAAGGTGAGCCAGAATAAGATTGAAGGCAAAGCAATCGTTGTAACGGGGCACAATCTATTCGCGCTTGAAGAATTGCTGAAGCAAACCGAAGGCAAAGGAATCAATATTTACACGCATTCCGAGATGCTTCCGGCCCACGGCTATCCAGCATTGAAAAAATATCCGCATCTCAAGGGAAATATCGGGAAGGCATGGTTTGACCAGCGCCGCCTGTTTGAAAAATTCCCTGGGGCAATCCTGGCAACTACAAACTGCGTAATGCCGATCAAGGGTTCTTATGCAGACCGTATGTTTACATACGAAGTAGCAGGACTTGAAAACGTAAGGAAAATTGAAAATGAAGACTTCTCCGTGCTTATCGAAAAAGCGCTGGAGCTTCCAGAGGCTAACATGGAATCGGATGAGACTTTGGTTACAGGCTTCCATCATGAAACAGTGATAGGTCTGGCACCAGAAGTCATAGAAGCAGTCAAGTCAGGAAAAATTAAGCGTTTCTTCGTCATTGCCGGTTGTGATGCACCTGGAAAAGGAGGAGAGTACTACCGCGAGCTTGCAACATCACTTCCTCCAGAAGCAGTCATCCTGACAACTTCTTGCGGAAAGTTCCGATTCAATGATGTCGATTATGGAGTGGTTCCTGGAACGAATATCCCTCGATATTTGGATCTTGGCCAGTGCAATAACTCTGTATCAACGGTAAAAATTGCCAAGGCACTTGCTGATGCCTTTGAATGTGACGTAAACGAGCTGCCGGTTAGTATCGTCCTTTCCTGGTTCGAGCAAAAAGCTGTAGCAATCCTGCTTGGACTTTTCAGCCTGGGAATCCAGGATATCCGCATCGGGCCTAAGCCGCCAGAATTCATTTCTGATGGCGTGATGCAGGTCCTGCAGGATACATTCAACCTGAAATTGATCACATCTGCCCAGGAAGACCTGGAAACAATGATGGGTTTAAGCAAAACTGAATAATAAAAGGCTGTTTTCGTAAAGATTGTTGTTAAAATCCTAAAGCCGATTTTAACGTAATATAAGCCTATTTTGCAGGTCGGTATTAAGTTTGCACGCTCTTTTCTCATAAGAAGCGTCAATTTTATAAAGGAGTATAGGTAATTCACTCCAATTTTGTATTCAATAGCAACAAAGTTTGAGAAAAGAGCCTAATAAAATGAACGCCCGGGGTAAAGAGCCTCGGGCGTTTTGTTCTGAGAATATATACTAGACAAGCTCATCCAGCAATACATCAGGGTCCATGATCATATTCCCATCTGCGTCAGTGGAAATCAGTTCATCTTTTTTCATTTTGGTCAACGTCCTGCTGACCGTTTCCCTGGTGGTACCAATCATATTGGCCAGATCCTTGTTCGTGAAATCCGTCTTCAATAGAACCGTACCATCTTCCTGCTTTTCTCCGTGAAGTTCCCCAAGCCTGATTAAAAGCTTTATGATCTGTTCATACGTATTGTTGAGAATTTGGGCTTCCAGTCTCTCCTGGAGGTCGACGATTTTCTCTCCCAGCACTTTGAATACTTTGATGCTTAAGTGAGGGTTTTCGACAAGGACCTTTTCGAATTGTGAAATCGGGACAACGACAAGGCTTGCTTCCTCCAATACCTCTGAATAACCTGGATAGCCGCCTTTCCTGAAGAATCCTACATGAGGGAACATTTCCCCTTTCTTAAGGATGGCGACGATTTGCTCCCGGCCATTGGCATCACTTTTATAGACTTTCACCTTGCCTTCATTGATGAAATAAACATTTTCCAGAGGGTCACCCTGCATAAAGATATGGCTGTTTTTCTTCCACTGACGCGAAATGGAGATGTCGACGATTTTATCTAATTCATGGTCCTCAAGGTCCCTGAACAAAGAGAATTTGGCCAGTATATTTTTAATTTCATTTTTATTCAAAAGAAACACCTCAAATATTAGCTGTAGTCCACTTCTATTATTTTAGCAAATGGGGGCTGCAAATAACATCCTGGATTTTTAAGGCCAATCTGCGATTAAAAAAAGAGATTCCAAAAACTAGCAGTCTGGTATCAATAATTTTTCTTTTGCAACGAACATTTATTCGCTAAAATAAGGTTAACGAGGTGAACGCGATGAAAGTCCGGAAAAGCATGCAAGAGATTTTGCAAGAATTGAAGGTTAGTGAATCGGTAAAAAAGAATATTGTCCACTGGCATACGATTGAGGAGAAAGAAGCCCGGACAGAAGAGATGCCCGAAGATTTAAGCGGGATCTTGAAGGATGCACTCCAAAGGCGTGGGATTTCCCAATTGTATACCCACCAGAAATCATCTTACGAACAGATCATGAAGAAACAAAGCATCGTTGCTGTCACACCGACAGCTTCGGGGAAGACGCTATGCTATAATCTGCCCGTCCTGCAATCGATCATCAATGATCCGAACGCCAGAGCTCTTTATATGTTCCCTACAAAAGCGCTGGCACAGGACCAAAAGAGTGAAATCAATGAATTGATCCAGGAGGCGGAACTTTCGATAAACAGCTATACATATGATGGCGACACACCAGCCAATATCCGTCAAAAGGTCAGGAGGGCAGGGCATATCGTCATTACCAATCCTGATATGCTCCATTCAGCAATCCTGCCGCACCATACGAAGTGGGTTTCTCTTTTTGAAAACCTGAAGTATGTCGTTATCGATGAACTGCATATTTACAGAGGAGTTTTTGGCAGCCATGTGGCAAATGTCATCAGGAGGCTGAAAAGGATCTGTGAATATTACGGAAGTGATCCTGTTTTTATCTGTACATCTGCGACCATTGCCAATCCGCTGGAGTTGGCTGAGGGATTGACCGAAAAAGAGATGGTTCTGATTGACAATAATGGAGCGCCTTCAGGAAGGAAGCACTTCTTATTTTATAATCCGCCAGTCGTCAATATTCCGTTGAATGTCCGCAGAAGCGCGACTCTTGAAACGAGAAGGCTTGCGGGGGAATTCCTGAAAAATAGGATCCAGACCATCGTCTTTGCAAGAAGCAGGGTAAGGGTGGAAATCTTGCTTACCTATCTTCAGGAGCTGGTCAAGCACAAGCTAGGCCCAAAGGCCATTAGAGGATACAGGGGTGGCTACCTCCCGACGGAAAGGCGTGCTATTGAAAAAGGTCTGCGCTCCGGCGAGATTTATGGTGTTGTCAGTACGAATGCTCTTGAATTGGGTGTTGATATCGGACAGCTTCAGGTATGTATCATGAACGGATACCCGGGTACGATCGCAAGTGCATGGCAGCAGGCAGGCCGTGCTGGCAGACGGCATGGAGAGTCTGTGGTCATCATGGTGGCAAGCTCCAGCCCGCTGGATCAGTATGTCATCCAAAATCCGGATTACTTTTTTAACCGCAGTCCGGAAACAGCCAGAATCAATCCCGACAACTTGATTATCCTCATCGATCACATCAAGTGTGCATCCTATGAATTGCCTTTTAAAAAGGGAGACACTTTCGGGGCAGCGGAAATTGAAGAAATCCTGGAATATTTAACGGAGGAGCGTATCCTTCATCAAAATGGCGACAAATGGTTCTGGATGAATGACGCCTTCCCGGCCCATAATATCAGCCTCCGCTCAGCGTCGCAGGAGAATGTCGTGATCATCGACCAATCAGATGTAGCAAATGTCAGGGTGATTGGCGAGATGGATACCTTCTCCGCCATGACATTGTTACATGAAGAAGCGATTTATCTCCACCAGGGCATACAATTTCAGGTGGAAAAGCTGGATTGGGAAGAGAAGAAGGCATTTGTACGTGAAGTCGATGTCGATTACTTTACCGACGCCAATCTCGCCGTCCAGCTAAGTGTTTTGGAGGAAGACAAACATCGGGGCAATGAAGATACAGAAATCGGGTATGGAGATGTAAGTGTCAGGGCGATGGCTACAATTTTCAAGAAAATAAGGTTTGAGACTCATGAAAATATAGGATCAGGCCCAATTTATCTACCGGAAGAAGAACTGCACACGAGCTCAGCCTGGATCTCCCTTAATAAAGAACTTTCCGAGTTCGCTGATGACCGCCTCGAGGAAGGGTTGATCGGAACATCCCAGGCCCTGAAGCATATCGCACCATTATTCGTGATGTGCGACCCTTCTGATGTCCATGTGGTCCCGCAGGTGAAGGCGGCCCATAATGAAAAACCGACGATTTTCTTTTATGATCGGTATCCAGGTGGAATTGGCCTGAGTGAAAAGATTTATTCTGGCATTGAAGAGATTTTGAAGCAGACGAAGCAAATGGTCCTTAACTGCCAGTGTTCAGATGGATGTCCATCCTGTATCGGGACGGATACAACCTCAATCCATTCAAAAAAAGATGTTGTGAAATTGTTGAATCTTTTCCTTGAAGCCGCAGTCTAGAAAGGAGGGGGAAAATGAGTTTAAAAAACAAATTGAACAGGCTAAAGCCGCATATCAAGAGTGGGATCGATAAGCCTGAAACGCCAGCAGCCAGGAGCTCCATCCCGGAGCCTGAAACGGTAAATGCCGAATCGATACCTGACATCCCATTTCTCGATATCTGGGAGAAGGAACATGTTACCCCCTTCTATTTTGATGGCGAATACTGTCTGGTCAGGGAGGTTGTTTATCCGCTTGACTACAAGCATGGCCACTATCGATTCAGCGATCTGCTTGAGGCGGTCTCCCTGTGGAATCAGGAACAGACCAATCACCCGCTTTCTGCCTCGGGCCATAGCGCAGGCGATTTGGTGTTTTTTGATACTGAAACAACGGGACTGGGCGGGGGAGCAGGGAATACGATATTCCTGCTAGGCCATGCGAGTGTTTCTGAGGATTGTGTAAAACTTAAACAGCATATCCTGCCAAGCCCGGGGGCAGAAGTAGCGCTATATCAGAGTTTTTTGGAAAATGCCGACTATACGACCTTGGTTACCTACAATGGAAAGGCCTTCGACTGGCCGCAAGTCAAAACCAGGCACACTCTTGTCCGTGACCATGTCCCAAAGCTGCCATCCTTTGGGCATTTTGACTTGTATCATGCCGCCAGAAGAATGTGGAAGCATAAAATCGAACGAATGAAACTTAGCATCGTCGAACAGGAAGTATTGGGGCTTGAGCGGAAGGATGATATACCAGGCTTCCTGGCGCCGATGATTTATTTTGACTTCCTCGAGAGGAAGAACCCTGAGGGATTGCTTGGTGTCATCAGGCACAATGAAACCGATATTCTGTCACTATTGACGCTTTATACACATTTAACTTTCCAGATACTCGGCCGTGATCAGTCACAGACAGCACAGGAAACTTACGAGGTTGGACGCTGGTTTTCCTATCTTGGCAATACTGAAAAAGCGAAGCAGGCTTTCAATGGACTAATAGTCGAGGGCAATGATCAGGAAATTTATGCGAAGCACGCACTTGCTTTTGAACATAAAAAACATAAAGAATGGCAGAATGCTGTTCCGTTATGGAAAGAAAGTGCGGAGAAAGGCAGCGTGAAGCAGAAGAAAGAAGCCTGCATCGAACTTGCCAAGCATTATGAACATCGGGAACAGGATTTTGAATTGGCTTTGGAATATTGCCAACTTGCCGAAGATCTTGTCAGGGAAGGGAAGCAGGCAACAAAAAAAGACATGATTTTTAAGCAAGAGCTCGAAAAAAGAATTAAGAGAATTTCCCGGAAAGCATTTCCCGGGCAAGCGCAAAATTCGTCAAATTGACCCTGTTTCAACAAGTTTCGCCAGGTTATTTTCAATTGTAACAAAATTTTAACATTTAAATGCGCAAAACCTGTATTATCCTGTTGTATGTACGGTTCGGACATTGTAAAATGTAAAATTGTATGGTGTTAAAAATCAATATAATTTTACGGGGCTGGTAAGATGTATAAAGCGGTTTTAGTTCTCTATTTTGTTGTCATCACACTTATAGCTGTAATATTCAGCGGACTTAAGGACAACTTTTACACATTCCTTTAATAGATTCATAGGCGCTTGCACCTGAAGAGAATCTTGAAAAAATAGGTGTTTTCATTAGTACAAGACGCATGACTTCTTCATAGGCTGTTAATGTAAAGAATAAGTCTAAACGAAAGGAGTTATGCACTATGTACTGCAAGCCAACCAATGTTTTGCCAACAGTAGTTCATCCTACTAAATGCTGTGTGAATCATAATTTTGTCAACAATGTGGTTCCGCATGTTCATCCATCACATACTACAAATGTAAATCACATCAATTATGACCATGTCCATTACTTCCCGCATACAGAATCAACAGTGAACCAGGTTACAAACCAGAACTTTTATGGCGGACCTGGTCCGGTTCCAGGCGGAGTAGCTCCAGTTGGACCTAGACCGCGCCCAGGATTCGGCGGTCCAATGGGATATGGCCCGGGAATGGGATTCGGCAGATAAAGAAATGCAACAAGGGCTGAACAGCCCTTGTTTTTTTAAGATTAAAAGGTGTTATATAAATCGTTTAAAGGGAATAACTTCAATATGACAAAGATTATTCAAAGGAGTCAACCATGGTTAAAGTAGCCGCGATATCCGGGTATAAACCTTTTGAACTGGGTATATTCCAGCACGACCATCCGGCAGCTGAATACATAAAAACAGCAATAAAGAAAACTTTATTGCCCCTGATCGATGACGGCCTGGAATGGGTGATGATCAGCGGCCAGCTGGGTGTCGAATTATGGGCTGGCGAGGCCGTATTCGATCTTCAGGAAGAATATCCCGACCTTAAGCTGTCAGTATTCACGCCCTTCCTCAATCAGGAGGAAACCTGGAAAGAGGCCAATAAGGAATGGTATGAATCTGTATTGGCTGGGGCTGACCATGTGGATTCGATTACCAGAAAACCCTATGAGAAGCCGTGGCAATTCAGGCTGAAAAATCAATTTTTCATTGAGAAAAGCGACATGCTGGTATTGCTATATGATCCGGAAAAAGAAGGCAGTCCTAAATTCATCTATGAAACCGCGAAAAAGTATCAGGAATCCCATCCATATGAAACACAACTGATCACTTTATATGATCTGCAAATGGTCGTAGAAGAAGAACAATTAAGACAGCAGGGATTTTAATCAAAGAATCTGATATGCTTGAAGTAAAGTTGATATCCAGTTGAAGGGGGCCGCTCCCGCGGGAAGTGAGCCTGGAACGAAAATAAACTTCCTAAATTAACAGAAAACACAAGAAAATTGACAAATCCCCTTGTTTTTGAAAAAATAAATGTGAAGATAGGGGTATATTGAGGTGAATGGAATGCTATCCGATAAAATTCAATTAACTGCTAAAGATATTTTAGAAAAAGAATTTAAAACAGCAATGCGCGGCTACAAGCCAGAAGACGTAGATAAGTTTCTTGATACGATCATCAAGGATTATGAAATGATGCAACAGGAGATTGAAGAACTGCAGCAGGACAATCTTCGCCTGAAGAAACAGCTTGATGAGGCATCACGCCGCCCAAGTACACAGGCAGCAGGCACAACAAATTTTGATATCCTGAAAAGGTTATCGAATCTTGAGAAGCATGTGTTTGGAGATAAACTTTACGATTAATCCAATTCCTGCTAGTTTTTGAAATGTATTACCATTGCTTTTCAGCCTGAACTTACATATAATATTTTTTGTAGCTGTTAATAACGTTCGGGTAATCGCTGCAGTTTTGCTGCAGAGGAAAGTCCATGCTCGCACAGGCTGAGATGCCTGTAGTGTTCGTGCCTGGCCAATTCATAAGCCAGGGCAGTCGGGCTCACGCTCGGCTGACGGCCGGGAAAATGCCTAAGTCGGCAACGATATGGCATGAATACCTATAAAAGTGCCACAGTGACGGAGCCTTCCAAGAAATTGGAAGGGTGGAACGAGGTAAACCCCACGAGCGAGAAACCCAAACGATGGTAGGGGAACTTTCCCGGAGGAACTGAACAAAGGGAAGGACAGGTGATTCTTCATCTGTAGATAGATGATTACCGCCGGAGTACGAGACTTTTGGTCGTTTGCAGTACGATGGTACAAAACATGGCTTACAGAACGTTATTAATGGGTTTGTATGAGTGTTTATTAAAGCTCTCCTTTTGCCAGGAGAGCTTTTTTTATGTATATTTAAGGTTATTGGGCAATTTAATATTGAGATTAATAAGTATATTGATACATAAAGGGTGAAATGATGAAGAATTTTGATATAATCGCAACCTCTGCAATGGGACTTGAAGCAATTGTCGCCAAGGAAGTTCGTGACCTAGGATATGATTGTCAGGTCGAAAATGGGAAAATCGCCTATAAAGGAGATGCTCGCGCAATCGCAAGAAGCAATATGTGGCTTCGTACTGCCGACAGGGTCAAAATAAAGATTGGCGAATTTAAAGCCTATACATTCGACGAACTCTTTGAAAAAACAAAAGCACTTCCGTGGGAAGAAATTTTACCGGAAAATGCTGAGTTCCCTGTTTCGGGTAAATCAGTTAAATCAAAGCTATTCAGCGTATCCGATTGCCAGGCTATTGTGAAAAAAGCTGTAGTTGAACGCCTGAGAACCTCTTATAAAAAGACTGGCTGGTTCGAAGAAAATGGACCTTTATTTAAGATTGAGGTGGCTCTGCTTAAAGATGTTGTTACATTGACAATCGATACCAGCGGGAGCGGTCTGCATAAACGCGGATACAGAACAGGCCAGGGGGAAGCTCCACTGAAGGAAACATTGGCCGCTGCCTTGATCATGCTGACAAATTGGAATCCGGACAAGCCATTCGTCGATCCTTTCTGCGGATCTGGAACGATTCCGATTGAAGCTGCATTAATCGGACAGAATATCGCGCCGGGCTTCAACCGGGAATTCATATCGGAAGGCTGGGGGATCATTCCCGATACAGTCTGGGAGGAAGTAAGGCTGGAAGCGGAGGATCTTGCCAATTATGACCAGCCATTGGATATCAGCGGGATGGATATAGACCACAGGATGGTTAGGATTGCTGAGGAAAATGCTTTTGAAGCAGGTCTTGGTGATTTGATTTCCTTTAAGCAAATGCGAGTCCAGGATTTCACGACAAAAAAGGAATACGGTGTTATTGTCGGGAACCCTCCATACGGCGAGCGCCTCGGTGACAAGAAAGCTGTCGAAGAGATGTACAGTCAAATGGGACAAGCCTTTGCTCCGCTTGATACTTGGTCCATTTATATGCTCACCTCAAACGAGAACTTTGAACAAGTGTACGGAAAGCCGGCAACAAAGAAACGCAAGCTATTCAACGGCTTCATCCGTACAGACTATTACCAGTACTGGGGTAAACGCCCGCCGCGGGCTGGTAAGGAAGAATAAAATTGCAACAAAAAAACACTTCCTCCTGTTTGTAGACAGGAGGATTTTTTTACTTTGATTAACAAGAATAATTTAACGCTTTTATGAATACAATAAATCCATATTTGCAAAGAATGGAGGGATGGCAATGAATTATTCTTTTATCGATTTCCAGCGTATTTCAAAGGCACTTTCTTCTAGTACCGAGGCTTTACGAAATGAATTCCCTTCTGACGATGCCCAATTGGCGGAATTGCAGGAAGCAGAAAACAACTTTCGTCAAGCATTGTCATTTGGCCTTTCAACTTCTAAATAAAAAGCAAAGAAACGCTTGAAAAACAAGCGTTTCTTTTATTGTTTAGGTAATTATAGAATTGTTTAGGTGTGGATAACTACATGTAGTTTTCTTAATCTAGCTCCAGCGCCTAGCCCCTCGAGTCGTTTGTCTAGTGTCGCCTCCTAGAAACTCCGAAACTTCAACTCCGCCGGCAGAAGCAAAAAGCGCTTCTTTGTCGGAGTCTCCAGTTTCTGCGTTTCTGGGCAGTCGGCTATACTTTTCGATTTCGGTCCGCCCTATGAAGTCAAAGAACGACTTCACCGGTCGGCCCTCCAGCGCTTGTCGGGGCTTAACGAGGCGCTTACGCTTTTTGTTCTTGGTCCCATTTAAAATCCCTGCAGCAGTTTTTTTCCATCCTCCGTCATCCGGTCTGGTGTCCAGGCTGGCTCCCATGTCAATTGGACATCAGCATGGTCAATTTCTTCCATTCCCTGAACACAATATTTAATTCCGCTGGCAATGCTGTCATGCAGAGGACAGCCTGGAGTCGTCAATGTCATTAAAATTCTTGCTGTGCGCGGTTCAGGAACGTCAATGTCATAAATCAGGCCCAAATCTACTACATTGATGTTTAATTCAGGGTCATATACGGTCTTTAAATTTTCCCTGATTTTATTTTGTAAATCTGTCATCTCGAATTCCTCCTTAAATAGTTAAGACTTTGGCTATGATATAGCTGAACAAAATACCTGCCATTAGAATCAGGCTCTGGGCAATATAGAAAATTGGCATCAGCTGGACAAAGAATGAGATGATTAACAGCACTGTTCCGCCTGTGAACAAAATGAAGAGTGGAAGTGCCAGTTTTTCATCCATCATGTCTTTTAAGGCAGGCACTTGCTTCTTGCCGATTTCCTTGCTGTATTTATGAGTCCACCAAAGAAATGGCACGATTTTATACAAATATC
Source organism: Chryseobacterium sp. ISL-80 (assembly GCA_018613055.1). Classification (GTDB taxonomy): domain Bacteria; phylum Bacillota; class Bacilli; order Bacillales; family Cytobacillaceae; genus Mesobacillus. The sequence continues at coordinate 10,551 of JAGGQZ010000016.1, read as the reverse complement.
CGATGATGCTGAATGCAATCCAGGCCATCAAGTACAATAAAAGGATGGGACCCGCGGTTTTTGGCAGCAAATTTACTGAACTTGATACAAAAGCGGCCAGGTGGATGGCTGCCCCGCAGCCAACCGCAAATAACGCGAACATGAATGGGCGATCGAGCTTCCTTTTCACGCGTTTATCGATGATTTTTTTCACATGCCAGGTGAAGACCAAAAATCCAGCAAGCAACATGAAAGTTCCCAGGATTTCCATTAAGTGACTGCCTGTGAAAAAATACGCAACCATCAGAATGATTCCAGCAAAGTAAACGGTGAATACATAAGCTGCCGGCTTCATGGTAAATCCATGGGCCAGTGAAAACATCGGTACCATTTTATAAGAGAAGCCAAAAATCAGCAGCGAGAACCATCCGACAGTGCCCAAGAGTATGTGCGTCTTGAACATGGCCTGGTAATATTCTGATGCAAAGCCGGTCTTCATGCTGATTACCAGCGTGATTCCCAGGGCGATGGTCAGCAGGAGTGAGAATAAGGCGCTGCCGACAAACAATGTGAGTATATTGGGTTTTGCCTGGCTTCGCAGCGTCATGTACATTTGAACAAGGAACATCAGGATGCCTGTCAATGTCATGATTCCAGGAACAAGGGCATCCTGTGGGCGAAGATAAAGTGCCGTAGCAAATGTCAGTATTCCCAGGGCTGTAACGGCAAATTGCCAAAATCCGAACTTTTCGCTCCAGATAGGCGTCAGGAAAGCAACAGGGACGAGCTGGTACATCGCACCCATTGCAACCATAAGGGCCCATCCAAGGACAAATAAATGGGCAGCAGACCAAATGGCCGGCAAACGGAATGTGCCTGTTATCAGCATGTCGCCGTTCAGCAGGATCAGCAGCTGGGAAGTTATCAAGGCAATCATGCTGAAAAAGATGTAAGAAATAGGTAGCTTAATATTTGTCTCGCTGCCACTGCTTTGCTGAAACATTTAAATCACCCCGCTTTTCGGGAAATCGTCACCCGGTAACTTCCGTCTTCCTGTTGTTCTGTCAAATACAGATAGCCGCGTTCATCCAGCTGCTCGAACAGAAACATTGGCCTCCGGTCATTGATGATGATCAGTGTCTGTCCCCGATCGATCTCTTCTAGTGCAGCGAGCGTCCGCATCATTGGCTGTGGCGGCTCAAGCCCTCTATTATCAAGTATCATCTTATTTCCCTCCCGTTTTGGTGAAAACAATTTTGTAATGCTTAGCTTCAATTTTTTCAACCTCATGGTCAAACCCTTTTGCCTTTAAAACTCCATAGAGGGGAACAGGCTTGAAGGGGGCGTGAAGCACAAGCACATCATTCAAGTTCAGCTCTCCAATCGCCTCCATGATTTTCTGGAAAGGCTCCAGCTTGTTATTGATATCTTCTCTGACATCCAGTTCGATCGTTTTTTGTTCCATTGAATTCAACTCCTCGATACGATAGTCGGTATAGTTAAATGATAATCATTTTCAATATTTTGTTCCGTGATGTGAATCACTTAACAAGAGATTTTTTGTATGTGGTCAAAACAACTCCTGATGCAATTTTTCATGGTCGATCAGGTAGGTGCCATCCAAATCAACGCTTATAAATTCCTTCTTTTTTAAATAATTGATTGTTCTGCTGACCGTTTCACGTGAGGTTCCAATCATGTTGGCGAATTCCTTATTGGTGAAATGGGTGGTCAGTTTAAAGCCACGTTCCAGTTTTTCGCCATTTGTTTTGCAAAGTCTCAGCAGCAGCATAATGATTTGCTCGTACGTATTATGAAGAATTTGTTCTTCAAGACGAGCTTGCAAATCAATGATTTTTTCTCCCAGAACCCTGAATAACTTGATGGAAAGCTCTGGATAGGATACGAGAATTTCTTCGAATTTTGAAATTGGCACGACAATCATCTGCGTGTCTTCCATCATTTCTGCGTGTGCTGGATACTGGCCTTTTCTAAAGAAGCCAGCATGAGGGAACATTTCTCCAGTCTCCAAAACAGAAACGATTTGTTCCCTTCCAGATGAATCTGTCTTATAGATTTTCACCTTCCCTGAATGGATGAAGAACACGCGGTCAAGCGGGTCTCCCTGCATGAACGCATACATTTTATTTTTAAAGAATCGTGGCTGGGCAATTTCAACAATTGGATCAAGTTCCTCTGGAGATAATTCTTTAAAAATAGGAACTGCCTTTAATTGCTGCCTGATTTGGGATATATGCATATGAATCTGCTCCTTATTTCGGTTTAAGTTTCTACTATAGATTTTATCAACTGCACAAGGAGCGCTAAGTGACCTGAATCATATTTTGAAGTTTTTTTGAAAATAATTCTCACTGATGTGGGAAATATCACACCTGCTGCATGAGGTAGTTCACAAACTCCATCTTCATTTCGCTTTATGCTTGGTTTGTAAATCAAATTAGGAAGGGGATGCAGGGAAGATGGAAATCCAGCATGGGACATCCACAAAGGCAGTGGTCAAGAAAAATAGAAACTCACTGCTGAAATCTGTACTCATTATTACATTATTATTAAGCTTTACAGTACTCCTGACAGGAGGTTACTGGATTTTTAAAGAAATGGCTCCAAGGCCGCTTGAAGTCACAAGCGAAAAAGGGGATGTCATTTTAACGAAAGATAGCATCGTAGGAGGCCAGGCAGTATTCCAGAAATATGGCCTGATGGATTACGGAACAGTGTTGGGGCATGGGTCATATATGGGCCCGGACTATACGGCAGAAGCACTTAAGATCTACACAGAAGGAATGCAGGATTTCAGGTCCCAGGAAGAATATCAGAAAGATTTCAATGATTTGAACAAGGATGACCAGACAATCATCCGAGAACGGGTCATGAAGGAAATGCGAGAGAATCGTTATGATCCGGATAAAGATCATCTGGTGTTGACTGATGCGCAAGTGTTCGGTCATCAAAAGGTAAAGGAGTTTTACCATACTATTTTTACAAAGGGTGACGATTGGGGCCTTAAGGCAGGCTTGATCCAGGAAAAGCATATGCCTGATGGAGAGCGTGCCTGGGTAGCTAAGGGTGACCAGATTGAACAGATTTCAGATTTCTTCTTCTGGACTGCATGGTTATCAAGTACCCAAAGACCAGATGACACCATCACTTATACAAATAACTGGCCATATTATGAAGACGCTGGAAACACAATGTCATTCTCGGCTGTCTGGTGGAGCGGCGCCAGCGTAACCTTATTGATTTTCTTTGTAGGCTTGATCCTGTTTGTATTCTATCGTTATCATCTTGGTATGCAGGAGGCTTACACGGAGGGGAATTTCCCTAAAATCGATTTGAAGAAGCTGCCGCTGACTTCTTCGCAAAGGAAAACAGCCAAATATTTTGCGATTGTATCTGTTTTGTTCTTTGTCCAGTCAATGTTTGGTGCATTATTGGCACACTATTATATCGAACCTGACAGTTTCTTCGGGATGAAATGGGTCCATGAGATCCTGCCATTTAACATCACGAAAGGGTTCCACTTGCAGCTTGCGATTTTCTGGATTGCGACAGCCTGGCTTGGAATGGGAATTTTCGTGGCACCGCTTGTAGGAGGGCATGAGCCAAAACGCCAGGGATTGCTGGTAGATGTTCTGTTCTGGGCTTTGGTCGTCCTCGTCGCTGGCAGCATGATTGGCCAATGGCTTGGTGCCAACGGTTATCTGGGCAACAATTGGTTCCTGCTTGGCCACCAGGGCTGGGAGTATCTCGAGCTTGGCCGTATCTGGCAATTCATCCTCGCTGTCGGAATGCTGATCTGGTTATTCATCGTATTCCGCGGCATCAGGAGCGGCTTGAAGCGGGAGTCTGACAAAGGTGGTTTGATTCACCTGTTATTTTACTCAGCAATCGCTGTCCCTGCATTTTACTTCTTTGCATTCATGATCAATCCGGGCACACATTATACGTTTGCCGATTACTGGCGCTGGTGGATCATCCACTTATGGGTGGAAGGTATTTTCGAAGTATTCGCAGTCGTAGTCATCGGTTTCCTGATGGTCCAAATGAAGCTAGTAACAAAGAAATCAACTGTAAAGGCTTTGTATTTCCAATTGATCCTGCTGATGGGTGCAGGTGTCATCGGGATTGGCCACCATTACTACTACAACGGATCAGCTGAAGTATGGATCGCATTGGGCGCAGTCTTTTCAGCACTTGAAGTCATTCCTTTGACTCTGTTGATTTTAGAGGCATATGACCAGTATAAAATGATGCGTGACGGCGGAGTGGATTTCCCGTACAAAGGCACTTTCTGGTTCTTGATTTCCGTAGCAATCTGGAACCTGGTCGGTGCAGGCGTGCTGGGCTTCCTGATCAACCTGCCGGCTGTAAGCTTCTTTGAACACGGACAGTTCCTTACTCCGGCTCATGGCCATGCTTCAATGATGGGTGTATATGGCATGTTTGCAGGAGCAGTATTGATTTACTCGCTACGCAATATCGTCAAACCGGAAAAATGGAGCGATAAATGGGTTAAATTCATCGTCATCATGCTGAACGTCGGTTTGGCAGGCATGGTATTCCTTTCCTTGCTGCCGGTTGGTTACCTTCAGATTAAAGAAGCTTTCTTTAATGGATACGCAGCTTCCCGTTCAGCTGCATTCCTGCAGCAGGATACAGTACAAATGCTTCTGACGTTAAGGGCTATTCCTGATACGATTTTCTTGATTGGTGTTGCTGCCCTGGCAGTATTCAGCATTAAGGCACTTTTCAATCTCAGAAAAGTAACCCACAAGGAAGAACAGAAGCTCCCGGTTAAAGACCTGGCAGTCGAAGAAGAATAAACAAAAAAACCGCAAAGCGAAAAGGCTTTGCGGTTTCTTTACTTGATAGGTCCGTCCAATGAAGACATGGAACGATTTGAGCTGACCCAAAAGGCGATTGAGCTTTTCTAACTACGAGTCTTCTCCGGTGTTTTTTTCACATTCAAAACAAAGCAATTTACCATGGTCATGTACTCCATTCAAAAAGCCGTCCATGCAATATATTTCTTTTCCGCATTCATCGCAGCTTCCAACCAATTCTTTCAAATAGATCCCTCCCTATTAAAATAATTCTTGTTCTTGCCCGGAGTTCCTTTTTTAAAAGTGGATTTTTCTGTCTGAATTAAGGTAAGTCATGAATGAGGGATGTCATAGTGAAACTGTGACGGCGCTCACTACTTGGGGTACTGGACGGTTCTATAATAAAAGTGTAATGAAAATAGATTTGAAGGAGAGAGGGAAATGACTTTCAATGTAATTATCAATGTTCCTGATTATGCACCACGGGAAAAACACCCTACTATATTTCAAAACTTTGATTCACTTAAGCAAGGAGAATTCATGCAAATCGTCAATGATCATGACCCAAGGCCGCTTCAGTACCAGTTCATGATGGAACGTCCTGAAGCTTTCTCATGGGAATATCTCGAAGAAGGCCCTGAAACATGGCGTGTAGCAATCGGGAAAACAAAATAATAGAAAGATAACCTCTGATTCCATTAAAACAACAGGTTCGCCTGTTGTTTTTTTATGCATGGGCTGTGATAAGACCAATGTTGTTTTTACACTTGTTGATCGTAGTGGAAGGCGAAGCGCCTGGTACGAAAATCAACAGCCTTGTCTAACAGAGCCGATATATAAAGAATAACAAACAACACGAAAACAGCCTTTCTAAATTTCGTAAACCAAAATATCAGAAAAGTATGATAAGATGATGGGGACAGATAAAATGGGGTGAGATGGATGAATGAAGTAAAACAAACAGAAAAGAACTTTTTGGATTATGTAAAGAAAATGGCAGCCTATGGCGAGGCGCTTTCTTTGATTTATTGGGATTTAAGGACCGGCGCACCCAAAAAGGGAGCAGCCCAGCGATCCGAAGTGATTGGTGTTCTTTCATCTGAGGTATTCAATATGTCAACATCAGAAGAAATGGCTTCATACATAGCAAGACTTTCAAATGAACAAAGTTTATCGGAAATTACGCGCAAGACGCTTGAAGAGTGCAGAAAGGATTATGACCGCAACAAGAAAATCCCTGCAGAGGAATACCGGGAATATGTAATCCTGCAATCAAAAGCAGAAACAGTTTGGGAAGAGGCTAAGGACAAATCTGATTTTGAAATGTTCAGGCCCTATCTTGAAAAACTGGTAGAAACGACAAAGAGATTCATTGGCTATTGGGGTTATGAAGGAAATAAGTACAATACATTGCTTGATATGTATGAACCTGGCGTCACTGTCGAGGTTTTGGACGAGGTGTTTGGTGAACTGCGCAACAAAATTGTTCCGCTTGTACAGCAGATTTCAAACTCAACAGAAAAACCAGAAACCGGGTTCCTGTTTAGTCATTTCCCTAAAGAGAAGCAGCGTGCATTCAGTCTTGAAATCCTTAAACAAATGGGATACGACTTTGATGCTGGCCGTCTTGATGAAACGGTACACCCATTCGCGATGGGCTTAAATCCAGGAGATGTAAGGGTTACGACGAAATATGATGAATCAGACTTCAGGACAGCAGTATTCGGGACCATTCATGAAGGCGGCCATGCTCTATATGAACAAAATATTTCTGAAGATCTGGTCGGAACGCCAATGAGTTCTGGTACTTCAATGGGAATCCATGAATCACAGTCTCTTTTCTATGAAAACTTTGTCGGACGCAATTATTCTTTCTGGAAGCATAATTACAGCCTGCTGCAGGAATATTCAGAAGGGCAGTTTTCAGGAGTGGATGTAGATGACTTCTATCGTGCAGTCAACGAGTCAAAGCCGAGCTTGATCAGAATTGAAGCCGATGAGCTAACTTACCCGCTGCATGTAATGGTCCGTTATGAAATTGAGAAAGGTTTGTTCAACGATGAGATTGAAGTCAAGGACTTGCCGCAAATCTGGAATGACAAATATGAGCAATACCTTGGAATCAGACCTGAAAATGATGCAGTAGGTGTCCTTCAGGACGTTCACTGGGCAGGAGGTAGCTTTGGTTACTTCCCATCCTATGCTTTAGGATATATGTATGCAGCGCAATTCAAGCATGCCATGCTCAAAGACTTGCCTGACTATGAGGAACTTCTGGCACAGGGAAATCTTCAGCCGATTAAAGAGTGGATGACTGAGAAAGTCCATAAGCATGGAAAAATGAAAAAACCACTTGAAATATTGACTGATGTAACTGGCGAGGGACTCAATGCTCAGCACTTAGTTGATTATTTATACGAAAAATACAGCAAGGTGTACCATCTGGTCTAGTATCTAAGATTAATAATTTGTGTGAACAGCATTTTCAATATGAGATGGCAGTCTACCTGTCATCTTTTCTGTGTGGTGAACGTATGAAAGGGAAATTGCCTTATTTTATGATCGCATTTGCATCGGCTATGTGGGGCTTGATTGGCTTTTTTGTAAAAGGCTTGAATAATGCCGGGTTTAGTGCCATGGAGATCGTGGCCATCCGAGTCATGACTGCAGCCATTGTTTTAATGATGGTCGGAATTGCCTTTTACAGGAGCCACTTGAAAATCAGGTTAAAAGACTTGTACCTTTTTGTAGGGACAGGAATTTTAAGCATTGTGTTTTTTAATTGGTCTTATTTTACGGCAATCAATCTGATGAATATTCCGATTGCAGTGGCTTTATTGTACACATCTCCTGCTTTTGTAGCGGTTTTGTCATTTCTTTTCCTGAAAGAAAGCATCAACAGGAAGAAATTGTTGGCGATTGTCATGACAGTCATTGGCTGCACGCTTGCAGCAGGCATCACCGGGCAGGGAGGAACATCTTTTTCTGTCTCCAGTATCCTGATTGGTCTTGGGGCAGGCTTCGGTTATGCGCTTTACAGCATTTTTGGCAAGGTGGCATTAAGGCAGTATCATCCGTTTACAGTCACTTTGTACACCTTCCTTGTGGCTTCAGCAGCACTGGTTCCGACAACCGGTATAGTCAGCAAGGCTGCTGTCCTTTTCGCTGGGGATGCGTGGCTTTATGCGATAGGGCTGGGGATTTTCCCGACTGTGGTTGCTTATTTTGCATACTCATGGGGACTGGAAAGAACAGAAAGCAGTACTGCTGCTGTTGTAGCTACATTGGAACCTGTCATTGCAACGATGCTGGGGTTGCTGGTGTATGGCGACAGGCTGGGCGGTCTTCAGATGCTTGGATCCGCGTTGATTATCATATCAGTCATTGCTATCAATATCTCAATTCCGATCAGGAAGCAAAAAAAGCAATTCACTGTGTGATTCAGGTCAAGAATATTAAACAATAATCGGACCAATTAACAGAGATAGAGTTATTTTAATGAAAGCACTTTTTAGCTAAGGCTAAGTTATCATTCAAAAAATTGGATTTTCGTTCTCATATGTAAATCCATAAGCGGTTAATTTCCGGCTATTATCTACAAAGAAACTTTTTAAGCAGAATAGGCGGAGAAATTCCGGTTAATTGTTAAAAAGAAGACAATATAAAACAATTTGGTTTAGATAACCGGAATAACTCCCCTTATTTTTAAAGAAATGAGGGGAGTTTTCAATCAAAGCGGAATTTTTCCGATTATTATTCAAACAACTTTAGTTTAGTGATTTTTAGTGATAAATGTATATAAATCAAGGGCCAACTAGACAAAGGGTGACTTTATGTGATAAATTATTACAGTAAAAATCCATTTGAAAACTGCATATATTAAATCGATGAAAAGGAAAGTAGTTTTTGCTATATTCGATAGCGAGCCGGGGACGGTGGAAGCCTGGTGATGATGCATAAATGAAGAACACCTTTGAGTTCTAACCGAAAGGGAAATCATGAGTAGGCTTAGACGTGGCCAGCACGTTATAGACTGGGATAAGCAATTATGAAGATGGTCATTTTATGACAATTTGGGTGGTACCGCGGAAGTTCAGCCTTTCGTCCCTTTTTTGGGGATAGAAGGCTTTTTTTAATGCAATAAATTACCATAAGGAGGCTTATTATGATCAAGACCGTAGTAAAAGATTTGTACAGAAACCAAGAAAGTTTTAAAGACCAAACTGTACAATTAACAGGATGGATCCGCACTCTTCGCGACTCTAAAACCATTGGCTTCATGGAGTTAAACGATGGTACATTCTTTAAGAGTGTACAAGTTGTTTTTGAGGATACGCTTGAAAACTTCAAAGAAATCACAAGGTTGCCTATTAGTTCTTCTGTTTTAGTAGAAGGGGAATTTATCCAAACACCTGAAATGAAGCAGCCTTTTGAAATCAAAGCGACAAAAATTATCGTCGAAGGATTATCGGATACAGATTATCCAATCCAAAAGAAGAGGCATACCCTTGAATACTTAAGGACAATTGCTCACTTGCGTCCGAGAGCCAATGCTTTCTCAGCGGTTTTCAGAGTTAGATCTGTTGCATCATATGCTCTCCACAAATTCTTCCAGGACAAAGGGTTTGTCTATGTACATACACCAATCATTACCGGAAGCGATACTGAAGGGGCAGGGGAAATGTTCCGTGTGACATCAATGGACTTGAACAAGCTGCCAAAAACCGAAGACGGAAATGTGGATGAAAATGCAGATTTCTTCGGCAAAGAAACCAACTTAACCGTGAGCGGTCAATTGAATGCAGAAAGCTTTGCCCTTGCTTTCCGTAATGTGTATACCTTTGGTCCGACATTCAGGGCAGAAAATTCAAATACGGCACGACATGCCGCAGAATTTTGGATGGTTGAGCCGGAAGTTGCTTTTGCGGAATTACCGGATATCATGGACCTTGGTGAAGAAATGATTAAGTATGTCATTGATTATGTTTTTGAACATGCACCAGAAGAGATGGCCTTCTTCAACAGCTTTATTGATAAAACACTTATTGAAAGATTGCAGAATGCATTGAATTCCGATTTCGGAAGGGTTACCTATAGCGAAGCAGTTGAATTATTAAAGAACTCGGGTAAGCAATTTGAATACCCGGTCGAATGGGGTACAGACCTGCAAACAGAACATGAACGTTACCTTAGCGAGGAAATTTACAAGCGTCCTGTCTTCGTGACTGACTATCCAAAAGAAATCAAGGCATTTTATATGAGAGCGAATGAGGATGGCAAGACAGTAGCTGCTACCGACCTTTTGGTTCCTGGCATCGGCGAATTAATCGGTGGAAGCCAGCGTGAGGAAAGAGAAGACGTCCTTGCAGAACGGATTAAAGAACTCGGTATGGCGGAAGAAGATTACTGGTGGTATCTCGAACTCAGAAAATACGGCAGCACAAAGCATTCCGGCTATGGAATTGGGTTCGAACGACTTGTCATGTATTTAACCGGAATGAAAAACATCCGCGATGTCATTCCATTCCCTCGTACACCAGGTAATGCAGACTTTTAATGATAGCTATATGAATAATGAACAATAGGATGCCGAGGCATCCTATTGTCTCTTATTGAACATGAACGGTTTCACTCGTTGTTTATCATATTTATCGTACAAATTGCTGTTGTAATTGTAAGGCTTTGTTAAAGCTCGATGTTGTTTTTACACCTGTTGATTGTAGTGGAA
>JAGGQZ010000015.1 GCA_018613055.1 Chryseobacterium sp. ISL-80 | reverse complement strand
TCATTACAGGAATGCTGCCCCGTTTGTTTAAGTGAATTCCTTCGCAATCTTCCAAATGCTTCTTCTACATTATTGTATCTTTAGCTCCCTAAGGGAATTCAACCACAAAGTGTATTAATCCTCTTTCTAGCCAGGCGCTGCAATTAATTAGTTTCTAAGCTTTTATTTTTCTTATCTTAATATCCGAACAATGAATAAGAATTTTGGTTTGGGAATGTAATAAGATTTCATGCTGCAATTTCCTTTTACTCAACGGAAGGATTTCATCGTAGCCCCATTCGTCCAGTCCTCTTCTACCACCAAAGGCAATTTCATTGGGCTTATTACCGTAAACATTTCTTTTAATATCAAAATCCATTAAAAACTTACGAACGTTTACCCATTGTATTTCATATGTACCCGCACCCGCTTCATATTGTTCAATAATCATTTTAATCGTGGTCGGATCCTTTGTTTTACCATTTTCTTGATTCAAAATCGTAAGAGAAACAACCTTCCCATCATGAAATGAATGATTTTTTAAAAAAATTGATGTCTCCTTATTAAATCTGGGTAATAGTCTTTTTAATTCCTCTACATAGCCCATAACATCCCAATGGTCATCATCTACAAAATACTTCACGAAAAATTCTCCTCTAACTATCCAAATTACTTGTCGAATACTATCTCAGAAAATAAACAGATTGTGGAAGACAAGTTAATAAACACTTACCGACTAAAATTGCCCGCTTAGTTGAAGTACAAAATAATGTATCTTACGTCTGTTTTAACATAAAATTCCATGTTATTGTTACTAGTTATATATTAAATATAATGTTCTTAGAATTGAACCCTAAATTGACTTTCGAACCGGCAATTAAATTGACGGTTTAAATGACATTCTTTATTCTATGTACAACAAACATTGTCAAACGCATATTCATATTTTAATTGTATGAGTTACAAAGGCTGGCACAATAGGAAAATGGCGTGGACAATTTCCACGCCATTTCCTGTGCCTTATTAACCTCATAACGGAACGGTAGCAATGTCCCTGAGCGGTGTTAATCTAAATATTGAGCCATTTTCTTAAGCAATTCACCGGAATTATTTGCAGTCACAAACTCCCCATCCACCATCGCATACGGAGACAACCGGCATTCCTTGCATCTGCTCTGGCATTCGAATTCCTTATGATTCACATTTTTCCGACTTAAAAACTCATTATATTCAGCGTAATTTTCTTCTTTTAAAAACTGCTCTAAATTTCGCTGGCAAAATTCCATGTTCACTTTCTTTTGTTTTGAAAAAAGCTTTTGAATTACATTCATATGAGAAACTTCCTTTTCTAAATAAGTCAAGTTACCAAAAGGAGTACACAGTGATTGATGATTAAAATAGGATTCTTTATAAGTAGTATAAACGAGCATAGTATCATATGCCTTAATATGGGATCCAAAAGAACAGATAAGATACTTTCGCAGCATCACTAAAAACACAAACGCGAGCTTCTTAACCATAAAAAGTATATCATTATTTTTGAAATACCATAAACACTTAAATTTTAGTAGTTTTCCAAATAAATTCGAATTATAAACTAAGGGGTGAATGACATGATCATTCATGAACGGGAAAAAGATTTTATCATGGTTGCCCAGCATGACCATGCCAGGATTTCTATGGAAGCGGCTATAAACTGGAGAGATGATTATTTTAAGGGATCAGACAGGAAGGAGTCTGTGGTTCTCGCTGTACGAGAGCATGACCGATGTTGGATTGAGCCTGACAAAGACCCATTATGGAACGAACAAACCCGGCAACCCTACTCATTCATGGATTACCCGGGCAACCCTAAGCTTGCCTTTTACAAAAGAGGGATCGATGAAGTCGTGCAGATGGATCCATACGCCGGCTTGCTTTGCAGCCTACACTATGCCTCCTTCCTTGAAGATGCGACAAGCACGATCGGAAAGAATTTTTGGAACGAGGAAAAACAAAGACAGCAAATCTTGCTGAAAGAATTAAAAATTACACACGACAAGTTCCTCTCTTTCCATTTAAATCTATTAAAATTCTGCGACAATCTCTCATTATACATTTGCCTAAATGAACCTGGAACACCAAAAGACCAAGAGCATTATTTTTACCGGAATGGGTTTCAGCAGAGATTCTCATTTGCTGGGGAAAAACCAATCCATGCTAACTGGCTAGATCAGGAAACCGTCTCGCTGTCGATTTCTCCCTTTAAAAAACCACTAAAGGTAAAGCTTCCGTTTAAAGCTGTTAAAAAAGAGGCGATCAATAGATCCGGGCTGTCAGCTGCCTATAATGAAAGCGCCATTTTACAAAGGGAAGTTACCTTTGTATAAAAACAAAAAAAGACCGCTTTTATCAAAGCTGGTCATGGTTAATAATATACAATTAATGTTAAAAGTGAGACAGTGACTGAACTTAATCCAACAAAGAAAGCACCAATGAGGATTCTTCCGTAAAGGTTGCCTTTGAACTCTCTTAACTGCTCATTGTCTGCTGACCTTTCGTCTTCACGCTCCATTGCTCTTGATTTTGGCGAAATAAATGATCCGAGTTTATTGAAACCGTTCATGAACAAAGACAGAAATCCAGTTTTCAAGATCAGGAAGGCCGCTGCCACCAATAAAGAAATAATACCAACCAAAAATGATCGATCAATGACTTCAATCCACGTGAGCGAAAGCACCGGCTTTGCTAACAGCCATGCCAGCATGATGAATAGAAAGGCGGTTATTTTTTTTCCCATTTGTCATCCTCCTTATTCGCTAAAATAGTATGGCAGGAAAAAACAGGGGGCTGCTTTTTCCTGCCATATCACAAAATAGTTACGGAATATACATAGTCAGTGTTTTACTCAGATACCTTCTTTGCCCACTTCACGTTAGGATAACGGTTATATGGGTAGACAAGGCCCTCAAAATTAGGGGATGTCAGGTATGTGTTTGTATAATGATAGACCGGAACAAACGGAAGTTCTTCCATCAGCACGTCTTCAGCCTGGCGCAGCAATTCAAAGTGTTTTGCTGGATCCTGTTCAGCTTTTGCCTGTTCCATTAGGCTATCGTATTTTTCATTTCTCCACTCAGTACGGTTATTCGGGCTGTCTCCAAGGAAGTAATCAAGGATGACTGCCGGGTCAAGCAATACGCCAATCCAGCCCATCCGAGCCATTTGGAAGTTGCCCTGGTCAGTAGTATCAAGATAAGTCTTCCATTCCTGGTTAGCCAATTTGATGTCTACGCCAAGATTCTTCTTGTACATTTCCTGGACAGCTTCTGCAATTTTCTTGTGGTTTTCAGCAGTGTTATATAAAAGCGTTACTTCCGGAAGAGTGGACCAGCCTTCTTCTGCCATTCCTTCTTCTAAAAGCTTTTTCGCTTCTTCCATGTCTTCTTTAAAGTACTTGCCGCCTTGTTCACGGAAATCTCCATCAGGCGTTTCAACACCAGGTGGCACGAATGCGTAGGCAGGTGTTTCTCCCGCTTTTGTGATATTTTTTGTCAGGGCATCCCTGTTGATTGCCATTGCGAATGCGCGGCGTACTTTTTCGTTCGTGAATGGCTCTTTTGTGATATTGAACATGTACATATATGTACCAAAGTAAGGTACGTTCTTGAAGTCTTTGTTTTCCTTTTCTTGCTCCACTACATCAGAAGGAAGTGTTGTTACAAGATCCAGTTCACCTGTTTTATACATTTGATAGTAAGTAGTTGCATCGTTAACCATTTTCCAGGTAACTTTTGTAAGATTGATCTTTTTGTTGTCATAGTAGTGTTCGTTCTTTTCGACTACTACTGAGCTGTCATGCTTCCATGCAGTCATTTTGAAAGGACCGTTGCTGACATATCCTTCAGCTCCAGCAGCCCAGTCTTTGTTGTTTTCAACCAGGTCTTTTTTAACAGGATAGAAAGTCCACATTGTTAATAGTTCTTTGAAATAGCCAAGCGGATCATTCAGTTCAACGACTAAAGTCTTGTCGTCCGTTGCCTTTACACCAACATCATCAGCAGAACCTTTTCCTTTGTTGAAATCTTCAGCACCCTTCACATAATAAAGGTAGAAAGCGAATTGGCTTCCAGTCGCAGGATCAAGTGTACGCTTCCAACTGTACTCAAAATCTTCAGCGGTTACTGGTGAACCATCAGACCATTTTGCATCATCACGGATGGTAAACGTGTATGTCTTGCCGTCTTCAGATACTTTCACATCTTTTGCAGTACCAAGTACTGGCTTGCCATTCTTGTCCTTTGTGAACAAACCTTCGAACGTATGATCCAACACCCAACCGGAAGTTGTATCTGTTGCCATTGCCGGATCAAGCGCTGGCGGTTCACTCATTGCATTCAATACAAGCTCCTGCTTGATGTCTTTAGTGCTTCCTTTAGAGCCAGAGTCTGATGATGCGTTTTGGCTGCCTCCGCCGTAACAGCCGGATAAAACCGAACTGACGAACATAAGGGCA
This sequence comes from Chryseobacterium sp. ISL-80, assembly GCA_018613055.1. Taxonomy (GTDB): domain Bacteria; phylum Bacillota; class Bacilli; order Bacillales; family Cytobacillaceae; genus Mesobacillus. The sequence goes on along the minus strand of JAGGQZ010000015.1, from coordinate 124,081 downwards.
GCTATCATGGATAGCAGCTTTTTCATTGTTTTTCCTCCTCAAAATTGTCTAGATGTTAGTTATATAGATGGCATGCAACGAAATGGTCCTTTTTGACTTCCCGGAAATCAGGAATCACCTCGGCACAAATGGACATCGCATGCGGGCATCTTGTACGGAAGCGGCAGCCGCTTGGAGGGTTGACCGGGCTTGGGGGATCCCCCTGAAGCACGATTCGCTCCCTTTTTGCGGCGCCTGGTTTTGCCACTGGGATTGCAGACATTAAAGCCTGAGTATATGGGTGAAGCGGTTCAGCAAACAGGTCATTGCTGCTGGCAAGCTCCATCATTTTGCCTAAATACATGACACCGATTCGGTCACTGATATGCTTGACCATCCCAAGGTCATGGGCGATGAACAAATAAGTTAACCCCTCCTGCTCCTTCAAGTCCTCCATAAGGTTGATGACCTGGGCCTGAATGGAAACATCGAGTGCAGAAATGGGTTCATCCGCAACAATGAATTTTGGGTTGACCGCAAGTGCTCTCGCTATCCCAATCCGCTGACGCTGACCACCGCTGAATTCATGCGGGTATCTTCTTGCATGCTCTGGACGAAGGCCGACTCGTTCCAGCAAATCATATACACGATTTTGCCTGTCTTTCCCGCGGGCAAGACGATGTGCATCGATTCCTTCCGCAATGATATCTCCTACCCTCATCCTTGGGTTCAGGGATGCGTGCGGATCCTGGAAAATGATTTGCATTTCGCGGTTCGCGATTGCTTTCTCCTTCCTGCCCAGAGTGGATAGATCGACACCGTTATAAAACATGGTTCCTTCTGTAGGGTCTTGGAGACCGACAATGGTTTTACCCAGAGTCGATTTGCCGCTTCCGGATTCACCCACAAGTCCGAACGTTTCTCCCCTTTTGATTTCAATCGAGATATCATCTACAGATTTAACTGTCTTGTCCTTTTGGATTGTGAAATACTTTTTTAGATTTTCTATTTTAAGAAGCGTATCGGCAGCTGTAGCTTTTGGCTCTTTAACAGTTGCTTCGGTCATGTTGTTTCCCTCCCTGCAGCGACAAGATCTTCAACTTTCGGTGCCCTCGGGTCGTTCAGCCAGCATCTTGCATAATGCCCTGACTCTGTTTCGATTGCAGGAGGCATTTCCTGAAGACATACTTCCATTGCAAACTTACACCTTGGGGCAAAAGGACAGCCCGGCGGCGGCGAGAACAGATCAGGAGGCGTTCCTTCAATCGGTATAAGCCGCTCTTTTGCAGAGCTTGTGTGATCCGGAACGGATTCCATCAATCCCCACGTATAAGGATGGCGCGGGTTTTCGAAAAGTTCATGGACCGTACCGCTCTCCACCATCATTCCTGCATACATGACAATCACTCGTTCAGCTGTTTCTGCCACAACACCCAAATCATGCGTAATCAGGATAATGGCCGTATCGGTTTTTTCCTTCAGGTCCCTCATCAGATCAAGAACCTGTGCCTGGATTGTCACATCCAGAGCTGTCGTTGGTTCATCAGCGATTAACAGCTCCGGATTGCAGGCCAGGGCAATCGCAATCATTGCCCTCTGCCTCATGCCGCCGCTAAATTCATGCGGGTACTGGTTATAACGTTCTTCAGGGTTCGGGATTCCGACAAGACGGATCATTTCGATCGCGCGCTTTTTCGCTTCCGGTTTATTCATGTTTTGATGGACAAGCAATCCCTCTTCAATTTGTTTTCCAATTTTCATCGTTGGATTGAGTGATGTCATTGGATCCTGAAAGATCATACTAATCTTTGAACCTTTCACTTTTTGCATGGCCCGTTTTGATAGTTTTAAAAGATCCTTTCCATCGAAAAGCACTTCTCCGTTTTTAATGATTCCGGGCGGTGTTGGGATCAGCCCCATTAAGGTTTGTACAGTCACGCTCTTTCCGCTTCCACTTTCACCAACAATGGCGACAATTTCCCCTTTATCCACATGGAAGGAAACATTGCGGACTGCCTTTACCTCACCGCCGTATGTTTTAAAATTCACTTCGAGGTTGTTTACTTCTAGTAAGTGACTCACAGTTGTTCCCTCCTATTTCCGATTCCTAGGATCCAATGCATCCTGAAGTCCGTCTCCAAAGGCATTAAAGGCAAACATCGTCAGGGAGATCATGAACCCAGGGAAGAACAGCCTCCACCACTGGCCGCTCAAAATGACTCCAAGTGCATCGTTTGCCATCGTGCCCCAGCTTGCAAATGGTGCCTGTACACCAAGCCCAAGGAAGCTCAGGAACGATTCTGCGAAGATTGCCTGCGGAATCGTGAATGTCAGATTAACGATGATGATTCCCAGCGCGTTTGGCAGCAGGTGGCGAAGGATGATTTTCGCATGGGAAGTTCCCAGCTTTTCTGCAGCCATAACATATTCCTGCGATTTCAGCTGCAAGATTTGTCCCCTGGTAATACGGGCCATACTCACCCACCCTGTAACGGACAGAGCAATAATGATCGATGTAACACCAGGATCCATGATGACCATCAGCAAAATGACGATTAAAAGGTAAGGAATTCCGTAAAGAATTTCGATAACTCTCATGATGGCGTTATCGACTCGGTCGCCTTTTTTGCTGCGTCCAGCCATATAACCTGCAATTCCTCCAATGGTGACGCCCAGGATCAGGTCAATCAATGCGGCAATAAACCCGATTGTCAGGGAGACCCTGGCACCATACCAGGTACGGGACCACATATCGCGTCCAAGGTCATCTGTTCCGAACCAGTGAGAGTTGGACGGTGCAATATTTCCCTTCATTAAATCCTGGTCGGATGGACTGTAAGGAACCATTTTCGGTCCAAAGAGCGCGAAGAACACAATCACTAAAAGAAGAGACAAACCGAGAATTGCCAGTTTGTTTTTCATGATATTAATAAGTGTTTCCTTCCATACGCTCAGTGATGGGCGCTGGATGGGATCGAGAACTTTCTTTTCTGGAGAAACGGGTACGAATAATTTGCTGTCAAGTTGTTTAGGCTGCATGCTATTTCCCCCCGCTTGTCAATTTAATTCTTGGATCAATCAGTCGGTATGAAATATCAATCAAGAACAGGATCACAACAAGAATGGTACTGAAGAAGATCGTTGTTCCCATGATGACTGGATAATCCCGGTTAAAGATGCTATCTACGAAATATTTTCCCAGGCCAGGAATCGCAAATATCTTTTCAATAACAAATGTACCTGTAATCAACACGACTGCCAGCGGCCCGATGAACGTGATTACTGGAAGAATGGCATTGCGGATTCCATGCTTGATGACTAACTGTACGGTAGATAATCCTTTTGCATTGGCAGTCTTAATGTAATTTTGGTTCATGACGTCTATCATGCTAGATCGCATAAAGCGTGCAATGACAGCCATCGGGGAAGCAGCTAATGCCAAAGACGGCAGAACACTATGCTGGAAGCTTCCCCATGACGCTACCGGCAGCAAGCGCCATTCCACAGCGAAATATTTAATCAAAAGCGGCGCCAAGATAAAGCTTGGCACTGAAATCCCAATAATGGCTATCATCATTGCAAAAAAGTCCAGCGGTTTGTTGTGATTTAACGCTGCAATTATTCCAAGGATCAGCCCAAAAAACATAGCGATAGTGAGTGCCTGGATCCCAAGAGTGGCGGATGCCGGCATGCCATCAAGGATGATATCATTTACTGACCGTGTTTGAGATTTTATAGATGGACCTAGATCTAACATCATGAGATTTTTCATATAAAGGGCATATTGCACAGGAAGCGGCTCATCAAGATTGTACTTTGCCCGAATATTTTGCAGGACTTCCTCCGGCAGAACATCTGCATCCGACGCGAATGGATCCCCAGGGATAAATTTCATGATGACAAATGTTAACGTAATGATGACCCAGATGGTCAAAAGCATCGTTAACAGCCTTTTGATTATGTACATTCCATTCACCTCGTTATTTTAAGATTTAAGCATTTACTGAACCAAGAACTCCATTTGTGGCAGTCATGGCAATAATGACGCAGCCCCACATATGCTTATAAGCCGTAACCATATCATCGCAGGTAAAGCGAATGCTCTTTGGACCAGTCAGTTCTACAGTTGGCAATGTCGTTGTCATTTTTGCCTGCTGCGGCCCTTTCAGCTTAAGATCAAAAGTAACAGGGCCCTCTGCAACTGTGAAAGGCTTCGCCTGCTTTGCTTTTTTAACAGCTGCTTCTGCCTTTGTACGTATTTCTGCACGGGCAGCTTCTGGATGAAGCAATTCGGCAGCAAAACGGTCAACAGCTCTTTTGGTTACCGCACCTTCCACTTCAGGAAGAGTTTCCTGCACTTCTCTTACATAAGCGTCGTCTCCGCTGATGAAGAGTGGAGGAACGCCAAAGGAACCAGCAACATAGGAATTCAATTCCGTCTCTCCTACCACTTTCCCGTTAACCTTCATTTCCTCGACACAGATCCCGGCCAAAGTGTGGCTGATGACTGTTACATCTGAACCGCCTTCGCGTCCATGGTGGCCGACAAACATGATGCCATTGAATGACTCATCCAATCCTTCAAGCTGGCACATGACCCGATTGCTTCCGGAAACCAAACGTGCGCGTGTATCCAGTTCCTCGATGATGATATTTGACATATTTCCGTGTCCATCTGCGACGACAATTTCCGTGGCACCGCCATTAAAAGCCCCTTCGATGGCTGCATTCACATCAGCCGTCATCAGTTTACGGAAACGCTGATATTCGGACGGAGTTTTTAACTGCTGGTTCGTTGCAACACCTGAAATGCCTTCCATATCTGCCGAAATAAATATCTTCATATTCTAAATCTCTCCCCATTTTCAAATTTTTCGATAACTTAAGTTAAATGAATGCTATATTTCTATTAAAATTCAAAACTCTGCTCTTCTGATAGATTCAAAACAAAGGCCTTTAACAAGTCTTTTGTTGCCTCAAGATCTCCCATATCCACCACTTCAACAGGTGAATGGGCGTAACGAGAAGGAACGGAAAGGACACCTGTTGGAATCCCTTTGTTGGCATAATTGACTGCTCCGCCGTCTGTCCCGATCCCAGGGAAAACTTCAAGCTGGTAAGGAATGTTTTGTTCTTTTGCCAGATTCACGAGTGTCTCTTTCATTGTTTTATGTACGATCAGACTGAAGTCCATCACCTTGATTCCTGTACCTCTTCCAAGGCCTAAGCTTTGATCCATTGTCTCTTCCGGGGTATCGCTGACAGCTGTCGTATCGACCGCAATCGCTGCATCTGCTGTAATATGTTCGGAAGCTGTCTTTGCTCCCCTAAGCCCTACTTCTTCCTGTACCGCGAAGAGGAATACCAACTCACCAGCAAAGCTTTCTGTCTTGATTTCTTCCAGTGCCTGCAGCAGAACGGCAACCCCTGCTCTGTCATCCAACGATTTCGCTCTTACTCTTGGTGCTGACTCAGGTCCAAAGACAACGAATTCGCTTCCCCATGTGACCGGCGTTCCGATCTCGACTCCCATTTCGAGTACTTCCTGCCTTGAAGAAGCACCAATATCAATATAAAGCTGCTGATGTTTTCTAAGTTTTGAAGGGTCGTCAAACTTCACATAATGCGCAGACATTGTCCCGATCAACCCAGGTAACAATCCCTGGCTCCCCATTACCGTTACCGGTTGTGCCAGAAGGGTCCGGTCATCATTCCCGCCGAGTTTTTCAAATCTCAACAGCCCGTTTTCCTCGATCTTTTTAACCATGAAACCAACTTCATCAATATGCGCTGTTAAAATAACTGTCGGCCCAGGCTTGTCCCCTTTTTTCCTGGCGATGACATTTCCAATTGGGTCAATGCTGACCTCATCAGTCCGTTCCTCAAGGTACTCTTTTAAAAAATAGGATACGGAATGTTCATATCCGCATGGTCCCGAGAGACCTGTCAGTGTTTTTAACAAATCAAGCATTGTTCTTGCCCCCCTTAGTAGTATTCATAAGAATTTTTGTAAACATCCAGTTGGATAATGCTGTTCATTTCCAGGATAGAAGGAAGCTCGTTTATTTTAAGAAGGATTTCGTTTATATCATCCTGAGTTGGCACTGCGATTTGTACCAATAGCGGGTACGGTCCAGACGTCAAGGTAATATAGCGTATTTCTCTGAACTCCTTTAAGGAATTGATTGCTTCCTGGATCTTTTGCGGCTGAACCTTTAAAAGTATAATTGCTCCTGCTTTGATCCCAATCGCTACAGGGTTAACGACTCCTACCACATTAAGGATTCCGTTGTCCTTTAGGTTTTTGTACCGGAGCCTGACTGTCTTTTCTGTGACATTAAGATTGGCGGCTATTTCAGAAAAAGACATTCTTCCATCATTAGCTAAGTGTTTGATAATTCCCCTGTCCATTTCATCTATTTCGTATTTCAAAACTTATCCTCCTTTCGGTAATAGTTTGTTTTTATTTTATCTTTTTTAGTACTTTTGTATGATATAGATATTTGTTTTAGTATTTCTTTCGTTAATTGAGTATCGTAATAAGGAATTACTATGTATTATAGTAAAAGAATTTTCTAAATTCAATAGATTTTTCAAAATTTCTTTATTACGTTGCAGCATTAATCCTTTTCACCATCAAAATTGTTAACAGAATTTCAAACAACTGTAACCTAATCTTTCACTAACTGAAATCTTTTTATGGGATAATGGCACTTCTGGTAAAAAGAGAAAGTTCAACCCGGGTGGTGTTAAAGTGACGAAAAAAAGATGCAGAAAAATCCGGTGGGGACGAGTGATTGGCGCCCTGCTGATCCTTGCGATCTTTACTGTTGGTCTTTTTACCATATATCAGTACATAGAAGGAACTTATCAAGCATTCAATCAACCATTTAAAAAGGCCGAAGCAGAATCGTTTCAAGGAGAGAAGAATACCCAAGAGGAAGTGAATGTTCTATTACTAGGCAGTGACTCTCGGGGAGAAAAAGCAGCGCGGACAGATTCCATCATGGTTGCCCATTACAACCCACAAACGCATAAGGTAAAACTAATCTCGCTTATGAGGGATATGTATGTGAACATCCCTGGACACGGACAGCAGAAATTAAATGCGGCCTACTCATTCGGAGGCCCCGAATTACTCAGGGAAACGATTAAAATGAATTTGGGTCTGGACATCCATCATTATGCGGTCGTCGATTTTAAAGGCTTCGTAAAAGCAGTCGACCTCCTCGTCCCCAACGGAATCCAAGTAGACATACCATATGAAATGTCTGATGGAATCGGAATGACCCTCGAACAAGGAACACAACAGCTGCATGGAGAAGAATTATTAGGATATGTCCGGTTCCGACAGGATCGGTTAAGCGACTTCGGACGAGTCCAAAGACAGCAGGAAGTAGTCTCAAAATTAAAAGACGAAGCCATAACCCTTAACAGCGTGGCCAAGCTCCCCGAACTGTTAGATCTATTAGGTTCATATGTCGATACCGATCTTGAAACATCCACACTCCTGACCATCGGAAAAGACATCCTGACTAACGAAACCGGAGAAATACAAACCATCCGCATACCCGAAGACGGCAGTTTCGAGAATGAACGTTATGATGGGGTTGGAGAAGTGCTGGAGGTTGATTTTGATCGAAATAAAGATGTTTTGGAGAAGTTTTTAGGAGATGAAAATTAATCACTGAAGTATTGGAAACTATATTTCATTATAGTCGGGGAGTCCTTTTAAAGGTCTCCCCTTCTTTTTTCTTTGTTATCTCATTGTATAAACTTTTATCTCAGTTTGTATTCAACAATCAATTTCGTCCTTGTTTTTTGAGAAAGCAAGAACAAAATTACTTGGTCAGGTTGCAGAAAAAAAGAACTCATTTAGAGTCCCTTTTTAAATCCATGATAAAGGCTTTTACAATAATTCCATCATTCATTGGTTCTAAATCAAGTTCAGGCAAGCGTTCAAATCCCTTGCTTTCGTACAGCGAAATTGCTTTTGTCATAAAAGAAGCTGTATGTAGGCCGATATGTGAATTATTTTCTTCTTTTGAAACCTTTATACAATGTTCGACTAGTGCTCCGCCAATCCCTTTGCTGCGAATCATAGGTTTTACAGAAAGCATACGCACTTCAGGATAATCTTGAATATTTTCGTTCCATTCGTAAGCTTTAATGGATGCTGGAAACAAAACGACACTACCAGCAATTTGACCGTCCAGTTCGGCTATGTATATTTTCGCATTATTTTTTAGATCATTATCGGAAATTAGTGTATTTTTTAATACTGCCCAATGCTCTTTTGAAACAAATTGTTCATACTCTTGATAACTTTCCAACCTTAGATTCCTAACAGTCTCTATTTCTCCATATTCCATTTCTCTAATTTTCAACTCAGCCATCCCCTTTTATACTTAATTTACCTTTTATCTATATATGTAGCAAAAACTTTTTTTAATATTTTTACTGCAAAAATGAAAAGTTAGATGAAGTAAAGGTTGAATACAAAAATCCTCCTTTGATATGAGGGAAAATCCGAAACATAAGCAATGGAGGTTACATGTTCTGTTAGATGTGCACTGACCAGTTTAGCTGGATATTCGGGGAAGGTATGGTGATTCAAAGGTATTGGCTCCACATTTCAAATACCCTTGTCTTTGGATAAAAAGTTTCAGTTCAGACAAGCATACAATCTGGGTTAGCATACTCCATATAATTGAAAAGCCTGGTAACGACTATTAGAAGCAGCCATTTGCAAAAAACTTCCACTTATATTTTTGAGGTAATAAACAAAAATAAGCAAAAAAGGGGGATTATCATGTTCAATAAACCCATTATAAAGGCACTATTAGGCAGTACCATCTTATCGAGCGTTTTTAGCGCTGTAATGATTACCATGACAGCCTATCATCATTTTAAAATGAAAGAAATGATTAAGGAATATAGTAGGCAATAGCGCCTGTAATTAAAAGTAGGCAGGTCTTTATAAATGTTTAAAATCAAAATCAGGCGGTTGTTTCACAAGGGTGGATAAAACATTGGTTGGTTTTGAAGAAAGCAAAAAAAAGGAGATTGGCCCAACAAAAAATAGGCCAATCCCCTTATTTAAATACTTAAGACGTTACTGCTCTACTTTCTTTTTAAAGAGCCTTATCATCAACTGTATCCAAATAAGCTTCAATCTCATCAATCACAGATTTTACACAACCATCTTCAAATGGAGAAATTAAATTCGCTTCTTTTACAAGCTGTGTGAATGATTGGCTTCCGCCTTGCTTACATAGGTGCAGGTAATCCTTCCAGGCATCCTCTGTATTTTCCTGCGTGCGTTTCCAGAATTGCAACGCACAAATTTGAGCAAGTGTGTAATCAATATAGTAGAAAGGAACCTTGTAAATGTGTCCCTGCTGCTGCCAGAAACCACCGTTTTCCAAGAAGTCATTCCCTTCATAATCACGATGTGGCAAGTACTTCTTCTCGATTTCTCTCCAAGCTCGCTTGCGCTCAGTTGGAGTTGCTTCCGGGTTAGCATACACAAAATGCTGGAATTCATCGACTGCTACACCATAAGGAATAAACAGGACCGCTTCACTTAAGTGAGAGAACTTGTACTTATCTGTATCTTCCTCGAAGAAAAGATCCATCCAAGGCCAAGCAAAGAATTCCATGCTCATCGAGTGGATCTCACATGCTTCTAGTGTAGGGAACGCGTACTCAGGTACTTCAAACCTACGACTTTCAAATACTTGGAACGCATGTCCCACTTCATGTTTTAATACACGAACATCACCTTTTGTTCCATTAAAGTTTGCGAATATGTATGGTGACTTATGTTTGCTAATATAGGTGCAGTACCCCCCGCCAGCCTTACCTGCTTTACTTAATAGGTCCATCAGGTTGTTTTCTACCATATAAGTGTAAAACTCATTCGTTTCAGGAGACATTTCCTCGTACATTTTCTTCGCTTGATGTACAATCCACTCCGCATCTCCTTTAGGATCAGGGTTTCCTGTCCTAAAGCTGAAGCTGTCATCGTAATATTTTAATGTATCAACACCAATCCGTTCCTGCTGCCTTTGTTTTAGTTTTGTAGCTAAAGGAACTATGTACTCTTTCACTTGGTCACGAAACTTTGCTGCCATTTCAGCATCATAATCTGTACGAGAAAGTCGAGCATAAGCTAACTCTGTAAAAGAAGAGAATCCTAGCTTCTTTGCAATACTAGTGCGTACCTTTACAAGCTTGTCGTATAAATCATCTAATTGATCTGCATGTTTAACGAAAAAGCTGTACTTCGCTTCATTTGATTCCTTCCTAATGTCACGGTCAGGTGACTGTTGATAAGGAACTAACTGAGCAAGATTTTTTACTTCTCCATCAAACGGGATTTTAGCTGAAGCAAGTAAATCAACATACTCACTAACCAGTTTGTTTTCTTCCTGCATGTCTTTCAACACATCAGGAGAGAATGTCTTTAATTGACTGTCAGCTAGTAAGAATAACTGCTTACCCCATTTTTCTTCTAACTGAGAGCGGAAATTAGAACCTGTAAGTGCCTCGTAATATTTTGTGATTAGACCTTTGTAGGCTGGTCCTACTTCATTGAAAAAATCCTTTTCTTTCTTATAAAACTCATCGGTGGTGTCAATCGTCTGACGAATTTGAACAATCTGCCTCATGCTTTCAAATCCAGACCGTAACTCATTGATCTCTTTCATTACTCCGTCCTGAACCTCAAAGGACTCAGCAGACTGGAACCTCTCTAGCAATTGATTAAAGTTCCCCTCCACCTCTTCAAGATTTGGCCTTGTATATGGATAATCGTTAAACTGCATGAAAAAATCCTCCTTATGTAGTAAGCAATAAAGTAACTATTTCGACAAAGCGAGACAATCTCCTTTCAAAACCAGAAAAAAATTTCGTTATTCGAAATATATGTTATACCGTTGTCCTTAAGAACTCATCTAAAGAGAAGCGCAGGGACTTTCCTTTTGCTTCAAAAAAGAAACAGGCACTTTACATTCTCAAGGTACTCACTGACTCAACTATTCTTCACACATTTAAATAGATCTACCAAAAAACTTTCCGTAAACGACGTGAATCGATTCATTAAACAAACAAAAGCCGGTTCTTCCTTAGCTTAGGGAAAAGAGCGGCTTTACATTTCCAAAATTAGATTTAGTACGTTTTTCGCTTTTATCGGCAGTGCCCCAACTAGAAAAAATTCATATAAATACGTTAAGGTAAATCGTATTGGATATTTTGATAAAAAGGTCTTATTCAATTTCAACGTGTAATTTAAATGATTTTATTTTTTACCGGAACCTCCAATAACCATCCAACAGTTCAAAAAATTGACTTTGATTCGTATCGGTTAGGTTCACTAAAAAAGGAGTCTCCCCTTTTTCTTTCAATACCTTAGCAGCCGGACCATCTCCAATTGGTGTAATAAATAATAAATTAGTTTTGTCCAATTCTAAAATTCTGCAAAGGGCATTGAGTTCCGTATCAATATACTCCTCACCTTGTTTAAGGCCGAACAATTCCCTCCAAATTTCTGGTGTTTTATCCAGATCATTTACGACAAATCCAACACTTTCCAACTTTGGATGGCCAACTATGTGTGACCCTATGACTCTTAGTTCCTCTAATTCCGCAAACCTTTCATCATCTGATTTTTCCCATTGAATAAAAAACGGTAAAGGAACCTTGTTCTCCGCGTACTCAGGAAATAACAATGACCACCTGATTACTTGACCATCAGCACGAACTCTCTCCCCAGTTAGCGGCCCATATACTGTAAGTCCTTCTGCCTTAAGTTTTATTGCTAGTTCTTCTATTTGATTTGTTCGGATCGCTACTGTCGCAGGACCTTCCCGATTTTCTTTTGCTAACTGTTCAACAATTTGCGTAATCAATCGATTTTCATCATGCTTTTCAGCGATCGATAGATTTTCAATTCCTAAAAATTCAATATAACTTAAGCCAAAATACGTTAGGGTATTATATGTTCCCCAAGTTTCATGACGGCCACCCTGCACAACATGAAGTCCTCTTTGGTTTAAGGGAGAAATTGCTTTCTCAGGTTTCTTAAAGAACCAAACAAGGTGATCAAAGAAAAATTGCATTACTGTACCCCTTTCTAAAAGTAAAATAAACATTAGAAATATTTGATTAATTCTCTCTATTATACTCTAAAAAAGTCAAGGGACGTACTAATTGCTTCCAGATAGAAAGAGGGGTTTTACCTTTCCAAGTAACCTTGAATCAGCTATCCTTCACACAAAAAACCGCACAGCATTCTGAGCGGTTACTAGTTGACTCTTATGGGGTAAATGTTAAGGACAATTAAACCGAACAGTACCAGATACCTGAATTTGAGTATCACTAATAATTGTAGCTGTAAACGTGTCTTGCACAGTTTCTAGCAATCTGCAAATAGTGTCAGGGCAAACTTGTTCATCCTCACAGGTAAAGCAGGTTTGGTCGATTGGAACAGTGACTGCTCCATTCAATCCCACTTCTTGCATACCACAATCGGTTTCTAGGGTTGCAGGAACAGTAATTAGAAGATCAGCAGTACCGCTAAAATTAATGGTTCCTACTGTGATGCAACACTCCAATGTCGTATCACAAACTGTAAAGGTTACAGTTTGCAGACAAGTATCCGTGGTACATTCCACATTATCAGTCAAGTTACCGTTAAACACCGGAGTGCCTACATCTACCACTGGAAAAGGAACACCTGTCTCGATAGTAGCTGTGAAAGGTATGTCTCTCTCAGTACATTCACAAGTATCACAGAAATTAACTTGATAGGCTATTTCATTAGCTAGAAGTTTCCTTTCCGTTCTTTGAGGACAGCCATCATATCGAAATTCAGTTGTAGTTAGACTTGCAATGACCACTCCATTTCCATAAGGATACTCAATCATTACTGGTCTATCTTCACTATCTACAATAATCACATCTGTTTCTGCAGGTAGATTGGTGAAATAGCCATGAGAGGAATAACTCCAACCATCTAAGTCACTATCTAAAATCTGGCCACAGTTCCCACTGTTACAAGTAAGGTCTCCCGTAATAATTGGATGATTCGGATCGGCAATGTTATTATCGCTGTCTCCGTTGAAACGTGTGTAAGCCCACCAACAAAGGAATACGCCTCCCAGGACCCAAAATCCCAGCCAAGATCAGCTAAATTGGCCGATAGAATTCCACCCTGCCGAATGTAATCTTCAATATCAGGATGAATGTTACCGTTAGGAAAAAGATTGTTATAGAATGTTTGACTTTGATCAGATGGAATGATGATGTCCCTGAATTGGGAAAGATCTGTTGTTCCTATTTGACTGGAGTTGATTATACAATACGAAATCCCCTGCGCAATTAACTCTGCCATAACTGCCCCCTCAGCATTTGAAGCTCCACACCAGGGAACATTATCCTGAATCACAAGTACAGTTTCGCCTCCAGTACAAGCCTGTTGAATCGTAACTGGTTGTTCGCTTCTCTTAAAATTAGAATTGTAAGCTGATGATATTTTGTCCACTTTCATACCTTCCTTTCATAAAATTTTCAGGACCTCAGTATTTTGAATGAAGTCCTTACTTATAAACTATTAGCGTTAGGACTGAAAGGTAATAGACAAGAGTTGAATTCTAAGAATAGAGGGCGTAAATAAACAATTCACCTAAAAAACTAGAGGCATATGACCCTAATTAAAAACAAAAACCGCACTAGCGAAATCGCCGTGCGGTTGATTATGTATGTTTGGCGGGACCGCCTGGGAATCGAACCCAGCTGACCTGGCACGCAGGTCACAAGCGGTTTTGAAGACCGTGGGGGACACCAGTACCCCATTCAGCCCCATTTGAAGAACAAGGTCTATTATACTTACAAGCTGCTGATTTTACAAGAGAGTTACTCAAATTGTCACAAGACTTGTCTTCCCTTGACCGCTGATACTATAATAAGAAAAGATATTAGAAATGCGTGGGTGAAGGGTTATGTATCAGCTTGAAGGTTGGTTTTTATGGTTTATTTTATTCTGGGTCGTTGTATTGGTTGGTTTATTCGCGATTGGCGGCTATTTTATGTTCCGAAAGTTTTTGAAAAAGCTGCCTAAGGACGACGGCAAATCGGATATGGACTGGGAAGAGCATTATGTCAATCAGACGCGTCATCTGTGGCCTGATGACCAGAAGGAATTGCTCGAAGATTTGGTGAGCCCGGTTCCTGAATTGTTCAGGGATGTGGCAAGGCATAAGATTGCCGGTAAAATTGGTGAGCTCGCGCTTAGGGAAAATGCGGACAAGATCACGCAGGAGCTTGTCATCCGTGGCTATATCCTGGCCACACCAAAGCGTGACCATAAATTTTTACGAAAGCGTCTTGCTGAAAAACAAATCAGCACGGCTCCATTTGAAAGTCTTTTTTAAAACTGCCTTAGTGTTAAGGCAGTTTTTTTCGCTTTTATTTATGCTGCTCCCCCGGACGGTTTCTTTTTTCGCTTGATGAAAAGCTTCAATACATCATCACTCTTTGTTAGTATGATGACTTTGTCTTTGTAAGGCTTCATCAGCTTGATGGCCTCTACGAGATTGTTGCCATCATATTGGTGGTTCCATTTCAGCAACTCGATCAGCGTCTTCAGATTCTCTTTTCGTGGAGAAGGTGCCAGCTTTGCTTTTCTTAAAATAAACCTTTTCACAATTCTCCAGTCACGAACGAACACATTCGTCTTGAACACAAAAATATAGTCAGCATGCCTGAAGCTATCTTCAAGCCAGCTATAGTACACTCCTTCGATGATCCACTTATCCTCAGATAAAACCTTTTTCAGCTTTTCGATCCTTTTTGCCGAAGGAGCTTGGGAACCCAAATACTCAGAATCTTGATCCCAAAAAATGCTGTCCAAATCATGTCTGGGAACCCCAAGCATTTTTGAAAGTTTTGCTGATATGTATGTTTTCCCGCTTCCCGGGCCGCCAATCATATGTATTTTCGTCACTGTCTTTCACCCTGTCAATTAGTCTTTGTCGAGATCGTTGTCAAAAACTGACGGTGTTCTATCCTCTTTTATTCCCATATGTGCTTTGATGACAGCAAATTCTTTTAGAATCAGCCTTGTATTCAGCCAGGCTCCAACTGCCGCGAGAAACGCCACCGCTAAAATGATCATCAACCAAATATTGATAACAACCAAATCGCTCACCTCTCAACCAATTTTACCACAATATAACAAGAAAAAATGATAGAATTCTTGAGGGAGGGATTTACATGAC
The DNA here is from genome assembly GCA_018613055.1 of Chryseobacterium sp. ISL-80. Classification (GTDB taxonomy): domain Bacteria; phylum Bacillota; class Bacilli; order Bacillales; family Cytobacillaceae; genus Mesobacillus. The sequence continues at coordinate 108,821 of JAGGQZ010000015.1, read as the reverse complement.
AGAGATTGGGTTCTGGATCATCTACTATTTGTTGTTAATGACTATTTTCGTGAGGGCCATTTATAGGGTTATCAGGAAAAAACAGGTTGCACTTGCGATGATTGCGATTTTGCTCATCATTTCAGTACCAATGGTCAGCCTGATGAACAGCATTGGCAGGCCCCTTGATATGAATGAATTCGAATTTTTAGCGAGGGAATTCAAACATGGAGCACTATGGGCCATTTTCACCATCGCGGGATACATCTACCTGCTGGTTTGGTTCTTGCTTTCTCTAAAAAAATAACGAGTTTCAGAATCTGAAACTCGTTTCTCACTTTATTCTTCTTCTCCGCCTGCCATAAGCGCCAGACCGCATCGCTTTTGCCTCACATACATTTCCTACAATCAACAGAACGACTCCAATGGCAATTAAACTAAACATAACTGAAGGTAAAATGGTCGCAATATATCCCATCCCCTTCAAGAACATCGGTACAAGGAAAACAGCAAGGCCAAGGGCTTTCAGCAAAATCGCATAAACCTTCAATGACATCTCGACTCCTCCTGACTTGAATCAAGTGGTCTTATCATTGTATTCAATCAGGCTAGAACAGTTCACAAATAATTCAATAATTTTAGGCTGGTAAAATAGTATGATTATCTTGACTAATTGAAGGAAGGAAGATGATTGTGGCTTTCAAAGAGCGCGTAGAACCAATTACTTTATCGAAATTGAAGGTGTTAAACAAAAGACTGGTGTTATCGGATGAGGAAAAAAGGTACCTATCAAACCTGGACAAAGGATATCAAGGCGAATTGCAATTCGATGCCATGACAGAGACACTGACAAGCAGTTGTTTAATCTTAAACGAATTGCTGCTCGAAGTAGAAAAAGCAACCTTTCAGATAGATACTTTAATTTTATTCGCTGATACCTTGTACATTTTTGAAATAAAAAATAACCATGGAGATTACCTGTACAAACAAGAAGGACTCACCTCACTTACTACCGGAGCATCCATAAAGAATCCCCTAGATCAACTTAATCGCACTAAGCTGCTTTTTAAGAAGCTATTGAATCAACTTGGCTACAACTTTAAGCTTCAAGGTTCGGTCGTTTTCGTTAACCCCGAGTTCACACTGTACCAGGCACAACCAGACCTCCCATTCATTTTTCCCACCCAAATCAAACGACTCATTACTCATCTCAATAACCAACTGGGAAAAGTATCCACCAACCATTACAAGCTCGCAAATAAACTAGTCTCCCTTCATCAAACTGAAAGCCCATCCAATAAACTACCTTCCTTTAACTATGATGAACTTAAGGAAGGAATTACTTGTTTGGAATGTGAGTCGTTTTCGGTCACAGCTTCTCATAAGTTTCTGGAGTGTGATGATTGTGGGGGGAGAGAGTTGTTAGAAACAGCAGTGATAAGGACAGTAGAAGAGTATAAATTACTTTTTCCAAATCGTGCTATTACCACATCTTCGGTTCAGCAGTGGTGTATGGTTATTGAGAACAGTAAAAGAATCAGAAGAATTCTTTCGAAGTACATGGCGATGGAGGGGACCAGAAAATGGACTATTTATAAATAGTAAACTGAACTAATCAAAGGTGAATGCTATGGTTAGCGTTATATTTCTATCCACTGTCCGATTAATCCATTCTATCGGATACTTTTCTTTGGTTCCAGCTTCTGTTTGTCCGATAGAGCCCTTCTATCGGACACTTTCCCTCGGCTCCTGCTTCTGTTTGTCCGATAGAGACCTTCTATCGGACACTTCCCCTCCGCTTCTGCTCCTTTTTGTCCGATAGAGACCTTCTATCGGACACTTCCCCTCGGCTTCTGCTCCTTTTTGTCCAATAGAGTCCTTATATCGGACACTTTTCCTTAGCTTAGGCTCCAGTTTGTCCGTTAGAGCGCTTCTATCGGACACTTTTCTTCAGCTTCTGCTCCAGTTTGTCCGTTAGAGCGCTTCTATCGGACATTCTCCCCCTGCAATGGCTTCCGTTTGTCCGATAGAACACTCTATTGGACGCTTTTCTCGAATTACTCCACATTAGCTAGTAATTGGTACCACAACAAAAAAACAACCAGCCCCGCCTTCGCTGATTGCCTCGATAGCCACACTTGCTATCCTGCCTAGTATTTATATTAATAGAGAGATATAAAATTCGTTGCCTGGATTTGTTAAGACTTTTTTAACATTTGTTAAAGCAGATAGAAGTGGGCACATACCAATAAGAAATTAATGATGACTTTGTAAACCATCGCCAACACTCCTTATATTTTGGGATCCCTTACATCTATACTTTAGCACAGTATTGTAAAGATGAAATAATACAAATTCGGCTATTTTGTAAACTTTTTACCGTAAATTCTATTAATATCTAGTTAAGTTAGAGGATACCAGCTTTAGTGCTGCATCAAGGTCCACGTCTTCTTCCAAATGGAGGGGCGACCAAGGTATATAAATATGTGGTTCAATCCCCACTCCTGTCATACCGCGGCCAAGATCGACCTTGGACAAACGCGAGGTCGGATACCATAATTCATAACCCTCTTCCCACCTCTTGATGGCCAGGTTCGCGTAATCATTAAGTCCTGCCGTTGGTCGTCCAATAACGGTAACTTTGCCGGACTTCTTGCAAGTTTCTACAAACGAATCACCGGCACTACCACAAAAAACATCCGTCATCACAATAATGGATTTAGGCAGGGACTTTCCTTTAACAAAAGTATCAGGAATAAATTCACCAAAATCGAATTCCACAAAGCCTTTCCCGCTATTTCTTTCCCATTCTCTCTGCCACGCCCTCAAGAAAGCCAATGTCTGTTCATCCCGTACGCCTTTCATCTGCTCCTCTACCATGGCAAGCTGCCTATTTGAGTTGGCCTCGGTACAATTGAACAGCATTTTTTCTTCTGGATCTAACAGTTCCACTCCTTCTTCTGGCATCAAATAGGGCAAAAGGTTAAAATAGCTTGCGTCACCTCCGCCATAATTCACTCTGACATCTATGATCCAATTTTCCGTAGACTCAAGGAGGTGTTTATGTTCATCGATCATCCGTATAATCGAATCCGGATCCGCAAAGTCCGTCATCGTCAACAACAGTGTCCAATCATTCAACTTCTCTACAGAATAGACTGGCTGATAGTCACCTTTTGGATAAAAACGAAACCGAACTTCTTTCCCGGAATCCGTTTCACCATACTCATATAGCGCAAGAACCGGCCTCCAGTTTTCCCGTTCGGCATGGCTCTCACTCAATAGACTCGCATGCCGCTCCCTTAGCACAGGTATCGACCATCCACCAATCGAAGTAAAAGTCGTGCCTTTTACAAGCCGCTTCTCAGCTCCCACCTCGGTGACATAAAGCTTGTCCTCATACCTTCTTACCTTAAACCCTCTGGCCTGCGGGACTTCCTTCTCAAGTTTATGATCCTCAAAATAAATATGCTTATCATTGAAATCTTGCAAATACTCTTTTACAACACTGGTAAAGTCATATTCCTTAATCTTTTTAAGAAAATACTCTGGCCGATGCCACCCCTGCTTGTCTTTCCACCCAGCGTAATCATGCTGCATTATATGGACGATATCTTTAAAAATGGCTTCCATCCTATCCCTCCCTGCTTTTAAAAATGCTGATGTAATAGTCCTCCTCAGGAAAATCGCCGACATATTCAAAGCCATTCGCACTGTAAAAGCTTTTTAATTTTTCATTTCCTGCCCAGCAATCCAGATACAGTCCATCCGAAAAACCGCGTGCTTTTTGACATGCCCAGGATACTATAGCCACACCGTATCCCTTTCCTTGATATTCAGGGTGTATGGCTATCTGGTATAAGTATTTTACTTCTCCATCAACATGCCATTGTCTCACATCTTTAATGCCAAATGTCCCGATAATCTTCCCGCCAACTGATGCCACATACAAGAATTCAATCTGTTCCAGCAGCTGGTTTTCATCCCATGGATAATCCCACTGATTCACACCTTTTTGATGCAGGGCAAGCGATGCTGCATTTAAAACAGACAGGATTTCACTGATATCCTCTATTTCTGCTGGTCGGAATTCCATGCCAATCACCCAAGCTTCCTGCAAGCGAACATCAATACCAAGGGAATCCTCATCCTCCGCTCGTATTCTTCCATGGTAGAGAAGTTTTCAGCTTTTGGAGTCCCTTCTCTCAAATCCTCTACCATAAAACCGGTTTCCAATAAGAGCTTGAAGTACTCTTCGACTGTTCGATGGTATTTGATTACCTTTTTCCCGATCCAAGGTTCAGCGCGTTCTCCCTGGTTGAAATAATCATCCACAACCCAGTCAGTTCTTCTGCCGCTGCCTTCAGCACTTTTCGAAGATGAAGTGAGTACCGGGTGTTGAACGCTGAATACGAACCTTCCGCCGGGCGTCAGCGAGTCATGAACCTTTGTAAAAACACTGCCTAAATCTTCTAAATAATGGAGTGCAAAACGGGAAATGACTAAATCATACTCCTCTGCCTGTGGTCGCCATTCCTCCATTGATGAGTACAAAATCTGGCCAGTTGTGCCTTTCAAATGTTCCACTCCAACACGGGCCATATTTTCCGAGCCTTCCAAGCCGACATATGCACTGGCATCTTCTTGCAGGAGCTCAGCACCAATCTCCGCATCGCCGCAACCCAGGTCGAATATCTTTTTACCTTTTACATTCCCAATCAACTCGAGTAAGATTGGTTTTTCTATACTATTGTTTGGACTTTCTGGCCGTGTTCTGCGCTTCATGTAATTCTTGAAAAATTCCTCTTCCTCATAAGCCGATGCGCCTCTGTACTCCATAAAAACCCTCCATTACCTTAAGACGTCAAATCTTCAATATTTTATCACATTAGGAGTTAATAGGAATATAGATTTCCACCATTTCTATATCATTCTCAATAGGATGATAGGTTTCAATTATGTAGTTTCCATCCAGTTCCTTTTGATATCCCTGTCCATAAATCCACTCATCAAGTGTTGAATACAATTTCCCCATTTCGTTCCCCTTCCCGGAGATCATTCCGTAAGTATGCTGAATTTCCAAAAATTCAATTCCCTCCGGCAAGGATACAGGCTTTTCCTCCACAAGGATTCCTACATAAAATGTCCCTTCAACATGACTGTCACTTGACTTTGGCTCATATACTGTCACTTCGGTCCCCTCATAATTCGGCATCTGCTGTAAAAATTGCTGCGCCGCCTGGGGTACCAGCTGTGCATAACTTTCAAATGGCCCATTCTGTTTCATTCCAATAACTTTAAATTCCCTGTTCACCACCTGGCACATTTTTAACCCTCCTAAAAAAATTCATATAAACCTTTTTCAAAGTAACGGTACTCTTCATCTGATACTAGGTATCTGGTATATCCTTCGTAAAAAGAAGCCAGTAATTCCGGCTTATCCCTGAATTTCCGAATCGCCAGAGATTCATCATAACGAGGGTCCCCAAGCGTCATACCAGCAACATCAATAAACAAACGAACTTTTCCATCCACCACCAATACATTATCCGTAGTACAATCTCCGTGGATGATTGTTTGTTTTACCTTCTTCGGTTGATCCCTTTCCAACTGTTCCAATAATGTTAAGCTGCCATCAGCCTGTCCTGACTCAGCATATACTCTAGCCCTGGCCAACTGGGTTTCGAGCCAGTCTGTTTCTGATTTTAAACAGGCTTCCTGCTTGTGAAGCCTGTTGATAAACTGACCAAAACTCCTGACCAGCCTTTGTTTTTCCTTTATTGTTCCGGCATTTCTTATTGCGGCAGTCAAGGTGATCCCGTCCTCAAAAGACATCAATAGATGGCTTGCATCTTCTTCCTCGATGAAACCATAATACTTCGGGACAGGAATGGAATCGTCACAGGATAAAGTTTGAAGCACTTCCGCCTCTGATTTTAACCACTCTCGATATTTTTCCTTAGTCGCACTTTTCATGATGTAAATGCCGTCTTGTGTAACAATCTTATAGACTTTTGATGTGCAGCCTTGTTCTGGGAGTTTATCGACCATCATTTTCTCCCCAAGAATATCTGCAAATAACTTTCTATCATTCATAATCATGTTTCGGTCCCCAGTTTATGCTTCCCTCCGGCAATAATTCGAAGAGGGACCATATGCTGCAGTAATCATCACCAGGGCCGAAAAATGCTTTTGAGTAATGCTTAATTGCTCCATCCTCTTCTTTCAATAATATGGAAACTCCTGGCCATAAGCCCTCGGCATTTTTAAATCCGAGATCGTCTTTAAACGTTGTTCCCTTTGTCGAAACGCTTTTGAATTTCCAGTCTCGTTCCTTGGAAAAAAACGATAATGTTTGGTAATCATCCGGACTTGTTAAAACAAATGCCGCCCTGTTCTCAAGGTGTGCTGTAAATCCACTGAATCCATCCGCCCATAAAGTACAGTAGGAACAGGATTTACCCATATTATGTATAACAATCAGTTCATTTTTATCGCCAAAAAGCTCACTTAAAAGTACCTTATTGCCTTCTGTGTCGGTCAACTCATAATTGGTTACTGCGAAAGAAGGATGCTGCTTGCGCAAAACGGCCAGCTCCTGTTTTATACGGATCAATTCTTTCTCTTTTTCTTGTATTTCCATTTCTAATAGTTTAATAGACTCCAACATTCTTCCCCCTTTTATCACAATTCAAAATGGTCTCTTACTCTCCTTGCAACCTCGGCTGCAGTTAAATTCGTATTTTTAATCCGAATATAGTTAGCTCGCTGAATTTCACCTTCATAGGAATTTAAGCGATACTGATCCTTTGATTTCAGCAAATCGTTTTCGGAGCGTTCTATGTTCCGCTTGGAAGGTTTTTCCTCCAGCCGGTACGCACTTCTGTTTCGTACGAGCCTCTCTTCCAGGTCTGCCTCAAGCTCAACCAAATACACCGAGCCGCCTTCTGACTCGAATAATTGGCAAACTTTCTCGACATACTCCCAGTCTTCCTTTATATCGAAGGCCCAGACATACGTAAAAATCATTCCGCTTTGATCACTTTTTGCCATAGCTTTAAAGAGCTCTTCTCTAAACAGGCCAACGAGCCGTTTCCCTTCCTTTGTCCCATAGTCAAAAAAGGGATTTACCAACTCAATCGTCATATGATTATGAAAAAGTTTTAAATCTGTTATTTTTTCCAGTTCATGCCCCACTGTCATTTTACCTACCGCCTGCGGGCCAAATATCAAAACAAACTTCATATTGATTCCTCTTCCATCCTCTTTTTATACTCTTTGCTTAGCTCACTCCATACATCGAATTTATTTCCATCGAGATCATAAAAAACAAAATTGCGGCCAGCATGTCCGCGGTTTTCAATCTCACCGACACTCATTCCTCGTTCAATAAAATCAGCATGCATAGCTTCAAGAGTTTCTTCACCATCAACTTCAAAAGTAAGAATGAACCTTTCTGCTCCATTTACATCCTTAAAATTTGAGCTTTCTCCCGGAGACTTCACTAAAAACAGACTGATATCAGCCAAATCCATGATTGCTTTGTCTTCATCCAGATAATTTAACCTGGCTCCCAGCATGTCCTTATACCAATCTGATGATTTCGCTGGTTCCATTACCGGTATATAAATTGTCCCGACTCTTATTAATTGGTTTTTCATACGCGTCACCTCTGTTATAAAGATTCTCTATTCGACAGATATCCCCTCCTTATTTGTTTGAATTTTCCATTTTCATTTTGCTAAAAAAAAGCACTCTCGAAAAGAGTGCTTTAAGCGATGATTGCTCTATCCTGTTTTTCCAGCCATTGTATCCATTTATAAAATCCAAGCAAACAATATAATAAGACTGAATCCAATATAGCTGAATACCAGATTTTCCACGAACCATAGTGAAAATAACCCCAGGGCTTAGGAGACCTTGTAGCCAGTTCATACAATAAAAGAAGGCAGACAAATATTAGGATGAAAAAGATGATTTCTTTTTAATGAACCTTTACCACCTGGATATAGATTCAAAAAATGATATTTACAGGTGGGATTAGAATTGTCCTTGGAATAAGGCCAAGCCAATCTACACCCTGATCGAAAAACCAATAGCTTTGATATTTGAGCTCAAAGAATAAGTCAAAAAGCAATTGAAAGGCAATGGTAAATGTCCAAATCTGAACCATCTGGGTAAGCGTTTAGTCTTTTATTCAATTTGAATGCAATTATGTTAAAAACAATTACAGACAAAAGCAGTCCGACCATATGAAAAATCCTTCATTCTTTCTCTTTTCCCTTGATTTTCTCCCTTAGTTCCTCTAACTCCTCAATCGAGAGGCCGCCAAGTGCATGTGATATTTCCTCTTCGATCTCTTTCCTGTTTCTTTCACGGTATTGATCCCACCATACTCGCAGACCCTCCGTGTTGTTGAGCAAATATTCGATATCAATGACCTCGACTTCATCATCGGAAATATAGTTAAGTACGGCTGCCAACATTTGATTTAATCTTTCAATTTCATTGCTTTCTTTGGCTTGTTGGGTTTCTTTTTCCTGACCTTCAGCTTCTTGTACCTCAGGATTCTCTGCTGCTTTCCGCGGCAAGGTCTCACCTTCTCTTTTACCTTTTAGTAAGCATTATTCCCTATAGATTAGTTTTTATTGAATACATAAATTCCCCTCAATGTTACATTTTAATGAAGAGGTGGTACTTTTGCGCAAAAGACAAAAGAAATATTCTGCTGCATTTCTATATATTTTAACGATAATTGGTGTGTTCTTCTTACCCTTTGCGATTGTCAAACGATCATTCAAGGATTGGATCATCGTTTACCTTGTCAGCATTATTGGCAACTCTTGGGCAGACCGCTATCTTGTTTCAAGAGGTTATTTAAAATACAAAATAAGGCCTTTCAAAAAAAGCTTCAAGATTCACTTGCCTTTTGACTATGTGCATTATCCATTAATGCTGCTTTATTATAATCAATGGACTCTTAACAGCAAGCCCGCAGGAATAGTCCTTAAACTATTTCCTTTTATCATTCCCCAGGTTTTGATCGAAACGTTTGCAGCTACGAAGACGGATTTAATCACCTGGAGGAAGGGGTGGAATTGGCAGCACTCATTTATCAGCTTAGCCATAAAAATGCTATTATGCCGAGGGATCATTTCAATAATTCGTATCATCAATAAAGGTAAAATTTCAGTGGATTAAAATCGCTTAAAAGACCGAATAAAGTGGATTTGGTCTTTTAAGCGATTTTCAATTATCGATGATGTCTTGTAAAACCTAGATAACGCGTTCCTTGAAAAGTCAGCTCACCATCATCACCTTCAACCAACTGGCCATATTCCTGGCCATCAACCTGAAGTTCGAGGCGGTCCCCACTATCAAATTCAAAGGTCACATAATAAACATTATGCGCTCTAGTTTCTCCACCGCCACGCACGCTCGTTCTTTTTGTCACTACTTTAGCGAACGAATTCAGACGTGGAGATTGGTTATTTTTACTCCAGGTGCCTATACCTTTTATAATCGTAAAAATAATAATGCCAAACACTAATATAAAGATAGCCCCCATAAAAACAGGGCCAAATGTAAACATAAAATCCATTCCCATTGGTTCTTCTACCATGGCTCATCCTCCCCCAACTTTTCACTTAAAGTTTATATATCTTTACGAACTTGGAAGGAAAAAGATTCAAATTATTCCAATTATGCGATCGTATCCATCAGTTCAACTTAGATTTCCTCAGGATTCGACCAGTCATGAAACACTTCCAAATGCCATTGGTCCATCGATCTGCGATAACCGTATCCTTTAATCCATTGAAAGCTCACTATATGTATCTCTAATTTTTTCATTAGATCCCTTGTACCGTATGACCGCATATCTTTGTGCTGGAATCGTCAGGTTCACCATATTTCCAGGAATGTCCTCGTAATCAGATACTTCTACACAAACCCAATAACCATCCTCCTCATCTGAACGATTGTCGACTACAAAATCCCCTGCTGCAAAGATGGATCCTTTACATTCTTTATTTCATGTACTCGCTCACTCAATTGCTTTGATGCTTTCGAAATTTCATTTATATATTCATTACCAGGACACAACACCCGGATGCCTACGAGAGTTTTATTTCCGAACACTGCTTGATTTCAGGCATAGTCCATTCCTCCCTTCATACCCGCTTGATAGATCATTGCTCATTAAAAAGACTAAAATTCCTCTAACTGCAAATGGTAAATAAACATTTCTCCTTCTCTTCCCATGGCTCTTTTACCTTGGTCGATGAAGCCGCCCTTCTTGTAAACATTTTGTGCCATAATATTCGAGTGATTAACAGCCAATATTATTTCATTCACTAAAGGAAAGTGTTCTTTTGCAAATTGCTTCAATAATTTGATTGACTCTGAAGCAATTCCTTTTCCCTGGTAAGGAAGATTGATTGAATAAGCCCTCAACAGCATTGCGTTCTGGTTTTCACTGTAAGTCTTCACTCCCTCCTTACCATGAAGCACAAAAAATCCCGCCGGCTGCTCTTCATAAAGAATGACAACAGGATGCCGGTCTGGCTCTTCCTCACACTTTTCCAAAGCTTCTGCAGGAAGAGCAGTGAATCTTCTCTGCTCATCAAGCAATGTGTAATTCAATAAGCAACTTTTAAATTCATTATTATAAAGCTGAAGAGATACCGTTTCATTTTTAGCCACTGACATCAAGAACTCCCCTAAAATTTTATGTTTTATTAATAAAAACCCTGCCCTCTTTATTCTCAGCATGATTCCATACTACCTGGATTTCGAATGTTCCTTCCTGAAAAAACAACGGAAACCTTCTTCTAACTGATTCCTGCATGGGCAAATGGTCAGCGTCTTCAATGCTTACCCAAACAGCTTTTCCTTCAGGACCATCCTCAAGGAACTCCCCTTTGAAATCACTGGTTATATAATTGAAAATCATATACCGGTCCCTGTTGGCAGGATTAACATATTCATAAAGACCCTTATAGATTAAATTGCTAACCTCCAGTCCTGTTTCCTCTTTCACTTCTCTAATTGCACTTTCAACTATGCTTTCTGGAAATTCAACTTTTCCTCCAGGTGGGAGATAACCTTTGAAATCATCATGCTGACGGTCAAGAAGTAACACTTTATCTCCGTTTTGAATCATACACATCGTCCAAATCTTATAGTTTACAGGATTACTCATGTATTCTCCTTTAGCTACTTTTTGCCCGTTAATACCGAATTTCCTCTTGGATATGAATTAGGGCCAGTACGTAAATATTTATTGCTGTATATACTTTTTATAAGTTATGACCCTTTAATCTTCAGATGTCCATATCTGAAAATTACTCCTTCTCTTTTAAACAAGCCTATTACCTGCATACGATTCCTAAAAGGAGTTTGAAGTTCTTATCATTCTTATGTACCTTTTTAAAGCCTTCCCTAGAATCCAATATGATCACTGTCTTCCAGAGCCAGAATCTTATATATGCTGAATGAAAATAAATGGGTCCCTGGATTCCTTGTACTTCATATTCATTACCATTCTCCATTTCAATTTCCGTTCGCACCACCCATCTGTTTCCGATTCCTGCCTCGATATACTTCAACTGCTCTCGCAACTCCTTTACTCCTTTACTCCTTACTTCCTAAAATGGCAGTTACTCTTTTATGCATTTCCCTCTCATCAATATATTCAAAGAAACCAATCTGATTTCCCCATGGGTCGGAAAATGTCGCCCATTTTACAGGAACTTCTTTTCTCTCATAAATCTCGAATAGGTCTACATCTAGATCCTTGACTAACCGAGACCGTTCTTCCTCAATCGACCTGACTCCCAAACGCAATGGGCCGCTCCCTCCTGAAGTTGTTCCTTCTGCTACCTGAAGCCATGCCCCGGGAATCAACTCCCATTCAGCAAACCCGTTATGAGGGGTAAAATCCGGCTCTTTTTTAAGCAATATTTTATACCAGCGAAAACCTTCTTCGAAATCTGTCACTCGCACCTGATAGGTCATTTCAAAAATCAATTTCCTTTCCTCCCTTTCATGTTTCAACGAGATTTGCCGCATCATATCCAAGAACCCAGTCAAGTCTTTTAATTTTCATTTCGTCTGGAGTGTTCCTTATCATGTGATTCCGTAATCTAATAGCCGCCGAATTCTCGAGTTGCATCATTCTTGCCATCATTCTGGAGCTCTGGACAATTTTCTTCGTACGGGAGCTCCTCAAATGTTCATATTGGTTCAATGCTTGTTCAATTTCCCCAGGATTAAGTTTTAGACAATTTGTAAGGATTAGCGCATCCTCCATAGCCTGCGCTCCGCCCTGACCGAGATTCGGCAGCATCGGATGTGCTGCATCTCCCAGTAGTACAGCTCTTCCTTTATGCCAACTATCAACTGGCTTTCTGTCAAAAATCTCATGCACAAGGATTTTTGAATCTGCAGTTGAATCAATGACTGCTTCGATAGGGCCCCACCACCAGTGAAAATGGTGTAAAACAGTTTTTTTCTTGTTTGCAAGTGCTGTGAGAGTTCCTTCTGGCATGTTCACTGCTGCGAACCAAAACACTCGACCTTTCCCTAAATGTGAAAAACCGAATCTCTTGCCTCTTCCCCATGCCTCAAAGCCTCCGCCAAGCTCCTCTGGAAAACGTTCATCCGCAAAATAAGAAATCCCCCGGAAAGCGGTGAAACCCGAATATCGCAAAGGAGAATCTTCAACAATTTCCTTTCTCACCCTTGAGTGAACTCCATCCGCTCCGATGAGAAGATCTGAAGTATTCATCTCACCATCTTCGAAAAAACTGGTGACTTTCTTCCGATCCTGCTCTATCCCTGAAAACTTTTTACCAAACACAACAGTATCAGGTTTTAATTTTTCATATAAAATCCTTTGCAGCTCTGGCCGATAGATCAAATAACTATATGTACCATAACGTTCTGCCTGTTTATGAACCGGCATGTTCACAATAAGCTTGCCATCAGAGGTTCGGATTTCCGCCTTCTTGACTGGTGAACCCGCCTGACGTACTTGATTGGCAACCCCCAACTTTTCCAATACCTTAATCGCATTGGCTGCCAGCACAATGCCTGCACCTGTTTCTATCAGCTCTGTTGCTTTCTCAAAAACTTTTACCTTCACTCCCTGTCGCTGCAAGGCAATCGCGGCAGATAAGCCGCCAATCCCAGCTCCGATAATAGTTACCACGGGCTTGTTTATTGCCAAAGACATCCTGCTCCTTTCCATTCAATTCCTCTGTAAGGATTCTTCCATTCTTGATTAGTCTGGATTTGGTAGAGGTCTTAAATTCTATCGGACACTTTTCTCGGCTGCCGGCTCCGGTTTGTCCGATAGAGCCTGTCTATCGGACTCTATTTCATCTTGCACGCTTCAATTTGTCCGTTAGAGCCCTTCTATCGGACACTTTTCCCTCTTGCACGCTCTGGTTTGTCCGTTAGAGCACATCTATCGGACACTTTTCCCTCTTACACGCTCTGGTTTGTCCGTTAGAGCACGTCTATCGGACACTTTTCCCTCTTACACCCTCCGGTTTGGCCGTTAGAGCGCGTCTATCGGACACTTTTCCCTCTTGCACGCTCCGGTTTGGCCGTTAGAGCACGTCTATCGGACACTCTTCCCTCTTACACGCTCCGGTTTGGCCGTTAGAGCGCGTCTATCGGACACTTTTTCGGGCTACACGCTCCGGTTTGTTCGATGGAGTTCTTTTTGTTGAAAGCCACTTTTCACTTTATGTAATTTCATAGGTAACATCCATTCACAATTATGGTAAAATTATGAAAAATCAACCTATAACGAGGTGCTACCTATTGACCAGACCACGAGCTTTTGCTGCTATCATTAACAACAATAATATCCTTATGACAAAACATGTCTACCCGGATGGAGAGTTTTGGACCCTTCCAGGCGGTGGTTTAGAGGCTGGAGAATCATTCGAAGAAGCGGTCGTACGTGAAGTGAAGGAAGAAGTGAGTTTAGATGTAGAGGTTGTCGATTATCTCTTTACCGGCCAATACAGTGGTGGTGAAGAACGGTGTTTCCTGGCCCGCCAGCTGAACGATCAAGAACCGATGCTCGGGTGCGATCCTGAATATGGCGAGAATCAAACTTTAAATGAAGTACGATGGCACTCTCTGGAATCCATGAAAGATGACCTGCATGTTTCACGAGTATTAGAAGCTTTAAAAATAGTAGTTTAAACAAAAACCCTTTAATATCCTTCTGCTTAAATAAAATGGCTGGAAGGTTTGGTCTATTTCAAAACCTTCCTACCTCCTATTTTTATAAAAGATACAATAGTCGATCCATTCCCCATTTTCCAGTGAAAACTTCTCTCTAATACATTCAAACCGGAATCCAGCTTTCTTCGCCAATTTAACCGATGGCATATTGTCTTCATTTATATGAAGTTCGATTCTGTGGAAATCCAATTCTTCGAAGAATAGATTTGTGGCAGCTTCCACACTTTCAAGTCCATAGCCGTTTTTCCAAAATTGGTTATGAATCGAATACCCCACCATGCCCCATTGATAATCCATTCTTAAAATGGTATATAGCTCTATTTTCCCGACAAAGGCTCCATCTTCTTTTCTAAATACACCAAGGTTATACATTTTATCCTCATTTGCAGATTCATCAAACTTGCTGATCCAATTGATAAACCACTCCTGTGTATAAGCAGAGAGATTCTTTGGGCGTCCATCATCATATTTATATTGGGAGGGCAATCTATTACCGTATTGCTCATACCAATTAGGATAATCTTCTTCTCTCAGTGGACTTAATACGAGCCTTTCTGTTTCAGTATGCAAATCCACGTTTATCAAGCCTCATTTGCGTTAGCGTATTAAATCCAATAATCCATCCGGAACTAACCTTAAACTTCCACTTTCAAAATCATCAATCCGGATCCACTTCAATTTAAAAACGGAGCCGTCATCTTCTTTCCCCTCAAAGGTATCCATTTTATAAAAATGATCTTTTGAAAATTCTGCTTCATATACCATCACAATTTCATGACCTAATTCTCCATTATAGGAAAAAATATTTTCCACAGTCTCGATATACTGAATATTGTCGATTCCGGCTCCTATTTCTTCATAGACTTCTCTTTTGACTGCATCCAGGCTTTTCTCTCCATATTCAATCCCGCCACCTATCGGCCGATAATAAAAATCCCTCTTTACAGAATCATACCCTTCGGCCACCAGGATTGCTTTTTCTCTTCTAAAAACGCAAATGGCCAATGGCCTGATAATTCCTCTTTTCACTAGTATTCTCCCATTCATTTATTTTTTACAGCTAAAATAGCCGATGACCTGGGTGTAAGGTATATTTCAGTTGCTGTGAGTCTCACATGATTTAACCAGAACTCCCTTACTGGGTCCGGTTTGCCCCTCCACTCTGCTGGCCAATATTCTTCTGGGGTGAAATCATCCATAAGCAGTAATCCACCGACCTCAAGAATTTCTGCTAATATTTCACTATCGATGGTTTTTGCTGCGGCGGCATCAGCGAAAATGAATTGGAATGGCCCCTGTTGAATAATCTCTTTCCAATCTCCACACACAAATTCCGCATTTGAATGAATTATCATTTTACTGACAAGTTCCACCTTTGAGCGTTAGATCTCTACAGATACAAATTGGACGTCAGGCTGAATGTTAGACAAAATCCAGGCACTTCCAACCCCAAAGCCAGTCCCAATTTCAAGTATTTTTCCTCCCTTGACTTGTCCTGTTAGTACGGACAATAACCGGCCTGTTTCGTCGGTACAAGATCCGGTGAAGCCTCTGCTCTCTGCTAACTCTTTTGTCTCAGCAACTAAGCATGGAAATATGGTATTAGATCGGTATGTATTCATCCTTAACTAAACTCCTTCAGGAAGGACCAGCGGCTTTTAAAAAGGCTCTTTATAATTCTCTAGCTTTGCCATATAAGATGCTGGATTCAACTCTTCGCTTTCAATGACCACTGCAGTTAAACCTTTATCTGTCTTTGTTTCATGCCATTCGCCTTTTCGCCAAAATACCGCAGTGCCTGGCTCTACTTTATAGTACTCTTCCGATTCCCCTCTCACAACGCCGGAGCCACTTACTACCAGCAAAAGCTGCGGCATGGTTGCCTGATGAAAACCGATGATCCCATCCTGGTCGAGATACATAAACCCAATATGGGTTGCGTTCACTGTCCTAACAATCCTTGACATCACAAAATTCGAATCGAATTTTGTGATGTCTACTCCAATGTCCTTTTTGAAATTATAGAATTCCACTTTGCTCCTCCATTTCTTTTCACCAACCAAGGACCTCGTTCACTCTCCAGCTCTGATACTATATTGCTTTACAATTAAATGCTCCGGAGTTTCCGGTAATTCATAAAGTGAACTTCTGATAAACTCAGGATACAACTTAATCGTTTCAAGCTGGTTGATTGGTACCCATTGATAGACCAGTCGTTCTCCTTCTTCTCCAAAGAACGCTTCCGCTTGAAACGCGAAGCTGCCTTCCGTTGGTGATACATGATAATACAAACCAATTTCATGAAAATTTCTATGTTTGTAGTCAAAGAAGTTTTCGGTGAACCAGAGCAGTCGGTCTACTTTGACGTCTATCCCCAATTCTTCCTTTACTTCTCTTACAATACTCGTTTGTGAATCTTCCATTACTGTAACCCTGCCACCTGGCAAGGCCCAGTGTTCATCCGTGGCCTGGCGATGAATAAGCACATGGTTGTTAACGACCATCACAGCTGCGACACGATAATTAAAAACCGTCTTTTCCATATAAAATGTTGCGTCCATCATTTCTCCTCCCCTATGTAAAAACTGTCCAATTCCTTTGCCAGCCTGGATCTGCGAAATCCTTTTTGCCGCTTCAATTCCTTCAATTCCTCTAACGTTTGATAGGAGAGGCGGACGTAATAGTAATTGATATTTTCAATGGCAGCAAACAGATATAGAAATAAAAACCAATATCGCTCCGGCTGATTGCGAATCATCAGATAGGCCAATATAAACAAACCTATCACAATGAAAACTGCATTCATCCTCTTAAAAAAGGAAAATGTTCTAAGTTTTTTAGCCGACAGCCTGGACAAATCCCCCTGTTTCAACTGCTGCAGCTTCAAATACCAGTAATAACTTCCCTGCAGCAAGATAAACTCGAGCAATCCAAAGGCATATAACGACGAGTATGCTCCTAGGTAGGGAATTGACCAATCAAAAAGCTGGATATACAATATCCAAATGATTGCGAAGGTAAAAACGGCAAAGAGTTCACCTGTATATAAACTTACTAATTTTTGTTTTACTTTTTGCTGCATCATTCTATACTGCAAACACGAATTGCTTCATTAGATTCTTAATCATTGGATTCAGCTTCTCAGGCAAATCATTCACATGAAAAAAGCGGGCATCTTTTGTTTCCAACCCATCTGCTTTCAATTCTCCGCCTTTGATATCCCTTGTCACATAAGCAACCGTAACCGAATAAAACTCATCCCCGTTTGGCAGTTTTACATAATGCTCCTTGCCCGAGAAAACTCCAACCAGCTCAAGCTTTCCTATTTCCAGACCTGTCTCTTCGAACACTTCACGTCTTCCTGCATCCTCTGTCGACTCCCCTAATTCAAGAAAGCCCCCTGGAACGCCCCATTGTCCGTCCTGACGTTTCTGCAATAAAAACTCTCCAGATTCATTGATTACTGCCACAGCTGACCCCACTAAAATAAGCGGCTGATGGCCAATCACCTTCCGTAAATCCTCGATATAACCCATGACAACCTCCGATAGGTAAAAATTTTTCTAGTTAAACAAAATTCGACAGCGCCTTGTCATTTCCTTCTTTTTACCAAATTTAAATAGAATAGTGTACGTCGCCATTATTATGATAGGCGCTTTTCCTTTCATTCTCGCTCTTTCTGTCCATCATCACGGCTTTGACGTACACTTTTTCTCTCATTCTTGCTCATTTTGTCCATCATCAAGGTTATGACGGACACTTTCTCTCTATTTCTCGTTCCTTTTGTCCATCACCACTGCTATGATGGACACTTTTTTTCCCATTCTTGCTCTTTTTGTCCATCATCAAGGTTATGATGGACACTTTTCCTCTCATTCCCGCTCCTTTTTCCTTCATTAGGGCTATGACGGACACTTCCGCAGGTTCTCGCCAGAACCAGATAAATAGCACTACCCAATCAGGCAGTGCTAAGTACATTTATTATTTTCTAGATAGTATGATGACACCGCCACAGTGGGAATGCGCCTGAAATTCCAACTTGCATTCCTCTTTCAACATGGAATGCAATTCATCAAAAACAAAGTAAAATTCTTCATCGTCCCAGAAATCAATGCTGTCAAGTCTACAGGATTCAAGCTCCTGTCTGGTTTCAAATGCGATATCCCCGATCAGAATTTTGCCTTCCACTTCAAGCATTGGCAATAACATTCGGATAAACCGTCCTTTTTCGTCGTCGGTTAAATGATGCAATGCATATGTACTGACAATGTAATCATACTTCTTTGCCTTAATTTCCTCAGGAAGTCCGTTGGTAATATCCCATTCAACCAAGTTGGCCTTCGGCATCTTGGGTGCAGCGAGTGCAATCATCTGGGATGAAAAATCAATTCCATCGATCTGATGTCCATGGTAATACAGCTTGGAGGGCAAAACTCCCGTACCAAAACCGATATCTAAAACACTTGCATTTACTTTCCCCATCACTTCATTAAAAATGGTATTTAAGATCGCTCTATACCCGGCGAATGGGTAGACTTCGTTTTCCTCACTTACCTGAACGGTCTTGTCATAGCCATCCGCCCATAAATCAAAGCCCAGTTTGCTTAACATAATTTCCCTCCTCAGTTCATTTATAATAATTTATAACATCCTGTTCAAAAACAGCTACCGGCTTCTCGGTCAACTGTTCCAGGGCCTCATAGAAATCCTCTGACTCTTTTGTTCTATAAATCAATTCATCCACAACATTTATCCCATATTCCTGGATCAGATAATTCACAGTAAAATAGCTTTGCAAATAGGGTTCTGAGATACCAGATTGTCGCACTTCATGGAAATCATTGTCCCAGCTGATGTCTTTTAGAGGCAGTGCTTCGTATGGATTTGAATCGAAGCCAACTTCTGTTTTGTCATTTCCTACATACTCAGATATTCCCTCAAGGAACCAGGTCGGAAAGAGGTCACCAAAGGTTTCCGCTTTCTCTATTTTATTGAAAGTGGCGTAATGTGCGTACTCATGCAAAATTGATTTTTGAAAGAAATACAGTGGTGTTTCTAGCTCCTGTAAGATCCCTTCCACGTACTCAGGGTCAACACTTACAGCAAGGACCTTCTCAAAATGAGAGTAATACCCTGAAACATCCTCAATCTTAGAAATCTGTACAATATCCTCTTTACTCATAAAAATCATATCGATGGGAACGTTTTTAGTGCTGCCAAAAAGTTCGGCTGACTTATCCTCAGCACATTTCAGCGTTTCGATTGTCAAGGGAATCAGTTCTTTGTCCTCTTCCTGATAGTAAATGGAAATATGTTTATACTGCTGGTTCATGCCTGCAGTTTTATACTCTTTTTCCAGTTCACTGTCAAAGTTCTGATTGACAAATGATTTGGCAATCACGAAAAGGCTTGCATTCTCACCTGTCAGCTCATTAAATTCACCCTGAAAAGATTTCGCCATCCCGACCATTCTACTTAGATAAAAACCAACGATGATTCCAGAGATTATCACCCAAATTCTTATTTTAGGAACTTTCATTCACTTCCTCTTTTCAACTGCTCTTCAAGCAAAGAAATCATCCTGTCATTCTGCTCGATCATTTTCTCATTCTGCTGCCTCAGCTTTGTAAAATCAAACATAAAAACTAGCAATATTATAGCTATAATGATTACCATTTCCTCACTCCTACACAGTAAGCCAGCTGATCGCATCGATCAGATCCTCGGCAATATAGTCGGGTTGCACTTCTGCCCAGCGTCCTTTGTACTCATTGTTCCGGTATTTTTCGAAAGCCTGGTTGCCACTGCCTGTTTTAACCAGGATTTTCATGCACCCAGCTTCATCGGCGGCAAGAAGATCTGTCCATCGATCACCGATGACGACACATTTCTTTAAATCCAGCCCATTTTCTTCTGCTGCCCTTTTCAACATCCCAATAGAAGGTTTCCTGCATTCGCAGCCCTCGCCATGCCGATGAGGACAAAGATAGACTCGATCAAAACCAAAAGCCTTCAATTCACTGTCAAAGCTTTCGGCAGAAGCAACTCCGTCAGCCACTCCTGGCTGGTTCGTGAACGAACAGACTAATATCCCTCGACTTTTCAATTGCTTAATAGATTCCTCAACACCCGGAAACATTGTAAATTCACCCGGATAAATGACGAAATCACTTCCTCCGAGAGTACCATCCCGGTCGATAAAAACTGCCTGAAGACTATTCATTTTCACCAAAAATCTCTCCCTATGAATACTTACTATTATCATAACATTCCATAAATTTGCTGAATATCCATTTATTATAAAAAATTCGCTTATTGATTGCTGTTACTCAGCAATAAAAAAATCCCCTCGCAAAATGCGAGAGGATTTCTATTAATTAATATTTGGTCTTGCCGGCCCTCCGTGCAGTTCATTGTGAAGCTTTTTAAACTGCATATACATCGCAATCCGCCATGGTACGATCATTCCGAATGCCAGGATCCAGAACATGCCGCTCAGTTCGCCAACATCGATTGTGCTGCTGAGTACGAGCTTGGCGATAACGCGGACTATCAAAAGACCGATTAATATGAAAACAAAAGCTTTTGATCTTTTAAGAAAAATTTCCCGGCCGCGCACTTCAAATTGCGAAGTTTTGATCAGCAGGATCGAGAATAACATTCCTACTGTCAGTGCCTCAAGAATCTGTAAAAAATGCACCCGAAACATCGGGAAGATAAACATGAGGGCACCGGTACTCATGAAAATTGGCGGCAAAATGATTTTCTTGGCTGATGCTGGTTTTTTGGCAGCCTTCATCCTCATGATTGTCACGAAGATTGCCATGCCAACTGCCCCAACTGTAGATGCCAGAACATAATTCATCTATATTTCATCCCTTATTTTTAGATTACACTATTATTATAATGAAAAATAGCCATTTAAGATACACTTAAATGGCTATTATTTATCTTAGAACTCTTGATACTGAATCGACTACCTGGGAATCATCGAATGGCTTGACAATAAAATCCTTTGCTCCTGCTTCGATGGCATCTACTACCATCTTCTGCTGGCCCATCGCTGAACACATGATGATTTTTGCATCCTTGAAATCTTTTTTGATTTCTTTTACTGCATCCAGGCCGCTCATTTCAGGCATTGTTATATCCATTGTCACTAGATCGGGCTTAAGCTCGCGATACAGCATGACTGCCTCACGTCCGTTTTCAGCTTCTCCTACTATTTCGTGATTCGCTTTCCTCAGAATATTGGTTAAGGTGATTCTCATAAATTTTGCGTCGTCAACTATCAAAATTCTGGCCATTGCTGTATCCTCCCCGACAATCACAACAAGTCTTTTTTATCTGTTAAAATTCCCCTTAATTACTATATAACTATAAATAGTCATTATTTTCAATGTAAAGACACCGACAAAATTCTCATATACAAAAACGGAGGATTATATCACCTTTAAAATCCTGTAAAATCGCCAAATAACATAGAAAGGATCGAAATCAATTTTGTCATCCAGTCAAAGAATAGCATGATTCCTACCAGGATCATGATATATCCGCCTATTTTCACTATTTTTACATTATGCTTGCGGATCCACTGCATTTTTCCAATGAAGAAAGAAAGAATGAAGAATGGAATCGCAAAGCCGAGCGTATATGCGATCATATAAAGCATGCCTGAACCAGGGTTCGAGCTTGCAAGCAGTATGACGGATGCAAGAATGGGTCCGGTACATGGTGTCCAGCCTGCGGCAAAGGCCATACCGATCAATGATGATCCAAAATATCCCGATGGACGGTTCTTGAACTCAATCTTTCGGTCTTTCATCAGGAACTCTGGTTTAAAGAATCCAATTACCATCAACCCGAAAGCCACAATGAATATTGCGCCAAGCTGACGGATAAGGTCTTGGTACTGCATGAAAAATTGGCCTACGAAAGATGTCCCGAAGCCAATAGCAATGAAAATGATCGAGAAGCCAAGCAGGAAAAACAAGGTATGGAGCAAACTCCTTTTTTGCAGCATCGCGTTTTCACTTTTCAGTTCCCCTACCGACATTCCTGTAATGTAGGATAAAAACGCGGGATACAGCGGCAAACAGCATGGAGAAATAAAGCTTAGGAAACCGGCTCCCATAGCGATAAAAATATTAATATCTGACATCATTCCATCTCCAGTTCATATTCGATAGTCCCATTCTAACAAATTATTTTCACTATTATCATAGTCGAACTGTGAACAATTTATTAATTCTATAAAAATGATGTTTAACTTTTAAAAAACTGGGTATTAAACTTGAGTGTCTTATTTTTACAGGAAAATATTTTACAAATGTTTCTTTTGAAATTTGCCAGTATATGCTATATACTAATATAGCACTTGTAATAATTTCTATATTTATAACGATTTTACATAATATACTGTTGAAACACATAACAGAGAGGATTTTCACATTGTCTAAAGAGCAACTGATCACCCTTATAGAGAAGAAACGAGAAGAGCTGATTGAAATCGCATCTAAGAACGGCTTGAATTCCACCATTGCCATTCATTACAGCCAGGAACTCGATGAACTGTTGAACGAATACAATCGCGTCTATATTAAAAAAATACCAGCCCATTAAAAAACAGCTAAACGCAGCAAGCGTTGTAGCTGTTTTATTTTTTTATTATTATCCTACAACATCTTCTAACCTTTCAACTGAGCCGTTCTGAAGCAAATACATCTTATGGTAAAGTCCTTGTTGGGAGATCAATTCCTGATGTGTCCCTCGCTCTACGATTTCCCCATGATGAAGGACGATGATCTGGTCTGCATCCTGGATTGTTGACAGCCTGTGTGCGATGGCAATCGTTGTCCTGCCCTTTCGCATCTTAGCAAGTGCCGTCTGGATGGCTTCTTCCGTTTCGGTATCAATATTTGCCGTCGCTTCGTCGAGAACAAGGACTTTCGGATTCGCGGCGATCGTCCTGGCGAAAGCGATCAGCTGCCTTTGTCCGCTCGAAAAAGTCGATCCCCTCTCCGTTACCTTGTGTCCATAACCATTTTCAAGCTTGTCGATGAAAGTATCAGCCTGGACGAATTCAGCCGCCTGCCTGATATCCTCCTCACTCAAATCCCTATTATGCAGCCTGATATTATCCCCGATCGTACCGTAGAACAAGAATGGATCCTGCAGCACGAGGCCCATTTTATCACGAAGTTCACTCACCGGGTAATTCTTGATGGAATGATCATCAACCAATATCTCGCCGCGCTCAAATTCATAGAAGCGCATCAGCAGGTTGATAATCGAGCTTTTGCCGCTGCCGGTGTGGCCGACAAACGCAATGGTCTCCCCAGGTTTCACGGAAAAACTGATATTTTTCAGGACATCCCGCTTGCCATCATAAGAAAAGCTGACATCCTTGAATTCGATTTTGCCATTATTGATTTTGTCCGCTTCCGTTCCAGCCTGTGCCGGAGCCAGTTCTTCTTCATCGAGCAGCTTGAACACCCGTGAAGCAGCAACAATGGCCTGCTGGTACATGGAAAGTCGCATCATCATATTGTTCACAGGTTCAAAAAAGCGATCCAGATAGTTGATGAATGCGTAGAGCACTCCGATTTCAATCGTGCTGTCAAAGGAAGTGATCCCGAAAAAGCTGAGCACAATGATCAACGCAAGAATATACACCAGGTCAACCGCCGGACGTAATAACAGCCCATCTGCCTTTATGTTTCTCATCCCCGCCTCGAAATGTTTGTCATTGATGTCACCAAACTCCCTCTTCAGCCTTTCTTCCTGACGGAACATCTGGATGATTGACATTCCCTGGAGTGATTCACTGAGCTTGGCATTCAATTGGCTGAGCCTCTCACGCATATCCTGATAAAACTTCGAGCTTAACTTACGATACAAGCTCATGATGAACACAATGAACGGTAAAATCAGCATTGTAAACAAAGCCAGTTTTACGTTCAGGATGAACATCGCGACGAAAATTCCGAACAACAGGATCCCACTCTGGATAAAGGTCGCTATCACACTGACAAACATATCCTTGATCGCCTCAGTATCATTCGTGACCCTTGAGACAAGCGAGCCTGCAGGAGTTTTATCAAAATACTTCAACCCTAACTGCTGGACTTTCGTGAAGACATCAATCCTCATCTGCTGGATGATTTTCAGCGCGATTTCCTGGAACTTCAAAAGCTGAAAATAGGAAACAAGCACATTGAGGATTTGGATGCCGATATAAGCTGACCCGAGCAGCAATAATGGTTTGAAAGGCAAATAGCTTTCCCGCAAATAATCATCAATGAAAATCTTCACCAAAATCGGTCCGAGGACATCCCCGACCGTCGCAAGCAGCAGGAATCCAAAAGCAACTGAAATCATTTTTAAATGCGGCTTTGCATACGCAAGAAGCCGGAACAGCACCGACCGCTGTTCTTTTGCGTTTAATACAGGCGTTTTTTCCATGGTCACCCTCCCTGCTCGACGAGTTCTTCAAGTTGCTGCCTCAAGTACATGTCCTTGTACCAGCCATCTTGCTCCATTAGCTGATCATGTGTGCCGCGTTCAGCTATTCGGCCGTCTTCAAGGACAAGGATCAAGTCGGCATGATGAATCGCACTCAATCGGTGAGCAGTGATAATCGTTGTTTTATCTTTCCGATTCTCTTTTAATGCCGATAGAATTTGTTCCTCGGTCTTTGCATCGACCGCTGACAGCGAATCATCGAGAATCAGGATTTCAGGATTCATGACGAGAGCACGCGCAATGGAAATCCGTTGCTTTTGCCCTCCTGACAGAGAAACGCCGCGCTCCCCGACAACCGTCTGGTAGCCATCAGTAAATTCAAGTATGTCATCATGGATGTTCGCCACTATGGCCGAATTATGGATGACATCCTTCTCGACTGATGGGTTCGCAAAAGCGATGTTTTCCTCGACTGTGGCCGAAAAAAGGAAATGATCCTGAGGAACATAGCCGATTGCCTGCCTTAAGCGGTCAATCTTATAGTCCTCGATGTTCCTGCCGCCAATGGCGATGCTGCCATCCGACAGGTCGAATTCCCTGATCAGCAGCTTCAGCAGCGTAGTCTTTCCAGCTCCCGTTTTTCCGACAATTCCAAGCGTCTGTCCTTTTTTAAGCCCAAATTTGATTGTCTTCAAAATCGGGTCCGGGTCGCCTGGATAGACAAATGTTTCAATATCATATTGAATATCTCCCTCTGGCACTATATCCAGTGCATCGGCTTTGTCCTGAATATCGATTTTTTCATCGAGTAATGCGGAGACACGGTCATACGACGCCCTCCCACGCTCAACTATATTGAAAAACCAGCCAAATGCCAGCATCGGCCAAACCAACAGTCCGAGATAGGAGGTGAAGGAAACAAGCTGTCCGATGGTCAACTCCCCGTTCAGGACATATCTTGACCCAAAGGCAATTGACAGGAAAAAGGAGATCCCGACGATGATGGAGATGGTTGGGTCAAATAGTGCATCTACTTTTGCAACCGAGATGTTCTTGTTCACGACATCCTCGGATTGCTTTCTAAAATCCTCGATATCTTCGCTTTCCTGTCCAAAGGTTTTAATTACTTTTATGCCTGTGATGCTTTCCTGAGTCTTGTCATTCAAATCGGAAAATGCTTCCTGGGCTTTATGGAATCTCTTATGAAGCATAGTTCCGTACCAGCTTGTCAGCATGGCCATGAACGGCATTGGAATCAAGGCGATCAATGTCAGCTTCCAGCTGATGGTCGCTGCCATCGCGATGATGACAAACCCGCCGGTCGAAACCGAGTCAACGAAGGTAAGAACCCCGGCACCTGCCGTCTGCTGGATTGCGGACAAATCATTGGTTGCATGGGCCATCAAATCCCCTGTCCTTCTCTTCTGGTAAAAGGACTGCGACATACTGGTGAAATGCGCATACAAGCGGTTCCTTAACAATCGGGACAGCTTTACCGCTGAACCAAAAATCATGATCCTCCAGTAATAACGGAGCGAATACATTGCCAACCCTGAAGCCGCCAGAACAACAATCCATTTACCCAGCTTTCCACCCGTAAGACTTCCGTTCGTAATTTCATCTACGATAATCCCGATTACCCTAGGCGGCACCAGCTGGAGCATCGCTACGAACAGCAACAAGAAAATTCCTGTTAAGTATGCTTTTTTCTCTGACTTAAAGTACCATAATAAATCCTTGAATACGCTCATATGTATATCCCCCATACACCTCAAATGCTTAAATAGTTTAACAAATATTTGTAAAATGGGGAAGATTTTTTCTTTTGCGACGAAAGGATTTTTATAGTCTTTTACCTTAAAGGCGAACATTAATAAGTTGTTTTAACAAGAAAATACGGTTTTTATGGTTGAAGAAAACAAAAATGGTGTTATAATGACTATAACTTAATCCATTCACTCATATAATCGCAGGGATATGGCCTGCAAGTTTCTACCGGATCACCGTAAATGATCTGACTATGAGTGAGCAATGCAGAGGCAGATTTCTGTCCTCTTGTCTTCAGCTACTTTTAAAGCCCAAAGACCATTGCTTCACTCAGTTATGACGTGAATGCATGGACTTCGGGCTTTTTTTTCGGCTCGGATAAAAAGAGGAGGATTAACATGGAACAGCTAATTGAAAAAATCAAAAACGATGGGAGTGTCCTGTCATCGTCCATTTTAAAAGTGGACTCTTTCCTGAATCATCAAATTGATCCCCAGCTTATGAACGAAATTGGATCAGAATTTGCCAAAAGATTTGCTGGATCAGGAGTTACTAAAATAGTAACCATCGAATCATCCGGTATAGCACCGGCGGTCATGGCAGGGCTCCACTTAAATGTACCAGTTGTTTTTGCAAGGAAAAGAAAGTCTCTTACTCTCGTAAATGATCTGATTACAGCATCTGTTTACTCTTTTACCAAGGAAGAGAGCAGTGAGATCTCCGTGTCCAGTAAGTTCCTGAGCGAAAGCGATAAAGTATTAATTATTGATGATTTCCTGGCAAACGGACAAGCTGCACTCGGACTGGCAGAAATAGTGAACAAAGCTAAAGCATCGATTGCAGGTTTTGGAATCGTGATTGAAAAAGGATTCCAGGATGGCGGACGATTGTTGCGGGAAGAAGGCTACCGGGTAGAATCACTGGCGATCATTCATTCACTAGAGAACGGCATCGTAGAATTTGAAAATACCCAAGAAGGAAAGGCGGAACTAACACGATGAAACAGAACCCTTTTAAAATTGCTTCATTAGGAATACAGCATGTATTAGCAATGTACGCCGGTGCGGTCATCGTACCATTAATCGTCGGTGGCGCGCTCGGTCTTTCCGGAGAACAACTAACTTATTTGGTTTCAATCGATATTTTCATGTGCGGCATCGCTACCCTCCTTCAGGTTTGGCGGAACAAATTTTTCGGTATCGGCCTTCCTGTCATGCTTGGCTGTACTTTTACAGCTGTAGGACCAATGATTGCGATTGGCGGCCAGTACGGCATCTCGGCCATCTATGGCTCGATACTCATTTCAGGCATTTTTGTCGTTGCTATTTCAAAGTTCTTTGGAAAGTTAGTCCGGTTTTTCCCACCGGTAGTTACCGGATCTGTTGTCACGATCATCGGAATCACCCTGATTCCTGTTGCGATGAATAATATGGCTGGTGGCCAGGGAAGTCCTGACTTTGGTTCCCTATCGAATATCAGCCTTGCTTTTGGAACATTGCTTTTCATTATTGTTCTTTTCCGTTTCTTCAAAGGATTTATCCGTGCCATTGCCATTCTGCTGGGACTGGCAGCAGGAACGATTGTTGCCTATTTTATGGGAATGGTTGATTTTTCAGCTGTTAAGGATGCCTCCTGGTTCCACATGCCAGCACCGTTTTATTTCGGACTTCCTACCTTCGAGGTATCTGCCATCCTGACGATGATTCTCGTTGCGGTGGTAAGTTTGGTGGAATCCACAGGAGTCTACTTTGCACTCGGAGATATCTGCGATGAAAAGCTTGAGGAAAAAGATTTGGAGAATGGTTATCGTGCAGAAGGGCTCGCAATCATTCTTGGTGCTTTCTTTAACGCCTTCCCTTATACAACTTACTCGCAAAATGTCGGCCTTCTACAGATGTCTGGGGTTAAGTCAAAGAATGTCATATATACAGCGGGATTCTTCCTGGTACTCCTCGGATTAATGCCTAAAATAGGCGCGTTGACGACAATCATCCCAACTCCAGTGCTTGGTGGAGCAATGGTCGCGATGTTTGGCATGGTGGTTGCCTACGGAATTAAGATGCTCAGCAAGGTCGAGTTCTCCTCACAGGAAAACCTATTAATCATCGCCTGTTCTGTTGGGATGGGCCTCGGGGTCACAGCAGTACCAGAGTTATTTTCACAAATGCCGTCCAGCATCCGCATCTTGACCGACAACGGAATCGTCGCCGGAAGCCTGACAGCAATTGCCTTGAATCTAGTTTTCAATGTTTTCAAAGAGAATAAAGCAGTTAAGGAACCTACATTTGCGGGACAAAAAGCTTCATAGATGAATAGAAACGCAAGAAAGAGGCGCCAGCTTAATGGTGCCTCTTTTCAATGGAAAGAATATTGGTGACCTATTTTTCATAATACTAGCGAATTTGATCACCAATCGGCTATATTGGTGACCTGTTTTTACTGATATTGGAGTTTTTGGGCACCAATAAGCTCTATTGGTTACTCCATTTTCCTAATACTGGATTTTCGTAGCACCAATAAGCTCTATTGGTTACTCCATTTTCCTAATACTGGATTTTCGTAGCACCAATAACCTCTATTGGTTACTCTATTCCCTTAAATCTAGATATCTCCGTCATCAATAAGCTAACTGGATCTTAAGAATGCCTTTCAAGTTAATTGAACACCCTTTTCGGAGCTTAACAGACTGTTATCCTTCTATTGCAATGCCTGCTTCAAATCCTCTAACAAGTCCTCTACATCTTCAATCCCGACAGAAATACGGATCAGGCCGTCGGTGATTCCCAACTCTGCTCTTCTATCTACCGGAATGGATGCGTGAGTCATTTTTGCGGGGACGGAAATCAAGCTTTCGACTGCACCAAGACTTTCAGCAAGTGTGAAATATCGAACTCTGCTCAGGACCTCTGCAGCTTTTTCTGCACTTCCGACATCAAAGCTGACCATCCCGCCGAATCCGCCTGCCTGTTCTTTTGCGATTGAATGCTGGGGATGCGATTCGAGGCCTGGGTAATAGACTTTTTCTGCATTTTTATGACCAGAAAGAAACTCAACGATTTTCTTCGTGTTCGCCTCATGTGCTTCCATTCGTAAGCCCAGGGTCTTTATTCCCCTGACCAATAGCCAGGAATCTTGGGGACCTAAAATCCCTCCGGTCGAGTTTTGAACAAAATGAAGATCATCAGCAAGATGTTCATCATTCACGACAACCAGACCAGCTACCACATCACTATGGCCGCCGAGATATTTAGTGGCCGAATGAAGGACAATATCTGCACCCAGATTCAATGGCGTTTGCCAGTATGGCGTGCTAAAGGTATTGTCGACGATCGTCAACAAACCATGTTCTTTTGCCAGTGCCGCACTTGCCTTTATGTCCGTAACCTTCAAAAGCGGATTTGTTGGTGTCTCGATATATAAGGCCTTTGTGTTCGGCTTGATCGACGATTTTACTGCATCGAGGTCTGTTGTGTCTACAAACGTTGACTCTATGCCAATCCGGTTAAGCACTTTGTTCATAACTCGATAGGTTCCGCCATATACGTCATCAGTCAGGACGATGTGATCTCCTGAATTGAACAGCATCATAACAGCAGTTATAGCCGCCATTCCTGAGCCAAAAGCGAATCCTCGTTTCCCGTCTTCCAGGTCCTTGATCAGTTCTTCCAGGGCAAACCTTGTCGGGTTCCCTGTCCTTGAATATTCGTAGCCGCTATGGACTCCGACATCTTCCTGTTTGTAGGTACTTACCTGGTATATTGGAAAGGAGACAGCACCGGTTGTTTTGTCACCTGGAATACCACCATGAATCAATTTTGTTTTGCGTTTCATTTAAATTCCCCCCTCGTATATTTTTTTGCTTAAATAACGCTCGCTTCCATCAGGAAAGATGGTTACGATTTTTGTGCCTGGAGGGGCTTTCCGTGCTTCCAATAATGCTGCATGAAGAGCTGCGCCAGATGAACTCGCAGCAAGTATTCCTTCATTAGCCGCAAGTTCTTTCACACGATCAAATGCATCTTGATCTGTGACAGTATGAATCTCATCAAAATAAGAAGTGTCCATATAAGAAGGAAGAAATTCCATCCCTATGCCTTCTGTTTTATGGGAACCAGCTGCACCCCCGTTTAGTATTGATCCAACTGGTTCAACAATGACGGTCTTTATTCTAGAATCCTTCTCTTTTAAAAACCTAGCAGTACCCATGAAAGTACCGCCCGTACCGGCACCTGCTACGAAAATATCAATCTCTCCATCCAGGTCATCCCAAATTTCAGGACCTAATGTTTTATAGTAGGTTTCCGGGTTGGCTGGATTGGAAAACTGTGACGGCGAATAGGAATTGGCGATATCCGAAAGCAGCTGTTTTGCTTTTGTGATGGCTCCCTCCATTCCTTCTGAAGTCGGTGTATGGATGATCTTGGCACCGAGCGCCTTCATGATTGCCTGCTTTTCAATGCTGAATTTTTCCGGGACGACAAAGATTACCTTAATGCCTTTATTGATTGCCGCTAGCGCTAGCCCAATCCCGGTATTTCCAGCCGTTGGTTCAATCAATGTGAATCCAGCTGCCAATTTCCCGGTACGGAATGCCTCGTCGATTAACTCGATTCCCAGGCGGTCTTTAATACTGCCGCCCGGGTTTAGATACTCCAGCTTTGCGAAAAGACGTACTTCGGCTGGCAGATGAAACTGTGTAAGTTCGATCATCGGTGTATGCCCAACCAATTCATGGATACTGCGGTATACCGTCATTGTTTTAACTCCCCTTATTCAGCAAAAACCTGGCGCCATTCATCTTTCTTTTCCAGCATTTTCGCAGCGATTTCTTTAGCTCCCTCTAAGCTGTGGCTTGCAGCCCAGCCGCACTGGATTTCGTTGCATGCGGGCACCTCATCTGCCTCAAGAACATCATTTAATGTTTTTTCCAGCACATCGAGGATATTGTCGTAGTCATCATGATTGATCACAGAAAGGTAAAATCCCGTCTGGCAACCCATAGGGCTAATGTCGACAACAGTATCATGATGGTTGCGGATATTCTCAGCCATTAAATGTTCCAGTG
This sequence comes from Chryseobacterium sp. ISL-80, assembly GCA_018613055.1. GTDB lineage: Bacteria > Bacillota > Bacilli > Bacillales > Cytobacillaceae > Mesobacillus. The sequence goes on along the minus strand of JAGGQZ010000015.1, from coordinate 77,281 downwards.
AGTGGAGACCAGGCATTTCCATATGCTCCTTGTTCGGCTGGCAGAAGCGGATGTCATACTTATGAATGACATCCCCATTAGCACCCTGAGTCGTCCCAGCAAGTCTGACATATGGCGCAGCGACTTTTGTGTGATCCAAATTAAAGCTTTCCACATTCATTTTTTTTACCATTATTTCTTCAGCTCCTCTAACATTAGTAAAATTAGTTCTGCAGAATTTTTAGCGGCCGTTTCAAGGAATTGATCGAATGAGACATTCGAATCTTTCCCTGCAATGTCTGATAAAGACCTGATGATGACAAATGGCACTTCAAATTGATGAGCAACCTGGGCGATTGCTGCTGCCTCCATTTCCGCAGCATACAGTTCAGGCATCTTGCTTCTGATGAAATCAACCCTTTCAGGATCGTTCATAAATGAATCGCCAGATGCAATCAAGCCTTTTACGACCTGAATGTCATTGATTTTTTCTGCGCTCTTTTCAGCGACACTCACGAGGTTGGCATCCGGTGAAAAATATGCCGGCATTCTTGGTACCTGGCCATATTCATACCCAAAGATTGTCACGTCTACGTCATGGTGCCTTACCTCTGTAGAGATGACGACATCCCCGACATTCAACTCTTTGTGGAACCCGCCGGCGGAACCTGTGTTAATGATGACATCAGGCTGGAACTTTTCAATCAACAAAGCTGTTCCCATTGCCGCATTCACTTTCCCAATTCCCGACTTTAGAAGTACAACTTCCTGATTATCAATCTTGCCATTGTAAAATTCACTTCCAGCAAGATTCATCTCTTCGATATCTGCCATTTTACTGCGAAGCAAATCCACTTCTTCATCCATTGCACCGATAATTCCAATTCTCATTGCTGCAACTCTCCAATACTGTCATTAATTTTTGTTTAACTTAACAGCCTCCATCAGCCAAACATAGGGATTCATCTTTTCAAAACGAATCTCAAAACCATTTTTTTGAAAAAGATGTTTCAGTACTTCAAGAGTTGTATAGTACTCACGCTGAAGGTCTTCAAGGAGATTTTTGAAACCCTGCTCTTTTACGATCCGATGTCGTTCTTCGCGATCCTTTTCATCCAAAAAAGCGGTATCAGCAAACACAATCTTTCCTTCAGCCTCTAACAATTCACTATATAGTTTGAGTGCGGAATCCTTTTCTTCATCTGTTAAATGATGAAAAGCATAGGTGCTGACAATTGAATCAACTTTTTGGGGCAATTCAGGGAAATGAATAAAATCTCCATCATACAAGTCTATATTCAAGAATCTTGCTTTCGTTTTCTCCCTCATCACCTTGGAAGGTTCTACACCGTAGACCTCTCTTCCCAAAGAAATCAGCTTTTCTGTCAGATTTCCTGTTCCGACTCCAAACTCCAGTACTGTCCCTGTTGACTTAGATGCTACTGCATGTAATATTCTATCATAATCTTCGAATACTTCTTTATACTCAGCATCATGCCCTGATACGGTTTCGTCATAAAATTCCGCCCAATCATCAAACAACGGGATAAATTCTCTCCCCATTTTAATCACCTGCTTTTAATTATAATTATTCCTATAAGTATAGTATGAATTAAAATATTATAAGACACATACTAGCACACAAAATATTTGAAATCAATTTTTTTCTCGTGCCTTACGCTCAGCAGACAAGAAAACAACCCAGCAATAGTGTATACTTACTTTAAATAAAGAACTTTCAGGGGGAAAATATGGGAAAGAGAGTATTGGTAGCTGAGGATGAGCAAAGGATTAGCCAATTGTTAAAGATGTATTTAGAGAGGGAGTCTTTTGAGGTTGAGGTTGCGAACAATGGTGTCGAAGCACTGGAGAAAGCAATTCAGGAATCCTTTGATATCATTATTCTTGATATTTTAATGCCTGGAAAAGATGGTTTCGCAGTCTTGGAAGAAATCAGGAAAACCAAAACTACGCCCGTGATCATGCTTTCTGCTAAAGGGGAGGCACAAGACCTTCAACGAGGAGAAGAGCTGGGTGCCAGTGATTACATTTTAAAGCCCTTCAGCCCAAAGGATGTAGTCTTAAAAATAAAGGATTTGGTATAACAAAAGGCATTGTGCAGTCACAATGCTTTTTTTTGCTTATAAAAACTGACCCTTCCGAATCTCATGCAGTTCTCCATAAAATTCGATATTGTCGTTATCAATGACGATCCCATCACCATCGTTACACAGATATATTCCTTCATCGTTGTGGAGAGAATATTCCAATAGCTTTTCGGGATTAGCTTCCAACCGGCCCCAGTGTGGCATGAATTCAAATCCTAAAAGTCCCAGACCATCCAAACGATCCAACTTCACTTCGTTTTCATCAAGAAAGTCTGCGATTTTAATGGAATTGGACATGATCATGCTTCCTGCACTGACACCGATTAACGGCTTACCCTCTAGTGCCATCTTCCTTATCAGTTTAAGCATATTCCTTTCCTGTAGGTTTTTTAAAAATGAGAACGTATTTCCACCAGACAAAAAAATGCCGTCACAACGTTTGAATTCTTCCAGCTTTCTTTCATCGAACTCCTCGTCGACATCGAAATATAAGAAGTCCGAAACACCCAGCGTCTCCAACTCCTGCTTCCCTTTTTCAAAATACCTTCTTTCCTTATCGGTTTTCGATGGGACATAGGCAAGCTTAAAAGGACCTGAGGATAGTAGTTCCCTGACTCTGCTGACCAGAGCTGGATTATTATTACTAACTTCACTAAGCATTACTAATTTTTTCATCTGATCACACTTTCAAGAATTTTTATCAGTTATGTTCAACACTGATGTCTTTAAATCCTTTAAAAAGCGTGAAAAAAAGAGCCTGAAAATCCAGACTCCTCATTTTCTATTCGACCAGATTACAAATGGAATCAACACCAGGGACAGTACCCCGCCTGCTAACGATAAGAACGCGAAGCTTGAATTAGCGACGACCATGCCTGATAGCATCCCACCGGACGCTCCTGACAACGCGACCATAACATCAATTGTTCCTTGCATTTTTGCCCGGTTGGTTGGATTTGTTGCATCGACTAGCAATGCTGTACCGCTGATCAGCCCGAAGTTCCAGCCCAGCCCCAGCAAGATGAGGGCCAGGGTAATCCAGAGCATGGACTCACCCGGGGCAACTGCAGCCATAATTCCTGCAGCGAGCAATGTAACTCCTGAGGCAACAGCCATTGCCGCGCGCCCGATTTTATCCACAAGCACACCTGTCAGTAGAGATGGAAGATACATTGCTCCAATGTGGAAGCCGATGACCATCCCGACAGCACTCAAACCATGACCATGCCTTCCCATATGTACTGGAGTCATGGTCATGATCGCGACCATCACCATTTGAGTCAGCACCATGATCAGCGCAGCCACGGCAATACCCCGTTTATCCGTTGCTTCTTCTTCCTCGATAAACTCTCGGCTGTTGACTCTGGCATTCCGTTCTGCCAAGGCTATTGCACGCGCAACAACAAATGGGTCGGGACGAAGGAAAAATAACAGGACCAAACCTGCAACAATATATGCTGCAGCAGCCAAAATGAATGGTCCGGATAAAGCCGGAACTCCAACCGATAGTGCGAATTTCCCCATTACATCAACAAGGTTCGGCCCGGCCACAGCACCAAACGTTGTCGAGACCATCGCAATGCTGACAGCTGTTGCACGCTGTTTAGCACTGGCCAAATCGGTGCCGGCATACCTAGCCTGCAAATTGGTCGCACTTCCCGCACCATAAACCAACAGAGCTGCGAACAGCAGATATATATTATTAGTAACAGCAGCGATTATGACTCCAATTGCGCCAATTCCACCCGTCAAAAATCCAGAGGCCAGGCCGGCACGCCGTCCATACCGCTGGGAAAGCCTTCCAACTACGAGGGCTGCACCAGCCGATCCTAAGGTGAAAAGAGCGGTCGGGAGTCCGGCCACAGTGTCAGTGCCCAGCATATCCTTTGCGAGCAATGCTCCTACCGTAATCCCGGCAGCGAGTCCGGCACCTCCAAAAATCTGTGAAAGGACAACAATGATTAATGTCCTTTTATATAATGCCCTTTGCTTTTCGGTTGATTCCACATAAGCTTGCAGCCACTCCGGCTGACTCTCCGCCGCTGCTGCTTCATTTTGTTTTGCCATTTATACAGCTCTCTCTTTCTGTTAATTGATATTCCGATTATACCACAAAGGGTATACTAGAAATGTCAAATGACTCAATAATTTTCAAGTTCAGCCAGCAAAGACTGATGTAAGACGTCGACTTCCACCACTACAGAATCTATGTCTGTAGGAAAAATTGAAGGCTTGATTCCGTCAGACTTCATCCCAGGTATCCATTTTTCAAGGAAATCCTCAAGCTCAATCCTTTTTGGGTTGCACGCTTCCCATTCCCTCTTTGCAAAGGCTTCAGCGAATGTTTCATTAGGAAATAATGGTAGCAATATCCTTTCCATATCATCCTTAGCAGTTGCCCATCCATCATGATATAGGCCCCAAACCTCTTCATAATCTGCGGCTTTTTTAATAAAGTATTCGTATCTAATCTTTGCGGGCTGCCGTATTACAGCTTCAAATTCTTTTGGATTCATAACCATTCGTTTCTCCTATCTATGCCCGTCTTTTCTCGCCTGAATATATCCATAATACGCACAAGTCCCGTTATGGCTAAGATCTTTCACTTCGAACCCGCATTTTTCATAAAAATTGAAGTTGTTCGCTGAAGTATGGGCGAACCAGTCTCCATGAGGCAATTTCTGAACACATAATTGCACCAGCTTCTTACCGATGCCTTTCCCTCTGTACTCAGATAGCACTGCCAGGTCCATAATATTCGCAGCCATAATTTGATCAGAAATGACTCTGACCATACCAACCATTTCATTTTGGTCCCATACCGTAAAAGCCCAGGTAGAATTTTTAAATATCAATGAAAACTTCTCCTTTTGCCATTCAGGTGTATTCCTTGACCATCCGGCGTCTTGGAATAACTTCTCTACCTGACCCGCAGGAAGCCCATTTGTTCCTTCGCGGATCACCAATCCATTAATATACTGATACATACTTGTCCCCTTTTTTTTATGTTTGTTAGGGACACATATTCTTTATCAGTCATAACCTTTCCTGCCATAGTTTTACTTTTGCCGTTTAAATTGATCAGCAATGACAAAATCTAATGATAGGAGGTGCTTTTTATATGGCCAGAATCCATAACCCTGTGAATGGTGATAAAAACAAACGAGGCGCAGATGGACAAATGCATGGCGGAACATTAGAAACAGCAGATGAATTTTTTGATTCAATTTTTCAGCAAGGAGCTAAAAAGAAACCCGGAGACAAACAAAAATAACGTCGTTTTTGGCGTTATTTTTGTTGATCTAGCTGGATTAGCCAATTCAAGATGACACTTTATCCTTCTAAAAGGCCATTAAGGGAGTATCTTAGACATTTCGGCTTCTGAGCCACTTCAAAATGTCCATTAAACCCGGTTTCTTAGACATTTCAGCATCTGACACAGCCCAAAATGTCCTTTAAACCCTATTTCTTAGACATTTTCTCTTCTGGGCCAATCAAAAATGTCCATTAAACCCGGTTTCTTAGACATTTCAACATCTGACACAGCCCAAAATGTCCATTAAACCCGGTTTCTTAGACATTTCAGCTCCTGGCACAGTCCAAAATGTCTATTAAACCCGACTTCTTAGATATTTCAGCTGCTGACCCACACCAAAAACTAAATAAATGAGAAAAGCACCCATCCATAAGATGAGTGCTTGTCCGTCTTTATTATTTTCCTGTCTGCTTGTTCATTGCTGACATCATTTGATTGATTTTCTTCTGGGATGGTTTCTAAATAAAACCACCTAAACCTTATAAATAAAGGGTTTTTCACTACCCTTTTTCCACTTTTACTGCTAAGGAAAATATACCATCATTTTTACCTATTGTCTACTCAAAAGGAAATAATTAGGTTAATCTTTCTAATTAACAGGAAATTAGACACCCATTTCACAAGTTAAAATCATTAATCCCTTTTTAGTAAAATCCCTATTCAATACCTTATAATTACCCTCAAAATTAAAAGTATCATTAACCTTTAACTTATCCCTATTCACTTGATTATCCTGAACAACTACAATAATTTGATTATCTGGCACTCTTATTGCAGAAGAATTATCAATTGAGAATGATTTATTGTCCACAATGGCAGATATAAATATTGGATCACCAACAGTACACTCAACTATCGGGTCTCCAAAGTCATTATAACCAACAGTTTCACATACTTCTTCCCCTTGTCGTTCAATCTCAATATTACAATGACGCATAAGGGCTTTATACTTTCCACCACGCTTACTAATGGATTCAGTAATGACTAAGTACCTCTCACCTTCTAATGCTATCATATCGCCTTGTATAACCTGTTCAATACTATGTATGTACTTTTGGTCAAATTCACTTATTGATGGATTCGTAATAATGGCTTTTCTTTCAGTGTCATTAACTGTAACTGTTTGACTTGTAGAATCAAACAAATAATCTAAATCTGCAGTATTAGGACTGAACATATGTAATCACTCCTTTCTTAATCTCCAAACAACATGAAGAAATTGGATTCATTCTGCAATTGGTCATCTGTTTTCAGTGTCCTAATTTTCCGTTCTAGTTGATCTATCCGATTCATTAAATTCTCATGGAAGTCAGATACAGTCATATCATCCAATTTATACGACTTCATGCCACTTGGATTATTGGCAATTGATTCAAGGACAGACAAGGCAGCACGGTATATATTTTTCTTATTAGTGGCTGATTGTGCGTCATATTCGACAAATGGCTGTAGTTCATTTTCTTGCAGGTAAATGGTTAATTCATCCTGTTCAAGTTGAATACCTTTAGTTTCTAATTCTAAGCGTTGAAGGTTATTCATTTTATCAATTCCTTTCTGTACAATATAAAAACACCCTCAATTGAATGAGAGTGTAAACAAATTACTTTTTGTATATAAATTCAATCTGGAACTCTTTTTCTTCTTGGTGTTTACTAAAATAAAACTTTGACTCTTTTATTACGTATGGTTTATATTTCTCTTCTTTAATATCAAAGTAATCAGGGAAAAAAACTTCATCTGATTGAAGCATTAACAATACCTCATGATGGGGTATATTCTTTGTTTCTTGAATCCAATCATCATTATCTTCTATTGTTAATAATACTTTTACTTCATCACTCATTTTCACACCTCCCTTCTATCTACTTAATTCGACATTAGGAAGGAATTTCCTTTAATACCCTACATTATAATCATAAACTTCAATTCTATATTTTGAATAAACTCCGCCAATCATTTCAGTCATTAGTTTAAAACTTTTACGTTCATTTGGTAAAAGAGCGTCACTACTATTTACATAAGTTGTATCAGTGTCAAGGATTTTTCCGTTATCATCCATATATGTAACCTTAACCTCAATAAATGAATAAGTTTTATCACTATTATTTTTTAATGCACCAGTAACATAAATATATTTACCATCAATATTGCCTGACTTTTCCACAATCTCTAAATCAGGTTGCTTGTTGTTCTCCTTATAGGTAGACAATACATTTGATTCATTTGCACTCACTGTTCTTGTTTGAAATTTACTGTTCTCATCATAATATGAAACTTCCATTTCATATTCGGTTGGTGATTTATAATAGTCATAAGTAATGGAAAATGAATCAGATTCTCCAGTTTTACCATTCAAATCAAATACCAAAATTTCCGATATGCTACAAAATGTTTCTTCACCGCATTTAATCAAAGAATCTTCGGTAATAGTTTTAATTGCTTCGGCTACTTTCCCTAATTCATTCCGTTTTTGTTTATCGGACAATTTCATAAACTTCTCATTTCCATTTGTCAAAACATCATAGGAGTAAACCTTATATTCTTTGTAGGTTGTTGGAGGATCATCTTGTTTACTCAAAGAAAAGTTACTAAAATATTTGCTTAAATCTTTATCTGATTTTAACTTTTCATCCAACTGTAAAACTAACTCATCATCAAAAAGATTGGGACTAACTAATGAATCATAAATCCATGCCGCCAAGATTAACGCAATAGGAACAGAAATAAAAATGATAAATTTCTTTTTTGCTGAATCCAAAATAATACACCTCCCTAGTTTATAGTTAAACTTTACCATTAATTAGGAAGGTGTATATCTAATTTTTTAACAATTCTATACAATTCGTTCGACAAAATAAAAAGCACGGTTTAGAACCATGCTAGAATTGATTTATTACTGTTTATTTATTCGATATTAACGTTTGATTGGTAAGGTAATACGATTGTAAGGGTAAAGATTAAAACGGTTAATTTGCTGTAAATTTCAATATTTTTTCTTGGGTGTGTAAAATGATATGCTAGGGGCAATATTTTCCAGTTAGGGGTATCGAATATGGCTCAAATACCCTCTAAAATACCCTAAAATAGTGGGGGGATAATATCTGTTATGCCCTAGTTTACATAATACATGTTCTAGGAAGTAATCCTATACCTGCCATGAACACTTGATACTACTGGATTCAGTTAGGTTTTTAAAAATTCATCTAGTTTACAATAATTTTACCCATAATACTGCCTATTAGTCAAGCAGATATATAATAACATGTGCGTGACAGGTGATATATTACCCTATATTACAAACACTTGCCACGCTTATATTTGTTATTATCTAATCCCTACTACTTAACTAAGAATTAATCCCCTTAATCTTCCTCATCCTTCTCCTTACTATTATCCTTAACATTCCCCTCACTCACAATCTTACCTAGTTCCATTTGAACATCAGTTGTATAAGGACTATGACCTAAAATACTTTCTAAACTTATGGCTCCCATTTCCCTCAACTCTTTAAGATTCTCAATAATCTCTTTGTCATTGCTTGGAGTTGCATACTGGAACACCATATCTAAACTTTCAAATTCATCATCTGAAAACTTGATCCCTCTGTATTCTAATAACTTCCTTACCTTCTCATTCCTCTGTTCCAATCCCTCACGCATAAACTGTTCATTCATTCCTGCTTTAATGTTTGCCAATTGGAACAATAACTTGATACTAACCTCTGACAAGTTGCTAATATCCGTCTTATTCAAACTTACAGCAGGAGTTTGTGACACATCTAATAAAGATTGCAGCAAGGTTTTATAAATCGTTCCAAATGATTGATAATCCAATTGATTAGATACAAACTTTGCGTCTGCTCCATCATCTAGGTTAATACCTTTACCTACTACTTCACTTGGTAATGCTTCACCTTTCAATGTCTGCCCTTGTGTTATAAAGATTGGATCAATAAACTTATAGAAACTATCAGTATACTTACTGATTAAGTCCTCCATGCTATCAAGTATCTGTACCCAATCATCTAATTCACTTCTACCTTCTAACTCTGATAACTCATTCTCATTATGATAGACAATAGGCAATCCGCTTAGATTAGCATACCTTTCAATAAGATTAACTCCCTCACCACCTGCATTACTATATGTACTAACTGTTTCTTCCTCATAGACAATGTAATAAGTAATAGCGTCATTCACATACGCTTGAACAAAGGCAATTAGATTGTTCTCATGGTCATATACTGGATAACCTTCACTAGAATCAATCAACTTAGATTTAATGACATTCTTATCTAAATAAACATATTCAGCCACCTGTCCATATTTCAGAACCTTATCCAGTACCTTTAGATTAAGACGGTCATATTTCCCCTTACGATTCACCTTTTGATATTCCTTTACCGCCTTTTCATTACCTGTTAAAGTGATAGGATTCTGCAGAAGATATGCCTTTTGGAAATTTAATAGAGTTTTAGCATACTGTAAGACAATCTTTCTTGGAGTAAACTCTTTGCCATTATATTTATAACTGGCTCTTTGCAATATCTTATGATTACCGTTCAAATATTCCTTTTTATTCATAATCTCCATGACACGTTGCTGATGATAAACTTCACCTACTACTTCAACAAACCAATCAGAAGCACCATCATATTTTTCACGAATGTACTTTTGTAGTATATTCATTCTCTCAACCCCTTCAAATAAAATAAAAGAGGTCTAGTACATGATGCACCAAACCCCTAAATATCTACATAATATTTACTTTGTTTCATTGCCTGACAAGCCATTGCAACCGCAATAACTAAGTCATCATGTAGGTTATTACCTTTCTTGTTGCCCATCTTCCCATTATTATCTTGATAAATCTTCATTTCTTCCAAAGTGTCTACACATTCGATATTAATAAGACCTAACTCAAAATTCTCTTTCATATCATTAATGAGTATTGGCTTTGTGGTATTGGTTGTCATATAGCCAAGTTGCAATTTTTTCTTTCCCTTTTGATCGAAAACTTTCTGTTTCAACAGATTCATATAACCGTATTCTTTCCTTAACTTCTCCAACAATGGCAAACCGTAACTATTCCTCTCCACAGCAATAAAGGCATAATTAAAAAACCTGCCTACATCATTCACAATCTCTGCGAATTTATAGACAGGAATATCATTTGCATATAGTGAAGCCATTTGCTGACCGTCTGAATTAAATACAGCCATTGTACTATTATCGTTATGTCCACCAGTACCAGAAGCAACGTCAACACCTGCATAGTGTTTTATTCCTCTCTTTGGCAAATGGAAAATGAATAGATTCTTGTTTATGTATGGTTTTAATGATTCAGGTAAAGTTTCCTCTACATCAGAATAAGAAAGTGGATCAATGACATTCTGTAACCGTTCAATTATCTTCTTTGTATCAAATACAGCCACATTGGAGGTCTGGAATGCTTCATCGGGAGTTGTAGGAAATTCACGCTGAAACTTTTCCAAAGAGTTTGTTTCTATGTAATACCGCCTAAACATCAACTGTCTGAATGTGGCATTATACTTCTCATGTAACTCTTTTTCATCCCGCTCTAAGTGATTATAAGACATTCTCGCACCTTTATTATATAACCTGAACCATTCCTCTGCTTCGTTGAAACTATGCTTAAATTGCTTACTATACGCTTCTGCAAGCCATGAGAAAAAGAACGCTTTCCATACACTTTCCTTACCTCTAAATGCTTTCATGAACATCTCTTGATATGTATTAAATCCCATTGCGGTACTTTCAATGATAATCTTACTGTTCGGATTCTTAGCCAATGCAGGAATTGAAGTTGCTATGATTTCCTCCTGGGCTTCATTAGGATACTTTGCCATTTCAGATAAATGGATTAATTCAAATGTATTCCCTGAAATAGAATCCTCTCCACCTGCTGTTGCCATCTGTACCCTTGATCCATTTTCAAAGTAAATTTCATCTCGGTTACTGATAATTTTTTTAGGAAACAAATTAGGATACTTGTCATGAGGAAGGGAGTTATACATTTTATTTATTCGCCTTAATAATGACTGTGTTACCTTGTTGTGGTGTGTCATCATCAGATAGGAAGTATCAGGTTTAGTACATGCGGAATACAACATATAAGCCAAACTCCATGTAGTAAAACCAATCTGTCTCCCCTTCAAAATGATATTAAATTTAACCATTTCATCAGTAAACTGTTCCTGTTCAGGATTCAATATAAAAGGTACACTTTCACCGTTATTATCAATTATCTTAATGAAATTCTTACTAAATAGTCGAAAATCAGACATTACCTTTTGCAATGCTTTACTTTGCTTCGATTTAACTGCCATCTACTCACCTCCAATTCCCATAGAAAAGGAGTGCCCAAGTTGGTACACCCCTTAACTCAAATCTAATTCGTCATCTTCTTCTAAATCTTCTTCAACCGCCTTAAAAGTTTTCGCTGCCAATTTAGCGTTTGATTGTATATCCTTCTGAATGGACAAAAATAGACGGATAAATTTTTCGTCACCGTCTTTTGCTTTATCAACTATATTTTTATAGATTATGTCATAATCATTTGCTACTTTACTATCCAGCAATAGTAAAACTAAATTCTTATACTCTTGGCTCTTTTCCCACTTGATAAAACCATTAAGAGTTTTTAATCCAACAGTTTTCAGAAAATCTTCTTCTGATTTCTTGGGTACACCTTGAACAAATCGAATATCATGCTTCCATTCAAAATACATTCTCTTTTTATTCTCGGTTTGCTTTAATGCTTCATAGATATTCATTCACTTACACCATCTTTTTCATGAAGGTAAGATAACATTTCATCATAAATTTTTATATTTTCTTCACACAGTCGCAGATATTCTTCAACATTGATTTGCATTGCTTTAACTCCATCTTGCAATGACTGAATATTCTCCTGCATATCTGCAATATGACTTTGTGAACCCTCGATAATTACATGAATATCCTGACATGCTTCTTTAACTTTTTGATTCTTAGTTTTGAATAAGTTAGCGAATAATTTCATAATAGATTCCTCCGGTTTGATTAAATTTTTGAATACAAAAAGGAAGATGAAAATCACCTTCCAAATAGAAAATCGAATATGTGCTTATTTGCTATAATTAGAATATAAGGATTGATTAACTTTGAATTTAAATTTGAAAATTATTAATAATAAATTTAAGTTGAAATTAATTCTAAGTATCAATTTCAAATATATCTCATAGGCAATTTTCGCCTATATTATATATATAGCAATAAAGCACATATTCAAAATTTGATATTAATATGGTAAATCCTCTAATGGAATATCACATTCTTTTCCCCATAGATGTTTATATTTCTCTCGTTGTTCAGCGTAATATTCTGCTCTAGTTTTTATTTTAATTTTTTCATATGCTTGTGGTATGTCACTAAATGAATCAAATTCATTAACTATGTATGTATTTGCTTTTCTTTCTTCATCAGGTAGTCCAAGAACAAAGTGTTTCTGATTAACTAGACATTGAATCATATTATATTTTTTCAATTCATCTAAATAATTTGTTAATGTCCTTGTAGCAATTCCTGTTTCTTTTGCTAGTTTCTCAACTGGGCAATCATAACCGCCCTTGTAAAAATTGTTCATCATCTTTATGTAGCTGTAAATATAGAATCCAATTGTTCCAATCTTGTCATTAGCCATGCAGAACATAAATACTTCAAAAGGAATCTGATGAGTATTCTCTACCTCAAAGAATGTACCATCTTCATCCCCATCCTCATATGCTTCTTTACATTCTTCAATATGTGGATAGCGGTAAAATGCTCTTACAGGTAATTTAATAGAGTATTTTCTTCCTAAACTTTTTTTGACATTTTGGATAGTTTCTTCATCATCTTCTCCATCTAATTCACTAAACATCATAAACTCTAAATTTTTTGTAAGTGAATCATAAGTCCAACTTAAAGGAAAATCCTTTACAGTTGAAGTCATTTGCAATTGATCTAGTAATCCACCCTTTTTAATTAATGGATTGATACTCCTTGTATTGCTACTGTAACCCAAAATTTCTTTAATCTTATCATTATCTAACCCTCCAACATTGTAGTATTTGCAATGTCTGTATAAGTAAGTTGTTAAATATAGATAAGAATAGGCAAATGCCAGTTGTTGAGAATTATTAATATTTGACCTTAATTCGTCAAACAACTCATTTGGCATGTGAATGATTTCTTTCTCGTAAAATGCAACAGTTCTTTCAATTTCTTCGTATTTCATATTGTTACCTCCGAATTTTTATTAGAATTTTTATAGAGTTTCTTATCTTGCTTTGTATTCGTCTAGTGCCTTTTGCAACGTTTCATCTATTGGATATAAGGAGAAAACTTTTTTTGTTTTCAAATCCTGTGCAACTGTGATAAATTTAATCCCCTTATTCTGCAGAAAATCTGATACTGATTTGTTGTAGCAGAAAAAATATTTCATGATTTTATCCTCCCTTGGGAAATATATGAAGTTGTGATAGTTCCGTCAACGAAAAAAAGAAAAAAGAGGAACATTTTTTTGCTCCTCTTTAAGCCAATTTTTCTAATGTAGTTAGTTCAACTTTATTTCGATATGTATAAGCAAGTGATAAGATATTTTTCTTATCAAGTGTATTAAGATTGATTTCATGTAATTCTTTTGACTGCCTATGTAATTCTCTTGCCAATTTAAATTGACCTTGTGGAATAATAATAGGAAAACCTAAATTCTTTTCAATGAATGGAATATCAAGTAAATTCCCATCACGAAACCATTTACCAGTAACTGCACTCTTTTTCCACGGTCTTTCATTGACAATATAACCTTGCTTATTGATCTCAATTTTAGAATCAAGACCTATTTTTCTCATGAAGTCATACATTTCATTTATTGAGTATTTGTCTAATAGGTCAATCATCCAAGTCAAACCTAAATCTTCAAGGTATTGGTTATGTATTGCCTTGTATTGATTTGAATAATGTCCTTTAAAAGCAACATCAATACATGCTAAAATAAGCCCTCCTTCAATTGTAGGGGGCTGTTTACCTTCCATATAGTAGGCATACATTTGTAATACTGTACTGCCAGCATATTTTTGATTATAGGTACTAAGATTAATTCCATTGAAAGTATTTATATTTGCCATTTGACTATTGCCAATTTCGGCAGCGTTGGATAAATTTACGTGATTATCAAAGCACCGGAAACCTTCTTGAATCAATGACATATCAATACCAACAAATTTCTTACCTAAATCCCTATCATCTGAATAGTAAAGATTCTTGAAGTTGTAAAATCCTCCAATCTCCACTCCTGAAACATGTGAATACAAGGAAGCTCCAATTAGTGAATCGTTATCGTCACCTAGACAACTTTCAAATTTATCCTTATTTGGATCAACTACAAAATCTAAACTATCAAATTTGCTTTTCAATTCTTGCTTCATACTTCAGTGAAAGAGAAAATTCTCCCACTATCCTTCAAATGGTAAAGCCCTCATGACAACAATTGTTAGTCGTCAATAACCATCAAACCCGACAATGTAGTCGTATTTGACATCCTCCTTTTAATCCTCATAAATAAATTTTGAGTTTACGTACACTCAATTATGATTAAAAGAAGGATGTGGTTATGACGAATCTTTTGTAAAACCTCTTGTCACTTCTTCACCTCCACCTTCTGATTAATTGTTTGAATTATTTTCTGTCTATGTATTCTCTATATCTTTGAATCTTTTCTTTGGACATTCCACAATTGCCAGTTTCATATCTAGAAATTAATGATTGACTGCAATTTAAATAAACTGCTAATTCGTTATGTGTTATTTTCTTTTGTCTACGTTTTAGAAAATACTCATCCTTTATATTCATCCTCTTTTCTCCCTGATTAAATAAAAGAACGCTCCTTCATTTAGAAGGAACGTTCCTAATATGTATTTAGTTATTAAGCAACAGTTACTACTGCAATACCCTTCTTAGAACCTGCTTTAAGAGTTGCTTCTGCAATTACTTGTCCTTTTACAGAATCACCTGTTTTTGCAAGTGGCTCAAAGTGTGGCTCACGAAGGTAAACAAGGTCAACATAGTTGTCGTTAAATACAACCATCTTATCTGCTGGAACATGCTTACTTAGAACGAATTGAACATTACCATAATTTGTAGCAATTTCATCAACCAATAGACCGAATGAAGTTGTTTTGTGTTGGTAAGAGTAACGGTCTTTATAGATTGCGTCAATTTGTTCTTTAATGTCTGCACCAACAAAAGCATAGTAGTTACCTTCTGCAAGGTCTTGGTTCCAAAGTTTACGCATAACTTCCTTAACTGTTTCCTCTGTCACAGCACCAGTAGCAGGTACAGCATTTGAAGGGTCTGCCATTTCAATTAGACCTGACAATTGACGCTTGAATGGAGTGACAGAACCATCTGCCTTTAGACCGTTAATAAATTTCTTTTCCATGTTAATTTTCAGTTCAAGCAAACGATCATTAACCTCTTGTGTAAATTGACTAGTTTGCATAGCAAGTGCTGTTCCAGAAACACTTGCACCTTTCTTGAAAATTTCAAGAATGTTATTCAATTCTGCTCTTGCTGTTTCAAAGAATTGAATTTCATCAGAACCCTCAACCGCAGACAAATCATCTGTATGGTCAAGAGTTTTTTCCCTCCACGTGTATACAGTAGAAAGTGCCTTTTCGATATTTCCTTTTGCCATTAACATAGAAGTTAATGGTGTTGCTTGTACTCCGATAATTGCAATTTCCTTAGCAAGTGATACCTGTTCCATGTTAGTAAAGTTGTTAGATTTAAACATTAATAATCATTCTCCTTTAAAGTTAGTTTTTAATATATAAAAAGCACCCTGACATTTTGCCAAAGTGCTAGTTACCCAAATAATTTAGATAATTTTGCTGAAAGCATACCGCTAACATCCTTCTTCTGTTCTGCCACACTATAAGCGTCTGATTTACTATGGTCAGCAGGTACATAACCCATTGACACTTTAATTTCATTTAGTAAACCTTGAAACTTTTCAATTTGTGGCTGCAAGTCCTCAATCTTTTCTACCTTGAAAAAATCAGCAAACTTTTCCAATCCTGCTGACTTCAACTCAATTGATAATTCCTTCTGAAATAACTCTTGTTGCTTAGTTTGGATTGCTTTTTCTTCATCCGATAAATCTTTTGGCTTGAATTGAAGTAATCCATCCCTTTCTTGAATGATTGGATTTAATTCTTTTTCCATCCATTCATTTTTTGCCTTGCCAATTTCCTCTTGCAACTGTTCCTGGGTAAAACTAATTTCTTCTGACATTTTCCTACCTCCTGATTAAATAAATTTGACTTCTACCTTTCCTCTACTAAGGATAGGTTTGTTACTATAACTGCCGATAAACTCGAAAATAAATTCGTTCAATTCATCGGCAGGCACATAGTCATAAAAATAGAGACCTATACCCTCTTTGGCGGTCTCGTCTAAAAGTATTTGTTCAACTTGTGTTTTGTCAGTTTTGTAAATGGTCAACTTAATATCTGTTGGATCAACTGACTGACCTGTGAAAGTTTTGAAGTGAACCTTCAATCTAACTGTATCCCCTTGATACATTATTTCCTCACCTCCACATGGGAAGGATTGATAATCATGCCTGAATGGCTCTGATTATTGTTTATTATTGATTCTGACGTGTTTACAACCTTCTGAATACTAGGCATACCCTCATTGATAGACACGCTAGAATCGTTAAATAAGACGCTTAAATAAGCAGTTATTTGTTTGTTAGCAATTGGATAGATTACCTCTACATTAGAGTAGATTGGATGAATATAAGAAAGTAATTCATTTACCTTTTTTGATTCTCTATTTATAAATGATTCTATTGGTTGGATATGAGTATCAACTTTTACAATCGTGTTTATTACTGTCTTAACGTTTCGTGTGGCTGTCGTTTCAATATTCGATAGATAGCCCTCGACACTTCTTAAAGTCGCTGTATGACGTTCAGAAGCAGTAATAAATTGATTTAAATAGGTATGTATTTCTCTTGTTTCTTTTTTGACAGATACAACAGGCAGACCAAATATTTGTAAGTATGGATAATCACCATTTATTCCCCATATGGTAGAAAAATCCCAATCTGTAAAAGTCGATTGAGTTTTCATTTCAGCAGTAGTTTTACTTATCCCACCTGCCGAAATAGTTTGTCCGCTAGTTTGAGTATCATAATAAGAGTTAGTAACTGCAGTAGAACCTGAATGAGAACCTATCAATCCACCATTATATAAACTAGGATCAGGAGTAACGGTAACTAACCCTGTTGAGTAACATTTGTTTACGAGAGCATTTACAGATACACCATTTCCTAAAAGCCCACCTACTCGACCAGTACCAGTAACATTTGCCATAGAGAAACTATTTTCAATTATTCCATCTGAAAATCCAACTAAACCACCGACACCATACTGACCATTAATTTGACCTGTGGAATAACAATTTTGGATATTTCCTTTTGATAAATAGCCAACAATAGCCCCTACATAGTTATAGGTATTGCTATTTATATTACAATTTTCAATTCCTAAGTTTTTTATGGTTACTGTTCCATAGTTGATATATCCAAATAACCCAACGTACACAGAAGATTCATTGATAGTTAAATTCAGTATTTTAAAACCATTACCATCAAATGAACCTTTAAAAAATGTGGTTGTACTGTTTCCAATTGAATTGAAATTTCCCCAACTAGACATATCAATATCATTTACTAATTGGTAATGTGCGGTTAGGTTGTTTCTGACTGCATTAAGGTCAGAAGGAGTCGATACTAAATAAGGATTACTCGCTGTTCCTGCACCTATCATTAATCATCACACTACTTTCGGCACTTCAAAGGAATGAATCACCGTCAATTCGTCTTGATCTCCCTCAATTGTAAATGCTGTAAATGATTCAACTGATAATGGATTACCACCTGTTGCAACATTGTATATTACTGATTTAGCAAATGTTTTAGGGGCTGTAATATCTGAATCAGAACCTTTAATAATAACTTGTAATTTTAATGTCTGTTCTCCTGCTAGATGTGTCCAAGTCACTCGGCTATCAGAAGGAGATAATCTTACAATTACAACTCCTGTGTCGTCTTGCAACTCAATATACTTCCAATTGGATTGAATATAATTCCGTAAATCTGAATATGCACTTGCTGTAATCTCTGCCATTATTTAACCTCCTTCAAATTCTGAATTTGTGTTTCTAATCGTTCTAATGATTGAACAATCTTTTCTTGTGCTTCATTTTGTTTATCAATTTGTGCTGTGAGTTTATCTTCCCTTACTTTTGCTTCTTTGCGTGTGTCAAAAAGTAACCAAACGAAAAGTAAAGCAAAGATTCCCTGTTGTGCAAATTGATCCAGTGGAATTGTAGTTAAATCCATTGTCAACACCTCCCTTAATAATTGTTGCGATTTAATAATAAATATGAGAAAAAATTTTTAAAGCCATAAAAAATAGGAGTAGCCCAAAAAGGACTACTCGCAGAAAGCGGAAGTCAAAAAGTGATTTTGACTTTGGAGGATTATAAATAATGCACTTGATACTTGAAGGGAATACCCTTCATTGAGATGGAAACTTGAGTTTCCGTTTGAATGAAATGTATTTCTCTATCATAGTAACAGAATAACTAAAAAACGCTGTATCCATTGGGAGAGTAAGTGTCAAGTGGTTTTTCATTTTGGTAAAGTTATTTATTTATTTCTCTATCATAGTAACAGAAAAACTAAAAAACGTTGTATCCCTTGGGAGAGTAAGAGGGAAAGCACTTTATCGCTTAGGTAGCATAACTTTTCTCTATCACAGTAACAAAATAATTTAAAATGGTTGTATCCCTTGTGGGAGTAAGGTTGTAATTATATTTCTAACCCGCTAGTTTGTATATTTATCTCTATCATAGTAACAGAATTACTAAAAACCCCTTTATCACTTGCAGGAGTAGGGCATAATGGCATTTTCTATTTCAAACATGGCTATTTTTGCGTTTTAAGTAGTTTTCTTATCATAGTAACAGAATAACTAAAAAACGCTGTATTCCTTGGGGGAGTAAGGTTGGAATCATGTTTCTAACGGTGGTTATAAATAAAACCGTTATTTTACTGTGGTATCCACCCTGATAAATAAAGCAAATAGCGGTCTTAATTACATTCCTATCCACCCTGATAAATACCAATTGCTGTTCTTACCACCCTGATAAATACCATTAACTGTTTACATTTTTATCCACTCTGATAAATACCGAAAACATTCGCTACTACCTATCCTGATAAATACCAATCTAAACTTGGACACTCACCATAAGTACAATTTTTCAAGAATCTCTATAAAATCAACAATATCAATAATTACAGCGTTTTTGAAAATGTCGGATTTATACTTCTACCATAAGTACAAAATTACCAAAATTCTTATATCCCAACTGGCACAACGGATACAGGATTTTTCTATTTTCCTAATTTCTCTCCATAAGTACAAAAAGTACATTTTGCTTATCAATCCAGTATTGGTAATTGATCTAGCGTTATTCGTTTTCGCTACTATCTATCCATAAGTACAAATTATCAAAAGTTTTGTCAATGTTAAATAGGATAAGGGTTTCAGCGTTTCGTTTCCTGTCCACGCTTTTCCTTCCAATAGTCGATTTTCAAAACCCTGTAATAGCAACGGTTTGACTAGGTTTTCGATTCCTTTTTTTAGCCATTTTTCCACTTTTCCCCAAAAGACGATTATCTTTATTTAAAAGAAGGTACTATAAACACTGATTTAACAAGGTTTACACTTAAAGACATTTTATTAGCAATGTTCTATTTTCCTAAATGCTCCTTAAACGGGCATCCATCAAAATCACACTTCATCCTTACTGGCTCTAAGGATAATTGACATAAAATTTTACAAAGTTACCCTTACATGGCTTCACAATGCCTATATGACAAGGTTTCTATATCGGACATTTTTCTCGCCAAACTTCTAGTCATACTTGGACAATATATTTTTTCTTCCATTAGTGCGTATCCATGAAAAAATACCCACACAGGGTATTCAAAACCTTGTCATTTCAACGTTAAATGGACTTTCGCTCATAAAAACTAAAATCAAAATGTTTTTTAGTGTGTTGTAAAAATGCCTATTTGACGCTAATAAAAAGCGGTAGCAAAAGGTTTCCAAACTTGGACATTCCTTATATACCATGCTTTCTAAACTGTCTTAATCCTGATATACCTTACTTTCTCAATTGTCCACGTTTTAGATATACCCTTTTGATTTTTCTCGCTTTTTGGATATACCCTCTGTTCTATTTCAAACATTTGATATATACCCTCTTTGATTTTCGCTACCAATTAGGTATACCCCTCCATTAAAGACGATTTTCTCCCCTTTTCTTTTTACTCTTACAGTATCAAGGGTTACGAAGTCATTTTTTATTCATGGTGTCACGTTGAGTTATTTTTCTTCCTTTGTAGAGTATTATCCCAATGTTAGACAAATCCATATGGCAGTAAGGTCGAACAGGTCATTAAGATAATTAACGATTGTCTTAGGTGGATGAAATGCTTATTTAGCAAGAGTTCAAACTAGGACATTTTTATAACCAATTGTCCACGCATTTTATTTTTCTTCCTTTAACGGATATTATCTCAAATCGGACTCAAATCCTTATGCTTGTAAGGGTAAAGGAAAATAATCGATTTCAAATAATTTTCAAATACAATAAGAACGCTTATTTATCAGTGTTTCTATATCGAACAAACTTCTAGCATTTTTATAACGCAAAATAAAAAACAGGGATTGCTCCCTGCTTAATCAATAGACACTATCTGTTGGAAATAATTCTTTGATACTACCAGTGAAGAAGTCATAGAACACAGCCATTTCTCCACCTTCCATGTCGAGGATACGTTTACCATAAGGCAATACATTAAAGTCCTCTATCACGATTGCTGATAAGTCAAAATGATTCTTAATCCATTCCATTACTTTTGATTCGTACTGATTATTTGTCATGATTCAATCCCCTTCCTAAATTCATTAATGGACTACACGCAATGGCTTTATCTAATAACTGGTCATCACTCAATGACTGTAAATACCTTTGTGTAGTGCTTATGTCTGAATGTCCAAGAAGGCGGGATAATGAGTAAATGTCCATTTGTCCTGATACCAAACTTTGCACAGCGTAAAAATGGCGAAAAGTATGTGGGCTAACCCTTTTATCTTCAACTCCTGCTCTTTTGCCTGCTTCCTTTATGACATTGTATAAACCAACATGAGATATTCCTGTTCCAAAGTAGGTTAAAAAGTAATTGTCATCCCTCATGGATATATCCTTAAAGTATTCTTTTTTCAATCTGTCATATTTTATTAAGATTTTCTTCAAGGCAGGGCTGATATAGACAATGCGTTCCTTGTTGCCTTTTCCAAAAACTAAAATGCTTGTTTCCTGAATGTTACTTGTCTTTAGTCCTCTAACCTCCATTGCTCTGAGTCCACAATCAGCCATCATAGCGATCATGGCTTTATTTCTCACGTCAATATAAGTTTTAGTTGAAAAAGCGTCTATCATCTTTTGTACCTCAATGGGAGTAAAGCCCTTCAATACCTTTTTCGGCACTTTGGGAGTTTCAACTTTCTTCATCGGATTTTCCTGTAAATATTCTTCTTTCACACACCAATTAAAGAAGGCAGAAACCATTTTGTACATAGAAACAATGCTTTGAGGTTGAAGTCCTGATTTTTGCTTGTCACGAATATACGCTTTTAAGTCAAATACAGTAACACTTTCCAATTCAGTAATTGCCCTTTTCTCCATTAGAAATGATTTAACCTGTTTCAATTCTTGACGCTTGTTAATCATGGTCTTTTTCGTGAATCCTTTGGCTAAACAATGGTAAAGATATTCTTCTAGTACATCTTCCAACAACATAAAAAAGCCACCTCTCTGCTTAATCATTCGCAGTAAAAGTGGCTTTTCGTTTCGGGATATGAAAGATTAACCAAATTAGAGAAAAATTCTAATGAAAGATTCACTCTGAAAGCAATTTTTCATTCAACTTTTATCTAATGAGATTGTACAATCACCGTCAAACCCTTATTTGATAAGGTTTTCAATCAAATTATTTTCCTGTCTGCTTGTTCATTGCTGACATCATTTGATTGATTTTCTTCTGGGATGGTTTCATACCCATTTGCATCATCATCATTTTAAGCATTTGTTCGTTGATTGGCGGATTTTTCTTTAAGTAGCTCTCCATGTATTTACGAGCAATGAAAAATCCTAGCGCTACACCGACAACTAATGCCAGTATACCAACTAGAATTATTGTCCACATAAAACTTCCTCCTTCATGTTGTCTAACATACAGTGTACTAAACCAACAGCTATTATACAATATCTGTGTATTTTTTTCTCTATCAAAAACACTCTTTAATGAACTTTTTTGTCATTTTCCATTAAAAAGCTATTCCGAAATTTTGCTTTTGATAATTTCACACGTATTTCCGCTCTTTGATCGGCTTCAGCCAACCATATTTGTTTGATTCAAGGTCGATCGCAAGGAAGGATGATTCACATTTCCGGAGGATTTCAAAGAAGGCCGTTTCCGTGTCGACCTGACCATGGGAATCCAGCTCCAGCCACCTTTCATGTACCTTAAGGATGGCTGAACTATTGTTTGTTTTGTTTTCATATACATATGTTCCGTTCTCGACATAAAACCCTTGTGTTTTTGAGAGCTGCTGGTGCAGAAGCTGATGGATGCGAAGGGCGGGAATGGGCCTGGTCACGAAGTCTACCTGTTTTGATATGATGGATTTTAAATAACCTTTTGCTTGGTTATATTCTAAAAATAATTGGTAAAACATCCGTTCTCTTCCGAAATAATGGGAGGCAAATTCATCTTCTATTAGATATAGCTGGTAGGATCTCACCTGATCCCCTCCTCTGCAGACAAGCTTTTGTCTTTATTATAGAAAAACGATCGGTCTGCGTTTGTCTAAAGATGCCGAAAATATCCACTAATCTTGTCGAATTCAAAACTTTCTTACATTTTATTATAAATTTAACCTCTTCCGTTGTCACGACTTTAGCAGCAATGCCCATTTTTTTCGAAAAAGAGGAATAGTCGGTCCTAATCAGGGGAATATATCAATGTTACTTTGAAAGAGAAAGGATGACTATACATGGCTACTGTACTTTATATTACTGCGAACCCGAAACCCGTTGAAGAATCATTCAGTTTAACGGTTGGTGAGGAATTCATCAAAGCTTACCGTGAAAACAACCCTGAAGATGAAGTGGTCAGACTCGACCTTTATAAAATGGATGTTCCATTTATTGATACAGATGTTTTCAGCGGCTGGGGCAAGTTACAGAAAGGTTCAGCTTTCGAACAGCTTAGTGACGACGAAAAGCAAAAAGTCAGTGCAATCAATACCCTGACTGACCAGTTCGTTGCCGGCGACAAGTATATCTTTGTAACTCCTTTCTGGAACTTCAGCTTCCCTCCTAAAATGAAGGCTTACATTGATAATATCGCGATTGCGGGAAAAACTTTTAAATACACAGCAGAGGGACCGGTTGGGCTGCTTGGCGGCAAGAAAGCTCTCCATATCCAGGCACGCGGCGGAATCTATTCCGAAGGCCCTGCTAAAGAAATGGAGTTCGGCGACCGTTACTTGCGCACGGTTCTGGCATTCATGGGTATAGAAGATGCAGATACACTTGCGATTGAAGGAATGGCAGCTATGCCTGAGAAAGCAGAGGAAATCAAACAGCAAGCCATCCAGCGTGCAAACGAACTTGCAAAACAATTCTAGACAACAAAAAAAGCCTGTTTTCAGGCTTTTTTTACTGATTATTTAACTCCGTCCAACGGAATGTCCTTACGGTGGTCAAAGCTGAAAATGGTTCCTTCGTTCATTTGTTGTTCTGCTGCCTTTTCCTGCTGGGCAGCCTGATTCACTAAAGCACCTTCTAGCGGAATATCCTTTCCATACTCAAACATTCGGTACACCTCCTGTTTCATATTATGGGTATTTATTACTAATATATTTACCTTTTTATTTCTTTTTTCCTGCAAAATTTCCCCAACTCGAAAAAAAAACACCCAATAGTTGGGTGTTAAGCTTTAAATGAGTCTCGATACATCTGAATATAATTCTCTAATTTTGCTTTTAGATTGAGCAGCCCTTCAGTTAAAGTAAAGCCATCTGGGACTTCTGCTATCTGCAATAATTTTACAAAGGTGATTATGTTATGCATGCGAATGAACATTGGAATTTCGTGTACCAGCTGACGGTCAAGAGTGGTTTCGGATTGATAACCGGTGATGAATGCTTTGACAAAGGGATTTTCAAGATCATCACTTGTTTTAAGGATATCTCTTAAAGCAAAGGCAATATCCGCGACAAACCAATGATTCATACTATCATCAAAATCCAACATCCCAAGTTCTTCGTCCATCCAGCTTAAATTGTCCAATTCAAAGTCATAATGGATCAACCCAAAATGATCATTGGTTACAGGCAAGCCTTTGGCCCACTGGTTGATTGTACTCAATTCCATTAATGCAGCTTTTTCCTGAGTCGGCAATTTTTTGTGTGCTGTACTTAATTGATTCTGCCAACTTTGACGGCCATCCCTATATTCTGATGGCATTTGCTTAAAAATCCTATGAAGCTTACCCAGATGGTTACCCCAGTTAAGAAAATCAGCTTCTTCCAGGTCCTCTATCTCTAATGGCTTACCAGGAAGCGCATCAAAGACTACTGCATAATACATTCCACTATTCGTCTCAACACGCTCAATGAAATTTCCATTCAATGATTTCACTGGCAGCGCAACGCGAATTGACTGTTTCCGCAAATAATCAAGGATCTTCATTTCACTCTCAATATGTGAATAGGCTTTTTCCTCAGCATCACTGAATCTTAGAAAATATCTTTTCCCTGCCTTTTTAAAAACAAACAAAAAGTTCGAGCTTGCGCGAAAGTAATAGACAGACCCAGGATCATGGCCCCACATTTCTAGGATTTCTTCTGCCAGGGTACTTTTCCATTCATCATTTACCGTTTCTACTACCTTTTGCATTGTGGTCAGTTTCATCATTGTTAATCCCTCCAATATGGTTTAAAACAACCAAGGGGATTGATGCTGCGCAAAAAAACACGAGGATTCATTACCCTCGTGGTTCATTTCTCTACTTTCATTCATCCGTATGAGTGAGAGGCAAACATTCCAGTCCCGAGGTTCGTTTTATATGGTCAGACATGTATCCTCTCACTCCCTTCAACTTTAGTTAATTTATTTAAATTTGTAATTGTTGGAAAAGTCAACCAAAATAATTAGAATGCTTCTTTGGTTGAACCTTCACTTAAACTTCCAGGGCTGTTGACCGAAATGGTTTCCATATGCCTGGCAACTTTCGTGCTATAGGTGAAATCGCCGTAGCAATACGGATAGCGAAAATTATTCTTATCGCCTCCGCAATTATAGGTTTTCGGATTTTTCTCTACCTGGATCATTGAAAACTTCTTTGCGAGTTCCTCGCTGTGCTTGTTGCCATTTTGAGCTACAAAATCGATATAGCCGATTCCCATATTATATGCCTGGATAACCGTTGGAAAATCGACTTGCATCTTTTTACCATAATCCATCACCCGTTGAAAATATTTCACACCCTGCTGGATACTTTGCTGCGGATCCTGGATCGTATTAGGCGCTAACCCCATGGATTCAGAAGCTTGCATGGGATCACCGCCCTTTCCTTTGCTTTCCTGCATCATCAGGGCAGCAACAGTAACGGTGTGTTCCTCAAGGCCTACCTTTTTCAATTCCTCCGCAATCATCGGAGTATATTTAGCAACTTCACCAATCGAACTGCTCACCCCAACATTCATCTTCTTTAAGCTATAAATATCTAAATCAAGGAATCTATCAAACAGAAAGAAACCTACAAAGGCAAGAAACAATAAGATTGCCAGATTGAAGTTCCTTTGGACCTGCTTTTTCTTTTTAGGTTTCTTTTTCATTCGTTCGTTCTCTCCCAAATGATTTTCTATTTCTATTTTATTAGAAATCATCTGAAGTTGAAAGGGAGCCGCTATCATTTTTAGCAGCTCCCTGAATCCTTATTCTTCATAAATCATTTTACGCGTCATTCCGCCATCGATGACAAGGTCCTGGCCATTTATAAAATCATTATCCTTATCGGCCAAATACAGGCAAGCCCTTGCAATATCTTCCGGTTTCCCGACACGGTTGGACCAATGCTGAAGATGGTCCTTCTGACGCAGTTCATCATATTCAACTGTCTGAATCCACCCGGGGCTTATCGAGTTGACGGTAATCCCTTTCTCTTGAAGAGAAGCGGCAAGTGCATGTGTCAAGGCCACAATTCCGCCTTTAGAGGAAGCATATGCTTCTGAATTTGGTTCAGACATAGTTGCCCTGGTTGATGCAATATTGATAATTCGTCCACCTTTAGTCATCCTTCTGGCCGCTTCACGTGAGCCGATAAACACACTCCTGAGATTGGTAAATACAACATCCTCCCACTCTTCAGTAGTAAGCTCGAACAACGGCTTGAACCGCGACACTCCGGCATTATTGACCAATACATCGATCTGTCCGAAGTCACTCAACACACTGTCAACAAGCTTGACAATATCTTTTTCTTTTCTGACATCTGTTTGATAAAATCTTACTTGTCCGCCGCATTCTTTTAGTTCAGATACCAATTCCTCCCCCTTGGATTCATCTATGTCTGCGATGCATACATTAGCATGTTCTTGCGCAAATGCTCTTGCGATCCCTTTGCCAATTCCATTAGAACCGCCTGTTATAATCACAGTCTTTCCTTCAAACTTGCCTGGCATAAAATTCTCCTCCTATTTTACAAAAGTTGATATTAATAATGATTCCACTTTGTTCTTCCATTCAATCTCTTTATGAAGATAAAATAAGCCAGACTGCATATGCAGCCCAGCGCGGGATTATTTATTACTTTCTGTTGATACTTGCCACTCGACGCCAAACTTGTCTGTCAACTGGCCGTAAGCCGGACTCCAAAAGGTTTCCTGAAGGGGCATTGTTACCTTTCCGTCCACTTGCAATTTATTAAAGACTTCTTTTGCTTCAGCGGCATTATCCACCATTAGCGCGATTGTTACCTGGGAACCAAGCTGATATGGATGGCCGGGGAATGTATCTGAAAGCATAAAGCCTGCATCACCAATTTTCAATTGGGCGTTCAACACTCGGTTCTTTGCTTCTTCAGGAAGAGGATGATCAGGGTTTGCAGGCATATCTCCAAAAGTTTGCAGACTAATCACTTCTGCTCCCAATGCCTCCTTATAAAAATTCACTGCTTCCTGGCCATTCCCATTCGTTACTATGTAAGGGACAATTCCTGTTACCATAACAGCACCTCTTTCTTTTTTAGAACATCAGTTCGTATATATTTTAACATCTACTATCTCTCTATTCAATTTTACCTAAAAGAAGGCTACTTTCACAATAATTACTGTAGGTGCTTTAGCATGTACTCAAAAAAAAACAAAAAAAGCGGATGTTTCCGCTTTTTTTCTTGTTTATTCAATATGGCAATTCTTTTCCATTTTTATCACGGACTATGATCTCATATTCATCCTCTTTTACAAGTGAATTCGGCTTTTCACTATCGATAAATTTGTTTATCTCATCACGTATTTTATTAACTGTCTCATCAGCTTCATCATCCGAAGCTGCCAGGTTGGTTTTTATAAACATTTCCAATTTATTTTGTTTGTATGAATATGCGTATCCTGTGACATGGAATTCTTTTTTGAGGGCCAGTCCTTCATAGATGGTCCTCAAATAATCAGTCCAAATGCCTTCGCGTTTATTTTTTTCAACATCGACGCTTTCTAGGATTACATCTTTTTCATACCCATACGTTTTTGCAGATTCAATTGTAGTGTTTTTAATTTCTTCTGCTCTGGTTTCTGTTACTGGTATGGAAATTTCAATACTACTGTTGAAAGGATTTACAGTCAATATTTCATATCCTGCTTTTTTTAAATCAGCTTCTAGTTTTTCACCTAACTCAGTTAATTCTTCTTCCTCCTTTGAAAGAGGAGTAACTTGAGGAATATATGAGCTTACTTTAATTTTATAGGAATCATAGCCTTTACTTTTAAGAACTTTCTCTGTGACCTCCGTGATTTTCTCTCTCTCCCGGTCTGCATCCTTTTCAGAACCCTCTATGCTGATTTCAAATTTTGTCACTTCACCCGGTGTCATCCCCAGGGAGAAATTTTTATACCCTTCCTTCTCTAGTGCTTCCCAAAGCATGACATCAACAGATTTTGTCTTGAATACCTGGCCAAGATATGGGATTTTAGAAGCCATTTCTGCAACCGAAGGATTAAGAAATGCTGAACCAGTGATTACCCCTAATGTGATCACTGCGGAGGCAGCAAATTGGAACCTTCTATTTCTCCTCATCTTGACAGTGGCCTTCTTTGGTTCTGCTTCCACTTTAATATTCTTGGCAAAATCGTATAGTGATGATGGCACCTCGATCTTCTTCATTTCTTCCTCTAGCTCCTTTTTGATCATCATGTCCTCATTTTTCATTGAGTGCTCACCCCTATTATTTGATTTTCCATCAACTGGTTTTTAAGTGCTTTCCTGGCCCTGTGAAGATGTGATTTGACTGTTGAAGTTTTTATGCCTAGCATTTCAGAAACTTCCTGAATGGTGAAATCCTGATAGTAGTAAAGGAGCAATACATTCCGATAATCCCCGTTCTTGAGTGACTGGATGCCCTGACTGATCTCGAATTGCATTTCCTCTTGAAGAACACTATCCATTACTCCACGGTGATCTTTTAACGTTTCCATTTCAATTACCGTTTCTTTCATTCTTGCATTTTTTCTTATGTTATCGATCGAGCGATGTGAAACTAGCTTGTAAAACCAGGTGTTGAAATAAATGATTTCTTTTCCAGCTATAATATTTCGATATGCTTCCAGCATTGCATTTTGGACTACTTCTTCTGCTTCTTCCTTTGACCGGACAATACTGTAACTTGTTTTATATGCTTTTTCAATCAGGGGATTCAATAACTCAGCGAAAGCAGATTCATCACCATTCCTGATTCGCAGCATCAGTTCTGACTGTTCCAAAAGCAGCACCTCCTTGTATCTTTCTATTCTTTAGGCGACGACGACCCCTTTATGGTTGCAAAGAAACAAAAAAATATATAACAGTTATGCTCTTGCGATCGAGCTAATTGTTCGATATCAAGCCAAATTGATTTTAACATAAATCCTTACTAATATTTTCCAAACCAAAAAGAGCACGCAACCATTAATGGTTACGTGCTCTTTTATCAAGATAATTTTAGTTTTGTTCGATCAATGCTTTTACGCGAGCGACTACATTGTTGACAGAGAATCCATACTCTTCCATGATCTTTTCACCTGGAGCTGATGCACCAAATGTATCGATCGCAAGGACTTCTCCCTCATCGCCAACATAACGGTGCCATCCTAGTGAAGAGCCCATTTCGATTCCAAGACGCTTTTTGACAGACTTTGGAATGACACTTTCTTTGTATTCCTTTGATTGCTGCTCGAAGCGATCCCATGCAGGCATGCTGACAACAGCCACATCGATGCCTTCTGAAGCAAGAGCTTCCTGTGCTTTTACAGCAAGGCCGACTTCTGAACCAGCTGCAAGGATCATAGCATCAGCTGTTTCTTTCCCAGCTGGAGAAATGACGTAAGCACCTTTTGATACGCCCTCGTAAGCATTCTTGTCCGTATTCTTGATTGTCGGCAAGTTTTGGCGAGTCAGCACTAGAGCTGTAGGATTCTTAGTTGATTCTATTGCCAGCTTCCATGCTGCTGCTGTTTCGTTGCCATCTGCAGGACGAATCACTGACAAGTTTGGCATTGCTCGAAGTCCGGCAAGCTGTTCTACAGGCTCGTGCGTTGGACCATCTTCCCCAACCGCTATGCTGTCATGTGTGAACACATAGGTTACAGGCAATCCCATTAATGCAGCAAGTCTGATTGCCGGCTTTAGGTAATCAGAGAATACGAAGAATGTTCCGCCGAACACCTTCAGGCCGCCGTGAAGTGCCATACCGTTCATAGCTGCTCCCATTGCGAATTCACGTACGCCGAACCAGATGTTGCGGCCTTCGAATGAACCTGGGAAGAAGTCACCTGTTCCCTTGATCATTGTTTTGTTTGAACCAGCAAGGTCAGCAGATCCGCCGATCAAGTAAGGAAGGTTTTTCGCAATGCCGTTAAGTGCTTCACCAGAAGATGCACGGCTGGCAAGGCTCTTGCCTTCTTCGTATACTGGAATGTCCTTATCCCATCCCTCTACTAACTCACCCTTCATAGCTTTTTCAAGCTGGGCACCTAGTTCTGGATACTCACTCTTATATTGAGACAATTGTTCATTCCATGCTTGTTCTGTTTGTTCACCTTTATCAGCGATTTGCTGTTTGAAGTGATCATAAACTTCACTTGGTACATGGAAGTCTTCTTCAAATGTCCACTTGTAAGCTTCCTTAGTCAGCTTCAATTCATCAGCGCCAAGCGGAGCTCCGTGAACATCTGATTTACCAGAGAGGTTCGGTGATCCATATCCGATGATTGTCTTAACTTCAATCATTGTCGGACGATCTGAATCTGTTTTTGCTTCCTCGATCGCTCTTGCGATTTCTTCCAGGTTGTTTCCATCTTCAACGCGGATATATTGCCATCCGTACGCCTTGAAACGGCCTTCAATGCTTTCAGAGAACGACTTATTAAGGTCGCCGTCGAGTGATATATCATTTGAATCGTAAAGGACAATCATCTTGCCCAATTTCAGGTGAGCCGCAAGGGATGCTGCTTCAGCAGAAACGCCTTCCATTAAATCGCCATCACCGCAAATGCTATATGTATAGTGATCAACGATATTATAGTTATCCTTGTTATAGACAGCAGCTAGATGCTGTTCAGCCATTGCCATACCAACTGCCATGGCAATTCCCTGGCCAAGCGGTCCAGTTGTTGCGTCCACACCGGCAGTGTGTCCAAACTCAGGATGTCCTGGTGTCTTGCTTCCCCACTGACGGAATTGCTTAATATCTTCCATTGATAAATCATAACCTGCAAGGTGCAACAAGCTATACAGCAGCATAGAACCATGGCCGGCAGACAAGACAAAACGGTCGCGGTTGAACCATTCTGGATTCTTAGGGTTGATGTTCATATAACGAGTCCATAATGTGTAAGCCATCGGTGCTGCCCCCATCGGCATGCCCGGGTGGCCTGAATTTGCTTTTTCAATCGCATCAATTGATAAAGTACGAATGGAATCAATTGATAGCATATCAATTTCTTTAAACATGAAATACATCCTTTCTATAGGTACTGGCTACATCCTTAATATTATAGCGAGAGAAATTATTATACAACAAATTATGCCTGAAGGAGACAGAAAAGGCCGTATTGTTATTTATTTTGACACATACTCGCTGTACTTATGTAAGCGAACAGTTTAGATGAAGACGGAATACAACTTCGAAGCTATGAGTTTTAATTGGCCTCAGTGCTGATTTTCCACTTTAGAAGTCGTATAAAACATTCTATTTCAGTTGTTTTATCTGTCTTGCTGGTAAAATAAAAATGGAATACATTCTCTCATGTATTCCAAATTAAATATATTAATGAAGTTTATTCTTCATTTTTTCTTCTTTTAATTTTTCAGGTGTCACATCATTTCCCTCAGGATCGACAATGGTAACTCCCTTTAGTGTGTTGAGCATAGAAGAACGGAATGACTGGAGATACTCGGCGCGAAGCTTTGTCTGTTCCTTTGCTTCCTCTTCATTCAGCTTCGATGTTTTTGCTTTCCTTGCCAGTTCGTTGATTCTAGCAATTTTATCACTTGATAGCATTGTAAAGCTCCTTTGTAAAAAATTACGTCAAATGACATCTTACTAAATTTTTTTGGGTTTTACAAGAAAGGAGCCTTATTCCTCATCTGTTTCTATATACTCAAGATATCGTCGATTCACTGTTGCCTTGGATACATTGTAGCCAAATCCTTTTAGGGTAGCGGCAATTTCAGCAAAAGTAAGGCCATTATTCCGCAGCCTGACAATCTCCGCAATCGGCATGTCTTTACGTTCCCTGCCGGAATGCTCGCCCTGGTTTTTCAGATTGCGCTGAGGCTTGTATCCATGTTCTACCGCACGTTTCATTCCGCGTTTAATCTTTATGTTATGGATCTTCCTCTGATATTCTTCTACCATACTGACAATCTGGAGGACCATGGAATCCGATTCAGAAAGTTGGAGTTCCCCGCTGTGCGAGATGCTGTATAACTTAACGTTCTCCTTGAGGATGCAATGGAGAATCGCAACCTTGGCATTCCCCCTGCCAAGTCTGGTCTCATCCTGAATCAAAACGGCACTGACTGACTTGTCCTTGATCAACTCCAGCAGTTCCAGTATCCCGTCCCTTTCAAGGTCATACCCGCTGGCTTGTTCCTTGATGATGCTCATCACTTCAAATCCATAGTCTTCTGCAAGGCGGAGCAATTCTTCCTCCTGCCTGGCAAGCGATGTTTCCTGTGTTTCCTTCGTGGTACTTACCCGGCAATAAATAATCGCTTTCATGCTGTCACCTTATTCTATGTACAAATTATCTTTCTGCTCCGGCAATTTGGGTAGGTTCTACATATTCCGCTTTTACCGGGATGACAAGTTCATCTCCTGGAAAAACCTTTTCTCCTACGATCGCATTTTCTTTTTCTACCCAGCTCACGAATTCATTTTTCGACAAATGATGTTCACTGGCGTATGTCTCAGCAACCTCCCACAGTGATTGCCCTTCTTCTATAGTAACAGTTATGTATGCATCATCGTTATTTAATTGTGCTTTTGCCACGAGTGAAAAAATCAGGCTGACAGCAAGAAGAATTAAAGCGTAAGAATAGTTTTCCCATAGTTTTTTCATAATCGACACTCCCTAACGAATATATGTTCGCCTATTTAATTTTTATTATAATACGAACATTTGTTTTGTGTCAACTCAAAATTCGAACTTATGTTTGTATCTATTAAATAGACATGGTATAATTAGGACAAGAAAATATACGAGGTGCGTGAATATGACAAAGTTATCAAAGCGGCAACAAGATATATTTGAATTCATAAAAGGTGAAGTCAAGAAAAAAGGATATCCGCCATCCGTACGTGAAATTGGTGAAGCAGTTGGACTGGCATCAAGTTCTACGGTACACGGCCACCTTGCAAGGCTTGAAAGCAAAGGACTGATCAGACGCGACCCAACAAAACCGCGTGCAATTGAAATACTGGAAATTGAAGAGGAAACCCGTATCCCTAAATATAATGTTGTCAACGTGCCTGTTGTCGGTAAAGTAACAGCCGGTATGCCGATCACCGCAATTGAGAATGTAGAAGAATACTTCCCGCTTCCAGATCGGCTTGTTCCTCATGATGAGCAGGTTTTCATGCTGGAAATCATGGGTGACAGTATGATAGAGGCTGGTATCCTTGATGGAGATTATGTAATCGTCAAGCAGCAAAAGACTGCCAATAATGGAGACATTGTCGTAGCCATGACAGAGGATGACGAAGCAACTGTTAAACGCTTCTTCAAGGAGAAGGACTATTTCAGGCTTCAGCCTGAAAATTCGTCAATGGAACCGATTATCCTTCGGAATGTATCGATTCTTGGGAAAGTCATTGGCGTCTATCGTCATATGCACTAAAAAGCAAGCGGCCTCCGCTTGCTTTTTTTCGTTCTATTAAACTTTCATTCTTTAAAGGTTCTATGAGAAGAGCACATTCGTTTTCAAAAATAGGTACAAACCCTGACAACTTGTCCCTTTCCGAATAAGATATCGTGTAAGTATTTTTTTGATGGAAAGGAGTTGAATTTCGAATGGGATCCAATCGAAATAACAACGATGTAGCAGGAGTTTTTTACCCTAACCGCAACAACAACCAGGTAAGGGCGACAATTGATTTCGATGACCTTTGCCGTGCTGTCCGTCGCTGCATCATCAATGATCTGGTTGCTGGTGCTCAGGATGAGAATGATCGTGACCGCGATAATAGAAAGTGCGGCTGCAGAGACTAATTACCGCAAAAAAATCCCGAAAGGCTTGTAGCTTTCGGGATTTTTTTCTATCTTAATGAATGTCTCTAACAGGAAGCACCCCAGTTATTTCTTCCATAAATTCTGCTTTTTGCTTACCAGTAAGCCATAAATGGACGATACCCTGGTCCTGGCTGCTCCTGATCAACCGGCCGATTCCCTGTCTTAATCGAAGCAGCATGTATGGAACGTCTACTTCTGCTTCAGGGTTGGCCGCATGCTTGCGTTTTGCCTGGAATACCGGGTCATGAGGCGGGAATGGCAATGAAGCGATAATGACCTGGGTCAATGATTCACCTGGAACATCAAGACCTTCCCATAAACTGTATGAGCAGAGTACAGTGCTTTTGACATTCTGGAAGTCTTTTACGGTTTCACTGATCTCCCGGTCGCCTTCAAATAAAATGGCAAAATCCCATTCCTGTTGTTCGGACCATTTTCTGAACCTTTCCATTTCCTGCATGGAAGAAAACAAAACCAGGGAGCTTCCATTTGCAGTGCTCAAGTCCTCACCTATCTTCTCCCATTTTTGATTTTCAGCATCCTGAACATGCACTTTAATTTCCATTTGTTCTTGATAATCAAACGGTGATGCCACCGTGAAGGAAGAATATTTTTCGATTCCGAGACTCTTAGCTATATAGTTGAAGTCCCCTGCCTGTGATAAAGTAGCTGATGAAAAAACGAACGGGATATTCTGTGCAAAAACTTCTTTTTTCAAAATGTCCTCTACCAAACGGGGCATGATGACGAGTGAAGACTGAACTTCATTCTCTTCAAGCCAGAAAATCCCTTCGTCGTTCTTCAGGAAGATCGCTAGACCATACGCAAAAAACTCGAGGTACTCTTCCATGATTTTTAAATGGTATTCATCAATCAAGAACATTTCTGCGTCAAAAACAAGCTGGTCCATTAATTCGCTGACCTTCTTTTCCAAAGTTTCAGCTGTCTTCCTGATGGCAGGATGCTTCGCAACTTCTTTTCGATTCGAACCCTCAACAGCAGTTGAGTTTTCAACCAGCAGGTCGAACCATGAATCATGCAGTTCTATAATATCCTCGATTAAATAGAGAGATTCCTCCCTGACATCCTGATGCATATAACCTGTTAACACAGTCGTCAGCGTTTGCGAATTAAATCTGTATGTCAAGCCTTTTTGCGCTGCGAATTCAAGCAAATGGCCTTCATCAAAAATGACGGTGCTTGCTTCTGGCAGCAATGGCATCTGGCCCTCTCTTTTGCGAGATTCTTTCGTCCAGACATGCTCCATGTAAAAATCATGCGAGCAAATAATCAAGTCTCCGGCATGTCGATAGTAATCACGATTCAATGTTTGTCCGCAGCGATGGCGCCAGCTGCATGTTGAGCATTGCTGGAGCGGATCCCACGCCATCTGGGACCATTTTTCATTGGTGACCCAAGGATATTCCTTTCGATCACCATAGCGGCTGAACGAATTCATGGAAATGCCTTCATCAAAAATAAAATCAGGCAGCTGGTCATGGACATCAAGGATTTCAATGTCGTCAGAAGTGTTGGAAAGCTCATCAAGCTTCTTGACACATACATATTGCTCCCTTGCTTTCGCCAGCCGGACGTCCACTTTGAGTCCCAATGCCTGCTCTAGTTTCTCAATATCTCCGCCCTCTTTGACAAGCTGTTCGATCAGCGTTTCATCTGAACAGGATACAATCGCAGGCTTCCCCATATAACGAGCGTAGAGGATTGCGTAGATCAGGTAAACGAAGGTTTTTCCTGTCCCCACACCTGCTTCCGCAAACACAATCCCTTTGTTCTTAAAGGCCTGTTCCACCTGGAAAGCCATATATATCTGTTCATCGCGCAATTCATAGCCCTTTTCAGGCAAAATATCATAAAAAACATCACCAATGTAATCTCCTAATAAATCAAAGAATGTATCATTTTTAGTGATGGTAAATGGAAGATTTTTTGTCATTCAGGTTCTCCTTGAAAATTGATTCTGGCCAAAAGCCAGCTTTAATCATAACAGAAAAAAGTGCTGGAAGTGAAAGAATTCATTCTGGTAAAAATTCTGATTACTCTTTTGGAATTTTCTGCTATTATTAATTCAGACTTTAACCAAAGGAGTAAATTTATGAAGGCGAAAAAGTCTAAATACCTTATTATATTCGTTCTCGCAGCATTGATTTTACTCAATATCTATCAATATAACAAAATTTCCGACATGGAAAAGGAAGCAGGACTTGAATTCCAGCGTACTGTACGGGATTCTATCTTTCTGCTGGAAAACGATGCCGATCCGACTATATGGATAAAGATCCTGAATGAAGAAGATGGCGAATTCACGTTTGCCAGTCATCTAGGTGAACTGTCTAATCTGAGCAGACAGTACCATATGATGAATGGAAAGATCTCAATGTTAGGGACAATGTGGGATCAACTAGCAGACCGTTATACAGACTTAGCGATCAGTGTTAAAAATGGCAGGGACTACACTCAAACAGAAGAGGAAATCAACAAAGACAGAGAGTTTCTAGTTATGTTTCTAAATGATATCGACTCAATATCAGGTGAAAGTGAAAAGCGTTATTACAGGGGATTTTCTGATTCCAAATCCAAAACTTCAAATATGGTATGGAGGGAGTATAAGAAATATGAATAGCGTTGATTATATTATTCGCCCGGAAGAAATGCACGATATCCATGGTATCAGGGTTCTAAATCAAGTGGCTTTTGAAAAGGGTGAAAATGAAGCCCGTTTGGTTGACCTGATCAGGGATTCTGAACATTTCATTCCTGACTTAAGCCTGGTAGCTGTTGACGAGAATGGAAAAATCATCGGGCACATTCTTTTTAGCATCATCAGTCTTGTTACAAATCAAGGAATGATTCCAACCATCGGTCTCGCTCCCATGGCCGTGAATCCAGAATATCAAAATAGCGGAATCGGTTCAGCACTCGTCACGGAAGGCCTGAAAAAATGCAAGTCTTTAGGATATCAACATGTATTCGTACTCGGCCATAAGAATTTTTACCCCAAATTCGGGTTTCAGCCCTCGAAAAACTTCGGTATCCAAGCTCCCTTTCCAGTACCAGACGAAGTGTTCATGGCAATTGAGCTTGAGCAGGGCTCATTGAATGGTTTAGAAGGAAAAATAGAATATCCTCCGGCATTTAGTGCAGTAAGCTGAAAAAAGTGCCCGTATTGGCACTTTTTCTTTTGTATGGCACTAATTATTCACCTAGCAGCAAGGCTGATCTTAGGTCACGAACTTCAGTTTTATCGGTTAATCTTCCATACCCTTCATTTTCCTTGTTGCTGATTATGGTTGCAGACTCTCCCTCAAACCAGATTCGGTATTCATCCAAGCTCTCAGGCATATTTTTCTCTTCCTGGATGAAGAAAATCGCCAATACATCTTCTTTCCTTGCCATTTCAGGCTTCGTCTTTGGGGACCATTTGATTTTATCGAATGATTGCTCAATTGTTTGCAGCTCATTTTTTGAGGCAATTATTCTCTCCTCACCGTCTTTCATGCCATCCTTTGTTAGTTTTTGCACATCGACCCTGGTTAATTCCGGTTGAAAATTCGAACTGCAGCCAGTCAAAACAACAATTAGAATCATCATTGTTATAATAGCAAGCTTTTTCATTTAATCCCCTCAATCGTATTATTCAAAGATACTGCAGAGTTAGATTATTATCCCTGATTTTTAGCGCTTATCATTGGATGATCAATCAGTGAAGGAACAATCATAACACCATTTCAATGATTTCCCTGAAACGTTCTTCATCCGCTTCCAGTCCTGCCTTTTTATGTAGAACTGTATACAATCTCATTACTTCTGGATACATTATCGATAATGCAGCTAAAATTTCTTCCGTTTCTCTTTTACAATTCCATTTGGCCAGCAACGATAATTGCTGGTCGTTCAACAAACTTCTTTCACCTTCAACTTTAGACCAAACACCATATGCAGAATCCAGATGGTTTCCGGCTTCCATATACCAGCCGTCAGCAATCAACCATCTGACCCTGTCCAGATTTGCCAATGCATAGTACCACTCTTTCCGCATTGCAGCCCGGTATGTTTCATGGTAAAAAGCCAGTATCTTACCTTTCCAAAAATCTACAGCTTCTGCATCTATCACAAATGCAATCTTGGAAGATTCCTCGAAAACATCTTTTAGAATATCTTTCGGGTCATATAAAACCTCCAAGCCTTTTAACCAGATAGAAGGTTGTATTTGACCTGCCGTTTTATACCAAGTATCAGCTTTAACAAAGGAATCAAAGTGTGCGACCACAACTGGTGAATCCGGGTGACTGTCTTCAAAAAATAATACATTTCCCCAATTCAAAGCGCGCTGCCTTTTATATCGAATAAAATCTACCAGACTGGCATCCTCAACAATGATATGTAGATCTATATCTGAATAGTTATCATAGTTTCCTTTTGCCAATGACCCACCAAGATAAATGGCTCTTACATTTTCATCACTAGTTAAGTCTGCTGTTGCTTTTTTTAAAATTTCATGGCGGTCCCTTGGTAAATTCATATCCCTGACAAAATTCTTAGTTTCTAATCCCACACATATATAACACTCCTTATTTGTCATCACTAATTGCTAATTAAATAACCCCATATTGATTTAATTTCATGTTAAATTCCTGATGTTATAACTATCTTCTGTTAATTCTTCCTCTGAAGTTATGACTTCGAGAAAATGCTTATACATTTCCTTGATTTCTGGCTGCTGGTCAACTGCATGAATACTGTCAGTATAGCTTTTTTCATCCTGATAGATATGCATCTCCATCCACTTTGAACTGTCTTCCTTGCTTTGTAAGTAAAAAGTCTGTTTATTGGTGAAACGTGAATAAATTTGCTCGGCTTTCACTTGAATCTCAAGGTAGTCTTTTTCCCGCTCTGGCTTAATGCTGTAACTATATGTTTTTACGAACATAATAGAGTTTATCATCCCTTAAATTTTTCTCGAGTAGGTCTCAATCCTTCCTGTCAAAATACTCTTTATGGATCCTGGTCAATTGAAACAATTTAAATTCATTTGCTTCTATTTGTTTCTTAATTTGCTCGGCCTCGGTTATTGCGATTTGATATAAATCCTCATTGATCATTCCTGTCGAAAATGCTTCTTCCAGTTCATCATGATCTTTATAGAATATTTCCCCACCAGGCAATATGATAATATCCAGAAACAGGTCATCCCAATAGGGGCGGTTGTTTTCAACCCCATTTCGAAGGCAAATGTCGATATACCACTGAACAACCTCTCCCTGGGCATTGAACATGGTTGTGACGGAATGGCGTTTTCCTTCAGGAAAATGCTGCATCCAGGTAAAGCCATTGTTTACTATGCAAACCTTTTTATCTTCGTATTGAAAAAATAATGGTTCGGTGACTTTTTTTACTTCCAATGAAGTTACATATCCTCGGAAATCTTCCTCTTCAAAAAATTCCTGTTGGAACTCCCTATGGCTAACCCGTTTCCAATCTGCACGGTCACCGTACCTTCTTTCTAGCATTGGCTTATTCATATAAATCTCCCATATTATTATTCAACGGAATATTGAATTCTTGCAGCTTTTCCATTATTCTTTGCTTGTTATAAGTTACCTTGCTGTTATTAGGCAATTCAATCACAGTTCCATTGTTAGTAGTAAACAGATAATGATCCGAAACGGTTACCCCTTTGTTTTTGACGAAAATCTCCTTCGCTTCCTTAATATCCTTCCAGCCATAAGAAACAACTTCATTGAAACTACTCGCCTCATTAAAATGCAAACCCTTGTCATTGAGATAGTAATAATTCGAAATACTGAACATAAAGAATGGTACGCTTCCCAACATAAGTAGAATAGTGAGCCACTTGAACCCTCCCCATTCGAATTTCCATTGAACAAACAGATAAAGGAGCAGCGTGACAGCAAGCCAAAGCATGCCGACCATGAACAGAATATAAGCTGATGGCGGCGTCACATAAAACCACTTATCTTTTGTCAGGTATAGATAATCCTGTATAAAATAAACGAAAACGAGAGGCATGAATAAACTGCTGATGATCAGAATGATGGCTGAAACAAGAATAATATTCGAGGTATTCTCGGATTTGAAGGTTAATTGCGCCATAACTCTTTCCTCCTTTTACCAGATACCTTCTATACGCGTAAAAGGACACAAAGTTTCAAATAAATTAGATTATTCTTAAAATAAAACTGGCTAAAAATGCCTTTCCATTGGCTCCTGGCAATGAGTGTATCCATTTTTTTCGTAGAAGTTGATGCTTTTATCACTTGGCCAAACAATGATGAACTCGAATTTATTCTCTTCAACCCATGAATTAACAATCGATAACAATTCACTGCCCACACCCTTCCCTCTATATGCCGGCACAGTATAAACATTTGTCATGTAAGCAAACGGTCTTGTGATCCTGCCAGGGTGAGGAACCTTTTCGATCAATTCAATATAAATATGTGATATGATTTCCCCTTCTTTTTCCGCAACCCACACAAACCACCTGCCATTTTCCAATGCAGTATTAAGAAAATGTTGGCATTCTTTTTCAAAGGAACGATACGCTATTCCTTCTCCCATTTCCGGGTAATCCTCGAGTGTAAAATCCCACCTCATCTTAATTAATTGCTGTATATCCTGCTTTGTTGCTAAACGAAATTCCATCGAATGTCTCCCTATTTTCAAGTTTCTTTGACATTGTTTCATAGCTTCAAAAATCAATTAGTTTTAACTAGTGGATTTTGCATAGAAAATTCCTAACCCAATTGGAAACAGAGGTACCAAAGCCAAGACGCGTAACCAGTTTTCGGCTCCCAAAAAATAAAGGGATGGCAGAAGTACAGCAACCCCACACCCAATGAGCGCTTTCCAGGACTTGTTGACCAATCCGAATATCAAAAGAATTCCCGATGCACCAACCAGCAGCCAAAATATTGTTCCCGCCATCTCTTCGCCCTCCTAAAATACAGTATGTGTAATAGTCACCCTATCTGAGATTCAGGCTGAACCAGCGTCCATGGCCTTCGGTTTCCCCGATTGTTTTCAGGCTTTCTTTTCCATCATGATAGTAATCCAGGTGGAGACTTGAGTCGTACATATTATTGTAAATATGAAAGATGTCCCTTCGGTCACCAATCTGCTTTACTTGGTCCAAGAGTTTCTTCTTTGTTGTGTCAGGCATTTGATTGGCAACATGAGTATGAAAAACGCAGATCACCTGCTCATCAGGTATTTCGGCATCAAGGGATTTGAGGAGTTCGACGCCATCCCCTTCTATTAATCTCAAAGACTGGTTAGCCACAAAGTTTGCTGCTTTTTCAAACAGTTTCCGCCTTTCATGATGTTCAGGCCAGATGAGAGCTTTAAGCCAAAGATAGTCCTCCGTATTTTTAACATCGTTGATATGCAGGTCAATCCCAATCCTGGTCTTCACTTCAGGGATGTCCATTTCACTGAATATATTATTTTGCCCTTTGATTTTAGATATTAAGTGAACCGGCGAATCAGGTTTACCAAAGATTTGTCCTGACCCATACGAATAGCTATATTGATCAAGGAAAAGCTGCAAACCCGCACTACTCCCGATTTCTATCAAGGCCAACGGTTTTTGGACCTTTTTAAAAATATGGCTAAAAACCGGGTAAAGGTAAGAACAGCGCCTTACTTCATTAGTCTGAACGATTTTGCTTTCAATAATCTCAGTCATTTCTTCAGTAAATTCACGGCAAAAATCAACGAAAGCAGTAAAAGCTTCATCACTTGAACGTGGATGGTTTGTCAAACTTGGGTAGAATTCAGCGAGTGGATGCTCATAACCTTTCATCAGCAGATAATGTACAGCCCCAAAAAGCAAATTTGGCACCGGCTGGCCATCCTTCGCTTTATTTGCAAGTTCAAGCATTTCCCAATCCTCAGCAATTTTCAAAGAAAGAAATTCATATAAAGGACTCGATCCCATGCATTCATGCACAGCAAAATGTTTGAACTTCTCAGAAATCCTTGAATCCATAATAATCCCCTTCCAAAGATGATCAGTCCCACCATAAAAATAATTTATTTGACTCTTCCAATTCTTCCATTAATCCATTGATCGAACCTGCTCCCTGCTCAACGATGTCTGGACAGAATTTATACATTTCGGTGGCGAAGGATCTCAATTTTTTGCTCTCAGGAATTACCTGAAATGTGGCTTCCACCCAGTCAAAATCCGCTCCTATGATGGTGAATGGATACCTGTGATGCCACTCCTTGAGTTTGGAAATAACCATTTCGCTAGTAATATCATAGTTATCTCCATTGGTTTGCTGAATTTTAATGATGTCAAACTGGTCTGATACCTGGGTGATACACACCTTGTTATGTTCGGAATCACAGATAAAAGGAAGAAATCCTAGTTCTTGCATTTCCTCCCTCATTTTTAAGACAAGATGTTCCGCTTGATCCTGTTTTACCTCTATACAGACTCCTATGACACTCTTCTTATCTGTATACAGATCTGTTTTATAAAATGGCTTCAACCTTCCAGTGGTGAATTTACTTATGATGGACAGCACCTCGTCAGAAATCCCAATGTTAGCTATATTAATGTCTTGTTTTGATTCCCTGCCAAAGCCAAATATTCTTTTCCAATTCATTCACTATCACCTTCTGTGCGAAATGAACCTTCCATTAATTGATGACATGTTAGGACTTTATCGGCTTTTACTTTTGGACTGAGCTTTTCCAGATAATAATCCTCCGATTTCCAATATCTATTCTCGAACTTTTCTATATTCTCCCGAGTGCGGGCATTTTCCCTCTCAAATCTTATATGGCGGGGGCAGTCGATAAAAATGGTATAGTCCAGATACTCTTTCCACTCTTTTCGCTGCAGGAATATCCCTTCGACCAAAACAACGTTCTTGCCCATTAAGTTCAGCTTTTTATATACTTGTTGATCCATTTGATCATCATAGAACGGAAGCAAAAGTTCATTATCATGATGGAGTTTTTCAAACAATATTTCACTCAGTTTCTCTACTTCCCACTGCCGGTAATAATACTCCTTCCATTCCGCTTCGCCCGTTCCATATCTTTTCGTTCGATCGACAATATGGTCATCCAAATGCAGGATCTGGCTTTTCATTTCGGATTCTTCCAGCAATGCAGCTAACTTCTTTACAATGGTCGTTTTCCCCGACCGGCTAAGCCCGTCAATGCCAATGATCAATCGGTGTTTATGATTAATCATCAACATGAATTCACTGACTAACTTTTCTAAGATATTCAATTTGCCAACTCCTCAATTCACCGAAGAAATTCCTTAACATATTCGATAGCCGACCTCGCATTTCCTTTTTTAGGCAAAAAAATAACCACCTTAATCGGTGGCCATCATTGTCGAAGAATGAACATAACGTTCGGCTTTCTCAATGCTTTCCTTTAACCAGATTGGTGCGTTTGGATGTGCATAAATTTCTTCTGCAGACATCCAATATACGGCCTCCACTTCATCCGGACTTTTTGCAAACGGTTCTCCCCTTTCGATTACACAATGAAACACGATGTCGAGAACTTCTCTCCCGTCAGGCAGTACAAACGAACTGCTTCGCAAATAATTCATATTGGCACTAACTTCGATCCCAACTTCTTCAAACAGCTCCCTCTTCAAAGTCCGCTCGAGCAAATCTTTAGAGAACCCTTCGTTTTCTACCTTCCCGCCAACAAGCGATAATTGCCCTCCAGCATGATCTTCCTTCGTACTCCTCTCAATAATGAGCCATCTCCCACCTCTCTGGATCGTACCCTCAACATTCAGAATAAACATTTTTGTCCTCCTTCTTAATAAATAATATTTTTTTCATTTCACACCGATGTCAAATCCCGTTCTTTATGACTTAAGGCCTGTAACTTTTCAAAATTAGACAATAAAACATTATCTTCCAAAAAGTTACACATATTATTTACCATTTAAATATACTGAAAATTCGATAAATTTACGCATGCTTTTCCACCATTACTACTTGTATAATAGTAATACATCCAGAGTTACCAAAGGAAGACCAACAAAAATCTGGACTTTGGGAGAGTGATCAATTTGTTAGAAAACATGATTTTCGCAATGGTCATTGGTGGATTTGTTGGACTGACAGCACATGTGAGAAAACGTGGCAAGATTATCATGCCTAGAAAAACAAAGAAATTTATCTACCTCGGTTTTCTTGAAGAAATCCTGACAGGATCTTTAGCAGCAGCATTGTT
Source organism: Chryseobacterium sp. ISL-80 (assembly GCA_018613055.1). Taxonomy (GTDB): domain Bacteria; phylum Bacillota; class Bacilli; order Bacillales; family Cytobacillaceae; genus Mesobacillus. Next base: position 32,370 of record JAGGQZ010000015.1, on the reverse strand, counting down.
GGTAGTCTCATCCGAGGCTGACTCGATGCTCAGGGTATTTTTAATGTCGATAATGGCTGGATTCGGAGGGGATGCCTTACTCAGAGGACTGGAATTATTCCGAATAAGCAGCGGTAACAATGGCGGGGAGGATATTGGCAATGAAAAAACCAATACCTCGGCCTGAGAGAAAGAAGTTTGCTAACGCCACTGGTCAAGCAGCTTCCAGAGTGCTTGTTTTTTTTTGATAAAAATGAACTTGGGAAATTTTAAGCCATCCCTTACATTCCTCAAACATTCCCCTCTTATAAAAACTCCTTTTAAATTCCAGCTACATCATAATTGGAATATGAATCTTCAGTTCAGGTACACCTGTTAAAGGATCAAAGCTTCCCGGATACTCTTCCAGATGCTCCAAATCACTCTGTTTTAACGTATATTCATTTTGTTTCACCCAAGTGTACAATCTTGTATATGCTTCATGCACTGCTGATCCCTTATAATCTAAGCTGGCAAATGTATACGCGGGAACCGTAATAAGCTCCATATCTTCAGGTATAGACTGCGCATCCTCCACTTCAAGAGCAAGATAATATGTAAAGCCATCTTTTGTGTTGTGGTAAGATAGCCCGAAAATGTTATCAGGCTCCACAGCATGTTTAATCTCATTCCTTCTTTTTAGGAATTCATGATGGAAGACCTTAATTTCTCCCCTGGCTGCCTGTTCATAAGTGCCAATCCATTTTACACCTACAGCTTTAAACGTTTCTTTATTGACTACCTTTGGTTCCATTGAATATCCTCTCCTTTTTCCATACATTTTTGCCGTCAGCGAGGGAAAAGTAAGACTAAAACATTAAGGAGCTCCATGATGGACCTTAAACTTTTTCGGCTGATCAACAGACTTTCCGGCCGTTTCACACCAGTGGATCAACTCATGATCCTTATTTCGAATCGTGTACGTTATGTTTATCTTTTCATCATATTAGTAATGCTGTTCAAGAACCGATTCAATAAAAAAATCGCTATTGAAACAGGCCTTTCAGTGACCATCAGCTTGGCTGCCCAATTTTTCATCCATTTATTTTATTTCAAACCGCGACCATTCATAAAACGGCGCGTCGGGATTCTTATTCCGTCAAAAATGGATTCTTCCTTTCCCAGCAAGCATACAATGCTCGCTTTCACCGCCTCTACCACTGTCCTGATGTTCCACCGGACACTGGGGACAATCATGATGTGGATGTCGGCACTAACAGGTTTTTCTAGAATCTGGGTCGGACACCATTATCCATCCGATATTGTTGGAAGTGCCTTTCTTGGTACAATGATAAGTGTTGTGACGAGGATCTTTTCATTCGGTAAATTCGGGAACAAACCAGAAACCAGCTAACGCCATGCTGTTTAGTCAATGCAAATCCTAAATATCAAGTTGAAAATAGAAGGAAGCCAGTAAATAAGGCAGCCATAATCCAAGGAGATCATGTTCCTGAAAGAGTAACAGCTCTTAGCCTATTACATGCAAAGTGATTTTTACGGTATCAACTTGATTTATTTTCAATCCAAAACCGTCTCACTACATTGCCATCTTCCTCCGTAAAGCTGACATCCTCGACTCCGCCATTATTGATTATTGTTTTGGCGGATCCTATATTGTCAGCATCACAAACGACAAGGACCTTATCGATTCCAAATTCCTTCGTTTTTACCAGTGAATAAGCAAGGATTTTTGTCGCATAGCCTTTATGCCTCTCACTCGGGCGGATTCCATAGCCTATATGCCCGCCAATGTTGAATAGTTTTTCAGTAAGCCCATGCCTGATATTGACTACACCCAATATTTTTTTGTTATTGTTTACAAGCCAGTAAGTTGAGTCTTTAACCCAGCCTTTTGGAATGTTGACCCCTTTTTCATTATCCAGCAAGAATTGAACCATGCCGGCAAAATCCGCTGGGTCCTTTGCAATTACCCAGGGAATCATATCTTCTCCGCTTTCTTTCCACTCGTGGTAAAACTCAAGGTATTCATTTTCCAAATCTTTTGTTGGCTTGATCAGCTGAACTTTTTCTTCCATTACACTTAACCCCCAAAATCCTAACCCGCCCTAGACATTTTAAAAATTTTCCTGCTGACTACAACTAACATCAACACAAATGATAACCCGGCTGCTATAAAAAAACCTGTAGCATAAGAAGGAATATTTGCTTCCTGTACGCTGTCATTGATTTCGAAGCCCAAGAAATGAATACCGATTCCATCTCCATCAACATCAGTCCCTAGCTTCCATAAGTCCATCCCTTGTTGTAAAAACAATACAGAAATAACAATTAGAACGATTGACGCAAGCCAGTATTTCATATTATTTTCTGCTCCTTTTTACAGCCACCATTTTCCCTGAGGAATCATGATAGTCTCCATTTTGAGTTTTTCGTGAAACCAGTTTCTAATTAACGTTTTCTTTACCAAGTATTCAGAAGCCGAATGAGAAACGCCAATCAGCGACATGTTGGATTCAGATACATAATCCATCATCTGCTGATATTTCTTCTTTCCATAATCATTATCAATATGGCAATGGATTTCACCTGTGATATATGCCTGAGCTCCTCTCATTTCGGCTTCCCTCATCCAGTCCACCTTGTCACCGCATCCTGCAATAATCGCTACTTTTGTAATTCGGTCATGTTTCTTGCCTTCAAAATCGACATATGGGATTTCGAAAATCTTCTCAAGTTTCGTAACAAGATTATCGGTGCTTATTTCGTCTATTTCGCAAATAAACACCAGATCCTCACCATTATCCCCTGGTAAAAAACCATCGATTTTCCTCCCCTCAAGGGATTGCTGAATTGCTATACTAGTTCCCAATTCCCGGTGAAAATCCAATGGTTCATGTACTGTGTAAACGGACAGCTTTTTATCGATCAATCTATTTAAGAATTCTTTTCTTATTGGTACAAATCCGCGCCCCCACTTCCCATTGGGATCACCACATTCCATCAGAAGCGGGTGGTGCATGAACAGCAGGTCTCCTTCTTTACTGGTATTGATAAAATACTCAAGCACTTCATCTGTTGGAAACACAGCCAGGAATACCCTGCTCACTTCAGGCGCCCCTTTAATCATTAACCCGTTGAAAAGCTCTGTGTACCTCTTCCCAAAAACTTCCTGCCACTCAAATCCCGTAGATTCATAGGCAGCTGGAATGAACCTGCTGAAACCCGGATCCTTGCCAAATGACTCCACATCGAACTCCATATTTAAAGCAATTAACAACTCCTCCAGATTCATAAAAAACACTCCCCATTTGTTTCAATTGAAGGTTTTATTGATTATGACGGACACTTTTGTCTGTTGTTATCGTGTTTTTGTCCATCCTAACCCTAATGACGGACACTTTTTGCCTTCTATTCTCTCCTTTTTGTCCGTCAAACCCCGATGACGGACACTTTTCTCTTCTTTTCTCTCATTTTTGTCCATCATAGCCTCGATGACGAACACTTTTGTTCTCTCTTCTCTAATTTTTGTCCGTCATAGTCTCGATAACGGACATTTTTCTTTTCTTTTCTCTCATTTTTGTCCATCATAGCCTCGATGATGGACACTTTTCTCTTCTTTTCTCTCATTTTTATCCGTCATAGCCTCGATGACGAACACTTTTGTTCTCTCTTCTCTAATTTTTGTCCGTCATAGTCTCGATAACGGACATTTTTCTCTCTATTTCGTCCGTCATTGAACAGCTTCGTTCAGTCTAAAGGCTGCCAGCTGTTCTCCCCATGGAGCGATTTCTGTCTCGACAAATCCGGCTTTCATATATGTTGCTCTTGCACCTGCGTTTTCCTGGTTGTAGCCAATCATGATGAGCGGAATTCCAGCAGTGTTTATCCTTATGATCTCGGCAACGATCAACTTTACTGCTTCAGTTCCAAACCCTTTACCCTGATGCGTCTCATCGACCATCAGCCGATAGATCCAATAATTATTATCATCTGGGTCAATGCCGTACATCGCAAAGCCTACCATCTGCTGACCATCATAAATTCCGCATGCTTGAAACTGGTCAAGGAACTGGACTTCAGCAATTGAATACAAATTTAAGGCCATAAAGTGTTTTTGGTCTTCCTTCACTTTTAACTCAATTGCGTCCTCCCAGTTGTCCTTTGTAATTGGCTTTAAAGTTAACATCCTTAATTTACTCCTTCACATCTATAAAAATATAAAACTAAACCGATGATAATCATATTGATATTTTAGCTAATTTTACCATTAGTTGAAAGATTCACAACCTTCTTTGTGGATTTTTTTCTAAAATAAGGTGTAACTTTTACCAATTTCAAGTGTCTATGCTTCCAGAGAGAGGGGGATGGAATGTCGGATCCGAGGATTGAATTATATGAAACCTACAAGAATGCGATTTTCTTGTACCTATACCGGTCAACTTTGAATCAGCATATTGCCGAAGATCTTACCCAGGATACATTTTTGAAAGCATTCCAGTCATTGTCCAGCTTTCGTGGTGAGTCCTCATTGAAAACCTGGCTTCTTAAAATAGCACGAAACACTTATATCAATTTCAGCAAGAAGAAACAAAACAAAGTCGAGTTTCAGTCGGATTTGATTGACGAGCAATGGTCTAAACAGCCAGACCAATACAAACGTTCAGATGATCAAAAACAGATCGAGCTGACGTTGCTGCAATTGCCTGAGAATTACCGGACTTATATCATTTTACGAGATGCCAACGGTCTTTCGTACGAAGAAGTTGCACTTATAACCAACGAAACAATCGGCCAGGTAAAGGTTGGCTTGTACCGTGCCAGAAAGAAATTCAAGGAAATTTACAGGAATCTGGAGGGTGGAGAATGAGATTGGAACATGAAGTAGTCCAGGATCTATATCCTTTATATATTGAAAATGATCTTAGTCCCTCTGTAAAAAAAGCAGTAGAGGAACATCTGAAGGAATGTGAAACATGCAGGGTATTTTATTCAACCGGTGAAAAAACAGTCCAAATAAATGACATGGAAGACGCTTCCGTATCTAAATCCCTTGATGAAAAAATCATTTTAAAAATGAAACTGAATCGCGTAAGGCTAATTTCTGTTGTACTTGCAGGAATACTTTTTTCAATGCTATTCACGGATTACATAAATGAGCGTGAACAATTGTTCAGGGCTACAGATGGTTATTATGATGCAATAGGGCAAATGGACAGATTGATTGATGCAGTGAAAAACGAAGAACAGATCAACTCTGGTTATGAAATGGATCGATTGTTTGAATATAATAATGAACTTAGAGATCATTTGAATTTCTTCGAGGAGTACAAAACAAATGCAACAGAATTCTCCCTCATTCTGAATTCACAAAGATTAAACGATATGCTGGAAGTTTTGAAAACCCGTTACAACCAGGGAAGATGGTCTAAAACAGATGAAGCAGCATTCCAGGCACTTAAAGAATATTTTGCCGAACAGGAAGAAATTGCTGAGAATGAATATAGGAAAACCCATCATGCCTACAGCTCGTACCTCCACATCTTAAATGTAAAAGAGTTGGATAAGTTTTATGAAAATGTAAATTTACTAACCTACAGTTATACCCGCTTTCATAAAATGCCTGATCAAATCAAGCCTATGAACGAGTCGAAGTTAAAAAATCGAATTGCGGAGGCACTGGATTTTGATAAAGATAAAATCAAGTTAAAAAAGGAAAGCCCGGTTAATGACTTGTTTGTATATCGTTTTGAAATTGGAAATGGTTATGGCGGAGAAATTGACGCGATCACAGGCCAGATAACCCAGTACTTCGGTGATACCGGACCTTTAACTGACGGACCGGTAATGGATAAAAGTGAAGTCGAAAAAAAAGCCAGGATGTATTTAGAAAAAATATATGGAAAAACGATCAATTTTGAGCTTACTACTTTAGGTTTCAACTATAATTATTTTTCCGAGGACTCAAGGCATAAAGTATACAGCTTTAAAGCTGTCCCTAAAGTTCAAGATTTTATGTTATATACACCCTTGGAAACCGAAACCATAATGCATATTAATGCCAGGAATGGCGAACTTGAAAGCTTCAATCACAATCGCTATGTACCTACTTTTGAACAATTGAATCAAGTCGACCTTCCAGCTGAGATAAAGAATAAAGATAATACCCAAAATCTTATTATCTACTCGGCTTTATCTGGTAATTTTGAATTAGTCTACATGGCCCCTGATGAGGAAGACGTAGATGAAGAAAAATTCATCTCTGTGAAAACAGGCAAAGAAGACCAAGTCTATGTGGATGTAGATTGAACGAAAAGCTGCCATGAATTTTCATGGCAGCTTTTACAATCTATTATTCGAATCTTTCCGCCTCTGCTGGCAGATTCCTGACTTTTAACAAATACGCCCTCATTTTCTGCTCATATTCCATGGGATACTGATAACCCAAACTCTCCCCAACTTCCTTGGCCATACGGCTGAACAGGTCTGCAGTCCGGAAAAGGGCTTCCCAGTTTTCCTCAATCCCTGCTCCTGCATAAGTCCCCTCCAATTCCGACCATGTTCCGGGGTCCAGGTAACGTTTGAACCAGCGCCCGAACTTATTGGGATTAATGGACCAATCATGCTTTACCCCAAGATACCATTCAATCGCTGGCTGAAGGTAATTGAATCGGATCACATTGTCGAGCATGTATTTTGCAAAGTACAATTCATCACGCCAGAGGCTGTTCGCTACGTATGCCGTATCACCCCAAAAACTATTGATGATCTCAGTATATATTTCTTCAGAAGGCTTCCTGGTGAAATACGCCTTATAGGATGGAGCAGGAATTCCCTTTGTTAAACCGTCCTTATCTAACAGGACTTTATAGCCATTATCATATTTTGCCGGCAGCTCAGTAAGCTCAGCAAGGCTTTTTATGAAATCATTGGTTGAAATCTGAAAATCAATTTTTGTTCCATCCTCGTAAAGGACTAGGCGCGTACGCCAATTCCCATCCTGCAAAACCACTTTCTTGATTAGCACTCCAAATTGATCAAGCCAGCCATCGTCACTCATAAAGACATCTAAATCATCTACGAAAATTTCGAAATCATAGTCTGTAAAAAGGTCAGTGAAAGCGTACGGGTTGGCCCGGGAACTGGTCAGAAGAACTGTGCGGATATGATCATTTCGCTGTGCCCAATCAAGCAACAGGCTTACCATTTCTTGTTCTTGTTTCATTTACTAATTACTCCCTTTCGAAAGCACTTTACATAATAACTTTATGATTAACGTAAGCTGTCTGCAAACAGGCAATTCCTATTCAGTTCTCCGACTGTCGTGGTCTTGACTCAACCGTTCAACTTCTTTTTCCAAAAAATCTAGCCGCCGATGGATTCGGTAAATAATCGGCAAATAAGCAATAATGACAATAACCAACCAGCCCATTGATTTCCCCCCTCTAAAAAATACTTTTTACTATACTTCTTTTTTTCTAAGATTTATCCTTTAATTATAGGATACATGCTGTTAATTATTTGAATTCGCCCCACCGTTTTGTTACAGTTTGTAAAAGGGAGTAGTTTTACCTATCTCCGTGTTGTTAATTACACTAAAGTTTATATTCGAGGAGTGTACATAGAAATGGAATCCACTTTTAACCAAAAAGATATTACAGATTTCATTAAAACAAATAGAGACCAATTTGAAGAGAAATTGTTATCAGAAGCAGTGAATGTTGCCAGTAAAATTCATGAGATCCTTCAAAAAGGGAATATTGACCTGTTGAAGAACGCTGAAAAATTGATTGTTTACATAGTTGAACAGCAAGAAGAAGAGCTGATCGCTTTTGCTGAACAAGAAGGAATCGCCTGGGCAGAACATTCTTTGACTGTTGCCTTCAAACTAGAATGGATTCAGGCCATCCGCCGGACATTATGGCAATTTCTGAACCAATATGATGAATTGCATAATAATGTTACAAATCGCGAGGATTTTTTCCAGCTGGAGAAAAAGATCAATGACCAGGTAGACCAATTCTTGAATACCTTCTTCTTAACTTATACTAAGTACAAGGATGAACTGCTGAATTCACAGCGAAAACTGGTTGAACATCTTTCCGTCCCTATAATCCCTGTCAGCGCTACTGTTGCAGTGCTTCCTCTAATCGGGATGATTGATGATTACAGAATGCAGATTATCGAAGAAAAAGTACTGATGGATATTTCCAGATTGAAAGTCCAAACCCTAATCATGGACCTATCCGGGATTGCGGATATGGAAATGAACGTTATCGACCATTTCCAAAAAGTATTGAATGGTGTTGCCATGATGGGCTCTAAGGCTGTCATAACCGGGATGCGCCCTGAGCTTGTAAGGAAAATGATCCATTCTGGAATCAACTTTGATCAAAAGGCAGATACCAGAGGAACATTGCAGCAGACACTCAGGTCTTACCTGGATAGTGAAACAAAATAAAGCATACAGAAAGCCCCTTTGTTTTTCACAAAGGGGTTTTATTATCGTTAATGTACTAGCTGTTTCAACTAAAGAACATTATAGTTCCCTCAATATCTGAAGAATTAACGGCCAACTTTGTTAAAACTTTAACACTCCAATGAATCTACAGCATAAGGATTTCGCGGATATCTTCCTCTGTCAGGGCCGCTGAGGATTTTTCTTCAATGATTTCTTCAATCATATTTCGCTTTTTCTCCTGCAGCTCATTCATTTTTTCTTCAATCGTCCCTTTTGAGATTAATTTGATGACCTGAACTTTATTTTTCTGGCCCATACGGTGTGCCCGGTCGGCAGCCTGCTCTTCAACCGCTGGATTCCACCATAAATCATAGAGGATGACAGTATCGGCTCCAGTGAGATTCAAGCCTGTCCCGCCTGCTTTCAATGAAATCAGGAAGAAGTCCCGCTCTCCGGCATTGAACTTTTCGCATGTTTCAACCCTGTCTTCCGATGGCGTCTGTCCATCCAGGTAAAAGTAGGGAATGCCCTGATATGCTAACTCCCTCGCAATCAAACTCAGCATCTTTGTATACTGCGAGAAGATCAGTACCCTTCTGCCGGCATACCTGGATTCCTCGATTATTTTCTTCAATTGCTCAAACTTTGCAGAGCTTCCCTTGTAGCCATCGACAAACAGGGCGGGGTGACAGCAAATTTGCCTGAGCCTTGTCAGTCCGGCGAGGATTTTGATGCGATTTTTTCTGATTGTGTTCTTATCAAGCTGCTTAAAGGTTTGATGACGAAGTTTGGCCAAATATGCTGCGTAGAGCTTCTTTTGTTCAGGAAGCAATTCCACTCGATCGATGGATTCGATTTTTTCAGGCAGCTCTCCAAGTACATCCTCTTTCACTCTCCGCAACAAGAAAGGGCGGATTCTGCGTGCGATGGTTTTGCTTGTCAGATGGCTGTATTCCTTTAATCCCTGGAACAACTCCGGGAATACGACCCTGAAAATGGACCATAATTCTTCTGTTGAGTTTTCAATCGGCGTTCCAGTCAAGGCAAATCGGTGCTCTGCCTGGATATTCATAACCGCCTTTGCCGTTTGTGTCAGCGGATTCTTGAAGGCTTGTGCTTCATCGAAAAAGACCGTATGGAATTTTATTTTTTCATATAAGTGGATGTCTTGTCTTAACAACATGTAAGAAGTGATGACGACATCCATTTCCGAAACATCCGTTAATAGTCTGCCCCGTTCGTTTTTATTTCCGTCGATGATCACTGCCTCTATTTCCGGTGTGAATTTCAAAAATTCACTTAGCCAGTTATAGACCAGCGATGAAGGACAAACAATCAGAATCGGCTGTTTCTTATCCCTCGCATCTGCGAGTTCCGATGCTATATAAGTGATGCTTTGAAGCGTTTTTCCCAGTCCCATGTCATCAGCAAGGATGCCTCCGAAGCCATAGCTTGCGATTGTTTTCAGCCATTGATAGCCCTGCTTTTGGTATTCACGCAAAACAGGTTCCAGTCTTTCAGGAATCATGAATTTAGCTTCTGAAGGGAGGGTGATTTCCTGTAAAAATTGCCTGAAGGATTCTTCTGCTAGAATGACAGATTGATCATCGAATGAATCCAACATCTGCATTCCCCGTATGATTGGCATGTTCAACCCTTTTTCCAGGTCATCTGCCTGAACTGGCCCTGCTTTTAAGAAACGCTGGATTTCTTCCCATTCTCGTGTTTCAAGCGACATCAGCATCCCATTGCGCAATCGGAAATATTTCTGTTTCTCTTCAAGTGCTTCCAGAACCTCGCGGATTTGCTTTTCGGCTATTCCATCCATTTCAAACTTGAATTCAAGCCAGTTAGTCCGTTCTTTTTTTACCTTCACACGGATTTGCGGCCTTGCCGGCTCCCTGAATATCCTGTTCCTGACCGAAGTCGTAGCATAGACCTGTACGAATTTCTGGAGTTTCGGCAATACATGATACAGGAATTCATATTCGAGTTCTTCATTATGCAAGAAATAACCGCCATCCGTCTTGGCGAAAGAACTTTCGTCCAGTATATCAATGATCACATCTTCTTTTTCAACATCCCGAATCAACAACGTATTAACCCGGGGTTCCCTGTCCTCGAGCGGGTTGAATACAATGTTGCCATACTGGAATTCCAGTCCCGCCAACAACCGGTTATTGACCCGGTCAAGGTAAAGCTTCGCCACCAGGGGATCTGTCAGGAATTGCTTTGCCATGTCACCATCGATTTGCACCTCGCCAATACGGCGCAGACCGGGAACGACTTTTTCGACGAAGAATCCCATTTGATCCTGTAAAATTGGAATGCTGTCTGTCTTTGATGTCTCCAGGATATTTTTCAGTTCAAACAATCGGCTGAAATCCTCCTGGCTAAGCTCCACTAAGTGGGTATTGGACAGAACCACGTTATATTTATCAAAAACAGTCAATTCATGGATGCCGACTATACTTAAAGAATAGTCATTCCCTATATTTTTTTCAAAATTAAACTTCAGGGAAAGCTTTTCATTGGTAACATTGAATTCTGTAAGCTCGCCGCCACTTTCCAGTTTTGAATCCGGCACCTTCCTAAGCAGCTGCAGAATGTGCTGCCAAAAAGATGGCGGAATGACCACAATGGAAGGATCGTCCACTTCATTGATGGCCAAATCTGCATCCAGCACAATTTGAGTCAGCAGCATAATGACAGAATCGGTTTCATTTTGAAAGCAATGGAGCTGTGGATCGTATTGGAACAGAGGAGAAATTGTTGCTGGCTCTCGTTTCGCTATACTCAGTAAAAAACCAGCCAGATCATTAACTTTGACAGGCCCCAGGCTGATGGAAACACCGAACAAGTTCTCCTGGCTGCTGCCTTCAAATGGCTTGATTATGAACTGAGTATTCAATACCTTCCGCGTTTCAAAATGCAGCTGATGGCCGCTTGTCCTTCTCGGCTCTTCAGTGAAGATGGCCAGCACTCCATCAGCCAGATCATTTTTCGTTTGTGTTATCCTGTTTGTACTTCCCCGCTTTTGTTCATCAATAATCGCAATCAGGACAGACGCCACATGCTGGCACTCTTGTTTGACAGATGCAAGCTTCGGGCATGTGCACTGAGTCTGGAAACGTCCATTCCCGGTGTTCGTGACAGTGACATGGAAGTCATCTGCACCTGTCACGATTGCTTCTGCATGATCGGTACTGTAATCAGTAAACTTCACTTTACCTGCACGGTAAAATGCATCCCCGCGTTTGAAGGAAACAGTTCCGCATAAATCCTTGATGAGTTTTTGATTCAGTTTGATTTCCATGGCCTGCTTCCCTCCTGGCAGATGCATTTATCAATAATTATTAGTGTAGACTTTATCACAGCATTTGTTAAGCAGGAATGTAAAAAGCATGGAGGATTCTCCATGCTCTCAAGGACTAATTAGGCAGATTCAATTGCCAGGAGACGCCAAACTTGTCGACTGTCCAGGCGAATTTTTTGCTGAAGGAATAATCCCCTAAAGGCATTAATACTGAACCCTCTTCAGACAGTTTTTCAAACAAGTGATCAATTTCAGCTTCCGAACTGCAGGTAAGGAAGATTGAAAAAGAGGGAGTAAAGGTGAATTCATGATGGATATTGCTGTCGATGCACATGAATTCCTGCCCTTTTAATGTAAAGGTCGCCTGAATGACGCTACCTTTCTTTCCTGGCCCATCTGCTCCATATCTTGAAATGGAGGTGATTTCCGAATCTTCAATGAGCGAAGTGTAGTATTTCATTGCTTCCTCTGCATTACCTTCGAACATTAAAAACGGGGTTGCTTTTTCCATGAAAATGCCTCCTATTCTTCATCAGATTCCACAAAGTTTTTCAGTGCCGATAATTTGTTATCCCAATAAATCTCGAAGAAGGAGAGCCATTCCTGCAATTCTCGGAGCGGTTCTGGCTGCAATTCGTAACGTGTTTCCCGTCCAATTTTCCTGCTTGTGACGAGCCCCGCTTCTGATAACACAAATAAATGCTTATTGACGGCCGTCCTGGTTATCGGGAATCTTTCCGTTATGGAGGCGATCGGCATCTCCTTTTCGGCAAGCAGCTTTAATATTTTTCGGCGAGTCGGATCCGCGACAGCCTGGAACACATCATGTCTCGCTTGAGAAGCTGGCATGTTAACCCTCGATATAAGAAGGAAGTGCTTCTTTGACGATTTTATCCCAGCCGTTATCCATAATACCCTGAACAATTGTATGTGGCTGGCCAAATTCAGTAACCTTTTCTGGATCCCAGCCGGAGTGAATCAGTGTGAATTCTGTCTTGCCATCAAGATCCTTTAATTCAAAGGCAAGATGCCAGTCTTTTCCCCAGTCAAAGCCAAGTCGATTCGGGGGATCCAATTCTGTCACCTTGCATGGCGAATCACCAAATGGCCCTGCGTGAAGAGTGAACTCCCTGCCAAGTTCCGGTTCGAACGTATTCGGCATCCACCACGCTGCCATTCCTTCCGATGTGGCAACTGCTTTCCACACTTTTTCAATTGATGCATTCAATAGGATTGTTTTACGAATATCAGGTTGTATTGTCATGGTTTGACCTCCAATATATTTATAACACCTTTTTGTGTCGCTTCTAATTTTATAACACCATATAGTGTCATGTCAACAAAAAAACCAGATACTTGGTCAGTACCTGGTTAGATTTCAATGATAATCGGGAGAATCATCGGCTTCCTTCTGGTCTGCTGGAAAATATGCTGGCCGACCGCTTTTTTGATTCCCTGCTTGATGACATTCCAGCGGTGAACATTATCCTCTTGCAGTTCAGTTACGGTTTTCGTGACGATATTATTTACATCACGCATCAGGTCCTCCGAGTTTTTCACAAACACAAAGCCTCGCGAAATGGTATCGGGACCTGAAATGATTTTCCGTTCTGCCTTGCTCAAAGTCAGGACAATCACCAGCATGCCATCCTCAGAAAGCTGCTTGCGGTCCCTGAGCACGATTTCGCCAACATCCCCGACACTGACACCATCCATATAGGTATCACCAGCCGGGATATTCCGAGTCTGGCGTGCTTCGCCATTTTCGATATCAACGATATCCCCATTTTTGATAATGAATGTATGCCCTCTTTCCACTCCCACCGATTCTGCCAACAAACGGTGATGGTGAAGCATCCGGTATTCCCCATGAATCGGGATGAAATATTTCGGTTTCATCAATGTCAGCATCAGCTTGAGGTCTTCCTGGTAGCCGTGCCCCGAAACATGCATGCCCGTTGTACTGCCTGAGCCGTAAATGACTTTCGCACCGAGCTTGAATAAATTATCGATGATCTTGGATACATCTTTTTCATTCCCTGGTATCGGTGATGCCGCCATGATGACCGTATCACCTGGGTATATGTTGACATCACGGTAATTTCCTGTGGAGAGCCGGGACAGTGCCGCCATCGGTTCTCCCTGGCTGCCTGTACAAAGAATGGCCACCTTGCCCGGGTCTAACTGGTCGACAACTTGTGGCTGAATCAGCATTCCTTCAGGGACATTCAAGTATCCTCTTTCGATCGCGACATCCACAACATTCACCATGCTCCTGCCTAGCAAAGCAAGCTTCCTGTCTGTCTTAATTGCCGCTTCGACAACCTGCTGTACCCTGTTCACGTTTGAAGCGAAAGTTGAAACAAAGATTTTTCCATCCGCTTTCATGAACGCCTCTTCCAGATGACCGGCGACCATCCGTTCAGAAGGCGTCAATCCTGTACGTTCTGCATTTGTGCTCTCAGAAAGCAGTGCCAAAACGCCTTCTGTCCCGATCTTCGCCATTTTATGGATTTCTGATTGTTCATCATTCGCAGGGGTCAGGTCGAATTTAAAGTCTCCTGTATGCACTACATTCCCCTCTGGAGTATGAAAAACGATCCCAAGGCAATCGGGTATGCTGTGGCTCACTTTGAAAAAAGAAACCTTGACCTTCCCAAAATCCAGTACCGAATCCGAATAGATTTTCTTCAGTTCTGTACCTCTCAAAAGCTTATGCTCACTCAGTTTTAACTCGATCAATCCCAATGTAAAATCTGTCGCATATACAGGCGCCTTCAGCTTTTTGAAAAAATAAGGAACCCCGCCGATATGATCCTCATGGCCATGAGTCACAATCAGCCCGCGGATTTTTTCCCGGTTTTCCTCCAGATAAGTCATTTCCGGGATGATCAAATCGATTCCCAGCAAACTCTCATCAGGAAATTTGCCTCCGCAATCAATCACAAAAATATCGTCCTCATACTGGACTACATACATATTTTTGCCGATTTCATTTATGCCTCCCAGGGCAAAGATAGATAAAGTCACATTATATCCTCCTAAACGTAATCGATTTTGTTAGTATTGCCCATTGTTTTTCAGATTATTTCGTCTTGAAGAGGAAAAACCCATCCTTTCTTTACCCTTTTACAGGAGGTGAATATGCTTAAATATCATTTTTCATAACTGAGTTCGTACTATTATTGGTGAAACCGCCCCTTATTCGCAAAACTATACGTTTGTTCGCAAAAAAATGAATTTGTTCGCAAAAAAATAAATTTATTCGCAAAAATTGCGAGTTTATTCGCAAACTGGAAAAAAACATTGATTTTTCCCAGGATTTTATTTCCATATAAAAAGACCAACTCGCTTCTACACGAATTGGTCCTCTTTCTTATTTCTCGATCCATGTATACATATACTGTTCGTCTTCAATTTCTTTCGCTTTTTTAACTGTCTTCAACGGGCGGAATGTATCAATCATGACGGCAAGCTCAAGTGTTTCTTTTTTGCCGATGCTTGCTTCAGTCTTCCCCGGATGCGGTCCATGCGGGATGCCGCTTGGGTGCAGGGTAATCGAACCTTCCTTGATGCCTTTCCTGCTCATGAAGTTTCCTTCTACATAATACAACAGCTCATCGCTATTGACGTTGCTATGGTAGTAAGGCGCCGGAATCGCTTCAGGATGGTAATCATAAAGTCGCGGCACAAACGAACAAACCACATAGTTATGTCCTTCGAATGTCTGATGGACCGGAGGCGGCTGGTGGATCCGGCCAGTGATTGGCTCGAAGTCTTCGATATTGAAGGCCCATGGATACAGATAGCCATCCCAGCCGACGACATCAAGCGGATGATGGTTCAGCACATGACGGTGCAGATGCCCGCGCGTCTTTGTAATAACCTCGTGTTCTCCTTTTTCAGAGACAGTTTCCAAAGTCTCCGGTCCGCGGATATCGCGCTCGCAAAATGGACTGTGCTCGAGCAGCTGGCCATATTCATTGCGATAGCGGCGCGGAGTGGTAATCTGGCTGAACGATTCCACAATCAGCGCTTTAGTCATTTCTGAACCGTCAGGCACCACCCTGTAAATCGTGCCAATCGGGATCACTACATAATCACCAGGACGGTAATTCAAAGTCCCAAACATCGTTTCAATCTTGCCAGATCCATGATGGAAAAAGAACATTTCATCTCCATCGCCATTACGGTAAAATTGCTTCATCGGCTCGGTAATATTCGCAAATCCAATTAATAAATCGTCATTACCGAGAATATAGTCCCTTCCATTTAAGGCGTCCCCAGTTTTCGTAATCTGGTCAGTCAAAAAATGCCTGTGGTTCAGCGATCCCTGCTCCTCAAATTCAGGCAAATAGCTGCCGATCAGTTCGCTTTTTACTACTTCAGTCGGCATATGGTGGTGATAAAGGATCGACTGAGTACCGGAAAAACCCTTCGTTCCCATTACCTGCTCACGAAATAGCGAACCGTCTTCTTTTTTAAAAATGGTATGACGTTTCTTCGGGATTTCTCCCATCTGACGGTAGTACATGAATCCACCTTCTTTCTAGTCTTCAATAATTTTATTTTTCAGGACACCCAGTTCCTCAATCTCAAGTTCGACTTCATCGCCAGGCTCCAGCCAGCGGTGCACATCACTGCCAAGCTCGAGTATACAGCCTGTTCCAACAGTACCTGAGCCAATCACCTCACCCGGGAACAGCGTCGTCCCCGCCGAAGCACGTTCAATCATCTCTCCAAAGGAAAAATAAAGATCCTTCATATTGCCTGCAGAGAGCTCTTTGCCGTTCACCCTTGCCGTCATTTGCAGGTCATAACCTTTGCCGGCTTTCCTTGATTCCAGCTCATCCTTCGTAACGAGATACGGACCAAAGGAAGTAGCGAAATCCTTTCCTTTTGCCGGACCAAGACCGACCTTCATTTCCTTCCTCTGAAGATCGCGAGCGCTCCAGTCATTCATGATCATAAAGCCAAAAATATGCTGTTCGGCATCCTCCGCTTTTATGTTGCGGCCTTCTTTACCGATAACACAGGCGATTTCTAGTTCGTAATCCAGCCACTCGCATGTCTGTGGCCGCCTGATTTCTTCTTCAGGATCCTTGATTGCGAGGTGGTTGGTAAAATAAAACACGGGAATTTCATACCATTCCGGAATCATCTCAAGTCCGCGGTTCTCCAGGGCTGTTTTTACATGCTGTTCGAATGCGTAGAAATCACGGACGCTTTTCGGGGTATGCAGCGGCGCTTTCAACCTGACTTCTTCCAGCGGATATGTCCCCGTTTCGCTCTCCAATAGATTCTGTTTGATATATTCCAAATGTTCCTCATGGTTCTCAAGGAATGCCAGCATATTGTCCGGCAAATGCCCATTGGTTGCTTCATGCATATCGACTGCTTCATTGCGCGAATTAATCCAGCCGGCGCGGATGGAACCATCATTTTTCACAAACGTTATGAATTTCATGTCATCACCTATTTTCTTTGCAGTTCAAAGGTTTTAGCCAGCGGCAAGGTGTATGTAGCGCCAGCCAGCCTGCCTACCGGGTTCAATTTTTCCGAATTGATCCGTCCGTTTTCATACAAGTCATCTTCAACGTGCACATGCACGACTTTCCCGATGACAAGGCTGCCGGCACCGGCTTCGTCCTGCCCGAAATGGAGGACCTGGTCAAGTTCACACTCAAGGTGGACCTTCGACTCCTGGACCCTTGGAGGATTTACAGCCGCACTTTCTATCTTTGTCAGACCAGAGGCCTCGAACTCATCGACATCCGCCGTAAATTCAGTTGCACAATCATTCATTTGCTGGACGAAATCCTCACTGACAATATTGATGACAAACTGTTTCGTTGCTTCAATATTGTTCAATGTATCCTTCTTCGCTCCATCTGTCCCCCGCCTCATCGGGGAAAAGCAGACCATCATCGGATTGGCACTGATGACGGTGAAAAAACTGAAGGGTGCCAGATTGGTCGTTCCGTTTTCATCCTGGCTTGATACGAACGCGATTGGGCGAGGCAGCACCGAACCCTGCAAAAGTTTATATGCGTCTTTCCATTCAAGACTGTCTGTTTTGATTTCCAAAGTCTACACCGCCCTTTCGTGAAAAAGCTGGCTGACAACTTGGATGATGAATTCATGGTCCTCACGAGTGCCAAGGGTGATCCTGAACGCTTCCTTATAGCCTGGAAGCTGCATCTGGCGGACAAGGACACCGTTCTCTGTCAGCGTATGGATGACGGGAGTGTTACTGTAAGCAAACAGGAAATTGGATTGTGATGGAAAACTCTCAATCTCCAGCTCTTTAAATTTTTCACGGAGGAATTCCCGTTCTGCACTATTTTTTTCTGCGCAATCCTTTACGAATTCCTGATCATCAATTGCTGCCATGGCTGCCGCCTGTGCCAGCTGGTTCACATTGAACACATCCCTGACCTTATGAAGCTCTTTCGCAATTTCCTGATGCATGATTCCATAGCCTACCCGCAGGCTCGCAAGTCCATAGATTTTCGAGAAAGTCCTTAAGATGACGAGATTTTCATATTGATCAAGCAGGGGCATCGTATCCAGAAAATCTTCGGAATCAGTGTATTCAAAATAGGCTTCATCCATGACAATTAGTACATTTGATGGCACATTGCCGATAAAAGAAAGCAGCTCTTGTTTCGCAACAATCGTACCTGTTGGATTGTTAGGATTGCAGACAAAAACCAGCTTTGTTTTTTCAGAGATGGCTTCAAGCATTGACTTTAGGTCATGCCGTCCCTCGATCATCGGAACAGTTACAGCTTTTCCGCCTTCTATGAGGACGTTCGTTTTATAGCGGGGAAATGTCACTTCCGCCATAACCGCTTCATCATTTTTATCGATATAGGCTCTTGTAAGCAGCCGGATGATTTCCTCCGATCCATTCGAAACGAGAAAGTGCTCCGGTTTTAATCCATAATGTGCTGACAGCTTTTCTGTGATGCCTGAAGTCATTCCGTCTGGATAAAATGCCAGATTCGCTGATGCCTGCAGGATCGCTTCTCGCACCTTTGGTGAAGTGCCATATACATTTTCATTATCTGACAGTTTTCTTACTGTTGTAAGCTTATATTGTTCCTTGATTTCCTCAATTGTCTGGCCGAGGGCGTATGGTGTGATCCCTTCAAGTTCTGCTCTAGCATTTACCTTCATGTTCATCCCCCATTTTTCAAGTCGCCGTTTATGACAAAAGGGAGCAATCCGCCCCCTTTTATCCCGGTTTTTATAGATTACCGCGTCGTTCCTGTTCACGTTCGATTGATTCGAAGAGAGCCTTGAAGTTGCCTTCCCCAAACCCTCTCGCGCCTTTACGCTGGATGATTTCAATGAATAAAGTCGGGCGGTCGACGATTGGCTTCGTGAAAATTTGCAGCAGATAGCCCTCATCATCACGGTCTACTAAAATACTAAGCTCTTTCAGCTTCTCGATCTCTTCATCAATTTCACCAACACGCTCTGACAGCATTTCATAGTAAGAATCCGGAGTGCTCAGGAACTCAACACCGTTTTCACGCAATTGTGATACCGTGCTGACAATATCCTCAGTCAAAATCGCAAGATGCTGGACGCCAGGGCCATTGTAGAATTCTAGGTACTCCTGGATCTGTGATTTGCGCTTTCCTTCAGCCGGCTCATTGATCGGGAATTTGATGCGGCCTCCATTATGCATAACCTTGGACATTAACGCTGAATACTCAGTCACAATATCCTTATCTGTGAAGTGCTTCATTTCCTTGAAGCCCATTACGTTCGCGTAATAATTCACCCATTCTTCCATTCTCTCAACATTGCCGACAACATGGTCGATGCCGATGAAGCCAGCATCATTGACCGGAACTGTTGTTTTATGCTCAACAAATCCTGGCATGAAAAGGCCTTTATAATTCTTTCGCTCAACCAGTGTATGGATGGTATCACCGTAAGTACCGATGACCGCCTTCTTCAAAACACCATTTTCATCCGAAACCTCGTGCGGCGGCTGGATTTCGATTGCTCCGCGGCTGACCGCACCCTTGTATGCCTTCTCGACATCATCCACTGCCAGTGCAATATCCTTCACGCCATCTCCATGTGTTTTCACAAACTGTGCTACACGGGATGAGTCGTTATAAGTCCCGGTTACCACAAGGCGGATTTTTCGCTGCTGCAGCACATAGGACGTCGTTTCGCGGTTCCCTGTTTCTAGGCCGGAATAAGCTACTACTTTAAAGCCAAAAGCGGTCTGGAAAAAATGTGACGCTTGCTTGGCGTTGCCTACATAAAGCTCCAAATAATCTACATCCTGTACCGGGAAAAAATCTTCTGTTGTCTGGCCAGATACCATTACCTTCTCTTGCATCATAAAACCTCCTGTTAAAAATATTTACAATATTTAAAATAATTTTATAGTAATTCTTTCCGCTCTCTCAAGAGCGCGATGTAAAGCTATAATGCTTTTATGTGGTGAAGAAATGTACTTGAATTACATCAACTCAAGAAGCATCATCTTCGGATTCTCGATTAGTTGGGCGAAGCGGTTTGTAAATGATACCGCCGTTGCACCATCGGCTACCCGGTGGTCAAAAGCCATCGACAGATTCATGATCGAACGGATCGCAATTTCATCTTGTTCGGTCACGACAGGCCGTTTCTTTGTTTTATGGAAAGAAACAAGCGCTGTCTGCGGGTGCTGGATGATTGGGGTTGCGCCAATGCTGCCGCCGAGCGGTCCAACATTGCTAACCGTGAATGTACCACCCGAGATATCTTTGACCTTGAGCTTGTCATCCAGGGCAAGCTTCGTCAGCTGCTTCATCTCTGCATGAATTTGTTTCAGGTTCTTTTTCTCGACATTCCTGATGACCGGGACAATCAGTCCTTCTGGAGTGTCCACGGCAATCCCGATATGATGTTCACGAAGCAGCTGGATGCTTTCATTTTCTTCATTCAGCTTTGCATTGAACACCGGGAATTCTTTCAGCCCAATCGAAAGGGCTTTAATAAAGAAGGCAGTCGCTGAAATCGAATTTCCTGCTGCCTTGATCTCTTCCCTTAATGTGATCAATTCACTGACATCCACTTCCTCGAAATGGGTGCAGTGAGGGATGGTATAGAGAGACTGAACCATCTTTTTCGCAATCTGCTTCCGGCGTCCACGGAATGGCAGGATATCTCCGGATGCCTCCGCAGTAACAATCTCTGCATCTTCGATATCTGCTTTTGCAGTTGCAGCCAGATGATCGGAATGATGTCCTCCCTGCTCTTCAGAACCACCTTTTGAAACCTTCACAGCCCGACTTTCGGAACCAGCTTCCGAAGCACTCGGAGCCACCTGTTCGGAGCCTGGTTGCGAAACCTTCGCAACCTGCTGTTCGGAAACAGCTTCTGAACCATTCGCAGCCTTGCTGTCTCGTAAACTGGCAAAAGCCAATACATCCTGGTCGGTGATCCGGCCAGCGGGTCCAGTCCCGATGACCTCCATAATGTTTACACCATTTTCCCGGGCAATTTTCCTCGTGTACGGAGAAGCAAGAACCCTGCCCAACCGAACACTGACACCAACGGGAACAACAGGATCTGCAGGTCTGTCAAGAACATCTACTGTAGCTGCAGGCTTTGTTTTCGCATTTTCTGCTTCCTTGGCTTTTTGCAGCCCGCCATTTGCTCCGAGCCCGGATTGGTCCTCGATTATCAATAGTGACGTCCCTACTTGTACCGTTTGTCCTTGTTTCAACAATAATTCTTTTACAACACCGGAACAGGGGGCCGGAATCTCAGCGGTCATCTTGTCGGTCTGGACTTCTACCAACGGATCATCAGCCTTGACGAAGTCGCCAGGCTTCACCAGGTAACAATTGATGTCCGCTTCGGTCATCCCCTCTCCTATGTCGTGGAGCTTTACTTCAACCATCGGCAAGCCTCCTAAAACTTCATCACTTTCTCGATTGCTGCTGCGACTCTTTTCGGGGTCGGCAGATAGTGGTTTTCAAATCCAAAGTATGGAACTGGCGTATCAAAGCCTGTTACCCTTTCAGCCGGCGCCTTTTGGTAAAGAAATGCTTCATCATTGATCAATGAAATCAAATCACTTCCCGTGCCGCCTGTTTCATGGGCTTCATGGACAATGACAGTGCGTCCCGTTTTCTGTATGGATTCAATGACAAGATCCTTATCGATAGGGTATAGTGTCCTGAGGTCAAGAAGTTCGCATTGAACTCCCTTATCCTTCATTTCTTCAACAGCCTTCATGGCTACAGGAACCATCGCGCCCCAGGAAATGACCGTCACGTCCTCGCCTTCTGTCAGCTTCTTGCCTTTGCCAATTTCAACGGTATATTTCCCTTCAGGAACTTCATCACGGGACGACCGGTAGCTTCGCATCGGCTCTAAAAAGAGAACAGGATCGGGATCTTCAATCGCGGCAATCATCAACCCTTTTGCGTCATATGGATTGGATGGACATACAACCTTTATTCCTGGCATGTGGGTAAAAATTGATTCTGTGCTGTCACAATGAATTTCCGGAGCACGGACACCAGCGCCATAAGGAGCACGAATGACCATTGGCACTGTATAATGGCCCATCGTCCGCATTCTCAGTCTTGAAGCATGTGTCATGATTTGTTCGTATGCTGGATAGATGAATCCGAGGAACTGGATTTCCACTACTGGCCTGAAACCATTTACCGCCATTCCAATGGCAGCACCGACAAAACCAGCTTCACTTAGTGGTGTATCAATCACACGTTCCTCACCATATTTCTCCTGAAGACCATCAGTCGCACGGAATACTCCTCCGTTCTTACCAATGTCTTCACCAAGGAGTATGACCTCATTCTTTTCTGCCAGCATCGTATCCAGTCCATCGGTAATCGCCTGGACCAGTGTCAAGGTCTTGGTCTGAACTGCTGTTTCCATCAAGCCTCACCCCCGATCAGTTCAAGGTACTCCCGCTTTTGTTTCTCGATTGTCCAGGTTGGTTTTTCAAAAACATAATCAAAGATCACAGACGGATCTGCAGCAGGGAAACTCTCCATTTCCTTCACTGCGGCATCAATTTCTGCTGCAGCCTGTTCTTCGACTTCTTTTGTCCATGCTTCATCAAAAAGCCCTTCATTCTTCAACCAGCGTTCCAGCCTGAGCAGCGGATCTGTTTCCATCCGCTTCATTGCACTTTCATTCTGGTCACGGTATTTAGAAGCATCATCTGCTGTTGTATGGGAACCATATCTCCATGTCATCGCTTCAATCAATGTTGGCCCTTCGCCATTACGCGCCCGTTCAAGAGCCCTTTCAGTTTGAGAAAAAACGGCAAAAACATCATTTCCATCCACCCTCACACCAGGCATATCATAGGCCAGTGCTTTCTGCGCTATCGTTGCCGAATTCATCTGTTTGCTGATTGGTACCGAAATCGCATACTGGTTGTTCTGGCAAAAATAAACGACCGGGGATTTAAATACACTGGCAAAATTTAGCCCTTCGTGAAAATCCCCTTCCGACGTTGCTCCATCACCGAAATAACAGATGGCAGCATTTTTTGTGCCTTTTTGCTTTTCAGCGAACGCTGCTCCTGCAGCATGAGGGATTTGTGTCGCAATCGGGATGGCCGGCGGAAATATCTTTTTCCCATACGGCGGGACACAGCCTTCGTTTCGCCCATTCCAAAACAGCAGGATATTCCTCAGTGAATGCCCGAACACCATTGCCGCACCATGGTCGCGATAAGTCGGGAACATCCAATCATCACTTTCAAGCGCTAGAGCCGTTCCAACCTGGGAAGCCTCCTGGCCTTCGAATGGAGCATAAGTCCCGATCCTTCCCTGGCGCTGCAAGCTTACTGATTTTCTGTCCAGCGTCCGGATTCTTACCATTTCCGTATAAAACTGCTTCACTCGATCTTCGGTCACCAAATATTTATATTCCTCGGACACAATGTTTCCGCTTTGGTCCATCACTTGTAAAATTGGAAAATCCTTATCCATGTGCTCACCCTTTTTTTAAAATCGCACTGAATTTTTCAAAGCATCAAAGTTAAAAAACAAACTAAATTTCTATGATTCTATTACATTCTTACAGCCCATTTAGGACGTTTCATATGCGAGAAGAAGCTGTTCCTTCTGGTCCGTGCTTCTATCCGGTTTTCACAGAATTTATTGGCCGCTTCCATTGTGGTGATTCCTTCTCGTTCGGCATGGCTATATACATTCAAAAGAGAATTATAGATTGCTTTAGTCTTTTTAAGGACGCGCTCTTTGTTCGGTGAATAAAGCTCATCCGCCACCTGGATCAAACCGCCAGCATTGACGATGTAATCAGGTGCATATAGAATTCCTTTTTCCTGGAGGGCATGGCCATGGCGTTCTTCCTTCAGCTGATTATTGGCAGAGCCGACCACCGCTTTTACCTGCAGCTGAGGGATAGTCTCATCATTGATGATTCCTCCCATTGCACATGGAATGAAGATATCGGCAGGCTGTGAATAAATTTCATCACTGGCCACAACCTTGATCCCTGCTCCCATTTCCTTCGCTTTCTGGACAATCTGGTCGATCGCTTTTTGATTGATATCTGTTACATACAGATCCGCACCATTTTCCAGCAGATACTCTGCTACCTTATAGCCAACCTTGCCCAGACCCTGGATCGCATAGGATTTGCCAGACAGGTCATCCGTGTCCCACAAAGCTTTGCTCGTTGCCTGCAATCCAAAGATGACTCCCTGTGCAGTCGGCACAGAAGAATCACCGCTGCCGCCGTATACTTCATCAACGCCGACGATACAATTTGTTTCCTTCAATGCATGGACAAAATCCTCCGGGTCGGTACCCATGTCTGTCCCTGTATAAAAACGGCCCTGGATGGACTCGACAAACTGGCCGAATGCCCTGAATAATTCCGGGCTCTTATCCTTAGTAGGATCGCCAATGATGACAGCCTTCCCGCCTCCGAAATCAACATCGGCAGCTGCACATTTATACGTCATACCTTTTGAAAGCCGGAGTACATCTTCAAGTGCATCGTCGACTGACTTATAAGGGTACATCCGGCAGCCGCCAAGGGCAGGACCCAATCGTGTGCTGTGTATTGCAATAATTGCCTTTAATCCTGTCGCTTCATCATTACAGAACACGACCTGCTCGTGTTCACGAATTTGTTCAAACATATCCATTTTTCTTTCCCCCTTTATTCCGTTAAACCATGTTAGCGCTTACATTTTTGCGCAAAAATTTTTAGCTGCCTGTCAATAATTCAGTTATCCTGGACTTTGGAAGGACGACTTGTTTAACTTCCCCGACACCAACCAAACGTCCGTTGGTTTCTGCCCTGACATTTGTCAGGATCGTATTGTCCTGCAGATCTGTGACGGTCGCTGTAATGACCACTTCTGCTCCTTCAATACAAGGAGCAATATGCTTGACGGTCACTGCACCACCCATTCCCTCCTCATCGTCTTCTAAAAAAGGAAGTATAATTTGTCTCGAAGCCCATTCCATGTGATACACCATTGATACCGTGGAGTATACTGGATGGACGAGCTTTCCCTCAAAGCGGGCAAACATATCTGGTGTAACAATGACTTTGATGGAGGCCGTATGCCCTGCTTTTAAGCCATCTCGCATCATATCCCACCTTTCCAAGTTGCAAATATGTATAACGTTTATTTAACGTTATCATAACATTTCGTTAAATAAATGGTCAATAAATTGTAAGAAATTTTGGTATTTTCTTAAAAATAATTCTGATATAATATTTTGTTGTTCTTTTTAAACATAAAAAAATCAACCAGCTTTTCTAAAGCTGGTTGATTTTTTTAGCTAAGCAACGCCCTGTCACTTGCCATTTTCGTTCCGCGGATTCGCTGGAATTCATTCAGCAGGTCTTCGATTGTCAGCTTTGCTTTTTGTTCTTCATTGACTTCTAGGATGATTTGCCCTTTGTCCATCATGATCAGCCTGTTGCCGAGGTCGAGTGCCTGCTGCATATTATGGGTGACCATAAGCGTTGTCAAATGGTATTTATCAACGATTTCTTTTGTCAGATTTGTGATAAGCTCTGCCCGCGAAGGGTCAAGTGCTGCAGTGTGTTCATCCAATAAGAGGATGGATGGCTCGGTGAATGTAGCCATCAGCAGGGATAACGCCTGGCGCTCTCCGCCTGACAGCAATCCGACCTTGGCATTCAACCGGTTTTCAAGGCCTAAGTGCAAGGACTCCAATACTTCCTTGAAAAGCTCCCGCCTTTTTTTGGTCACGCCACGGCCAAGTGTACGTCGCTTGTTCCTTGAGTACGCAATCGCCAGGTTTTCCTCGATTGTCATGCTTGGAGCCGTTCCGGCCATTGGGTCCTGGAAGACACGACCGATCATTTTTGAGCGGTTGTACTCAGACATATAGGTAACATCCCTGCCATCCAATTCTACTTTGCCATGATCAGGAATCATCACACCAGAAATGATATTCATTAAGGTAGACTTACCGGCACCGTTACTGCCGATAACAGTAACGAAATCCCCTTTTTCCAATGTGAGATTGATATTATCCAGGGCGATCTTCTCATCTGGAGTGCCTTCGTTGAATACTCTATGAATCTGATTTAAGTGCAGCACCAGCCTCACCCTTTCCTTCAGAAGGAACAGCTACCATCTGCATGTTCTCAAGCTGTCTTTTGACCTTCCGCTTTTTCTCTTTATAGCTTTCAATCATCTTCGGAGCAGTCAGCGCAAGAATGACAATCACCGCTGTAATCAGTTTCATGTCACCTGGTTCAAGGAACTCCACCCTTAGTGCCAGCGTAACCACGATGCGATAGATAATCGAACCGCCAATAACAGCGAATGTTGTCCTTGCAATTGATTTTGTTCCGAACAGCGCTTCACCAATAATCACGGAAGCAAGCCCGATGATAATCATCCCGATTCCCATGCCTACATCCGCGAATCCACCCTGCTGGGCAATCAGTGCACCTGAAAATGCTACCATCGCATTCGAAAGGCCGAGGCCAAGAATGATCATCAGATTCGTATTGGAAGAAAAACTGCGGATCATCCTTTTATTATCGCCTGTTGCCCTGATTGCAAGTCCGATTTCTGTTTTAAGGAATGCGTCTGTTAGGAACTTGATCGCAAAGGTAACAAAAATCATGAACAGCAGGATTCCCCATGTACGCGGAAGGCTGTCACCCAGTCCAATGGCTGTCAGCATGCTATTAAAGAATCCGTCGATTCCTGTTTTCTCAAAAAAGTCCCTCACAGATGTCATTGCAGTGTCGGTGTTCAACAGCGGCACATTCGACTTGCCCATAATTCTCAGATTGATAGAATATAAGGCAATCATCATCAGGATCCCAGATAATAAAGCATTCACTTTACCGACAGTATGAATCACACCTGTCAGGCAGCCTGCGATGAATCCGGCAACCAGTGCCACCATTGTCGCAGCAAATGGATTAGCGCCATTCACGATCATGATCGCGGCAACCGCAGCTCCAGTTACGAAGCTGCCGTCCACCGTCAAATCCGGAAAATCCAGAACCCGAAAGGATAAGTATACGCCCAGAGCCATGATCGCATAAATTATGCCTGACTCAAATGCTCCAAATATTGAAGTAAACAAGTTGAATCATCCTTTCTCTTATTCTTCGTAAAACTCTGCGTTGCCTCCCCATTCTTCCTTAACCTCAACACCTTGTGCTTCTGCAGCTTTTTTATTAATTGTCAGTGTCAGAGATTCTGGAAGTTCTACAGGAATTTCAGAGGCTTTCTTGTCGCCAGATAGAATTTTTGCAGCCATTAGACCTGATTGATAGCCGATATCATAGTAGTTGAACCCGCTCGCAGCTACTGCCCCGCGCTTCATGGAATCAAGTTCACCAACAAACAATGGGATCTTTTTGCCATTTGCCACAGAGATTACCGATTCAAGTGCAGATACGACAGTGTTGTCTGTTGGTACATAAATTGCATCAACACGGCCAACAAGAGACTCAGCCGCCTGCTTAACTTCAGCAGATGTTGAAATGGAAGCTTCCACTACTTTCGCTCCATTTGCTTCAGCAAGCTTCTTCACTTCCTTCAGCTGAACTTCAGAGTTCTGTTCACCAGCATTGTAAATCACACCGATTTTCTTGGCTCCGATTTCATTTGTCATGAAGTCGATGGTTTTTTTCGTCGCATCTGGATGGTTATCAGTCGTACCGGTGATATTGTCGCCTGGCTTGTCGAATGCTTCAACAAGCCCCGCTCCAACAGGGTCTGTCACGGATGTGAAAATGATTGGTATATCCTTTGTTGCATTAAGTGCTGCTACAGCGCTCGGAGTTGCGTTGGCAAAGATCAAGTCGACCTTGTCGCCGACAAAGTTGTTGGCGATCGTTGCTGTATTGTTCATGTCAGCTTGTGCGTTTTGGAAGTCATATGTTACATTTTCGCCTTCCTTAAAACCTTTTTCTTCGAGAGCCTTTTTAAAGCCTTCGGTCGCCGCATCCAGTGATGGATGTTCCGCGAATTGAGTTAAACCGATTTTGTACTGATCTTTTTCTGCTGAACCATTTGATGATTCTTTTCCTCCACAGCCAGCCATTAGCAAAGCACTGGCTAGGACAAGAGAAATAGCTTTTACTGATGTTTTCATGTTAATCCCCCTTGATTTTTTTATAAACCGGCTTTACTTTATGTAGGTTTTATACTTTTAGACAGCCGGAACGCACCATTTTTACATTTGACCCAAGAATTCTATGAAAGCGATTCCAAAAAGTATGATATCTACTATTGATACCGTAAATATAACGTTATATTAACACCAGCCTAAAATAGTGTCAATAATATTCCGAAAATTTAGTATGTTGAGATTTCAGTTTCTTTTTTCATCCACCTTCCTGCCTGGGAGTTAAATATTCTCCAAGTATAATAAAGTTCTTTCGGTTACTTTACCGCTTTTATGCATAAAAGTAAAGACGTATTTATTATTTTTTTCTGATTAATTTAAATTTTTTGTTCAAAATAAAAAGCATACCTCTTTTTTAGAAGCATGCTCCGCGAAATTATAATAAAGCTTCTGCGATTTTCAGTCGTTCTTTTGCTTCCATTACCATCCGATCAAGCAATTCCTGTACGGTTGGAATGTCAGATATCAATCCTGAAACCTGGCCGCCATTCATGAATCCGGCCTCTTCGTTTCCTTCCAGCGCGCCTTTTTTATGTATGTCCTCCGTCGTGAGTTCTGCAAACTCATCAGGCGTGATTCCCTGTTTTTCCGCTTCCAGCAGTTTTCCGGCATAAGAGGTATTCAGCAGTCTTCTTATTTTTCCAACGGATCGGCCAACAATAACTGTTTCATGATCATTTGCCTGCAATAGTTTTTGTTTATAAACTTCATGAAATGGAGCTTCCTTTGTGGCGATAAAACGGGTCCCCATTTGGACACCGCTTGCTCCCAGCGCCAGCATGGCCGCCAGCCCTTTTCCGTCCCCAATTCCGCCTGCTGCGACAACTGGAATGTTTACCTGTGCGACAATCTGCGGAATCAGCGCCAAAGTTGTAGTTTCCAGGTTCGAGTTGATCCCTGCAGCCTCAAATCCTTCTGCCACTAAAACATCTGCTCCTGCAGTTTCTGCTTTTTTTGCCTGTTTAACGGATGCAACAACGGTTATGACTTTGATGCCAGCTTTTTTCAGCTTGGGAATGAAAGGCGCAGGATTGCCTGCTGATAAGGTGACGACTTTCACCCCATGTTTTACTGCCAGCCTCAGGATTTCCACCACATTGGGCGAAACACTTAAAGCAATATTCACCGAAAAAGGCTTTTTTGTCCTTTTTTTGGTTTCCATAATAATTTGTTCCACTTCTTCTGCAGCCATGGTACCTGCTCCGATGGTTCCTAATCCTCCAGCCTCTGAAACGGCTGCCGTCAAAATCGCATTGCTGATGTTTCCCATCCCACCCTGGATGATTGGATATTTTATGTCTAGAACAGAAGTGATTCCATTCACAAAAATTCCCCCTTCGTATGATTAATGTTATACTAATTTTAAAATTAAGACAATTAAGAAAAGGAGAGGCTATCGTGATTTTATCTTATTTAGAGAAAAAGCCGGCAGTTCATGAAACGGTGTTCCAGGCACCGGGCAGCTATATTATCGGAGACGTCAAGATTGGAAAAAATTCGAGCGTCTGGTTCAACGCGGTTTTGCGGGGAGATGAAGATACGATTACAATAGGCGAAAGCTGCAGCATCCAGGACAATGTAACCTGCCATCTGTATGAAGGCTCACCTCTTGTCATTGAAGACGAAGTGACTGTTGGGCATAATGCGATCCTCCATGGCTGTACCATCAAGAAAAGATGTATTATTGGGATGGGATCCACAATTCTTGACGGAGCGGAAATCGGGGAGGAATGCATCATCGGCGCAAACACCTTGATACCTGCCGGGAAGAAGATTCCGCCACGCTCTTTGGTAGTGGGTGCACCTGGAAAAGTGGTTCGAGAAATTGGCGAAAAGGATTTGGAGCTGATTCAGCTATCCATCGATACATATGTCCAAAAGGGCAAGGAGTACCGAGAAACGCTTAAAGAATCAAAGTAAAAGGAAAAAGCCTGGCAATGTCCAGGCTTTCCCTTTAAACCCACTTAACGATGTCATCCAGTGGCCTTCTTGTTTTCGGTTTTGGCTCATTCACACGGTAACCAAACGCACACATAACCGAAATGCCAAAGTGACCATTTTCAAGCAACCCTTCTTCTTCCAGAAGTTTGTTCATTTTTTCAAAATCAAAGCCTTCGATCGGACAGGAATCAATGCCGATTTGGGCGGCGGCTGTCATCATATTGGCCAGGGCAATATAAGTTTGCCTGCATGCCCAATCAAATAGCGGACGGTCACCATCAAGCAATTTAAAATCAGACTTTTGGAATTCCTCGATTCGCTTCAAGTAATTGGCCATGAATTCCTCAGGCATCTGTTTCTTGTTTTTGAAATGGTCCTGCAGGTATTCTGAGTCATATTTGGTATCAACTTTCGTCCTTGCAAGGATTATCACAAAATGGCTTGCTTCCGGAAGCTTGCCAAACGCTCCCCAGGCAGTATTTTTAACTTTCTCCCGTAACTCTTCACTCTGGACAACAAGAAACCGCCATGGTTCAAAACCAAAAGAACTTGGAGATAACTGTCCAGTCTCGAGGATGAAGCGGAAGTCCTCCTCTGGAATCATTTTGGCTGGATCAAATTGCTTTGTGGCATGCCTGAAATTGAAAGCATCAAGGACCTCCTGCTTCAAAGTCTCTTTGTCTCGCATATGTATCTCTCCTTCCAAGTTTTGTTTTTTTAAACTTATCATATTTCTTTAAAAATTGCCTACAAAAAGGGATACGCCTCAACCACACTGCCTTTTCTCCCTCTGGTAGTTTCAGCCTGGGATAGTGAGTTGAGGATGGCTTCCTCGGTTGCTTCAGCTGCAGCCGTGAAAAGCTCGTTCATCAACGAATGCTCATCTCTTATCTGGCTGCTTGTGTGAAGATATTCTTCTGAATCATGCTCGGTTTGATTGGCTGTTGAAAAAGCAATCACAATATCCCCGCTTCCATGGCTAAAATGACTTCCAGTCCGGCCAAGACCGATGCCGCATCTTTTTGCCAGCCGCTGCAGCTGACGGTCACTTAAGGGGGCATTTGTTGCCAGGATGATGATGATAGAACCATCTGCCGTCTCGGATAACCCTGATTTTATGGTCCCAATACCATACTTTCCTGTCAAGAATTCTTCTTTTTTGCCAAAGTTGCTGAGCACAAGGCAGCCAACCGTATAGGCAGGGGTATCCTCTATAACCCTTGAAGCTGTTCCTATTCCGCCTTTATGACCAAAACAAACCATCCCTTTTCCCGCTCCGACCGCCCCTTCTTCGACAGGTCTCGTTGAAGCCTCCTTTAGTGCTTGTCTTGCATGCTCAGGTTTTACCGGAAAAAGACGGATCGAGTTTAAATAGCTGTCATTGCATTCACCCACCACAATATTGATGGTACCGGTCGACTCGCCAATCTCTTCATTTTCAGCAAGCATGTATTCCAGAGTCCCCTGGGTAACTGCCGGTACCCCAAACGTATTTGTCAGCATAATGGGTGACTCGATTGTTCCAAGTTCATTTAGCTGAACAAGCCCTGTCGTTTTGCCAAAACCGTTAAGGACATAGCTGGCAGCCGCAACTTTCTCTCGGAACAAATTCCCGCCATGCGGCAGGATTGCTGTCACACCGGTACAGGCATATTCCTCACCTTTTTCATCCAGTGGAAAATCAAGAGTTACATGGCCTACCATTAC
This sequence comes from Chryseobacterium sp. ISL-80, assembly GCA_018613055.1. Lineage (GTDB taxonomy): Bacteria > Bacillota > Bacilli > Bacillales > Cytobacillaceae > Mesobacillus. The sequence goes on along the minus strand of JAGGQZ010000015.1, from coordinate 296 downwards.
ACCCAGAACATCGGTTATACAATTATTTGTCGCAGGAGACATCCTGCCAATTACTATACCTCTGTCTCTTATTTTCATGTTCATTCTCCTAAATTTTATTAGTCATAAACAAGCTACGTTTTTTCTGGTAGAAACAGAGAGTTGCTTCTGACATTCTACTGCTGGGATTCTTGTTGTTTAGTTCGAATCTGTGATCACTTCGGACTGCTTTTCTCCTTATTCCCCTAAACCGGTCTGAACTCGGGGCTACTTCAGACAGCTTTTCTCCTGCTTCCAGTCAAGCCCATTATTCTGTG
>JAGGQZ010000014.1:180992-258916 GCA_018613055.1 Chryseobacterium sp. ISL-80 | reverse complement strand
GGACCAACAGGACCAACAGGGCCGACTGGACCAACAGGGCCAACAGGGCCAACAGGACCGACCGGACCAACAGGGCCGACAGGACCAACAGGACCAACAGGACCAACAGGGCCGACTGGACCAACAGGGCCAACAGGACCAACAGGACCAACAGGACCAACCGGGCCGACAGGGGTAACCGGACCGACTGGACCAATGCCTGATACAGAGTGTGATTGTTGCGTTGGACCAATGACAGATATATTTGAGCAAATTAGAGATGGAAATATCGAAGTTACTGTTGGAACTACTTCTCAAACAAATAATGGTGGTATCGGCAACGTAACAATTGATGCAGTTCAAAATGGATTCTTTATTGCAGAGGGTGGAACGATTGCAGGACCAATGTGCCAAGTCGTTGGAGTTCAAGGTGATGGCTTACTTGCTGGTGTAACTCTGCCTCCACTTCCAGACCCGCCGCCTGATCGTACGGGAGAATGTGAATGCTGTGAGCAGCCTACTAGGGCAATTCTTGAAATGATCTTTGAACAAGGCTCTTCAGCAGATTTCTTTACTGATGGTTTCTTTGACAATATTCAGGATGCGGAAATTCTTGCTATATCTGAAGGACTTGTAAAGATTACAACAGGAAACGAAACATATATTCTTAGTACGTGTCATATTGCAAAGATTCAAGATATTAGTCCTGGCCTGACTTTTGAACCACAATAATAAAAAATCATCAACAGTGCTTGTCATGCTTGGCAAGCACTGTTCTTTTTTTGGCTTACACATAGACTATTATAAAAAACATTTGGAGGTAAACGTGATACAGGAACTTCGTTCACAGGAATTTAATAAAAGACTAGATAGATATGGGTTTGCTAGCAGACAAAAATTAATTCATACAGACCAAAATATCGAACAACTCCATATAGTATACGCAATGACCCATGTGGGAATATCAGGAGGAGTAAAAGTCATACTCGAACACGCAAATAAACTGACAAAAGCAGGAGTTAAAGTAACGGTGGTCTCCCATTATCCAAAGCCATCCTGGTTTCCAATTGAGTCAGAATATGTTCAAGTTCCTTTTGGCCTTGAGCTGGCTAAAGGGATTCCGATTTGTGACGTGATCGTTGCTACTTATTGGGACCATATTCAGGCTTGTATCGAAACAGGCATCGCACCTGTTGTGTATTTTGAGCAGGGTGATTTTCATTTGTTTGATTATGACTCAATGAACCATTCGCTAAAGGGGTTTATTCAGAAACAAATGGAGATTCCTCCTTTTATTTTTACTGTATCCAATCAGGCGTCAAAGCAGATCACCAAGATTTACGGCAGGGACGCCAGGGTTTTTCCTAATGCAGTTGATGAAGGTGTTTTTACAGTAAAAGGAGATAAAGAAATTGGAGAAAAGCCATACTTGCTGATGGTGGGAGCTGAATCAGCAAAGTTCAAAGGGATTTCCGATATCATTTTAGCTTATGAAAAAATCAAAAAAGACTTTGATATGGATTTGTACTGGATTACTCCGGAGCGGCCTTCTTTAGCAATGAAAGAGAAGGTGGCAAAGGTATTCGTTAGTCCATCGCAGCAAAAGATCAGCAGCCTTTTTCGGGGAGCATCTTTGTTTATTTGCGGATCAACCTACGAAAGCTTTTCGCTTCCAACATTAGAGGCTATGGCTTGTGGATGCCCGGTTGTTACCACAAACAACACTGGAGTACTCGAATACGCAGTGGATCAGGAGAATGCACTCATATGCGAAATGAAAAATCCTGTTGATATGGCAGAGAAAATAGCCCGTGTATTATCAAGTGAGGATATTCAGAACAAATTAAGGAGCAACGGTCTGTTGACAGCCCAGAAATATAATTGGGAAACAAGTATAAAGAAATTGTTGCTTTTCTATAAAGAAGTGTCTTCGTATAGGGTCCAGGGTCGAAATGAGCTTAATGTCTGGGAGCTAACTGTAAAACCTGAACAGTTTCTTGAAGAGGAAGATTTTGAGAAACTGAAAAGATACTTGAGGGTTACCGAGGCAGACATCGTTAAAGCACCTGTGGTTTACACTGTTGATAAAGCGCCTCCAATTGCCAGGTGGGAAGTGATTGCTAATCGGAAACATAGCGATGAAGGGAAAATGGAGCAGTGCTTCTGTCCCTTGCAGCCCTTTAATAAACTCCAGCTTCTTAGCCTGCCAGGATACAGCCCATTTCTATTCAAGGACTACGAAAGAGCATTAGCTGAATTTCAGTATCTTTATGAGCATCAAGAAGACCTTAATGAGAAATCTCTGTCAGCCCGCTGGATTATTCTCAACCTTTTAAGGCTGCAAAGGAAACACCAGGCGAAGAAACAATTAAAGGAGTTTATTAAACAATTCCCACATAACACTGATTTTCATCTCCTCAATTCACTAATTCATGACGATGTGAAGATTAAATCAAATTCGATTGAAACAGTTAAGCTGATAGGTGATGCGGCATCTTATCCTGAATTTTTCTATGATGTGCAGAATCATTTGCTTCATTCCTGAAAAGGGGTGAAATCATAATAACTGTTATAAAAGTAAACAAACACTTCTTCTCTAAAAATGAATATACCTAAAAAGAACTTATAAAAATAAGGGTTCCTGTTTGGAGCATTTAATCATTTAGCAAAAGGAGTTTTCCAATTGACCTATTCATTTTCGCCTGAACAATGGGAGTACTTATTCAGGCTTGGCTATCCGGGTCCCTGGGATAAGGAGTCAATGGCCTCGGAGGCTATTTACAGAGGCGGAGAGGCAATTGTTAAAAGTAAACTATTAAAAAATCAATATCTTCCTTATAATCTTGAAGACATTATTGAGGAAGGCATGAAGAGTCTTTCGAAGGATATTATCTGCCTGCAGACAGCAAGCGAAGTAGAAGTGCAACTGTTAGAGGCTTTGAGAGAAAAGAAGGGGTTCAGTGTAATAAGGATTGGTGATGGCGAAATATTGGCTTTGTCACACGATATCCTGGTTACGACAAAAGAAATTAATCAAAACAGAAGGCTTAAGGGTATGGGCGGATTTAAGGTCCCGAACCATGAAAAAAGAGATTTATTGGCTAAGAATTTGCTAGAGGCTGATATTGTTGGCATACCAGAAGCGAGATATCCAGTCTATCAGAGGATGTTTAATCAAGTCGCTAAGGAATATAGGCTGCCATTGCAGTCTATGAAATTGGCCACTTCGCTGATCAATTATCAGCTCAACCAGGAAACTGCTTTTTTCCATCATGTGTTAATGAATTATCGGGTCCTGCTGATTGGAAACCGTTCGGCTGATGGAGAGGAATTTTTCATCAAAAAGGGCTATAAATCCATTGTAGGCACTATAAAGGTTCCGGGATTTGATTCGATTGAAAAAGTGTTGGAAGAAGCCGATCGATATGAGTATGACATTGCCTTCGTTTCAGCCGGGGTGGCCGCCAACATTATCTGTGTGGAAATAGCCCGGAGAGATAAGGTGGCAATTGATTTTGGCCATTTACTTGATTGGTATCTGCTAGGCCGCAGGGTGATCAGGACCGAATGAGGCTGCCAATCATCTCTTTTCTCAATCACATAACTGGGGTGTTTTTATGATTAGCGTCATTTTGCCAGTGTACAACGGGGGGGATTTCCTTAAGGAAACCATCAGCAGCATCTTGAATCAGACACATAAAAATCTGGAGCTGATCATTGTCAATGATGGCTCAACAGATAACAGTGAAGAGGTAGTGATGTCGTTTACTGATGAAAGAATAAAATATTGTAAACAAGAGAACAAGGGAGTGGCGGAGGCTTTTAACAAGGGATTATCAGAGGCTAAAGGAGACTATATTACATTCCATGGGGCAGACGATCTCTCCCTTCAAAACCGTTTTGAACGGATGCTCAAGATCCTTCAACACAGCGGGATTGGAGTAGTGCATTCTGATATGCTCCTGATTACAGCGGGTGGGTCACCGATGGGTTACTGGCAATCAGGAAATGTGCTGCCGGAAGACCTGTATTCTTTTTTCCTGAATGTAGGAACTCCGTTCAATAACCCTACAATGATTTTTAAAAGAGATGTCCTCAATGGCGATGTGAAATATGACCCTACTATTAAAGTTGGGTCCGATACGGATTTTATTCTGAAGGCTTTAAAGAGTGACTGCCTGTCCTATCATATCCCAGAGCCTTTGTATCTTTACAGGAGGCATCAGACAAATGTGACGAACCAGAAAAACCCGGCTGTACTGGCTCGGCATGTGAAATTGAATCTTTCCGATGAAGACCTGAAGAAAATTCACGAAGCAAATGGCGGCCCTGATGATACAGATCACAATCTTTTTGCTGCTAAATTAATTGCCGGGCTTGCATTATCCAGGAGATGGATGATGAATGAAGCGTTTATCCTCTTTAATGAGGCCATTCCCTTAATCAAGAGTGACCGTGACCGTATTTTTTTTGAAGGGATGAAGGGGTTGATTGAAAAAGACTATCCGCGTGCGGTTAAGCACTTCACCAAGATCGAGAACAGGACCCATCTTGAGGAAAATTATTTAGGTGAAGCATTGATGTTTTTAAAGAAATATAACGAGGCGTACTCCCATTTCATTAAAGCATTGGAACTGTGTCCAGATTATCAATCTCCTGTTCAGAACCTCAAAGCAATCGGCACTTTAAGAGGGCTTAATGTCATTGATAAACATATAAATAAGTACAAATAGACCCCCGGAATCAGGGGGTTCTTCTATTCCGATAGCGGGGTTTTACAGAACACGAAGGAGTGGAATCCATTGAAGGAAAAACTGAAAATTTTACTGCTGGTCAAGCCGTTCTGGGTTAAGTTTCCGAAGCATAAGCCAAAGTATGAAACGATTGCTGCCCTGGAGAACCATGCTGAGGTCAGGTACTGGCATAAAGATGGAAACATAAAAGATATCTTGCGAAGAATCGATTTTAAACCAGATTTCATTCTTCAGTATGATGTGGCGTGGGGATATGCTTTTTCACCGATTATCAGCGGCCTTGGACAAATCGATATCCCTAAAGGTTCGATTGTAATAGACATCCATTACTTTCCCTATGTAAGAAGACAATATTTTGAAGATACGAAAATGGATATGATCTTTTCCCTCACAAAGTCGCCCTTTTTAAAAACATTCCCAGAATATCAGGAGAAGTTCAGGTGGTGGCCGTTTTCTATTAATCCAACTATTTTTAGAGATTGGCAGCTTGAAAAAGATATCGATTATTTACTGATGGGCCAGGTGTATGATCCAGACGGAAAGAACAACACAAATACCCCAAAAGGGAGATACCCTTTCAGGGAGGAAGTTTTAAAGAAAATGGAGGGAGTTGATGGCTTTGTCCATCACGCTCATCCAGGGCATGATGCCCCTGAAGCTGCCATCCTGAATGAAAAGTATGCGCGTGAATTAAACCGGTCTAAAATTTTCTTCACTTGCGGAGGGCAGTATAAATACCCTGTTCTAAAATATTTTGAAGCCCTGGCATGCAGGACCCTGCTGCTTGCCGAGCCGGTACAGGATATACTGGATCTCGGTTTTAAGGATGGCCATCATTTCGTCGCATGCGATCTTTCAAACTTTCAGGAAAAAGCGCAATATTATCGGGACCATGAAAAAGAACGGCAGCTGATCGCTGATAATGGATATAGGTTTATACATGAAAACCATACGAATGAAGCCAGAGCCGAGCAAATGGTTCAATATATTCAGGAGTTTTTAGATGAACAGAAAAAATGAATCTAAAAAAGACGAGGTATCGAAATCCCGTCTTTTTTTGCTTATGTAAGTTTTGATGCATTAAAGAATGGCCGATTTTCCCTCATGGAGACTAGTTTACTATAAACTGCCGGTGTTAACCTATTTCCATTCATGCACATTTAAATTGAGTGGTATAAAGGTCCAAGCGCTTGTCCGGACTGTCACATACTATAATATAAGTCTTTTTATGTAAAGGAATAGGAAAAAGCTGAAAGAAAGGAAGGATACCTGTGGATGCACGCAGTTATTATGAAATGTTAATAAAGAAGTTTCCCATAGGAGAACTGGGAAAAGGGCTGGAGCCTACTTTTCCGGGTATGTCATATCAGCCTATGACGTATGGTTTGCTGCTTTCCTCTGAAATAAATTATTATAGGTTATTTCGCGATCAAAACACTCTTGATAGAATCCAGGAGCTAGTGAACTGGCTGATAGAGAACAAGGATTTAGATAATGACGGCATTCCGGGATGGGGTCTGCCTCATGAATGGGATGCATATCAGGACGGTTCCGTTAATCCGCCTAATCACCCCTACACTATTACAACATCCATCGTGATGAATGGTTTTTTGGATGTTTTATCAATGCTTGAAGTGGTGTCTATTAAGGAGAGAGCAATCATTCAAGGCATATTGGCTAAGACTGCGCTTCATTGGTGCCAGAATGTATGGACCTCAAATGATAAAGGAGGGTATTTCTGGTACAGTCCCAGTAAAACTGATTCTAACTTTACCGTGAATGTTTCTTCGATGTTTCTTGGAACATTATCTCGACTATTGGCGGAACAAGGCTGTATATTTACGGAGGAGGAATACAGCTTTGTAAAAGGCAGGATCAACTCTGCCGCAGATTCTATTATTTCAAATGTAAAATTATTTAAAGGGATGCCCCAATGGTACTATACGATCTACGAAAATCCTGCAAAAAAAAGCAAATACAATGATGTAATCCACCATGGCTATATCCTGTGGGGAATGGAGCTCTACAGGAAGCACGGGGGGATTCATCCATTGCCGTGGAGTATTGAACAGGCTGTTAAATCCATTGATCGTTTTATAGTGAATGATAAAGTATATAGATTTACTGAACTCAATAAAGGGCCTGCCCGGCTGTGGGGAGCTGGGACGGCTTTAGCCTTTTATTCCAGATATGCTGATCCGGAAAAGGTAAAACATCTTATAGGGATTATCGATGAACTATATGGACCATTTCCTGACCTTCTTTATTATCCTTCGAGCAAAAACAAAAGCTTTTATCCTCGCTTTGCGGCGCATGTTCTATGGGGGTTGGCGCTGAGTTTAGGATAGAAACAAATAAACCTATATAACCAAGGTTATATAGGTTTATTTGTTTTAACATCTTTTAAAACTTTCTCAAGATAAGCTATTACGTCTTCCTTCAGTTCTTCACGCTGAAGGGCAAAATCGATCGTTGTCTGGACAAAGCCTAATTTTTCGCCAACGTCGTATCGATTTCCTTCGAATTCGTATGCGAACACTCTTTGGATCTGATTCAATTGCTGAATGGAATCTGTTAATTGTACTTCGCCTCCTGCACCCACTTTCTGCAAATCAAGGAACTTGAATATTTCAGGATTCAAAATATAACGGCCGATGATGGCAAGGTTCGAGGGAGCGGTGCCTGACGGCGGTTTCTCGACAAAGTTTTGAACATGATATCTCCGGCCATCCTGTGCGGAAGGATCGATGATTCCATACCGATGTGTCTCCTCATCCGGCACTCGCTGAACACCGATGATACTTGAGTGTGTCTCTTCATACTGGGTGATCAGCTGCTTTAAGCAGGGAGTCTCGCTTTGGACGATATCATCTCCGAGCAGAACTGCAAAAGGTTCATCTCCGATAAAATTCCTGGCGCACCATACGGCATGTCCTAAACCCTTTGGTTCCTTCTGGCGGATGTAATGGATATCAGCCAGTTTAGAGGGGTGCTGAACCCGTTCGAGTAAATCGAGCTTTCCCTTTTCGAGAAGATTTCGTTCAAGCTCATGTGCAATATCAAAATGGTCTTCAATGGCTCTTTTGCCTTTTCCGGTAACAATGATAATATCCTCAATTCCCGATGCTACTGCTTCTTCTACAATATATTCAATGGTCGGTTTATCGACGATAGGAAGCATTTCCTTTGGCATGGCTTTAGTAGCCGGCAGGAATCTGGTACCTAAGCCTGCCGCAGGAATAATGGCTTTGCGTACTTTTTTCACTCGCCTTCCTCCAATAATTAGTTGGTTTGTACATTATACTTATAAATGGTCTTGCATATGATTGTGATGACTAGAATCGGTGACTGCATAATGGCTGGAAAGGAAAAGAGAGTGGTTTGGGATCAACTGATAATCTCCTTTAAAGCATCACAAATCTCACGTATTTGATCCTTGGTTAACTCGGCGTACATCGGCAGGGATAAAAGGCTGCTGGCATATTCTTCGCTTAGCGGATATGTCCCTTGAGAAATTCCAAGGTCTCTGTAGGCTTCGGTGAGATGGATTGGAGCCGGATAGTGGATACCAGTTTGGATGCCTCTGTCGAGCAGCTTCTTTTGGACAGCTTCCCGATCCTTGATGCGGATTACAAACAGGTGGTACACATGCCTGACATCTTCTTTTTCAACCGGAAGAATGATCTTTGTATCTTTAAGCATCTCCCTGTAGAGAGAAGCATTTTTCCTTCTGGCTTCAGTCCACTGTTCGATATAGTTCATTTTTACATTCAGGATGGCAGCCTGGATTCCGTCCAGTCTGCTGTTATAACCTGCAATTTCGTGAATGTATTTCACTTTGCTGCCATGCTGGCTCAAGAGGCGCACGCGGCCAGCAAGTTCCTGATTATTCGTCACCACCGCTCCGCCATCACCATATGCCCCTAAATTCTTGCCAGGGTAAAAGCTGAAGCATGCGGCATCACCGATCGACCCAACCCGCCTTCCTTTATATTCAGCGCCATGTGCCTGGGCTGCATCTTCGATCACTTTAAGGCCATGCCGGGCAGCGATTTCGAGGATTGGGTCCATATCTGCAGGCTGTCCATATAAATGGACTGCAATAATCGCTTTCGTCTTTCCAGTAATCCTGGAAGGAAGCTCTTCTGTATTGATAGTATACGTCTCTGTGTCATGATCGACGAATACTGGCCGAGCTCCTACAGCTGTAATCGCTTCTGCAGAGGCAATGAAAGTATTGGCAGGGACAATAACCTCGTCTCCATGTCCAATGCCCATTGCCTTTAAGGTAAGCCATAAAGCGTCCGTCCCATTGCCGACACCAATACAATAAGACGCATGGCAATAATCAGCGAAGTTTTTTTCAAAGGTTTCGACCTCTTTGCCGCCTACAAATGCACAATCCTCAAAAATTTTTCCAACGGCATTCTTCACTTCAATTTCGATGCTTTTATACTGGGCCTTTAAATCTAAAAATGGGATCATTCTTGGTTTCTCCTTAATAAAAGATTACTTTCCTCGAGTACTTTTACAACGGTCAAACCTTTATTTCCGCTGCTCAAAGGCTCTTTGTTGTTCAGGATGCAATCTGTGAAATGGGAAAGCTCGACATTCAATGCTTCTTTTAAAATTAGCTCGGGAAAATACTCTTTTTCATTCTCATACTGGTAGGAAACTTCACTTTTTGAGAAGTCTACATGCTTACGAAATACCTTTACTTTTTTCTCGGGCTCCATGTCGTCGTAGATTATCATGCCTTTTGTTCCGACAACCGCCATTTTCCGTACCTTTTCCGGGTATAGCCAGCTGTTCATAATATAGACTTTCTCTCCGGTAGAATAGGTTAAGTTTAGAAAAGCGGTATCTTCAAGCTGTGGATTGATATCTCGATGCCCATATGCTCTTACCTTGATGATCTGGCTGCCGATCAAATAATCGGCAATCGATAAGTCATGAGGAGCCAAATCCCATAAGACATTGATATCCTTTTGGTATAAACCTAAATTCAGGCGTTGGGATGTGATATACCGAATGGTCCCTATTTCACCTGAATCAATAATTTCCTTCATTTTCCTGACGGCACCTGTGTATACAAAGGTATGCCCGACCATAAGTGTTAGGTTCCTGGAGTCTGCAAGTTTACAAAGTTCCTCTGAAGTTTGAACAGAGTCGGTGAGAGGTTTTTCAACAAAGACATGCTTGCCGTTAGTGAGGGCTTCTTTTGCAAATCGATAATGAGTATTCACCGGGGTCACAATCAATACGATGTCTATTGCGGGGTCCATGATGATGTCCAGATAGTTTGTGGTGGTTTTAATGTAAGGATATAAGGCTTTTTGTTTTGCCAGCTGCTCAGTATTCAAATCTGCTACATAGATTAACTCGACTCCAGGCAGGGCATCCAGATTGCGGATAATATTTGGTCCCCAATAGCCGCAGCCTATGACTCCTGCTTTTAACATAGATTGATCCCTCCTAAAAATTCTCCTGCAGCGGGAGAGGAGACTTTATTCCTGGATGTATCGAATGACCTTAGCCGGGTTTCCGGCAACGATCGAGAATTCCGGGACATTCCTGGTGACAACACTGCCAGCACCGACTATGGCCCCTTTACCGATTGTGAGTCCGGGCAGGATGGTACTCCCAGATCCGATGGATGCTCGTTCTTCTACAATTGTTTCAAGGAGCGTCCATTCGCCATCATTTTGCAAAGAGCCATCCGGATTGGTGGAGCGGGGGAACATATCATTCGTGAACATTACCCCGTGGCCGATAAAAACTCCATCTGCTATATGCACTCCTTCACATAAGAAAGAGTGGCTAGAGATTTTGCAATTTTTTCCGATTTTAACTCCTTTTTGGATTTCAACGAATGTGCCAACCTTTGTTCCGTCTCCTATTTCACAGCCATAGGCATTTACAAAATCATAAATCTTGACGTTCTCACCTAGCTTTACATTGTTTAAATTGCTTTTATTATTCATAAAACACACCCATATCTATCATTTTTAAAGATGCTGCGGTATAGAGGGTCACCGATTCATAATCAGTCTCTTTATGGTATATGTTCTGAAATTGGAAGTGTATGGGGGGGCGCCTACAAATGCGAAAAATCCGCTGGCAAATGAATGGCTTTGCAGTTTTATTTAGAACTTGAAGATTCTCGATTAAGGGATAGATATTCTTTCACATAGTCAATAAATTGCTGGGCCCTTACATCGTTTGTATGGTGGGTATGGATAAACTCGTAGCCTGTATCTGTTATTTTTGTTCTTTCTGCCTCGTTTTCCAGATAATACATCGCTTTTTCATAGAAATTGGATTCATTACAAGCAACAAAGTTTTCACCATCTACGAATCCCAAATCTGTAAGGTCTGGAACAGGCTTTGCCAGGAGCAGTGTTCGGCACGCGGGAGCTTCAAAGTATTTCAGTACTGGATATTGAAACTTGGACCCGCATGTGAAGAACATTTTTGCCCGGTTCAGTTCCTTCGCATATTTTTCATTCAGATAGTTTTTTGAAGTATTTTTTGCGTAGTGTCCAGGATGATGATGAAATAAAAAGCCTTCTTCTTTCCGCATCCGCACTAAAACTTCCTCTCTAAATGGGTACTTGCCCTTTGGAGTTCCAGTCACATTCCTGCTTTTTCGTTCCCTGTCAAAAACCTGCCCCATCAGCAGGAAATTAATATTCTTCTCAAACTGCCAATCTTTAAAAACATCAGGGTTGATGGCAAAGGGGAGCCAGCGGAACTGATCCTTGTATTGAGGGAATTTTTTTAAGAATGGTGACTTTGTGACAGAAAAGATTAAATCGATTTTATTTCTATTGAAAAATTTCACTCGTTCAGCGGGACTGTAGTGGATATCAATCACGATACACCCTTTTGGGATTTTGATTTTTCCTAATCCCTTTATCCTTGGGGTCAGGGGACTGTTCCAGGCATGATCATAATGCAGAATGAAATCTGGGGTGAAATTCAACGCAACTAAAATATCCTTGATGTTGCCGTCTTTATGCCAATACCGTACGTCGGCGAATTTTTCGATTGCTTTGATGGTGTCGAACTTTGGTTGATGCTTTGGTGCAGATTTGTTGAAAGACTTGATTAAAACAAGAATCTTAAGTTTTTCTTTTTCTTCCATGAAAAACACCTCCATATCGGTGTGAAAAGTCGTTTCTTTTAGCTTATTCACACTGTTTTCCGATGCTTGGTCAATTGTCATAATTGAACGGCGGAATGGTCATTTTATTTACACAAACAAACTGCGAATACATAAAATAACGGAGAGTAATTGCCAGAAGCTTTCCAGGATTTCGGGGGATTTCAGCTAAAAAGGCCAGAAAGGATTGTTAAGATGAAAAATGTGACAGTTGTTGGTTTAGGGAAGATAGGACTGCCTTTAGCCGCGATTTTTGCAAATTGCGGACATTTTCATGTGTACGGAGCAGATATTAATAAAACTGTGGTGGACAAAGTGAATCAGGGGATTTCCCATGTGGACAATGAACCGGGACTCGATGAGCTGGTTGCCAAAGCCCATGAGTCCAAAACATTGGAAGCTACTATTGATACGTCAGAAGCGGTAAGTAAATCTGAAGTGGTAGTCGTCATTGTGCCGGTATTAACAAAGGGAAACGGCGCCATAAACTATCAATATATCGATTCTGCAGTAGAGGATATAGCAAGAGGGATAAAAAAAGGAACGCTTGTAAGCTTTGAAACGACATTGCCTGCTGGGGATACGAGGAACAGGTTTGGCAAGACGATCGAAAAGATTTCGGGATTGAAAATGGGGGTCGATTTTTTCCTATCCTACAGTCCTGAACGTGTGTACTCTAACCGGATCATCAAGGACTTGTCTGCCTATCCAAAGGTAGTGAGCGGATTGAATCCCAAAAGCCTGGAGTTGGCGGCTGATTTTTATCAAAAAGGGTTAAACTGCGACATTTTACCGGTCAGCAGCCTGGAGGCAGCCGAATTCACCAAGGTTGCCGAATGCGTATATCGCGATGTGAACATCGCGCTTGCCAATGAACTTGCAATGTATGCAAACAAGCTGGATATTGACATTATGGAAGTCATAAAGGCCGCAAATAGCGAGCCATATTCGAATATCCACCTGCCGGGTATTGGCGTTGGCGGGCACTGTATCCCTGTCTATCCATATTTCTTCATCAATAACGGCCTGGATGAGGGCTTGACCACCTTATCAAGAAGGATTAATGATGACATGGCCAAGTACGCAGTAGGGCTGGCAGAAGAACATCTGGGTTCGTTAAAAAATAAAAGAGTCTTGATTTTAGGTTTGTCATTCCGGGGAAATGTGAAGGAGCCAACAAAATCCTCCACATTGCTTCTGATTGATGAATTGAAGGAAAAGGGAGCAGCAGTATATGTCGATGATCCTTTATTCGAGGCAGGGGAGATATCAAAATATGGCGTTGTTCCCTTTTCGAAACAGCAGGCGGAAGGAATCGAACTAATCATCCTCCAGGCGTACCATGATGAATATAAGAACATGGATTTTTCAGCATACAAAAACTGCAGCCTGGTTCTGGACGGAAGGAATGTGCTGGATAAACAGGCCATTATGCAGCATGGCATGCATTATCTTGGGATTGGTGTTAAATAGTCGACAATTATATGGCAAGAGAAAAGAGGAAATCTTCAGGATTCCCTCTTATTTTTTGCTTTTATTTTTCACGAAATCATTAAAAAATTTCTCATTGAACAAGACCTGCTTGTCATCCGGCCGGTATTTTTTGGCGCTCTGATTGTGTTCAATCGATTTTTCTACATTGCCTAGTTCCCAATAGCAGACGCAAAGCTGAAGATTCGGATACCATGTGGAATAAGCCTGGTTCTGGAATCCGGCGGTATCCTTATTCATCTGTATGGCGGTAGTATACCAGTAGATAGCTGTTTGATAATTCTTTTTGGCTTTGAAAATATCGCCGATGCGGCAGCACGGTTCAGGCCGGGGTGCATCGTATGACAGAGACTTCAGCAAAGCTTCCATTTCTTCGTCCTTTTCTCCTAGATGGACATGGCAATCAGCCAGATTCAAACACGCTCTTATGTTGTCCTCCACCCAGCCTTTTTTGCCTCCAAGGAACTCTTGATAATAAATGACCGCTTTTTCATATTGCCGATGGTCTCGCAGCTCATTGGCATAATAATATAAATCTCTGGGGGTGAAGTCATCTCCTCTTTTAATCCTCTTTTCATAAATTCTTAAATTCCTGTCAGATGACTGGCCGGTCGATTGCTTTTCATTCTTTTTATGCTCGACGGATATATCAGAGGATATAATATTGCCGCTCACATCAAGATATTCATGGACAGGTCCGATCCATTTGAAGTTGTTGCTCCTCTTCACCAGGCGGTTTCTTCTGTAATGGAAGGTCGGATTCTCAAATTCATCTCTGAGGATGACGTAGATCATCGAGACAGCATCAACATTCGAATTCAGGGAGTTTTTCAGCTTTTTGAACTTTTGCTGGTCAGCCGGCAGCAAAATATCGTCCGCATCGAGCCAAAGGATATACTCCATCGTGGCGTTGCTGAAGGCAAAATTACGGGCAGCGGAAAAGTCATCAATCCACTCGAAATCAAGTACCTTATCCGTGTACTGCCTGGCTATTTCCTTTGTCCGATCAGTCGACCCGGTATCCACTATGACGATTTCATCACAGATACCCTGTACACTCTTGAGGCAGTTTTCCAATACTTCTTCTTCGTTTTTAACAATCATGCAGAGACTGATGGTGGGCATGGATTTCCCTCCTGTAAAAGATATTCTTCACATTTTATGTAAAGTGATAAAGATGTGAAACCTCCTCGGATCAGGATGTGGAATATAGGCCATCAGGCAAATACTTTATTTTAAGTAGCCCAGTGGAATGCTAAGTGGTGGAAAGTTAAAATTACCATTTCAATCAGTTTGATAAAAAGTGCTTAAGCATGGTATAAGTGTAAAAGGAGCAGGAGCATTCTGCTTTTTAATTTTGGGATCAGGGTAAGCTCTGGTATCCCATGATGAGAGGGACTGAACGATTATGAAAGAAAATTTCTGGCGTGATTTACCACGGCCATTTTTTATACTGGCACCAATGGAAGAAGTGACGGATGTTGTTTTTCGTCATGTAGTGAGTGAAGCAGCAAGACCGGATGTGTTTTTTACCGAGTTTACAAACAGTGATAGTTATTGTCACCCGGATGGCATCAAAAGTGTGCAGGGGCGTTTGACCTTTACAGAGGATGAACAGCCGATTGTCGCTCATATCTGGGGGGACAAGCCTGAATATTTCCGGAAAATGAGCATTGGCATGGCGGAAATGGGCTTTAAGGGTCTGGATATCAATATGGGCTGTCCCGTACCAAATGTGGTACAGAATGGAAAGGGAAGCGGTCTGATCCGTCGTCCCGAACTGGCAGCTGAACTAATCCAGGCGGCTAAAGCGGGTGGATTGCCGGTAAGCGTTAAGACAAGGCTTGGTTTCTCAGAATTAGACGAGTGGAAGAGCTGGCTGAAACACATATTGGAACAGGACATCGTCAATCTTTCCATTCATCTGCGTACAAGGGATGAGATGAGTAAAGTGGATGCACATTGGGAACTGATTCCGGAAATTAAGAAACTTCGTGACGAGGTGGCCCCGGATACGCTTTTGACGATCAATGGGGATATTCCCGATCGCCAAACTGGCTTGAAGCTGGTCGAGCAATATGGTGTTGATGGTGTTATGATCGGCCGTGGCATTTTCCATAATCCATTTGCCTTTGAAAAGGAGAAGAAGGAGCATAGCAGTGAGGAATTGCTTGATCTTCTAAATCTGCATATGGATCTTCATGATAAATACTCCCATTTAGAACTACGTCCGTTCACAGCTCTTCACCGCTTTTTCAAGATTTATGTCAAAGGATTTAAAGGGGCAAGTGCATTAAGAAATCAATTAATGAACACGAAGTCAACAGCTGAAGTGCGGGAATTGCTTGGCGAGTTTGCGGCAAAAAATCTGGATTAAATGAGGGAACAAATACCACGATGTGCTAACGGAATCAGGTGATCCTGGTTCCGTTTCTTTTTGCTTTTCGCCCAATACAGTTCAAGCATGGAAAAGAGCCTTTTCCTTTTTGAAGGATGAGGCTCTTCAGTTTGTTTTCTAGCAAAAGCATCCAGCCCCCCCATGCTCCGAACACCTTTAGCTTTATGCTTTTTCCTCCCACCATCCAAAGGCGACTCTTGCATGTACCTGCCTTTTTCCGGGGGATCGAAAGAATAAGGAAATAGAACTTCCTGGAGGGACGATAAACATACCTTGAAAGTCATGTTTTGTAAGGGTTGTAATTGGCTCAACCCTTCGTACAAAGGCATTAGTACCCCTGGTTGGCTTTCCTGAAATGAAGCTGGCGCTTTTAATATGAACTTTGGGTATTGGCGGGGGATTTAAGGCTTGGTTCCCGGCAGCGAAATGCGGAGATGTTTTTCCGTTTCCGGGAAGGATGCTGCCAATCCAGGCTTCAGTGGTTAATGGCTCATTGGAATAGTTGCTGATGGTATAGGCGTTCAAGAATAGATTCACATTGGAGTCTGCCGGGTTGACCAGTCCGCCCCATCCGTTGTAACCACCACCGAAGGATATGAGATCTGTTTGACCGAGAAAGTATTCACCGAGATAGGAGTGATATACATTTTCGGGCAGTACGGTGACCTCATTGAGGTGTTTCTCGCTGTCCATCGACTTGAAGTTCATGCCAGTCATCTCCTGCTCATGCATTGGCGGCTTCCTCCCACCAGGTCAAAACGATTGTCCCTGAGATGTATTGATAACCCGGCGGCCTTAGAAGGATGGAGAATGAGTCTCCGGGACCAATAATGATGGAACCGTTGTGTGAATCGCTGACAAGGGTGGAATTTTGAGAAACAATTCGATCGAATATATTCACACCTTTGGCCATGGGCTCAGCAGAATATCCAGCATATTTCAAGATTGCCTTTGGAAGTGGAGAAGGTGAAATTGCCTGATTGGTTGGAGTTACATGGGACGAGACCGCTGCATTTCTAGGCGGAACAGCGTTTAACCAGATTTCACTGATGAAATTTTGGTTTGAAAAGTTTGTGATCGTAAAAATATCGATATACACATTGACCCCAGAATCAGCAGGATTGACGATTCCGCCCCACGCGTAATATCCGCCCCCGAAATTCAGTAATCCGCTTTTGCCGATAAAGTATTTCCCGCGCCTTGAATTTAAGGCTGGACTGGTTACATTCACCACTTCAATTGTCTGTTTATCAATTTCATTTGGCATACCATTACTCCTAACTGTTCATTTTTCATAATATATAATATGAAACATTCTGGGCAGATGTTCAGGATGGTTTTACATTGGGGGAGCAAGGTGGTACGTCCAATTGCTTCCTAAAATGAATAGGCAGGACATTATTGACGGAATCCGGTACCACAGGTTCTTTTTTTGTGAATTGCTAACTACCCTTGTTTACCTGAGTCTTGAACTTAAGACAAGGCTTAGTACAAGACTGGGGACTGTGCACCTTTTTCAGAAAAGATAAAAAAGTACAGAAGATAATAAAAGATTACTATATGTTAACGCTTTCAAAGTGATTGGTCCGCTATAAGATGGAGTTGTAGCAAATTAATTTCATCTTTAAAGGGGGAAATATTAGTGAAAAAAGTTTGGAAATTATTTTCTGTTTTAATCGTTATGACAGTGTTGACTGGGATGCTGGGAGCATGCAGCGGGAAAACTGGCGGAAGCAGTAAAGTGAGTGTAGGAATTGTTCTTCCAACGAAGGATGAGCCTAGATGGGTGCAGGATGAGCAGCGCTTTAAAGATGCATTAGCAGATTCTGATTACACAACTGAAATTTTATTCAGCCAGGGTTCTTCTGCGAAGGAAAAAGAAAACGTTGAAACCTTGCTTAACAAAGGGATCGAAGTATTAATCATTGCTCCTCACGATGGCGCAGCAGCTGGTTCTGCGGTCGAAGCAGCGAAAAAAGAAGGAGTAACCGTTATCGCTTATGACCGTTTAATTACAGAAACAGATGCAGTCGATTATTATGTAACGTTTGATAGTCTGGCAGTAGGTGCTGCTCAAGGTCAATACTTAATTGACAATGTAAAAGGCACGAACGTCCCATTATACCTATATGCAGGTGCTTCTTCTGATAACAATGCATTTTTATTCTTTGAAGGTGCTTGGAAAGTTCTTCAGCCGAAGATTGCGGACGGTACTTTTGTGATCGCTAACTCTACAGAAGCAGAAGCATTAAAAGATAAGCAAGAGCTTACTCGTGATGAGTTAGGAAAAATTCTGGGTCAGGTAACAACAAACTGGGATCCTAACGAAGCGAAAAATAAAGCACAAACACACTTAACAGCAGCTGCTGCGAATTTAAAAGGTGATGTAGCTGTTTTAGCTCCAAACGATGGAACAGCTCGATCCATTGCAGATGTTTTCGGAACAGACTCTGACATTTCTAGCTTCGTCGTAACAGGCCAGGATGCTGAAAAAGCTTCAATTCAATACATCATTGATGGCAAGCAATCTATGACGGTATTTAAAGATGTAAGAACACTGGTTGCAGACGCAATTGATATGGCAATCGACATCCTGGATGATAAAAAACCAGAGACAACTGGTTCTTACAACAATGGAAAAGTGGATGTGAAAGCGAAACAAACAGACGTTATTGTCGTAGACGAAGAGAATGTTAAAAAAGAGCTAATTGATTCAGAATACTATGAAGCTAGTGAGTTTAAAGGACTTTAAAAATTAAAATTGCGTGATCGTATTCAATTAGACTACGATCACGCAGTTATTATAGCTGTTTTGGTTGGAGGGAATGAGGATGAGCGAATATATTCTGGAGATGAAGCAGATTTCAAAGGAATTTACAGGAGTTAAGGCGCTCGACAATGTCAATTTCAAAGTGAAGAAAGGTGAAATTCACTGCTTAGTTGGAGAAAATGGGGCTGGAAAATCCACTCTGATGAAAGTGCTGAGCGGGGTTTATCCTTACGGGACTTATGATGGGGATATTGTTTACGAAGGTAAGGTACAGCAATTTAATAAGATTAACGATAGTGTAAATGCAGGTATCGTTATCATTTACCAGGAGCTAGCTTTGTTTCCTGATCTCACAGTTTATGAAAATATATTTGCTGGCAATGAAATCAAGCAAGGAGCTTTTATTGACTGGAATGAGACGATTGTTGAAGCGAAAAAACTGCTTGGAAAAGTTAACCTCGACATTAACCCGGAGACACTTGTTAAAGACTTAGGAGTAGGGAAACGTCAGTTAATAGAAATTGCCAAAGCGTTAAGCAAAGATGTAAAGCTTCTCATTCTCGATGAACCGACTGCAGCTTTAAATGAGGACGACAGTGAAAATCTATTAAAATTGCTTGACGAACTCAGAAAACAAGGAATTACCTGCATTATGATTTCCCATAAATTGAAGGAAGTTATTGCAATAGCAGATAGTGCAACCGTGCTTCGTGATGGACAAACAATTACAACCCTGGATGCGTCCAAGGGGGAGATAACAGAAAATACGATAATAAAAAATATGGTTGGACGTGAAATTCAAGATATTTATCCGAAACGCCCTAAGAAATCAAATGGAGAAAAAGTGCTTGAGTTAAAGAATTGGTCTGCATATGACCAAAAGCTTGGCAGACATGTTGTGAAAAATGCAAACCTAAACGTTAAAAAAGGTGAAATCATTGGTTTGGCAGGCTTAATGGGCTCTGGCCGAACGGAACTAGCCCTTAGTATCTTTGGTAACGCGAAAGCTTATAAGCTGCAAGGTGACTTGCTGTTGGATGGAATGCCAAAAGCATTGAAACATACCAGTGAGGCAATAAAGGCTGGAATTGCGTATGTTACGGAGGATCGCAAAGGGGATGGGTTGTTTTTACTGCAAGATATTAAAAGCAATATTTCTGCCGCGAATTTACAAGGGATTTCTGCCAACGGAGTCATTAACGACAATGAAGAGATTAAAGTCGCAGATAGCTATAAATCTTCATTGCATATCAAAGCTGCTTCTTTAGAACAGCTTGTTGGCAAACTAAGTGGCGGTAACCAGCAAAAAGTTTCGTTAGGCAAGTGGCTGTTTGTTGGCCCTAAACTCCTAATATTAGATGAGCCTACCCGAGGTATTGACGTAGGCGCAAAATTTGAGATTTACACGGTGATGAACAAGCTGATTGAAGAGGGAATGAGTATTATCATGATTTCTTCTGAGCTTGGCGAAGTATTGGGAATGAGTGACAGAGTCTATGTCATGGCCGAAGGTGAAATCAAAGGCGAATTGCCAATAGAAATAGCCGATCAGGAAAAAATAATGCAACTTGCAACACAATAGGAGGCTAAACCAATGACTTTAATAAATGACGTTAAAACGTTAATCAGTAAAAATATTCGTGATTACGGGATGTACATTGCTTTATTTGTCATCTTTCTCATCTTTACCATTTTAACGGATGGCTTGTTTATTTCTTCTCGCAATATTAGTAACTTACTAGACTCCGCGGGTTATATTGCGGTTCTGGCTGTCGGTGTTATGCTGGTCATTGTCATTCGGCATATTGACTTATCGATCGGATTCTTAGCAGGTTTCCTGGGAGCAATTGCGGCCATTCTTCTAATGCAGCATGGCTTACCTGTTTATATTGTTATTCCTGTCATTTTGGTGCTTGGAACGATTGCCGGTTTGTTTACAGGCTTCCTTGTTGCAAAAGTAGGGATTCCTGCCTTTGTAGCAACACTGGCAGGCTGGTTGATTTACCGCGGTGCGATTCTGCAAGTAACAGAAAAGTCTGGAACCATTATCGTTCAAAATGATGCTTTTAATGCAATTGGAAATGGATACATCCCATCTATTATGCAGATTAGTGGGTTACATTTATTATCTTTATCAATTGGTGTACTGGGAATCTTATTTTACAATTTTAGTGCAGTATCCAATCGCCGAAACAAAATTAAGTATAATTTCGAAGTAGTTTCCAAGCAGATTTTCATCCTGCAACTTGTGTTCGTTTCAGCTATCATCGCTGCAATCACTTGGATCTTAGCTGGATATAACGGCTTCTCCTGGACAGTAATGATTATCTTATTAGTTGTGCTTATCTATCATTTCTTGACAACGAAGACAGTAATGGGAAGGCATATTTATGCAGTCGGCAGTAATCCAGAAGCAGCCCATTTAAGCGGGATTAACGTAAATAAGATTACGTACATTGTATTCGGTTCAATGGGTTTGCTATCAGCTTTATCAGGCATTCTATTTACCTCTCGCCTTCAGTCAGCAACGACAACTGCTGGAACCCTGTTCGAACTTGATGCCATCGCAGCTGCATACGTTGGTGGTGTATCTGCAGCAGGCGGTGTAGGTAAAGTAACAGGGGCGATTATCGGAGCAATCGTAATGGCATCCTTAACGAGTGGGATGAACTTGCTCGGTGTAGGGATTTCCTATCAATATATGATTAAAGGCGGCGTTTTAGCATTAGCGGTAATCTTTGACGTTATGACAAGAAGAAAAGGAAACTAATTGCCTCTTCTAGCGGGCTTTCACCAAGATCATTGGGGAAGCCTTTTTTTGCATAATTGCCATTAATTATGGCTCTTTTCTCAAACTTTGTTGTTTTTGGCTACAAAATTTGATTGAAAGACATATATTTCTTCACAAAATAAAACTAATTTAGAGAAAAGAGCCAGCACACTTAATTCCGAACTACAAATGGCTTATGATCACGTTAAAATCGGCTTTAGAATTTTAACAACAATCTTCACGAAAACAGCTTTATTTATAATGCAGTTTAAAAGCCAGGCTGATAGAATCAAGTTACATAACATCAAACAGTTAAGGAAAGAAAAAGGGAGGAAGCAAATATGAAAAAGTATACATATGCCATATTGGGTCTTGTATTTGCCTCCCTTTGTTATCTCATTTTTGTATCAGCCAACATTGTTTTTAGTAATGACATAGCTTTACCTAAAGCAAAAAATCAAACAGACTCTCGCTATCGCTTAGTTCTTATCACGAGAGACATGGACACAACGTTTTGGAATAAGGTTGGCATGGGAGCATCGAGACAGGCTGTGAAAGAAGGAGCCAGCCTTGAAATTTGGGGAAGCTATAGCAATAATTCAGAACAATTTTTAAAAAAGTTAGAACTGGCTATCCATTCCAAAGTGGATGGAATCATCATTCAAGGACTTGATACAGACGAGTTTAAAGAACTTACAAAAGTAAAGGCCGCGTTTAATGGAATTCCGATTATCACAGTAGCGAATGATGTGCCAATGAAGGAAAGCTTAAGAAGAACCTACGTTGGTTCCGATCAATTCCGTGCGGGAGGTTTAATAGCAAGACAGTTGTTGAATGATATGGGAACGGAAGGGAAGGTTGTGCTGCTTTCTGACGAACAGAAAGAGTATTACCAGAATGAGAGATTAAAGGGTATCTATGCCACTTTGAAAGTGTATCCAAATATTAAGATACAATATGCCGAAACAGGAGAGTCAAAAGATCAAGTCATTACGACGATGAGGGACCAGTTAAATCAAATACCGGATGTTAATGGATTTATCGCGGTAAACGCTAAGATGATTGGTCCAATGGTACAGGAAATAGGGAAACGCTCACAGGTTGAACCGTATTTTATCTATACCTTTGATGATGGACCAGAATCTTTACCTCTCTTTGAGGAAGGTAAGATTGACGGAGTCGTTGAGCAAGATCCCGAAACAATGGGGGAAGTCAGTGTCCAGCAAATTGTTAAATGGCTGAATGGAGAAACGGTCCCACTTGATATTAATGGTTACTTTACAAACATACGCATATTGAAGGACAACAGAAATGAATAGCATTAGAAAGAAAATATTATCATTCACCACTATAGTCATTATCATTATGTCCATTATTTGGATTGCTCTGACATTCTATAATTATAAAACACAAGTAAAATATAATGACATCTTAAACCGATACTTAATATTAAGTGATGTTTCGAGGTCCAGTAATCAAGTCATCACAGACTTGAATAACTATATGAACCAATCGACACCAGAAAACTTAAAAAAGTTAGAGAACAGCAAAAAGGTACTGGAATCTGCTAGATATGAAGTATTTAAGGTAAGAAATGAAGTAAATGATTTTACATTAACAAATTACATAAATTTAATGGGCAGCTTAATTGAAACAACAGACAGATTACTGGGACTTGAACGAGATTCCGAGGCAGCCGTAAAGGACCTTGCAGAAATTACCCGTATTAGTAACTATATTTCCGATATGACGCTTACCTTAATCGATATGGAACTCAAAACACATGAGCCATTTTATCGCGGCATTATGGAGCAATCCATTGAATTGGTGAAACTTGCGATATGGATGGTTTTATTAACATCCTTGTTGCTATTATTGGCTACTTATTGGTTTTCCTTAAGCATCACGCATCCAGTCCAACAATTAACAAAGGCTGCAAGTGAATTAGCGAAAGGGAAATTCGATGATGAAATAACAGTCAAATCGAATGATGAAATTGCCTTTCTTGCTAAAACATTTGATCATATGCGAACGAATATAAATAATTTAATCCAGCAGATAAAGGAAAAAGCAAAGCTGGAACACGAGCTGCAGCAAAACAAAATTTTACTGCAGGAAAGTCATTTCCGCAGTCTGCAAAGCCAGATGAATCCGCATTTCCTGTTTAATACCCTTAATACGCTTTCGAAAAAAGCATATTTAGAAGGGTCTGAAGAAATAAGTGATTTGCTCGTCAGCGTGGCAGACCTTTTACGTTACAATTTAAAGCAAATTGACCGGTCCGTTACATTAAGGGACGAATTGATTGTTGTCAATCAATACATGCAAATTCAAAAGGCACGGTTTACGGATAGACTTCAACTGCAATTGGATATTGATGACTCATGCTTACATGTTGCTATTCCCGCACTCACCCTGCAGCCAATTATTGAGAACGCTGTCATTCATGCAATAGAGCCCAATATTAACGGTGGTGTCATCACAATTCAAGTGAAAGATATGATTGAATATGTCCTAGTTCGAATTATAGATGACGGAATAGGCATGCCTGATGAAATCATTACTCAAATTTTATTGGAACGTCAAGTACAATCAGCAGGACATTCTACAGGAATAGGTTTCAGTAATGTTGTTAAGCGTCTGCGTCTTTTTTATGAGAGAGATGACGTCATACATATTGAAAGCTCAGTGGGCAGCGGCACGACCGTTCTATTAAAAATTCCGAAACAAAGAGGCGAGTTACATGATTAAACTTTTAATTGTGGATGACGAACAAATAGAACGGGAAGGGATGGAAGCTATTTTAAACAGGGCATTCCCCGACCTAATTGTTGAACAAGCCAATAATGGGAATAGAGCGGTAGAATTAGCTGCAAGCTTTAGACCAGATCTAGTGTTAATGGATATCCAAATGCCTGGTATGAACGGCCTGGAAGCCGTAGAACAGATTCTTGCTGATTTTCCTTATGTTAAATTCATAATGGTAACAGCATTTGATACGTTTAATTATGTGCAATCAGCCTTAAAGCTTGGAGCAAAAGATTATATCTTAAAGCCGAGTAAGGTGAGTGAGATTAGAGCAACGGTTGGAAAGGTTTTGAAAGAAATAGAATCCGAGAGGGAGCTGCAAGCAGAAAGCAGCATGCAGCGAGAAATGGTACAAAAAACATTAGCTCTCGTTGAAACAGATGTTGTAACGCAGCTGCTATTTGATCATGTGCACGAGGTACACTTAAACATGCTAATGGAGATGCTTGATATTCAATCAACAAGTCAGGTATTTGTCATGAATGTGGTTGTACCGGATGGAATGGAACATCTTTATTCTCGCATTAAAGAGAAAGTCAGGATAACGAGAAGCGGATGGATGGGTGCTCTCTACGATGGGCAGCTGCCGATTATTATCTTCAGAAACGGCCAGCCTTATCGGTCACAAGCGACTGCTCTTGCAAGAGATATTTTATTTGAAGTAAACAAGGAGCAGAAAGCTGGCTGGTTCATTGGGATAGGTAATGAATGCAACTCATTGGAGAAAATCCGTCAATCTTATCAGGAGGCAATCATTGCTTCGAGCAATAAGACACTTCCGGTCAAATACCGGTTTTATCATGATATACCTGTTTTGAATGAAACAGGCAGTTGGCAGCAGGCAAAATACTTGAAAAAGGATCTAACCGACCAGGTACGGCTAGGCCAGTGGGATCAAATAAAATCGAATCTTAGCCATCTTATTCAAGCCTACGAGATGGAAGGGATAGAAATCCAGCAAGCACAACAATTCGTATTAGAATCACTATGGTCCATCTGGTCGATTATAAGCGACCAGGGGATTGAGGCAGCAACCCCAATTTACCATTATCAAACGCAAAATTACCGTCAATTACGTTCTGAAACAGCTAATCTTCTGATGAATATAAAAGAATCTTATGATAAGCATTATATTAGTTTAGAAGCGGACACAATCTATCGGATTAAACAATATATCATGGAAAATTCCCAACAGAATATTTCATTAGAAACGCTTAGTAATAAAGTAGGTTTAAGTCCTATTTATATAAGTAAAATGTTTAAAGAAAAACTTGGAATTAACTACATTGACTTTTTAACAGAGTGCCGTATTGAAAAAGCAAAGAAAATGTTGGCAGAACCGGAGAAGAGTATCAAGGAGATTACAATTGAAGTTGGCTATCATGAACCAAATTATTTTAGCAAAGTATTTAAAAAGATGTGCAATGTTACGCCGAGAGAATATCGGAAAACACTGCTTGGAATAAAAGATTAGTCTCTTTCCTAAAAATGCAAACTATTAGAATAATGCAAAACGGAAACAGAAGTTCCACAGGGAAGGGAGGGGAAATGGTGATAACAAAGTTAAGGAAAGTTGGTTTATTGAATCTTATCTTCCTTCTGATATTATTGGCGGCATGCGAAGAGGGGGTCACTCCAAAGCTTAAAGAGAACAAAGAACCAGAGTATGAAAGTGTTGTTACTGATTTTGATAAAAAGCTTAAAATTGGTTTTTCGATGGACACCTTAGAAGAGGAGCGCTGGCCAAGGGATAGAGACTTTTTTAAAGAAGCGGTCGAGTCATTAGGAGCGGAAGTTGTGATTCGTGAAGCAAAGGGTGACGATACCTTGCAAATTGTGCAGGCAGAAACGTTAATCAGCGAGGGAGTGGACTTGCTCGTAATTGTTCCGCATAACGCTGAGGCGGTAGCAACCATCGTGAATAAAGCCCATTCTTCGGGCATTAAAGTTATATCTTATGATCGTTTAGTGAAAAATTCATCTGTTGATTTATACATTTCTTTTGACAATGAGTTAGTTGGGGAACTTCAAGCTCAGGCAATAACAAAATTAGTTCCAAAAGGGAAGTATGTATATATTGGGGGGGCAAACACAGACAATAATGCCCATTTATTGAAAAAGGGAGTTTTCAATGTCCTCCAGCCCTTCATAGATAGGGGGGATATACAGGTTGTGTATGACCAATGGACTGAAAATTGGACGCCAGAAAATGCTTTTGCCAATATGGAAGCCGCCCTGGAGATAAATAATAATGAGATAGATGCTGTTATTGCTGCAAACGATGCGACAGCAGGCGGGGTCATAAAAGCCCTTGAAGCGCAGGGACTTGAAGGGGAAATTCCAGTTGCCGGACAGGATGCAGACTTAGCGGCCGCTCAGCATATTGTGCAAGGGACTCAAACAATGACTATTTATAAACCGATTAAAACATTAGCATACGAAGCAGCAAGAGCAGCTATCAAAATGGCGGGCGGAGAAACGGTTGCAACGAATAGAAAAATGAATAACGGAAAATTGGAGATACCATCCCTCCTCCTTTCACCCATTGCAGTGGATAAAGATAATATAGATGATACTATTATTGCCGATGGGTTTCATAAGCGAGATGAGGTATACGGAATGACTGAGGAATAACAGCCTAAGAAATTAGTGGAGGTTCTTACATGATAAAAACGATAATTGTTGGGTTTGGTTTTGCTGCAAAGGTGTTCCATTTACCGCACCTGGTACATTCTGATAAATATGAGGTGGTCGGGATTATTTCAAGGTCAGGAACATCCAAAGACCATAGTGATGTATGCAATGTACCGGTGTATGAAACAGTAGAAGAGGCACTTTCAAAAAGTGAGGCAACTTTGTATATCATTACCACACCATCTGACATGCACTATGACATGTTAAAACAATGTATTCTTGCAGGAAAAGATGTGCTGGTTGAAAAGCCGGCGTTTTTAACAGTAGAAGAAGGAAGAGAACTCATACAGCTTAAACAAGCTAGTGAGTCTGTCGTGACTGTGCACCAAAACCGCCGTTGGGATGGAGACTTTTTAACCATACAAAAACTTCTGAAAGAAGAAATGCTGGGAGACTGGCAAGTCCTTGAATCGCGGTTTGATCGATTCAGACCCCATGTTCAAAATCGCTGGAGAGAGCAACCCGGAGCAGGATCCGGCGTCCTATACGATTTAGGTTCCCACTTACTTGATCAGGCACTTGTTTTATTCGGTCAACCAGATGCATTATATGCAGAAATAATGGCTCAACGGGAAAATGGCCGAACGGATGATGGCTTTCTCGTCGTTTTGCATTATGGAAAAAAACGAGTATATTTACGCGCAAGTTCATTTGTTAATTCTGCCTATCCGCGTTTTGAACTACATGGGTCAAAAGGCAGTTTCGTAAAATACGGACTGGACAAGCAGGAACCTCAATTGGCAGATGGTACTTTCTATCAAGGAAAAGAAAAAGAAGTGGGTACAATCTATTGTGAAGATACGGCAGAGGTCATGATAGAATCAGGAGGATACGACCATTTCTTTTCATTACTTGCAGACAGCTTAGCAAGAAGGGAGCCTGTCGTTTCATTAGAAGAAGCACTTAGAGTGACCAAGTTAATTGAACTGGCACTAAAATCTTCAGAAGAAGGAAGATTGATAAAAAAAGAAGAATGGTTGAACGGGTAAATCGAATAAAACGATAAACCATTTTATAAAGGCGTCACAGGCGGAATCAGGTGAACTGGTTCCGTATTTTTTTTTGAAAAAATTATCAGTCTCTCATTTATGTTTTCACTTTCGAAACAGTAGAAAACTAGAAAAACAGGCATATTGTAAGGAGAACCCTCAAAAAGGCTTTAGGGTAAAAGTAATCATTCAAAAGCCCTGGCCAATAAAGGTAAATAGAAGGATAAGGCCCGTTCCGAACTTGAATATTTAGGATATTTTATCCGGTTATTTAATTTATTCAAATAATTCTAATTATTCATGATATTTCGTGCATAGAAATATATAATAGACCCATTGAATGGAAATTGATGGGAGGAATGGAGTTTTGAAGAAGAAGTTTATTTTACCCGTAGTTCTGTCGTCGGCAATGTTGGTAGGTTCGATCCCGGTCAGCAGTGTGTTCGCGCAGCCAGCTGATTCAAGCAGTGGACAAGCTTCCAAGGCATGGAATGAGAAAGCAAGTGTTCCTTTATTTGTGAAGGAGCGGTATGCGGAAAAATTTTCTTCCAGCACAGCTTCTGAAGCGTTAAATTATCTGAAGATGAACCAAGATAAAACGGGAATTCCTCATCCTGACAAAAACCTCAAGGTAAAGAGCACGCAAAAAGATGAACTTGGCATGACTCACGTTCGTTTCAACCAATCTGTAAATGGTGTAAAAGTTGAAGGGGCTGAAGTTGTTATCCATTTTAATAAGAATAATGAAATTGTGTCCGTAAATGGAAGAACCAATCAGACAATTGCAGAGGATTCAGTGGACACAAATGCGTCATTGAGCAGCGATGAAGCTTTGAGCGCGGCGTTGGCTGCTGTCAATGCACCAGAGGAGCTGACATACGAGCCTACTTCGGAGCTTGTTGTCCTGCCTTTTGAGGGAAAAAATTATACAGCTTACAAAGTGAATGTCAATTTCATGGGAGATGAGCCTGGCAACTGGTTCGTTTTTGTGGATGCAAAAACGGGAGAGGTAATCGATCAGTACAATGGCTTGATGCATGCTGATGAGCAAACGCAAAAAGGTGCAGGGAAAGGGGTACATGGCGAGCACAGGGAGCTGCATATTACGCAGGTAAAAGAGCCAAATGCCGGAACTAAATTTGCACTGGCAGATTACTCTCATGAGAATCTTGGAGGCATTGTCACCTATGATGCCAAAAATGATAATAGCTTCAGTAACGATACTGTTTATGTTGGGAATTCAGCAGCCTTTATTAGTGACTATGACCGCGCGGCTGTTGATGCACATTATAATTCTGAAAAGGTATACGAGTATTATTTAAATGAACATGGGCGTAATTCCCTTGACGGAGAAGGAATGGCGATTGTATCGAGAGTCCACTATGGCAACAATTATAACAATGCTTCCTGGAATGGGCGCTGGATGACCTATGGTGATGGGGATGGCAAATTCATGATTTCACTATCGGCAGGCCTTGATGTTGCTGCTCATGAGATGACTCATGGCGTCATCACTCATTCTGCAAATCTGGTGTATCGAAATCAATCAGGTGCTCTGAACGAGTCCTTCGCTGACGTCTTTGGTGCACTTATTGACGACAGCGATTGGGAAATGGGCGAGGATATTATGGCACCGGAGGCTAAGGCTAGCGGAGCAACTGTGTTGCGCAGCTTAAGCAATCCAAACGGTGTTGTCGTGAGCAACGAGCAAAGAAGGGCATACAGCACAAATGGCGGAGTCTATCCAGACCACATGGACGAGTTTTATAATATGCCAACTTCAGTAGATGGCGGCGGAGTCCATGTTAACTCTTCGATTACGAACCATGCGGCATACCTGATCGCGCAGGACCTTGGAAGAGAAAAATTAGGGAAGATTTATTATCGCGCATTAACAGTTTACTTAACCTCGAATTCCGATTTTAGCGATGCAAGACAGGCGGTCGTCCAGTCTGCAATCGATCTTTATGGTGAAGGCAGCGAGGAAGAAGCGGCAGCCAACGCTGGATTCGACGCAGTCGGAATCTATTAATTAGAAAAAATCCCTCAGACTGTGAGTTTGAGGGATTTTTAATTATAACCATACTAAACCCTTGTAGGATCGTATACAAAGAAAGCGTTCACATAATTGTTGATAAATTTGAAAAAAACTGAATTAAAATAATACGTAATGTGGTATTATTTTTTCTGAAGGCAGACAGCTTTCTTTCACAATTTCTTCGTTTGCCGCTCTCCATTTTCTCCTTATTTAAAATCTTTGATTTCTAACCTTTCATGAATACTTCTTGAATGAACCCTCGGATCGTCTTTTGAATATCTCTTACTCTCTCGCATTAATTTCAAAATAATTTCCTTCAAGCGTGAAAGGAGTGATTAGCCATGTAGCTGTACATCAGTTTCATTAAGGTTTCTTAAGCATTTCATTTTAATTTTTGAAGGAGGGTTATGAATGGGTCATGATATATACGGTTTGAATAAAGCAAGGGAAGAAATTGCTTATGCACGTTTTAGCATGGGGAATCGTAATGCACTGCTGCTTTACAATTTACTTGACTAACTGAAGTTTTATGCTGGAGTCAGTGGATCAGGGAAGTTCTCGACTTTTTCGTTACAACAAATAGAACAGGCAATGAACGACTACAAGAAGTTTTTTAATACGGGCGATTCGCCGTCGGAAAGTGATTGTACATCCTGGGACCAAAAACAAATCCTTAAGTTTATCCAAAGTTGCTTGGCAACAGCACAAAAAGAAGATAGCGTGGAAGTATTTTTTGGTTAGTAGTCTTTCATCTAAATCAACTCCCCAATCCCCTCAGCTGCCCCTATTCATAAAAGATTCCAATTATAGATACTAAATCCCTTGTCCCTTTCATAGTTATTAATGTTGAAAGTTTAATTATTTTTATTTTGACGAAAGGGGAACGAAAATGGACAAGGATACTGCAAAGGTTGGAAAATGCCCGGTGGTGCACGGGGGTGTTACTAGTCAAAAAACGAGTGGTACGACAAATAGAGACTGGTGGCCAAATCAGCTTCAATTGAATATCCTTCATCAGCATGATCGCAAATCCAACCCTATGGGAGAAGATTTTAATTATAAGGAAGAATTTAACAAGCTGGACTATGACGGTCTTAAGCAGGATCTTCAAGAACTCATGACAACAAGTCAGGACTGGTGGCCGGCTGACTACGGCCATTATGGGCCATTGTTCATTCGGATGGCCTGGCACTCAGCAGGAACGTATCGTATTGGCGATGGCCGGGGCGGCGGCGGTACTGGTTCACAGCGTTTTGCACCTTTGAACAGCTGGCCTGATAACGGTAACCTCGATAAAGCTCGCCGACTGCTCTGGCCGGTCAAGCAGAAGTATGGCAACAAGATTTCCTGGGCTGACTTGATTTTACTTGCAGGCAATGTGGCGATTGAGTCGATGGGCGGCAAGACCATCGGCTTTGGCGCAGGCCGGCCGGATATCTGGCATCCGGAAGAGGACACTTATTGGGGCGTTGAATCAGAGTGGCTCGGCGATAAGCGGTACACAGGCGATCGCGAGCTGGAGAATCCGCTTGCTGCAGTGCAAATGGGCCTTATCTATGTGAATCCTGAAGGACCGAATGGCAAGCCGGACCCACTGGCAGCAGCCAGGGACATCCGCGAAACCTTTGCACGGATGGGCATGAACGATGAAGAAACGGTAGCGTTGATCGCTGGCGGCCATACTTTTGGAAAAGCCCATGGTGCTGGAGACGCAGCCAAAGTTGGTCCGGAACCGGAAGCAGCTCCGATTGAAGAGATGGGCTTGGGCTGGAAAAACGGCCATGGCAGCGGCAGGGGACGTGATACCATAACGAGCGGCCTTGAAGGAGCCTGGACGGCAAATCCAACACAGTGGGATAATGGCTACTTTGATTTATTGTTCGGCTATGAATGGTGGCTGACAAAGAGCCCGGCTGGTGCCTATCAGTGGCTGGCCGTGGATCCTGCCGAGAAAGACCTTGCTCCGGATGCAGAAGATCCTTCTGTAAAAGTTCCAACGATGATGCTTACAACCGATATTGCATTGCGCCATGATCCGGATTATGAAAAAGTTTCCCGCCGGTTCCATCAGAATCCGGATGAGTTTGCGGATGCTTTTGCTAGGGCGTGGTTCAAGTTATTGCATCGTGATATGGGCCCAAAATCAAGGTATATCGGTCCAGAAGTTCCAAAAGAGGATTTTGTCTGGCAAGACCCTGTTCCAGCTGTTGATTATGACTTAACAGATGGGGAAGTAGAAAAGATAAAAGAATTGATTCTTGACTCAGGGCTTACCATCAGTGAGCTAGTGACAACAGCCTGGGCTTCGGCAAGCACCTTCCGTGGATCAGACTTCCGCGGAGGAGCGAATGGGGCACGCATACGATTGGCTCCGCAAAAAGACTGGGAAGTGAATCAGCCGGAGCAGCTTTCAAAGGTACTCAATACACTCGAAGACATTCAAAGCCAGCTGGATCAGGAAGTCAGCCTTGCCGATTTAATCGTACTTGGCGGCAGTGCTGCGATTGAGAAAGCTGCACGTGACGCAGGCTTTGATGTAACAGTTCCGTTTGCTCAAGGGCGCGGGGATGCAACAGAAGAACAAACCGATGCAGAAGGCTTTGCAGTGCTTGAACCTTATGCCGATGGCTTCCGCAACTATCAGAAAAAACAGTATGGTGTGAGTCCGGAAGAGCTGTTGCTGGACAAAGCACAGCTGTTGAACCTCAGTGCACCTGAAATGACCGTCCTGATTGGCGGTATGCGTGTGCTCGGTACAAATCATGGCGGTACAAACCATGGCGTATTCACCGACCGTGTTGGCACGCTCACAAATGATTTCTTTGTGAACCTGCTGGATATGGGGGTTCAATGGAAGCCAGCAGACGGTGGAGTATACGAGGGCCGTGACCGTAAGACGGGTGATGTTGTACGCACAGCCACCAGAGTCGATCTCGCTTTCGGTTCAAACTCACAGCTGCGTGCGATTGCGGAAGTGTATGCCCAGGACGATAACAAAGAGAAGTTTGTTCGCGACTTTATTAATGCATGGGTCAAGGTAATGAACGCTGACCGTTTTGACCTTCATGCAAAAGCTCGTGAGACATCGGAATTAGCGATAAATTAATAGTTTACCAGATGGCAGATCAGTAAAATGGTCTGCTATTTTTTCTGCGCTCGAATCGGGGAGCATGTGGAAGATTTAAAATGGCATGAGCGCGATGGTTAAGAAACCTGATTTTCTGGGAACAATTATCTATTAACAACCCGCTAATAGTTAGGGTATGATTGATTGAGTATTTAGAAAGTTGAGATTTTTATATGTTAAAATCTTTATATTGTAATATAATATTTCAGCCTCTATAATACTTAGTACGCGGACAGTTGTATTTTTAAAGAGGACAGTAAGTGATTGTCCTTAACTGGCCTTATGCATTCAAAAAGAGAACTTACTTGTGGGGGAGATGACGATGAACGATTTACTGAAGAAGTTGAACCGAGTAAGCCTGGTAAAACAGATCATTGCGGGTCTATTAATTGGTGTGGTCCTGGCACTGACGATTCCGGAAGCTGCAAAGCCGGTTGCTATTTTTGGGTCATTATTTGTAGGGGCCCTGAAAGCAGTTGCTCCAGTTTTGGTATTATTCCTGGTTATGTCGGCGATTGCCCAGCATAGACGCGGGCAGAAAACAAACATGAAAACGATCATTTTTCTTTATCTTTTAGGAACGTTTGCTGCAGGACTTATTGCCGTTCTTGCCAGCTTTATGTTCCCGGTCAGCTTAAAGCTTACCGCTGGCGCAGAAGGCATGACGCCTCCAGGAAGTGTCGTCGAGGTTCTCAAAACTTTATTGCTCAACATTGTAGATAATCCGGTTAACGCTATTATAAATGCTAATTATATCGGTATTTTAGCCTGGGCAGTCCTGATTGGTGTTGCCCTGAAAAGTGCAGCAGATTCAACAAAAACAGTGATTGGGAATCTAGCTGATGCCATGTCCAAAATCGTCGCATGGGTGATAAAATTTGCTCCGCTTGGCATCATGGGCCTAGTGTTTGAATCAATTACGACAAACGGTCTCAGCTCCTTGCTTGGCTATGGTAAATTGCTTGCTGTCCTGATTGGCTGCATGCTTGTCGTTGCCCTTGTCGTCAATCCGCTCATCGTGTTCACGATGATCAGGCAAAATCCATATCCACTTGTGTTTAAATGCTTGAAGGAAAGTGGGATCACAGCCTTCTTTACAAGAAGTTCAGCTTCAAATATCCCTGTGAATATTAAAATTTGTGAAGAATTAGGGCTTGATAAGGATTCCTATTCTGTTTCGATTCCATTAGGCGCAACGATTAATATGGCTGGAGCAGCTGTGACAATTTCCGTCATGACACTTGCTGCAGTCCATACACTTGACATTCAGGTGGATATTCCAACTGCCATCCTTCTGAGTGTGATGGCCGCCATCAGTGCTGCCGGTGCCTCTGGAGTTGCAGGCGGTTCGTTGTTGCTGATTCCTCTTGCATCCAGCTTATTCGGCATTCCGAATGATGTCGCGATGCAGGTGGTTGCAGTAGGTTTTATCATTGGCGTTCTGCAGGACTCTTTTGAAACAGCGCTTAACTCATCGACAGACGTTCTATTCACAGCTGCAGTAGAATTCAAGAAATGGCGCCAGGAAGGAAAGGTCATCGACATCAAAAAAGCTTCATAAATTGGCTGGATGTCAGGTACGCTTTTTACTTATTGGCGAAAATGAAAATATATCAACCACATTCTCAGATATATCAGCGGATTATCGATTTTATCGACCAGATTTAAAGATATATCAACCACTTTTGGCAAAATATCGACCAGATCCACTTGTGGGCAAGGGGAAGTCCCTTTGCTTCCAGTTGGAGCTTGTATTAAGATAAGATAAAAGTGCACATCATTTGAGGTGCGCTTTTTCTGTGTAAGCAGAAAACCTGTAATCATCGTTACATAGCATGAATATGCAGTTTAGCACCAGACAGAATGTTGGACGTCATAATCCCTGCCCACGTGGCAGTGGGAAAAAGTACAAGAAATGCTGTGGGAAATAGGCAATTAGATAAAAGTGAAAGAAGGTCATATAAAATGAAAACGGAAAAAGAGAAAATGGTTGCCGGGGAAATGTACAACCCTGCTGACACAGTATTGGTAAAGGATCGTGAGGAAGCCAGACGCAAGGTCAGGATCTATAATCAGACACTGGAAACAGAAGGTGAAAAGCGGACAAAGCTTTTAAAGGAATTGCTAGGTTCCACAGGAGACGCTGTTTTTATGGAGCCGAATATCCGATTTGATTATGGCTATAACACTCATGTTGGAGAGAACTTCTATGCCAATTTCGACTGTACCATCCTCGATGTGAGTGAAGTTCGCATTGGCGATAATTGTATGCTCGCACCTGGCGTGCAAATCTATACGGCCACACACCCGCTTCATCCGACTGAACGCAACTCTGGCAAGGAATATGCGAAGCCAATCACGATTGGAAACAATGTATGGATTGGCGGGAGTGCCATCATAAATCCAGGAGTGACCGTTGGAGACAATGTAGTGATCGCATCTGGGGCAGTCGTGACGAAGGATGTCCCGGATAATGTCGTAGTTGGCGGCAACCCGGCTAAAGTGCTTAAACAGATTGAGGTGTAAGCGGGAAGAATTCGTGACTGATTGTTGTGGGGAAGATTCGGGGTGTTTTCGGACAAGGCTAAATGTTTGAACTTGGGGCTACTTCGGACAAAATCAACGGTAAGAGCAGGAAAAATGTCCGAACTAGGGGCTACTTCGGACAAAATCAACGGGAAGAGCTGATGAAATGTCTGAACCTGGGTCGACTTCGGACAAAATCATCGAAAAGAGCAGGTGAAATGTCTGAACCTGGGTCAACTTCAGACAAAATCAACGTGAAAAGCTGGTGAAATGTCCGAACCTGGGTTAACTTCGGACAAAATCAACGGGAAAAGCTGGTGAAATGTCTGAAGCTGGGTTAACTTCGGACAAAATCAACGTGAAGAGCAGGAGAAATGTCCGAACCTGGTCTGACTTCGGACAAAACGAACGGGAAGAGCCGCTGAAATGTCCGAACGCGGGTCAACTTCAGACAAAACCAGCGGCAAGAGCTGTAGAAATGTCCGAACGCGGGTCAACTTCGGACAAAATCATCGGGAAGAGCGGAAGAAATGTCTGAACCCGAACCATAATCAGAGCAAGTGTGAATAATTGGAGGTAACAACTATGAAGGAACCGGTTGTCATTGTCGGGGCTGGTTTGGCTGGGCTACGTGCTGCTGCTTTGCTTCAGGCAAATGGAATCAGCTGCCGGGTGTTGGAGGCGCGTGATCGAATTGGGGGCAGGGTTTTGAGCATGGCAGCCCAAGACATGCCGGAGCTCGGGAGGTTTGATCTGGGTCCTACGTGGTTCTGGCCGAATCATGAACCTGTCATCACTAATTTGGTCAAAGAACTTGGGTTGCCCACTATGGAACAGCATACCTCGGGCGCAATACTTTTCGAGCAATCGAAAACCGGTCCCATCCAGCGGCATGTTTTGCCAGAAGGGGCTGTTGAAAGGTCTGTG
The DNA here is from genome assembly GCA_018613055.1 of Chryseobacterium sp. ISL-80. GTDB lineage: Bacteria > Bacillota > Bacilli > Bacillales > Cytobacillaceae > Mesobacillus. The sequence continues at coordinate 222,480 of JAGGQZ010000014.1, read as the reverse complement.
CGGCTTGATGGCGGTATTCAGTCGCTTATTGATGCTATCGCATCCACACTTCCTTCAGGCACAATCGAGCTGAATACACGTGTTACGGCAATCCAACTCAATGATCAAGTGACAATCCAAGCAGAAGAACTGGATGGGAAAAAGAAGACCATTCGTGCTCGAGCGGTCATCCTGGCATTGCCGCCTCGGATTGTCGCTGAAAGGATCGACTTTTCACCTTCTCTTCCCGATGGAATTTTGGCGAGCATGAAGGACAAGCCGACGTGGATGGCAGGCCAGGCTAAAGCGGTTGCGATTTATGACCGTCCATTCTGGAGGGAAGACGGTCTTTCCGGCCAGGCCACCAGCTGGTCCGGTCCTTTGCAGGAAATCCATGATGCATCGCCTGACACAGGGTGCGGCGCACTCTTTGGCTTTTTCGGCTTACCAGCAAAATTAAGGCAAGAACTTGGTGAAGAACAGTTACATCATCTTGTCATTGACCAATTGACGCGGCTTTTTGGACCATCCGCTGAAAAACCGATAGCTTTCCTGTATAAAGATTGGGCAGGCGATTCTGAAACAGCAGTGGAAGATGATCTTCCTCCGTTGACCAGTTTCCCGGACTATGGCTTGCCGGCAGGAACGAGTTCGTGGGATAAGAGGGTTATTTTTGCAGGTACCGAGACAGCGCCTGGACATGGCGGGCATCTGGAGGGAGCGCTGCTTTCCGCGGAGCGAGCGGCTTTTGCTGTGATGAAGCTGGTTGAGGAGCACAAACAATAATGATGAACTGTAAAACGAAAGAGCGTTTTTTCCGATAAAACGGATAAGCGCTCTTTTTTTGGCCAATTAGGCATTCAAAATCCTATCCTGCCGATTCACTTGTAGCATATTTATATATTTTTAAATATCATTTGGTTCATTTTACCTATCATTAACACAGTGATATAGTAATAAATAACTAACTTGAGAGGGCGCTATATACTATGAGTTGCAATGCATGCGTGGTTGGAAATTTACAGTTTGAGATAAGGGTAGAAGGGGAGCAGAATGTGTCCATTTATCCTGAAGTGGTTCGCCACATGGAGCGTAATGGTGAGCTGGTTCGGGTGGAAGCCGGTTCACTGGTTGTTAGTGAAGCAGGGATGAGGGATTTCCTTGATTTTTGCCATGATCATATGGAGCCGGGCAAGGTCTTTTTTCGGCTGGATGAAGAAAATTGGAGAATTCTCGCGGAAGTCGAAGAAATCCTCGAAAGTGAGTGGATTGACGAGGTCATCGGCAAAGAGCTGGTTACTTGCCATGCTCAACCGATTGTTGACGCTGGAGGCGAAATTTATGCCCATGAAATGCTGGCTAGATTTTACCGAGAGGATGGTTCGGTAATTTATCCTGGTGAAATTTTCGGCGCAGCCAAAAAGCGCGACCGGTTATATGCCCTCGATCGGATTTGCCGAATGGCAGCTGTCAGGGCAGCTTCTTTTACTGACAAGAAAGCTTTTATCAATTTCATACCGACGTCCATTTATTCCCCGGAATTCTGCCTTAAGTCGACCACGATGCTGGCTGACCGACTGGGGGTAGACCCGGGCAGGCTTGTGTTTGAGGTGGTTGAAACAGAAAACGTCGAGGATACGGATCACCTGAAAAGAATCCTCACTTTTTACAAAGAAAAGGGTTTCCGTTACGCGCTTGATGATGTTGGTGAAGGGTACAGCACCTTGGAGCTGCTATCCGATCTGCAGCCGCATTATATGAAATTGGATATGAAGTATGTCCAGGGAGTAGCTGCAGATCTTCAAAAGCAGCAGACTGCTTCTGCATTTTTAACTGAAGCGAAGAGGCTGGGTTCTGTACCGCTTGCGGAGGGAATTGAATCTGCGGAAGATTTTGAATGGCTTAAAGAGAAAGGATATCAGCTGTTCCAGGGGTACTTTTTTGGCAAACCCGCGCCAATTGGCAGCCAGGTTGAAGGAGGAAAAAAACGTACATGACCTCGGATGCCTATAAATGCCAATAATAATGGGTTTTGCAGACCAAATTGCTATGCTGGCAATTTGGTCCTTGATTTTTCAAAAGCGTTTTGCTTAAAGGATTTCTGCCTCTTTATGTTGAATTTTTCTTATTGGAAACTGATTGAGTTTAATTGAGAAGGTGAAAGCCTATGATAATTTGGTTTCGACACTTACCGCCGAGTAGTATGGATTTTTTAGAATGGACTCCTTTCATACAGAATAATTGGTATCGAAAACATTATATGAAGTTCGTATATCTGCTTATGGTAACTATTTTTCTGTTACAAAATGTCTTTAGTACTGGTTTCTCTGATATAAATGTATTTCTACTCATCATAATTGCTATCTTCGTCTTCATCCTTCATGAATGTCTACACCTTTTGGTCATAAGAAATAAAGGTGATATTAGCCTCACTTTTAGCGGGATATTTTTTTGGATAAATACAAATGCAATCCTCTCCAAAGTTAGATTCTGGTTTTTTATGAGCTTGCCTTTTATTGTATTATCAGTTGTTCCTGTTATTATATCGTTCTATGTATTAGGGGAAATAAAATTAATTCTATTATTTGTAGGTTGGTTCAACACCTTGATTTCTTCCTCAGATCTCATTAATTCAGTGCTCATTGCCATTAAACCAAGGAATACAGTTTTTTGCAGAGGATATTACCGGATAGAGTCTAATTAAAAGGTAACTCATATGCTTAACAATAATAATAGACCATCGAAATTGATGGTCTATTGTTTTACATAATTAATTTTTGTCACAGGAACCACAAAGTTTTTTTGCTATATATCATCGGCATAATGCATGGAGCGTTTTGCTTCCAACATCTCTTTCATTTCATTTATTGCCTCTGTCAGCAGCGCAATGTCCTTAAGAATTTGCTGTTTGATGACTGTGTCGGCACTTGATTGATAGTCATTTTTTAGTTGACTCAGTTCCCGTTGGAATAGAAAAAGTGTGAGCAGCTTTATCTCCCCCTTTGGAAAAATAAACATTCTCTCTGTCTGTATAGTTCTATATACCCAAAAAACCCGTATTTAAAACATAAAATATGGTAAAAGCCTCCCTTAAATTTTCTAGCTTTAAAACATAAAATATGGTAAAAAGCCTCCCCGCTAAATCGGAGAGGCTTTCAAACTTACGCTATTGTCTTCTTTGCTTCAAACACTGCTACAGACTCTTTCCTCTGGTAATAATACCAGTTCAGAACAATGGACAGCACGTAGAAGCCGATGAAGATGAAAAATGCAGGAGCATAACCTCCGGAAATTTTCACGGACCAGCCGAACAGCTTTGGAATTAGGAAGGATCCATATGCTGCGAATGCTGCCGTAAAGCCGAGGACTGGAGCCGCTTCTTTCGGAACAAAGATTCCAGGAATCATCTGGAATGTTGAACCAGAACCGATGCCAGAAGCGATGAACAGTACCATGAATGATGCCAGGAAGCCGCCGAATTGTTTCGTGCCAAGGAAGTAAATGACGCTTCCAGCACCAGCCATCATCACTACCAGAACGATGGATGTCAGCTTGGCTCCGCCCATTTTATCAGCCATCCATCCGCCAATAGGGCGGGCACCGGCAGCAAGGAAGGCACCAAGGAAGGCAAGTGAGATATATTCAGGGAACTGCGTTTTCAATAAAAGCGGGAATGCCGCGGAGTAACCGATGAAAGATCCGAATGTTGCCACGTAAAGCCATGTCATGATCCAAGTGTGCTTTCTTTTTACTATAACGAATTGATCCGAGAACGATTGCTTTGTGCCAGGCAGGTTATCCATGCCGAACCATGCAGCGATTGTGACGATTGCGATTGGGATCAGCCAGATGAATGCTGCGTTTTGGAGCCATACTTCCTGGCCGTTAGACAATTTCTGTCCATCGCCAGCGATGAAAGCGAACGTTCCAGTTGTAATGATTAATGGTGTTACGAATTGGACGACCGATACACCCATGTTGCCTAAACCGCCGTTGATGCCGAGCGCCGTTCCACGTGCTTTTTTCGGGAAAAAGAAGCTGATGTTGGATGATGAACTTGAAAAGTTTCCGCCACCCAGGCCGCAAAGTGCAGCGAGTAAAAGCATCACTGAGTAAGGTGTGTCAGGATTCTGGACCGCGAAGCCGATGCCGACAGCCGGAATTGCGAGCACGGCAGTTGTCAGTACTGTCCAGTTGCGTCCCCCCATCATTCCTACTCCAAATGTGTACACAAACCGTAAAGTGGCACCAACAAGACCAGGCATGGCAGCCAATGCGAAAAGCTGTTGATCCGTAAAATTAAAACCAATATCATTAAGGCGAATTGCAACCACAGACCAGATTTGCCAGACAATGAATGCGAGCATCAAGGAAGGTACCGAAATCCACAAGTTACGTTGGGCATGCTTTTTTCCTTCAGATTGCCAGAAACGATCGTCTTCAGGGTTCCATGTATTTATGCGAGCCATTTTAATTCCTCCATACGTGATATGAGTGTTTACAAGATTAATAAACCATTTATATCACACATCAGTTGTGACGAACCTCACATCTGGAGACACCATCACAATTCTGTCAAAAAGTCTTGAACACTTTTTGACAAGAAAGCAATTAAGGGATAATAAAAATGCTTATAGGGGTATAAAAGCTTGATGCAAAGCGTTTTGTTAGGACTTGGTGGATTGAAAAGGAACCGGGGAAATACCCTATATAAGGGTGGATAGAAAACTACAAACAACTCCAAGGAGTGTCACCATACGAGGGGGTTATTACTTTATTGGCGAAAAATAAATTATATCGACCACATTTAAGGATATATCAGCGGATTTTTGATTTTATCGACCACATATAAAGATATATCGACCACTTTTCGCAATATATCGACCACATCCATAATTTCGTACTTTATGAAATTAGTTGAAATTACGAGGCAGATGATTTACTATCAATTCATAACACGATATATTGTGTTTCTTTAAAAAAATACAACTAAATATTGTATTTACCGGTAAATATGGTGTCTGAACAAGACTTAATAGGGAATCTGGTGAAAGTCCAGAACTGTTCCCGCAACTGTAAGTGCTGACGAAATAAGGAAGAACCACTGTCTAAAAAATGGATGGGAAGGCCTTAAAGTAGGGTGAAGCACAAGTCAGGAGACCTGCCATATTTATGCGTGTTATCTTCTTCGGGAATTGGGAAGGTATTACGGGGATAAATTGATAGGCTCGTGTTGTTTTGCGGATACATATGAGGTGTTAATTGATCAACGTTACTTAAACCCATCTTTCGAGATGGGTTTTTCTCATTTTCAGGGAGCATTTTTCAAACAGGAGGTCAGGAATGGAAGGATTATCTACAAATGTGTCAAGGACTTTGCAGAACCGGCTGGTTTTGCCTCCGGACACGAATCATCTTGGTACGATTTTTGGCGGCACCGTGTTGTCCTATATTGATGAAATCGCGGCGATTGCAGCGATGAAGCACAGCAGGATGGCAGTTGTCACGGCTTCAATTGACTCAGTGAATTTCCTGTCATCGGCAGTAGTAGGCGATATTTTAACTCTGGAAGCCGTGGTGATTTCAACAGGCAGGACATCAATGGAAGTGTTCGTGAAAGTGGAAAGCGAGAACTTGAAGACATGCAAAAAGACTTTGACAACCACCTCGATTTTAACCATGGTGGCAAAGGATGAACAAGGGGTGCCTGTTCCGGTCGCCGGTATTGTCCCGGAAAGTATTGAGGAATGGGAGCTGTTTAACACTGCTGAAATGAGAAGGCAGCGCAGGCTGGAAATGAGACAAAAGTAAAACAAGTGGAGGGGTAATCGATGAGTATTCAAGTAAAGGAAGAGGAAACAGCGAAACTGATAACGGATATTGAACAGGCATTTCCTGAACTGGACTTTAAGTCGTTCAAACAACGAGTGGTTCGGGCTCTAGAGGCGAAGAATATGTCAGACGACCAGATTGAAAACATGCTGATTTTGACAGCAGTCGAACGAATCGACCGGAATGAACCTGGCTGGACGTACGCAGCTGCACGTTTTTACTTGAAAAAATTGTACAAGCTTAGTGAAAGCTTCAGAAATACAGCTGGTTACGGTTCTTTTTACGAATTAATCAATAAATTAATAGAAATTGGGATATATGACAGTCGTCTAGTAATCTCCTATTCCCGGGAAGAAATCGAATATCTTGAAAAAGTGATTGATCCCGAGAGAGACCAATTTTTTACCTACATAGGGCTTGTCACGATGGCGGAAAGGTATCTTGCGCGGACACAGAGTGGGCAGGTTGCTGAGCTTCCCCAAGAGCGGTTCATGATCATCGCAATGACCCTGCTGGCTGAAGAACCGGTGGAAAAGCGGCTTGGATTGGTAGAGGAAGCTTACTGGGCGCTCTCAAATCTTTATATGACAGTGGCGACCCCGACGCTTGCAAATGCGGGTAAAAGCTATGGCCAGTTATCGAGCTGCTTCATTGATACGGTAGCAGACGATTTGAGAAGCATCTATGATTCCAACACAGATATCTCCACCTTGAGCAAGAATGGCGGCGGCATTGGAGTGTATCTGGGCAAAATTAGAAGCCGTGGCAGTGATATCAAAGGTTTCAAAGGAATCAGCTCCGGTGTGATCCCGTGGATGAAGCAGCTGAATAACACCGCGGTTTCGGTCGATCAATTAGGGCAGCGGCAGGGTGCGATTGCTGTTTACCTCGATGTCTGGCATAAAGACATCTTCCCGTTCCTTGATGCAAAACTCAATAATGGAGATGAGCGACAGAGGACACATGATTTATTCACAGGCATCTGCATTCCGGATTTATTTATGGAACAGGTAGAAAAACGGGGTGAATGGTATCTGTTTGATCCACACGAAGTAAGGAGCGTAATGGGATTTTCGCTTGAAGATCATTTTGATGAGGAAAAGGGAGCTGGGTCGTTCAGGGAAAAATATTGGGCCTGCGTCAATCATCCAGGTTTGTCGCGTGAGCACGTTCCCGCGATTGAAATCTTTAAATCCATCATGATCTCTCAGCTTGAAACCGGTACACCTTACATGTTTTACAGGGATCAGGTCAACAGGCTGAATGCCAACCATCATAAAGGGATGATTTACTGCAGCAATCTTTGCACGGAAATCACCCAGAATATGAGCCCGACCCTCCTTGAAGAAGAAACAGTTGAGGACGGAAAGATTTTAATTTATAAAAAGCCGGGTGATTTTGTCGTCTGCAACTTGTCTTCCATTTCGTTGGCGAAAAGTGTAATGGATGATGTACTTGACAGAGTGATCAATATCCAGGTCCGGATGCTGGATAACGTCATCGAGATCAATGAAATCCCTGTGCTGCAGGCACAAATAACCAACAAGAATTATCGGGGAATCGGATTGGGAACGTTCGGCTGGCACCATCTGCTGGCTCTGAAAGGAATCAAATGGGAAAGCGAAGAGTCGGTAGAATATTGTGATGCTCTCTATGAAGAGATCGCCTGCTTAACCATTGGCGCAAGCCTTGAGCTGGCAAAAGAAAAAGGGGCATATCCTTATTTCGAAGATTCCGATTGGTCGACAGGACAGTTTTTCGAGAAGAGACAGTACAACGGTGAAAGATGGGAGGCCCTAGCCGAAGAGGTAAAGCAGCATGGCATCAGGAACGGTTATCTGATGGCGGTAGCCCCTAACTCCTCGACCTCAATCCTTGCGGGTTCAACGGCAAGCATCGATCCGATTTTCAGGCTCGAATATTCCGAGGAAAAGAAAGATTACAAGATTCCGGTGACTGCACCTGATCTATCACCTGATACGATGTGGTTTTACAAGACGGCCTACAATGTTGACCAGCATTGGAGCATCAAGCAGAATGCGCGGCGCCAGCGCCATATCGACCAATCCGTTTCATTTAACTTTTATGTAAAAAATACAATCAAGGCAAAAGCGCTGCTGGATCTGCATATGGATGCCTGGAAATCGGGCCTGAAAACAACTTATTACGTCCGCTCAACATCGAGCGGTGATTGGGACGAATGTGAAAGCTGCCATAGTTAAGGGGAAAGGAAGGAACACGATGAAACTATTGAAGAAAAGATTACTTGTCGATGCCGGTGCACCAAATGCTTCGACTGGGATTATAAATGGGCAAAGTTCCAATATCCTGAATTGGGATGATGTCCGCTTTCCGTGGGCATATCCAAAATATAAGAGGATGCTGGGCAATTTCTGGACCCCTTTTGAAATCAATATGTCAAAGGATATCAAGCAATTTTCGATGCTTTCTGAAAAAGAACAGGATGCCTTTTTAAAAATCATTGGGCTTTTGGCCCTGCTCGACAGCATTCAAACGGACTACGCCGGCAAGGTGGCCGATTATTTAACCGACTCCAGCCTGAATGCTCTGATGATCATCCTGGCGCAGCAGGAAGTGATTCACAATCATTCCTACAGCTATGTGCTGTCAAGCATCGTATCCAAATCGAAGCAGCAGGAAGTGTTCGACTACTGGCGGACTGAACCAATCCTGCGCAAGCGGAATGAGTTTATAACAGACGGGTATAAAGACTTTGCCGAAAATCCCGATGTCGAAAATCTGTTGCATTCCATCGTTTATGACGTCATCCTTGAAGGCCTGTTCTTCTACTCGGGCTTCGCCTTCTTTTATAATCTGGCTCGGAATCAGAAAATGGTCGGCACCAGCACGATGATTAACTACATCAACCGTGATGAACAGCTGCATGTAGGGTTATTCGAGAAGATTTTCAAAGAGGTACTCCGTGAAAACCCCGAGTATGACACAGAATCATTAAGGGAATTTGGTACCGCAGCCTTTCAGGAAGCAGCACGACTGGAGATTGAATGGGCTGAATATATAATCGGAAACCAAATCGATGGCCTGCTGATGTCAGATGTGGAGGCCTATATAAAATTCATGGCCAACAAACGGGCAGAACAGCTGGGCTTTACTGCTCCGTTCGAAGGATATCGCACGAATCCGTTAAGATGGATCATCGCCTATCAGGAAGTCGACCTTGGCAAAACGGACTTCTTTGAGCAAAAATCAAGACAGTACACGAAAACATCCGATGAGAATGGATTTGATGAGCTTTAAGGCAGCCTGGTGAAAAAAAGGAATCGCTTTGCTAAAATCATTCTAATACAATAGGCTTTTTTCCTGTTTAATGTTAGACTGCAATAGTGAAACGGCCATACTATGGGTATGGCTTTCAATAGGAGGATTTTTTCATGCTTAACAATGATCTATTGATTCGTCTGCGCTATTCTCTGGATATCAAGGATACCGATATGGCGGAGATGTTCAGGCTTGGCGGCGTGGACATGAGGAAAGAAGACGTGCAGCTGATGCTGAAGAAAGTGGATGAAGATGAGTACGATGAGCTGCCTGAGGATTACATAAGGGTCAACAATGCGATGATGGAGCAGTTCTTGAATGGCCTGGTGACGTTCAAAAGAGGGAAGCGGCCTGGGGAGACGGGTGCTCCGCCAGTGACCGGGGAGCCTGTGAACAATCAGCTGTTGAAGAAGGTGAAAATTGCTTTGTCGCTCACGAGCGAGGATATGCTGGAGCTTTTCGACCTTGCCGGTGTCCGGGTTTCCAAAGGGGAGCTGGGAGCGATTTTGCGGAAGGAAGGGCACAAGAATTACCGTGAATGCGGCGATAAGTTTGCCCGCAATTTCCTCAAAGGATTGACCTTAAAGTACAGGGAATAGGATAGCATGGGGACGCTTGATTTCAGCGCCCTCATGCTTCTTTTTTTAGCTTGATTTCTTTCAGTTTCTGGCGTTGTTCATCTGGCCACCATGCTCCGCAATCATCCGAAACGACACAGGCTGCGCATTTTTCGAGGTCGTATACTTTCATCCCGCTGATGGGCGGTGAGTAAAGATGAAGGGTAACCAGTCCTTCTGTACCATCACCCTGCATTTTATGGACGCCTTTTTTAGGTGCGAAAAAAAGCTGTCCTTGATGATGGTACTCCTTGAACAGCTCCTTTGGAAGCTTGCTGTTCTTGACCTCGTACACGGAGTTGACGGAAGTCCCGTTCAGGACGTGGATCCATCCATGGGAATCGCCGTGGTCATGGGGGGCACATTCTAAATCCGACCAGTTCATCACCAGCAGCTCGACATCCTCGCTTTTGTACAGAAGCTTGCGGTAATAAGGCTTTCCGGATGGCGATTCAAGGAAAGTCTCCAACGCTTCAACGGTCATATTGATTTTAGCCAGCGCGTCCTTCATCTCTTGCCTGGAAGGATTCTTTAGAGTATCCAACACATTCCTTGCCTGAGGATTCAATGTCATGTGCACTCCCACCTTCTTCATTTTTTTAAAATGACACTTGCAACTAAACGTGCAAGACCGCCATTGACAATGGCCACTCCTATCATAATTATGAGTCCGCCGACCGCACTTATGAGGATGAATTTTTCATGTAAAAGAATGATGGCCGCCATCAGGGTGACCAGCGGTTCCAGGTAGATGAAAATTGATACCCTTGATGCATCCAGAACCTCAAGCGCCTTTCCCCAATACCAATACCCGATTCCAGATACGAATATCCCAAGGAACAAAAGATGGACCCATTCTGTCTTTGTCAGCAGAGGGAGCGACTCCCAGCCTCTGTTCCGGATCATAAAAGGGAGCGTGAGAACAAAGCCGATCAAGCTCATATAAAATGTAACAACGTGAGCGGGATAGGGGATTTGCAGCTTTTTTAAAAGGATGGAATAAACGGCCCAGTTCAGCGTGCTGAGGATCATCAGGATAAAGCCGATATTCAGGGCGAATTCGAAGGTATGGCCGCTTCGGGTGGTCGTGACGATAAAAACACCTGTGATCGCGACCAGCATACCAACTGCCTTTTTCACATCCATCTTTTCATGCAAAAAAAGCACCGAAAGAAGGACGGTGAAAATCGGCGAGAATGAAATCAGCCATCCGGCAGAAGAGGCATTGATCGTCAACAAGGACGTTGCCTGCAGTACCTGGTGAATGAACACACCCAGGATACCGAGGACAACCAGATGGGGGATGTAGCCAATCGAAATACGGAGCCGTGAACGGTTGAGCAATAAAACCATCAGCAGAAACAAAGCGCCGATGCCAAAGCGAAGCACCAACAGGGAATAGGGGTCAAGCTTTCCGAGAACAGCTTTTGCAGAAACAAAGGAAACTCCCCAAAAGCTGATTGATAGTAAGGCATAAAATGAAGCAGTAAGCTTGGTTCGAAACGGAATCATGACATGAAATCCTTTCTTACGGACAAGTTTTTACCATCCTATGCCTGTCCTGAAAAAGAAGAATCATGAAAAAATATCCAATTATATTTACAAAATAATGTAAAGCTGAGATAATAAAGCAAATGGTTTAGGAGGGAAAGTAAGTTTATGGAACCAACATCTAATTGCTAATTATTAATTTTATTAATAAGGATTTTGTATTGAGTGTAAAAAGCCTATTTGCATAGGTTTATTTCGTTATGCTCTTTATGGAAATCGGCAATTAGAAGAAAACTTACTTTACTGAATCGGGATATGTATATTTTCGCATGGCTTATGTTGGCCTGCTGAAGATGTTGATTCAAGACTGTAGGGATTTCTGCAGTCTTTTTTATTTTGGCAGCGGGAAAGCTGAGTCGGAAAGAGTCAAAAAATGAATAGTAGATAAGTTCTTCTTTGTGCTGTCCATAAAAAGCGTAGCTTCATTATGGATGAAAGAAGGAATAGATATGTTAGAACTGAAAGTGCATGGAATTAAAAAATATATGGAAGCGACACTGGTCGTGAACAGTTTTACATTGGAGGCATTTGAAGGGGATAAAATCGGGATTGTGGGGGCGAACGGCAGCGGGAAAAGCACAATTCTTAAGGTGATTGCCGGAATCGAGCCAATGCACTACTATCCTGGCTATCCACAGACCTCGAGCCCGGGATATGATGAGGGGCTGATCCACCGGCCGCGCGGTGCATCGTTCGCTTACTTGGAGCAAATGCCTTCATACCCTGCAGGTTTAAAAGTGATTGATGTTTTGAATCTCGCTTTTGAAGAGGTTCATGAAGTGGAAAAACAGATGCGTGAGCTTGAAGCGCAGATGCAGATTTTACAGGATGATGCTTTGGAAAAAGCGTTGAATAAGTATAGTGACCTGGTGAATTTGTATGAAACAAAGGGTGGGTATGAACAGGAGGAGAAGCTAAGCAAGGTTTGTACCGGCCTTAAGTTTACCGAGTACTTTTTGCAGAGGGATTTTGATTTGCTGAGCGGCGGCGAGAAGACGACAGTTGGCCTCGGGAAAATCCTGATCCACCAGCCGGATATCCTGCTGCTCGATGAGCCGACCAACCATCTGGATATGGAATCGATCGAATGGCTCGAAGCCTTTTTGAAAAATTATAAGGGCATCGTGCTGATTGTCTCGCATGACCGGTATTTCCTTGATAATGTCGTGAACAAAATCGTCGAGATTGAAGATATGGAAACCATTAGCTACAGGGGAAACTATTCAAGTTTTATCAGCCAAAAGGAAGAAAATATGCGGGTGCAATATGAGCAGTTCCGCGAGCAGCAGAAAAAGGTCAATAATATGGAGAAGCAGGTGACGAGCCTGCGTGACTGGGCGCTGAGGGCGGACAATAACAAATTTTTCAGGCGCGCGGCAAGCATCCAGAAGAAGCTCGATAAGCTAGAGCGCATCGATAAGCCGGTTTTTGAGCGACGGAACATGAGGCTCCATTTTAACGAAACAATGAGGTCCGGGAATGAAACGATCAAGGCGGTTGGTGTTTCTAAGCGCTATGAGGATAAGGTCATTTTTGATGGCGCTGATTTGATGGTTCATTATGGTGAGCGGGTCGGCCTTGTTGGTCCGAATGGCAGCGGCAAGACGACGTTCCTGAAAATGCTTCTTGGTGAGGAACAGCCTGATGCAGGTGTGGTTGAATTGGGCGCGAATGTGCTGGCCGCCTATCTTCCGCAGAAGATTGTGTTTGCGAACGAAGAGCTGACCGTGCTTGAATGCTTCCGGGAGGATATCTCGATTGTCGAGGGGAAAGCGCGTGAGTACCTGGCGAAGTTCATGTTTTATAAAAAAAGTGTCTTTAAGAAGGTGAAATTCCTCTCCGGGGGCGAGCGGATCAGGCTGAAGCTGGCAATGCTGATGTTCCAGGATATCAATTTGCTGATTCTCGATGAGCCGACGAACCATCTGGATATTGATTCGATTGAAACCCTTGAGGCTGCTCTTGAGGATTTCAAAGGGACGATATTCTTCATCTCACACGACCGCTATTTTATCAATAAAATCGGCGAACGCGTGATTGCGGTGGAGGACTTTGGTTTGAAGAGCTATGAGGGGAATTATGATGATTATAAAAGGGAGAGAGCTGCGGTCGAGCCGGTGCCGGTTTTAAAGGAGAAGAAGGAGAAGGAGCCGGAGCCTGGGAAATCAGAGCCGGATTCAAAGCTTTTAAAGAAAATCGAAATCCTGGAAAAAGAAATTACAGAGCTTGATCTGGTGATGGGTGTTCAACAGGATTATGTGGAGTTGGATCAGCTGTTTAGCAGGAAGCAGCAATTGAATAACGAACTCGAGCTGGCGATGGAAATGTGGCTGAGTGCCGGGGAGTAATGGAGAGGAAGCATGGATATTCGTTCATGCTTCCTTTTTTTATAGGTGGTTAGTGTGGAAAGTACTATAAATAAGTTGGAAAAGTAAGAATTTTCTACCCTTTAATTGAATATATATGGTATAAAGGATATAGGTAAAAAGTTCTAGGGGGATTGTGCATGACATTGTATGGAGGATTGGTTTTAGTCCATGTCATCGCGGCCGTTGTTGGTTTAGGAGCGAGCTTTGGAATGCCGGTGGTAGCCAAGTTTGGTGCTAAGTCAGTAACGAACGCAAAAGTATGTTTCGAGATTAATAAAAAAATAGAGATGCTTGTGAAGATCGGATCGCTTACTTTGTTAGCCAGCGGAATCCTGATGGCCATCGCCAATCCGTCCTTGTGGTCGCAGGGGTGGTTCATCGGTTCTTTGATTATATACGTTCTGATTCAGCCAGTCGTCGCAGCCATGCTGCCAAAAACAATCGAAAAGCAAGTCGCTATTGTCATGAACAGCAGTGACGGCGAACTGCCAGCCGAGTATCATCAGCTGGATAAAAAAGCAGCAAAGCTCAACGGCATCGCACATGTCGCAGCCGTCCTGCTCATCGTACTCATGTCAACAAAACCATTTTAGGGGGAATTTATGATGCATGTAAAGCCGGTTTACTATGATGGAAATGGAGAAACAAAACAGGTTACTAGTGCTGCCCAGCCGCAGGGAGAAAGAGTCTCTATTACTGCAGAGGCAAGAAAATCGATCAGCGGAAACCCTTATGTGTTTGTGAAATAGGAAGAGTGAGAGAAAGTGCTAGCCAATTTGGCTGGCGCTTTTTTTGTTTTTTTAGGCAGGTTCGGGGGTGGATGGAGAAAAGCTGGCGGAAGTAATCGCGAGTTCGGACAAGTTCTGGAGTTTGAGGAGAAAAGCGGTCAGAAGTAAGGTGAGGTTCGGACAGGTTTGGAGGCGGCAAGCGAAAAGCTGTCAAAATAAAGCTGTTATTATGACAGGTTTAGGGTTCCAAGGAGAAAAGCTGTCAAAATAAAGCCGTAATTATGACAGGTTTAAGGGTATCAAGCGCAAAGCTGTCAAAATAAAGCGGTAATTAAGACAGGTTTAAGGTCTCGAGGGGAAAAGCTGTCAAAATAAATCTGTAATTAAGACAGGTTTTGGGTCCCAAGGCGAAAAGCTGTCAAGAAAAAGCGGTAATTATGACAGGTTTGAGGTCTCAAGCAGTAAAGCTGTCAAGAAAAAGCCGTAATTATGACAGGTTTGAGGTCTCAAACAGAAAAGCTGTCAAAATAAAGTGGTTATTATGACAGGTTTGAGGTCTCAAGTAGTAAAGCTGTCAAGATAAAGCAATTATTATGACAGGTTTAGGGTCTCAAGTTGAAAAGCTGTCAAAAAAAAGCGGTAATTAAGACAGCTTTAGGGTCCCAAGGGGAAAAGCTGTCAAAAAAAAGCGGTTATTATGACAGGTTTGAGGTCTCAAGCAGTAAAGCTGTCAAGAAAAAGCCGTAATTATGACAGGTTTGAGGTCTCAAACAGAAAAGCTGTCAAAATAAAGTGGTTATTATGACAGGTTTGAGGTCCCAAGGAGTAAAGCTGTCAAAAAAAAGCCGTGATTATGACAGGTTTGGGGTCTCAAGGAGAAAAGCTGTCAAAATAAAGCCGTAATTAAGACAGGTTTGGGGTCCCAAGGAGAAAAGCTGTCAAAAAAAAGCCGTGATTATGACAGGTTTGGGGTCCCAAGGACAAAAGCTGTCAAGATAAAGCCGTGATTATGACAGGTTTAAGCTCTCAAAGAGAAAAGCTGTCAAAATAGTCACCAGAACCCAATCCATTTTTGCACACTCAAATGTTTTTTTCTCACGCATTAGGTAAAAGTAAGAAAAAGGCAGGTGAGAAACATGAGTGTATTATCTGTGAATGGAAGGGTCGACAAGGGTAAATTGGTGAAGGAGTTAGTGATTCCGGTTGTTGGCGGGATGGTCACGGGGATGCTGGCGACGCGGAATGCGAAGGAGAAGTACAGGAAGCTGAAGCAGCCGGATTATGCGCCACCGTCTTGGGTGTTTCCGGTTATGTGGACGGGATTGTACGCGACGATGGGACTTGCGAATTACCGGGTTTCGATGAAAAAGAATCCTACTGCCACGGCTGAGGCTCTTTATGATATCCAGCTCGGATTGAACTTTCTCTGGTCTTTCTTATTTTTCAAGTGGAATCTGCGCGGGACGGCTTTTTCGGAGATCGGATTGCTGCTCGGTATGATTACTTTGACAACCTACCAATACTATCAAAAGGATAAAATCGCTGGCCGGTTGATGCTGCCTTATATTGCCTGGGTGTCCTACGCGATGCAGCTTAATTACAGCATGTGGAAGTTGAATAAGTGCGAGGGCATATGATTCAGCCCTCTTTTTTTGAAAATTATGCAACTTTTCCAAACTATCATCCGTCTAAAATAATAGACTGCCAATCTTTGGCTGATTAAAAGTTTGCTAGAGTGGGAATACTATTCCTAACAACAAATTAAAACGGAGGTAGATTACAATGAAACAAATTACTGAGTTTATGAATGAAGAAGGTTTTGAGCTTAAGGGATATCTTTCTCAACTATTTGAACAAGCTACTGATAAAAAAGACGAGAAGAAACGCTGATCGCAGCAGGCTGATCAGCGTTTTTTCATTTGCTTTAATACTTCATCGATTTTTGCGTGGTCTTCTGGTGATTCATCGATATGCTTCCACAAGAGTTTCCCTTCGGCTGAGTAAAGCCATGTTCCCCCCTGAATGTAGACGTCCTGTGTTTTCATCGATTTCATGACAAATTCTTTCTGCTTTTCATTTTTAGGGATAAAGTCTTTGACCTGGCCAGTTACGAATCCTACGCCGGCCTTCGCAAGCAGCTTCCATTTGGGCATCGTCTTGTGGCCCATGCCACGGTACGCTTTTCTTGAAGGATCGCCGAGGATCGGGAAAGGAAATGGCCCGAACTGGTCAACGAACTGTTTGATAAAAGTTCCTTTGGACGGGGCTACGGCAATGACCTGGTAGCCTGTTGATTCTACTTCGTTTATTCGCTCACGCAACTGCGTGAGATATGCCCGGCAGATCGGTCAGCCAAGGTGGCGGACGAAGACGACCATTGTAGGCCGGCCTTGAATGGCTTCTTCTAATGTGATGGTTTGCTCAGTATTGGTGGTTTCCAGTACATAATTCATCAAATCACATCCTTTAGTAAAAGCATATAGAAATCCCTTCGTAATGAAAAGTTTGGATGCTGTCGAAAAATATTTTTGGAATTTTATGAAAATAAAGCATAAAATAAACTAAACAGTCGGTTTATTTTAAAAAATAAAAGGAGAGATTTTCATGAAAGTTCAAATCAAAAGACTGAGTGAATGTCCGTTAAAAGATGGAGTAGAAGCCTATAATCGAGGGTTTGAGGGTTATTTTTACGATCAGTCGAAAACGACAGAGACATTTGCAAACCGCTTTGGGCTTGATGGCCTTTCGCCGGAGCACTCGTTGATCGCTTACTATGAAGGCAGGCCTGCCGGGATTGTGTTGAGCGGCATCAAAAAGATCAATGGTGAAGTGATTGCCTGGAATGGCGGGACCGGGATCGCGAAGGAGCTGCGGGGAAAGGGAATCGGAAAGCAGCTGATGAACGCTGCACTGGATATCTACAAGGAAAATCAGGTGAAGTATGCAACTCTTGAAGCGATCTCCAGAAATGAAGGTGCCATTCAACTATATCAATCTCTCGGGTTTAAGCTGGTGAAAAAGCTGAAATTCCTTCAGTTCAATGAGCCATTTCCCGAAGGTACTTTTGACACCGCCGCCAATTATCATATCGAGCTAGCGTCACCAGCCGAATTAGGAAAGGTCCATTTTTACCGTCATAAAACCTCCTGGCAAAATCATAAGGACAATGTCAACGGTGGAAATGCGGTCATCCTGCGTGATGAGCAGAATGAGGTTGTCGGTTACTCTCTTTTTAAAAAGTTTTATAAAGAAGAAGAAGTTGCAAACATTGGGCTGCTGCAGCTGGAAGTCGCATCAGGCCGCGAAGACCGGGTTGATATGATGAAAACGCTTCTGAAGCATTCTTTCGCGCCGCTCGATCTGGCGTTCCAAAGGACGACGGTCAACACGCCTGAGGAGGATACCGAGTTATTGGAACTATTAGGTGCCAGTGGATTCAAGCAATGGGAAGAACAGGTATGGATGATCAAAGAGCTTCACAATACTTAACAATCCTTTTCAATACATTTACAACTCCTTAAAACCTCATTCATAACTCTCTAGTAATCTTGTACTTGTAGCAACGGACATCATATTAGGGGGAATTAAGGAATGAAGAGTTTTAAAAAGTTAGCGATGTTTACAATGCTTGCTGGTGTAATGGCTTTCGGAACAGCTTGTTCTGATGGGGAAAGCAGCGCTGAAGCAAAGGATGGTTCTAATGGAAATGAAACTCAACTTGAAGGCAGCGTCGTGATTGATGGTTCTGGTACGGTCTATCCGTTCATGGCGAAAATGGCTGAGAACTATATGGGCAAGCAGGAAGATGTTTCTGTGGAAGTAAGCCGCTCCGGGACTTCGGCTGGTTTCAAGAAATTCCTCGTTGAAAACGGTACGGACTACAATGATGCATCTCGCCAGATCAAAGACGAAGAAAAGGCAAAAGCTGAAGAGCTTGGCATTGATGTAAAAGAAATGAAGGTCGCTTTGGATGGCTTGACGATTGTCATCAATAAGGACAATGAATGGGCGAAGGAACTGACGAAAGAAGAAGTCATCGATATTTTCCTTGCTGAAGGCGGCAAGAAGAAATGGTCTGATGTACGCCCTGACTTTCCGGATGAAGAGATCAACACATATGGACCGAACGAAAACCATGGAACATACGAATTCATGTTTGAAAATATTTTAGAAGAAAAAGACCTGGTTGAAGGCATCAACCTGCAGCAGGATTACTCTACCCTGGTTGACCTTGTTTCCAAGGATAAGAACGGCATCGGCTTCTTCGGCTATGGTTATTATGCGAACAACAAAGATAAATTGGCGGCAGTGAACGTCGATTTCGGCAACGGTCCTGTTGAACCGTCTCTATCAACGATTAAGGAAGATGGAGACTACGGACCATTCACACGCCCGGTGTTCACCTACCTGAATGTAAACAAGGCAAAAGAAAATGCACAAGTACTTGACTACGCAATCTACACGATGAAAAACGCACAGGAAGTTGCATCGGAAACTGGCTTCGCACCATTGACTGATGAAGACATCCAGGGAACATTGTCTGAACTGGAAGAACTGAAATAAGTACTGAAAGAAGAATGGGGGCATCCCTGTTCTTCTTTTTAATGGTTTTGCTCAGTTAAGTCCGATTGTTTTATAACCTGGAACGACCGAATTTAACAGAAACAATGCAAAAAAAATAACAGTGAAGTCCACTGTTATTGACGATCCAATGTCGCCATGAGTTTATGGCGCTTTTTTGCGTTATTGAGCAGTCGTTCGATGGATGAGAGTAAGGAACCTCTTTCCTCATCATTCTTTGCATTAAGCAGCCTCAATTTAAGTTCGGCCAATTTCTGTTTTTCATTCGCAGTCAGGACTTCTCTCATTCGTTCATCTCCTTCCTCGCTTTGATTCGAGTTTAAAGGATGAATGTTAAGAGAATCCCGGGATTTTATTAATTTTTCATCAAATCTTCAATCCTTGCTTACTGGCAATTTTCCGGATTCCTCCCATGATCAGTCTGACCGCGAGGAAGGTTGAGGCGATGGAGGCGAAGCTATGGAAGGACGTCCAGTTTCTCTTGTATTTGATCAGCTTCGTGTTTCGTTCGAGCCAATGCTCGACCATGGCGGACGGTGCACTGAACAGAATGGCCTTTAGTAAAATCGATAGTAAACCAGCTTGCCTGGTGACTTGATTAAAGTATATACAGACAACCGGAAAAATAAGATAGCTGAAGATCACACTGATATCAAAGGTCCTGAATAGGGATACAGGATACTTAAGGTAGCCTTTTTTTACGAGCAGGTTATCAAGGATGGAAGCCATATAGCTTTTTAAAAAGAAGATCAGCAGCCAGTCTTTTACAGGCGGTTTTCGCATCAGCCTGTAAAAAGCAAGGATGCCAATGGCCAACAGGGCCCTAAGTGTGTTCTGTTCTGCTTTCCTCTTCAAAGCGGTCACCTCCAAAGTGATTTTTGTTCAACCAGATCACAACTATTTTGTATCTTGTCTTCTTTCCCGTTAATTATTCGATGATTGTCAAACGGGCCTGTTGGTTATACTAAAATCGCTTTCCTTTATTTGTAAAAAAGAGGCGAATTTATGGTAAATACAATTTATGGGCTCATTTGGGCAGGCATATTAGTGAAATGGGGAGACTGGAAGAACTGGAGAAAGTACTATCCAACCGTTCTCTTCTTTATCCTGGGCGATTTTCTCTACATGTACTTATTATCCGATCTTTATCCAATGTGGAAGTATATTCCCTCACCAGGGGACGATCATGCTGGAATCACGAATACGCATATTTCTTTTTCGATCATGGCAATCAAGTATCCGGCAACATGCCTGGCCTATTTGGCTCATTTTCCGAGGCATGGGCTCATAAAAAAAATCCTTTATTATCTGGCATGGGTGATTGTTTATTTTATGAATGAGCTGATAGACATTCATTTTCATCTGATTAAATATTTCAATGGCTGGAACCTGTGGTGGTCTGCGCTGTTCAATTCAGTTATGTTCCTTATTTTAAAGCTTCATTTTCACAATCCTCTGTTTGCCTGGATCGCCTCCGCGGTGTTTATTTTGTTTTTATGGAATCAGTTTGATGTGCCTGGAACTGTTTTCCGATGACGGCCCGAACCCTATGTGGAATCGGGTCTTCTTTCAGTTCTGATTAAGAGGTACTCCGGCCGTGTCCTGCTTTCGGCAGTGACCTCATCCACACAAAAAAATTTGTCATTAATTTTGCCAAAATGAGTACAGATAAATAACTCAAAAATAAGTGGACATAATGGGTGTTTCCATACATTTTAAAAAGACCCATCCCAACTAGCATTGGCTTAAATATAAATGAAAGGATGACTGCAGTAAGGATTGCATAAAGATAATAGTTCCTTTTATGGTTGATAGTCCATTGATACACGAGCATAAAAGCTACAGGGATCAGACTTGAGTCGAGCGAGATTCCTGGTAACACCGGGAGAACAGGAAAGGGATAATTCCAGAAGCCCATATTCCTTCCAAAAAGATCTTCATACCCAAAGACTACATGGACACTGTAACCGTAAAAAGCGATCCTGAAAATTTTGGTTCGATCGATTTTAAAAAACAATAAAATGAGAGGGCCGACTAGGAATAAGACCATTAGCCAATATTCAACGGAAGAGTAAAGGGAGTAGTCCAGCCAATATTGGTTCAAGGCCTTTTGACCTTGTTTCCCCAACTCAACGATCTTGTCAAACTCACTTATCCTTACTTTTTCCACTGGTATCATCCGTTCTGTTTTTATCTTAGATTGCCGACTTGAAGCTTGATATATGCATGATTGCTGGTTATGAGGGTATAATTAGGTATCTTGAATGAAACTGCGGAGGTGTAAGGATGGCATTCGAATTTTCTGAAGAGGACGGCCGTTTTGTCGCGAAGGATGCAGATGGGCTTGAGGTTGGGGAAGTCACGTTTACGAGGGATGGCGATGATTTTCTCGTGGTCAACCACACTGGAGTAGATCCGGACTATCGAGGCAAAGGCATAGCGGAAGATCTGGTCCGCCATGTTGCTGAAAAAGCGAAGAATGAGGGCTTGAAGATTGATCCTGTTTGTTCTTATGCGAAAAAAGAACTGGAGAGGAAGCCTGAATACAGCGGAGTTTTAAAGAATTGAGTCTTTGGGATGTCCCAAGGGCTTTTTTGATTTGGAATCTTCTTTCTTGCACTTTGTGCTGCTACGTGATAAAATTATCTCGAATTCAAGATAATTTGTTTTTTCGAGATGAAAACAGGTTATAGTAAGGATAGATATTTTTTTGGGATTATATCTCGATTTCAAGATAAAGGAGAGAGACCATGAACGAATTAAGAGGAATACATCATGTAACAGCGATCACGAGCAGCGCTGAAAAGAACTACGAGTTTTTCACCTATGTACTCGGAATGAGACTTGTGAAGAAAACGGTCAACCAGGATGATATCCGGACATATCATTTATTTTTTGCGGATGATAAAGGGTCTGCGGGCACGGATATGACATTCTTTGATTTCCCTGGGATTCCTAAAGGGTCACATGGAACAGACGAGATTTACAAAACCGGGTTCCGGGTGCCGACAGATGCCGCGCTGGACTACTGGGTCAAACGCTTTGATAAGTACGAAGTCAAACATACTGGCATCAGGGAGTTATTCGGCAAGAAGACAATTTCATTCGTCGACTTTGACGATCAGCAATATATGCTGGTATCTGATGAGCAAAATGAAGGGGTGGCATCGGGTACGCCATGGCAAAATGGGCCTGTACCGCTGGAGTACGCGATTACCGGTCTGGGGCAGATTCATGTCCGCATTTCACGTTTCGATTATTTTAAAGAAGTACTGGAAAAAGTGATGCATATGCGTGAAATCGGAAAAGAGGGTTCCCTGCACCTATTTGAAATGGGCGAAGGCGGGAACGGCGCGCAGGTCATCGTTGAGGACAATAAAGTGCTGCCGGCTGGGCGCCAGGGATTCGGGACTGTGCACCATGCAGCATTCCGTGTTGCTGACACATCGGTTCTTTATGAGTGGATCGATCATATGAATGCAGCCGGTTTTGGCACATCAGGATATGTCGACCGATTCTTCTTTGAATCCCTCTATGCACGAGTGGCACCTGGAATTTTATTCGAATGGGCAACTGATGGACCGGGATTCATGGGTGATGAACCATATGAAACGCTTGGTGAAAAATTGTCCCTTCCGCCGTTCCTTGAACCAAAGCGGGAGCAGATCGAGGACTTCGTGCGGCCGATTGATACGGTCCGCAGCACGCGCAATATCGAAAAAGAATACCTGTAAGCCGAGTTTGCAGACTGGACCTTTGTGGAAACATACTACAAAAGGAGGCAGATAAAATGGTGAAATTAGCAGTGATTTTTTACAGCATGGGCGGAACGAATGTGCAGCTATCCAAATGGGCTGCGGAAGGCGCGAAAGAAGCAGGAGCTGAAGTAAAAGTTTTTAAGGTGAAAGAATTAGCTCCTGAGTCAGCAATCGAAGGCAATGAAGCATGGAAAGCGACTGTTGAGGCAACAAAGGATATCCCTGAAGTGACGCCGGATGATCTTGAGTGGGCCGATGCCATCATCTTCAGTGTCCCGACACGATTCGGGAACATGCCATCGCAAATGAAACAATTCCTTGATACGACAGGCGGTCTGTGGGCACAGGGCAAGCTCGTGAACAAAGTCGTAAGCGCGATGTCCTCTGCGCAGAACCCGCATGGCGGACAAGAGGCTACCATTCTGTCACTTTACACAACGATGTACCACTGGGGCGCCATCGTGGCAGCACCTGGCTATACCGATCCAGTCACTTTCGGAGCTGGCGGTAACCCATACGGCACAAGCGTCACCGTCGACCAGGACGGCAATATGGTCGAGGATGTAGAAGCAGCGGTAAAATACCAGGCAAAACGCACTGTGACCGTAGCCGGATGGGTAAAGAACGGGAATCAATAAGCAATAGCAAAAGCCTAATTCCTCCGGGAGTTAGGCTTTTTTCAATGAAGTCCATTCAACCTTTTAAGCATATCTCCGTAAATAAAATCCAATAATCACCCAGGCGCCCCCATACATCCCGCCAATCAGGATGCCAGCGAGCAGTGGGTTGATAGCCATGATTCCGAAAAGGTAAACAATCACAATGGGTGTTTGAAGGATGAAGAGTAGGGAGCTGTATCGAGGTGTGCTGGTGTGGTGAAGGATGGTGAACCCTAGTGGCAGTGCTCCGAGATGGATGGCAAGACTTCCAATTCCGGTACTGATGTTGATGATGTCGATTAAAGATCCGAAGCCAATCAAACCATGGAACAGAAATCCGGCTGTGCCGATCCCAAACAAGCCAAGTCCTAGCGCAGTTAGAAAGAAGCCAATCTTCCATACCCAGCCTCCCGCAGAAGGGTTCTGGTATCTGAAGGCGAACAGGCCATGCAATAGAAACCAGGAGGATAACAGTAACATGAGGTTATTCAAATAATAGGCGATGTGATTGGTATCATGAAGGATTGCGTCAGCGCCAGCGGTCAAGTCAAGATAGCCTTGCCAAATCCAGTTAGCACCCATAAGAAAACCACCAATAACCGCTGCGGTAGCGGAAAAGCGAAGCTGGCTTTCCCTGCAGTTTGATGAAGCTGCCATATGATCATCACTCCCTTGAGGATGGTAAAATAAATATATGGAACGTACTGGTTATATATTCCTTTACGCCAAAACACCGCTTTCCTTTTTCGGGCGAGGGTATATTAAAGCTAAAACAGTATAAAAAAAGGAGGTAATCCAATGACGGACAACAATGCTGGCTGGAAAATGGATAACAGCTATTCGCGGCTGCCGAATCTATTTTATACACTGCAAACACCGACTCCAGTGAAAGCGCCGGAAGTGGTGATTTTCAATGAGTCACTGGCGGAAGAACTGGGATTGAACAGCGAGGTGCTTCAAAGCGAAGAAGGAGCCGCGGTATTTGGCGGGAATGAGGTCCCAGAAGGAGGTACTCCCCTTGCCCAGGCATATGCGGGACACCAGTTTGGGCATTTCACGATGCTGGGGGATGGCCGGGCTGTGCTGCTTGGTGAGCAGATCACCCCTGATGGCAACAGGTTTGACATCCAGCTGAAGGGCTCAGGCCGGACGCCATATTCCCGAGGCGGAGATGGCCGGGCAGGACTAGGGCCAATGCTGCGCGAGTTCATCATCAGTGAAGCGATGGCAGGTTTAGGAATCCCGACAACTAGAAGCCTGGCCGTGGCTGCGACGGGAGAGGAAATCATCCGGGAAACGATGCAGACCGGAGCGGTTTTAACCCGTGTGGCCGCAAGCCATCTCAGGGTGGGGACGTTCCAATTCGCTGCCAACTGGGGAAAGAAAGAAGACCTCCGGGAGCTGGCTGATTATACAATCAAGCGCCACTATCCTGAACTTCAAGGAGAGGAGGACATATACCTCTCATTCTTGAAAAAAGTGATACACAAACAGGCAGCCCTGATTGCGAGATGGCAGCATGTCGGTTTTATCCACGGAGTCATGAACACGGATAATATGACAATCAGCGGCGAGACGATCGACTACGGTCCATGTGCCTTTATGGACACCTATGACCCGGCAACTGTCTTCAGTTCGATTGATCGGGAAGGACGCTATGCCTATGGAAATCAGCCGTATATTGGCGGCTGGAATCTTTCTCGGTTTGCAGAGGCTTTATTGCCATTGCTTCATGAGGATGAAGATGAAGCCGTAAGCCTGGCGGAGGCAGCTCTCTCTGAATATCCAGGAGCTTTTGAAACGGAGTTCCTGGCAGGTATGAGGTTGAAGCTAGGGCTTTTTCATGAGGAAAAAGAAGATAAAGAACTAATTTCCGGTCTCCTTAACCTCATGAATAAGAATGGAGCTGACTATACGAATACATTCAAGGCTCTGACTTTCGAGAAGCTTGAAGGATCCGAGTTGTTTAAAGCAGACGAATTTACCCAGTGGCATAAAAAATGGCAGGAAAGGCTCGGACGCCAGGAGCAATCAAAAGAAGATGTCCATGAACTGATGCGCAATAACAATCCAGCAGTCATCCCGCGTAATCACAGGGTAGAGGAAGCACTGGATGCCGCGGTAAAAGGTGACATGAGCGTCATGCTGAAATTGCTTGAAATCCTGGCAAACCCATATGAGCATTCACCGGAGCAAGAGGAATTCTGCCAGCCCGCACCACCATCTGCTGGGCCATATCGGACGTTTTGCGGAACTTGAGTTGAGTTGATGTGCTTTATGGTTACGACGGACAGAAACCCGAGGAAATGGTGGAAAAGTGTCCGTCATCAGGATCGAGAAACTAACAGCCCTAGTTCACTATCATGCAGTGCGATATATATTCTAAGTGGTTCACTTTTGGAGTACCAACAATTAAAAAACACTAAAAAAGACACACGAAATCGTCAATAATTTCGTATGTCTTTTTTTGTTGTTATACCAGTATTATAGCCAATATTAATCCATAATCCGTATGTATTTAATTCCGCATGCCAACACGTAAGATTGAAATTTCAATTGGAGGCATACGAATTTAAGTGCTAAAACAGGTGTGAAAATAAGAACTGAAGTTTGGTGACTCGCAAGGATTTGGAGCCAAAAGGTTTAGTTTATTCCATCCATTATAATTATTGCATTAATCCTTTTCTTAACTAAAAAGGATAAATAAATAACAATAATAATATAATTAAAAACAATATTAATTTATTGTAAATCAATAAATATAGTGCTAAAATCACGTTAACATTTAAATGAATGAGGTGCATTAAATGAATGGTAAAAGAGGTTCAGCCATTTTCTTAAAGGTAATTATTTTTCTGGTTGGATTTGCAGTGCTTACTTTGTGTATTTATTGGATGCCTATGTTAACCATTAGAGATATAAAAGCACATCCAGGTGGGGATTACTCGATATTCCCACTTTTAGTATGTGTGTATGGAATCTGTATTGCATTTTCTTTTGCGTTGTTTCAAGTATATAAACTATTAACCTTTATCGAAAGGAACAATGCTTTCTCGGAGTCATCTCTTAAATCTTTAAAGGTTATAAAAAAATGTGCTTTTACAGCCATTTTCTTCATTATGTTAATGATAATAAGCTTAAAGGTGATTTCTAGTATCTCAGGAGATGATTCAGCAGGTCCTATATCGGTAAGTCTGATTAGTATTTTAGCAACAAGCATTATCATAGCTGTTGTGGACGTACTTCAAAAGCCATTAAAAAGTTTCCTGGATGAAAAATAAAAAAGAGGTATTACAAATGAAAAAACAGACAACAAATTTATTTAACGGGAGTCAATAGAGAATTTAAGGGATAGTCATTAAGCTATCCCTTCTTTGCGTTAATTAATGTTATTTACTCAGAGAATTCCATTTAGAATTTCATTGATATTAGGGTCAGATGTGATTAGCAATGTTTGCACCTCAAAAGATAACCCGTTAGATCATCTCAAATACGAGGCATACCATTCATCCCAGTCGGAACCGAGCGAGTACGTGACCGATTTGGATTCTAGCTTTGGACAGTCTTTGACGCAGCTTCCGCCAACGATGAACTTCAGGGATGAATCCATTTTAAGACTAGAACGAATCCAATCCTCTACCTTGCCAATCGGGTCCGGGTTGGTCATCGAAATGGCAACGACGCTGATGTCTTTCATTTTGATCAAATCGGATAATCCCTCAAGAGGGGTATTCGGGCCCAAGTAAATGACGTCATGGCCTTTCTTTTTCAAAAATAAGCTGAAGACCATCAGTCCGATTTGGTGATGTTCCCCCTCTGGACAAAAGGCCAGCACTTTTGGGAGTGCCGGGTTAACAGGGAGGACCCGCAAAAATTGGCTGCAGCGGTTAAGGATGAACTGCGAAGCGAAATGCTCCTGAGCAACACTGATGACGCCTTTCTCCCATTCATCCCCGACCTTATACAAAACGTGAACCAGGATATGCTGGAATACCTCTTCATAGTCATATAAAGAAAAAGCGAGGTCCGTATGTTGATTCGCTTTCTGGGAATCTAGATTGACAAGGGCATGGTAGAGCTGATCCTTCAACTCGCTGAATTTACTATTTTCAGATGGAGGTGTGGCAGGTGCGGGGGCAGCTTCCTGCAAAAGCCGGACTGCGTCACTGATTTTCATGTCTTTTTCATGCACCTGTTTCTTGATCCATTTGAGTGTTTCCACATCTTTCTCGCTATATAATCGGTGGCCGCCCTCGGTCCTTTTGGGCGTGACGACATTGTAGCGGTTTTCCCACGCCCTGATCGTGACGGCAGGAATATCCAATCGTTCAGAAACCTGTTTAATGCTATACAAACTTTTCACCTCCACTCCTCATTATAGATAAGTTATACAAAAATTACACAGCCTAAATGCTGTTAAATCAACTTTCTGAAAATATTGTATAAAATGTTTGCTTTATTTGTATAGGTTTTGTATAATTAATTTCGAAAGGTTATACAAAAATTATACATTAGGGGTGTTAACTTGAAAACTTTAAATCTGTTATCATTAGTATTGCTTATTGTCGGCGGTTTGAATTGGCTATTAGTTGGATTATTTGAATGGGATCTAGTCGGTGGAATCTTCGGCGGCATGGACAGTCCAATCGCGAAGGTAGTCTACATCCTTGTTGGTCTCGCAGCCATCTACAGCATCACGCTTTTATCAAAAGTGAATAAATAATCAGATGGAAAGGCGTACAAAGCTGTACGCCTTTTTGTGTGCCCAAATGCTTGCGGAATGCTATTCTATAGAAGAAAACGCCAAAGCAGGGGGAATGGAAATGGATAAAAAAGAAATTGAATATAAAATCGTCGAACTGAAGGATGAGTATCTGCAGCTCCAGCATAATCTCGAAAAATTGGAATCTGTAAAAGGCAATCTCCATCCGCTGGAAAAGCGTCTTGCCGCGATTGAAGAGGAATTAAGTGCATTGAATACCATGCTTCGTGACCTGTAGAATGACAAGCCTAATCCTGGATTAGTTTTTTGGGGGATAAAAAATGCATGAGTCCGTTCGAAATGGACTCATGCTTGAATTTGTAAAAATATGTGGCATAGGGAGTTAGGCATTTTTAATCAAACGTTTGATTAATATTTTGGTAGCAGCCTTTTCCTCCCAATCCTATGGTCGTAATGCCAATTTGGAATTGTTTATTTCACTTCTGCTTTCCTGCCTTCGCGAGCAGAGGCCCTGACTGCGTCCAATACTTTTTGGGTAGAATGTCCATGCTCGAAATCTGCGAGATAGGGGTGCTTCTCTCCGGAAACCAGCGTTTCATGAAGCGCATCCAACGCTCTTTGGAAGCCGTTATAGTAACGCGCTGCCACCTCTGGCATACCTGAAGGAGCTTCTATATCCTGCACTAGCTCAACTTCTTCTAGTGGAGAATCTCCGGCGGAGAGCAAGACCTTATTGTCATCCAGCATCACAAGTGTACCTTCCGTACCGAATAGTTCAAGACGCCATGTGTTCTCGGTTTTGCGCGCCGCAGAAATGAGTTCCAGCGTTACTGTCGCGCCGTTTTCCAGAGAACCGATGATTTGGAAAGCATCGTCGGCAGTCCGGTGTTCTGTATTCCCGTTATCATCCGTCTGTGTGGGAACATGGGTTGGAAGCTGCGCAAACACTTCTTTAAAGGTGCTGTCCAGCCACCATTGAAGGGAATCTGTCATATGGGAGCCGATCGCTCCAAGCATGCCGCCGCCTTTTTCTTGCTGTCCCAGCCATCCGCGGGGTTTTGAAATCAGGCCCGTATAGCTTGCAAAAGAGCACAGGTAACGAACATGTAAAACATTCCCGAGTTTTCCGCTCTCCAGGATTTCTTTTACCTTTGTACGAGCCGGCAGGAAGCGGAATTCATGGTTGATCAGCCCGAGTTTCCCCGCCTTGTCTCGCTCCGTAATCATTTCTTCTGTTTCGGCAACATCCAGAGCCATTGGCTTTTCACACACGACATGGACGCCTTTTTTGAAAGCAGCTTCAACCATTTCCTTATGCAAATGGACTGCAGAAGCGACAACCACTACATCGAGTGTCTCCTGTTTAAGCATCTGGCGCCAATCGGTATAAATATTTTCAATTCCGCTGGCTTTCCGTGCTTCCTCAATATTGCCCCTCGATACACTAGATAAAGCCGCAACCTCGAAGCCTTCATGATGATCCATCATTGGCGCATGGACTTTGGCGCCAAAACCTGTTCCAATGATTCCTACTCTAAACTTTTCCAAAATTACCACCCCTGTCCAGAATCTAGTTTAATAGTAAATCCAGCAGGGGAGGAATGTAAATGAATTAGGCTCTTCTCGTGAACGGAATCCAAAACAAAACTGAGAAGCAACAAAGTATAGTACAATTGAACAAAAAAGGGTGGGTTACGATGAATATGGGGGATCTGTTATTCCAGCTTATATTTTTTATTTTTTTAATCGGATTGTTCGCTGCGGTTTTCTATGCAGTCCGGTCACTTGTAGGCAAGGGGCCTGACAAGCAGGAGAGAATAGAACAAAAACTGGATCGAATCATTGAACTGCTTGAAAAGAATCATAAGGGATAATCCGTTTATATAATTGTCTGTCTGCACATGTTATAATGAGGAACTTAGGTTTATATGAATTTTACCCAAAATTGCACGGATGCTTGATAAGCCTCCGCCTGGCGATTCAAATATGGAGGTAGAAAGATGAACAAGCGATGGACGATCGATAAGATTAAGGAGTTTGTGGAGAAAAATTCGGAGAGTAAGCTTTTGACGACTGAATACCATGGTTTTTCGCAAAAACTACTTTTTAAATGCGAATGCGGCAACAACTTCGAAAAAACATTCAAGAAGTTCAAGGATAATCATCAGCGCAAATGTGAAGTGTGCCAGCCGCCGAAAGCTTCGCGATGACCGAATAGGATGAATGCTGCCAATCCTGGCAGCATTTTTCTTTTTGAGAAAGTGAATATTACCTGAAGAAGCGTCAATCAGCAGGATTCACGCTTGTTTTTGTTGAAATAAACGAAGAGAAACTACAGGAGCAACGAGAATGAAGAGATATATGCTGAAAAAGAATTTCAGGGGATTGAAAAAAGGAACGCAATTCTATTTGATTGCCGATTCCGAATTCATCGGTGTCAAAGAGTATGTGCTGCGCACGAAAGATTTGACGACGAGGATTTCGGTCAATGAGAGAGAGTTTCGTGGGAATTTCATTTTATTGAATTAGGGGACGAGTGAGGGATCTGAATGGAATTCACAGCAATAGCGGTCTTTGCGATGGTCTGGGGCGGGCTGATAGTCTATTTTTTGACGCCTTTTAACGAACGGTTTAGGTTGGAGAGTAAGATGACTTTTCCTAAAGCCTTCAGGCTGGGTTTAAAGAGAGTGATTTTACATAAAAAGGCTATTCTTGCATTCCTGCTGTTAGTGCTTACTGTAATGAGCATCAGATCATATTTTCTATCAGCTGAGGAGTATGACAGGCTGCACGGAATTAACAGAGAATATGATAGTCCAGTATTTTATATGATCAGCGTGGTTATGTATGCCGCACTTCTGTATCTGTCTTTGGCCGTAAGATGGGCTGTGAAATCAGTAAAGTGAATGGAGAGAATCGTTTTGAAAGAGACCATTTTAAAATCCCTTGCAAAAATAGAAGAAGATTTTAATGTGAAAATTCTGTATGCGGTTGAATCCGGCAGCAGGGCGTGGGAATTTCCGTCAAAGGATAGCGATTATGATGTCCGTTTCATCTATGTTCATAAAAAAGAAGACTATTTGACGATTGACCAGATGGGCATCGGCAATAAAAGAGATGTGATCGAACTGCCAATCAATGATTTGCTGGATATCACCGGATGGGAACTGACCAAGGCTCTGAAGTTATTCAGAAAATCGAATCCGCCGTTAATGGAATGGCTGCGTTCAGGAATCGTATACTATGAGGCTTTTTCGACTGTCGACAAGATGAAGGAGCTAAGCAAAGAGATTTTCGCCCCGAATTCCTGCCTTCACCATTATTTAAATATGGCGAGCAATAATTTCAGGGAGTATTTGCAGGGAGATCAAGTGAAAATCAAAAAGTATTTTTACGTCCTCAGGCCAGTCCTGGCTGCCAGGTGGATTGAAAAGTACAACGAGTTCCCGCCATTGGAATTTCCAAAACTGCTCGAGGACCTGTTGCCTGAAGGGGAATTGAAGAGCGAGATTGATACCTTGCTGAAAAGGAAGGTCAGCGGGGATGAATTGGACTATGAACCGAAAATTGATGTCATCAATGAATTCCTGAACGAGGAAATCACGCGGCTAAAAGAATATACAAAAACACTTCAGATCGATTTGCCAGATTTCACTCCAAAGCTTGATCAGCTTTTTAGGGATACGCTGGAGGAAGTTTGGGAGTGAGTCTTTCAGGAAGGATGCCTATAGGAAGGCGTTTTTTTTAAGGGGGAAGGAAAGTGGCAAAGTTTTATGTTGCCTCGAGCTTCAAGAACATCGAGGCAGTTCGGTATGTCAGCAAGCAGCTGGTCGATAGAGGATTTATCCAGACATATGATTGGACGAGGAATGAAAGAGCATCCACTTTTAAAGACTTGAAAGAAATAGGGCAAAAAGAAAAGGCCGCCGTCATGGAGTCCGATGTCGTGATCGTTCTTTTGCCAGCAGGAAAAGGCAGCCATATCGAAATGGGGATTGCAATTGGACTTGGGAAGATAATCTATCTATACACACCAAATGGCGAAGTGGATCATTTCGAAACAACCAGTACGTTCTATCATTTGCCTGAAGTTTATAAGTGTATCGGTAGTATGGAAGAATTAATAGAAGAGGTCATGGAGAGGGAACTAGAGGCGAACATGATCGGCGAATATGTGGTAAAACAAATAAAAAACCTGCTGGATATGGAGCTGGATGACCTGATCACTGAAAGCAAGCAGGAGGGCTTTCGTTTCGTTAAAAGATTGATCAATGACTATAAAAATGGCAGCAATACGTTCAGCCTTGCGGGTGAAGGCTTGTTTGGCGTTTTCAGTGAGGAAGGAACTCTGGTTGCGATTGGCGGCTTAAATCAAGACCCGTTTTCGAATGAACAGGAAATTGGCAGGCTGAGAAGGTTTTATGTCAGGAAGGAGTATAGGAGACACGGGATCGGAAGCCTTCTGGTAAAAAGAATCATGGATGAAGCGGAAAAACATTTTAAGATTCTCGTGCTTCATACTGACACGGAACAAGGTAATCTATTTTATTGTTCTATTGGATTTTCTAAAAGTGATCTGTATCCAAACTCAAGTCACTATATTGATTGCAAGCAGCAACAGGCTCAGAGTTAATGCTCTGGGCTTTTTTATATGGATGACTTCTATGTTTCATCGGACACTCTCGTGGGAAGATGAAACTATTAGAGTGATAGGATTGGAGGAATCGGACATGGCGAAAACGATTTTTATCACGGGTGCCGGGAGCGGGCTAGGAAGAGGGGCGTCGATTGGGCTTGCGAAAAAGGGGCACCGTGTGATTGCGACGACTGAGCTGACTTCGCAGAAAACAGATTTGATGAGGGAAGCGGAGGATCTTGGGCTTGATATGGAAGTGTTCAAGCTTGATATAACCAATGAGCGGGATCGTGAACAGATCCTTGAATATGATTTTGATGTGTTTGTCGCGAATGCAGCGATTAATGAGGGCGGGCCGCTGGCTGAGGTGCCGATGGACCGAATCCGGGCGCTTTTTGAAGTGAACGTGTTTGCTACGCTTGAAACGGTGCAAATTGCAGCGCAAAAACTGGTGGAGAAAGGCAGCGGAAAGATTATTTTCATGAGCTCGATGGCTGGGATTTCGGCCACGCCATATGTCGGCCCGTACACGGCTACCAAGCATGCAATCGAAGGAATCGCGCAAACATTGAAGGCAGAGCTTGCGGAGTTCAATGTAAAAGTGGCGACGATTAACCCTGGAGCGTTTGAAACAGGCTTCAATAAGCGAGCAGCTGAGGAAAAGTGGAAATGGTACGATGAGGAGAAGAATTTTACCAGGAAAGAGGATATGGAAAAGCAGGAAGAAGGATTGAAGAATCAGTTTGACCCTGAAGACATGATCGCAAAAATGGTGGAGATCATTCCTGCCGACCATCATAAATTCCGGACAGTCTATCCAGAGGAGACGGAAAAGCAGCTGAAAAAGACGCAAGAAGAGAGATGGAGTATGGAGATTTAAGTCAGAGAACAGGATGCATTTTTTCGGGAGTAAAAACAGCCGGATCCTTTGGCAGGATTCGGCTGTTTGTCTGTCTTACTCTGTGGTGATAAATGCATTGATTCCCTTGCCCTCTATTTCCCGGACGCGAGCCTCAGCGGATTCACGATTCGAAAAAGCACCAGCTTGTACACGGTACCAGGTCTCGCCGGAGATCTCCGCTGTCGTAATGAAGCTTTCAAACCCTTTTGCTTTCAGGTCTGCGGCTTGCTGCTCAGCATTTGCTCTATCCTTAAAAGATCCGGCGATCACTTTGTGTAGGGATTGTCCGCTGCCGTCCGCTGGTTCTCCGCGATCGGCGCTTTCCTTCGGTGTAAGATTGAATGCTTTCGCAATGCCGTTCGCGTGTCCCTGGGCAACACTGCGCCGCCAGGATTCCTGCTTCATAAGGGCGGCATCATGGTCATTATCGATAAAGCCGTTTTCTGAGAGCATCGCATCCATCGTTGATTCCCGTAGTACATGGAAATCAGCTTTCTTCTTGCCGCGGTTATTGAGTTTGTTCAGCTTCACCACCTCAGTGTGGATGATGTCCCGATATCTCGCGGTTGCTGAATTATTTGAAAGGTTGATATAGATATAATCCTCGTATCCACTGGCAGAACCATTGTCAGAATTGATGTGGATCGACAGGTAAAAATCAGCACCCCAGGAATTAGCTTCATCAGTACGCTGAGCCAGGCTTTTCGTGACATCGCCTGTCCTGCTCATCTTGATTTCAATGTTTTTATAGTTATTTTCCAGTATCGAACGGAGTTTAAGCGCAATATCCAGGGTCAAATCCTTTTCGCGGAGACCATTTCCCTGCGCGCCAGGATCCGAGCCGCCATGGCCGGGATCTAAATATAGTTTCATCAAACCTCCTCCTTTTTAATTGGCATTCCCTATAGGATATGTGGGAGAAATGAATTGGTCAGGGTGCATGTCTTGGTTTTTCTATATTTACGGGAACATTTAAGGGTTGAACTCGTAGAACTAAGTATGTCTGAATAATGGGGTGGAGAAGATGAAAACTCAGCTAAATGCAACGGGTGAGAAGGACCTGGACGCAGATTTGAAAAAGGTATTGAATATAATCGGTCTATTCATATTTGGAGGGCTGGCACTGACAAGTGTCACTAACCCAATGCCAGCCGGTTATCTCAAGGAATATTTGCTGTTTATCGCCGGCAGTGCCTTGATGTATTATGTTTTGCTGAACGTATACTTCATCGGGGGTATATGGAGAAAAGTGTTTTATGCTAGTTTGGTTGCGATTGGAGTGAGCAGCTTGTTGATGGTGTTTTACCTTGTTAGTCATTCATCACATTGAGAGCCTTTTGTTGGTCTGTCTTGATGGAAAATGCAATGATTACAGTTAACCGTTCAATTAGGAATATGAACAAAACTCCCTGCTTTCAGGGAGTTTTAATTTGCTAAAAACTGCTTGCTCAGTCACTATATAACTATTTCTGAATTTTCACAATATATTTACTTCGATAAATTTTGAAAGCGTTACCATTACTAACAGACTAGTCAGGGCGCGGTTTTTGCTTGTTCGCAGTAACGTGTAACATCCTTGAAACAATTTTGGATGTTTGTTAGGTTAAATAACCGTAAGCCCCATGAGGGCAGGAAAAACTTGGACGGCATAATTAACATAAGAATTTTTCTATGTGGTTCGGCTGAATTTTTTGTATGCCTGAGTACAATACCACTATGTTAATTATTTCGTTTAGGGAAAACGAAAAGGAGAGATTTGGTGTCTTTTGAAGTATTTATTTCTTTAGCAATTTATTTTATCGCTATGATCCTGATTGGATTGTATGCATACCGCAAAACGTCTGATCTGTCAGACTATATGCTTGGCGGACGAGGTCTTGGACCGTCGGTAACAGCTCTTTCAGCAGGTGCTTCTGATATGAGCGGCTGGATGATGATGGGTTTGCCGGGGGCAATGTACACCTCGGGTATTTCCAGTGCATGGATCGCAATTGGTCTATCGATTGGTGCCTATTTGAACTACCTCATTTTAGCTCCAAGACTTCGAACTTATACGGAGTTGGCAAATGATTCAATTACAATCCCCGATTTCCTTGAAAACCGCTTTTCGGATCAAACTAAAATTCTGCGTTCTGTCTCCGCAGTTGTTATTATCATTTTCTTCACGCTGTACACCTCAGCGGGTTTTGTTTCGGGCGGTACTTTGTTCGAGTCGGCATTCGGGCTTGATTATCGTACGGGCTTGTTCGTGACAGCTGGTGTTGTCATCATTTATACGCTATTCGGCGGCTTCCTTGCTGTTAGTTTGACTGACTTCGTTCAAGGTGTCATCATGTTCCTTGCGCTTGTCCTGGTGCCTGTGGTTGCTTTCACAGAACTTGGGGGACCAACAAATGTTATGGAGACAGTAAGTGCAATTGATCCTACGATGATGGACCTTTTCAAGGGGACGACTTTCCTTGGGATCATTTCACTATTAGCATGGGGTCTTGGTTACTTCGGCCAGCCTCATATCATTGTGCGCTTTATGGCAATCAATTCTGTAGAAGAGCTTAAGCCTGCACGCAGAATTGCAATGGGCTGGATGATCGTATCGATTATTGGTGCTTTGGCAGTTGGTCTTGTAGGTATTGCTTATGTTCAGGTAAACAATGTGACACTTGATAACCCTGAAACAGTATTTATCATGTTCGCAAATATCCTGTTCAACCCATATATCACGGGATTCTTGCTCGCTGCGATTTTAGCTGCGATTATGAGTACGATTTCTTCTCAGCTACTTGTTACATCAAGTGCGCTGACGGAGGACTTTTACAAAGCGTTCTTCCGCCGCGAAGCATCGGACAAGGAATTAGTATTTATTGGACGTGCAGCCGTGCTGCTTGTAGCATTAGTCGGAATCGCGCTTTCATACACTCCAAACGATACAATACTTTCATTGGTCGGTAACGCATGGGCTGGATTCGGCGCTGCATTTGGACCAGTTATGCTCCTGAGCCTATACTGGAAGAACATGAATCGATGGGGCGCGCTTTCCGGAATCCTTGTCGGTGCGCTAACCGTCATCATCTGGATCAGCATCGATGGACTATCCGAGTTCATGTATGAAATGATCCCAGGATTCTTCCTGAGCCTGATTGCCGTGATCGTTGTAAGTAAAATAACAACAGGACCAGGCAAAGCGGTAAAAGAAGAATTTAATGAAATGGAAAACATTATGTCTGAATAAAAGAGTGAAGGCTGCCAGTATGATGCTGGCAGCCTTTATTTGAATTTTTCCGGCTTCTTGACATAGCTCTCAATGATGAAACCGCAGTCTGTACAAATAATATGCAACACTTCAGAACCTAAGCTCATTACCTTGTTCTCGGGACGTATAACAGCATATCCATCTTGTTTACCTCTTCCAATCTCCATTCCACCGCATTTCGGACATTCTTTCGCATAGTTCACTTGTTTCATCCTTTCTGGAAACACCTTTTCCTAGTTGAATTTACGTTTTGAACAAGCGGGAAGTTTCATGGGTTTTTGACTTGGAAGAAATATGAGGAAATGGTGATGGTAATGCATGCTATGTGCCCGTGAAAGAGAGAACCGAGGGAGTACGGTCACATAAAAGGAGAATATGTGCCCGTGAAAGGGAGAATCGAGGGAGTACGGTCACATAAAAGGAGAATATGGGACCATAAAAGAGCATACCCGGAGAAGAACAATTACAAATAAAAAGACCGGGCTTGTCGCCCGGCACAATTTATGACAGATGATGCAGGACCAATGAAGCCAGCAAACCCAGTGCGGTGATCAGGCCGGTGACGGGGCCGCTTTCTTCGTAGGCTTCTGGCATCATTGTGGATGCGATCATGGCAATGATGCCACCGCCGGCGAATCCTGAAATGCCGGCCATGAGAGCCTCCGAGGCATCCTGGAGAAAAAAGTAGCCAGACCAGGAAGAAAGAGTGGCAATTACCAGGACGGAAATCCACATTACTGAAATTTTCAGGCGTGAATACCCGCTTTTCCTCAGTCCTGCTGTGCTGGATAGTCCTTCAGGAATGTTGCTGACGAAAATGGCGATGACGAGAAGGAAACTGACAGTATTTTGTTCAAGAAGGCTTGCACCGATCATGATCGACTCTGGTATGGCATCCATTATGGTACCTATGAAGATCGCAATTCCGGCATTTTCATCTGCCTGCTTGCCGGAACGTTTCCGGTCGGATGCACCTTTTCTGGATACCAGTATATCTAGCAGAGTGAAGATGGAAGCCCCTGCGACAAACCCGATGCTGCTTGCGAGAATTCCGCCTTCCTGAACCGCATCTCCTAACAGTTCATAGGAAGCGGCGCCAATCAGGACACCTGTGCCAAAGGCCATAACCCAACCAATGACCTTTTTAGGAATGGAAAAAATCATTGCTGCCAGGGAACCTAGCAATACTGCAGATCCTGACACTGCCCCCCAAAGTGCTGCATTCCACATATGTACTCTCCTTTCATAATAAATAAAGCTACCCACTTATGATTGGAACAAAACTGTGGCGTGTAGGGGAAATGTCTGAAGTATTCTTATTTTATCCCGTCTAAAAAGATATTATCATCCCATTCTTCCCGGCATATGTACCCATTGTCGCTCCCATATAACTGATCAGGACTTCCTTGGGTGATAACAGGGTGATGATTTCCTGCTTTAGTGCTTCGGCGTCGAATGCATTTCCGGTATGGGTGATGCCAAAGGTTACATCGGTAAAATCATTCCCGCGTTCCTGAATGATTTCAAGGACTCTTCTTTCGAACTTTTTCCTGCCGCGGACTTTTTCGAGGATTTCCACTTTGCCGCCGTCGACTCTTTCTAAAATGACTTTTATGTTGAGGATCTTAGCAAGGGAACCCTGGAATTTGCTCAAACGCCCGCCTTTGACGATATTCTCAAGCGTATCCAGGAGAATAAGAATATTCATATTTTCCCGGTAGGCAGTCAGGTTTTCTACGATTTCTCCCATGGTATTACCCTGTTCAGCCAGTTCAGCG
Source organism: Chryseobacterium sp. ISL-80 (assembly GCA_018613055.1). GTDB lineage: Bacteria > Bacillota > Bacilli > Bacillales > Cytobacillaceae > Mesobacillus. The sequence continues at coordinate 183,818 of JAGGQZ010000014.1, read as the reverse complement.
GCCCGGAGTATTTGCAATCCATGTCCCATTGATCCGGCAAGTGTATCAAACACAGTTATATGGGCGGTCGATAAATCCCTGCCCATGCAGGCGGATTGATAGGTGCGGCTTAATCCAGAGGAAATCGTCAGGCACAGCAGTTCATCATCTGGCGCGAATTTTGAGAAAGCATCCGCGAAGGCAGCGGGAGAGGGCTGTGACGTCTTTGGCAGCTCGTCAGCAGCAAACATTTTATTAAAAAATTCCTGTGGTGTCAGGTCTTCTTTCTCCAAATAATCCTGGCCGTTAATGGAAATGGTTAAAGGTACAATGGTTATGTCATATCGCTCCATCAGCTCGGAAGGCAAATCAGCGGAGCTGTCTGTGATGATTTTCATCTTGAAAACTTCACCTCTAATAAAATAGTCTTTTAAAAGTGCATGGTGCATGCAGGCAAGTACATATGGCTCTGGACACATCCATGTTAAAGCGTTATAATTTAATTCGTTTTCCGAAATAATTATATCAAGCAAAATGGTTTATTGCATTCAAAAATTACAGCGAGGAGGAAGCTTGATGCCTAAAGAAAAATTATGGACGAAGGATTTCATCTCGATCTCGGTCGTGAACTTCGTGATCATGCTGTCGATGTATTTGCTGATTGTGACGATGGCCTCGTACGCGACCGATACTTATGGTGCGTCCAGCAGCATGGCGGGACTGGCCTCTAGTATTTTCATCATCGGGGTTCTTTTTGCCAGATTGTATGGCGGCAAAGAAATTGCACGAATTGGCAGCAAAAAGATGTTGCTTGGAGGAATTCTGTTTTTTGTTCTTATATCTGCTCTTTATCTCATTCCTTCTAATATCTATTTTCTGCTTGCCATCCGTTTCTTGCACGGAATTGGGATCGGGTTTGCCTCAACAGCAACCGGTACGATTGTGGCGCAGGTAGTTCCTGCCAGCAGGAAAGGGGAAGGGATCAGCTATTTTAGCTTGAGTGTGATTTTATCTACGGCGATTGGTCCGCTGATCGGCCTGGCGATGATCAATGAGTTTGGCTATCTGAGCATGTTCATCTTCTCCCTGGTTGTCGGTGCGGCGTGTTTGCCGATTGCCCTAACGATCAAAGAACCGGTCGTGGACTACCAGGCGGACGAAACGAAAAGCAGAAGATTCAGCCTTGCTAATTATTTTGAGCCAAATGCCCTTCCGGTATCGATTGTCATGTTCATCATCGCGCTTGCGTATTCCGGAACGCTCTCTTTTATCGCGTCATATGCGAAGGAGACTGGCCTTGCGGAGGTGGGGAGTTTGTACTTCTTCGTTTACGCACTCGCGGTATTATTTTCCCGGCCGTTCACTGGCAAACTGATGGATGTCAGAGGCGCAAACAGCGTGGCATATCCCGCGTTGATTGTGTTTGCGGTCGGAATGTATGCCCTGAGCCAGGTCAGTTCCAGTCTACTATTTCTTGCCGCGGCAGCGCTGATCGGTTTGGGGTATGGAAACTTCCAATCCATCGCCCAGACGGTTGCCATCAAGATGACTCCGCCGCACCGCATGGGACTGGCAACTTCAACGTTTTTCATCGCGATGGACATGGGCATAGGAGTCGGGCCATTCATGCTCGGATTCATGGTTCCGAAATATGGGTATAACGGCTTGTATCTTGCCATGGTGCCAGTGATTCTTGTTGGATTTGTCCTTTATTACTTTTTACATGGTAAAAAAGAAAACAAGGTTGTGCTGGATGCATAAAAAGAACCTCACCGGACAATGGTGAGGTTCTTTCCATATTTATTACATCGGTGCATAGTTCGTGTTGTTTTCAACATCCGTTTCCTTCTCTAACTCTTCCATTTCCATATGGGTCTGTGGGAAACCATTGGCCTGCCACTCCGCACGCATCGCGGAGTCAAGCTGGGTAAGCCCTCTTTCCGCAGGATCGATGCCCGCATCGACACTTTCCATCTGGTCAATTTTCTCGCTGTTCCTCATGTCAGTATCCTCAAGAAAACGAATCACGTCCCGCTGGCTCTTGCGGTAAGCAGCTGTCAGAAGTACAGCGCCGCCTGCTGAGAGCAAGGAAGCCAGTACAAAATTTTTGGTCGATTTTTTCATCTTCGTTCCCTCCATTTGCAAATAACTCCGCTTACCCTTTTAATTCCCGTTTTATATGACTTTAAAAAGACCAGTTATTTACAGTTGTGTTGCAGGAGGGGGATGATGGTTTATGTATGTGGATATTTTTCTTGTAAAAAGGAAACAGACTGCTTGATCAGAGCCTTCAATACTTCAATATCAATATCATCTACTTTGTTTATGTACACACATGCTTTTCCTGAGGTGTGTTTGCCGAACTCCTTCAACAATGCCTCTCTTTCGGTGTCGCCAGTGGCAAAATACAAGCTGATCTTAGCTTTTCGCGGAGAAAAGCCGACAAGCGGGGCATCCCCTTCGTGACCGGAGTCATATTTATAATGATACGAGCCAAATCCAATGATGCTCGGTCCCCACATTTTTGCTGGGTACCCTGTCGTTTCGGTAAAAATATCCAATAACCTGTAGGCATCCTCACGTTTTTTTAAGTTGTCGACACTCTCGATAAAGCTGATGACACTATTATCGTTTTCTTTCGTCTTCAGTTCGTACATCTGAAAAATCCTCCTTCTATGTTTAAGCTTGACCCTTATATGTACTTTCTAGAACAGCTGGTATAAATCCTTTGTATAGGGCTGGAAAGGGGAGGAACCAGTGGCGACTTCGGACAAGTTTAGTGCTCCTAAGCGAAAAGCTGTCCAAACCAGGGTCGACTTCGGACAAGTTTGGTGCTCCCAGACGAAA